>NZ_DATKDZ010000012.1:0-61790 GCF_035512415.1 Pseudomonas sp. | reverse complement strand
GTGGCCGGTGGTGCAGCTGTGGGTGAAGCGCAAGGCGCGGACCGTCGTCGTGCCGGTGGAGTGACGGGCGCCGACTGGCTGGCGCCGGACCGGCTTCGCGCATGACCGCGGTCCGCCCTCGATGCACGCCTTCGCCCGCATCCAGTTCACGATCGACCTGGTCCGACATCCTGGGCTCGGAGATCCTCAACAGAAGACGCAACGAGTTCCACGCGCACCAGGGTTCCACGCGCACCAGGGCCCGTCTTCACCAACCTGCTGCTGGCCGACGAGATCAACCGCGCGCCGGCCAAGACACAGGCCGCCCTGCTGGAAGTCATGCAGGAGCGCCAGGTCACCCTGGAAGGCCGCGCCCTCGGCGTGCCGCTGCCCTTTATGGTGCTGGCCACGCAGAACCCGATTGAGCAGGAAGGTACCTACCCGCTGCCCGAAGCCGAGCTGGACCGCTTTATGCTCAAGCTGCGCATGGACTATCCCGAGCAGAGCGAAGAGCTGAACATGGTTCGCCAGGTGGCCCGTTCGAGCAAAGCCGACATGCTTGAAGTCACCCCGCTGCGCACCCTCCTGCAGGCCCGCGACGTACAGGCCCTGCAGAAGATCGCCAGCGACCTGCCAATCGACGAGCAGGTGCTCGACTACGCCGTGCGCATCGCCCGCGCCACCCGTAGCTGGCCGGGCCTGAGCATCGGAGCCGGGCCACGCGCCTCGATCGCCCTGGTGCGTTGCGGCCGTGCCCGCGCCCTGCTGCGCGGCGGCGACTTTGTGCTCCCCGATGACATCAAGGGCTGCGCCCTGGCCGTGCTGCGCCATCGCGTGCGACTGTCGCCGGAACTGGATATCGAAGGCCTGGCGGTGGATCAGGTGTTGCAACAACTACTCGATCAGGTACCGGCACCGCGCCTATGAAACTGGCTGGGATAAAACCATCGCCGCTACTGCTGGCCCTGCTGGCCGGCCTGCTCGTCCTGGGCATCGTCCTCGGGGTGTGCAACGCCCTGGCCGTGGCACTACCGGCCAGCTTCGCCACACTGGGCTGGGGCCTGCTGCTGGCGTTGCTCGGCCTGGCCCTGGTCGACGCCCTGCGTTTGCGCCTGCTGCCCTCGCCACGCCTCGAACGCCAGCTGCCCGGCAACCTGCCCCTGGGCCGCTGGAGCGAAGTACAACTGTGCCTGCACCACGACTATGCCAACGCTCTGCATGTGCAGGTGTTCGACCACCTGCCCGGGGAGATGGCCTTCGAGCACCTGCCGCTTAGGGTCGACCTGCATCCGGGGGAAATGACCCGCACCAGCTACCGGGTGCGGCCGCTGCAACGCGGGCATTTCCACTTCCCCCAGTGTGAAGTCAGCCTGCCGAGCCCCATGGGCCTGTGGCGTGCCCGGCGTTACCTGCCGGTCAGCGGCGAAACCCGCGTCTACCCGGATTTCGCCCGCCTGTATGGGGCGCAACTGATGGCGGTGGACGACTGGATCAGCCAGCTCGGGGTGCGCCAGCAGCCGCGTCGCGGCCTGGGTCTGGAGTTTCATCAGCTGCGCGAATTTCGTGACGGCGACACCCTGCGCCAGATCGACTGGAAAGCCACCGCGCGCAAGCGCACGCCGATTGCCCGCGAATACCAGGACGAGCGCGACCAGCAAATCATCTTCCTGCTCGACTGCGGGCGGCGCATGCGCAGCCAGGACGGCGAGCTGTCGCACTTCGACCACGCCCTCAATGCCTGCCTGCTGCTCAGCTATGTGGCCCTGCGCCAGGGCGATGCAGTGGGCCTGGCGACCTTTGCCGGCGAACACAACCGCTTCCTGGCCCCGGTCAAGGGCCAGGCCCAGCTCAATGTGCTGCTCAACGCCCTGTACGACCTGCACTGCACCCAGCAGCCGGCGGACTTCGCGGCTGCCGTGGACAACCTGCTCAGCCGCCAGCGCCGCCGCGCCCTCGTGGTGCTGGTAACCAACCTGCGCGATGAGGACGACCAGGCGCTGCTCGGCGCGGTCAAGCGCCTCAGCCGTCAGCACCGGGTACTGGTCGCCAGCCTGCGCGAAGAAGTGCTCGACAGCCTGCGGCAGCGACCGGTGGAGGATTTTTCTGCTGCTCTGGACTACTGCGGCACCCTGGACTACCTCAACGCCCGCGCCGGCTTGCATGAACGCCTGAGCGCCCACAAGATACCGGTGCTGGATGCCCGTCCCAGCGAGCTGGGCCCACAACTGGTGAGCAGCTATCTGGCCTGGAAAAAGGCCGGGGTACTGTAAAAACCCACCTTGGCCCAAGGTAGGCTGCGCCGTGTGCGCCAGCCCAGACGGCAGGCTCTTGGTGCGGGGCCCCTACAAAGGCAGACGGCGAACAAGCGGTGTGCACCGCGAGTGCGCAGCCTTGGCGCAAATGGCCGGTCAGGCCAGGGCTTTTTCGATTGCCAGGATCAGCGCCGGATCATCCGGCGTGGTACGTGGGGAGAAGCGCGCCAGCACGCGGCCGTCGTGGCCGACCAGGAATTTCTCGAAATTCCAGGTGATATCGCCTGGGAACTCGGCCCCTTCGCCCGCCAGCAGACGGTACAGCGGATGACGCTCGGGGCCGTTGACCTCAAGCTTGCTGCCCAGAGGGAAGCTCACGCCGTAGTTGAGGCTGCAGAACTCGCGAATGGCCTCCTCGCTGTCCGGCTCCTGCCCGGCAAACTGGTTGCACGGCAGGCCCAACACGCTGAACCCCTGGGCTTTGTACTGCTGATAGAGCCTTTCCAGGCCAGCATATTGCGGCGTCAGGCCGCACTTGGAGGCGACATTGACTACCAGCACCACCTGCCCCTTGTAGGGGGCCAGCGGCAACTCTTGACCATCCAGTGCACGCAGGTTGAGGTCGTGAAAGGCACTCATGGCTAACTCCTCGATAACACTGAAATCGCGCGTAGCGGACAAAAAAGGCGCCTATCTGAAGGCGCCTTTCTTCTGTTGCAGCTTAGCAGTCGAGCCAGCGCTTGATACGACCATAAGTCGACTCGCGGCTATGACATAAGGCTAAACCTTAGAATCTGTTTCGGATCTCCCGAGCTAGAGTCATGCAAGGCGCTACGTAGTAACAGCCTCCGGCTGGTCAAGGCAGGCGAGGAAGCGGACTGGGCTCGCACACGAGTGTACTTTTGTACATGAGCATTACTCGCTTCGCTCGCCCTTCGGGCCGCACTAAAGCGCGTTAGCCGCCAGCGGCTTGCCGAGCCTGTTTTTAACGCAGCAGGGCCGACGCGCAGCAGATCCGAGACGGGTTCTTAGTGGTGATGACCGCCTTCGCCGTGAATATGCCCATGGGCAACTTCTTCTTCGCTGGCATCGCGCACGCTGATGACCTTGACTTTGAAGTTCAGACGCTGGCCAGCCAGGGGGTGGTTGCCGTCGACGATCACGTCGTCGCCTTCCAGCTCACGGATGGTGACGATCTGCATGCCGCCGTCCGGGCCGGAGGCGTGGAACTGCATGCCGACTTCCAGCTCGTCGACGCCTTCGAACATCGAACGGTTAAGGGTGGCTACCAGCTCGGCGCTGTATTCGCCGTAGGCATCTTCAGGCTCGACGGAAACGTCCAGCTCGTCGCCAACCTGCTTGCCCAGCAGGGCTTTTTCCAGGCCGCCGATGATGTTGCCGGCACCGTGCAGATAAGCCAGCGGCGCGCCGCCTTCGGAACTATCGATCACCTCACCGGCATCGTTAGTCAGGGTATAGTCGATGGAGACGGCCTTATTGGCGGCGATCAGCATGGGGCAGGACCTTTTGCTTGGAAATAAAGAGCGGGCAAGTTTACCCAAGGGCAAGCGCGAAAGCGAACCGCGCGCAGACGGACGGCCCAGTGCGTCTGCTTGATTTCCGTCAGGACGAGCACGGCCATTGGCTGGCAATCTTGTCCTGCGGCCATACTCAGCACCTGCGCCATCAGCCGCCCTGGCAGAATCGCGCCTGGGTCCTGGACGCCGAACAGCGCCAGGCGCGGATCGGCGAGCGCTTTAATTGCGGCTGGCGCACCGCCGAACATCAGGGTGCCGAAACCGGTACCGACCCCACGCACAGCCCCTCGAACAAGGAACCGTAAATGCCGGCCCGCAATATTCTGGTGATCAACTGCGGCAGTTCATCGATCAAGTTTGCCTTGGTCAACGAAGCCCACAGCGACTTTGTCATCAGCGGCCTCGCCGAACGCCTCGGCGGCCCGGATGCGCAGCTGCATTGGCAGCGTGGCGGGGAAAAGGACAGCCGGATCCTGCCCAATGCCGATCATCGCGTCGCCCTGGCCCAGGTCCTGCCGCTAGTGCAGAGCGCCGCGGACGGCCAGTTGCACGGCATCGGCCACCGGGTGGTGCATGGTGGCGAACATTTCACCGCTGCCTGCCGCCTGGACGCCCTGAGCCTGAGTGCCATTCGCGCCACCGCGCCGCTGGCCCCACTGCATAACCCGGCCAACCTGCTGGGCATCGAAGCGGGGATCAAACTGTTTCCCAACCTGACCCAGGTGGCGGTGTTCGATACCGCCTTCCACCAGACCCTGCCCGAACACGCCTACCGCTACGCCCTGCCGGAGTACCTGTACCGCGAGCACGGCGTGCGCCGTTACGGCTTCCATGGCACCAGCCACCGCTATGTCAGCCAGCGCGCCGCCGAACTGGCCGACCTGCCCATCGGCAACAGCAGCTGGCTGGTGGCCCACCTGGGCAACGGCTGCTCGACCTGCGCCATCGTCGATGGTCAGAGCCGCGACACCAGCATGGGCCTGACCCCGCTGGAGGGCTTGGTGATGGGCACCCGCAGCGGCGATGTCGACCCCAACCTGCACAGCCATCTGGCGCGCACCCTGGGCTGGAGCCTGGAGCAGATCGACACCTTGCTGAACAAGGACAGCGGCCTGCTTGGCCTGTCCGGCTTGTCCAACGATATGCGCAGCCTGGAGCAGGCCCGCGAACAGGGCCATGCCGGCGCGACCCTGGCCATCGAGGTGTTCTGCTACCGCCTGGCCAAGTCCCTGGCGGCCATGAGCTGCGCCCTGCCGCAACTCGACGGGATGATTTTCACCGGCGGCATCGGCGAGAACTCACCGCTGATCCGCAGCAAGACCGTCGCACACCTGAAACTATTGGGCCTGATCCTCGACGAGCAGGCCAACGCCAGCACCGTGCGCGGCGTCACCGGGGCGATCCACGCCCATGGCCATCCGCGGGTGCTGGTGGTGCCGACCAACGAAGAACGCCAGATTGCCCTCGATACCCTGGAACTGCTTGAAGCCTGAGCTGTAGGAGCGGGCCATGCCCGCGACAGAGGCCAACAACATTTCGCGGGCATGGAACTAGGCGTCCCCCCGCTCCTACGACATAAAGGAAGATCCATGCACACCTTCTTTATCGCCCCCACCGGTTTCGGTGTCGGCCTTACCTCGATCAGCCTGGGCCTGGTCGGTGCCCTGGAGCGCTCCGGCCTCAAGGTCGGCTTCTTCAAGCCCATTGCCCAGCCCCACCAGGGCGACCTCGGCCCGGAGCGCTCCAGCGAGCTGATCGCCCGCACCCACGGCCTGCACTCGCCCAAGCCCCTGGCTCTGACCCATGTCGAGCGCATGCTCGGTGACGGCCAGCTGGATGAGCTGCTCGAAGAAATCATCAGCCTTTACCACCAGGCCGCCGCCGGCAAGGACGTGGTGATAGTCGAGGGCATGGTGCCGACGCGCCAGGCCAGCTACGCGGCGCGGGTCAACTTCCACCTGGCCAAGAGCCTGGATGCCGAGGTGATCCTGGTCTCGGCACCGGAACAGGAAAGCCTCGGCGAGCTGAGCGACCGGGTGGAAATTCAGGCCCAGCTGTTTGGTGGGCCGAAGGACCCCAAGGTGCTCGGCCTGATCCTCAACAAGGTGCGCAGCGAAGATGGTCTGGAGGCCTACGCCAACCGCCTGAAGGAACTTTCGCCGCTGCTCAAGAGCGAGGACTTCCGCCTGCTCGGCTGCATTCCCTGGCAGGACGAACTGAATGCCCCACGCACCCGCGACATCGCCGACCTGCTCGGCGCGCGGGTACTCAATGCCGGCGACTACGAACAGCGCCGCATGCTCAAGATCGTGCTCTGCGCCCGCGCCGTGGCCAACACCGTGCAACTGCTCAAGCCCGGCACCCTGGTGGTGACGCCAGGCGATCGCGACGACATCATTCTCGCCGCCAGCCTGGCGGCCATGAACGGCATGCCCCTGGCCGGTCTGCTGCTGTGCAGCGACTTCGCCCCCGACCCGCGGATCATGGAGCTGTGCCGCGGCGCGCTGCAGAGCGGTTTGCCGGTGATGACCGTCAGCACCGGTTCCTACGACACCGCCACCAGCCTCAACCTCCTGAACAAGGAGATTCCGGTGGACGACAAGGAGCGCGCCGAGACGGTAGCCAACTTCGTCGCCAGCCATATCGACCACGAATGGCTGTTCACCCGCTGCGGCACCCCGCGCGAGTTGCGCATGTCGCCGCCGGCGTTTCGCTACCAGCTGGTGCAACGGGCCAAGGCGACAAACAAACGCATCGTCCTGCCCGAAGGCAGCGAGCCGCGCACCGTCAAGGCCGCGGCCATCTGCCAGGCCCGCGGCATCGCCCGGTGCGTGCTGCTGGCCAAACCGGATGAGGTTTACGCAGTGGCCAGGGCGCAGGGTATCGAGCTGCCCGAGGGCCTGGAGATTCTCGACCCTGACCTGATCCGTGAGCGCTATGTCGGGCCCATGGTCGAGCTGCGCAAGGGCAAAGGCCTGAACGCCCCGATGGCCGCCGCCCAGCTGGAAGACACCGTGGTGCTGGGCACCATGATGCTGGCCCTGGACGAGGTAGACGGCCTGGTTTCGGGTGCCATCCACACCACCGCCAACACCATCCGTCCTGCCCTGCAGCTGATCAAGACCGCACCGGGTTACAAGCTGGTGTCCTCGGTGTTCTTTATGCTGCTGCCGGACCAGGTGGTGGTGTACGGCGATTGCGCGGTCAACCCCGACCCAACGGCTGTGGAGCTGGCGGAAATCGCCCTGCAGAGCGCCGCCTCGGCGAGCGCTTTCGGCATCCCGCCGCGGGTGGCGATGCTCAGCTACTCCACTGGCGACTCGGGCACCGGCGAAGAAGTGGAGAAAGTTCGCGAGGCCACCCGCCTGGCCAGGCAACAGGCCCCCGAACTGCTGCTCGATGGCCCGCTGCAGTACGACGCCGCCGCCATCGAAAGCGTCGGCCGGCAAAAGGCACCGGGCAGCCAGGTGGCCGGACGCGCCACGGTATTTGTCTTCCCCGACCTGAACACCGGCAACACCACCTACAAGGCGGTGCAACGCAGCGCCGACTGCGTCAGCGTCGGCCCCATGCTGCAAGGGCTGCGCAAACCGGTCAACGATCTGTCCCGTGGCGCTCTGGTCGATGACATCGTCTACACCATCGCCTTGACCGCGATCCAGGCCGCCAACCTGCCACAGTAGGGCTCTGGCACGGGGACTTCCCCGCCTGAACCGTCGAATGACGGGAACAGGCAGCGATCGGCGGCGATCTTCAGCCTTTCGAAAGTCTTGCAGTTCGGTGCACAGACGTTAACCTGTGCGCCGACCGATCCGTGGTGGAAAACCACGGGCATAGATAAGCCGGGCATACCCGGGCTGCGCAAACGCCTGATACGCAGCCTGCGCCCATTTTCGGAGGCACCTGCCCCCATGTTGCATGTTCTCCCTGCCCCCCTGCGCGGCCTGCTCGCCGGCCTGCTGCTGGCCATCAACACCCTGATCTGCTGCTGGCCGCTGTTTATCATGGCCCTGCTCAAACTGCTGCTGCCGATCCCGGCAGTGCAGCGCCTGTGCCGCTTCCTGATGCACGCGATTGCCGAGTTCTGGATCTCCAGCAACAAGTTCTGGATGAACCTGGTAGGCCGGATCGAGTGGGACGTCGCCGGGCTTGAGAGCTTCGACAAGCAGCACTCCTACCTGGTGACCAGCAACCACCAGAGCTGGGTGGATATTCTGGTGCTGCAATACCAGCTCAATCGACGCATGCCGCTGCTCAAGTTCTTCCTCAAGCAGGAGCTGATCTGGGTGCCGGTAATCGGCCTGTGCTGGTGGGCTCTGGAATTCCCGTTTATGAAGCGCTTCAGCAAGGAATACCTGGCCAAGCACCCGGAAAAGCGCGGCGAGGACCTGGCCACCACGCGCAAGGCTTGCGCACGCTACAAAACCAACCCGGTCTCGGTGTTCAACTTCCTCGAAGGCACCCGCCTGTCGCCCGCCAAGCACGCCGAGCAACAGTCACCGTTCAAGCACCTGCTCAAGCCCAAGGCCGGCGGCATCGCTTTCGTCCTCGACGCCATGGGCGAACAGCTGCACAGCATCGTTAACGTCACCATCCACTACCCGCAAGGCAACCCGGGCTTCTGGGACCTGCTCTGCGGGCGTATCGACAAGGTGGTGGTACGCCTGCAGAAGCTGCCGATTCCCGCGGAGTTTATCGGCGGCAATTACGATCAGGACGAAAGCTATCGCCTGCACTTCCAGCAGTGGGTCAACCAGCTGTGGCTGGACAAGGACGCGGAGCTGGAAGCACTCAAGCAGCGTTTTGGCCCGAAATAGAGACCGCGCTATCACGCAGGTTGTAGCCCGGATAAGCCTGGGCGCAATCCGGGATGCCACCGCCCCGGATTGCATCCGGGCTACGGGCACAAGCTCGCCCCACAACCGAGCCTGCCGCCGGGCTATTCATCAGGGGGACTCGGGTACGACGGCAGGTTGTGCCAATCCAGTTGCGCGGGAAAATCCTGGGCCTGCTCGGCACTCAAGCCCGGCGCGACCAGAAAGCCCTGCATGATGGCGCAGTTGTGCTGCACCAGCCAGTCGCGCTGGGCCTCGGTTTCCACCCCTTCGGCGATCACTTCCAGGTCGAGGTGGCGGCCCAGGTCGATAATGGTGCTGACCACGGCGGCATCGCGCGGCGAGTCGAGCATATTGGCGATAAACAGTCGGTCGATCTTCAGGGTATCCAGCTCGAAATGGCGCAAGTAGGCCAGTGACGAGTAACCGGTGCCGAAGTCGTCGATAGCGATTTTCACCCCCAACGTGCGCAGCTGACGCAACTGCTCCTGGCTGGTATTAAGATCCTGCATCAGCGCGCTCTCGGTGACTTCGACCTCCAGCTGCGCGGGTTGCAGGCCAAATTCTTCGAGCACCAGACGCAATTCCTCGACCAGCTGCGCCCTGCCGAACTGCACGGGGCTGACGTTCAGGCTCAGCACCGAGTCTGGGCCGAACTGGGCGTTCATCCGCCGACACTGCTCGGCCCCCGCGCGGAAAATCCAGTCGCCCAGCCGGTTGATCAGCCGGGTTTCCTCCAGCAAGGGGATAAACACCCCGGGGGCGATCGTCCCGGCGGCCCGGTGCTGCCAGCGCAACAGGGCCTCGAACCCGCGCAGGCGACCGCTGGCGAGGTAGATCTGCGGCTGGTAGACCAGCACGAAGTCGTTGTTCTCGATGGCACTGCGCAGGCTTTCCTCGAGCATCAGGCGCGAGCGCGCGCGGCCATTCATTTCGGGCGAGAAGAAGCGGTATTGCTGGCGACCGGTGCGTTTGGCCTCGTACATGGCCATGTCCGCGGCGCGCAGCAAGCCCTCCACGGTCTGCCCGCATTCAGGGAAGCAGGCGATGCCAACACTGGCCCCCAGGGTCACATCCACGCCGTCCAGGGTGTAGCGAATCGACACCTGCTCGATCAGTTTCTCGGCAATCCGCGCCGCATCCTCGGGGTGCTCCAGGCTGTCGAGCAGGGCGGTGAATTCATCGCCGCCCATTCGTGCCAGGCGGTCGTAGGGGCGCAGGCTGGCCTTGAGTTGCTCGCCGACGCGCTTGAGCAGTTCATCGCCGGCAGCATGCCCCAGCGAGTCGTTGATCCGTTTGAACCCGTCCAGGTCGAGGTAGAGCACCGCCATGCGCTGGCCGCTGCGCTGAATCCGCGACAGCGAGGACTCCAGGGCCTGGTAGAAGCCGCGGCGGTTGAGCAAGCCGGTCAGGGCATCGGTGATGGCCTGCGACTCCAGCTGCTGATGCAGGCGGCGCACCACCGACATATCCAGGGCCATAACCACCATGGCGTGCTGCAGGCGTGGCAAGGGCGAACAGGACAGCGCCACGGGCACCAGGCTGCCGCTCAGGGTACGCAGGCTGGCCTCGTGCAGGCGATAGGCTTCGTGGCGACGCCAGTGCCGATAGAACTCCGACATGCGCCACTCACAGGTCACCTCGGGGCTGACCAGGTAGGACAGCATATCGCTGCCCTCCAGGTCACTGACCGCGCCCTCGAGCATCTGCGCCATGGCCGGGTTGGCAAAGCTGATGCGGCCATCCTCGCCGACCACCATGATGCCCTCGGCAGCATTGTCCAGCACCGAGGCGTTGAAGGCCCGCGCCGAATCCAGCTGCTGGCTGAGGTGCAACAGCTCGCTGCGGCTACGTTCGTGTTGGAGCAGGGCGTGGATCTTGTGGCGCAAGACATGGGGGTCGAAGGGTTTGAGAATAAAGTCCACCGCGCCGGTGGCATAGCCGCGCAGCACTGCGTCCTGGGTCTGGGCGATGGCCGAGACGAAAATGATCGGGGTATGCCGGGTACGCGGGTTGCCGCGCATCAGGCGGGCCACTTCGAAGCCGTCCATATGCGGCATTTGCACATCCAGCAGCACCAGCCCGACATCCTCCTCCAGCAGGCACTGCAGGGCGGCCTCACCGCCATCGACGCAACGCAGCTGCCAGTCGCCATGTTCGAGCAAGGCCTGCATCGCTTCGAGATTTTCCGGGCGATCATCCACCACCAGCAGAATCTGTGTCGCCTGCTCCATCCTATTCTGCAGCTGTACCATTCCTGTCACCCTCGTCCCTGGCGGCCGCCTTACGGACTTCTGCTGTGCTTCAGGTTAGATCATCTGGCGCAGATGGCACCGGCAAACCGTCGCGGCTCGCCAACCAGCGCCCCAGCATGCCCAGCAGTGCATCGCGGCTGACAGGTTTGGCCAGGTAGTCGTCGGCCCCGGCGGCGATGCATTTTTCTCGATCGCCCTTCATCGCATGGGCGGTCAGGGCGATGATCGGAATGCTGCAGCCATGCTCGTTCTTGAGCACAGCGGTCGCGGTGTAGCCGTCCATATTGGGCATGGCCATGTCCATCAGGATCAGGTCGCAGGGTTCGCGCTGGTAGCAGGCGATGGCCTCCAGACCATCCTTGGCGGCGATAACCCGCAGCCCCGCTGAGTCCAGCAGGGCCGTCAGGGCATAGACATTACGCACATCGTCATCCACCACCAGGATGCGCAGCCCCTGCAGCGCCTGCTCGTTCAGCTGCGGCGCGGACTTTTGCGGTTCGCGCACGTCGCCGAGGAAGCCCTGCACCGCCTGGCTCAGGGCCTGCATGTCCGCACCATGCTTGTGCACCACCACGGCACTGTAGCGGCGCAAGCGCTGCAGGGCCTGATGGGTGACATCCACCCCGGTATTGATCACCACCCGCGTGCCGTTCAGCGGGCGCTGGCGATCGAGGTTCTGCAGCAGCTCGAAACCATCCTGGTCTGGCAGATCGAGGTCGACGACCAGGGCGCTGAACGCGTTATCGGTATAGGCCTGCAGCGCTTCGTCGGCCCTGGCGCAGGCGTGTACGGTGAAGCCCAGGCGCTGCAAATGCTCGCGGTAATGCTCCCGCTCGACCTGCACATCCTCCACCAGCAGCAGGCGGGGCGCTGGAGTCTGATCAAGATGTTGCAGGTCGACGAAGACCTGCTCCAGGTCCTCACGCTGGATCGGCTTGACCAGGTAGCGGGTGCCGTCATCATTCCAGCCGGCCGGCTGCGGCACACAGGAAATGATGTGCACCGGGGTGTGGCGATGCTTGGCCTGCCCGCGCAGACGGCGGAACAGCTGCCAGCCACTGATATCCGGCAGCAGGATGTCGAGGATCACCGCACCGAACTGCTCGCTGTGCAGCAGGTTGAGCGCCTGCATCCCCGTGCGGCAATGCACGCTGGTAAAGCCGTGGGCCTGGGCCTGCTCAGCGAGTACCGTGGCAAAATTGTCATCGTCCTCGACGATCAGCACCGCCGGCCCCTGTCCGCTGCGCTGGGGCCCTGCGGCTTCGGGCAGCGCCTCGCTCACGGGCAGCATCTGCACCGGTAGCCGCACGGTAAAGCAGGAGCCCTGCCCCGGCGCGCTTTGCAGGCTGATCTCGCCATCCATGGCCAGGACCAGCTGACGGGTGATTGCCAACCCCAGGCCGGTGCCGCCGAAACGCCGGCTGGTGGAGCCGTCGATCTGCTGGAAAGCCTGAAAAATCTGCTCATGTTGCTCGGCGGCGATACCGATACCGCTGTCGCGCACGCTGAAGCTGAGCCACTCGACGCCATCGCCGGCCTCGCCGGGGGTGCAGGAAACCACCAGGCTGACTTCGCCCTGCTCGGTGAATTTCAAGGCATTGGACAGCAGGTTGCGCAGGATCTGCTGCAGGCGCACCCGGTCGCTGTGAATCACCCGCGGCACCCCGGCCTCCTGCCGGGTATGCAGGTGCAGGCCCTTGAGCTCGGCCATCGGCCGCATGCTGGCATCCAGCTCAACCAGAACATCCTGCATGTTCAGCGCTTCGAGCTTGAGCTGCATACGCCCGGACTCGACCTTGGCCAGGTCGAGCACATCATTGATCAATTGCAGCAGGTCGCTGCCCGCGCGATGAACGATATCGGCGTGGCGGGTCTGCTTCTCGGTCAGGTTGCCGGCACTGTTCAGGCGCAATTGGTCGCTGAGAATCAGGATGCTGTTGAGCGGCGTGCGCAGCTCGTGGGACATATTGGCGAGGAACTCGGATTTATAGCGATTGGCCAGAATCAGCTGTTCGGCCTGGTCGCGCAGGCGCTGCTCGGCCGCCTTGCGTTCGCTGATATCGATAATCACCGCCTGCACCCAGGCTTGTTCACCGCCGTGAATCGGCGAGAGCCCCACCTCCAGCGGAATCAGGCGGCCGTCGCGGTGCTGACCGAACAACTCGCGGTTGCTGCCCATACGCCGGGGCTCGGGGTTTTCCTGGTAGCCGCGGCGCATGCTGACATGCCCACCGCGCTTGGCCTGGGGCAGAAGTTTCTCCACCGACTGGCCAACCAGTTCCTCACGGGTGTAACCGAACATCTGCTCGGTCTGCTGGTTGACCATGGCGATCTTGCCATCACTATCGGCCAGTACGATGGCATTGGGAGAGGCCTCGACCACCAGGCGAAAACGTTGCTCGGCCGCCTTGCGCTCGCTGATGTCGATGATCACCGCCTGCACCCAGCTTTCCAGACCGCTGCGCATCGGCGACAGGCCCACTTCGAGGGGAATTAGATGGCCATCGCGGTGCTGGCCGAACAGCTCGCGGTTATTGCCCATGCGCCGCGGTTCGGGGCGCTCCTGATAGCCGCTGCGCAAGCCGACATGGCCGCTGCGCTGCGCCTCGGGCAGGAGTTTCTC
This sequence comes from Pseudomonas sp., assembly GCF_035512415.1. Lineage (GTDB taxonomy): Bacteria > Pseudomonadota > Gammaproteobacteria > Pseudomonadales > Pseudomonadaceae > Aquipseudomonas. The sequence goes on along the minus strand of NZ_DATKDZ010000012.1, from coordinate 48,308 downwards.
CACCGGCTGGCCGACCAGCTCCTGACGCTCGTAGCCGAACATCTGCTCGGTCTGCCGGTTGACCATGGCAATCCGGCCCGTGCTGTCGACCAGCACGATGGCATTGGGCGAGGCCTCCACCACCAGGCGAAAACGTTCCTCCGCCCCCTTGCGTGCACGCAGATCGACCAGATTGAGCAGGTAGTTAACCCCCGCCGAGTCCCCCAACATGCTCAGGCTCAAGGTCACCGGCACCTCGCCACCGCTTTCTCGATGGGCCAGGTATTCGTCGCTCAGCTCGGTCATGCCCTGGTCGTTGACCAGCCGGCTAAGCTGCTCGATCGCCGGCAGAAAACGCCGCACCCGCTCCCCCAGTAGCTGCTGGGCGGTACAGCCGAGCAGCTCGGCAGCGCTGTGGTTGGCCATCTCGATACGTCCATCGGCGCTGCACAGCAGGGTTGCTACCGGCAAGCGCTCGACCAGTAGCCGAAACCGCTCCTCACGCTCGCGCAACAGCGCAGTGGCCTCCTGACTAGCCTGCAGCTCGCGCTCGCGCAGGTGCAGGTAGCCACCGACCAGCAAGGCCAGGAGCACCGCAGCCACCAGGCCGGCCCAGAGGCTGAAGTGGCTACCGGGGTTGATTAACGTCGCTTCATAGACCGCCGTGCTGCTTACCTCCAGCACCCAGTTGCGGCCATAGAACGGCAGCTCCAGCGTCTTGCGAAAGCGCGGCTGCCAACCGGGGACCTGTTCACGGTCGCTCAGCAGCAGGGTTCCCGGGGCCTGCAGATCCTTGATCGAGACATCGAAACGTCGGCTCTGCGCCCCCAGGATGCCCGCCATCAGGTCCTGGCTGCGAAAGGCTCCATGAACCATTCCCAACAAGGCGGCGCGGCGCTCCTCAAGCGTGCCCTGGGGCATCCCCACCCGATAGACCGGCAGATAGAGCAGCACACCGCCCTGCACATTGTCCTGGGTTTCCTGGCGCAGGGTGACCGGGGCGCTGAGGGTAGCTTCACCCCTGACAATTGCCTGCTCGATCGCGGCCAGGCGAATCGGCTCGCTGAGCATGTCGAAACCCAGGACGCGGCGGTTGCGCCAATCCAGCGGGCTGATGTACGCGATCAGCAGGTAGTGTTCCCGCGGCCCCGGTGGGAAGGCCCGATAATCCTCACGGCCCTGCCCGTGCACCTCGGCCAGCAGGGTATCGAGCTGCTCCTGACGCACATAACGCGACCAGGCCAGCGCCTGGATGCCAGGGTAGCGCTCCTGCAACTGCAATTGCTCCAGCGCCCGCTCCCACTCTACGGGGGAGACGTTGTCGCGGCCCGTCATCAGCCCCGACACGCCGCGCAGAACCATCTCGTAGGCCAGCATGCGGCTTTTCACCCGCTGGCCGATGTCCTCGGCCTCCAGCTCGAAGCGCTGCTGACGCTCGAGCTGTTTGCGCTGTTCGAGTGCCTGCCACTGCCAGAGAATCAACGCCCCCAGGCCAACCAGCAACGCCAGGGTGACCCCAAACGGCAACCAGGGCTTGCGTGAGCTGGCGCTATGCCTGACGTCCATGTGACCTCCAGTGTCATTCCCCGCCCGGCGGCCGATCGCACCTGCACACCGCGGGCCTTACAGAACCATGAAAAGGATTCTAGTCACAAATCGAATCAGCGCAGATCGACGTGCCTGGACTCGACAGGCGGTAAACAGCCGCCGACCGACTGTATATGGCCACGGTAGCGGCGACTGGCGGGAGGTCGAGCAGCCCGTTCGAGCCGCTGAATCAGCATCGAGCGGGCAAAAAAATGCCGCGCTCCTTACGGGGCGCGGCATTTTTCGAAGCAGTTGCGCTTACAGCGGACGCAGGTTGATCTCAACCCGACGGTTCTGCGCACGGCCGGCTTCGCTCGCATTGCTGGCGATCGGCTGGCTCGGGCCCGCACCGTAGGAGGAGATCCGCGAGGCTGCCACGCCGTTGGCGCTGAGGTAGGACGCTACGCTCTGGGCACGACGATTCGACAGATTCTGGTTCAGCTCAAGGGAGCCGGTGCTGTCGGTATGGCCGACAATGTCGATACCGTTCTTGTCGAACTCCTTGAACACCAGAAGCAGGGAATTCAGGGTCGGGTAGAAACCGCTGGAGATGTCCGACGAGTTGCTGGCAAAGGTGATATTGCCCGGCATGATCAGCTTCAGGTCATCGCCGTTGCGTTGCACCTGTACGCCGGTACCCTGCAGGGTCTGGCGCAGCTTGGCTTCCTGAGTGTCGACATAGTAGCCATAACCGCCACCTGCAGCGCCGCCTACGGCTGCGCCGATCAATGCACCCTTGGCACGGTCCTTCTTGCTCGAGGTAGCCGCCCCGATTACCGCGCCGGTCACTGCCCCAACACCACCATAGATGCCGGCCTTACCCGCTTCCCGCTCACCGGTATAAGGGTTGGTGGTACAGCCCGCCAACAGGCTCAGGCTCACCGCTGCAAATGCCATATTTCGCAAGTTCATCATCGATACATCCTTTTCTTTCGTGTTGTTAGAGCAGTCTCTGCCTGCGCCTTAGACGTCAGGTCAGGGCATTAAGTTCATTCCGATGTCCATGATGGTACAGGGTTATGACAGCCGGCCGGTCTTGTCTTTGGTCTGGCGCGGCTATTAGCGGAAAAACAGCCTGAAACCATCTCGATTAGGCGCGGACAAAGGGGTTATCGCGCATCTCATCGCCCAGTCGGGTGTCATCGCCATGGCCGGTGACCACGGTGGCGTCCTCATCCAGGCTGTACAGCCGCTGCTTGATCGAGCGCTCAATGGTCTTGTAGTCCCCACCCCACAGATCGGTACGGCCGATGCCGCGGCGAAACAGGGTATCGCCGGCAATCAACAGCTTGTCCTGGGGAAACCAGAAACTCATGGAGCCCGGCGTGTGCCCTGGCGTATGCAGCGCCACGCCACAGCCGCAGGCCAGCTCCTCGTCGTCGCTCAGCCACTGATCCGGTGCCGGCACCGGGGTGTAGGGCACGCCGAACATGCGGCACTGCATCTCCAGGTTGTCCCAGAGGAACTGATCCTCCTTGTGCAGGTGCAGGGTCGCGCCAGTCTTCTCCTTCATCTGCCCGGAAGCGAGGAAGTGATCCAGATGGGCGTGGGTATGGATGATGCTGACCACCTTGAGGCCATGGGCCTCCAGGCGCGCCATGATCAACTCAGGATTACCACCCGGGTCGACCACAATGGCCTTCTTGGTCACGGGGTCGCCGATGATGGTGCAGTTGCACTGCAAAGGCCCTACTGGGAAGGTTTCGCGGATTAGAGCGGGGGCTGCGGCAGAACTCATGGTCAATCCTCACTGCGGTAATCGCTGGGCAGTTTACCCGTCCACTTCTTGAAGGCGCGGCGAAAGTTGCTCGGGTCGCTAAAGCCCAGCAGATAAGCGATTTCATACAGCGGCAAATGGGTGGTGGTGAGGTATTGCAAGGCCAGGCTTTTGCGCACCTCGTCCAGTACCTGCTGGTAACTGGTGCCCATGCCTGACAGGTGCCGGCGCAGGCTGCGGCCGGTGGTATGCAGGGCCTCGGCGCTGCTGGCCAGGTCGGGGAAATCGCCGGGACGCGTCAACAGCAGGCGGCGCACCCGGGTCAGCAGGCCATCCTGCACGTCCAGGCTGGCCAGCAGCGCTTCGCACTGCTGCTCGCACATCTGCACCGTGGCCGGGTTGGCCAGGGCCATGGGCCGGTCCAGATAGGTAATGGGCATGCTCAGGCGGTGGTAAGGCTGATCAAACGCCACCGGCACGCCAAACAGTCGCTCGTAGCGCTCGGCATAATGCGGCGCAGCATGGGCAAAGCCCACTTCCACCTGTTGCAAGCGCTCACCCACCAGAAAACGCGTGATGGTGTACAGGCTGGCGAGCAGCCCTTCGGCGGCAAAACGGCTGAGCGGGCCAAGGGGCATGGTCTCGCAAGCGCGCAACTCGACCCGCTCGCCCTCCTCGACAATTTCCAGCTCGTAGGTCAGGCCAAGTACCCGGTAATACCTGAGGGCGAATTGCATGGCCTTGCCCAGGTTGGCACTGGACAGCACGGCATAACCGAGGATGCCGTGGGTCGAGACGTTCAGCCGCTGGCCGAGCAGCAACCCCAGGGCTGGCTCATCGCACAGGCGTAGGGCGCAGCCGCTCAACTGGGTGAAGTCGCTGAAGGAAAGACGCCCCTGGGGGTTGCCCAGCACCTCGGGCCGCACCCGGGCCGCGGCAAACAGCTGGTCCCGTGCGACGCCTAATTCTTCGACCAGATCAAGCAAGGCGGCGGCGTAGGCGACAGGTACCAGTTCGGCTGTGAAATTCAGGGATGGTTTCATGGGCTTTCTGGGGACGCTGGCCATATATGACTCATTTTTTTTATCGAAGATACCCCTGTACGACAAAAATCGACAAGCCCATAAAGGCACGATAGTGCCAATTATGCCGAAGCAGTTCGACTGCCCGACAAAAGTACGGCCACCTTCCGCGACCGTTTTATTGGCTCGCCACAACCTAATACTCGGTAAATCGGCCCGGTCTCCAGCGCGGCCCAGCACCGCAATTCGCTATCTGCACTGGCATTGAGCAAACCAGGACCTCGGTGCTTTTGGCCATAAATGACCGAAATATTGGCTGTTGTTAACCTTTGCCAAGCCTGCGGATCCACCCATAGTGCTTGCATGCTTCAGTCACCGACTCAGGGAGTCAGCATGGCCAGCACTACCCCGGAAGGTTTGCAGATTCGTCCACGGCAAATGGATTTCGATTTCCCCAATCCACTGCCGCGCCACTGGCACAGCGGCGATGCCTTCAAGAGCCACCTGTTCGATGCCATGTCGGCGTTGTTTCCCGATGGCGAACGTTTCTTTATCGATTCGGTGCGGCATTACCGCGATCAGATCGAAGACCCTGTATTGAAGGAACAGATCCGCGGCTTTATCGGCCAGGAAGGTCATCACAGCCGCGAACACCTGGAGTACAGCAACCGCCTGCGCGACCTGGGTTACGACATCACCCGCATCGAGAAACACGCCCAGGCGCGTATCCGCTACATCCAGAAAAAGCTCTCGCCGCAACGCCAACTGGCGGCCACCGCCGCGCTGGAACATATCACCGCGATCATGGCCGATGGCCTGCTCAAGGACCCGCGCCATATGGCCGGGGCGCACCCGACCATGGCCCGCCTGTGGCGCTGGCATGCCCTAGAGGAAACCGAGCACAAGGCGGTGGCCTTCGATGTCTACAACCAGGTCTGCGGCAGCCGCAAGCTGCTGCGTCGGGCGATGCTGATGGGCACCTTCTTCTTTATCCTCGACACCAGCCGTGGCCTGACCCATATGCTCAAGCAGGACGGCCTGCTGTGGAACTGGCGGGTCTGGCGCGACGGCCTGCAGTGGATGTGGGGCAAGCACGGCGTCTTCCGCCCCCTGCTCGGCACCTATCGGGACTTCTTCAGGGCCGACTTCCACCCCTGGCAGCACAACAACCTGGACCTGCTCTACCAGACCCGCCGCGAGTTCGATGCGCAGCCGGACAGCCAGGTGGCCTAAGCCGAAGTAAGGTAGCAACGACCAAGGGAGCCGAAAGGCTCCCTTTTTTTGTGACTATGCCATGCGCGCTCAGGGGGCGCGGCTTAAATGGTAGGGTGCACCCGGCGGCCTGGGTTGGTGCGCACGGCGCACCCTACAATGCTTAGCCCTGAAGAAAACGCAGGGCGTCCGCCGCACTCTGCTGGGGGATTTCTTCCATGGGGATATGGCCAACCCCGGGATAGGTCTTGACCTGGATGCCCGGCAGATCGCGTTGCCACAGCGGTACATGCTTGGGGGTAATCCAACGATCACGTTCGCCCCACAACAGCAGGGTCGGGGCCTGGATCTGCGCCACCCGTGCCGGGGTGCCCTGCAGTTCCTGTTTGTTGACCTTAAGCAGGAGGCGGAAGATCTCCATCATCGCCCGTCGGTTGCCAGGGCGACGGCTCAGATCGTTGTAGCGCTCGACCACCCCAGGCTTGATCCGTCCGGGCTCGCCATAGACTTCCTTGACGCCTTGGGCGATCAGGGCACGGGGCATCCACAGCGGCATGGCCAGTGTGGCCCCCGGTAACGCCGCGGAGGCGATCATCCAGGGCACCTTGTGCATGTGATAACCGGCCGGATCAATCAGCACCAGCTTGTGGACCCGCTGCGGTTGGGCCAGGGCAAAGTTCCAGGCGATATAGCCGCCCAGGGAGTTGCCCGCGATCGAGGCCTTGTCCACCCCGAGATGATCGAGCAGCAAGCCGAACACCTTGATCATCCGCTCGGCCGAGTACTGGCCATCCGGTGCTGGGCCGGTCAGACCAAAGCCTGGCACATCGAAGCGGATAATCCGGTAGTGCGCGGCGAAGGCCGGCACCCAGTCATCCCAGGTGTGCAGGGAAGCCACCACACCATGGATCAGCACCAGCACCGGCTTGTCCCGACTGCCCTCGTCGCGGTAGTGCAGATGGAAGCCATCCAGCTCGACATAGCGTGAACCGCTGGCGGCATTGCCATAGCGCGACTTGAGATTGGCCAGGGGCAAGGCCCCGAACCCCAGGCGGGCGAAACCGGCCGCCAATGGCGGCGTCAGCGAAAGGCTGGAAGCGGACATGCAGGCACCTCGACAGTGTTGTTATAGGAATAGTCACCGGCCTATCAGAGCATGTGCGTACCCGGCTGACGCCTAACCTAGGTTGAGCTTGAGCCCGGACACAGTGTGGCGATCAGCAACTGGCCGAGCACCTGTTTGGCCCGCTCGATTTCGTCACGGCGGGCGGCGCGGCCGAGCAGATCCAGCGAGGCGGCTTCCAGCGCCCAGAGCAGCGCGCGATAGGTCAGTGGATCGGCCTGGGGGCTATCGCCGTGCAAGCGTTCGGCAAGCAGTCGAGCCATCTCGACATGGGCGTTCTGCCGTTGTGCCGCCAGGGGCGAGTCGGCGCGCAGGGCTTCTTCCTGCATCAGGCGAATGATTGGCCCGACCGCCAGGTGATAGTCGAAATAGCGCTCGACCATGGCCTGCAGCCAGGCCTGCGGGCTACCGGCAATGCTCTGCATTTCCCTGAAGCGCGACAGCAGCAGGGCGACCGCGGTCTGGTAGATGCCTTCAAGCACCTGCATCTTGTTCTCGAAGTATTTGTAGAAAGTACGCCGGGAGACATTGGCCGCTGCCAGCAGGTCATTGACCGTGGTCTCAGCCAGGCCCTTGCGGGCAAACACGGCGATGGCCGCCAGCTGGATATGGGTACGTTGCAAATGCCCCACCAGCGGGCCCTCGCCGCCCTGCTCCTGCTGCTGCGCCAGCGCGCCGTATCCGCCCAGATCCTCGAAGACCGCCTGCACCGCACCCAGCTCAGCCAATTCCTGCTGCATGATGGTTTCCCCAACCAAGGCGCGGGTGACGCGCAGGGCCAAGCTGGTTACTCTGGGCCACGCCATATCCGCAGGATTATTGATGTGTTGAACACGCTATCACGCCCCCTCGCATCACCGCTGGCCATCCTTTTGCTGGTTCTGCTGGCCGCCCTGCCCGTACAGGCCGCCGAGCTTTTCTACCTTGGGCAGAAGATTCCCGATATCCACAAACCCTGGAACAGCGCCGACTATCAGTTGCTGCTCGATGCTCTGGAAAAGGTCGACAAGACCCAGGCCAATGCCCTGCCCAGACGCAGCGGCGAATTCACCGGGCCGATCTATGCACGGATGGTCAGCGAGGAAAACTTCCGCCCGCAGCTGAATATCTACGCACCGCTGGAACTGCGCCAGAACGAAGCCCGCGACGCGCTGTTCCGCCTCAAGGAGCTGATGCGCCTGTACTTCGATTTCCGCGCCGCGCAGCAACCCTACGCCGCCGAGGCCCTGGGCCTGATGAGCTACTCGCTGCGCCAGCAGTCGGTGCTGTTCACCCTCACCACCGAGTTCTGGATGACCCTGGCGCAGAGCGAGCAAAGAAACCCCGTACGCCTACAGGGCCTGCATGAAACCAAGGCCGCCGCCGCCATGCTGACCTCCAGCGCCCTGGATTACCTGGGGCTGACCAAGCAGTTCGGCCGCGAAGAACTGGTGCTCTACAGCGCCGAACTGAGCAAGCAGCTACCGGAGCTGTTCGTCAACCTCAATGGCGAGGTGCGCGAGCAGTTGCTGCTGCGCTGCGAACAACTGGCGCAGCAACATGCCTATGCCGAAGTGCAGCGCAATATGCAGGAACTGCTGCCGGTGCTGCTGAGCATTCAGCAGGACGTACAGGCCAAACTGGCCAATGCCAAGCTGCTGCCGACTGCGCCACCGGCGCTCGATCTGTCGGTGCCCGCGCCAGCCGACTCAGCGCAATAGCCCCAGGCCCTTGGCCCGCGCCACTGCCTGGGTGCGCCGCTCGACGCCCAGCTTGCTGTTGATATGACGCGCGTGGGTTTTCACCGTGTGCAGGGAGATAAACAGACGCTCGCTGATTTCCTGGTTGGAACAGCCTTGAGCAATCAACTGCAGCACCGCCAATTCTCGCGCACTCAGGGCCTCGACCACGGCCTGTTCAGCAGCCCCCAGGTTGCTCCCCAGTTCGGGCAAAGCGGCCAGCAGGGCATCGACGAGCGGACAGCGAGCCTGCATTAACAGCTGCTGATGCAACCAGTCCGGCTGTTGCAGCAGCAATTCCTGAAAAGCCAACAAACCACCACCCGCGGCTGCCTGCAAGGCACTGCGCAGTTGCTGCTGGGCGTCGCGCTCACGCCCCATGTCCAGCAACAGCACGGTCAGCTGCACCTGGGCGATGCTCGCCAGCAACTGCCCTCCCGCACTCTGGGCACGCTGGCTGAGGCCACGCAGACGGCGCTCGGCTTCACCCGGCAGGCCGCGTAGCCGTTCGAGCGTGGCCAGGTGCAGGTCGATATGCAGCGGCAGCTGCGGCTGCAGCTCAGGGGCCGCCGCCGCGTTCTCGCCGCTATAGGTCTGGGCCAGCCGGTTGAGCCAGAACCCGGCCAGTTCGCTCTGCCCCTGGAGCAACCACAGCTCGCACTTGCACAGGGTGATCATCGCCAGGTAGTAGACCGCCGGGATATCCCAGATATGCATCAGCCGCTCGGCCTCGGCCAGCTGGGCAAAGCCTTCGGAAAGATTGCCGCAACGCCCCTCCAGCCTGGCCAGAGCACAATGCCCGATCAGCAGGCTGACATCACGGCAGCCGCGGGCCTCGGCGATCCCGGCCAGCAGGCGTTGGCGCGCCTGCTGCGGCTGCAGACGCAGGCTAAGCAGGTAACCCTCGTACAAGGTCAGACGCCCACGCACCGCGTACTGACGCTGCGCCGACAGCCCGTGCAAGCACTGCAAACCCTGGCGGACTTCCTCCAGCGCTCGCAGCACCTCGCCGCGAGCCTGTAGCACCCGTGCCCGGTCGTAATGGGTCAGCGCTTCGAACAGCGGATTACCGACCCGCTGCGCCAACTCCAGGGCCTCGCGGTTGAGGCCGCGAGCCCGCCACATATCGCCCTGCACTATCGCCAAATTAGCCAAGCTGGACAGACACATTAGGCGTTGCCCATAGCGCTCCAGCGGCAAGCAGGTCAGGGCCTCGGCGCAGAACTGCCGGGCCCGCTCGCTTTCACCGCGACCCCGAGCTATCACCCCACTGAGAGCCATCCATTGCGCCAGCAGGCCTTGCTGCTCGGCCGCGCTGGGGGCCGGGAGAAACCGCTCCAACTGGTTGACCAGCTCTTCGGCGGCATCCAGCTGGCAGGCCAGGGCCAGGGCCCAGCCGTACAGCACCACCAGACGCGGGGTGCTGGCCAGCAGGCTGTCCGGCAGGTCCATTTTCCAGCGCAACAGGGTCGCTACATTCTGCTCGGCCAGCAGCTGTTCCTCGGACAGGCTCTGCACCAGATTAGCCGCCACATCCGGCTGCCCGGCGCGCAGGGCCTGTTCGATGGCCTCATCGAGCAAACCCTGGGCACTGAACCAGCGACAGGCGCGCAGGTGCAGGCCAGAGGCCGACAGGAGCACGTCGCCGGCCGGGCGGCTGCGCAGCAGGTCGGAGAACAGATGGTGATAGCGAAACCACTTGCCGTGCTCGTCCAGGGGCACCAGAAACACCTGATGCGCCTGCAGGTGACGCAGCATGGCCGCGCTGTCATGGGCATCGCGCAGAGCGTCGCAGAGTTCGGCGCAGAAGCGCTCCTGGCTGGCGGTTTCGTAAAGGAAGGCCTGCACCTCAACCGGCAGCCCTTCGATAACCTCCTCCAGCAGATAGTCGCGGATCAGGCCTTCTGCCCCGTGGGCCAGCGACGTTCGCCCCTCGACCTCCTGGGCCTCGCTGCTGGCCAGCGACCACAGGCGCAGCCCGGCCACCCAGCCTTCGCTGCGCAGCAAAAGGCTGGCCAGGGATTCGGCCGACAGTTGCGCGCCCTGGCGGGCCAGCAACTCGATACTTTCCTCATCGGTCAAACGCAGGTCCTGCTCGTGCAACTCCAGCAACTGGCGCGACAGACGCAGACGCGCCAGGTGCCAATCCGGACGCTGGCGGCTGGTCACCAGCAGCACCAGCCCGGAGGGCAGATGGTTGAGGAAAAACTGCAGGCAGCGGTCCAGCACCGCACCCTGGGCCAGATGGTAGTCATCCAGCACCAGCAGCAGCGGCTGCTGCGGATCGAGGCGCAGGGCCAGATCGTCGAGCAGCCCGTCTAGCCATTCCTCGAAGGCAAACGGCTGATGCCGCTGCCTGAGCCTGAGCAGACCGAGCGCATCCTGGCCGAGCCCGGGGAAGAACTGCTGCAAGCCGGCCAGCAGTCGCTCGAGGAAACGCCCGGGATCGCTGTCACGCGGGTTCAGGCCCAACCACAGGCTTTGCCAGCGCTCGGGCAGCGCTTCGCAGAATTCGATTGCCAGGGAGCTTTTGCCAAACCCGGCCGGCGCGCTGATCAGCAGCAGGCGGCCGGGCAAACCGGCCATAAGCCGTTCACACAGACGCGGACGCGGTACGTAACGGGAGGGCAAGGGCGGGCGGTAAAAATGCCCCCCTACCGCCGCGCCGGGAGCAACAAAGCCAGAAATTCGGAACAGATCAGTCATCGGCCGGTTCTTGTAGCAGTCAGGCAGCAGCACTACCAATGCCCGGCAGCCTAGCGTCTTAATCCCGGCATTTGAAGCCCCGCCAGCCAGAGGCGGACTGCGCCGACCACCCCATCCGCCAACGTAAAAAGTCCCCACAAGCCTTGCTGCCTGACGCCTGCAGCCTCTTTTCGAGGCATCGATTCGCCCGCGCCTTGACGCAAATTGAGGCATAAAAAAACCGGCCACTAGGGCCGGCTTCTTATGCAGCAGCGACGCAGATCAGCGTACGCCCGCCTGGCGCAGGGCCGCTGGGGTGTAATCGCTTTCTTTTGCCGGGTAGTCGAACTCGTAAGCACTCTTCTCTTCGTTCTTCATACCCAGAGCCAGGTAACGACCGGACAGCAGGTCGTACAGGGTCTCTACGCTGTACCACGGTACTTGCTTGTCGTAGTAGTACTGGGCATGGGCTTCGGCTACGCGCCACAGGGTACCGCGACCGTCGTAATGGTCGATCTGCGCGGCCTGCCAGGTATCTTCGTCGAGGAAGAAGTCACGCTTGGCATAGATATGTCGCTCGCCCGATTTCAGGGTCGCGGTCACATGCCAGACGCGGTGCAGCTCATAACGGGTCAGGTCCTGGTTGATATGGCCAGCCTTGATGATCTCGTCATACTTGAGCTTCGGCGAGTCCAGACGGTAGCTGTTGTAAGGAATGTAGATGTCCTTCTTGCCGTTCAACTTCCACTCGTAACGGTCAGGTGCACCGTTGTACATGTCGAAGTTGTCGGAAGTGCGCAGACCATCAGCGGCGGTACCCGGACCATCATAGGACACCTGCGGCGCGCGACGTACGCGACGCTGGCCGGCGTTGTACAGCCACGCCAGACGCGGCTCCTTGACCTGGTTGAGGGTCTCGTGCACCAGCAGCACGTTACCGGCCAGACGCGACGGCGCGGTTACCCGCTGCTTGAAGTAGAACAGCACGTTGCTCGGCTTGCTGGTATCGGCATCCTTGAGCGCACCACGGAAGGTGAACTCGTCCTGGAAGTAAACCATGCTGTAGGAACCGTTTGGCTGCGGAGTCGCCTGGGTTACCAGACGCTTGACGCTGCCGCCGCGATAGCGGGTGATGTGGTTCCAGATCGCTTCCAGACCGTCCTTGGGAATCGGGAACGGAATGGCCTGCTCGAAGTTCTCCAGACCGTTACCGCCCTCGACCATCTTGGTATTGGAGGCGTTACGCATGGCCGCTTCCAGTACGAAGTCAGGCATGCCGGCCGAACGGTGAGTCGGGAACACCGGCATCCTGTAGCTTTCCGGATAACGCTTGAACAGCGCCAGCTGACCCGGGGTCAACTTGTCCTTGTACTGCTCCGCGTTGGCCGCGGTGATGGTGAACAACGGTTGCTCACTGGCGAACGGATCCGACAGGAAGCCAGCCGCATCGGCAGTACCGGCAGACTTTGGCAGGCCGCCGGTCCAGGCCGGGATCGAGCCATCGGCGTTACCGCCCATTTCCGCACCAACCGGCGTCAGGCTTTTGCCCAGCTTGGCGGCTTCGTCCGAGGACACCGCAGCCATTACGCTGCAGGCCATCAGCGACAATGCCAACACACCGGTTTGCAGCAGGTTTTTTGTTGTTTTCATCTGCATATTCTTCCTCAAAATTCCTGTCTGCTTAGAAGTTCACGCCAAAGCTGAGCGCAACGAAATCGCGATCGATGTTGGTGTTGTATTCGCCACCGAAGAAATCGGTGTAGGAAAGGCTGGCGGTATAGGTGTTCTGGTATTCGGCATCCAGACCCAGGCTGATGGCCTTGTTGCCTTCGTTGAAGGTCGGACCGTAGCCATCGACGTCATGCGACCAGGACACGTTCGGCTTGAGGTTTACACCGGCAAACACGTCGTTGTAATCGAGGATTGCGCGAGCGCGGTAGCCCCAGGACGTGGTGGTGTAGAAGCCCTTGCTGTTGCACTCGTCCGGGTTGGCCGGGTTGGCAATGGCAGTACACAGAGTGTTGGTCGGGAACTCGCCGGCACCGAATTCAGGTGCACGACCGAAACGCAGTTCGTTCTTGCCCAGGTTGCTGACATGGGAATAACCAACTTCGCCCACCAGGGTCAGACGCGACGCCCCCATGACTTGGTCGACAAACTGGGTAACGGTAACCTGCGCTTGGGTCAATGGCTTCCGCACATAACCCTTCAGCTCTTCGCCCGGACCAAAGGCCGCATGGCCACTGGTGTAGACCGGCAGGTTGGTATTGACGCCCAAAGCCTGTGCCAAACCGCCCTGGGCAACAGCAGCGAGGGTCAGGTCGGTGGTATTGATCTGCATCGGCATATTCGGCCGATAGCTCAGTTCACCAGCAACCGAGGCAGCACCCACCGTGGTGGAGAAGCTGACGCCGTGCAGGCGAATATCTTCCGGATATTCCAGGTAGTACTTGGCGAACATTTCGCCCGTGCTTGGATCTTCTACCGAGTTAGGCAGCAGGAACACGCTTTGACCGGCGGTATAGGACAGGCTCGGCGTACGGCTATGGTAGTTCATGGTGTAGAAACCGAACTCGGTGTCCAACTCCTGCGAGAACCAGCGCAGGGCGATACCGTACTGGCCGCTATCGCGGGCATCACGATCGCCGGAACGGCCCAAATAACGATAACCCGGACTGCCAGGACCACCGGCGTCGCTACCGGCAACGGCCAAGCGGTCGTCACAGCCGTCGGCCAGCACATCAAGGGCGAAGAAGGTTCCGCAGTTATCGACGATCGTCTGGTCCCACTCGAGCTGGTAGAACACTTCAGCGGAGAGGTTGTCGGTCAGGCTCTGGGCCACATAGAACATATTGACCGGGATCAGACCCTCTTTGATCTCGGCACCCGGGCGACGGAAGGAGGCCACGTCGACAGGGTTGATCGAGTTGATCGAGTTCTGAATAAAGGTACTTTCACCCCAGCTCACAACCTGACGACCAGCGCGGACCGAGCCCGGCAGATCGCCAATCGAATAGTTGTGGTAGACAAAGGCATCGAGAATCTGAGCGCCGGACGACTGCGCGCCTTCCTTGCGGTTGCTGTCGCTGATGTCGTACAGCTGACGACTTTCGTCCTTCAGCTCGAAGTCGTACCAGTACTTGCCACGGACGAAGACGCCGGTATCGCCGTACTTCAATTCGAGGTCATGGATACCCTTGAAGATCTTCGAGAAGGTTTCGCCGCGTTTGAAGTTCTGGCGGCCATCGTCGCCGGTTTGCGAGGAGGCCTTACCGCCGTTACGGGTACCGATCAGATCAGGATCGGCACCGCGTACCGACCAGCTTGCGCCGACCGACATGGACGAGTCGAGTTGGCCTTCGATTTCGCCAATATTAAAAGTAACGCCGAACGCTGGTGCGGCGAGGGTGGATGCTAGGCTGACGGCCAGTGGCAATTTTGCCAGGCGCCAGGTTTGCTTTGTCTTTGTCATCGACGCTACTCCATGTGTTTTTTGTTATGGATGGTGCGAACTATAGCCAGCGGGTGGTACTGCTTGATCCCTCGAAAGTGTGATTTGCAGCCCCCAGGCACTCTGGCTCGCAGGTTTCGGCCGGTTGGCCACTCTCTGCAACAGCAAGAATGGCCTGAGTACAGCAATTAGCAAGCCAAACGCTTGTTTGACTAATCAGTCACTAACGTACGCCCTGGTTCTCGCCAAACAGCGCCGCGCCAAACCGCCGAATAAAACGACAAGTTACAGACGCCGGTTACTCGGCAGCCCAGTTAAAACGCCCGTTTCAGATCCACACGCTGGCCGGACAGGGCAATTGCCGCACCCGGCGCACCCATCTTAAAGAGTGGATAAAAAAGCACTACCGGCGGCCTGCCACTGGACGATATCCAGGCGAATGCGTTTCTTGTCCAGCTTGCCGACACTGGTCTTGGGAATTTCGGTAACAAGCGCGATCTGGGTCGGTATCGCCCACTTGTTGATACTGCCCTGCTCGACAAAAGGCTTGAGGTGATCCTTCAGGCCCTTGGCATCCAGGCTCTGGCCTTCGCGCAGCACCAGCAGGGCAAAGGGCCGCTCGCCCCACTGCGGATCGACCACGCCGACCACCGCAACTTCACGCACGGCCGGGTGACGGCTGATCAGGTCTTCCAGCTCAAGGGAGGAAATCCACTCCCCGCCGGTCTTGATCACATCCTTGATGCGGTCGCGGATGTCGATAAAGCTGAAGTCGTCGATGGTGGCGACATCGCCCGTGTGCAGCCAGCCGTGCTGCCACAGCTCCGCGCCCTTCTCCGGCTCGCGGAAATAACCCTGGGTCAGCCAAGGCGCACGCAGCACCAGCTCACCCTGGCTTTCGCCATCGGCCGGCAACAGGCTGCCGTCGGGTCCCATGATCGCCGCCTCCACCAGCGGCACTGGCACCCCGGCCTTGATCCGGTAAGTGGTGCGTTCGTCTTCGCTACCGGCGAGCATCTCGTCGTTGATATGGGCGCAGGAAATCAGCGGGCAGGTTTCCGACATGCCATAGGCCGCGGTCAGTTGAATACCACGGGCCTTGGCTGCCTCGTACAACGAACGATTCAGCGCACTGCCGCCGATAATCAGCTTCAGGCCGCCAAAGTCATAATCCTGGGCGCTGGGCGCGCCCATCACCATCTGCAGAATGGTCGGCACGCAATGGGAAAAGGTTACCTTCTCCTCGCGAATCAGCCGGCACAGCATGTCCGGCTCGTAACGGCCCGGGTAGACCTGCTTGACCCCGAGCATGGTGGCCACATAAGGGATGCCCCAGGCATGCACGTGGAACATCGGGGTGATCGGCATATACACATCGTTGGTGCCGAGCAGACGGATGCTGTCCAGGCTACCGAGCACACTGGCTTCGGCTAGAGTGTGCAGCACCAGCTGGCGATGGCTGAAATACACGCCCTTGGGGTTACCGGTAGTGCCGGTGGTGTAGAAGGTGGTGGCCACCGAGTTTTCGTCGAAATCCTCAAACGCGTAGCTCGCACTGGCCGCGGCCAACAGCGTCTCGTACTCGCCGACCAGATTGGGCAGTTCGGCGGTTTTATCGGCCGCATCGGTGAGCAGAATGGTCTTCTCCACCGTGGTCAGCTGGCTTTCGATGCCCTTGTAGAGCGGCACGAACTCGCTGTTGACCAGCACGAATTTATCTTCGGCATGGTTCATGGTGTAGAGAATCTGATCGGCCGAGAGGCGGATATTGATGGTGTGCAGCACCGCACCGAGCATCGGGATGGCGAACATGCACTCCAGGTAACGGTGACTGTCCCAATCCATCACCGCCACGGTATCACCGGCCTTGACCCCGGCTTCGCTCAGTACATTAGCCAGGCGGGCGATACGCTCGTTGAGGGTGGCGTAGCTGTAACGCAGCTGATCGCGGTAGACGATCTCGCGGGTTTTCTCATAGCGACTGCCGGAGAGCAGCAGGCGCTTGATCAGCAAGGGAGCTTGGTGAGCATTCTCAGCGGGCGCAATCACGCGGGTCTGCAGCATGGCGGTACCTTTCTGGTTTTTTTAAGTGCCGTCAATCTAGAGCCCTGGCGACCCGACAAAATCAGCCCAAAGAATGATTTTTTGCGTGACTGCCAAGCCACTTTCGGTCACAGCAGAGGATTGCCAGCACCGCGCGTGGTTATGGCGGCCTGCTAGATACCAATAAAGTCCAGCGACTTGCCGACCTTGCGCCAGAAGCTGCGCTGCATGCGCTCGGTCTCGCCGCTGGCGGCAATCCGCTCGAGAGGCTGCACTTCGCGGGTCGCCGCGATCTCGGCGGTGGCCGCTGCCGCGGACACCAGCTGCAGCGGGCCATCACCCTGCCCTGGGGCCTGCTGACTAACGGCCGGTGGATTGAGCTCGTCGTAACGCAGGTAGTAGGTGCCGCCCGCCTCGGCATCCAGGGCAAAACTGGCAATCAGGGTAAAGTCCAGCGGGCCATCAGCCAGCAGGGACCAGTAGGTGCCAAACAGCGGCCGGCGCATCTCCAGCTTGTAACTGGCAACGTCGAACTCCAGCACCAAGTGGCCATTGCTCGGCAGGCTGCCGATCAGCTGGTTGTTGAGAAACAGCGCCGGGGCCTCCAGCTCCTGATCGGCCCAGTCGCTTTGCGGGCGGTAAAGGTAAACCAGGGCGTGCTTGTCGTCGCTGAGTCGGTGCTCGCGAAAGGGCTCGCCCTGGGTTTTGCCAAAGAACGCACCAGGCGTCGAGCAGCCACTCAGCGCAACCGTTAACAGCAAGGCAAAAAGACTAAGACCGCGCATCGCCAGCACCCTTATTAGATTTGTTGACCGAGCATAGCCGCGAGATCAGCCGACCACACCCGACAAAAGTGCGGGTCAGCGCCGACGGTCGAGCAAGTTCACTGCCAGCCTGTCCAGCCAGCCCCACAGGCGTTGCTGCACACGTCGCCAGAAAGGCCGCGCGCGCCAATCCTCCAGGGTGACCTGCTGGCTAACGGCGAAATCCGCCTGAAAACTCGCCGCCACGCTGGCGGTCAAACCGGGTTCCAGGGCTTCGAGGTTGGCATCGAGGTTGAAGCGCAGGTTCCAGTGATCGAAGTTGCAGGAGCCGAGGCTAACCCAGTCATCCACCAGCACCATCTTCAGGTGCAAAAAACGCGGCTGGTATTCGAAGATCTGCACACCAGCCTTGAGCAAGCCTGGGTAATAGCGCTGGCCGGCAAAACGTATCGGCGGATGGTCGGTATGCCGACCGCTGAGCAGCAGACGCACTTCGACACCCCGAGAGGCCGCCTTGCGCAAGGCCCGACGGACTTTCCAGGTCGGCAGAAAATAGGGGGTCGCCAGCCAGATGCGCTGCTTGGCCCCGTGCAGCGCGCGTACCAGCGACAGGAGGATATCGCGATGCTGCAGGGCGTCGGCAAAGGCGACCCGCCCCAGGCCCTGCCCCGCCGGCGGTATGGGCACCAGCGGTTTGACCCCCAGAGGCACACGCGGTCGCCAGGCGACCCGGGCCTGACAGGCTAGCCACTGACGCTCGAACAGCTGCAACCAGTCGGCCACCAGCGGGCCGCTGATTTCAACCATCGCCTCGTGCCAGCGGCTGGCCTGCTCACCCGGGGTCCAGAACTCGTCGGTGGCCCCGGTGCCGCCGACAAAGGCGAATTGCCCATCGACCAGCAACAGCTTGCGGTGATCACGATGAAAGTTGCGCAGCCCGTGTTTCCAGTGCACCGGGTTGTACCAGTGCAGCTGCACCCCGGCCTCGAGTAAACGACGGCGCTCGGCCTGGTGCAGGCCCTGTGCGCCAAAGGCATCGAACAGACAGCGCACGGCCACCCCACGCTGCGCTGCGGCGCACAGTACGTCGAGCAGCGCCGTAGCGCAGGCACCGCTTTCGACCAGATACAGCTCCAGCGCTACCTGCCGTTGCGCGCCCGCAATCAGCTCCAGCATGCGTGGAAAGAACCGTTCGCCATCAAGCAGCAACGCAAAGCGATTGCCCTGCCGCCAGGGAAAGATGTTATGGGGCATGGACACAGACGCATAAGCAAACAGGGCTGGGCATTACGCCTCCAGCAGCGGATTGAGCTGCCACCATAGCCATCTGGCCGCGCCTTGCAAGCCCCGACAGTGGCGGCGATGCGCTCAGGGCAGCGGCGCGGCCAGCGGTAGCAACTGGCAACCCTGGCGCGCCCCCAGCCACTGGGCCGTCTGGCTGCTACCCAGGCCGCGGGCGGTGACCCGTTTGTGCTCTACATCATCGAACAGATCACTGAGCGGCACGTACTGCTCGACATAGCCCAGGCAGTAGTCGGCCGGCTGCTGGCTGACATAGCGGCAGGAGCAATATTCCTTGGCCGAATAGGCCCCGATGATCCCGGGAAAGGCCTGCAGGTGTGCGCGGTTGAGCCAGGCCCAGGCCGCGAGCAGGAGCATGATCAGTATCAGCAGGGTGCGTAGCGGGCGACGGCGGATCATGGCTGCACCTCGGGGGCAAAGGCCGCCTGCACCAGTTTGAGCAGCTGGTTGTGCTGGAAGCTGGCATCGCGGTCATCGGCGTAGCGCACGATCACCAGTTTTTCCCGCGGCAATATATACAGGCCCTGACCCCAGTGGCCGAGGGCGGCGAAGGTCTCGCCCGGCGCATCCGGCCAGGGCTTGCGCGCTCCGGCCACGGCGGCGTTGAGCCACCAGTGGCCGCCCGGCACGGCATCGCCGGGCTTGCTGGTCTCGGGCCGGTAGTTGGCAAAGGGCGTGCGGTTGAATTCGACCCAGGCTTTGGGCAGCAACTGCTGCTCCCGCCAACGGCCGTCGCGCTGCATCAGCAGGCCGACGCGAGCCAGGTCGCGAGCGTTCATATAGAGGTAGGAGGAGCCGACAAAGGTGCCCGCGGCGTCGCGTTCCCACACCGCCGACTGGATGCCCAGGGGCTCGAACAGTGCGGTCCATGGATAGTCGGCATAGGCCTCGGCCCCGACCATGCCGCGCAGCGCTGCCGCCAGCACGTTGCTGTCGCCGCTGGAGTAGCGAAAACGCGCGCCGGGCTCGGCGTCCGCAGCATGGGCGGCGGTAAAGGCAGCCATATCGCTGCGCCCGCGAGTGTAGAGCATGGCCACCACCGAGGACTTCAGCGGCGCGTACTCGTAGTCTTCCTGCCAGGCCAGGCCCGAGGCCCAGTTGAGCAAATGGCCGAGCTTGATCTCGGGGTGCGCGGCAAAGGGCGGGTAATACGCGGCCGCCGGCTGATCCAGACGAAACAGCCCCTGCCCGTAGGCCACGCCCAGGGTGCTGGCCAGCAGGCTCTTGGCCATGGACCAGGTCAGGTGCGGCGTGGCGGCTGTGGTCGGCGCGGCATAACGCTCATACACCAGCACACCGTCGCGGATCACCAGCAGGGCATCGCTGCGTACGCCGCTGCGGGTGGTGTCATCTCGGGCTGGGAAGGTATAGCTTTCCAGGGCGCTGAGGGCCGCGCTGGACGGTGCTGGCTCGCTCGCCCAATGCGCATCGGGCCAACTTTGCGCCCAGGCCATGCTGCCGGAAAGAGCAAAACTGCAAGCCAGGGCCCAGCGCGTACAGCCATGGAAAAAGGACATAGAACCGCCTGCAGAATCGTCGAAGGCGGCACCCTAGCACGCCATCGATGACGCTAAAAAGCATCAGAAGCACCTGTTGCCGGACTTAACCTATTTCGGCAGGCGGTAATCCTCTGGGCCCATCAGGTCCATGCCGCATTCGAGGTTCTCGATCCAGTAGAGGAAGGCATTGATCATCTCCGCGCCGACAAAGGGTCGGCCGTGCTGCGGCACGATCATCGCCACATCCATCTCGCGAACCATGGCCGCCCAGAGTCGGCAGATCTTGTTGCTGCCCATATAGCGGCGGTGAAAACCGAGCATATTCGGTACATGGTTGATGAAGTCGCTCACCGGGCTGGCGTCGTCCACCAGGGAGGCCCCCATATCGCCGGAAAACAGGATCTTGCTGATCGGGTCATACAGCTGGAAGTTGCCCACCGAGTGCAGAAAATGCGCCGGCACGGCTTTCAGCGTGCACTTGCCCAGGGCGAAGGATTGGCCACCGTCCGGCAGGGCGATGATCCGATCGAAGGTGTTGATGCCACGACTCAGCGCCAGGTAGTTAGCCGTCAGGTGCGGCAGAAAACGCGCCCACAGCTTGGAGCAGATGACCTTGGCGCGGGTATGCAGCAGCCATTTGTCCAGGGAGGCAATGATGTCCGGGTCCTGGTGCGAGGCGAAGATATAGGTCAGGTCCTGCACCGGGATGTGTTTGGACAGCTCCAACGACAGCGGCGTATAGGTCAGGTCGCCGCCCGGATCGAGCAGCAGGTATTGTTCGTGGTCGGTGATCAGGAACTGGTTGGACTGCACCCCTTCGCCGCTGACCAGGTCATCGAACATCATGCATTGGTGGTGGCCGTTGTCGAACAGAATGATGGGTTCGCGTCGCATGGCAAGTTCCCCTTGGAAAGCCCGCGAGCCTACCAGCACCGGGGCCCGCGCTTACTGATCTGGGTCAAACCAGCGAGGCATGCGCGATCTGTAGGCCGGATGAAATCCGGGAGCGGTTCGGCAGGCTAGGTATTGCCCGGATTGCATCCGGGCTACTGCGCGTTACAGGGTTATACCGAGCAGCGTCAGGGCCTTTTCCAGGCGTTTCTTGCGTGCGCCGCCGGCAATCGACAGCAAGCCCTGATCGCGCTGCCAGAGCTGCGCCCAGTGCACATCGCCTGCCGCAAAGGCGCTATCGAGCTCGGCACGCAGGCTGTCGAACTGGGCAAACAGGCCGGCCAGCATCAGGTGACCGTCGGCAGAGCTTGGGCATTGCCGCGCCACTTCCGCACAGCCGGCGAGCAGACCGAGCAGGCGCAGTTGCAGGGCCTGCGGCCACGCAGAATCCTGGCCCACGCCAAACAGCCAGGCCGCCAGCGCCGCCAGCACATAAGTGTCTTCCAGAGTGCGGAAGGGTTTCACGTAATCATCCCAGCCATCGCCGGGCAATCGCTCGCAATGCGCGCCCTGCAAATGCAGACGTCCATGGCTGATCTCCGGCATCAGCGGCAACGCCGGCAATGTCTCGATACGCACGCCCGGTGCGCCATTGCGCACCACACCCAGGGCCAGTTGCACCGGCGCTCCGGCGGTCTCCTCGCGGGCGGCGACCAGCAACCAGTCGGCAGCTTCGGCGGCGGTGACAAAATCCTTGCGGCCATCGAGGCTCAGTGCGCTGATTCGCGTACTCATATCCGCCGGCCGGGTGCTGCGGTTCTCGGTCACGCACAGCGCGCCCAGGGTCCAGGGCGCGGCCGGCCAGAGTGCGCGCAACGCGCCCTGGTAACCGGCGATAAACGCCAGTCCCGGCGTCGCCGCCAGGCGTCCGCCAAGCAAGACCAGCTGCAACGGGGTCGGGTTGCCGATGCGTTCCAGCAGGCTGGCGTACCAAGCCTCCATATCTGCCACAGGCAGACGCGCTTGCGGGCTCAACAACTGTTGCCAGGGCATGCATTGCTCCTTGTTGGGGTTAGCGAAGTCGCTGTCACACAAGCATCACCAAAGATTCACGGAGGTGACACCGCCGCTACCTAGCCTGAGCTTGCCCAACAAGATCGACCGGCTGCAAGGCAAAAAGCTGGCTAACGGAGATACGGCATGACCCAGATGGCAATCACCCGCGACCGCACTACCCCAGCTCGTCGCCTGCAGGCCGAGCGCTTACACGGCGCTGCCGCCCTGCGCGAAGCACAGGCGCTGCGCTTTCGCGTATTCAGTGCCGAATTCGATGCCAAGCTCAAGGGTGCCGAACTGGGCCTGGACATGGATGATTACGACATTCACTGCCAACACATCGGCGTGCGTGACCTCAACAGCGGTGAGCTGGTGGCCACTACCCGCCTGCTCGACCACCGCGCTGCCGCCAGCCTGGGGCGTTTCTACAGCGAAGAAGAATTTAGCCTGCACGGCCTGCCGCACCTCGAAGGGCCGGTGCTGGAAATCGGCCGCACCTGCGTCGACGCCGCCTACCGCAACGGCGCGACCATCGCCGTGCTCTGGGGCGAGCTGGCCGAGGTGCTCAACGAAGGCGGTTATCGCTACTTGATGGGTTGCGCCAGCATC
The DNA here is from genome assembly GCF_035512415.1 of Pseudomonas sp. GTDB lineage: Bacteria > Pseudomonadota > Gammaproteobacteria > Pseudomonadales > Pseudomonadaceae > Aquipseudomonas. The sequence goes on along the minus strand of NZ_DATKDZ010000012.1, from coordinate 25,650 downwards.
TCCATGCAGGACGGCGGCATCCAGGCCCAGGCGATCATGCAGCGCCTACGCGAACGCTACCTGTGCACCGAGCATCTGCGCGCCGAACCGAAAACCCCGCTGCCGGCGCTGGATGTGCCGAGCAACGTGATCGCCGAGATGCCACCGCTGCTCAAGGCCTATATGCGCCTGGGCGCGAAGATCTGCGGCGAGCCATGCTGGGACCAGGACTTCCAGGTCGCCGACGTGTTTATCCTGCTCAAGCGCGATGAGCTCTGCCCGCGCTATGCACGGCACTTCAAAGCCGCCGTGTAGGGTGGGTGCAACCCGCCACCGAGCAGCGCCGCTAGCCGTACGGGTTGCTCTTACCGCCGTCAGCCTGTAGACAGTGCCGGCGTTTGTGTCTTTGCATGCGGAAGGGCTCGATGAAGAAATTGCGTTTATACCTGCGCCTGGCGCGCCTGCTGGCGGTGATCAGCCTCGGCACCCTGCTGGCGGCGGGTATCACTCCGCTGGAACGGCTAGTCCGGCACGACCTGATGCCAACCCGCCAGCGCCTGACCCGCTGGTTTCTCGCGCGCCTGGCTGCGGCCCTGCCGTTTCGCCTGCAGGTACAGGGCGAGCTGCCGCGTCAGCCGATGCTGTGGGTCAGCAATCACGTGTCCTGGACTGATATTCCGCTACTCGGCATGCTCACCCCGCTGTCCTTTCTGTCCAAGGCCGAGGTGCGCACCTGGCCCGTGGCCGGCTGGCTCGCGCACAAGGCCGGCACCCTGTTTATCCGCCGTGGATCGAGCGACAGCAACCTGCTTAACCAGCAGCTGGGTCGGCATTTGCAGCTCGGGCGTAACCTGCTGATCTTCCCCGAAGGCACCACCACCGACGGCCTCGGCCTGCGCACTTTTCACGGCCGCCTGCTAAGCAGCGCCATCGACACCGGCGTGTATGTGCAACCGGTGGCCATCCGTTACCTGCGCGGCGGCAAGCCCTGCAGCGTGGCCCCCTTTATCGGCGATGACGACATGCTCTCGCACCTGCTGCGCCTGCTTGACAGCGAGCTGAGCGAAGTGCAAATCCAGCTGCTGACGCCGATTGCCAGCAGCGATCTGAATCGCAATGCCCTGGCCCGCGCAGCCCACCAGGCGATCAGCCACGCGCTGTTTGGTGCAGCAGCCGCAACTGAAACAGCAAGGACGGAAACAGAAAGCCAGGCGGCCTAACCGGCAAGCCCACGCTCGCGAGCAACGAAGTCCTGTAGTTCGGGATAGAACTGGCGAAAATCCTCCAACAGCGGCTGATACAACCGCTCCAGCTCCCCCAGGCCGCCTATCAGCAAGCCGGGCCGCGACAGCCGTCGGTCGATCCCCGCCACCACCTGTTCCAGCACGGCGAACTCGCGGTAACTGCCCAGCCAATCCTGTGCGGCCATGCGCGGTGCGATCAGCGCCAGGCGCTCGGGCAAGCGTGGTTCGGCGGCCAGCACCTGATAGACCCGCCCGGTAAAGCGCGGCAGTGGCTCGGCGGCATAGTCGGCCCAGTGCAGCGCCAGGCAGTGATCGAAAAACACATCCAGCAAGATCCCGCTATAGCGCCGCCGCTCGACGGCAAAGCGCGCCCGCGCCTGCAATTGCAGCGGGTGGCTGTCGGTGAATACATCGATGCGTCGGTGCAGGCGGATCGCCGCTTCGATATCCGCCGGCCACTGCCCAGCCAGCGGCCCTTTGACGAAATCGCCATACAGGCTGCCCAGCAGTTGCGCCGGCGCGTCGCCGCCCAGGTGTAGATGCGCGAGGTAGTTCATGGCCACAGCTTACACATCAGCACGCGTGATGAAGACTATCGCCACGAACGATCTGTATATCGCCAACAACCGATATAAGGTTCGCCCCATCGCGATATGACGTTACAGCACACAGAGAACGCCCCTATGCAACTCGACATTGACGAGGTCATCAAGGCCCTGGCCCACCCGGTGAGGCGCGACATTCTGCACTGGCTGAAAGACCCCCAGGCCTATTTCGCCGACCAGGACCATTCGCTGGAAAACGGCGTCTGCGCCGGCAAGATCGACCAGCGCATCGGGCTGTCGCAATCGACGGTGTCCGCGCACCTGGCGACCTTGCAGCGCGCCGGTCTGATCAGCAGCAAGAAGGTCGGCCAGTGGCACTTCTTCAAGCGCAATGAAGAGACCATCCAGGCGTTTCTCAACCATATCAGCCAAGCGCTCTAGCCATTTTTAGTCAGCCTCACCATAAAGGAAGCTCACCCATGACCACGCTTTTCGACCCTATTCAGATCGGCGACCTGCAACTCAACAACCGCATCATCATGGCCCCGCTGACCCGCTGCCGCGCCGATGAAGGCCGTGTGCCCAACGCACTGATGGCCGAGTACTACGTACAGCGCGCCAGCGCCGGGCTGATTATCAGCGAAGCCACCGCCGTGACCCCGATGGGCGTCGGCTACCCGGACACCCCCGGCATCTGGTCGGATGCGCAAGTGCGCGGCTGGAGCAATATCACCAAGGCGGTGCACGCAGCCGGCAGCAAGATCGTTCTGCAGCTGTGGCATGTGGGGCGCATTTCCGACCCGGTGTACCTGAATGGCGAACTGCCGGTGGCTCCTAGCGCCATCCAGCCAGCAGGCCACGTCAGCCTGGTGCGGCCGATGAAGGATTACGTCACCCCGCGCGCCCTGGCTACCGAGGAAATCGCCGACATCGTCGAGGCCTATCGCCAAGGCGCGGAAAACGCCAAGGCCGCTGGTTTTGACGGTGTGGAAATCCACGGCGCGAACGGCTACCTGCCCGACCAGTTCCTGCAGAGCAGCACCAACCAGCGCACCGACCGCTACGGCGGCAACCTGGAAAACCGCGCGCGCCTGCTGCTGGAGGTCACCGATGCGGCAATTGAAGTCTGGGGCGCTGGCCGCGTTGGCGTACACCTGTCGCCACGGGCCGACCTCCACGACATGGGCGACGCCAACCGCGCCGAGACCTTCACCTACGTGGCGCAGGAACTGGGCAAACGCGGCATCGCCTTTATCTGCGCCCGTGAGCAGGAAGCCGACGACAGCCTGTCGCCAAGCCTGAAAGAAGCCTTCGGCGGCGTATTTATCGCCAACGAGCGTTTCACCAAAGACCAGGCCAATGCCTGGCTGGCTGAAGGCAAGGCCGATGCGGTGGCCTTCGGCGTGCCGTTTATCGCCAACCCGGACCTGCCCGCGCGCCTGGCGCAGGACGCCGAGCTGAACGCGCCGCACCCGGAAACCTTCTACAGCCAAGGCCCGGTCGGCTATCTCGACTACCCAACGCTGTAACCTGACGCGACATAGACGCAGCTCTTCTGCCGGAGAGGGACTTTAGCCGCGATAGGGTTAGCAAAAGCTCGCCGCTGAAGCGCCTCCCACAGAGTTTTTCCCGCGCCTATGCGGGGTTTAACCACCGCAAACAAAGAAGCCCGCCAATTGGCGGGCTTCTTTGTTTACGCCTAACTCAGCGCGCGTCGATCTGCTGCTGCAGATTCTGCACCTGAGCCTGCAGGGTGCTGATATTGCGGGTCATCTGCGCACGGAAAGCATCGAACTCGGCGGTATTGCTGCTGGCCGCCGGGCGGGTTTCCAGGTCACTCTTGAGCACCAGAATGTCCTGCTCCAGGCGGGAGATGGCCTGGTTGGGGTTGCCGATCTTCTTCAAGGCCTCAACCTCGCCGCTCAGGCTCTTGAACTGAGCGTCGAACTTGCTGGTATCGACCAGCGCCGTCTGCAATTTCGCTTGCTGGCCTTTCAGTGTGGCCTGCTCACTGCCCAGGGTTTTCAGGCTGCTCTCGAATTTCCCGGTGACACCCTGCTGGCTTTTCAGCTCGGCCGCCAACTGTTCGATCTGCTTGCCCTGGCCGCTCTGCTGGCCGGCCACGGCCTGCTGCTGCTTGCTCAGCTCGACCAGCTTGCTTTCCAGTTGCTTGACCTGCAACTTGAGCGCTTCGCTGCCGCTGGTAACGCTGGACTCGGTGGCCACCACCTTGCCGGAAATATCCTGAATGCGCCCAGCCGCTTCCTCACTGATACGGGCGAAGCTTTCCTGGGTGGCAACCAGTTGCTGCTCCATCAGCTTGATCTGCTGGAAGCTCCACCAGCCCAAACCGCCGAGGGCGATCATCAGCGCGCCGACCAGGGCCCAGAGTGGCCCGGTGCTGGCGCTTTTAACCGGTGCCGCACGGCTATAGGCCGCAGGCGCTGCGGCGGGTTCGTGGTGATCGGCGGCGAAATCGTCGTGATCGCGCACGCCGGCCCTCAGGCTGGGCACATGATCGAGTTCGTCGTGGGCATCGTTACGCATGGGTCAACCTTCAAGAAAGTGCTAATGGCGCGAAATGCCGCGCAGTATAACGGCTAGGGTCTGTTGCCGTTTCGTCGCGAGCCACGTTGCTGCGAAAAATCTCGCCAGGCTAGGCGTAGGACGCAGGTAATGGTGTCCCCTTGCCAAGTCCTACAACACCGCATGGCGAGATTTTCCGCGCAACCCGAAGGGCCGGGCCAGTTTTAGCGCGATGCTGCGTTTCTCGACACTCATTTGGAACAACCAAACTTCGTGTCTCGTGCCTTGCCTCGCACTAAAACTGGCTCCGGCGCGGCCGCGAGCGAAACGGCAACAGACCCTACCGGCCCCGCTTCAGCGTTGCGCAACACAGGTGCAATACGCACCGACGAAGGGCGCAATAGCCCACGGCTGCGGCCTGCAGACCACGAAATTCGCGTTTTTGTGAACTGGTACAAGCTTTGCATTTACCCCATTGCGACATTTACCCGCGGTTTCGCGACAAGACGAACCCGGAGCAGGCACAACCACCAGGGGAAGGCATATGGAACTGAACAAAGCAGTTTTGGATTGCATGCAGGCTTTACGCCGCAGGTTGCGCGAAGAACAGGCCGTGGATATTCGCCTGAGCCAACCGGACGCGATCAACGCCATGCTCAGTGCCTGCCTCGACTCCAGCGACGAACAGACCCGGCAACTCGGCCAGCGCCTGGCAGAGCTCAGCGACAACCCCTTCAACACCGCCCCGCAGGCCCCGGCCCCACGCATGCAGGCCGGTCACCCGCTGCTGCTGGAGGCCGCCCATGTGGCCAACAGCGGCTCGGTACGCATCTATCGTGGCCAACGGGTCTACGCCTGAGGCCAGGTCTCAAGTGGGCTGGCGAACCTGCCACCACTGGCAGAACTCATCCAGCGCGGTCCACAGATCGACCCTGGGCTGATAGTTCAGATAGTGCTGGGCACGGCTGATATCCAGGGAGAAATCCTTGGCCATCACCACCACCCCGAGGCGAAACAGGCTGGGTTCCGGACGCCCGGGCAACAGCCGGCACAGTCCCTCGTTAAGCGCGGCCGCACCATAGGCCAGGGGATAAGGCAGATGACGGCTGACCGGCGGTAGATCGAGCCGCTGCAGCACGTAATTGACCGCCTCCCAAAGCAGCACCGGCTCGCCATTGCTGATGTTGTATACCTGCCCGAGCGCCGGCCCCGTCGCTTGCAGCGCGCTCAGCAAGGCCGCGGTGAGGTTGTCCACGCTGGTGAAATCGACCCGGTTGCGACCATTGCCGATGATCGCCAGGCGGCCCTTGCGCTGCATATTAATCAGGCGCGGAAAGATGCTGGTATCCCCCGCGCCGGTGACGAAGCGCGGGCGCAGGGCCAACACCTCCAGGCCACGGGCCTGGGCGGCGAACACCCGCTGCTCGGCCAGATACTTGGTCTTGCCGTAGTGGTCGGAGAAACGCCGGGGCAGCTGTTCTTCCTTGAGCCCGACATGGGCCTGGCCATCGAAATACACCGAAGGCGAAGACAGGTGCACCAGACGGCGCACGCCCTGTTCGACGCAGGCGTCGATCAGGTTCTCGGTAACGCCAACATTGGCCTGATAGAAATGCTCGTAGCTGCCCCATACTCCCACCGCACCCGCGCAATGCACCACCGCCTCGACATCGCGACACAGCTGCCGCGCCAGCGCAGGGTCGGCCAGATCGCCCTGGACGAATTCGCCACCACGCTCGCGCAGCGCCTGCATACCTTCGGCGCGTCGCCCATTGACCCGCACCTCCAGGCCCTGCGTCAGGGCAAAATCGGCAAAACGCCCACCGATAAAGCCGCTGGCCCCGGTTACCAGAATCTTCATTACCGTCCCCTGTACTCAAGCCCTTGCCCACTCTAGCAGCGTCCGCTGCGGCCGCTCGTGACCTTGCCGGCCAGAACAGCGACTCCTGGCACCCGCGTCAAACCAACGGCAACGGCCGTAGCGGCTAAGCTGTCAGCGCAAACAACCTACCAAGGAGTACAGGATGGCCAGCAACTGGATGATTTACGGAGCCAACGGTTACACCGGCCACCTGCTGGCCAGCGAAGCCAAGCGCCAGGGCCTCACGCCCATTCTGGCTGGGCGCAACCCGGCGGCGGTGCATGCCCTGGGCAGCCTGCTCGGCCTGGAGTGCCGGGTGTTCGACATCCATCAGCCTGAGCGGGCCCGCGAGGCGCTGGCCGACATCGCCGTGGTCGCCCACTGCGCCGGACCGTTTTCCGCCACCAGCGCGCCAATGCTCGACGCCTGCCTGGCCAGCAACACCCACTATGTGGATATCACCGGCGAGATCGGCGTGTTCGAGGCGGCCCACCGCCGCGATGCCCAGGCCCGCGAACTGGGCCTGGTGGTGTGCCCCGGCGTAGGTTTCGATGTCATCCCCAGCGACTGCCTGGCCGCCTGCCTGCATCAGGCCATGCCGGATGCCACGCACCTGGCCCTGGGCTTCGACAGTGGCAGCGGGCTGTCGCCCGGTACGGCAAAAACCTCGGTGGAAGGCCTCAAGTTTGGCGGCAAGGTGCGCCGCGCCGGGGTTATCACCGACGTGCCGCTGGGTTACAAGCGCCGCGCGATCAACTTCGGCCGCGGAGAAAAACCGGCGGTGACCATCCCCTGGGGCGATGTCTCGACCGCTTACCATTCCACCGGCATCGACAATATCGAGGTCTACCTGCCCGCCCCTACTACCGTGGCCCTGCTGATGCGGCTGATCGACCCGCTACGCCCCCTGCTCGGCCTGGACGGGGTGCAGAACTGGCTCAAGGCGCTGATCAGCAAACGCGTTCAGGGCCCCGACGCCGCCACCCGCGAGCGCCAGCGCACCTGGTTGTGGGGCGAAGTACGCAATGCCGCCGGCGAGGTAAGAAGTGCACGCCTGGAAACTGCCAACGGCTATGACGTCACCGTGCACGGAGCGCTGCTGGCGGTCCGTCACCTGCTCGACTACCAGGGCCCCGGCGGCTACTTCACCCCATCCAGGCTGCTCGGCGAGCGCTGCGTCGAGCAACTGCCGGGCTCGGGCAAAGTGCTGATCTCCTGAGCCCTGGCTTCAGTGCAGCGTCACCAGACACGCGGCAGTCGCCTGGCAGAGGTGGCGGGTCAACTCACCGAGCAACTCGCCGCCGTTGCGCCAGTGGTGCCAGTACAGCGGCACATCCAGGGTTCTTTCCGGCTGCAGTTCGACCAGGCTGCCGCGGGCCAGCTCGGCCTGCACCTGCAACTCGGGCATCAGCCCCCAGCCGAAGCCGGCCTCGGCCAGGCGCACAAAGCCCTCTGACGAGGGGCAGAGATGGTGAAGAAAACCGCCCTCAACGCCCAGGGCAGACAGGTAACGGTGCTGCAGCTGATCGTCAGGGCCATAGACAATAGCGGGGGCCTGCGCCAGTGCCGCCGCCGTCACTCCCCGGGGAAAGTGCCGGGCGACAAAGCCCGGGCTGGCCAGGGCGCGGTAACGCATCCCGCCCAGCAGTACGGCCCTCGCGCCCGCCACCGGACGCTCGCTGGCGCAGACACAGGCTGCCACCTCGCCGGCACGCATGCGCTTGAGGCCGACATCCTGATCCTCCACCACCAGGTCCAGGAGCAAACGCTGGCGAGCGCAGAACTCGCCCACCGCCGCCGCCCACCAGGTCGCCAGGCTGTCGGCGTTGAGGGCGATACGCAGCCGCTCGGGCAGGCCGCCCTCATCCAGCGCCGGCACCTGCCCCTGCAGATCGCGCTCCAGCAAACGCACCTGCTGCACATGGTTGAGTAGGCGCTGACCGACCTCGGTGGCCACCGGCGGCGTGGCGCGCAACAACACCGGCTGACCCACCCGCGCCTCAAGCAGCTTGATCCGCTGCGACACCGCCGACTGTGACAACCCCAGCACCTGGGCCGCCCGTTCGAAACCGGCCTGCTCCACCACGGCCGCCAGGGCGGCAAGCAATTTGTAGTCGAACAAATCAGTTCTCCTAATGAGTCATCAGCAAGATTGGTTTTTCTTATACAGCCAAGCACAACAAACTGGCCACCAGCAAAAGGAGAACAACCATGTGGCAAAGCTATTTAAATGGATTACTGATCGCCGCCGGCCTGATCATCGCCCTCGGCGCGCAGAATGCCTTTGTACTGGCGCAAAGCCTGCGCCGCGAGCATCACCTGCCGGTGGCGTTGCTCTGTGTGGTCTGCGATGCCCTGCTGGTCACTGCCGGCGTGTTCGGCCTGGCTGCCGTACTGGCGCAGAACCCGGTTCTGCTGGGCGTGGCACGCTGGGGTGGCGCGGCCTTTCTGCTCTGGTATGGCGCTCAGGCACTGCTGCGGGCCTGCCGGCCCCAGGCCCTGAACGAGGTGGCCCAGAGCGGACCGCGTTCACGTCGGGCGGTGTTGCTGGCGGCCCTGGCCGTCACCCTGCTCAACCCGCACGTCTACCTGGACACCGTGCTGCTGATCGGCTCACTCGGCGCGCAGCAGCCGGTGCCCGGTGCCTATGCCCTGGGCGCGGCCAGCGCTTCATTAATGTGGTTCTTCTGCCTGGCCCTCGGCGCAGCCTGGCTTGCCCCCTGGCTGGCGCGCCCAAGCACTTGGCGCTTTATCGATCTGGGTGTGGCACTGATGATGTTCAGCATTGCCTGGCAGCTGCTGAGCAACCCCGGCATGCTCTAAAACGGCCCTGAAGCAACACGCCGGGGGTCGTTTCCCACACAGTTGGCGCGTGTTTAAGGCGCAGGGCCAGTGCTATGATCCAAGGCTTGCGGCGCAAAGAGATAACTCACGCCGCTTATTTATGGCCGCCCGTGATCGGCTTCGCGCACACCGCACCTGACCTGATTAGGAGATAGACAATGGCTTTCGAATTGCCGCCGCTGCCCTACGCACATGACGCCCTGCAGCCGCACATTTCCAAGGAAACCTTGGAATTCCACCACGACAAGCACCACAACACCTACGTCGTGAACCTGAACAACCTGGTACCTGGCACCGAGTTCGAAGGCAAAACCCTGGAAGAGATCGTCAAGACCTCCTCGGGCGGCATCTTCAATAACGCTGCGCAGGTCTGGAATCACACCTTCTACTGGAACTGCCTGGCCCCTAACGCCGGTGGCCAGCCGACCGGTGCCCTGGCTGACGCGATCAACGCCGCCTTCGGTTCCTTCGACAAGTTCAAGGAAGAGTTCAGCAAGGTTTCCATCGGCACCTTCGGTTCCGGCTGGGGCTGGCTGGTGAAGAAGGCTGACGGTTCCCTGGCTCTGGCCAGCACCATCGGTGCCGGCTGCCCGCTGACCAGCGGCGACACCCCGCTGCTGACCTGCGACGTTTGGGAACACGCCTACTACATCGACTACCGCAACATGCGTCCGAAGTACGTCGAGGCGTTCTGGAACCTGGTTAACTGGGACTTCGTAGCGAAAAACTACGCCGCCTAAGCACCACGTTACAGCCTGAAAACCCGGCCATCTGGCCGGGTTTTCACGTATAGGGCTAAGGATTTCCCCGTCATAACCCCGCCACCCACGACCACGCCGTATGATGGACACCGCCCGTCGACCGCCCCCGGGCAAATAAACCACACCATTCAAGTCCCATGGCAGGGCTGCCGATACAATTCTGAGTCCTTGCCGCTTCGGCACAAACACGGCTCCAGCTACCGCAGCAGAGTGCGCAATAAACTTTGGTAATGGCCCTTTGACTGCAAGCGCGACTTTGCCAATACTCAGTAGCGTCTGACGCCTAAGGCCTCGAACAAGGAACCACCACTTGAAGCTGGAACTCAAGAACAGCTTGTCCCTGAAACTGCTGCGCGTGGTACTGCTCTCGGCGCTGGTCGTGGGGGTGGTTCTGAGCTGCGCACAGATCATCTTCGACGTGTACAAGACACGTCAGGCCGTGGCCAACGATGCCCAACGTATTCTCGGCATGTTCCGCGACCCCTCGACCCAGGCGGTGTACAGCCTGGACCGGGAGATGGGTATGCAGGTTATCGAAGGGCTGTTCCAGCACGAGTCGGTGCGCGTTGCCGCCATTGGCCACCCAAACGAACCCATGCTGGCGGAAAAGGCTCGCGAGCAGGTCGATATACCGACCCGCTGGCTGACCGACCCGATCCTCGGCAAGGAACAGAACTTCACCACCCAGCTGGTCGGCCGCGGTCCCTACAGCGAGTACTACGGCGACCTCAGCATCACCCTCGACACCGCCCCCTATGGCCAGAGCTTCGTCACCAACTCGGTAATCATCTTTATCTCCGGTGTGCTGCGCGCCCTGGCCATGGGCCTGGTGCTCTATCTGGTCTACCACTGGCTGCTGACCAAGCCGCTGTCGAAAATCATCGAGCACCTGACCAGCATCAACCCCGACCGCCCCAGCGAACACAAACTGCCGATGCTCAAGGGCAACGAGAAGAACGAACTGGGCCTGTGGATCAACACCGCCAACCAGCTGCTCTCCTCCATCGAACGCAACACCCACCTGCGCCGCGAAGCGGAAAACAGCCTGCTGCGCATGGCCCAGTACGACTTCCTCACCGGCCTGCCGAACCGCCAGCAACTGCAACAACAGCTCGACCAGATCCTCGACGACGCCGGCCGCCTGCAGCGCCGGGTCGCGGTGCTGTGCGTCGGCCTGGACGACTTCAAGGGCATCAACGAGCAGTTCAGCTACCAGACCGGCGACCAGCTGCTGCTGGCCCTGTCCGATCGCCTGCGCGGCCACAGCGGCCGCCTCGGTGCGCTGGCCCGCCTGGGCGGCGACCAGTTCGCTCTGGTCCAGGCCGATATCGAGCAACCCTATGAGGCCGCCGAACTGGCCCAGAGCGTACTCGATGACCTCGATACGCCCTTTATGCTGGACAACCAGGAAGTACGCCTGCGCGCCACCATCGGCATTACCCTGTTCCCCGAAGACGGCGACAGCACCGAGAAGCTGCTGCAGAAAGCCGAACAGACCATGACCCTGGCCAAGAGCCGCTCGCGCAACCGCTACCAGTTCTATATCGCCAGCGTCGACAGCGAGATGCGCCGACGCCGCGAACTGGAAAAAGACCTGCGCGACGCTCTGGCACTCGACCAGCTGTACCTGGTTTACCAACCCCAGGTGGATTACCGCGACCACAGCGTGGTCGGTGTAGAAGCGCTGTTGCGCTGGCAGCACCCTCAACACGGCCTGGTTCCGCCCGACCTGTTTATCCCCCTAGCCGAGCAGAACGGCACCATCATTGCCATCGGTGAATGGATTCTCGACCAGACCTGCCGCCAGCTGCGCGAATGGCACGATCAGGGCTTCAGCGAACTGCGCATGGCGGTCAACCTGTCCACCGTGCAACTGCACCACTCCGAGCTGCCACGGGTGGTCAACAACCTGATGCAGATCTACCGCCTGCCACCGCGCAGCCTGGAGCTGGAAGTCACCGAAACCGGCCTGATGGAAGACATCAATACCGCCGCCCAGCACCTGCTCAGCCTGCGCCGCTCCGGGGCGCTGATCGCCATTGACGACTTCGGCACCGGCTACTCCTCGCTGAGCTACCTCAAGAGCCTGCCGCTGGACAAGATCAAGATCGACAAGAGCTTCGTGCAAGATCTGCTGGATGACGAAGACGACGCCACCATCGTGCGCGCCATTATCCAGCTGGGTAAGAGCCTGGGCATGCAGGTGATCGCCGAAGGGGTGGAAACCGCCGAGCAGGAGGCCTACATCATTGCCCAGGGTTGCAACGAAGGTCAGGGCTACTTCTACAGCAAGCCGCTGCCGGCGCGCGAGCTGACCAGCTACCTCAAGCAGGCCCGCCGCCTCAACAGCACCGCCAACCCCGCCACGCTGCCCTAAAGCAGGGTCGAATAATCCGTAGGGGCTGCCGCGCACCAAGAGCTCGTGACTAGCCCCGGTGCGGCGCACCCTACGGAGTCAGCCTCTAGATTTAGGCACCAAATGCCTGAACACAACAGAGTATGGGGGTAGCGCTTTTTAAAACGGCCTGCTAGTGCCCGCCGCCGTTTCGTCACGATCGAACGGCAGTAGGCCCTAGGCGATCAGGTGTACTTGGTGAAGATGGCCCGCAGCTGCATCAGCTTTTCCTGGTTGCTCTGATCCGGGCTGAGGATTGCATCCTCGGCCAGGCAGATGAGCATTTCCTGATAGGCCTTATCCAGCGCCTTGCGCGCAGCGCTGAACTGCTGGGCAATGGACTCGCATTCATCGCCGCGCTTGATCATGGCCTGGATACCGCGTATCTGGCCCTCGACACGGGCCAGACGCTTGAGCAGGGAATCTCGGTGTTGCAACTGTTCGGCTTCAATCATTTCCGTCATCTACAGTACGCCGCAATGTAAAGGCACCGCGCAGCTCGCCCAGGGCAAAGCCGCGTGCCTCGTCTTGCGGGTAGCCTACATCAATCACCGCGGCCAGCGCCGGCTCTATGTTCTTGCCGTGACAGGCCAGGCAAGGCTCGCCGGTGGTAATGGCCTTCATCATGCGCAGCTCACCCGCGACCACTTCCGAGTGCAGCATATCGGCAAGCGCTTCGCCCGCCTCGGCGCGCTTGGCGAACTGCTCCAGCACCTGCTTCTCCCAGGCATCCGCGGCATTGGCCGGGTTGCGCACCTTCAAGGCCGTGCGCCCAACCTTCCACGGGCTTTGGCTGTGCTCGCTGGCGATCTGCGGGGCCAGCAACTGACAGGCCTCCACAGCCTTGACCGGCCCGCCGGACTGCATCGCCGTCTTGACCGTAGCCAGTAGCTGCTGCTGAAAGGGCGGAATCAGCGCGGCCCCTTCGGCAGTCAGGGCCTGATAATTGTCGGCATAAGCCCCCATGCTCAGCGAACTCAAAAGCGCTGCAGTAATGAAGCGCATACATCCTCCTATTGCCCATAGAAATATACCCATAGGGGTATACTGCCACAGTTGCCGAAAGCTGACTCAAGGATAAAAGCGCCGTGGCTGATCCATTGGTCGAAGACGATGGATCAGGGCATCAGCGCCGTGAGAACCAGCAATTAAGTCAGTAGGCGCGACGCCACTTCTTTCTCTGCGCATTGCTGTAGTTCCCGCCCCCCGGCCTGCATGGCATCACTCTTGCCTATCACTCCACATCGACATATCAGATCGACAGGACTCGTTCCTGCAAGGCAATGGCGCCTGGACCCGCTGCGGATAGCTCGCAGGGCTTCAGGCGTTTTTTTTGGAAACTGGAGTACCGCAACCATGAAATGGCTTACCTACCCCGGGCTTCTGCTTCTGCGCGAACTGGGCATGACCGGCATGATTCGCCTGCAATTGCTGGTGGCGCTGGCTGGCTTCGTGTTGATGGGCCTGTTCCCCCAGCTGCCCAGCGCCCCGCTCTGGGCCTTGCTGGCCTACCTGGGCATTGCCTCGCTGTGGTCGCTGGCGCAGGAGCTAAAGCGCCTCCAGCACTATTGCGAAAGCGCCACGCCGCAAGGCGCGCAGCAACCCTTCGGCGGCGCGCAATGGCTGTTGCTGCAACCTATCGGCCGCAGCCTGCAACAGTGGCTGCATCAGGCCCAGCGCCAGCAGCAGCTGTTGCAGCAGCGTCTGGATGAAATCTCCCACTCCTCCCACGAACTCGAGCAGAGCGCCGCCCTGGTGACCCGCAATGCCGAGGGCCAGAGCGAGTCGGCCACCGTCGCGGCCGCGGCGGTCGAGCAGCTGAATGTCAGCATTGTGCAGGTGGCGGTGCTGGCAGATGAGTCGCGGCAGACCAGCGTACTGGCCAGCGGGCAGTTGGCCGACAGCATCGAACAGCTCACCAATTTGGTGCAGCAGGTGTCCGAGATGGCGCAGCAAGCCATCGCCACCAACGAGCTGATCCTGCAATTGCACAGCAACTCGCACACCATCAATGAGATGTCCGGCACCATCCGCGGCATCGCCACGCAAACCAACCTGCTCGCGCTAAATGCCGCCATCGAGGCCGCGCGCGCCGGGGAAAGCGGCCGCGGCTTCGCCGTGGTGGCCGACGAGGTGCGCCGCCTGGCCCTGCACAGCCAGGAATCGGCGGCCGAAATCAGCCGCAATATCGAATCCGTCCAGGCGCATATCCAGAGTGCCACGGTGCAGGTCTCCAGCCTCGCCGAGCTGGCCCATCGCAGTGCAGACAGCTCAGCCACGGTGCGCGAGCTGCTCGGCCAAGTGCAGCAGCGCACCCGCCACCTGACCGAACAGGTCGAACAGGTGGCGGTCAGCACCGAGCAACAAGGCAAGGCCGTGGCGGAAATCGCCGAGCTGGCCGACCGCGTGCGCCAGGGCAATGCCGACAACCTGCAGGCGGCCGATCAGGCGCGCACCATCGCCCACCATCTGGCTCATCTGACGGGGTAAGCAACATGCATGAATCCGCCGCGTTACTGGCCAGCGTCGCCACCCTGCTGCTGCTCGGCCTGCTCTGTTACGGCCTGCATCGGCGCATGCGCCTGCAGAAGCTGAAGCACAGGCAGTTGAATATTCGCCAGCTAAGCCTGCTGCGCGCCCTGATTGCCGGTTTGCAGCGTCATCGCGGCCTGAGCAATGGCGTGCTCTGCGGCGACCAGAGCCTGAGCCAGGACCTGGCCACCACCCGCCAGGAACTGGACCGCCATATCGGCACCGCCCAGGCCCTCGCCAGCACCCATAAAGATGCCTGGAGCGGCCTGATCGATCACTGGTCGCGGATGCGCGACGGCCGCAGCAGCGACCCGGCCAACAACCTGGCGCAGCACCACCTGATCATTCGCAACAGCATCTTTCTGATGGAAGATGTGGCCAGCGAAATCGACCTGAGCAACGGCCGCGCCGAGCTGAGCTACCTGCCGTGCATCTGGCGCGATGTGTTGCAGGCGGCAGAATGGGCCGGCCAGGCCCGCGCCCTGGGCACCGGCATCGCCGCGGCAGGACAAAGCAGTGCCGAACAGCGGGTGCGCCTGCGCTTTCTCCAGCAGAAAATCCAGCTACAGGCCGGCAGCGCCTTCGACACCCTGCAGCAGCACGCGACCCAGCACCCGCAGGCCAGCGCCTTCCACCTGCGCCGTTGCGAGCAGGTGGTGGAGGACTTTGTGCAATGCATCGAGCAGGAACTGCTGGGCCGGGAACAGCCAGTAATTGCCGCCAAGGCCTACTTCCAGCGCGCCACCCAGGCCATTGATGAACTGCTGGCGCTGGTTGATGGAGCGCTTCACCAGTTGCAGACCGGACGCTAGCAGGCCGTTGAAAAACTACCTGCGTTGCCGATACGGCGTTAAAAACAGGCTCGGCAAGCCTTTGGGTGAAAGCGAATATTTGACCCAAAGTAGACATCAGTTGGGTTCAATCGCTAACCAGAGGCTGACCTCCACTCGGCGTCAGGTATGACTGGACGAATGCCGTCAGCGCACTATTCCCAGCGCCTTACGGATTTGCTGGACAACGTGTGCCTCGATATCGCCCTCATGTGAATCCCGCGAAAAAGCTGCGCAGCACGCCGATTTTTCACCAACAGAGCCGCGATAGACCGCCACAACACTTCCAGGCCCACAGCCAGTATGTCCAGACAGGGTCAAGCCGCCTTCGATAGAGCCTCGCATCAGACCCAGAGCGTATCCCGGCGAAACCCAGGGGCGTCCGGTAATCGGGCCGCCCAGTACTCGGGTCGTCAGCATGTCCTGAAGCAAGTTGGCGGGAAGAAGTTCTCCGGCAAGCAAACGATCCAGCAGAAAAGCGGCCTGTGAAACGGGACCGATCAACAATCCGTGGTAGACCCAAGCCGGGTCGTAGTTCAACGAACTGCCGAGGTATTCCCCGTGTAGATCCGCGCGCTCCGTTGCGAAACGCGTAGTCGAAATACCGAGGGGAGCCAATACCCGCTGCTTGACGGCTTCTTCAAGCGGCAGGTCCGCTGTACGTTCGATAAGCCTCGCTACGAGCATGTAGCCAACATTCGAGTAGCGCCAACCAGTTCCGGGGCTATATCGAAGCTGGTGACCATCGATACGACGCATCATCTCGTCCGCTGACCATGCCGCTTCATGATTGGCAACGGCGGCGTGGTATTCGGGAAGCTCGCCATAGTCTGCGAGTCCCGCCTCGTGCCGCAGGAGTTGGCGCAGGGTATATGCGCGCTCAGGAAGTTGAGCGTCCAGATCGAGCCGCCCGTCACGCACCAATGTCAGGGCCGTCGCAGCCAAAACTGTTTTAGTAAAACTCCACCATGGCACGGCGGGTTCGAATTGCGCAGGAGGTGTTGGTGACTGGCCGTTGGATAAGACGGAGATCAGCATTGAGTACTCAAGCGGTAGCAACTGGACGGTACTGAACCGGGGAGTCGGCAACATACCCCATTAACCGGCAGCGCAGTTGTTAATGAGGGATTCGATCTTCCGCCCTGAGTAGCGCAGGGTTTGGGTGGCTTCAACCCTGCAGAGTGCCAGCGCGGTTGCCCAAATGAAAAGGCAACGAATTTATTTACAGCCGAATGGACGTGCCAACAGTAGCTGCTAAACGCGGGTACCTGGGGTGCCGCGAGCGTTTTTCTTCTGCAGGATCATCGACGCTTCGTTGTAGGCATTCTGGAAAGCGGCGCTGCCGATCCACTCCACTGCCGTGTCTTCGTCTTCATCGTGGAAGATCCCGCGATAGGTGATCAGCAGGCCCATCATAAAGTCGGTGGCCGCGTCTTCTGCTTCCTCGGCGACCACCAGCTCCAACACCGGGTATTGCAGGAACACCAGGCACATCGCGAGCAGGCTAATGCCCTCGCCGAGCCTCATCGTCTGGAACAGATCGTCGAAAAGCGCCGGGTCGAAACCGTTCTCCTCGATGTCTTTGAAGTCGAAGGTGCTCAGGTCGATTTCCACATCATCGAACGGCTCGTTGATCAGCGGATTGGCCAGCAGCGGATGCACGACATTGGCTTTGGCCTTGCCCGAACGGTTCTGCTTGGCCTTGGCTTTGGCCCGCTGGGCGCGTTTTTGCTGTTTATCTGCAGAGGCCATGGAGGCGAGTTCCTTGTGCGATGCAGCCATATTTATGGCCCAGGGTAATCGGGGGCATAGTGTATTCACTCTTGCCGGGGGTCGTCGGTTAAAAGCGAGCGGGTTGACCCATATATACGTCCCCTTTTTCGTCCCATCCAGACGCTCGCGGCTGAACTGAAGTAGCCGGCGGTGTCGCCGGCTCGCTAAACCGCCGCGGCGATGTGCTCGCGGAGCCAGCGATGCGCGGGGTCGCGATGGCAGCGCTCATGCCAGAGCATGACCATCTGGTAGCCCGGCACCTTAACGGGCGGCTCGGCCACCTGCAGTGCAGTGTTGCCGCGAACCAGGCGCTCGGGCAGCATCGCCACCAGGTCCGTGCCTAGCAGCGCCGACACGACGAACAGAAAGTGTGGCACGGAAAGCGCCACCCGGCGCGACAGACCCGCCGCCGCCAGCGCCTCGTCGGCCACGCCGTGAAAACCACCGCCATTCGGCGACACGATGACATGCTCGAGCCGACAGAATCGTTCCAGCGTAAGCGGCGCTCCCAGTTCGGGATGACCCGCCCGGCCCGCTAGCACGTAGCGCTCCGCGAACAGGGTGCGACCGTGAAGCCCCTGCGGCGCATCCTCCAGGATATGAAATGCCAGGTCGATCTCGCCCCGCTCCGCCTGCCGGGCGATGCGCGACGGTACCAGCTCCAGCACGGCCAGTTGGGTATGCGGTGCCGCCGTGCGCAACCCGGCCAGGGCCGGTAGCACAATGGTCGATTCGCCGTAGTCGGACGCCATGACCCGCCAGGTATGTCTGGCCTCGGTGGGATCGAAGGGCCGTGCGGGCGACACCGCGTGCCCCAGCACCTCCAGTGCCTGACGTAACGGCTCGCGCAGCTCGTCCGCCCAGGCGGTGGGGCGCATACCGCGCGGGCCCGGCAACAGCAACGGATCGCCGAAGAACTCCCGCAGCTTGGCAAGGTGCACGCTCACCGCGGGCAGTGACAGGTTCAGCCGCTCCGCCGCACGGGTAACGTTGTGCTCCGCCAGCAGTACATCCAGGGTGACCAGCAGGTTGAGGTCCAGCCTTCCGAGATTACTCACCGCAATACCTGGGATATCGGATATTCATTTCAACTATACCCGGCAAACCTCCATCCTGCCCGCACGCAATCCTTGGAGGCCCACCCATGAATATCCTGCTCGTTTATGCCCACCCCGAACCCCGTTCCCTCAACGGCTCGCTCAAGGACTTCACGGTCAAACACCTAGAATCCGCTGGTCACAGCGTCCAGATCTCGGATCTCTATGCAATGAACTGGAAAGCGCAGCTCGATGCCGACGATAGCATCGAGCGCCGGTCCGGCGAGCGCTTCGATCCCTCCCTCGACTCCAAACATGCCTACGAGAACGGCCTGCAGAGTCTGGATATCGTGCACGAACAGGAGAAACTGCTGTGGGCGGATGCCGTCATCCTGCAGTTCCCGCTGTGGTGGTTCTCCATGCCGGCCATCCTCAAAGGCTGGGTGGAGCGCGTCTATGCCTACGGTTTCGCCTACGGCGTGGGCGAGCATTCCGACACCCGCTGGGGCGACCGCTACGGCGAAGGCACGCTGGCCGGCAAGCGCGCCATGCTGATCGTCACCACCGGCGGCTGGGAACCGCACTACAGTCCGCGCGGCATCAACGGCCCGATCGACGAGTTGCTCTTCCCGATCCACCACGGCATCTTCTATTACCCCGGCTTCGACGTCCTGCCACCATTCGTGGTCTACCGCACCGGCAAGATCGACGATGCCCTCTACGCTTCGATCTGCGACCAGCTTGGGCAACGCCTGGACGAACTGTTCACCGCCACGCCAATACCCTTTCGCCCCCAGAATGCCGGTGCCTACGAAATCCCGGCGCTCACCCTGCGCCCGGAGATCGCGCCGGGGCAAACGGGGCTCGGCGTGCATGTCGAGTCACGAGGAGGTGGCCCGCGTCCGGCAGAGAGTCGCTGAAATACCCTGTTCCCCGCGAACCGAAGCGGATGCCGGCCAGATGATTCTCAAGCCACGATGTTGGCGCTGCTGACTGCCGGCCGTTGGCCGGCTGTTGCCTGTCGCCACCGTCCGCATGGGTCGAAAGCAGCCAGTCGTGACAGGCTGAAATCTTATCGGTCATGACATTCGTCTCTACCCAGTGGTGACATGAGCGGTGATGCTCGCGCCTCGCTCCGGCATCTTTAAACCGAGTAAAAGCTCAGCGTAGCCCATGCCCTCCACCATGGACGATGACCATGCCCACTCCCCACACCAGCATGGACAATAGGGGGTCACGGTTTTGGCTGAACTGATCAAGTAGAAGCGAAATTAATCGTGGTCTGTCCACTACTATTGCTGAAGCCTCCGACCCAAGATTGAGATCAAATAAGCGGCATGGGCAAGAGAGGCTAATTCCGGCCAACTGTGGCTGACTTATCATGGATGTCCGAAAAAAGCCGCGTTTTGTCCGCTTGTCTGCTCGAACCGACTAGTCCATTGCTGATGTTATGTACGCCGAGATAATTCATCTTGGCAGGCATATAACAATGAGAACATCTACTGCGTTATTGGTGACATGGGGCTGCTTCGCGGTCTCTCATGAGGTTGCTGCATTCTCTTTCGACACCCCTGTCGATGACTTGCAGGCTTCGCTTGACAGTGTGGTTGAGTACTCGGCCATCTATAGAACCGCGAAGACCGAACGCATTGTCCGTGACGGTCAGAATATCTTCGCTAACGCCAACGACGGCAGTGAGTACTACAGTCGGGGACTCGTATCAAACGTGTTCAAGATAACCTCAGAACTCAATCTGAAAGTCGATGATGATGGGTTCTTTTTACGGGGAAGCGCTTGGTACGACACCCAACTCATGGACCGCAAACCGAGCGGTGGAGCTTTTGCGCTCAATAACACCGACAGCAGTGATCGCTTCCCGTCGGATCTGAAGAATCGCTTCGGCAGCGGTGCTCGAATACTCGACGCCTATGTGTATGGGAACAGGGATTTTGGCGATGTCCCGGTCAACCTGCGCGTCGGTCGCCAGGTGATCAACTGGGGCGAGGGTCTGTTCTACGCCGATGGTCTGAATGTGGCGAACCCCGTTGATGTGGGGCGCATTGTTCTTCCAGGCGCGAGCCTGAAAGAAGCGCTCCTTCCAACGAACATGATCTCGCTGCAGGTCGGGCTGACCGAGAGCATCAGCCTCGAGGGCTTTTACGGCCTCGAATGGCGCGGCAACCAGGTAATGCCCACCGGTTCCTTCTTCAATAACACCGATATATTCGGCAAGGGAACCAACGGCACCATCATCGACCTGCGCGATCAGCTCGATGGTGCCGGGGTTCCGCTGCAGTTTGTGCCCGGCGTGAACGGCGTCGACGGTGTCGTGGCCGGTATGCGTTATCGCCATGATCGCGACGCCCGCGACGACGGTCAGTTTGGCGTCGCTATCCGCTACATGTCCGAAGAGCTGGCCAACACTGAGTTCAGCCTCTACTACTTGAACTACCACAGCAAAGTGCCATTTCTCTCCGTTCAACCTGGACAGTCCTTCGGTTGCAGCCTAGGCGGTGGTGGACGCTTCGCCGATCTCTGTGCGATCGCGGGTGCCGTTGACCCGGCATCCATTCCGCTGGTCGATGGCCTGGTGATGCTCGATACCACGATGTATGACCTGGTTTACCCCGAGGACATCCGCCTCTTCGGTTTCACCGCGTCCAGCAATATCGGTGACACCAACGTAGGCTTTGAACTGACCTACCGACCCAATGCTCCCATCGAACCCTCGATGAGCTACGAAATGGGGCAGCTGGCAAATGGTGCCCTGCTTGCAGGCGGGGCAAGCGGTGTGCCGATTGATCTCGGCGTGTTTGGTACCGCCGGCACTGATTCGATCAATCTGTATAAGCGCAGGGAGCTGTACACCAGCTCGCTCTCCGCGATTCACGCGTTCGGTCCAAGCCTGGGGCTCGATGCGTTGTATCTCGTTGGTGAGGTTGCAGCCAACTACGTCCCTGGTGGCATCACCGACACGCCGAACTACGAATACCTCTCCCCGTTCGCCTGGGGTTACACCCTGAACTTTACCGGGATGATCGAGAGCGCCCTGCCAGGTATCGATTTACTCCCCGGCCTGACCTTTCGCCAGGACGTGAGCGGCACCTCTCCAGCCCTGAATGAAAACTTCATCCAGGGGCGCAAGTCCTCGACGATTGAACTGGGTGCGCAGTATGGCGAAAGCCTGAGCGGAAAGCTCAGTTACACCGCGTTCTGGGGTGCCCGCAAGGACAACCCACTCATCGATCGCGACAACGTCGCGCTGAATATTTCCTACTCCTTCTAAGCAGGCACAGATATGAAATCTCTACGCTACGGGGTGGCTGGCGTGCTGCTCTGCGCATTTTTGCCCATTGCTGTTCAAGCCAAAGTAACCCCTGAACAAGCAGCTCAGCTAAAGCTCGACTTGACCCCCTTTGGAGCGACGCGTGCAGGTGATGCGGCCAATGGCATCCCTGAATGGACAGGTGGGTTGTATGTGCCCCCAGCGAGCTATAAAGGGCCGGGCACATTCGAAACGGATCCCTTTGCCGATCAAACGCCGACGCTGATCATCAACGCATCCAACCGCGCTCAATATGTGCCTCATCTGAGTGAAGGCGTGCAGGCCCTGCTGGCATCCTACCCAGATACCTTCAAGCTTCCCGTTTACCCCAGTGAGCGGAGCTTCGCGGCCCCCGAAGAGGTTTATCAGAACACCTACAACAACGCGCTGACGGCCGAGCTGGCCGAAAACGGCAACGGGTTCGTTCATGCGTACGGTGGCATTCCATTCCCGATTCCGCAGAATGGTACGGAGGCCATTTGGAACCACATTGCGCGTTGGCAGGGTCGATACATCTCCGAAATCGCAGCAACAGCATTGGTTCGCGCAAACGGCAGCTACTCCAGTTTCCGCGAACAGAACCAGCTTTTGTCGAACTACTACGCCGAAGGTAAGACGGTGGCCGACCTCGACAACATTCTGTTCCGCTACCTCAACGTGGTCCTTCCGCCCTCCAGATCTGCAGGGGAAGCACTGCTCGTGCATGAACCAATCGACCAAGTGGCGATGCCGCGGATGGCTTGGAGCTATCTACCTGGCCAACGCCGGGTCCGACGTGCGCCGACTGTCGCTTACGACAACCCCGTTGATGGCTATGTCAGCGATGACGCGGACATGTTCAATGGTGCGCCCAATCGCTACGACTGGAAACTGCTCGAGAAGAAGGTGCTCTACGTGCCTTACAACAACTACCGGCTCAACCAGCCCGGCATGCCGCTGGATCAGGTGATTCAAAAGGGTCATCTCAACCCTGATCTGACCCGCTGGGAGCTGCACCGCGTATGGGTGGTTGAGGCGACGTTGAAACCCGGGGAGCGGCATGTATATGCGAAACGTCGTTTCTATCTCGATGAAGACAGCTGGGCAACCCTGATTTCAGAAAGCTACGACAGCCGGGGTCAGCTGTGGCGCGTCAACCTAGCGTTCACCAAACAAGCCTATCAAGTGCCCACATTAACGACCGAGGCCATTACTCATCACGATCTGATTAGCCGTGAATACACCGCACAGGGGCTTCGAAGCCAGGAAAAGTCCCCCCGCCAGTTCCACCTTCCCGCGCCGCCGGACAGCTATTGGCTGCCGGCAAATCTTCGACGTATGGGCACAAACTAAGGAATCACTATGAGCCGTATAGGACTTAAACGCCTGCTCTGGGCTGCGATTATTGCTGCTGTTCTTATCGTGGCGAGTTTTATCGGATACCAGGGCTTGCGACTGTGGAAGTTCAACGGGATTTTCGCGCCGGATCAAATCGTTGAAAACTTCAGAAGCATGCCGACGATTTTTGACTCTCGCGAGATTTTTCGACAGGGCAAGAAGACCGACTTCGCCACGCAAGAGCACACCCTGCCGAACAGCTTCAGCTTCCAGGGTAAAGAGATCGCCATCCCGGAATGGCTGGCAAGGACCGGCACCACAGGGCTGATGGTGATCCATAACGACAAGATCGCTCATGAAAGCTATTTCCAGGGCTATGAGCCCCAGAGCCAGGCGATCGCGTGGTCGGTCAGCAAATCCTTCGTCTCCGCTCTGGTTGGCATCGCTATCGCAGATGGCTCGATCAAGAGCGTGCGCGATCCTGTCACCGACTACGTGCCCGCCCTCAAAGGCAGTGGATACGACGGCGTGGCGCTGGAAGATGTGCTGGAGATGTCTTCCGGCGTGGCGTTCAGCGAGGACTATGCCGACCCGAACTCCGACATCAACAAGCTGGGTGAAATTCTCGCGTTCGGCCGATCCGTCAACCAATGGACTACAAACCTGAAACGGGAACTGCCACCCGCAACCAGGCACCACTACATCAGCGTCGATACGCAGGTGGCGGGCATGGTGATAACCGCAGCTACCGGGAAGAGCCTCTCGGATTACTTCATCGAAAAACTCTGGTCGCGGATCGGCCCGGAATGCGATGCGCACTGGCTGACCGATGGCCAAGGGAATGAGTTGGCGTTCGCCGGCCTGACCCTCTGCCTGCGGGACTTCGCCCAGCTCGGCCAACTCTATCTGCATAACGGCAAGAACTCCGCCGGCCAACAAGTGGTACCCGAACAGTGGGTACATGACTCCGTGAGTCCGCACAAAGCTCATCTGCTTCCCGGCAGAGCAGTGGAAGAAGGTCAGCCTATACTTGGCTATGGCTATCAGTGGTGGGTACCGCAAAGCACCGAAGGTGAGTACATGGCTGTCGGCGTCTACGGGCAGTTCGTGTATGTGAACCCCACACGTAACGTCGTCATCGCCAAGACCTCGGCCTACGCCAACTACACCGACGATGGCATTCGCATGGAGTACGAGTCGATTGAGGCGTTCCGTAGCATCGCTCGACAAATCGCAGGGCAAGAGGGGTAATCAGCAATGCCGCCTGCCACTTTGCTTACGTTCGACTACGAGTGGCATCCGCTGCAGAACTATCTCCAGGACCGGGGCATTAGCACGCCCCACTTGCCTACGCAATATGACGGGCAGCTGCCGAGCGAGCCCCTGTACGACTGGATTGTCAGCAACTGCGTAAGTGCTCCCGACGGTTTGAAACTCGGCGAGTACTACAACATCTCGGACTACGGCGTTGTCGGGCTTGCGCTCCTCAGTGCCGCCACCGCAGCTGATGCACTGAAAGTTGTTAAGACCTACATGCTGCTCTTCAACAGAGATATCGCAGACATCCGAGTTGAGTTTTCCAGGCGGGGGGAAGTCGCCGTCTCGATATCCGTAAATCCCCGGCCTGGTTGGTCGGCAGACGCCTGCCTTTTCCACTCCAACGTGGTGGCCTCTTCCGCCTACAAGCTTCTAAAAGAGCTTTATGGCGGTGGCTTCGAGATCATGGGCCTTACATTGCCTGCTCGCCCGGGCCCTGCCCGGCTCTACGAAGAATATTTTGGCCTGCCGGTTCGGTTATTCGGTAGCGACATCGTGTTCCACCTGCCCGCCAAGCAGATGGAAAAGAAGAGTCGCACAGCCAACCCGGCCGTCTTCGAAACGGCACTGGCAATGGCGAACGAAAGCTTCACCAAGCTTCTGGAGACGGAGATGGGGGGGATCCGCAAGCGTGTTGTCAGCCTGTTGCAGTCGCTACCCGACCCCTTCCCGGACATCCAGAGCGTAGCCCTTCACCTCAAGCTCACCGAGCGCACCCTGCGCCGCCGGCTCGCGGAAGAAGGCTGTGGGTATCGTCAGATTGTCGACGAATCCCGGCGCGAGAAAGCCAAACACCTGCTGACCCGGACGCAACTCACGATCGAGCAAGTCAGTGAAATGTTGGGCTACGGAGATGCCTCCAGTTTCAGGCATGCCTTCAGGAGATGGACAGGACATTCCATCAATACATTTAGACAAGAAGCGCTGCAGGCCCCTGACGTACCGACATAAGCAATTGATTGGGTTTGCTCTGCTGGCTCCATAGGGCAGGTCTGAAATAGTCGCGATTCACTTCAACTCTCACGGAGAGCTCCTTTACGTCGGTATTTCCAAGTCCACTTTCGACCGGTACATGCAGCACAAGTACGGTTCTAAGTGGTCCGAGGAAATTCGCAGTATGACGATCGAATACTTCCCATCACGTGCTGAAGCAGAGGACGCTGAGCGACGTACAATCTGAATCGCCACTGCTTTTGTAGACACAATCAATGACCGCTATGGGTCGATTCTGTTGAAAAAGTAGGTTCAGCGGCAGCCTGCCGATCAAGTGCGCCTGCTGTCGAAGTGGCTGCAAGCCACTTCAAGTTGCCTTCCGGTGTTTTACTGAGCGTCCTTGCTCAGGTTTAAGGGTTAATTTGAGGGTT
>NZ_DATKDZ010000011.1:0-1071 GCF_035512415.1 Pseudomonas sp. | reverse complement strand
CGTCACGAAGGCAGCCAGAGAAGGGTTAAGTCCTTCAGAATCAGTTCAGGCAATCGCCGAGTCTACACTACATTTGCGATGGAGTTCGAACCTTGTCGGCAGGCTCAGCCTGAGTTGTCGCAGCAGTTCCTTTTGCTCGGCGGTAGGCTCGGTAATGCGCCGCAGGCGAATCTCGCGTCCGTCGGTGGTCGGCAGCACGATGTCGGCGCTTTGCAAAGTCGACAACAGCGCCAGCGCCTTCATCGCCGACAGCGGCTGCGCATTGGTCACGCCGCTGAGCGGCGGCTGCGGCACGATCGCCGGCCGGTGCTTCAGCCAATGCTTGAGGGTGACCCACAAGCCATATCCCAGGAAAGCCACCAGCACATGCGCTTTGACGCGCGGCTCCAACTGGTGGAACAAGGGCCGGATGGAGAGTTCGCTTTTCAGGGCGCGGAAAGAAGCTTCGGCTTCGGTCAACTGCATGTACTGCGACCAGAGTTCTTCGGCGCTGCCGGCCTGCAGATTCGTGCGTAACAGATAGGCGCCCTCGCGCAATCCGCGCCAGACCTGGCGATCTTTTTTGATGTTCCAGGACAGCCGCACGCCCTCGGGCGTGTCGCGCAGATCCAACTCGAACAAGTCGTTCACCTGGGGATGTCGCGCCTGAATGCGCCCCAGGCGCCGTTCCATTTTGTGGCGGTCTTTGAGGCGCCCGCTCTCGATCGTTTTCGCTAAGCGCTGCAGAGCGGCTTCCATGCTGCTGGAAAATCGCTTCCGGATGGCGGTCTCTTTTTCCTTGCGGCCCGCCGTGCGGCAAAGGATATAGGTCTCCTTGCCTTGCGGGATGGCCACCCGCTTCACTTCGACTCCAGCTCGCACCTGGGTCCAGTCGTCCGCCAGCAGTTCCTGTTCGAACCGCTTCATCTGGCTGCGCGGCGTGCCAACCAGGTACTGACCACCCCGTTTCCGTATCGCCGCCAGGTTCTGCTCGCTCACCACGCCGCGATCGAACACCCAGATCCGCCGCGCCTTGCCATACTTGCGCTCGACCATGCGCAGGATCGTCTCCATCGTCGTCACGTCGGCGCG
>NZ_DATKDZ010000010.1:0-33944 GCF_035512415.1 Pseudomonas sp. | reverse complement strand
GAACCACCTGATCCCATCCCGAACTCAGTAGTGAAACGATGCATCGCCGATGGTAGTGTGGGGTTTCCCCATGTGAGAGTAGGTCATCGTCAAGCACCTACACCAAAACCCCCGATCAGGAAACTGGTCGGGGGTTTTACTTTTGGGCGCGTGAAAATAAAGCGCAGAGACAGGGCTTGAATAGGCAACTGACACAGCGCGTGGCTATGATGCCTAAGCGCATCTTTCAGAGTTCCTTCTATGTCCGATCCGGCACCCTCTGAATCACTTTCCGAGCTTGAGCTGAAGCAGCTGATTGCCTGCCATGAATGTGATCTGCTGATGCGCAAGCCGCCCTCTGACCAGGGCGAGCGAGTGGAATGCCCGCGCTGTGGCTACGAGCTGTACACCCATCGTCAGCAGGTGGTGCGTCGCAGTATGGCGTTGGTGATCGCCGCGTTGCTGTTGTATGTGCCGGCGAATTTTTTGCCGATCATGCAGCTCAATTTACTCGGACAGGCAAGTGATGACACCGTCTGGAGCGGTGTTCTGGGGCTGTATAACAGTGGCATGCAGGGCATCGCCGTGGTGGTGTTTCTTTGCAGTATGGCGGTGCCCCTGCTCAAGTTGCTCTGTCAGTTCGCTGTACTGCTGAGTATTCGCCTGGATATCGGCCGCAGTTATGGCTTGCTGCTCTACCGCATCTATCACCACCTGCGCGACTGGGGCATGCTCGAAGTTTATTTGATGGGCATTCTGGTGGCGCTGGTCAAGTTGGCCGACCTGGCCGACGTAACCCTGGGCCTTGGTTTAGTGTGTTTTATTGCGTTGCTATTGGTGCAGGTGTGGCTGGAGGTGACCATGTCGCCCCACCAGATCTGGGAAGCCTTGTCCGGGGAGGATGAACATGCGGGCGATTGATGCCGGCGTGCTGATTTGCCATGAGTGCCATCAACTCAACCCGCTCTCGCGCGAGCCGGGCAAGCACTTCTGCAACCGTTGCGGGGGGCAGCTGCATGCGCGGCGGCCGAACAGTCTGGCGCGTACCTGGGCCCTGCTGCTGACGGCGGCAATTCTATATATACCGGCTAATCTGTTGCCTATCATGACCGTCAACTCCCTCGGCAAGGGGCAGTCTGACACCATCATGTCGGGTGTTATCGAGTTAGTGAACTACGGCATGCTGCCGATTGCCGCCGTGGTCTTTATCGCCAGCATTCTGGTACCTACCTTCAAGCTGGTGGGCATCGCACTCCTGCTGTATTCGGTACAACGTCATCAGCCAATGTCGGCGCGCCAGCGCATTCTGATGTACCGCTTTATCGAGTGGATCGGGCGCTGGTCGATGCTGGATATTTTTGTCATCGCCATTCTGGTGGCGGTGGTCAACTTCGGTAGCCTAGCGAGTATCGCGCCGGGTGCCGGTGCCGGCGCTTTTGCCTGCGTGGTGATCCTGACCATGCTGGCCGCTTTGACCTTTGACCCTCGTTTGATTTGGGATAACACGGACTCGGATGACAACCATGAATGATTTGCCGATGGCCAAGGCGCGGCCTGCTTCGAACTGGTCGGCTATTTGGGTATTGCCGCTGATTGCTCTGCTGATTGGCGGCTGGCTGGGCTGGCGTGCCTACAGCACGGCAGGTATCGAGATTCAGGTGGCGTTTCAGAGTGGCGAGGGTATCCAGGTCGGCAAGACCGAGGTCATCTATAAAGGCATGCCGATTGGCAAGGTGGTCGCCCTGGCCCTTGAGCGCGGCCCCGATAGCCGCGGGGTGATCGCGACCCTGGAGATGGATAAGGACGTCGAGCCGCATCTGCTTACGGGCACGCGTTTCTGGCTGGTCAAGCCGAGCGTCAGCCTGGCCGGTATCACCGGCCTGGAGACCCTGGTGTCGGGCAACTACATTGCCGCTAGCCCGGGAACAGGCGAGCCGACCCGCGAATTTACTGCCCTCAATGAGCCGCCGCCGCTAGCGGACACCGAGCCGGGGTTGCACTTGACCCTGAAGGCCGAACGTCTGGGCTCGCTGGGCAAGGACAGTCCGGTGTTCTACAAGCAGATCAAGGTGGGCCGGGTGAAAAGCTACGCACTGTCCGAGGATCAGAGCGTGGTCGAGGTGAAGCTGTTTATCGAGCCGGCCTACGCCAGCCTGGTGCGTAAACATACGCGTTTCTGGAACGCCAGCGGTATCAGCATCGACGCCGATCTGTCGGGCTTCAAGCTACGCAGCGAGTCCTTGGCCAGCATCGTGGCGGGCGGCATTGCGTTTGCCACTCCAGAGCATCGGACCGACAGCCCGCCAACCGACCCGAGCCTGCCGTTCCGCCTCTATGAGGATTTTGATGCGGCCCAGGCTGGTATCCGCGTGGTGGTCCAACTGAGTGATTTCGAGGGGTTGCAGGCGGGGCGGACGCCGGTGCTGTACAACGGCATCCAGGCCGGTACCTTGAAGACCCTGAAGGTCAACGATAGCCTCACCGGAGCCACCGCCGAGCTAACCCTCGACCCACGCACCGAGGAGTACCTGGTCGAAGGCACCGAGTTCTGGGTGGTCAAACCCTCGATCTCGTTGGCCGGCATCACCGGGCTGGAGGCTCTGGTCAAGGGCAATTACATCGCCGTACGCCCGGGGGAAAAGGGCAGTACAGCCAAGCGCGAGTTCGAGGCGCGGCCCAAGGCCCCACCGTTGAACCTGGATGCACCCGGCTTGCATCTGGTGCTGTTCAGCGACCAACGCAGTTCACTGGAACTGGGCAGTCCAATTCTCTACCGCCAGGTGCAGGTCGGCTCGGTACAGAGCGTGCAACTTTCGCGCAACAATATGCAGGTGGTATTCGGCGTGCATATCGAGCCGGAGTACGCGCATCTGGTCAATAGCAGCACCCGATTCTGGAATGCCAGCGGGATTACCCTCAAAGGCGGCTTGTCCGGTGTCGAGGTCAAGAGCGAGTCGCTGCAGACCTTGCTCTCCGGCGGCATCGCGTTTGATACCCCCAACCTGCAGGCCCCCAAGGACGGCAAGCGGGTGCAGCGCTTCAGCCTTTATTCGAGTCAGGAGCGCGCGTTGCAGAAAGGCGTCGCGCTGACCATCCGGGTCGAGCGTGGCGATGGTCTGAGTCCGGGGACGGCGATTCGCTACAAGGGCCTGGATGTGGGCAAGGTCGAAAGCATTGAGCTGACCGATGACCTGCAGGCCGTGATCCTGCATGCCCGCATAACCCAGGCAACTGCACAGATCGCCCGTGCCGGTAGCCGCTTCTGGGTGGTCAAGCCCGAGGTCAGTCTGACCCGTGCGGCCAATCTGGAGACTCTGGTTACCGGCCAGTATCTGGAGGTGCAACCGGCGAGCAAACCGGGGCCAACCCAATTGGTCTTTACGGCCAGCGACTTGCCGCCCAGTGCCGCAGAGAACGTCACCGAACAAGGTTTGCGTCTGGTGCTGAGTGCGGCGCGGCGCGGCTCGATCAAGCCGGGTGTGCTGGTCAGTTATCGCGAGATTCCGGTGGGCAAAGTGACCGATTTCGAACTGGGGCCGACCTCGGATCGGGTGCTGATCCATGTGCTGATCGAGCCGCGTTATGCGCCGCTGGTACGCAGCGGCAGCCGTTTCTGGAATGCCAGCGGTATCGGTGTGGATGCCGGGCTGTTCAGCGGCGTGAAGGTGCGTACCGAGTCATTGGAGGCCTTGCTGGAAGGTGGTATCGCCTTCGCCTCGCCGGATAACCCGCAGATGGGCGGGCCGGCGCAGCCAGGGCAAACCTTTGCCTTGCACGACGAGGTCAATGAAGAGTGGCTACGCTGGGCACCGAAGATAGCGCTGGAGAAATAACCGACAAGGGCCGCAATTGCGGCCCTTGTGGTTTGGGGTGTCCTGCCTGGCATCCGATTGGTGGGTTACGCGACGGCTGGACGTTGCGTTGTGTCGACGATACGCGTGCCGCGCCGCTAACCCACCCGCCCTAGGCCGGTTCGGCGGTTGCAGCTGTCGTTTCGGTTTGGCTCTTGGCCGTTTCGCGGCGCTGGATATATTTCCAATCCGCTTCGTCGATATAGATGCCGTTCGGCCCGCTACCGCCTTCCAGGTCGATGGCCACGTGGGCCGAGACCTGCGGCTTCACCGACGCCAGGATCGGCACGAAACCGAGCTGCAGGCTGGTTTCGATCAGCGCCTGCTGATTCTTCTCATCGATATCCGCCGCCTCGTCCAGGTAGTAAGGCAAACGCACCTTGCCGGCCTGGTCGCGATCCATCAGGTGCAGCAACAGGTACATGTTGGTCAGCGCCTTGATGGTCATGGTGGTGCCGTTGGAGGCTGCACCATCGATATCGGTGTGGATCACCGGTTGGCCGTGCACCTTAGTGATCTCGAAGGCCAGTTCAAACAGGTCCTTCAAGCCCAACTGGTTATGGTTGGCCGCAACCAAGCGCGACAGGTAGTCCTTGGCTTCCTCGTTCTTGCTGTCCTGCTCGCTGCTCTGCTGCAGGTCGAACACCGAGAGGGTTTCGCCTTCTTCGTACTGGCCGGCGCTGTGGATGATCTGGTCGATATGCTTAAGCGCGTCCTTGTTCGGTGCGAGGACGATGCGGAAGCTTTCCAGGTTGGACACCTGGCGCTTGTTGATCTCGCGGTTGAACAGCGCCAGCTGGTGTTCCAGGTTGTCGTAGTCGCTGCGGATATTGCGCAGGGTGCGGGCGATATCGGTAACTGCCGCACGGCGCGCCTTGGCCAGGGTGATGGCTTCATCCTGGCGGTGGGCGTAGGCGTTGACCAGCAGGTGCAGGCGGCGCTCGACATCGTCTTCGCTGTCGAACTTGGCCACACCTTTCAGGCGCACCTGGGCGTAGAGCGCCTCGATCTGCCCGTCGATACGTTGCAGACCCTGCCAGGCGTCCTGGTAGTCGTTAAGCAGCGGCAGCAGGTTGTCCAGCGAGTCGTCCACCGGGTCGGTAAACGGCGTGCCGAATGGCAGGTCGGCTGGCAGCAGTTGGCGACGGCGCAGGGCGTCTTCCAGGGTGCGCTCCTTAGCTTCCAGATCGGCGAGCTGACGGCCGACCAATTGCAGCTTGGCGGAGAGCTGCTGCACGCGCTCGGTAAAGGCATCCGAGGCACGCTTGAGTTCGTCCTGGGCGGCTTCCAGCTGCGCCAGTTGCTCCAGCTTCTGTGGTTCTTCAACCGCTAGGGTCTGGCTCTTGCGGAAGTCTTCCAGGGCTTTCTGCGCATCCAGTACGGCCTGGTAGAACTGTTCGGCCTGGGCCTTGCTCGCGGCGCGGTCGGAGGCGACCGCCTGCTGGGTTTTCAGTTGTTTGTATTCACGCTCCAGACGGTCTTTCTGGTCCCGCAAAGCGGCGCGGTCGGCCAGGGCCTGCAGGGCTGGCGGCTCGATATGCGAGAGGTCGATGGTCAGGCCCGGCACTTCGAAGTGCTCGCCTTTAAAACCGTCGAGGATAGCTTCGAGGGATTTGACCCAGGCATCACCCTCGGCGACCTGAATGCCTTTTTCACCGAGCGGCAGGCTGAACAACTGACCGTTGAACAGGCGCATCAGGCGGTCGACATCGGCCTGGCTAAACTCTTCCCGCAGACGCGAGTAGCTGTTGTTGTCGGCGTGTTCGAGTTGCTGTTTCACCGATTTAAGGCGTTTATCCAGATCGCGCAGGCGCTCGTCCAGATCCTCGGCGGAGAACTGCCGCGACTGCGCCAGGGCACCGGCCAGTTCGTCGTGAGCATCCTTGGCGGCCAGCAGCTGCTCTTCCAGCACCTTGGCGTCGTTGACCAGGGCGAAACGATTCTTCAGTACCGACAGCTCGCCGAGCCAGCGTTGGATCTCGCTGATTTCGCGCTCCATGCGCATCAGTTCCTGGGTGCCGTCACGTTGCTCGTGCTGCAGGCCGTCCTGCTCACCACGGTAGTGTTCGGCCTGGATCACCAGTTCTTCACGGCGCGCGCCGGCGTAGTCCTGCCAGGTGCCGAGCAGCGAGTCGAGCAGCGGCGAAAGGCGATGCAGCTTGCCGCGCAGTTGTTCGCGCTGGGCCACGCCGGCGGCCAGTGCCTCGATCAGCGGGCCGGCGGTAACCAGCGCCTGGTAGTCCTGCTCCATGCGCCGCACATCGCGGAAGGCTTCTTCGGTGGCGGCGATATAGTCGACGCTGCCCGAGCGCAGGCTGTGCTCGAAGGCATCGAGGAACAGCTGTTTAAGCTTGGCGGCGGTGATTTCACGCATATGCAGCAGGTTGATAAACAGCGCGCGGAAGGTCTTCAGGCTCTGCTCGCTGGTGGAGCGCAGCGGGATCAGGGTCAGGTCCAGCGGAATCGAGGTATGCCCGCCGACCAGCAGACGGCGCAGCTCTTCGGGTTTCAGCTCGTAGGCCTTGATACCCTCGCGTTCCAGCGCGTTGAACAGTTCGCGTTGACGCAGGCAGGTGCCGTTCTTCTGGTAGTGCTCCAGGTCCAGGGTGCCCTGGTAGGCGAAGAACTGGTGGCCGAAGCCGCCGCCCGGGCCGCGCCCGGCCACGCCGATCACATGGGGGCCGTGGGGCAGCACGACTTCGACGAGGATATAGCTGGTGTCGCTGGCGAAGTAGAACTTGCGCGACTGCTCCAGGCTGTATTTACCGAAGCTCATGTCCGACATACGCGCCAGAATCGGGAACTGCAGGGCGTTGATCGAGGCGGATTTACCCAGGTTGTTGGCCCCGTACACCGACAGTGGGTTTTCCAGAGGGAACAGGCCGAGGCTGTAGCCGGCGGTATTCAGTAGGGCGAAGCGGCGGATGCCGTAGCGTTCCTGGCTCATGCGAGGGTCTCCTGGGCGTCACGTTCTTCGGCCATGGCGCGGGCCAGGGCGTCTTCTTCGGATTCGTCGGTATCCGTTTCGGCGAGGCTGATGATTTCGTCTTCGGCCTCCTCATCCAGCAGCACCGGCGTTGGCAGCGGCAGGCTGCTGTGCAGGGTGGCGGCCAGGTCGCGGTCCTGCTGTACGGAGAGGCACACATCGAGGAAGCGGTGCATCGGCGCGAGAAAGCGGTAGATGCCGTTGTCTTCGCTGGCAAAGCCGAGCTGGGTCAGGCGGCGCATGACTTTCTCTTCCAGCTCATCCTGGGTGGTGACTTCGGCCTGGAGAAACAGGTCGCGGTACTTCTCCAGCAGCGCTGGCAGCTCGTCACGGCCGAGGCTGCCGCCGTCGAGTACGGCCAGCGGGTCGCGGCCCTGGTCGGCCAGGTGCTCGACCAGAATAAAGGTGAACAGCGCCAGGCGCTGAGCAGTCTTGTTGACCTGTGCGCCCATCTGCTCGGGGACGAAATAGTAGAAGCCGCGGCTGTCGCAAGTCAGCTCATAGCCCAGGGCCTTGAACAGGCCGCGGTACTGGTCCTGCTGGCCGGCCAGTTGGGTATAGAGCTCCGGGTTGCTACGGCTGATGTGGTAGCCCTTGAACAGCTCGCGGAAAATCGGGGCGAGCTGGGTCAGTTCTTTTAGGTCGATATTCATGGGCAATGCTCACAGGCAATCGTAGGGTGGAAAACCGCGAAGCGTTTTCCACCAATGTGAGAGGAGGGCACGGTGGACAAGCAGAGCGTTGTCCACCCTACGCAGGGCTTAAGCATCGAGTCGGCCCACCAATGCAAAGGAGCTCAGGCTGACCTGATGCTCGCGGGTGAGGTAGTCGCGGCGCTCAAGGCGCTCACGCTGGAAGCGGCCATCGCGGGACAGGCGCGAGAACCAGTAGAGCAATTCGTCGGTGGCACCTTCGGGCTCCTGTTCCAGCAGCCAGACCATCAGGTCCGGCAATGGCAGGGCTTGCTCGCAGCGCTCGATCATCTCCCGCGCCGTGCGTGGCGCGCGGGGTGCTTCGCCCTTGCGGCTGGCATGCGCCTTGGGGAACTGCGCCGGCTTCGGTTCGAAGCGCGCCAGGGCGTAAACATAGGCCTCGACCTGCGAAGCGGTGCCGAGAAAGGTGCTTTGCGGACGACTAAACAGCGGCAGGGACGCCTGCGGTACCGCGTCCAGCCCCTTCTTGCGGATCGCCGCCAGGGCCAGTGCTGCGCCACGGGTCACGGCGTTGTGCCGGCGCGCCTCTTCACGCAGCGGCAGCAGCAGCTCGCGGGCGCGGCGCAGGGTCAGCTGAGCGGTGGTCTGCATTTCCAAAATACGTGCGTGGGTGCGCAGCAGCAGGTCGTCATCCACCAACTGGCCGAGGCGCTGCTGTTCACTGAGCAGGCGCAGCAGTACATGTTCGACGCGGTAGACGCCTTGCTCGAAGGCACCGTCGGCGGCGACCAGTTGGATCATCGGCTCGACGTATTCGTCCCAGGTGGCCAGCACCTCGGCGTAGCGCTGACGTAACGGAATCTGCCGGTCACTGGTCTTGGCCCGATCGGCCACGGCGACCAGCGCCTGTTCGTCGTTGGCCAGTTTCTTCAAGACATCGCGCACGCGCATATCGAGCAAACGCAGCTGACGCGCCAGATCGGCGGCGTCGCGCACCTCGAAAGCGTCCTTGATATAGCCGGCCAAACGCTCCAGATGGCGCAGGTACGCCTCGATCTCCAGGCACAGGCCCAAACGGTGTTCGCGGCGCAGGTAGGCGAGGAAGTCGTGAATCTGCGCGTTCAGCTCGAAGCGGTTGGGGCTCTTGGCCACCGGCACCAGGATATCCAGGCGGATCCACTGATCGAGCAGGGCGGTTACATCGGTTGGCGTGCCTTCGGGCAACTGCGCAGTGAGCTGATTACGCAGTTCCACCAGGCTCAGGGTGCCGGCGTCGAAACGCTCGCACAGCGGCTCCAGCAACGTCCAGTGTTCGGCAAGGGCGCGCAGTACGCGCTTGGGATCAATCATCGGGGCATCCGCTCCGCGGGCTTTTCGCAAAAAACGCCGATTGTACTGCAAGCTGTGGCCAAGGCTTGAGTGTCAGTCATCGTCTGTTGCGTTGCTACGTCGCCTGTAACCGTCGGTGTGACGATGGGTAACAGCCCCGGGCCTGGCCAACGCTGGTCTGAGGGCGATTTGCCCGGGTTTTCTCGACTATGGGTCGGCCCGCTCTGTACGCAGGCTTTTTATAGTGGCAATCAAGGGCTGGTGTCCGTAGGACTCCGCCGCCATAAGAATAAGGAACTCGTCATGCGCTCGACCTGCCATCCGCTCAAGCCTTTACTGACCCTGCTCTGCGGCAGCCTGTTCGTATGTGCGGCCCAGGCCGAACTGAAGCCCATGGCGGACAACGAGCTGGCCGAGATCACCGGTCAGGCGCTGGTTACCCTCGACGGCCTGACCTACGGCGGTTTCGAGTACACCCGGGTAAACCTGGGGGCCGAGATCGACCTGCTGACCAATATCGACGAGCTGCGCCTAGGCAATTATTCGCGCAATGATCCAAATACCGTGTCCGATCAACCGGCAGATATCCGCATCAATAATTTCGCCCTGGGCCGCGTGGATAACGCCAACTCCAGCAATGCCACCGTGGTGCCGTTTCAGGTGCGCGACCCCTATCTGGAGTTTGCGTTCAAGGTCAACGGCCAGGGCATCCGTGAGGTGGCGGGTATCCGCCTGGGATTTGGCCGTGCCCGGGGCGACCTGTCCGGCGATATTCTGTCACTGACTGGCAATATGCAGGGCCTGGTGACCGGCTCGGCCTCGACCGCCCGTGAATACTATATGGCGCAGAACAACCTTAATGCCTTTACCTGCACCTTCAATTTCAACTGCCTGGCATTGAGCATGGCCGGCAACTCCGAGATTTTCAGCGAGATCCAGCTGGTCAAGAACGGCACCGGCGATACCACGGTCAACGGCCTGCCGATCAACCGGGCGACCCATATCGGCGTACCCAACGGCGAATCCTTTCATACCGACAACGCCACGCTCGAGCCCCTTCTACCGGCCATATCGACCAATAACGGTGACTGCGTCGCCTCGGGTCTGCCGGCCTGCTTTCCCCTCGTCAATTACAAGAGCATCTTTGTTGGCGATCGAACCCAGGCCGACCTCAGTATCGGTGGAGCCCAGGGGGTGTTCTTTTCCCTGCAGAACCAGAACGTACCCTGGCAGGACCTGGCCTCGACGAATAACCAGTTCGTCGCGACCCAGTCCGGGGCCTTTGCCAACTTCGCCAAGTCGGGCGAGGGCGCGAACACTATCTACCCCTTTATCGTGTCGCTGTATGAGGCCCTCAATGGTGCCGCCCGCGTACCGACCTGTATCGGTGACCTGAGCAAGGGGTGCTGATCATGAACAGCCATCTGCGGGGCGCGTTGTTTACCTTGCTGGCTCTGCCGGGGCTCAGCATAGGCATGGAAGCCCTGGATGATCGCGAGCTGGGCGAGGTCAGCGGGGCCGGGGTCGGCTTCTTTCTGGACGACTTCTATTACGACCAGGGCAGTGCCAGCGCGCAAGTGAGCGGGCTCAAGGACAGCCAGGGCAATGCCCTGACCGTAGACTTCGAACGGGCCTATATCAAGGGCGACGGCAGCCAGCGCGGGGCGTTGGACACCCCGGCGCAAGTGGGGACGCCGCTACACCCCTTTACCCTGAAAGTGGTCAGCGGGGCTGCCGCGCCGACCCTGCCGAGTGGCACTCAGGCCCTGCAGCTGACCACGCCAACCTGGGACGACCCACTTAACGATACCCATCAGTACGGCCTGTGGTCCTACTATCAGGGCTGTCTGTACGGTGAGGCTGGCTGCACCGACCCAACCCAGGCCCAGGGGGCCATCGACACTGAACTGGGCGGCCTGGAAACGACCCGTGATGCGCTTTTGGCGCGTTACCAGAGCGTCGGTTTCCTTACCCTGAAGAGCGGCATCGACCAGGATATGCTGGTGGTCGAGCAGCGCCGCGCCGAAGTGGCGGTGGAAACCAACGATGTACAAGGTGCCTACGGCACTATGGAAACCCGCTATGCCGCTGCACCGGCTTCGGATGGTTTATACCCCAAGCCGGCATTCGGCGAGAAATACGGCTGTGGCGTCTTCTGTTTTTATCAGGCTACCAGGAACTATGACGCCTCGGTCGATAACTATCAGACCCAACTGGACGAACTGGCCGCCGCGCAGAAAGCCCTGGGCGAGGCCTGGAGCGTAGAACGTGACGGCTACAGCCTTAATCAGCGGGCCACCGATTTCGACGAGTTTTCCAGCCTGTGCGGCGCACCCACCGCCGAGTCGCCGACCTGCGTGGTTGGGCGTATCCAGAAGACCAAGGACAACCGCACCTCGGTGGTTCTGGTGGCGACCACCCTGCAAAACGGCGGCACCCGCGTCAAGGGGCTGGATGTCGGTGTTGAAGCCACCTTCAACCTGCCCAGCACCGCCTACAGCGTGGATGGCAACGGCAATATCATCAAAGGTGCTACCACCACTCGCAGCGATTTCTTTTCCATCAATCTGGAGGGTTTCACCCTCAACGGGGCCTACCTCCATCTGTGGGGCGACAGCGCCGGGCTGCAGGGCGAGGTTAGTCTGCAGATGTATGCCGACAAGCTGGTTATCGGTACTTGCCGCACCTGTACCGACGCCAATCGCGCCGTAGCCAAGAACCTGTATTTCGATATCAACCTCGGCCAGGCTAGCCTGCAGCCGCTTAATCTTTCGGTGCTGTCTGGCGGCGAGCTGCGTCTGTCCCTGCCCAGCGTCACCTGGAACAACCACCAGGCCTTCTACCAGCAGGTGCCGAAGAGCAATATCAGCATCGGCAACCTGAGCCTGGGCGGTGTCGATCTGGGTTCGCAAGTCGTGCGCGGTATGCGTTTGGACTATCTGGATATACGCACCGTGAACCTGCCGCGATGAGGAAAGTCAGCATGCGCAGTACATACCTGGGGTTGGCTCTGCTGTTTATGGCGGGGCCCGTGTTGGCCGAGTTGCGGCCGCTGGCTGAGGATGAGTTGCAGG
This sequence comes from Pseudomonas sp., assembly GCF_035512415.1. Lineage (GTDB taxonomy): Bacteria > Pseudomonadota > Gammaproteobacteria > Pseudomonadales > Pseudomonadaceae > Aquipseudomonas. Next base: position 22,072 of record NZ_DATKDZ010000010.1, on the reverse strand, counting down.
GGATAAGCGGGCAGGCAGGGCTGAGTATCAGCGCCAGCCTGAATTTTGCCGCCAACCCCGCGCAGACCCGTTGCCCGGGTGGTTGTGGTACGCGAGTGGCGATACAACCGGCCAACAGCAGCGGCTTTATCGTGCTGGACAATATCCAAGGCACCTTCGGCTTCGAGGGGCTGAGTTTCGATATCGTCACCATCGACAGCGGTTACGGCGGTGAGGGTGCGGCCTTCAATGCCTCGGCCATGCGTCTGGGGCTGACCGATGCGAGCTTCAACAATGCCCGTGTGACCTTGGCCGGCTCCAATAGCGCCACGTCCGGTGGGGTGGGCTTTCAGCAGACCGATCTGCTGACCTACCAGATCAATGGCGATGTGCGCATAAACGGTAGTCTCTACCTGTTCGCCACGCCCTGAGTCGCTCTGCGCCGAGGCCGGCGGCGCTGGCTTGAGCCCCTGCCATCTGGCGGGTAGGGGCAATTTCCGGTCTATCTGACTGTTATCTTTCTGTCATCTTGCTGCCATGGTTGCCGTTCATTCTGGCGGCCATACTGTCGCCGAACCTGTGCTGCGAAGCTCGAACTGCTGGGCGATAAAGCGGCACCAGTGGTCGCTCGTTCGACGAAATATCCCCATGGCTCTTTCGATATGCGCCGGTTATCGGCACAATTCGCCTCCACTTTTTTTGGGGAGGGGGTCGGCTCTGCTGATTTCCTGCCGGCCGACCTTGCAAGTACTCAGGGCATAGACACGCAGATGATCAAGACGCCGTACTACCTCATCGACAAGCAAAAGCTGCTGGGCAACCTGGAGAAGATCGCCTACGTGCGCGAACACTCCGGTGCCAAGGCGCTGCTGGCGCTCAAGTGCTTTGCCACCTGGTCGGTATTTGACCTGATGCAGCAATATATGGATGGCACCACCTCGTCGTCGCTGTACGAGCTCAAGCTTGGTCGGCAGAAGTTCGCCGGTGAAACCCACGCCTACAGCGTGGCCTGGGCGGATGATGAAATCGACGAGATGCTCGCCAACTGCGACAAGATCATCTTCAACTCCATCGGCCAGCTCGAGCGCTTCGCCGAAGCCTCCGCCGACAAGGTGCGCGGTCTGCGCGTCAACCCACAAGTAAGCAGCTCGGATTATCTGCTGGCCGACCCGGCACGCCCATTCAGCCGCCTCGGCGAGTGGGACCCGGAAAAGATCGCCGCGGTGATGGATAAGGTCAGCGGCTTTATGTTCCACAACAACTGTGAGAACGGCAGCTTCGAACTGTTCGACCAGATGCTGACCACCATCGAGGAGCGCTTCGGCCACCTGCTTGAGCAGGTCGAGTGGGTCAGCCTCGGCGGCGGCATTCATTTCACTGGCGACGACTATCCGCTGGATCAGTTCTGCGCACGGCTCAAGGCCTTCTCCGAGAAATACGGCGTGCAGGTGTATCTGGAGCCCGGCGAAGCGGCGATCACCCTGAGCTCCTCGCTGGAAGTCACGGTGCTCGACACCCTCTACAACGGCAAGCATCTGGCCGTAGTCGACAGCTCTATCGAAGCGCACATGCTCGATCTGCTGATCTACCGTCTCAACGCCAAGATGGAACCCTGCAACGGCGAATACACCTACATGGTGTGCGGCAAGTCTTGCCTGGCGGGGGACATCTTCGGTGAGTACCAATTCGATCGTCCGCTGGCCATCGGCGATCGTCTGTCGTTTATCGACGCAGCGGGTTACACCATGGTCAAGAAAAACTGGTTTAACGGCTTGAAAATGCCGTCCATCGTGGTGAAGCAGCTCGACGGCAGCGTCGAGGTGGTTCGCGAATTTGGCTTTGACGATTACCTGTCCAGCCTGTCCTGACAGCTGGCGGTTAAAGGAGAGATAAAGAAATTGAAGAAGAATGTTCTGATCATTGGTGCAGGAGGTGTCGCCAAGGTGGTGGCCCACAAGTGCGCGCAGCACAACGACGAACTCGGTCGTATTGCTATCGCGTCGCGCAACATCTCCAAATGCCAGGCCATCATCGACAGCGTAAAGGCCAAAGGCAGCTTGAAGCAGTCGGCCGAAATTCAGGCCTATGCCCTGAATGCGCTGGATATTGAAGCAACCAAAACGCTGATTCGCGAAACCGAATCGCAGATCGTTATCAACGTGGGCTCGGCCTTCCTCAATATGTCGGTGCTGCGCGCCTGCATCGATACCGGCGCCGCCTACCTCGACACCGCCATCCACGAAGAACCGGGCAAGGTCTGCGAAACGCCGCCTTGGTACGGTAACTACGAGTGGAAGCACCTGGCCGAATGCCAGGATAAGGGCGTGACCGCCATCCTCGGCGTCGGTTTCGACCCGGGCGTAGTCAATGCCTATGCCGCATTGGCGCAACAGCAGTACTTCGACAGCATCGAGTCGATCGACATCCTCGACGTCAACGCCGGTTCCCACGGCAAGTACTTCGCCACCAATTTCGACCCGGAAATCAATTTCCGCGAATTCACCGGCCAAGTCTGGAGCTGGCAGAACAGCCAGTGGACTAGCAACAGCATGTTTGAAGTCAAACGTACCGACGACCTACCAGTGGTCGGCGAGCAGAATCTGTACCTGACCGGGCATGACGAAGTGCATTCCCTGTCCAAACACCTGAACGTACCCAATGTGCGCTTCTGGATGAGCTTCGGTGAGCACTACATCAATGTGTTTACCGTGCTGAAGAACCTCGGCCTGCTTTCCGAGCAACCGGTGAAAACCGCCGAAGGCCTCGAAGTGGTGCCGCTGAAAGTGGTCAAGGCCGTACTGCCGGACCCAGCCTCGCTGGCACCGGGCTACAGCGGCAAGACCTGCATCGGTGATCTGGTCAAAGGCACCAAGGACGGCAAGCCGGCCGAGCTGTTTATCTACAACGTCGCCGACCACAAGGACGCCTATGTCGAGACCGACAGCCAGGGTATTTCCTATACCGCTGGCGTGCCGCCGGTTGCAGCTGCACTGCTGGTCGCTCGTGGCGACTGGGATGTGGCGCGCATGGCCAACGTTGAACAGCTGCCGGCCGAGCCGTTCCTCAAGCTGCTGGACGTAATGGGCCTGCCGACCCGGATCAAGGACGCCAACGGCGACCGTCCCTGGGATCAAACCCTCTGATTGGCTGCGTCTAGCTCGCTCAATCAGCTCAACGCCCGCCATCTCGGCGGGCGTTGTGCTATCTGGCGTAGGGTGGACATGGCGCAGCCTTGTTCACCATGATCGGTGCTGCGGCGGACAAGCCTTCGGCATGTCCGCCCTACGGCTTGCAGCTGCTCCTTCCCGCCCGCGGCGTTTCACGCGACAATCACGGCTTATCGACATAGGTCCCCACGTCGGGCCTGTGCTTCTGCGCATCCGTGAGGAACCCAGCATGAGCAGCAACGACCGCGTCATTATCTTCGATACCACCTTGCGCGACGGCGAGCAGAGCCCCGGTGCCTCCATGACCGGTGAAGAAAAGCTGCGTATTGCCAAGGCCCTGGAGCGCCTCAAGGTTGATGTGATCGAGGCCGGTTTCGCCATCGCCAGCCCAGGCGACTTCGCCGCGGTCAAGGCGATTGCCGACACCATCAAGGACAGCACCGTGTGCAGCCTGTCGCGCGCCCTCGACGCAGACATTGACCGCGCTGCGGAAGCCCTCAAGGGTGCCAACAGCGGGCGTATCCACACCTTTATCGCCACCAGCCCGATCCATATGCAGCACAAGCTGCGCATGCAGCCGGATCAGGTGGTCGAGCAGGCGGTGTATGCGGTCAAGCGCGCGCGCAACCTCTGCGCCGATGTCGAGTTCTCTTGTGAGGACGCCGGCCGTTCGGAGATCGATTTTCTCTGCCGCATTATCGAAGCGGCGATCGACGCCGGCGCGCGCACCATCAATATTCCCGACACCGTCGGTTACGCAATTCCGCACCAGTACGCCGAGACCATCCGCCAGTTGCTCAACCGCATTCCCAACGCCGACAAGGCGGTGTTCTCGGTGCATTGCCATAACGACCTGGGTCTGGCCGTGGCCAACTCCCTGGCCGCGGTGGTCGCCGGTGCGCGCCAGGTCGAGTGCACCATCAACGGCCTCGGTGAACGCGCCGGTAACGCCGCGCTGGAAGAGATCGTGATGGCGATCAAGACCCGCGAAGACCTGCTCGGCGTGCACACCCGTATCGACACCCCGCATATCCTCAGCACCTCTCGCCTGGTCTCCGGCATCACCGGTTTCCCGGTGCAGCCGAACAAGGCCATAGTCGGGGCCAACGCCTTTGCCCATGAGTCGGGCATCCACCAGGACGGCGTGCTCAAGCACCGCGAAACCTACGAGATCATGTCCGCGCAGTCGGTAGGCTGGCATACCAATAAGCTGTCGCTGGGCAAGTTGTCCGGGCGCAATGCCTTCCGTTCGCGCCTCGACGAACTGGGCATCCAGCTGGCTGGGGAAAGCGAGCTGAACGCGGCCTTTGCCCGCTTCAAGGAGCTGGCCGACAAGAAGCACGAAATCTTCGACGAAGACCTGCAGGCGCTGGTCTCCGACACCCTGGCCGAGGAAGCCCCGGAGCATTTCAAGCTGCTCACCCTGGAAGTCGCGAGCAAAACCGGCGAAGTGCCGCAGGCGCAGCTGGTGCTCAGCGTCGATGGCCGCGAGCAGGCCGCCAGCGCCCAGGGCTCCGGCCCGGTGGACGCCACCTTCAAGGCCATCGAGTCGATTGCCGCCTCTGACGCCAGCCTGCAGTTGTACTCGGTCAACGCCATCACCAAGGGCACCGATTCCCAGGGCGAGGTCACGGTGCGCCTGGAGAAGGGCGGCCGTATCGTCAACGGCAACGGGGCCGACACCGATATTCTGGTGGCGTCGGCCAAGGCCTATATCAATGCCCTGAACCTGATGCAGGCCGGGCACAAGGCCCATCCGCAGGTGGCTGACGTTTGATCACAGAACTGCGCCGTCGTGCCTATCTGAGCGCCATGCAGGTGGCCAGTTGGCTGCCGCGGGTGGAGCTGCCCTTTGCTGCGCCATCGCGCCCGGAACTGCTGCAACCGCCTGCCGAGCCTGAGCCGCAACCCCAGCTGCCAGCAGTCGAGGCGGCTGTGGTCGCGGCTGCAGCGGTTTCTGAGGCTGCACCGCAGCCGCCGGCCCAGGCCGAGCCGCGGGCGAAGATCGAAGTGCCGCGGGCCACTGTCATCTCGCGCCACGCCAGGCCGCTGGCCGCTGCCGAGGATGAAGCCGCTGCGCCGGTCAAGGTCATGGCTCCACCACCGCCGCGCTTTGCCCTGCAGCTGCTGCGCGCCGGTGCCTGCGCGGTGCTGGTCGAATTGCCCACCGGCGAGCCGTTACAAGGGCGCGATCCGGCCTATCTGCTGCTCAAGGATCTGCTGCGCGCCGCTGGCCTGCCGGACAGCCCGCAACTGATCGGCGAACCGGTGCGCTGGCCGCTGCTGGTGCGCGGGCAGATCGACCAGGGCCCGCAAGCGGCGCTGGAATATGTGCAGAGCTTTGTCGGTGCGCGCCTGGAGGAGCAAGAGCCCTGCAGTTGCCTGTGGCTGGTGGGCCTGCCGGCCATTCGCTTTGCCGGTGAGGCCGGTGCCGAGGCCTATAACCGTGAGCTGCAGGTCGAGGGGCTGGGCGCGGCCTGGGCCCTGCCGGGCCTGGAGTTGCTGATGGATGAGCCCGAGCGCAAGCGCGAGCTATGGCAGGCCATGCGCCGCGTGCGCCAGCGTTGGTTGGCCGCCAATTGAATACATCTTTTCCCGGCCGCTTGGCCGAGGTTTCTACCGCTTGCCGAGTCAACCTGAATGAGTGATGCAATCAGCTTCCGCCCGATGACTGCGGCGGATATCGATGCGGTGCTGAAAATCGAATACGCCGCCTTTAGCCATCCCTGGACGCGCGGCATCTTTACCGACAGCCTGACCGCCTATAACTGCTGGGTGATGTTCGAGGGTGAGCAGCAGGTCGGCCACGGCGTGATCCAGATCATCATGGACGAGGCGCACCTGCTCAATATCACCGTCAAGGCCGAAAGCCAGGGCCGCGGCCTGGGCCTGAAACTGCTCGCACACCTGATGCAGCAAGCCCAGGCCCAAGGTGCCAACGACTGTTTTCTGGAAGTGCGCGCGAGCAATCAGGTGGCCTACCGCCTGTACGAGCGCTACGGCTTTAACGAAGTCGGCCGCCGCCGCGACTACTACCCGGCCGTGGGCGGACGCGAGGATGCCCTGGTAATGGTTTGCCCGCTGTTCGATTAGCGTTGTTGCCACCACGAAATGCCGGGTGTGTGGGTGCATGGCTACAACACGCGCCCAGAGATGGCCGCTTAAGTGAACAGCATTGGGGTGTGTGGGAGGGGCTTTAGCCGCGATTGGTCTTGAGCGGCTGAAGTTAATGCGGCTAACGCGCAACGCCGTCCAACCTCTGACCCGATTGGCTACAAGCGGCGGCACCATTCGCCGCTGCCACCAGGCCCGGGCTGTCGCATACTGGCCGGCACCGCGCCGGGGCGGTGGTGTCGGCTCACTTGTTTTTAAGGATCTCCCATGGGATTGCTTCGCCCGTTGTTCGCGGTGTGTTGCCTGCTGGCCGCTGCTCAGGCCTTTAGCGCCGAACGCAGCTTTACCATCCTGCACACCAACGACTGGCAGTCGCGCCTGCTCGGCTTTGGCCCGAACAACGAATTTACCCCCGCGACCACGGGCGATGACGACACCGTCGGCGGTGTCGCGCGCCTGGCCACCTTGCTCCAGCAACGCCGCGCCGCCGCTAGCGAGCAACCGGTGTTGCTGCTCGATGGCGGCGATTTCAGCATGGGCACGCTGTTCCATACCGTCACCCGCGAGATCGGCGGCGAGCTGCGCCTGATGAGCGAGCTGGGCTACGACGCCGCGACCCTGGGCAACCACGAATTCGATTTCCGTCCAGCTGGCCTGGCGGCGATGATCAGCGCCGCTTATCGGGCCAAGGGCGAGGCGCTGCTGCCGCTGCTGTCGAGCAACCTGCGCTTCGACCCCGTGAGCACGGCCGACGACAGCCTGCAGGCGCACCATGACGCCGGGCGCATCCTGCCGTACAAGCTACTCGACCGGGGCGGCATCCGTTTCGGTCTGTTCGGTCTGCTCGGCAACAACGCCGTGGCGGTCAGCCCGATGATCAAGCCGGTGACCTTCGCCGACCCGGTGGCAACGGCCCGCACCATGGTGGCCAAGCTGCGCGAGGAGGGGGCCGAGGTGGTGATCCTGCTGTCGCATATGGGCGTGGTGCAGCAGGCCGATGGCAGCTGGCGCGGCGAGGAGGTCGAGCTGGTCGAGCAGGTGCCGGGCATCGATATCGTGGTCGGTGGCCATTCGCACACCGCCCTGGCGCAACCGCTGCTGGTGGGCGGTCGCACCCCGGTGATGCAGGCTGGCTCGGAAATCCAGCACCTGGGCGAGCTGCGCATGCGTCTGGATAATGCGGGCAAACCGCAGCTGGTGGATTACCAGCTGCACCCCATCGACGACCGCATCGCCGGGGACGTCGCGATTACCGCCCGGGTCGAGGACTTCAAGCAGGTGGTCAGCGAACGCATGCTCGCTCCCCGTGGTTATGCCTTCGACCAGGCGCTGGCCAAGGTCGACAAGACCCTGACCCGCGATTTCGACGATCCCATCCTCGCCAACCTGGTGACCGATGCCTTGCGCCAGGCCACGGGCAGCGACCTGTCCTTTACCGGCAACGGCACCATTCGCGACAACCTGATCAAGGGTCGGCATGGCGTGCAGAGCGTGTCCGACCTGTTTCGCATCGCCCCGCTCGGCGTTGGCGAACTGGACGACGCGCCGGGTTATCCGCTGATCAAGGTGTACGTCACTGGTGCGGAACTGAAGAGCCTGCTCGAGGTGCTGTTGCTGGCCTACCAGATGCGCGACAGCAAGAGCTATTACCCGCGGGTTTCGGGCCTGCGTTTCAGCTACAACCCCTGGCGCGTGCCGTTCGACCGGGTCAGCCGGATTGAACTGGGCGACCCGAGCAAGGGCTATACGCCGCTGGATCTGGCGGATCAGCGGCTCTACAGCATCGGTGCGACCAGCTATGTCGGCAGCTTTACCTGGCTGGTCGGCGACCTGACCAAGGGTCTGCTCAGCGTGCAACCCAAGGACGCCGAAGGCCGGCCGTTGGCGGCGATCAAGGATGCAATTATCGATGCCGACCCCGAGACCCCGGGCGTGCAGGAATACAAGGAATGGCAGGGCCTGCTCGACCATATCCGCAGCCTGCCGGACATCGACGGCGACGGCCTGGCCGATATCCCCACCAGTGGGGCCGCAGCCGAGCAGCGCATGCTGCGTGAGCCGAGCCTGCATCCGGCCGCTCTCTATCGCTATGCCGGCACGCTGCAGTGGGGCGTCAGCGCCGTGCTGTTTGCCGGCCTGCTGCTGATCTTCGGGTTGTTGCGCCGCCGCCGTAGCTGAAACAGCCGCTGGCGATCACTGCGCCGCCGGCCTGTTACCGCAAGGTTGGCTGTGACTGCGGCGGGTGCGTGCTTGTCAAAAGGCCGCGGCACTTCTATGGTGCGCATCGACGAACCAGGGAGTGAACCATGAGCGATCTACAACACCTCTTCGACAACAACGCCCGCTGGGCCGAGGCGATCAAGGAAGAAGATCCGGAGTTCTTCGCCAAACTGGCCAAGCAGCAAGTGCCGGAGTACCTGTGGATCGGCTGTTCCGATGCGCGGGTGCCAGCCAACGAAATTGTCGGCCTGCTACCGGGCGATCTGTTCGTCCACCGCAATGTCGCCAACGTGGTGCTGCACACCGATCTCAACTGCCTGTCGGTGATCCAGTACGCGGTCGACGTGCTCAAGGTCAAACATATCCTGGTCACCGGCCATTACGGCTGCGGCGGCGTGCGCGCGTCCATGCAGGACACCCAGTTCGGCCTGATCGATGGCTGGCTACGGAGCATCCGCGACCTGTATTACGAGCACCGCGAGCACCTCTCGCAGTTGCCCACCGAGGAGCAGCAGGTCGACCGCCTGTGCGAACTCAATGTGATCCAGCAGGTGGCCAACGTCAGCCACACCACCATCGTGCAGAATGCCTGGCACCGGGGCCAGCCGCTGTCCGTGCACGGCTGTATCTATGGCATCAAGGATGGCCGCTGGAAGAACCTCAACGTCGCCGTCAGCGGCCTTGAGCAGCTACCGCCGCAATATCGCCTGCGCCCCCTCGGGCAGAACTGAGGCGTGCGCAGCTCCAGCCGTTACGCCTACGCCGGGCTGCTTCTGGCGGTTATCTGCTGGTCCGGTAATGCCCTGGTGGCCCGGGCCTTTGCCGGTGAAATCCCGCCCTTTGCCCTGTCGTTCTGGCGCTGGTGCCTGGCCCTGACGCTGTTGCTGCCCTTCGTGGCCGGGCCCTTGTGGCGGCATCGCCGACAACTGCGGGACGCCGGCTGGCGCTTGCTGGTGCTCGCCGGCCTCGGCATCGCCGGCTATAACAGCCTGCTCTACAGCGCCGCGCAAACCACGGCGGCGATCAATATCACCCTGGTCAACACCTGCCTGCCGCTGATGACCTTTATCGGGGCCGGCCTGCTGCTCGGCGAATGGCCCCAGCGCCGCGCCTGGTGGGGCATGGCGCTGGCCGCCGTGGGTTTGCTGGTGCTGATCAGCCAGGGGCGCTGGGCCAGTCTCACCGGCCTGGCATTCAACAAGGGCGACCTGATCATGCTGCTGGCCGTGGCCGACTGGGCGCTGTATTCACTGCTGTTGCGGCGCTGGGCGCAGTTCCTCCTGCCGATCCCGCCCCTGGCCCTGCTTGGCGTGCTGATGCTGCTCGGGGTGCCGCTGATTCTGCCGTTCTACCTCTATGAGCTGGCCCAGGGCGCGCAGCTTGAAGCGAGCGTCAGCAACCTGGCCGCCATCGGCTACACCGCCGTGTTCGCCTCGCTGGTGGCCTACCTGGCCTGGAACCACGGGGTACGGGTGGTCGGCGCAGCCAAGGCGGCCCTGAGCAACTACCTGATGCCGGTGTTCACCGCCGTGCTGGGCTGGTTGCTATTGGGGGAGGGCCTGCAACTGTTCCACTGGCTGGGCGGCGGGCTGATCTTCGCCGGGTTGCTGCTGGGAACACTACGGCCGGGCAAACCGGCGTAACGGACAGCGCTGACGGGCGAGCCTGCTAGGCTGCGGGGCTTGCTCGTGCTGCCCTGATGGCAGCGAGCGCGTTCGGCGCAGTGACTCTCCGGCTGCGCCCGGATAGCGCTTGCGAGCGGCCTACTGCGCGACCTTGATCTTTCTAACCGCCTCCAGCCAGGCGGGGTCCATCTGCTGATTCTCGGTATCCAGCCCCATGGCCTGCATGGCCTCCCGGTGCCGATTGATCTCCGCGGTTATCTGGCTCAGGGCGCTGGAGTTGCCGTCCAGCTGGTGCATCTGGGTCAGGCCCAGGTGATAGAAACGCAGCAACTTCATCGCTGCCGGATCATGGGCCGCTACACCGGCGCTGACATGATGCATACGGTTGGTAATGCTCATCAGCCGGCGCTTGAGCTGCCAGCCATAGACCGCTGCCGCCATCCAGGGCTGCTGCCAGAACTGCAATCGCACCAGTGCCACGGTCAACACCAGCCCAGCGATCACCCCGCCCAGATTCCAACGGAAATTATCACCACCAGGCGTGCCGAACAGCTGCACGGCAAGGGTGGCCAACAGCATGGCCAGCAACAGAAAAATCACCACCAGAATCAGCGTGCTACGCCGCGTTTGCTGACGGTATACCTCAGGGTTCAACTGCTTGATCTCGAACGGCACGGCCATGGAACTCCTCTATGTGGCAGGGCACTTATCTGCGGCGCATTATCACCGCCGAGCAGGGTGCGGGCGAGGGAGTGTGTGAAGAGATTCTGCGGTGATCGGTATGGCAGGCGTCTTGGCTGGCCATGGCTGCAGGTGGTGGGGCGTTGAGCTGAGCGGGAAGTGGCTATGGGCATGTGGCCTGAACGGAAAACAAGGGCTTACCTTTCGGTAAGCCCTTGTTTTGTTTGGTGGCTCCGCTGGGGGCTTGAACCCCGGTTCCAGCATTTTGAGGCTTATGAGTTCCTGCTATCTATGTGCTTGGCTTACTTGGCCGCGGTAGCAGGGCTGACGCTGCGGTGTAATGCCAGGTGGTTGGCGATGCACATGTCGAATGCTTCCACCAGAAACAGGTTGGGCTTGTCTTTCACCGGCGGTACCAGGCAACGGCTGGCCACGCGTTTGCCGAGCATTTCCGTGTCGATGTAAATCACGTTCACTGGCGACTTGCTTGGGTTTTCCTGTTCAGTGAAGTACGCACGGGTGTGCTCCTCGTCACCGGCGGTTTTCTCAAGCAACGCGCCGTCGACCGGGGACGTCACGACGTCGCTGACTGGATACTTTGGCGGGCCTATGAGGGCTACACCAATTGGGCCGGTCAGCATGCCCAGCGCCACGCCCTTGCGCAGATGCGATTGCAGGTTGGCGTAGGTCACGAAATGCAACACCTTGATCTTCGGTTGTTGCGCGAGCTCCGGGAACGCCTCGTAGGCGCGGTGGGCCAGCAAGCGTGGCCCGGTGGGGTTTGTCGCGCCGTCGGCCACGCGGTAGATCGCATAGGCGCTGCTGGTGATCAGCACGCTGAATATTTCTTTCTCGGATTCGCTCTTGGGGCGCAAGTCCTCGATGGTGATTTTGTCCGACTGCTCAATACCGGGGAAGGTTGGTGGCGGCACAGCAGGCCCGGTGGCACAACCGGTAAGGGCAAGTGCAGCGAGGGCGAGAAAGCTTTTTATAACGCGCATAGCGACGTCCTGTTGTCTGGGGTTACATAGAGTGGGTTTTGCGCGCGGAATGCTCGCCTAAATGGCCGTGATATTCAATTGCCATTATCGGCATCAATCAGGCGCTCACAGGCATAGCTACGCCGCGCTATGTCAATCTGTTGACCTGAGATTCAGGGGGACAAGAAAGGAACACTTTTTGGATTCCAAAAAACAAAAAAGGGCTTAGCTTTCGCTAAACCCTTGTTTTGTTTGGTACGCAGTCATTTGAACTGGTTTTTCATATCGTTGATATTTATGTGTTTTATGAGTGTGAATTTTTAGAGGGATACACGTGGGGATACACGGAGCCGGCGGCTGTGATTTTTGGCTTATTCGCCTCCCCCATTATCTAGCCACTACTTTGACGATAGTTAGGCGCGCTGACAGCGATCAGCGGAATTTTCCGCCGATTACCTGCGCGCCGATAGGGTGGGGCGAAAGTCCAAGCGGATCGACTGCCCGAACGACGGGGGGTGCCGCATTTTCACACCCGCGAAAAATGAAATTCAGGAGTGCTGGGGCTCTTGTGAAAAGTTGCGTCGAAATTCGAAATTCAAAATCTAATTTTGACGGTGCGAAAATTTGGCTCCCCCCGTCGTTCGGGGATTGAAAATCATCAGACTTTTGACCCGCCCTCCCACTCAGGCATGGCGCTAGGGCTTCCGGTGGGGCTTGTGTCCGCCTAATCGAAGCTGAGGCTCAGGCTTACCCAGCGATGATGGTGACCCGCCCAGGCGCGCAACCAATGGGGCGCGCAGGACCTTGGGCCTGCCATCGCCACCAACAAGGAACGGAATTCGCTGAACCTCAAGCCAGCGCATCTGTGCCGATGGCTTCTGGTAGCCGGTGAGCTCTGCCAGCTCTTGCAGTGTCAGCAGCATAGGATCGTGTCCTTTCTTGGGTTGATGTGTCTCTGCTTGTACGAGCTGATTATTGCTGGGGGTGGGCGAATCGCCCAGCCGTTCAGCCAAGGTCTACCGGTGGGCATGAGATGTGGAGTTGGTAACGTCCAAGTGACGCCAGGCGGCGTTATCAGCACCAGGCGGAAGGTGGTCACGGTGATGTGAGCAAACTCGCTCGCATCTCACACGACCAGCCTGCAGGGTCGACGAATCACCGACCCCACCCTAGTGCTGAGTAGATACCCGGAATCGCGGGTATCTACTCAACCGGCAATGCACTCAGCGTTGAGTGCATCTTCAGCCTGAACTACCTACGGCACGGCGGCTCTCTGAGCATGCATGGCGCGCCCAGGTAATCGGCGGAAAATTTCGCCGATTGATCCGGGCGTTGTTGTCGGAAAATCCGACATCAAACCGGGGCGGCAACCGGATTTGCACCGTGCTCGACTGGTGCCCGCTAATTGCCCCCGAAAGGTGGGAATATCCCGCCTTTTGCCTTCCTTCATCCTCTATCCGTGGATACGCGGGAATCGCCCAAAGTGGGCGGCCCAACTGGCGGGGGCGCGTTCCGTGGATATGCATAAGCGGGCTGTTTTTCCTTTCTTCATCCTCTCCAATTGAAAACTCAGGAATCGGCCAGATCGCCCGTAGACTCTGGGGTTTCGGGATTCTGTGAAGATGCAGGAGCAGCCATATCCAAGCCGGTAGCGCTTGGCTGGCCACTACGGTTTTTCCGTAGTGCCGGCCTTCCAGGTGGGCCGGCGATGTGGGATTTCCTCACTTTGAGGAAGTAGCGGGCTCCGCCCCTAAATGTGTCTCGGGGTCACCTTTACAGAGCGAGCGTCGCCTGTGTGCTTGCCAGGCGCTTGGGTGGAAGAAGATCGCGCCCGAGCTGGTACAGGCGATGGTCACGCTAACGGCGTGACGCAAAAGTGGGGCAACCGCTATGCGCATCGTGACGGGTTCGCCCCCTCCAGTACCACGTAGCGGGGGCGATGCCATAGTCACCTTTCAGCTGGAGCAGCAGGCTGGCAAAGTGACTGGGGATCACATTGGAAATGGGAGGTTTGCCATGGGCGCTGAGTTGATCAAGATAAGCGAGTTTCAGCGGCGACGCTGGGGCGAGAACGGCACGCCGCTGTGCCCGCAGGCTATCCGTAATCAGATCCGCACCGGCAACATCCCTGGCGAGCAAATCGGCAAGTTGTGGTACGTCGACTGGACTGCGTACACCAAATCGGAGGGCAATGATTTAGTCGCGATGGTATTGAAAGATGCCTGGCGAACAAGGTAGATGCGCTCAAAACTGAGCGCATCTACCTGATCAGTGAGCTCAGTTGCGCGGGTGAGTTCTTCCCATCTTCATGCTTAGCCGTCTCAGCTGATCACCCACGCTAGCCGTTTGCACATAGGTCTGCAGAACCTGGCCGCCCACGGCGATATCCAGCCGGCCAAAGCTCTTGAATCTAGGCTCAGCAGCTCCAGCCACTACCGATGCATCTACTAGGCCACCATCTGCAAACCGAGAGATCGGCATTCCCTGGTTCAGTAGATCGAGGAAGCCTTGCCCGAGCCGGCTTACCGCGGCGGCGCGGATGACGTACTCACCATTCGAGAGTAGGGCCGGGATGCTGTCACTGGTACCGGATCCCGCTCCGCGCACCAGGCCGCCGGTTGCGTATCCATCCACCTGGGGTGGCTGTTGCGCTCCGGTAGCTCCGACAACAGGCGTCACCGGGATGATTAATTGGGCGCTAAGACGCTGAGCCAGTTCGGCGATCTGTTGCTGCGCCAGACCCGCGGCTTCCTGGTCGACCTGCAGGTCTACACTCACCGGCGGCAAGTTGGTGAAGCTGTTCTCGCCGTCCTGGCGAATACCCGTAGGTATCACGTCGACCTCTACTGGCGGCAGGTTGGTGAAGCTATTGGGGCTATCTTGACGAATCTCTACCGGCTTTGCCTTGGGATGCACCGCCGGGTCAGCGCTTACGGTTGGCGTGATCGTCAATACATTATTGAGCTGCTCGGCCAGATCCTGCGCAGCCGTCAGCAGCTTGGCGCGGGCCTTTTCGTCCAGTTCTGGGCTGACTTTCACATCCGCCATCAAGCCGTCCAGCTCGTCCTTGAGCGCCCGGATTTTCTGTTCTGCGGTGCCCTGCTCGAGATCTTTGGCAGCCTCTTCTATCTGCTGCAGGCCTTTTGCCAGACCCTCAAACCCATAAGTGCTCTCGCCGGCGGCGGCCATGTCTTGCAGTACTTTTAGGGCGGCCTGGGCCTGGCGCTGCGCGCCCTCTGCATCGCCAGCAGCAAGTGCCCGATCAGCCGCAAGCTTAAGATCTTGATAGGCACCGAAGTTGGCTTGGGTTTCACCGCCAGAGCGGAAACCGGCAATGGCCTCGGCATAGCGCTGCTCGATCTTGAGCCGGTCCGCACGGATCCGCTCAATGTCACGTTGAGCGACCTTCTCCGCGGCAACCAAATCCCTCAGGCTGCGCAGAGCACGCCGCGCATAATCCTGGGTGCTGGCGGCCATGGACTCATTGGCGGTAGCTATTTTTGCCTGTGTCTCTGCTGCCTTCTTACCGAGCTCCTCGTAACCACCGCTGGCGATCTTCTTGATACGCGCCAGCATGTCTTCGCTAACTTTTTCATTGTCTTCAGATATGTTGCGCAGAATATCCGCCGCACCTGAGAAGTTGAGCTTGGCTGCCTCAACAGCGGCAGCGGCTGCGCCACCGATAATGTTGCCCATGCGCTTAAATGAAGCACCAACCACCACTGCAACAATGGCCAAGGCCTTGAGCCCGTAACCCAGGGCGGTCGCCATAACCTTGGCTGATTCACCGTCCTCGCTCACCTCCACCAGCAGCCCGGTCATTTGCGTCAGCGTTGGCAGCAGTTCCCCGGCGACGGTATTGGCGGCACCCTCGGATACTTTGCCAAGAGTGGCCAGCTGATCGTTGAACTGTTCGCTTTTAGCCGCCTGCTCGTCGCCGATCACCAACCCCAGGCGCTCGGCCTGCTTCACCAGGTCATCAATTCCCTGAGCGCCCGCATTCAGCAGCGGGATCATCTTGCTGCCCAAGCTGCGGCCAAAAATATCGGCGGCCAGGGCGCTCTTCTCTACACCATCGGGTAGATTTTGAAACTTGTCGGCCAACTCGCGCAGCACTTCATCGCCGGCGCGCAGCTGCCCCGCGGCTCCCGTAACGGAGACGCCGAGCGCCTTGAACGCCGCGCCCGGCCGCCCGGCCCCCTCGGCGGCTTGCACCATGGCCCGATTTAGCTGTGAAAAGGATTTGGCCATTTCACCGCGGCCAAGGCCGCTTTGACTAAAAGCGAACTCGAGCCCGGTAAACGCTTTGGTGGTCAGGCCAGCGCCCTGGGCGAGCTTGCGGGCACCGTCGGCGGCGTCCACGCTACGCTTGACCCATGTCGCAATCACGCCAACTGAAAGCGCGCCGGCTAAAGCGGAGCCAGCAGCCTTGGCGCTCCCGCTCAAGCTGCTCAGCGACTTGTCGACCTGGCTGAATGCCGGGCCAGTCTTGTTTTGCCCTTCAATGACAAATTGCGTTTTAACCTTGCTCATCCACCGAACCCCTTCAGGATTTTCTTGAAATCAGACGCCTTGGCATTGGCGGCGCGGGCGGCTATCAGGCTCACCCGGGCGCGGTCCATGCCCTCGCGCTCGATAGCTCCCAGAAACAGCTGTATCTGGTCCAGGGTGTACCTGCCAGTAGCCTCGGGCGGATGGCCGGCCTGGATTAGCTTTTGGGCGACGTCGCCCCAGCCAACAGATCCGCTGCGTTGACCAGGGCTTGCTCGAAAAAACGCGAGTTCAACGCGATCACATGCAGCATGAGCTCGACCGCCACGGTCATTGGCAGGCGAGCAATCCGCCATTTGCTGAGGTTTGTGCAATTGGCCAGCACTGCCTTTACCACTTCGGCCCGTTTCGACCAGCTGTAGATCATCGTCAGATCGCCCTCGGCAAGTACTGCCAGCAGCTCAGCCGAGGCGGTGCCGAACTCATCAAAGCAGCGAAACTCGACCGGGCGGATGGAGACCCAGCGCCGGCCAACTTTTATGCGCGTAGCGGTGGGGAAAAGAATCTGTAGCTCGTTCATATCGAACTCCTAAGTGCGTGTGCCGATCATTCGGGAGGGCTAAAAATTCGGCACCAAAATCGGTGGGTTAGTGCGCAGTTGCTCGAGGGCCTGTTCAGGCGACAGACCGGCTGCAATCAGGCGGTCTATTTCCATACTGAGCAGCTCACGTTGATAGGCCTGGTGAAGCTGGGCGCGGGAATGGGCCAACTGATTGAGGGCCTGTTTGATAGGCTTCGGGAGGCTGGTGGTGATGGTCATTGTTCTCTCCTGTTGATGTGAAAAGGCCCGCCGGCTGGGCGGGCCTAGTGCGCTGTCACCCCTGTACGAGGAAAGGGCCAGGCTGCTGGGGTTTTTCTCCGTCGTGGCACTAGCCAGCTAATCCACGCCCGGGCTCGCGCCCGAGCTTTCCGAATTAGGTAGAGGAAAGTTCAACCAGCAGGTTCGCCGTAGGCGCGTACACCGCCAGGCCTGCGCGCAGCTCGGCGAGAATGGTGATCAGGTTGCGGCGGAAGTTGTTGCCGTCGTGGCGGCTCGCTTCCACGGTCACCTCTTGGCGATCGAGCAGCGCCAGCGTCGTGGTGTCCAGCACCAGCGCCTGGCCTTCGGGCATCGAAAGCGTGACCACCACGGGGACGCCCCACAGGCTGGCCGGCGAAGGGTCGCGAGGACTACCCAGCACGTACTGGCCATTGCCCGTTTCTGCGCGCTCACTGGCGATCGCGAACCAATCCTCAGGGTTCATGACGATCACGCTGGGGATCCAGCCGCGCGACTTCAGCGCAGTAACGGCTTCGCCGATCCGATCAGGCGCGCGCTGCCTTGTCGAAACGAACGGCAGTGCCTGGTTGATCCGGCCGTTTATTTCCCCCGTGCCGCCTGCACCGGCAAGCACTTCGTGTTCGAGCTTTTGGCGCACGCCATTGCTCATCAGCAGGCTGATCTGGCCCTGCAACTGCTCGTTGTCGTCCAGCACCTGCTTACTGGCCGGAATCCAGGTGGCGATGGTGGCAATCTCGGCACGTTGGAGAGTGGTTGGCAGATCACCCTCGCCCTTCTCGTCGCCTTCCACATGCTGATAAGCAGCGCCGCTCAGGAAGTCGTCCAGGTGGACATATTCGAAGGTGGTGCTCTCCACCGGCTGAATCGGCAGCACATCCAGCAGGGTCAGCGGCGGCGTGGGTATGCCCTGGATACCCGGGGCCCGCTGCGGTGCGGTCGGGTAGCTGGTTGAGTCGGTATCGCCGCGGTCCGGGTTGGTGATGATGGCGCGCACGCCGGCCTGTTGGGTCAGACGGCCCGTGGTCTTCTGGCCGCCCTTGAAGGCTGCGAACCCATCGGCACCAGCCAGCTCGGCGGCGAGCCGGTGGTTGTTCTCCTTGACGGGCTTCGCTGCGCGGAAGCCGCTGCCGACGGCCTTCTGCTCCAGCTCTTGGAGTCGAGCTTGCAGTTCAACCTGTTTATCGCAGGTGGCCTGCAGGATGTCTTGGTGATCTTTGACGGTTTTTTGTTGCGCCAGCAGCGCGCCGGCCATTTGACCGATATCAGTATCCATTTCTGTCATTTCCTGCGTGATGGTGGCGAGTACGCGGTGGTCGCTTTCGGCGGCTTGGCCGCCGGCGGCGAGATGTGCCCGTAGGCGTGCCCAGCGCGATTCATGATTCTGGTTGCCCATCGGAATTACTCCGGTGTTCGTGTTTGAGTGGGGGAGTGGCCGCCAGCGCCCGGCATGGCTGCGGTCCATCAGCGCAAAGCGTGATGTCAGCAGGTAGCGCCCGGCGTACCTGCTATGGCGATCACCCTACGCGCGGGCGTGCGCCTCGGTCTGCGTCTAACTTCGGTGCTATGCGACGGTTTCAGTCGCAAAACGGCGGATGTCGTCGATTTTGTAGAACCTGCGATTGCCGCGCCGGACGAATGGCAGCGGTGCTTGCCCGGCCGCCGCCAGGCGGCGCAAGTAGGACGGGGCATAGCCCAGCAGCTCGGCAGTGGCAGGTTCCGGTACCAGGCCGCCCAAAAGCGGTATCACGCCAAGGCGCTCCAGGTGCTGACGGATCTCGTTTTCGATGGGATCAATCACGCGCCACCTCCACGTCAGACCAGCGCCAGCGGGCAGCCGCCAACGCTTCTGGATAGGTCATAGGTTCGCTGATCATTACGCACAGCGGCTTCCCGTTGCGGATGATTCGCCAGTTGCTACGACGCTCCTGACCGTCGTTGGCAGCCAACTCCGCCAGCAGCTCCAGGCGGTGGGTCTTGATGTATTTGCGGGCGTCGTCCGTCAAGCGGCTGGCAGGAGAAACGACCAGCCGCTTACCCGAAACTCGGGCCGAGAAGCCATGTGCGGTGAGGTAATCGACGGCGGCCATCACAGTTCCTCCGCGTCCGATTCATCGAAGGACGGCGGCTGAGCGCCGCAGAAGGTGCTCACGTTTTCCAGAAGGTGCTCACTGTTTTTTGTGAGCGCCTTCTGGGTTTTATGAGCACCTTCTGCCGGAAGGCTCCAAACCCACTGCTGTTTTTCGTTGCCAAGCCGGCCCCCTTCCTTGATTGCGATGGCCCCGATCGCCTTCTGAGCCCGGCGAACGGTTGCCCAGGACAAACCGGCATCGCTGGCCTCCGCCTTGACCTGTTTGGTCGGCACGGATCCATGCTTGAGGGTGTCGCGCAGAAAATCACAGGCCTCCTCGAACTCGGTTCGCTGATCGTCATCGCCGGTACTCTCGACGTCGGCCAGGATGTCGCGGGCGCTTCCCTCGATGCGGTCGCCCCACAGCACCCGGGTGGTTTCTATCCCTTCACCCACGGTGCATGGTTCTACCAGGTAGCCGACACCGCCTTGGTCGTCGCTGATGTTCGACTTGGCCCGGGCCAGGACGCGGACGTCTGAATCCTCTTGCTTGGCGGCCACCAATACAGCGCGAGCAAGGGCCCCGAATGCCTGGCTGCCTATTACTCGATCTGCCGGAGACGACGCACCGCTGCCCTTGCTGAAGTGGCTGATACCCAGTACCGCGCACCAATGCTCTGCAGCGAAGTCCACCACGACCTGGAGCGAACGTCGGGTGTCATTGGCGCGGTGCATGTCGCCCTTGACCACGTTGACCACTGGGTCGAGCAGCAGCAGTGAAGCACCACCGATAGAATCAACCGCGGCGCGCAGCAGGTCGAAGTCTGTACCCGGGTCGAAGGGCTCACGCTCGCCAAGGGAGTTAATCCGCCCCTGGACGATATGCACGCGGCTGAGGTCGGCACCTGCAGCCATCAAGCGAGGCACCAGAGTGTCGGCAGGGTCGTCCTCAGATGACCAAATCAGAGCGTTGCCGGGCTCGGTACAGATCTCGCCGTCAGGCCAGCGGCCGCCGCTGGTCAGCGTGGCGATCAGGCCAATGGCTAGCGTGGTCTTGCCACTGCCGCCGGCCCCTGCCAGCACGATCAGCTTGCCCCGGGCAATCCAGCCAGGCCACAGCCAGCGGATGGGTACCGGTACGATGGATGACGCCTGAGTCAGTTCGGCACGCCACAGTGGTGTTGCTGCCGTGGGCAAGACGCTAACGCCTTCCCATTCCTTGGAAAATCGATCGCTAGGCGCTTTCATGAACAACCCCCAACCGTTGCTTGGCCAGCTCGAAGCGGGCCTGGTCCTCGGGGCTCAGCGTGCTGCTCTTCAGCATCGACAGACCGATCTGATATATCGCGCGCTCGTGCTCAACGGCGGCCCTGCTCGGGCCGCGGTGCGCCGCCTTATTGCCGGGGAACAGGTCGCGCAGCTCCAGGCCAATGGCCGCGGTTATGTCTGCCGCGGAGCAGCCCGCCCAGCACTTCAGCAGCACGGTGCCGTCGCCGACTTCCTTGATGCTGAGGCTGGGGGTCTTGTCGGAGTGAGCCGGGCAGCTGGCTTTCCACTTGCCAGAGCCATTCGCTTTCACCTTATCGAGGCGGCTCAGCACTTTTTCGACGCAAGCCGATCCCGTCGGTGCCAGGGCACCGTTTTTGATGGTCATGGGTTACTCCTTGGCCGGCTGTTCGGTGGAAGTGTTCACGATGCTGAGCAGTGCATCGTCACTGCCTATTTCCAGCCAGCGGTTCGCCTGATCGAGCAAGGACTCATTACGTTGAGGAGCATCGGCGGCTGCGCCGGGCCAGCTGAAAATCATCTGACACGGATTGATTTTCCCGATGAAGCCTTTCATCTGGCCGAGGAGAGCCTCGTGCTCTTCTGGCGTGCAGGACCGCGCTTTATCAAGCCAAGCAGCAGAGATATCGGCCAGCAGGCCGTGCTTGATGATGTTCTCGGAGTCGCGAATGTAATTCAGGTAGATGCTCGCGAGCGCAGTGCCGAGATACGTCCCAGGCACGAAGCCGGTCGTCAGGGGAACATCCCAGTAGCTGAACTCGCCATGATCTTTGCCAATGAACGGGAGAGTGAAAAAGTCGGGGCTACTTTTCTTCGTAGCCTTGAAGCGCAACCGGTTTTTTTGTGGCTTAAGGGGCGCGCGCGGTAACGCCGAAGGCCGAATGTCAAGCTGCTGCGATTTTACTAAGGCATTCATTTTTTCACCTCCTGCTCGGTGGTCTGTGCTTTCACGATGCTGTCCATGGCGTTGTGCAGGTGGGTGATCAGCTCAATCATCGCCACTGGCGTCAGGGAAAGGCTGCAAGGCCCGAAGTTGAGCGCCAGGCGGCTACGGCTCCAGGCGACGATCTCGACGGAATGGCCATCCAACTGACCATCGGCGGAATAAACCACTTCCGGGATGGAGCTAGTGCGAGTGGTCAGTTGGTTACGCATGGCGCACCCCCTTCGCTATCCATGGATTCGGCTATCTCGGCTTTCTCGCACAGCTCATAGCCAGCCATAGCCACCAAGTCACCGATGGCCGCGACAGCGTGATGCAAGCCGTTGATGTTTTCCTTGGTCAGATGGTGTTCGCAGCCATCACAACCCAGCAGGTCGGAGATGGTTCGCAGGCCCATGCCTGCTTGGGTCAGGCTGCTGCCAAGCTTATAGGCACTCCGGGAAAGTTCGCTCACTGGGCACCCCCTGCGGTTTCTTGCGCGTAATCGAGTTGGGCGGTCAGCTCGCTGGCCCGCTCTGCCAGGTACTCGCGCCAGTCGGAGGCGGCGTTAAGGCCAAGGTCCGAGAGATGGCGGGTATCAAGCAACCCACTGCGGATGCCGTCGCTCATCTCTGCGAAAGCGTCGGGGTAGGCTTTGCGGATGGCACGCAGGGTGGCGGCAAGCATATCCAGCTGC
>NZ_DATKDZ010000009.1:0-365548 GCF_035512415.1 Pseudomonas sp. | reverse complement strand
GGCTACGGCCCGACCGAAACCGTGGTCACCCCGCTGATCTGGGAAGCCTTTGCCGGCGACCAACTGGAGGCGGCCTACGCACCTATCGGCACCCCAGTTGGCCCGCGCACATGCTACGTACTAGATAACGAACTTAACCTGCTGCCGATTGGTGTTGCGGGCGAGCTGTATATAGGTGGCGAAGTAGGCCTGGCCCGCGGTTATCACCAGCGCCCGGATCTGACTGCCGAGCGCTTTTTGCCTGATCCCTTCGGCGAGCCGGGCGAGCGGATGTACCGCACCGGCGATCTGGTGCGCTGGCGTGAAGACGGTGCCCTGGATTATCTGGGCCGGGTCGACCATCAGGTAAAGATCCGCGGTTTCCGTATCGAGCTGGGCGAAATCGAAAGCCAGTTGCTAGCCCTGCCGCAAGTCGCCGAAGCGGCGGTGGTGGCGCGCGATACGCCGAGCGGCAAGCAGATGGTCGGCTATCTCGTTGGCCGCGGCGAGCTGGACCTGAATGAAATCAAACAGCAGCTGGCGGCCCAGCTGCCGGACTATATGCTGCCGGTGCAGCTGATGCAGCTGGCCAGCCTGCCGCTGACCCCGGCGCGCAAGCTGGATCGCGCCGCGCTGCCCGAACCGCAATGGCAGAGCGCCGACTACCAGGCACCGCACAGCGACAACGAACGCACTCTCGCGGCGATCTGGCAGCAGGTGCTGGGCGTGGAGCGGGTAGGGCGCACGGATCACTTCTTCGAGCTGGGCGGCGATTCCATCGTGGCATTGCAGGTGGTTAGCCGGGCGCGCCAGCAGGGCCTGGCGCTGGCCCCGCGGGATCTGTTCCAGCAACAAACCCTGGCCGAGTTGGCAGCCGTTGCGCGGCCGGCGACTGAGTCGACCCAGGCCCAGGGGCCGGTCAGCGGCGAGTTGCCGCTGACGCCGATCCAGGCGCATTTCTTCGCCATGGGCCAGGCCGAGCCGGCGCACTGGAACCAGTCGCTGTACCTCGAGGTGCAGCGCCCACTCGACCCTGCGCTGCTGGAGCAGACATTGCAGGCGCTGGTGCTGCATCACGACGCCTTGCGTCTGCGCTTTGCCGAGGGCCGCCAGTGCTATGCCGCCCACGATGCCTTGACCACGCCGTTATTGCTCAGCTGTGAGGTTGGCTGCGACGCTGAGGTCGAGATGCTGTGCAACGAAGTGCAGCGCAGCCTCGATCTGGCCGCTGGCCCGCTGCTGCGCGCGCTTTATCTGCGCCAGGCCGGCCAGGCGGATCGGCTATTGCTGGTGATCCATCACCTGGCCGTGGACGGTGTGTCCTGGCGCGTGCTGCTGGAGGACTTGCCGCGTACCTACGAGCGCCTCGCCGCTGGTCAGCCCCCGGCACTGCCGGCCAAGAGCTGTTCCTACAAGGACTGGGCCGAGCATCTGCAGGTTTGGGCGCGCAGCGAGCAGGCCGCCGCCGAACTGGATGAGTGGTGCACGCGGCTGTCCGGCCACGACCGGCCGCTACCCCAGGATCTGCCGGCGGCCATGGCGACCTTTGGCGCAAAGCGCGAGGTGCGCATCGGCCTGGATCGCGCCAGCAGCAAGCGTTTACTGACCCAGGTGCCGAGCGCTCTGGGCGTGCGGATCAACGATCTGTTGCTGACTGCCCTGACCCGCGCGCTCTGCGCCTGGAGCGGGCAGGGCGCGCTGCGGGTCAATCTGGAAGGGCATGGCCGCGAGCCGCTGGCCGCCGGTATCGACCCGAGCCGCACCCTGGGCTGGTTTACCAGCCTCTACCCGTTGCGCCTGCCCCATGTCGGCGACCTGCGCGAGCAGCTGCACAGCGTGCAGACGCAGTTGCAGCACGTCGCCAATGGCGGCGTCGGTTATGGCGCGCTGCGCTGGCTCGGCGAGTCGGCTGCACAAGCCGCGTTGGCCGCCCTGCCGCAGGCGCAGGTGACCTTTAACTACCTCGGCCAATATGCCGGCGGTGAAGCCACCGGCTGGTTCCGTCCGCTGGCGGGCGGTGGCGCGCAACAGGCGGCCGCCAACCCCCTGGGCACATTGCTCACGGTCAATGGCCAGGTGTTCGACGGCGAACTGAGCCTGGCCTGGGAGTACGCCCCCAGCCAGTTGCACGAAAGCACCGTGCAGGCGCTGGCCGAGGCCTATCGCGCCGAGTTGCTGGCGCTGCTTGATCTGGCTGGGACAGCAGCGGGATCAGGCCCAGTGCCGCTGCTGCAACTGTCGCGACAGACTCCGCCTGCGCCGCCGTTGTTCTGCCCGCATCCGGTCACCGGCCGGGTGACTGGTTACCAGCCGCTGACGGCCAAGCTGGAAGGCCAGCGCGCGGTGTTCGGTTTGCAGTGCCGCAGCTTTGTCGACCCCGAATGGCGCGACGCGAGCCTGGCCGAGATGGCTGACACCTACCTGGCTGCCTTACTGCGCCAGCAGCCCGAGGGGCCTTATCACCTGTTGGGCTGGTCCCTGGGCGGCAGCCTGGCGCTGGAACTGGCTGCGCGTCTGGAGGCTCGCGGCCAGACCGTGGCCTTTCTCGGCCTGGTGGATTGCTATGTGCCTGGCACGGAAATTCCCGAGGACGACAGCCGCCATCCCCAGGCCCGTGCACGCCTCGGCGAGCATCTGCGCTTGTTGGTGCCGGAGCTATCGGCTGGCGCGCTGGACGATCTGCTGGCGCGGCTCGAACCGCTGCCGCCGCTGGATTGGCCACAAGCCTGCAAGCAGTGGTTGCTGGGGCAGGGGCTCGATGCCGTGGCCAGCCAGAGTCTGCAGGAGCTGCTGTTCGCCTGGTCGGTCGAACAGCAGATGCGCCGCCTGTGCGCTGGCTACCAATTGCCGAGGGTCAAGGTCCGCCCGCACTGCTGGTGGGCGAGCCGGCCCGAAGGACGCGCCGCACTGCTGGAGCAGGGCCTGGAACAGGCCCTCGGCCGCGCGGCCAGCCATAGCCTGATCGACGCCGACCACCTGGGCATCGTGCGCTCGCCGCAGACCCTGGAGCAGGTAAGTCGCTACCTGGCGGCGCTGAGCTGAGGGCCTAGGAAAAATAAATCGACAAATCGCTAAATTTTTTCCGCCGGCATTCGTCTTAGTGGTGGAAGTCTGAGTTAATGAGAATAATTCTGATTAGTATTTTATCTGGGGAGTGTTTGATGCAGCGCTTAGCGAAGTACCGGTTGTCGAAGTGTTCAGCTGTGGTGCCGTTCAACAAGGCGCACCTGCCGTTGGCCATGGGCTATGCCCTGGCATTGCTGGCCAGCCCGCTGCAGGCGGCGGATGAGCCCGTCGAACTGGAGAGCATGCGCATCACTGGCGAGCTGGACAGCCCGGTCGGCGAAGACCAGGGCTATGTGGCGAAGAACAGCCGCAGCGCGACCAAGATCAACACTCCCCTCAACGAAACCCCGCGCTCGGTTTCGGTGGTCACCCAGGAGCAGATGGACGACCGCAACGTGCAGACCGTCAGCGATGCGCTGCGTTATGTGCCGGGCGTTCAGGCGGGCTTCTATGGCGAGGACAACAAGCAGGACTGGTTTATCATTCGCGGCTTCAAGCAGGCCAACAACGGCTTGTTTATGGACGGCTCGCGTATCTACTCCAGCGCTTTCTATAGCTGGCAGATCGACCCCTTTATGCTCGAACGTATCGAGGTGCTCAAGGGCGCGTCCTCGGTGCTCTACGGCCAGACCCCGCCGGGCGGCCTGATCAATCTGCAGAGCAAGCGCCCGAGCGCCGAGCATAAGAATGAAATTGGCGTTCAATACGGCAGCTATGACCGCAAGCAGCTGAGCCTGGATGTGGGCGGCAAGCTCGACGAGCAGGGCGACCTGCTCTATCGCGTGGTGGCGCTGAGCCGCGACACCGGCACCCAGGTCGACGACGTGGACGCCGAACGCCTGCTGCTGGCTCCGTCGCTGACCATGAACTTCGATGCCGACACCTCCCTGACTCTGCTGGCCAGTTTCCAGAAGGACAACTCGGACCCACAGCTGCAGTTTCTCCCGGCCAGCGGCACCATCGCCTCCAACCCGAATGGCAAGATCGATACCGATACCGCGGTCGGCGACCCCGGCTACGAGAAGTTCAACCGCACCCAGTACACCCTGGGCTACGAATTCAACCATCGCCTCAGCGATGCCTGGGATTTCCAGCAGAACCTGCGCTACGGCCATATGGATCTGGAACTGCGTCAGCTCTACAGCCTTGGCTACGTCAACGACTCCTTCCCCGGCCTCGACCCGAGCCAGAGCCTGATCGCCCGTGGCCTGACCTACCGCGACGGCCAGGCGGACAACGTTTCGGTGGACAACCGCCTGCTCGGCAACTGGATCGGCAATGGCTGGGAGAACAGTCTGCTGCTCGGCGTCGACTACCAGCAGTTGAAGATCGACGACCGCAGCCCGGCCAGCGACGCCAGCTTCCCCAGCGTGCCGCTGCTGGATATCTACAACCCCAAGAGTTCCGCCACTGTGACCTTGCCCCTCGTCGGCAGCATTACCCCGACCTACGGCCAGTCGATCAATCCCGGCGCATTGCAGGGCAAACAGACCCGCGCCGATCAGATCGGCTTTTACTTCCAGGAGCAGCTCAAGCTCGATGACCGCTGGGTCTTCCTGCTGGGTGGGCGTTACGACAAGTCGCGTACTGATTTCGACAATGACAGCACCGGTGTCGGCTTTAATGTCCGCGACGAAGACTTCACCTGGAGCACCGGTGTTGCCTACATCTTCGACAACGGCCTGACGCCCTATGCCAGCTATTCCGAATTCTTCCTGCCGGTTACCGACCTGAATACCAGCACTGGCGAGCCGTTCGAGCCGGAGCAGGGCGAGCAGAAAGAGTTGGGCTTGAAGTATCAGCCGCCAGGGTTCGACGGCTCGTTCAACGTTGCACTGTTTGAGCTGACCCAGGAAAACGTCCGCAAAACCCTGACCGGAGGGATTCAGACCCAGCTGGGCGAAGTGCGCAGCCGCGGCATCGAACTGGAGGCCCAGGCCAACGTTACCGAGAGCCTGAGCCTGGTGGCCAGCTATACCAAGCTTGACCCGGAGACCACCAAAACCACCCGCGCGGCGGAGAAAGGCAAGACCCCGGCCAACGTCGCCGACGAGATGGCCTCGATCTGGGCGCGTTACCGGGTTCGTGGCGGTGTGCTCGATGGCCTGGCCTTCGGCGCAGGGGCCCGGCATACCAGCTCCAGCTATGGGGATAACACCGAAACCCTGGAAGTGCCGTCCTACACCATTCTCGATGGCATGGTCAGTTACGACTGGGACAACTTCCGGGTTCAGCTCAATGCCAACAACCTGACCGA
Organism: Pseudomonas sp.; assembly: GCF_035512415.1. Lineage (GTDB taxonomy): Bacteria > Pseudomonadota > Gammaproteobacteria > Pseudomonadales > Pseudomonadaceae > Aquipseudomonas. The sequence goes on along the minus strand of NZ_DATKDZ010000009.1, from coordinate 360,246 downwards.
CAAGGAATACATCACCGCCTGCGACTACTACTGCTGGTACGGCAACCGTCGCAATGTGATCGCCAGTGCCAGCTATGCCTGGTAAGCAGCTACGCAGCCTGCCGTTGCCCGATGGGCAGCGGCTGAGCCTCGCCGACGATGGTGATTGCCTGGCCCTGCGTCTGGATGAGCAGCCGCTGCTGCGCGCCCGCCGCCTGCAGCACGGCACTGGGCAAGCGCTGCAGCCCGTGGAGTTGCCCCTGCAGGCCCAGGCCGCAGCCCTCGAGCTGTTGGCGTACGCCTGCTTCGCAGGCGATGCCGCCTGCCAGGCCGTGGCGCTGAGGCTCGACGAAGTCGACCCGGCGCTGCTGGCGCGCGGCTTGTTGGTTAAGGGGGACGCAGAAGGTCTGTGGCTGATCGAGCGCAGCATGTTCTGGCAACTGTCGGGGCGCTTTTTGCGTGCGCCGGCCAGCGCTGGTTATCCGCAGAGCCTGGTCATGCACCCGAGCGGGCGGCGTCATCCACGGCGCGCGCCGAAGCCGGTCGGCGAGGTCTATCGACGCTTCGATGCCCGCCTCGGCGCTTGGATTACCCTGCGCAGCCTGGATATCGAGGGCGATCTGCCGCGCTTCAACCGCTGGCAGAACCACCCGCGGGTGGCGGCGTTCTGGCAGGAAGAAGGCGACCTTGAACAGCACCGCGCTTACCTGTCCGGCTTGGCGGCCGATCCGCGAGTACTGACCCTGGTCGGGGCCTTCGACGAGCGGCCTTTCGCCTATTACGAAGCCTACTGGGCCAAGGAGGACCGCATCGCACCCTTCTATCCAGCCGAGGATTACGACCGCGGCATCCATATGCTGGTTGGCGAGGATGCCCACCGCGGCCCGCACAAGGTCGCCGCCTGGCTAGGTGCCCTGGTGCACTACCTGTTTCTCGACGAGCCGCGCACTCAGCGCATCGTCTGTGAGCCGCGCGCTGACAACGCGCGGATGATCCAGCACCTGCAGGCGCTGGGTTTCGCCAAACACAAGGAGTTCGATTTTCCGCATAAACGCGCCGCATTAATGGTGCTGGAGCGAGAAGCTTTTTTTGCGAGCTGCCCGCTTTGTTGAGCCGAGGCGCGCCGCAATAACACGAGCCGCGCTTAACGCGGCCACTGATGAGGTTTACAGACCGTTGAAGAACATAGCGAGCGCAGTAGTTTTGCAACGGCCTGTCAGGCGGGACGCACGGCGTCCTATTACCAGCCATAGACCACAGAATCGGTGCCAGACATGAGTATTGAAACACTGGAATACGACGTAATCGGCCTGGGCTTCGGCCCGGCCAACCTGGCCATTGCCGTAGCCCTGGAAGAAGATCGACGGGTGCGCGAAGGCGGCCTGCGTTACTGCTTCCTGGAAAAGAAACCGGCCTTCGAATGGCATGGCGGCATGCTGCTGGAGGACAGCCGCATGCAGATCTCCTTCCTCAAGGACCTGGCGACCCTGCGCAACCCGGCCAGTCGCTTTACCTTTATCAATTACCTGCACCAGAAGCGCCGCCTGGAGCCCTTTATCAATATCGGCAGCTTCAACCCCTCGCGCGTCGAGTACAACGACTACCTGGGCTGGGCCGCCGGTCATTTCGCCGAGCGCGTGCATTACGGCGAGGAAGTGATCGCCGTCGAGGCCATCGAGGAGCAGGGCGAAGTGCAGCGTCTGCGGGTGATTTCCCGCTATGCCGACGGTCGCACCCGCGCGCGGGTGACTCGTAACCTGGTGGTCGGCATCGGCGGCCTGCCGTCGATCCCCGAGGCGTTTCGCCCATTGCGCGACGAGCCGCGGGTGATCCATTCCTCGCAGTATCGGGAGCGTATCGATGCCCTGGGTGGCGAGCGCGAGCAGCCCCAGCGCCTGGCGGTGATCGGTTCCGGGCAGAGCGCGGCGGAGATCTTCAGCGACCTTACCGGGCGCTTCCCGCAGGCCGAGGTTTCCCTGATCATGCGCAGCCAGGCCTTGCGCCCGGCGGACGACAGCCCCTTCGTCAACGAGATTTTCGACCCCTCGTACACCGACCTGATCTACCAGCAACCCCATGCCGTGCGCCAGGAGCTGATCCGCGCCCACGCCCATACCAACTATTCGGTGGTCAACCTGGACCTGATCGAGCGCATTTACCAGGGCTTGTACCAGCAGTCCATCACCGGGCGCAGCACTCAGCGGCTGCTGGCCAACCGGCAGATCCATGGGGTCGAGGCCGTCGCCGAAGGTATTCGTCTGAGCCTCAGTGATAGCCACAACGGGCACAACGAGGTGCGCGAGTTCGACGGCGTGGTGCTCGCTACCGGTTACCGCCGCGACGGCCACCAGCGCCTGCTCGAAGGGCTCAGCCACTACCTGGCTGCCGCTGAAGTGGAACGCAGCTATCGTTTGCCGACCCAGGCCGGGTTCCTCCCCAATATCTACCTGCAAGGCTGCTGCGAGGCCAGCCATGGCCTGAGCGATACCCTGTTGTCGGTGCTTTCGGTACGCTCCCAGGAAGTGGTCGACGCGTTGCTGGAGCAGGGCCGCCGACCGCGTACCCCTGCCAGCGCCTGCGCATGACGAGAGACTGAAGTTGATCCCAGCCATTGCTCCGCTGTTTCAGGGCCAGTTCGCCCACTATCGCGACGTGCTGACCCTGACCGACGATCCCCGCCCGGCTGTGCCGGCGCGGGACTTCGTCGAGCCGCAACGGTTGGAGGAATGGCTGCTGCGTTTCGGCCCCGAGCATGCCGATGGCGACCGCCGCGCGCTGCTGTCGCTCTGGTCGAAGTACTACTTTCTGCGCCTGATACCGCCGGTGTTGGCGGCGGGCCTGATTCTCAACTGGCGGCTGCCGCTGGATTTCGATGCGATCGAGGTGGTGGTGGGGGTCGATGGCTTGCCCGAAGCCTTCAAGCTACCCGGCGAGGGCGAGCGCTGGAACAATCCGCCAAACGATGGTTTCGAGCGGTTTTCCGGCCTGCTGGACGACAACCTCGCGCCCTTTATCTCCGCCCTCAACCGCTACCGCAAGGTGGCACCGCGGGTGCTGTGGAGCAACGCCGGCAACTATGTCGAATGGTTTATGAGCACCCTGGGCCGCCTGCCGTTTCCCGCCGCGACTTTGGCCCATGGCCATGCGCTGCTGCAAACCCGACTACGCCCGGACGGCTCGCGCAACCCACTGTTCGAGCCGGTGCGCTATATCGAACAGGGCCAAGGCCAGACGCCGTGGCGGCAGCGGCGCACCTGCTGCATCCGCAACCAGCTGGCCATGGACATGTGCGACAACTGCCCCCACCTCGACTGCCCACCGGCGGAAGGTGCTGTGCTGGATTGAGGCCAGCTGGGGTCTGCGCTACGGGAACTGCGTAGGGTGGATCGGGGCGTGTAGCTGACGCTTCACCCATCCACCAACTGCAATGGTGGATGAAAAAGGCTTCATCCACCCTACGACTGCAGGCCCGCTCTGGTAGCCCGGATGCAATCCGGGGAGCGTTTTTACCCGCACAACCTTTCCCCGGATTGCATCCGGGCTACGAAGCTGCATCGGCGTAGGGCGGACATGCCGAAGGCTTGTCCGCCGCCCGGCCGCCAGCGGTGGACAAGGCTTCGCCATGTCCACCCTACCAACGCGCGCTTAACACTTATGCAGACACAACATAAAGTAGGCACCGCCCACCAGTGGATGACGCTTCACCCATCCACCAACTGCGCTGGTGGATGAAAAGAGCGTCATCCACCCTACGACTGCAGGCCCGCTCTGGTAGCCCGGATGCAATCCGGGGAGCGATTTTGCCCGCACAACCTTTCCCGGATTGCATCCGAGCTACGAAGCTGCATCGGCGTAGGGCGGACATGCCGAAGGCTTGTCCGCCGTCCGGTCGCCAGCGGTGGACAAGGCTTCGCCATGTCCACCCTACCAACGCGCGCTTAACGCTTACGCAGGCACAACATAAAGTAGGCTCCGCCCACCAGCGAGGCGAGCAGGCCGGCGGGGAGCTGGATGGGGAACAGCAGATTGCGCCCCAGCCAGTCGGCCAGCACCATCACGGTCGCCCCCAGCAGCGCCGCGCCCAGCAGTTGCGGCAGGGCGCGGGTCAGGCCGAGCAGGCGCGCCAGGTGCGGGGCGAGCAGGCCGATAAAGCTCAGCGGACCGACGATCAGGGTCGCGCCGGCGGTCAGCAGCGCCGCCAGCAGCAGCAGGTAGAAACGGCTCTTGCCCAGGTGTACGCCCAGGGCCTTGGCGCTGCTGTCGCCCAGAGGCAGCAGTTCCAGCCAGCGTGCGCAGGGCAGGGCCGCCAATAGCAACAGTGCGGCGCATAGCAGCACGCTGAAGGCCGTTTGTGCTGTGACAAAGTAGGTCGAGCCGGACAGCCAGCTCAGCAGGTTCTGCCCGCGCGGGTCGCCGCCGGCGAGGATGATCACCTGCAGCGCATCGAAGAACGCGCTGATGGCGATGCCGATCAGCAGCACCCGCTCCGGGGCGAAGCCACTGCGTCGGCTCATGCCCAGCAGCAACAGCAAGGTCAGCAGTGCGCCAAGGCCGCCGAGGGCGAGCTGCGCCGGCAGCCCGGAGTAGGGCAGTAGAAACAGCACGGCGATCAGCCCCAGCGCGGCACCGGCGCTGATGCCCAGTACTTCCGGGCTGGCCATGGGGTTGCCGGTCAGGCGCTGGATCAGCGTGCCGGCAATCGCCAGCATCAAACCGGCCGCCGCGGCTGCCGTCACCCGCGGCAAGCGCCAGTCGAGCAATTGCAGATCGCTGAGCTGCCATTGCCAGCCTTCGAGCCCCTTGCCGATGGCCAGTGCCAGCAACAGGCTGGCGACCAGCACCGCTCCCAGTTGCAGCAGGCGCAGCGTCGGGCGCGGATAACGCAGGGTCGCCGCGGCGCTTTCGCCCTGGGGTTGGCCGCCGCTCAGTTTCAACCGCGGCAGCAGCCAGAGCAGCAGCGGCGCGCCGAGCAGGGCGGTGGCGGCACCGGTGGGGATCAGCTCGGCCAGGCTGCCGGCCAGGTACTGGATGCCCAGGTCGGTGACGCACAGCAGCAGCGCCCCCAGGGTCGGTGCCCAGATCAGTCGCGCGCGCAGCGTGCGCGCGCCGAGCAGCCTTACCAGAGCCGGGGCTGCCAGGCCGATAAAGCCGATCACCCCGACCACGCTGACCACGCAGGCGCTGAGGAATACCGCCAGGGTCAGGCTGGAAAAACGCAGAAACTGAATCGGCACGCCGAGGCTTTTCGCGCCATTGTCGTCGAGCTCGAGCAGGCCCAGGGGGCGCAGCAAGGGCAGCAGTAGCAGCAGGCCGAGGCCCAGGCGCGGCAGCAGGAAGTCCACGCCGTTCCAGCTGTTCTGGCTCAGTGAGCCCGAGCCCCAGATAAATACCGCGTTCATGTCCTGTTGCTGGATCAGCATCAGGCTGGTGTTCAGCGCGCTCAGGTACAGACTGACTACCAATCCGGCGAGGATCAGGGTCAAGGGTGCCAGGCCGCGCTTCCAGGCCAGGCTGAACACCAGCAGCGCGGCGGCAGCGCCACCGGCCATGGCTACCCACTCCCGGCCGATCAGCAGCAGGCCGGGTGCCCACAGGGTGGCGACCACCAGGGCCAGTTGCGCGCCGCTGGCCACGCCCAGAGTGGTGGGCGAGGCCAAGGGGTTGCGCAGCACCTGCTGCATCACCGTACCGGCCAGGGCCAGAGTTGCACCGCAGAGCGCGGCCATGCACAGGCGCGGCAGCCAGCTGTAATGCAGCACCAGTTGGCGGATATCGCCTTCGTCCGGTTGCCAGAGCGCCTGCAGCCAGAGGGTGCCTGGCAGGCGCAGGGTCAGGTCGTTGATGACCAGCGCCGCTACGCCGAGCAGGAGCAGGGCGCACAGCCAGAAGGGGCTGGCATTGAAGCCCCAGCGTGCGCTGAGCGGCAGGCGGGCCACGGATTCAGTCATGACCATATTCCTCGCTCAGGCGTTGTTCGAGCAGGCCGGCGAAGCGCTCGGCGGCCAGCAACCCGTTGAAACTCCACACCGGCGGCAGGCCATACACGCGCTGCTCGCGCACCATGGGCAGGCGCTGCCACAGGGCGCTGTCGGCCAGGCCTTGTTCGGTGCCGGGCGGCAGCGGTTCGAGATAGATCAGCGCGGCGGTCGGTTGTTCGCTCAGGCGCTCGATCCCTGCCTGGGTAAAGCCCCAGTAGTTGGTCGGACCCTGCCAGGCGTTGCGCAGGCCGACGCGATCCAGCACGCCCTGGTACAGGCTCTGCTTGCCGAACAGGCGCACATGCCGGGCGTCGAGAAAGGTGGCGATATACAACGCTGGCACTGGGTACTGGCTCAGGCGCTGGCGTACCTGCTGCAGCCTGGCGTCGATCCGCTCAATCAGGGCTTCGCCTTCGGCCTCGCGCTCAAGCAGGGTGGCCAGCTCGCGGGTGACCTGTTGCGCGCCGACATAGCCTTCCGCTTCGCGGGTGTAGATGGCCAGGGACTGCACCGGGGCGATGCGTTCGAGCTGCGCGCGGCTGGCCGCGAACTGCGGGGTGATCAGAATCAGGTCGGGCTTGAGCTGGCTGAGCAACTCCAGATTGGGTTCGATTCGCAGACCCAGATCGACCACATCATCCGGTAACGCGGGCGTGCCGACCCAGCGCCGATAGCCTTCGGTCTGCGCCACGGCGATGGGGGTGACGCCCAGGCCCAGCAGGGTTTCGGCGATGCCCCAGTCGATCACCGCGATACGTTGCGGCGGCGCAGCCTGGGCCGCGAGGCAGATCAGCAGCAGGCAGAGCGCAAGCCAGGCGCGCATCAGTTCACCACGGCGATGGGTTGGCCGGCATGCTGCAGCACATTCATGGGGATGCCATAGATGGCTTCCAGGGTGCTGTCGGTCATCAGCTCTTGCGGCGTGCCCTGGGTCAGCAGGCGGCCGCTGTGCAGGGCGATCAGGCGGTCGCAATAACGACTGGCCATATTGATGTCGTGCAACACCACCACCACGCCCAGATCCAGGCGCTGGCTAAGGTCGCGCACCAGAGCAAGAACCTCCACCTGATGGGCGATATCGAGGGCCGAGGTCGGTTCGTCGAGCAGCAGGTAGCGGCTGTCCTGGGCCAGCAGCATGGCCAACCAGACGCGCTGTCGCTCGCCGCCGGACAGGCTGTCGACCAGGCGCTCGGCGAAGCGCTCGGTATCCGTCAGCGCCAGGGTCTGGGCGACCTTTTCATGATCCTTCTGGCTAAAGCGGCCGAGCAGGCCATGCCAGGGGTAACGACCGAAGCCGACCAGTTCACGCACCGTCAGGCTAGAAGCCGCCGGCAATTGTTGCGGCAGGTAGGCCACTTCACGGGCAAAGGCGCGTTCCTGCCAGTCGGCAAGCGGTTTGCCGTCCAGACTCAGGCTGCCATTGCTCGGTGCCTGTTGGCGGGCCAGCAGTTTCAGCAGGGTGGATTTGCCGGAACCGTTATGCCCGATCAGGCCGACCATCTGGCCGTGGGCAATGCTCAGGCTGAGCGGGTGCAGCAGGGTTCGATCGGACAAACTGAAGCTGACGCTCTGCAGGTCGAACATACAAGGCTCCAAAAACGCTCCTGCGACGGCGGGCAGGAAAACGCGAACCTTAATTCATAATGCTAATGCTTATCAATTGTTATGCTGTACGAGCCGAGGGAGTGCGCGTTTCTGTAGGGTGAACATGGCGAAGCCTTGTCCACCGCTGGCGGCCTGATGGCGGACAAGTCTTCGGCATCTCCGCCCTACGAGCATGTAGCCCGGATGAAATCCGGAGGAAAGGTTGTGCGTCCGGTAGCGATCCCGGATTGCATCCGGGCTACCAGGCGCAGTGAATCAGAACGGTGCTGGGCACTCGAAGCGCATACGCTCGCCGGTTTGCGGGTGGGTCAGGCTGAGCATGCTGGCGTGCAGGCACAGGCGCGGCCAGGCGGCCAGGGCTTGTTCGTGGGCATACAGGCCGTCACCGAGCAGCGGGTGGCCGATGGACAGCATATGCACGCGCAGCTGGTGCGAACGGCCGGTGATCGGCGTCAGCTCGATGCGGCAATAATCGCCACAGCGTTCCAGCACTTTCCAGTAGGTCAGGGCGTGTTTGCCCAGCTCATGGTCGACCACATGGCGCGGCTTGGTGGGTGGGTCGTAGCGCAGCGGCAGGTCGATGCTGCCGCTGTCCAGCTCGGGCTGGCCCCAGCACAGGGCGGTGTAGGCCTTCTCGGTTTCGCGGTCGTGGAACTGCCGCGACAGCTCGCGGTGGCTGTCGGTGTCGCGGGCCAGGACGATAATTCCCGAGGTTTCCCAGTCCAGGCGATGGACGATGCGCGCTTCCGGGTAGCCGTTTTCCTGCAGGCGGGTGACCAGGCAATCGCGGTTGTCCTCGGCGCGGCCAGGCACCGAAAGCAGCAGGGTGGGCTTGTTGATCACCAGCAGGGCAGCGTCCTGGTGGAGAATTTCTACTTGGCTGAGGGGCATGGGCTTCTTGAATGCGCGTCGGTCTGCTGGTGTAGGAGCGGGCTTGCCCGCGATGGCTTCTGTTGCGTTAAAAGCTTCGCGGACAAGGCTCGGCGCCCCCGCCGCTCCTACAGGTTCTGTGTAGGGCTTAAATAAAATGGCGGCCCTTAAGGCCGCCATTTATTCAGGTTTCGCCTGCGGATACGAATTAACGATCCGGCAGGGTGATGTTGAGTTCCAGAATGGAACAGCTGCCCTGGTTTTCCAGTGCAACCTGTACTTGATCCGAGTCGATATTGACGTACTTGCGGATCACCTCGACCAGCTCTTGCTGCAGGGCCGGCAGGTAGTCCGGCTGGCTGCGCTGGCCGCGCTCGTGGGCGACGATGATTTGCAGACGCTCTTTCGCAATGGACGCGGTGGTTTCTTTCTTGCGCTCACGAAAGAAGTCAAAAATGTTCATTCACGACCTCCAAACAGGCGTTGCATGAATCCCTTCTTCTGCACATCGAGGAATCGATGGGCAACTTCCTTGCCGAGCAGGCGGTCAACGGCGTCGCTGTAGGCCTGGCCTGCGTCGCTTTGATCGTCGAGGATCACCGGCACGCCCTGGTTCGAGGCCTTGAGTACGGCTTGCGACTCAGGAATCACGCCGAGCAGGCGGATGGCGAGGATTTCCTCGACGTCTTCCACACCGAGCATTTCGCCTTTGATCACGCGCTCAGGGTTGTAGCGGGTCAGCAGCAGGTGTTCCTTGATCGGCTCTTCGCCTTTCTCGGCGCGGCGCGATTTGCTCGCCAGCAGGCCGAGCATACGGTCCGAGTCACGTACCGAGGAGACTTCCGGGTTGGTCACGACAATCGCTTCATCGGCGAAGTACATGGCCAGGTGTGCGCCCTTTTCGATACCGGCCGGCGAATCGCAGACCACGTATTCGAAGGTTTCGCGCAGCTCATTAATGATTTTCTCGACGCCTTCCTGAGTCAGGGCGTCTTTGTCACGGGTCTGGCTGGCGGCCAGCACGTAGAGATTTTCCAGGCGCTTGTCTTTGATCAGCGCTTGCGAGAGGGTCGCTTCGCCGTTGACCACGTTGACGAAGTCGTACACCACGCGGCGTTCGCAGCCCATGATCAGGTCGAGGTTGCGCAGACCGACGTCGAAATCGACGATAACTGTCTTGTGCCCGCGTAGGGCGAGGCCGGTACCGATGGCGGCGCTGGTGGTGGTTTTACCGACGCCACCTTTGCCGGATGTAACTACGAGGATCTTGGCCAAGGTGATTCACCCCAAAATATAGAGAAAACGCAGGTTCCGTGGCCTATTTCAGGCTTCCGGCTGCCCTGTTTGAAAAGTGGCCGCAGTATCCGTTAAAGGCGGGTGATGTTCAACACGTCACCCGACAGGCTGACATGCACCGCCTCGCCCCAGAGTGGGTCGCGGCGCAGGTCTTCGGCGACCTTGTACTGGCCGGCGATGGACAGCAGTTCTGCGCCCATCTGTTGGCAGAAAATCCGTGCCTTGGTGTTGCCTTTGATGCCTGCGAGGGCGCGGCCGCGCATGGGCGCGTAAACATGGATGTTGCCATCGGCGAGAAGTTCCGCGCCGGCGCTGACCGGGGCCAGGACGATCAGGTCGCCGCCCTGGGCATACACCTGCTGACCGCCACGCACCGGGCTGGTGATGATTTTGCTCGGCTTGAACTCGGGTTCGGCAGGTTTTTCCGGCTTCGGCGGGGCCAAATCGATGGGCCGCTCGCGTGCACCTGAAGGCGGCAGAACCGGCATGTCCAGCGCTTCGGCGGCAGCGATATCGGCCTCACGGTTGGCGCGCACTGCCAGGGTGCGCAGGCCATGTTTGCGACATACGGCCATCAGGGCGGCGAGGTCGAGGCTGCCTTCGCCTTCCGGCAGCTTGTCCAGGGCCAGTACCAGCGGGGTATTGCTAAAAAAAGCGGGAGCCTGGGCGACTTTTTCGCTCAGCTGTTGGTCGAGGCGCTCGAGGTCGTTGTACGCCAGTTCCATCACCGTGATGGCCAGCATGCTGCCCTTGAGTTGGAATACGGGGTCTTGCGCGAGGAGATCAGCTTGGCTCATGGTCTGCCTGATGCGGCCTTATAGCGGCTTTATAAAAGTAGCCCGGACTTATAGCGAGAACGCCGCTCACTCGCAAGTTGAGGCGCAGGCAATCCGCCGCTCGGGCCAGTGCTCGGCAAACTCCTGATAGAATGCCGCGCTTTGTTGGGGCATTGGGCCTGTTTATGGAACGTCCGGTTTTTCATGCTGCGTTTTTGCATCCGCGTTTCTGGCTGTTATGGCTGGGGCTGGGCATGCTGTGGCTGATCGCCCAGCTGCCTTATAAGGCGCTGCTGTGGCTGGGGCGCGGCCTGGGGGCGCTGATGTATCGCCTGGCCAGCTCGCGGCGCAAGATTGCCGCGCGCAACCTGCAGCTGTGTTTCCCGCAGATGCCTGCGGCCGAACGCAAGGCCCTGCTCAAGGAAAACTTCGCCTCCACCGGCATTACCTTCTTCGAGATGGCCATCGCCTGGTGGTGGCCCGCCGCGCGTCTGGCGCGCCTGGGCACCATCGAAGGGCTGGAGCATTTGCGTCAGGCCGAGGCCGATGGCCAGGGCGTGATCCTGATGGCGCTGCATTTCACCACCCTGGAGATGGGCGGCGGCCTGCTTGGCCTGGAACAGGACATGTATGGCATGTACAGGCCGCACAAGAACCCATTGTTCGACTATATCCAGCGCCGTGGCCGCGAGCAGCGCCTGCTCGGGGTGATTGGTCGTGATGATGTGCGCGGCATGCTCAAGCTGCTGCGCGCCGGCGGGGTGGTCTGGTATGCGCCGGATCAGGATTACGGCGCGCAGCGCAGCGTGTTTGTGCCGCTGTTTGGCGTACCGGCGGCCACCGTCACCGCCACCAGCAAGTTCGCCCGCATGGGCCGGGCCCGGGTGATTCCCTTTACCCAGCAACGCCTGCCCGGTGGCCAGGGCTATCGCCTGACCATTCACCCGCCGTTGGCCGACTTCCCCGGCGAGAGTGAGGAGGCCGACTGCGTGCGGGTCAATCAGTGGATCGAGCAGGCGATCACCGCCTGCCCCGAGCAGTATCTGTGGGCGCACCGGCGCTTCAAGACTCGGCCGGAAGGTGAGCCGAAGCTATATAAAAAGAAGCGCTAAGAACCTGCCTTGGATCTGCTGCGCGTCGGCGATACGGCGTTAAAAATGGCCTCGGCAAGCCGCTTGCGGCTAACGCGCTTCAGCGCGACCCGAAGGGCGAGTGGAACGAGTAATGCTCATTTACAGCCCGTAAACTCCGCTTCCTCGGCCATTTTTGCCTTGTCTCGCTCTAGCTCGCGAGATCCGAAAACAGGTTCGATGTTTCTGACTTGTCCCGCCATCCTATTGGCGGGTTGTCGTGTTGAAGTTGGTTTTCTTGGCACCTGATGGTTCCGTGTGCGCCTGACGGGCTCCTATACTGGCTAAAAAACAGTGGAAGTAGTCTATGTCGCACACTGCTCCAACCAGTCAGCCGGTTACCGGGCTGATTCTTTCCGGTGGCGGCGCGCGTGCGGCTTATCAGGTGGGGGTGCTGGCGGCCATTGCCGACCTGCTGCCCAATGCGGCGCACAATCCCTTTCCGGTGATCGTCGGCACTTCGGCTGGAGCCATCAATGCGGTGGGCTTGGCCTGCGGGTCGCTGCACTTTACCGAGGCGGTGCGCCGCCTGACTGCTGTCTGGCAGGGCTTTCATACTCATCAGGTGTACCGCAGCGACTGGCCGGGGGTGTTGCGCCAGGCCAGTCGTTTTATCGGCCATAGCCTGCTCGGGTTGGGGGGCGAGATTCCGGTGGCGTTGCTCGACAGCTCGCCGCTGGCCGAACTGCTGCGCCGTGAGCTGGATTTCAGCGGGATTGCCGCTGCCGTGCGCCAGCGTCAGCTGCGCGCGGTGGCGGTAACCGCCTTCGGTTATGAGACCGGTCAGGCGGTTACCTTCTACCAGGGGCGCGCCACTATCGATCCCTGGTTCCGCCATCGCCGGGTCGGCGTGCCAACCCGGCTGGGCGTGGAGCACCTGCTAGCCAGTGCTTCGATCCCGCTGATCTTCCCGCCGGTGAGGATCAACCGCGAATACTTCGGCGATGGTGCGGTGCGCCAGCCAGCCCCGATCAGCCCGGCGCTGCACCTGGGGGCGACCCGGGTGCTGGTGGTGGGGGTCAGCGGCAATCCGGCGGCGAATGCCAGTGGCGACGTACCGCGGCCGCAACATGTGCGCCCTCCGAGCCTGGCGCAGATCGGCGGACATATGCTCAACAGCACCTTTATCGACAGCCTGGAAAGCGATATCGAGTTGCTTGAGCGCCTCAACCAGATGAGCCGGCTGATTCCCCCCGAGCTGCATCCCCGCGGCCTGGGCCTCAAGCCTGTGGACGTGCTGGTGATTGCGCCGAGCCGGCCGCTGGATGTGATCGCCGCGCGCCATCGCCACGAGCTGCCCAGGGCCCTGCGCCTGTTTCTGCGCGGGCCGGGGGCAACCAAGGCCAGTGGCGCGGGGGTGCTCAGCTACCTGCTGTTCGAGCCAGGCTACTGCAACGAACTGATCGAACTGGGTTACCAGGATGCGATGGCGCAGCAGAGCGAACTGGTCGAGTTCCTTTGCCTCAGCAGTCCACCGGTGCCGACCGTGGTGCCGGTACCCGCCTGAAAAAGCCATTGCGTGTTGTGAGGCGATAGGTCGTAGGTTGGCGTTGAGCGCAGCGAAGCCCAACAGGCAGTGGTATGTCGTGTTGGGCTTCGTCGCGCTGCTCCTCAACCCAACCTACCCGCTGAAAAATGGCCGGGAGTCATTTTTAACGTCGCGTAGCGACGGCCCGAAGGGGGCCCGCCATGGATGGCAGGCCATAAAAATCCTTTTCCGCACCCCTGATAAATCCGCGCCAAGCGGGCCGGCTGCATTTAAACTGCGCCTTCCCGACGCTTTCTGTCGCATATCTGAAAGCGCCGGTTTTCCTCGGGTTGGCGCTATAAGAAGTTGTCGCATGGCGGCAATGCCAAGCCCGGATCAATCCCTACAATCCTTCACATCGCCTGCTATCCAATGCAGGTGTTCCTTGTCAGGAGAGCCCAGATGTCCGTTCAGCACGACCCGGTGCAACGCGCCGATTTCGACCAGGTGATGGTGCCCAACTATGCCCCCGCCGGCTTTATTCCGGTGCGCGGAGCCGGTTCGCGAGTCTGGGACCAGAGCGGTCGCGAGCTGATCGATTTCGCCGGCGGTATCGCGGTCAACGTCCTGGGCCACTGCCACCCGGCGCTGGTCGCAGCCCTGACCGAGCAGGCCAACCAGCTGTGGCACGTGTCCAACGTATTCACTAATGAGCCGGCCCTGCGCCTGGCGCACAAGCTGGTCGACGCCACCTTTGCCGAGCGCGCGTTCTTCTGCAACTCCGGTGCGGAAGCCAACGAGGCGGCGTTCAAGCTGGCCCGGCGCGTGGCTTTCGATAAATACGGCGAGGACAAGTACGAGATCATCGCGGCGACCAACAGCTTCCACGGGCGCACCCTGTTTACCGTCAGCGTCGGCGGCCAGCCGAAGTATTCCGATGGTTTCGGGCCGAAGATCCAGGGCATCAGCCACATTCCCTATAACGATATCGAGGCGCTGAAGGCCGCGGTATCGGACAAGACCTGCGCCGTGGTGCTGGAGCCGATTCAGGGCGAAGGCGGCGTGTTGCCGGCGGACCTGGCCTACCTGCAGGCCGCTCGCGAATTGTGCGACAAGCACAACGCCCTGCTGGTGTTCGATGAGGTGCAGAGCGGCATGGGCCGTAGCGGCTCGCTGTTCGCCTATATGCATTACGGCGTCACCCCGGACATCCTATCCAGCGCAAAGAGCCTGGGCGGCGGTTTCCCGATTGGCGCGATGCTCACCACCAGCGAGCTGGCCAAGCACCTGGCAGTCGGCACCCACGGCACCACCTACGGCGGCAACCCGCTGGCCTGCGCGGTGGCCGAGGCGGTGATCGACACCATCAACACCCCTGAAGTGCTGGCGGGCGTCAACGCCAAGCACCAGCGCTTCAAGACCAAGCTGGAGCAGATCGGCCAGCAGTACGGCGTGTTCAGCGAAGTGCGCGGCCTCGGCCTGCTGATCGGCGCGGTGCTCAGCGATGCCTGGAAGGGCAAGGCCAAGGCGATTCTCGATGCCGCTGCCCTCGAAGGGCTGATGGTGCTGCAGGCCGGCCCGGATGTGGTGCGTGTTGCCCCGAGCCTGGTGGTGGAGGATGCCGATATCGATGAAGGTCTGGCGCGACTCGAGCGGGCCGTGGCCAAGCTGACTCAAGCCTGAGTCGCCGGCCTGGCATGCCCCGCAGCGGGTGTGTCAGGCCGGATATGCTCAAGCCACGGATGGCTTGAGTCGAATCCAGGGAAGACCGTCTCTGTGTGTGCTGTGGCCTTGTCCGCAGCGTTTTCCAGGCTGCGCGCAGGTGCCGCCTGGAGCTTTTCTCGAAAGGAGTGACACCATGCTGGTGATGCGCCCCGCGCAAATGGCCGACCTCGCTGAAGTGCAGCGTCTGGCCGCGGATAGCCCGGTTGGTGTGACTTCGCTGCCGGACGATGCCGACCGCCTGCGCGAAAAGATCGCGGCCTCGGAGGCCTCGTTTTCTGCCGAGGTCAGTTTCAATGGCGAAGAGAGCTACTTCTTCGTCCTCGAAGACAGCGAGAGCGGTCGCCTGGTCGGCTGCTCCGGCATCGTCGCTTCGGCCGGCTATTCCGAGCCGTTCTACAGTTTTCGCAACGAAACCTTCGTGCACAACTCCCGCGAGCTGAAGATCCACAACAAGATCCACGTGCTTTCGCTGTGCCACGACCTGACCGGTAACAGCCTGCTGACCAGCTTCTATGTTGATCGGTCGCTGGTGGACACCGCCTGGTCCGAGCTGAATTCGCGCGCTCGCCTGCTGTTTCTGGCCAATCACCCGGAGCGTTTTGCTGATGCCCTGGTGGTGGAAATCGTCGGCCACAGCGATGAGGCGGGCGACTCGCCGTTCTGGGATGCGGTGGGGCGCAATTTCTTCGATATGAACTACACCGAGGCCGAGCGCATCTGTGGTTTGAAGAGCCGCACCTTCCTCGCCGAGTTGATGCCGCATTACCCCATCTATGTGCCGCTGCTGCCGGACGATGCCCAGGAGGCCATGGGCCAGGTGCATCCGCGGGCGCAGATCAGCTTCGACATCCTGATGCGCGAGGGTTTCGAGACCGACCACTACATCGACATCTTCGACGGCGGCCCGACCCTGCATGCCCGCACCTCAGGCATCCGCTCCATTTCCCAGAGCCGTGTGGTGCCGGTGCGCATCGGCGAGCCGGTGAAAGGCGGTCGGCCCTATCTGGTCAGCAACGGCCAGTTGCAGGATTTTCGCGCCATAGTCGCCGACCTCGATTGGGTGCCGGGCAAGCCGGTGACCCTGAGTTTTGCAGCCGCCGAAGCCCTGGGCGTCGGCGAAGGCGTCAGCGTGCGCCTGGTGGCGGTTTAAGGAGTGAGTGCATGATCGTTCGTCCCGTATGTAGCGCCGATCTTCCGGCCTTGCTCGAACTGGCCCGCAGCACTGGTGCCGGCCTGACCACCTTGCCGGCCAACGAGGCGCGCTTGGCGCACCGAGTGGCCTGGGCGGAAAAAACCTTTCAGGGCCGCGCCGAACGTGCCGATGCTGACTACCTGTTCGTGCTCGAGAACGATGCCGGCGAAGTGGTCGGTATCTCCGCGGTGGCGGGGGCCGTTGGCCTGCGCGAGCCCTGGTACAACTACCGGGTCGGTCTGACCGTCAGCGCCTCCAAGGAGCTGAATATCCATCGGCAGATTCCCACCCTGTTTATGGCCAACGACCTGACCGGCAACTCCGAGCTGTGCTCGTTGTTCCTGCGTGCCGATCACCGCAGCGGGCTCAACGGCCGTTTGCTGTCCAAGGCGCGCCTGCTGTTTATCGCCGAGTTTCGCGAGCTGTTCGGCGACAAGGTGATCGCCGAGATGCGCGGCATGTCCGACGACAACGGCCGTTCGCCGTTCTGGGAAAGCCTCGGCCGGCACTTCTTCAAGATGGAATTCAGCCAGGCCGACTACCTCACCGGCGTCGGCAACAAGGCCTTTATCGCCGAGCTGATGCCCAAGTTTCCGCTCTATACCTGCTTTCTCTCGGAGGATGCGCGCAACATCATCGGCCGCGTCCATCCCGACACCGAGCCGGCCCTGGCCATGCTCAATGGTGAGGGTTTCAGCTACCAGGGCTATGTCGATATCTTCGACGCCGGCCCGGCCATCGAGGCGGAAACCGCGAAGATCCGCGCGGTGCGTGACAGCCAGGCGCTGATTCTGGCCATCGGCACCCCCGGCGATGACGCCACCGCCTACCTGATCCACAACCGCAAGCGCGAAGGTTGTCGCATCACCGCCGCGCCAGCGCGCTTGGCAGCTGGCAGCCTGGTGGTCGATGCGCAGACCGCCAAGCGTCTGCAGCTGTCGGCCGGCGACCAGGTGCGCGCCGTGCCGCTGTCCGCTCGCGGCTGATTCTGAGCCTGGCGCGACCTGACGCGCGCCTCGCCCGTAGTACCTGCCCGGTGCCTGACCGGGCCCACACCTTGCTGGGAGTGATATAACAAAATGAGCACTCATTACATCGCCGGTGCCTGGCATGCAGGCCTGGGCGAACCGCTGCAATCGCTGAACCCGGTGAGCCAGGCTGTAATCTGGCACGGCCAGGCTGCCAGCGCCGCGCAGGTCGAGGCCGCCGTGCAGGCCGCCCGTGCCGCGTTCCCGGCCTGGGCTTCGCGTTCGCTGGATGAGCGCATTGCCGTGCTCGAGCAGTTTGCCGCCAGCCTGAAAAGCCAGGGCGAGGCACTTGCCCACTGCATCGGTGAGGAAACCGGCAAGCCGCTGTGGGAAACCGCCACGGAAGTCGCCAGCATGGCGGCCAAGGTCGCCATCTCCATCCAGAGCTACCGCGAGCGCACCGGCGAGAAGAGCGGCCCCCTGGCCGACGCCACCGCCGTGCTGCGGCACAAGCCCCATGGCGTGGTGGCGGTGTTCGGCCCCTACAACTTCCCTGGTCACCTGCCCAACGGCCATATCGTGCCGGCGCTGCTGGCGGGCAATTGCGTGGTGTTCAAGCCCAGCGAGCTGACCCCGAAAGTCGCCGAGCTGACGCTCAAGTGCTGGATCGACGCTGGCCTACCGGCGGGCGTGCTCAATCTGGTGCAGGGCGCGCGGGAAACCGGCGTGGCCCTGGCCGCCAATCCGGGCATCGACGGCCTGTTCTTCACCGGCTCGAGCCGCACCGGCAACCTGCTGCACAACCAGTTCGCCGGTCGCCCGGAGAAAATCCTGGCCCTGGAGATGGGCGGCAACAACCCGCTGATCGTCGATCAGGTCGAGAATATCGACGCCGCGGTCTACACCATCGTCCAGTCGGCCTTTATCAGCGCCGGCCAGCGCTGCACCTGCGCCCGTCGCCTGCTGGTGCCCCAGGGCGCGTGGGGTGATGCCCTGCTGGCGCGCCTGGTACAGGTCGCCGCGCAGATTCGGGTCGGTCGTTTCGATGAGCAGCCCGCGCCCTTTATGGGCTCGGTGATTTCCCTGGCGGCGGCCCAGCAGCTGATCCAGGCCCAGGCCCAACTGCTGGCCCAGGGGGCCAGCGCATTGCTGACGATGACCCAGCCAGAAGCCGATGCGGCCCTGCTTACCCCGGGCATTATCGACGTGAGCGCCATTGCCAATCGCCCCGACGAGGAATTCTTCGGCCCGCTGCTGCAGGTGATTCGCTATGCCGATTTCGCTGCGGCCATCGCCGAAGCCAACAACACCCAGTACGGCCTGGCCGCCGGTTTGCTGTCCGACTCCAAGGCGCGTTATGAGCAGTTCTGGCTGCAAAGCCGCGCCGGCATCGTCAACTGGAACAAGCAGCTGACCGGTGCCGCCAGCAGCGCGCCCTTCGGCGGCGTGGGGGCCTCCGGCAACCATCGCGCCAGTGCCTATTACGCGGCGGATTACTGCGCCTACCCGGTGGCCTCGCTGGAAGTCGAAAGCCTGAGCCTGCCCGCCACCCTGACTCCCGGAGTAAGCCTGTGAGCCACGCATCCAACGCGACTGCATTTGAAGTGAATTTCGATGGCCTGGTCGGGCCAACGCACAACTACGGCGGCCTGTCCTACGGCAACGTGGCCTCGCAGAGCAACAGCCAGGTGGCGTCCAATCCAAAAGAGGCGGCCAAGCAGGGCCTGGCCAAGATGAAGGCCCTGATGGAAATGGGCTTCAAGCAGGGCGTACTGGCCCCGCAGGAGCGCCCCAACGTCGCCGTGCTGCGCAGCCTGGGTTTTACCGGCACTGACGCTCAGGTGATCCAGAAGGTGGCGAAAGAGGCCATGCCCTTGCTGGTGGCCAGCTGTTCGGCATCCAGCATGTGGACCGCCAACGCCTGCACCGTCAGCCCCAGCGCCGACACCGCTGACGGTCGCGTGCACTTCACCGCCGCCAACCTCAACTGCAAGTTCCACCGCTCCATCGAACACCCGACCACCAGCCGCGTGCTGGCAGCGATGTTCGCCAGCGAGCAGCACTTTGCCCACCACGCCGCGCTGCCGGCGGTGGCCCAATTCGGCGACGAGGGTGCGGCCAACCACACGCGTTTCTGCAAGGGCTATGGCGATGCCGGCGTGGAGTTCTTCGTATTCGGTCGCAGCGCCTTCGACAGCCGCTTTCCGCAACCGGGGCGCTACCCGGCGCGGCAGACCCTGGAAGCCTCGCAGGCGGTCGCGCGCTTGCATGGCCTGAGCGAGGAGGGCGTGGTCTACGCCCAGCAAACGCCCGAGGTGATTGACCAGGGCGTGTTCCATAACGATGTGATCGCCGTGGGCAATGGCGAGGTGCTGTTCCATCACCAGGACGCCTTCCTCGACACCGACAAGGTGCTGGCCGAGCTGAGTGCCAAGCTCGCCCGCCGTGGCGGCAATTTCCAGGCCGTGTGCGTGCCGCGCGAAGCGGTCACGGTGGAAGATGCGGTGCGCTCCTACCTGTTCAACAGCCAACTGCTGAGCCGCGCCGATGGCGGCATGCTGTTGATCGTGCCGGAAGAGTGTCGCAACAACAGCAATGTGTGGAGCTACCTGCAGCAACTCACCAGTGGTAGCGGGCCGATCCGCGAGGTCAAGGTGTTCGACCTCAAGCAGAGCATGCAGAACGGCGGCGGCCCGGCTTGCCTGCGCCTGCGCGTGGCGCTCAAGGAGCACGAACTGGCGGCGGTCAATCAGGGCGTGATCATGACCCCGACCCTGCACGACAGCTTGAACCTCTGGGTCGACAAGCATTACCGCGATCGCCTGAGCGAAAACGACCTGGCTGATCCACAATTGCTTAACGAATGCCGCACGGCCTTGGACGAACTGACCCAGATCCTTAAACTGGGCGCGGTTTATCCCTTCCAATTAGCTTAAGTAGGGTGGATCACGCTTTATCGATCCACCGGTGGATGTAAAAACGCCATCCACCCTACGTCCAAACCTGTGGAGATTTTATGAGCGACGCCCTGCAACTGATCCTCGAAGACACCGACGGCACCCAGCTGGAAACCTCCTGCACGCGCTTTGCCGTGATCTGGCAGGGCCAGGAAATCTGGTTCCAGCAGGTTGGCAACAACCAGCTGATGATTGGCGTGGATGTGGAGGAGGGCGCTGCCGAATACGCCAACCTGTTACTGCGCCCCCTGGCCACCAACCTGGTCAGCCTGGAGCTGGAGATGGAAGCGGCTGGCCTGGATGAAGACGACGAGCACGTGCATGGTCCTGACTGTAACCACGACTGAGGTAACTCCTATGCTTGCCCTCGGCAAACTGCTTGAAATGACCCTGGCCGGCCATGAGCCGGCAGCGAAAATTCAGCTGACCCCCGAGGGCACGCGTTTGCGTTGGCTGGCCGAAGGCGCGTTGGAAATCACGCCGCCGGTGGCCGGCGACAATGGCCAGGATCTGCTGCTTTCGGCCGGTATCCATGGCAATGAAACCGCCCCCATTGAATTACTCGACCGCCTGTTGCGCGGTATTGCCCGCAACGAGTTGAAGCCGCGGGCGCGCATTCTGTTTCTGTTCGGCAACCCCGAGGCCATGCGCCGCGGCGAGCGCTATGTCGAGCATGACATCAACCGCCTGTTCAACGGCCGCCACGACCAGTACACCGGGCCCGAGGCCCTGCGTGCCTGCGATCTGGAGCATCTGGCCGCGACCTTTTTCAGCAAATCAGAGCGGACCCAGCTGCATTACGACCTGCACACCGCCATTCGCGCGTCGAAGATCGAGCAGTTCGCCCTCTATCCCTATCAGGAAGGCCGGCCGCGCAGCCAGCGTGAACTGGCGCGCCTGAGCGCTGCGGGGATCGAGGCGGTGCTGCTGCACAACAAGAGCTCGATTACCTTCAGTGCCTACACCTATGCGCAGCTGGGGGCCGAGGCCTTCACCCTGGAACTGGGCAAGGCGCGGCCGTTTGGGCAGAACGAACTGGTCAACCTGGATCTGCTGGAGCAGTACCTGCAGGCGCTGATCGAAGGGCGTGAGCCCGAGGTCGCTGGTGATGGTCTGGGCGACCTCAAGCTGTTCGCCGTGGCCCGCGAAGTGATCAAGCACAGCGACGCTTTCAAGCTGCACCTACCGGCGGATATCGAAAACTTCAGCGAATTGCCGGTCGGCTACTTGCTCGCCGAGGATATCGCCGGCACCCGCTGGGTGGTGGATGAAGCCGGCGCGCGAATTATCTTCCCCAACCCCAAGGTGAAGAACGGCCTGCGGGCCGGCATTCTTATCGTCCCAGCCGAGGATGTGCAGCTTGCGTGAGTAGCGCGTGAACCTGTAGCCCGGATGCAGTCCGGGAAGCGATGGTGGCCACACAATCTTTCCCCGGATTTCATCCGGGCTACGACTCGCGGCTAACCCGTAACCCGGATTGCGCTGGCGCTTATTCGGGGTCGCCGTGATCCATGCCCGGCCTATCTGTCCTGGTGCCGTTGCCCCTATCTGTACCTTGTTCGCTTATCCGCGGCGCTTTAGCATCGGGGCTTTCGCCACGTTAACGGGCATGCCGCGACCGGCAGCCCTGTTCTGGAAAACCAGTGCGGCATGCCCGCTTCCCTCATCCGGCGCTACGCGCCACCTTCTCCCGCAGGGAGAAGGGCACAAGGAAGGCGTCGCTACGCGACTTTCACACCAAGGAAAGCCCGCCATGGCCGTTATCGATCTGCGCAGCGACACCGTCACCCAACCCACAGCGGGTATGCGTGAGGCCATGCTGGCCGCCGAGCTGGGTGATGACGTGTATGGCGAAGACCCCACGGTCAACCGTCTGGAGCAGCACCTGGCTGCCGAGCTGGGGTTTGCCAGTGCCTTGTTCGTGCCCACCGGCACCATGAGCAACCTGCTTGGGCTGATGGCTCATTGCGCGCGCGGCGACGAATATATCGTCGGCCAGCAGGCCCATACCTATAAATACGAAGGCGGCGGCGCGGCGGTGCTCGGCTCGATCCAGCCGCAGCCGATCGAGGGCGAAGCCGATGGCTCGCTGGATCTGGCTAAGGTCGAAGCCGCGATCAAGCAGGACGACTTCCACTTCGCCCGCACCCGCCTGCTGGCGCTGGAAAACACCATGCAGGGCAAGGTGCTGCCGCTGGAGTACCTGGCGGCTGCTCGTGCGCTGACGCTCAAGCATGGCCTGGCCCTGCATCTGGACGGCGCGCGGCTGTATAACGCTGCGGTCAAACTGAATGTGCCGGCGCGGGAGATCACTCAGTATTTCGATTCGGTTTCGGTGTGCCTGTCCAAGGGCCTCGGTGCGCCGGTGGGCTCGCTGCTGTGCGGCAGCGCCGAGCTGATCGGCAAGGCGCGGCGGCTGCGCAAGATGGTCGGCGGCGGTATGCGCCAGGCCGGCGTGCTGGCCGCCGCCGGGCTGTATGCCCTGGAGCATCAGGTGGCGCGCCTGGCAGAGGATCACAGCAACGCCGAGCGTCTGGCTTCTGGCTTGCGCGAACTGGGCTATCAGGTCGAGCCGGTGCAGACCAATATGGTTTACGCCCAGCTCGGCGAACGCGCCGGTGCCTTGAAAACCTTCTGCGCCGAACGCGCAATCAAACTCAGCGCCGCGCCGCGTTTACGCATGGTTACCCATATGGATGTCAGTGCCGAGGATATCGAGCAGGTGATTCAGGCGTTTTCCGCCTTCCGGCGCTAGGTGAGGCTGCCCCTGTAGGAGCCAGCTTGCTGGCGATAGCGCCGGCATGATCGCCAGCAAGAACTTGGCGTCCCCCTGGCTCCTACATGTTATGGGCTGGTTATAAGTCTGGCTGCTTGAATAAACCGCGCTACAACGCCCGTGCGCTGCCATAGCTCCCGTCTATCAATAAAGGCACTAGCCCCCGAGCCCAGGCCCGATATAATGCGGCCCTTTGCCGGCTTTGCCGTGGCCGCCTGTTTCCGTGGATGATCCTATGAAAAGCGCAGAAATCCGTGAAGCCTTCCTGAGCTTCTTCGAAGAGAAGGGGCACACCCGTGTCGCTTCCAGCTCCCTGATTCCGGGCAATGACCCGACGCTGCTGTTCACCAATGCCGGGATGAACCAGTTCAAGGACTGCTTCCTCGGCCTGGAAAAGCGCGCTTACACCCGTGCCGCGACCAGCCAGAAATGCGTGCGCGCCGGCGGTAAGCACAACGATCTGGAAAACGTCGGTTATACCGCACGTCACCACACCTTCTTCGAAATGCTGGGCAACTTCAGCTTCGGCGACTATTTCAAGCGCGATGCCATTCATTTCGCCTGGGAGTTTCTTACCGGCGACAACTGGCTGAAGCTGCCCAAGGAAAAGCTCTGGGTCACCGTCTATGCCACCGATGATGAGGCCTACGACATCTGGACCAAGGAAGTCGGCGTACCGGCCGAACGGATGATCCGTATCGGCGACAACAAGGGCGCGCCTTACGCCTCCGATAACTTCTGGACCATGGGCGACACCGGCCCCTGCGGCCCCTGCACCGAAATCTTCTTCGACCACGGCGAGCATATCTGGGGCGGCCCGCCCGGCTCGCCAGAAGAAGACGGCGACCGCTATATCGAAATCTGGAACAACGTCTTTATGCAGTTCAACCGGACTGCCGATGGCGTGCTGCACCCGCTGCCGGCACCGAGTGTGGACACAGGTATGGGCCTGGAGCGCATCAGCGCGGTGCTGCAACACGTCAACTCGAACTACGAGATCGACTTGTTCCAGAGCCTGCTGGATGCCGCGGCCAAGGCCATCG
Organism: Pseudomonas sp.; assembly: GCF_035512415.1. Lineage (GTDB taxonomy): Bacteria > Pseudomonadota > Gammaproteobacteria > Pseudomonadales > Pseudomonadaceae > Aquipseudomonas. The sequence goes on along the minus strand of NZ_DATKDZ010000009.1, from coordinate 336,483 downwards.
GCTGCGCCAACGAGGCTCAGGCTTCGCTCAAGGTGGTGGCCGACCATATCCGCTCCTGCGGCTTCCTGATCGCCGACGGCGTGACGCCGTCCAACGAAGGTCGCGGCTATGTGCTGCGCCGCATCATCCGTCGCGCCTGCCGTCACGGTAACAAGCTGGGCGCTAAAGGCAGCTTCTTCTATCAGATCGTTGCCGCCCTGGTCGCCGAGATGGGCGAAGCCTTCCCCGAGCTGAAACAGCAGCAGGCGCATATCGAGCGCGTACTGAAAACCGAAGAAGAGCAGTTCGCCAAGACCCTGGAGCAGGGCCTGAAGATCCTCGAGCAGGACTTGAGCGAGCTGAAAGGCACGGTGATCCCGGGTGATGTGATCTTCAAGCTGTACGACACCTTCGGCTTTCCGATGGACCTCACCGGCGATATCGCCCGTGAGCGCGAATTGACCCTGGACGAAGAAGGCTTCGAGCGCGAAATGCAGGCACAGCGCGAGCGCGCCCGTTCCGCCAGCGCCTTCGGCATGGATTACAACGCCCTGGTCAAGGTCGACAGCGACACCGCGTTCCTCGGTTACCAGGGCACCAGCGGCAGCGGCAAGATAATCGCGCTGTTTGCCGCTGGCCAGGCCGTGGATAGCCTGAAAGAAGGCGAGGAGGGCGTTGTGGTTCTCGACCAGACGCCGTTCTACGCCGAATCCGGTGGCCAGGTGGGTGATAGCGGCTTCCTTGAAGGTGCTGGCGTGCGTTTCGATGTGCGCGACACCACCAAGGCCGGCGGTGCCTTTCTGCATCACGGTATCGTGGCCAAGGGCGGCTTGAGCGTTGGGACTTCGGTCAAAACCGAGGTCGACGCCAGCGTGCGTCAGGCCACTGCGCTTAACCATTCCGCCACCCACTTGCTGCATGCCGCACTGCGCCAGGTACTGGGCGAGCACGTGACCCAGAAGGGCTCGCTGGTCGACAGTCAGCGCCTGCGTTTCGACTTTAGCCACTTCGAGGCCATAACCCCGGCGCAGCTGAAAGAGCTGGAAACCATCGTCAACCGCGAAGTACGCGCCAACACTGAAGTGGAAACTCTGGAAACCGATATCGAAACCGCCAAGGCCAAGGGTGCCATGGCGCTGTTTGGTGAGAAGTACGGCGATCAGGTGCGCGTGCTGAGCATGGGCGGCGGTTTCTCCGTCGAGCTGTGTGGCGGCATTCACGTCAAGCGCACTGGCGATATCGGCCTGTTCAAGATCACCAGTGAAGGCGGTGTAGCAGCCGGCGTGCGGCGTATCGAAGCGGCCACCGGTGCTGCGGCCTTTGCCTACCTGAATGGCGCTGAAGAGCAATTGAAAGAAGCTGCTGCGCTGGTCAAGGGCAGCCGCGACAACCTGCTGGACAAGCTCGCCGGCGTGCTGGAGCGCAACCGTCAGCTGGAAAAAGAGCTGGAGCAGCTCAAGGCCAAGGCCGCCAGCGCGGCGGGCAATGACCTGGCCGGTTCCGCCGTGGACGTCAAGGGCATCAAGGTGCTCAGTGCGCGTCTCGATGGTCTGGACGGCAAGGCACTGCTGGCCATGGTCGATCAGTTGAAGAACAAGCTCGGCAGTGCGGTAATCCTGCTCGGCGGCGTGCAGGACGACAAGGTCGTGCTGGTGGCCGGCGTAACTCAGGATCTGACCGCCAAGCTGAAAGCCGGCGAGCTGATGAAGCAGGCGGCTGCGGCGGTCGGCGGCAAGGGCGGTGGTCGTCCGGATATGGCTCAGGGCGGCGGCGTCGATGCCGGTGCGCTGGACGGCGCATTGGCGCTGGCCACGAGCTTCGTCGAACAGGGTCTGTAAGCATCGCGGCTGGCCGAGGGCGCATGGCGGGGTGGCATTACGCCCGGCGGCCCTTGGCAGTCAATCGAGTTGTATGTTTAATGGGCGCCCTTCACGGGCTGAGGCGGCTTTGAAATGGCTTTGATCGTACAGAAATTTGGCGGCACCTCCGTCGGCACTGTTGAACGTATTCAGCAGGTAGCCGCGAAGGTGAAGAAATTCCGCGAAAACGGCGATGACATTGTGGTCGTGGTGTCCGCCATGAGTGGCGAAACCAACCGCCTGATCGAACTGGCCAAGCAGGTCAGCGATGGCCAGCCGGTGCCGCGCGAGCTGGATGTCATGGTGTCCACCGGCGAGCAGGTGACCATTGCCCTGTTGGCCATGGCGCTGATCAAGCTGGATGTGCCGGCGGTGTCCTATACCGGCAACCAGGTGCGTATCCTCACCGATAGCGCGCACAACAAGGCGCGCATCCTGCAGATCGATGACCAGAAGCTGCGGGCCGACCTCAAGGCCGGTCGTGTAGTAGTGGTCGCCGGTTTCCAGGGCGTCGACGAGCACGGCAATATCACCACCCTCGGCCGTGGCGGTTCCGACACCACGGGCGTGGCCCTGGCGGCGGCGCTCAAGGCCGACGAATGCCAGATCTACACCGATGTCGATGGCGTCTACACCACCGACCCGCGTGTGGTGCCCCAGGCTCAGCGTCTGGAAAAGATCACCTTCGAAGAAATGCTGGAAATGGCCAGCTTGGGCTCCAAGGTGCTGCAAATCCGTTCGGTGGAGTTCGCCGGCAAGTACAACGTCCCGCTGCGCGTGTTGCACAGCTTTCAGGAGGGTCCGGGCACCCTCATTACCCTTGATGAAGAGGAATCCATGGAACAGCCGATCATCTCCGGCATCGCCTTCAATCGCGACGAAGCCAAGCTGACTATCCGTGGCGTGCCGGACATCCCGGGCGTGGCGTTCAAGATTCTCGGCCCCGTCAGTGCCGCCAATATCGAAGTGGACATGATCGTGCAGAACGTTTCGCACGATAACACCACCGACTTCACCTTCACCGTGCACCGCAACGACTACAACGCTGCCCTGGCCGTGCTGGAAAACACCGCGCGCGAACTGGGTGCCCGCGAAGTGATCGGCGATGTGAAGATCGCCAAGGTCTCCATCGTCGGTGTCGGCATGCGCTCCCATGCCGGGGTTGCCAGCCGCATGTTCGAGGCCCTGGCCAAGGAAAACATCAATATCCAGATGATCTCCACCTCGGAAATCAAAGTCTCTGTGGTCATCGAAGAGAAATATCTGGAGTTGGCGGTGCGCGCCCTGCACACTGCTTTCGAACTGGATGCCCCGGCCCGTCAGGGCGATTGAGGCATTATCCGAAAGGCGCGGTTCAACCCGCGCCTTTTTTGCTTTTGGTTGGCATGGGTGGAGGCTTTCTTTCTGCCTACACTGGTCAATACTTAGGTTAAGGCTGGGTCTACTGGACGCAGCTGCAACCCTTTTATTTTTTGCAGACTGTTGTTGTCCTGAACTGTTATCCGTAAGGAGAAAGGAATGCTGATTCTGACTCGCCGGGTCGGAGAGACCCTGATGGTGGGTGACGAAGTCACTGTCACCGTGTTGGGCGTTAAAGGTAATCAGGTGCGCATTGGCGTTAACGCGCCGAAGGAGGTTGCCGTGCATCGTGAGGAAATTTACCAGCGCATCCAGAAAGAGAAAGGCGAAGAACCAAGCCACTAATTTTTATCGAAATTTTGGCTTTGCAAACGGGGCAAAGATGAGTATCATGCGCCCCGTGTTGCGGAGAGGTGGCCGAGTGGCCGAAGGCGCTCCCCTGCTAAGGGAGTACATCTCAAAAGGGTGTCGGGGGTTCGAATCCCCCCTTCTCCGCCATTATTTAGTGTTGTAAGGTTTTGCCGGTGTGAGAGAGCGGTAGCGGCTGAAAAGCGTATCGCAACGATCACAGAAGGCGGTTTCAGGCCTTTCAGTGCGCGGGTTACATGCACTCATAGCTCAGCTGGATAGAGTACTCGGCTACGAACCGAGCGGTCGGAGGTTCGAATCCTCCTGAGTGCACCAACTTGGAATGGCTTGCAGCGATGCAAGCCATTTTGTTTCAGCCAGCGGTGATCTGGTTTAAAAGCGCCATCTGCACTCATAGCTCAGCTGGATAGAGTACTCGGCTACGAACCGAGCGGTCGGAGGTTCGAATCCTCCTGAGTGCACCATACAAAAAAGGGCCTGCAGCGATGCAGGCCCTTTTTCTTTGTCTGGCGTTTGCCCAGGCGCTAGGCGCGCGGTTAGCGCTTGCCCTTGACGCAGCCTGCATCGTCGAAGCTGACCTGGCGGTTGTTGCCCTGGTTGTCGCGGTAGAGGTAGCGGGTCTGGCCGTTATGCTGGGTGATCCTGTCGGGTTTGCCCAGGCTGCTTTCCACATCGGCGCGGCTCATGCCGCTGGTTATCCGCTGGCGGATAATCGCCGTGCGGCGTTCGCTGCTGGTCATGTGGTTGCCGCAGCCATCGTCCCGACTGCCCACCACTGTCACCTCGCGCGCATCCCTTTGTGCTGACTTACGCTTGGTCTTGGCTTTGGCCGGTTTGGCCAGGGGTACTGCCTTGCCCTTGCCGGGCGTCGGGTTGTGGGCTTCCTGACGGTATTGCGCCTGCCCAGCGGCGCAGCCTTGCAGGGTATAGGTGATATGGCCGCTGGCGTCTTCGCAGCGAAATACGCTGGAAGCCAGCAGTGGGGTAGGGCAAAGCAAAATGGCGCAGATAGCTGCGCAGCGCAGTCCATGCATGGGGCGTCCTCCTTGACGTTCACCTGTGCAACCTTAGTCGATGCTTTTGCATCTGCCAGTGGTGCCCTGTCTGCGTGCCGGTGCGTCGCAGTTGCAGAGCTGCAAAAAGCATTCAGGTTTGCCTCGCAAGCGTTTGTTCTGGCCTTGCTTTTGTCGCATGCAAGGCGTTGGCGCGGTGTTATCATTTGCCCCGTCAGCCCCGCCGGGGCTTGTGGGACACCACCATGGACTTACCCAGTAGTTACTCTGAAATTCGATTGTGCAATCACGTACTGACTGATTGACCCTCTTTGGCGTGCGCCGCCGCTGGGGGTGGAGCGCGCCATGACTGAAGTAGAAGCGAAAAAACCGCAGGAAAGCCTGCAGGACCGCCTGGCCCAGGTGGTCGAACTGCTGCATCGGCACAAAGTGGTCGAAGACCTGACCCACCGTCAGGAAGGTCAGCACCACGGCCGGGTGGAAAACCTGGTGCACCGGCAAAACCTCGCCGAGCTGCAGCGCAAGCTCGACGATCTGCATTCCGCCGACGTAGCCCATATTCTCGAAGCCTTGCCGCTGAATGACCGTCTGACGGTCTGGCAGTTGGTCAAGGTCGAGCGCGACGGCGATATCCTCCTCGAAGTGTCCGATGCGGTGCGCGAAACCCTGCTCGCCGACATGGACGACCACGAGATTCTCGCCGCTGCCAAGGACATGGACGCCGATGAGCTGGCCGACCTGGCCTCCGAGTTGCCGCGCGATGTCGTGCATGAGCTGATGGAGTCCCTCGACGCCCAGCAGCGCGAGCGGGTGCGTTCGGCGTTGTCCTATGAGGACGACCAGATCGGCGCGCTGATGGACTTCGAGATGGTCACCATCCGCGAAGACGTCAGCCTGGAAGTGGTGTTGCGCTACCTGCGTCGCCTCAAGGAGCTGCCAGGGCACACCGACAAACTGTTTGTGGTGGATTACGACGGCGTGCTCAAGGGCGTGCTGCCGGTCAAGCGCCTGCTGGTCAATGATCCGGAGCGGCTGGTCAGCGAGGTCATGGCCACCGACCCGGTGAGCTTTCACCCGGATGAGGATGGCTACGACGCCGCCCAGGCCTTTGAGCGTTACGACCTGATTTCTACTCCGGTGGTGGACAAGAATGGCAAGCTGATCGGCCGTTTGACCATCGATGAAATGGTCGACCTGATCCGTGAGGAGAGTGAAAGCGAAGTCCTCAGCATGGCCGGTCTGCGCGAGGAAGAAGACATCTTCGCCTCGGTATGGAAATCCCTGCGCAACCGCTGGGCCTGGCTGGCGATCAACCTGGTCACCGCCTTTATGGCCTCGCGGGTGATCGGCCTGTTTGAGGACTCGATCGAGAAGCTGGTGGCGCTGGCGGCCCTGATGCCGATTGTCGCAGGCATCGGCGGCAATTCGGGTAACCAGACCATCACCATGATCGTGCGCGCCATGGCCCTGGATCAGGTCAGTACCGGCAACACCTCACGGCTGATTCGCAAGGAGCTGGGGGTTGGTCTGGTCAATGGCATCGTCTGGGGTGGCGTGATCGGCGTAGTGGCCTATCTGCTCTATGACAGCTGGTCCCTGGGTGTGGTGATGACTGCGGCCATGATCCTCAATCTGCTGTTGGCGGCCATGATGGGCGTGCTGATTCCCATGACTCTGGTGCGTATGGGTCGAGATCCGGCGCTGGGGGCCAGCGTGATGATTACCGCGGTGACCGACAGTGGCGGCTTCTTTATCTTTCTGGGACTGGCCAGTCTGTTTCTGCTCTAGGAGTTCTCGTTAGGGTTTGTGACGCTTTTTCGTCAGAAAATGTCCCATTAGCCTGTCTTGGATTTGCTTCAAACGCTTGTTTCAAGCTAAGGTTCGCCAGCTTTGTCCGGGGTCAATCCCCGGGCGCTCCTATCAATAATGAATGCAGCTAAAGTGCTGCTGGCAAAGGGAGCCAAGATGACCCCCAGTGAACTCCTGCTCGAGGGTGTCGAGCTCATGCTTTTCGGCCTGGGCTTCGTATTTCTCTTTCTGGTCCTGCTGGTTCTGGTGATCCGTGTAATGTCACGGTTGATCGAGCTGTTTGCCTCGAAAACACCTGTACCCGCTGCGCTGCCACCGGTTGCCCGGCATGCTGCCGAAGAGCCTAGTGCCGAGCTGCTAGCCGCCATCCAATCCGCTATTAATCAGCACCGCGCCCGTCGCGGTTGAGTCAGGTTCGAAAGGGAGCATCTGTATGACTGCCGTTAAACAAGCACTCGGTATTACCGATGTGGTGCTGCGCGACGCCCACCAGTCGATCCTGGCCACGCGCGTGCGCCTTGAAGACATGTTGCCAATCGCACCCAAGCTCGATCAGGTCGGTTTCTGGTCGGTCGAGTCCTGGGGCGGCGCGACCTTTGACTCCTGCATTCGCTACCTGGGCGAAGATCCTTGGCATCGTATTCGCGAGCTGAAGAAAGCCATGCCCAACACTCGTCAGCAGATGCTGCTGCGCGGGCAGAACCTGCTGGGCTACCGCCACTACGCCGATGACGTGGTGGAAAAATTCGTCGAACGCGCCGCGTTCAATGGCGTCGATGTGTTCCGCGTGTTCGACGCGATGAACGATCCGCGCAACCTGCAGACCGCTCTCAAGGCCGTCAAGCAGCTGGGTAAGCATGCCCAGGGCACCATCTCCTACACCACCAGCCCGGTGCATACCCTGGAGATGTGGGTCGACCTGGCCAAGCAGATTGAAGACATGGGTGCCGACTCGGTAGCCATCAAGGACATGGCCGGCATCCTCAACCCCTACACCGCGTTCGAACTGGTGACACGCCTGAAGGCGACCCTGTCGATCCCGATCCATATGCAATGCCACGCCACGGCAGGGCTGTCGACTGCAGCCATCGTCAAGGCGGTGGAAGCTGGCATCGACAACGTCGACACCGCGATTTCCTCGCTGTCGATGACCTACGGTCATTCGCCAACCGAATCCGTGGTAGCCATCTTCCAGGGTTCCGAGCGCGATACCGGTCTGGATCTGCTGCTGCTGGAAGAAATTGCCGCGTATTTCCGTGAAGTACGGAAGAAGTACGCCAAATTCGAGGGCAACCTCAAGGGCGTCGACTCGCGCATTCTGGTCGCCCAGGTGCCGGGCGGCATGTTGACCAATATGGAAGGCCAGCTAAAAGAGCAGGGTGCCCAGGACAAGTTTGACGAAGTGCTGGCAGAGATCCCGCGCGTACGCGAAGACCTCGGCTTTATCCCGCTGGTGACCCCGACCTCGCAGATCGTTGGCACCCAGGCGGTGATCAACGTGCTGACCGGTGAGCGCTACAAGTCGATCACCAAGGAAACTGCCGGCATATTGAAAGGTGAATACGGTGCAGCGCCGGCACCTTTCAATAAAGAGCTGCAGGCGCGCGTACTGGATGGCGCTGAAGCCGTTACCTGCCGCCCGGCCGACCTGCTTGAAGCCGAAATGGACAAACTGACTGCCGAACTCAAGGGCATTGCCAAAGAGAAGGGCATCAAGCTGGCCGCCGATGAAATCGACGACGTGCTGACCTATGCACTGTTCCCGCAGATCGGCCTGAAGTTCCTGGAAAACCGCGGTAATCCAGCGGCCTTCGAACCGGCTCCGACCGGCAAGGAGCAGCCCGCCCGTGAAGCCGACAAGCCTGAGGTCTATACCGTTGAAGTCAACGGCAAGTCCTTTGTCGTGCAGGTCAACGAGGGTGGCGATATCGACGGCATCAAGCCTGTAGGTGGCGCGTCGGCGTCGGCCGCAGGCGCTGTTGCAGCCGCTCCTGTGGGCGGCGGCGAGCCTCAGGCTGCGCCGCTGGCCGGCAATATCTTCAAGGTGTTGGTGCAGCCGGGTCAGATTGTCGAGGAGGGTCATTTGTTGATCATCCTCGAGGCGATGAAGATGGAAACCGAGATCCGTGCGTTCAAGGCTGGCACCATCGGTGCGGTCAACGTCAAGGTCGGTGATGCGGTGGCGGTGGGCGACAGCCTGCTGACCATTGGTTAAGGGAGCGCGGTAATGGATAAGCTCCTCAAGCTTTGGCAGAGCACGGGTCTGTACCACGTTGAGCCGGGTCAGCTGTTTATGATGGCGGTCTGCATCCTGCTGATCTATCTGGCGATCAAGAAAGGCTTTGAGCCTCTGTTGCTGTTGCCGATCGGTTTCGGTGGGTTGCTGGCTAACATCCCGGTGGCCAACATGGCAGAAGGCTCGGGTTTCCTGCATATGATCTACGAGGTGGGTCTGCCCACCAGTATCTTCCCGCTGCTGATCTTCCTTGGCGTCGGGGCCATGACCGACTTCGGGCCGATGCTGGCTAACCCCAAGACCTTGCTTCTGGGGGCGGCGGCGCAGTTCGGTATCTTCGGCACCCTGCTTGGCGCGCTGGCGTTGACCTCCCTGGGTATCCCGGGCCTGGAGTTCACTCTCAAAGAAGCTGCTTCCATCGCCATTATCGGCGGTGCAGACGGCCCCACCTCGATCTTCGTGACCTCCAAGCTGGCTCCGCATCTGCTCGGCCCGATTGCCGTAGCGGCCTACGCCTATATGGCGCTGGTGCCCTTGATTCAGCCGCCGATCATGCGTGCGCTGACCACCAAGGAAGAGCGCGCCATCGTGATGCAGCAGCTGCGTCCGGTGGGGCAGACCGAGAAGATCATCTTCCCGATCGTGCTGTGCGTGTTGATCGGTATGCTGCTGCCCGATGCCGCGCCGCTGGTGGGCATGTTCGCCCTCGGCAACCTGCTGCGTGAAAGCGGTGTGGTCGAGCGTCTGGCTGATACCTCGCGTAATGCGCTGATCAATATCGTCACCATCTTCCTCGGCCTGACCGTGGGTTCCAAGCTGTCGGCGGACTCCTTTCTGCAGCTGAAAACCCTGGGCATTCTCAGCCTGGGCATGGTGGCGTTCTGCGCGGGTACTGCGGCGGGTGTGCTGATGGCCAAGCTGATGAATGTGTTCAGCGAGAACAAGGTCAACCCTTTGATCGGCTCGGCTGGCGTCTCGGCGGTACCGATGGCGGCGCGGGTGTCGAACAAGGTGGGCCTGGAGGCCAATCCGCAGAACTTCCTGCTGATGCACGCCATGGGGCCCAATGTGGCCGGTGTGATCGGCTCGGCGGTGGCGGCGGGGGTGTTGCTCAACTTCGTTGGTTGATAGGGCCGATGTTAAAAAACCGCCTCATTGAGGCGGTTTTTTATGTCTTGGTTTCAGGGATGGAGTGAAGGTCGCACTGCGAGCTTGGGGCATGAATCTATCGGCGTCTATCAGCGCTGAATAACAGCGGCTCGCGAAATAGGCATAGAAAAGCCGCTCGGTAGGCGGCTCAAGCAAATCGCAGATGCAACAAAACCGGCCGCTGGGGGCCGGTTTTTTTGCGGCCTGGGATCAGGCTTCTTCGTTGGCCATTTCGACGTCGTGAGCAATCAATGCCACCAGGGCATTCTGCTGGCGACGTGACAGCTGACGAAAGCGCTGCAGCAGCTCGCGTTCATGCAACGACAGTTCTGGGCTGTCGAGGCGCATATTGAGGTCATCACCGAGAGAGCCTTCCTGGAGCATGCTTTGCTCGAGGCGAGCAATGATCTCCGAGTTCATGCTGCGGTGATGGTTACGTGCGACATCTGCGATACGTTCGCGCATGCCGTCTGGCAGGCGAACAACGAATTTGTCAGCGGTACGGCTGGAATAGAGTGCTGGTTTCATAGGGCGCGTACATTAAACCGGTTAGTTTAGGAAAGCGATACTGGCGATAAGCTATGGAGTCGTCACCGGTTTGACCACTCGTAGCACTAACCGTTCAGCCGGAACGCTATTCAGTATTATTACCCTCATAACTTGCAGGGCATTAAATTGACGCCAATTGCGTGGCGCAATTGTGGCTGGTGTGCAGGCTTTTTGCCAGCACCGGTTATCAGAAATGCGCCTTATTCGGCAAAAAGCAAGGGTTTCTGGCTGAGCGCGCGAGAAAGTTAAAGCAATGGTCACGCAAGTGTCATGGCCCATTAATCGGCCTGACACAGGATTTGCCTACCTTGGTCTACACCAGAAGGCGGCTTCGCGCCGCGGTGTAACCCTTAATAAGGAGGCATTCCATGAGTGCAGTGATCCGGGTCGAGAGCCTGAACAAGACGTTCGGCCGCAAGCAAGCGCTGTTTGATCTGGCGCTGTCCGTCGAGCCCGGTGAAATGGTGGCGTTGATTGGAGCCTCCGGTTCCGGCAAGTCTACCTTGTTGCGTCATGTGGCGGGCCTGGCCTGTTGCGACCGTAGCGGCGGAGGCAGCATTCAGGTGCTGGGCCGCGAAGTGCAGGCTGCAGGTCGCCTGAATGGCGAAGTGCGCCGTCTGCGTGCCGACATCGGCTACATCTTTCAGCAGTTCAATCTGGTCGGCCGCCTTAGCGTGATGCAGAACGTGCTGCTCGGCTGCCTGGGGCGCATGCCGCGCTGGCGAGGCAGCTTCGGCCTGTTCAATGCCGAAGAAAAGCAGCGTGCGCGGCAGGCGTTGGCACGTGTCGGTCTGGCGGATCTGGCGCAGCAGCGCGCCTCGACTTTATCCGGCGGCCAGCAGCAGCGCGTGGCGATTGCCCGCGCCCTGTGCCAGCGCGCCAAGGTGATTCTGGCCGACGAGCCGATTGCCTCGCTGGACCCCGAGTCAGCGCGCAAGGTCATGCAGATTCTCGCCGACATCAACCGTGAAGACGGCACCACCGTGGTGGTCACCCTGCATCAGGTTGATTACGCCATGCGCTATTGCCAGCGCGCCGTGGCGTTGAAAGCGGGGCGTATTCATTACGACGGCGCGGCCGCCGAGCTGCATCCCAACTTCCTTAACGATCTCTACGGTGCCGAGCTCCTAGCCGAGCCGCAAACCGAAGAGAAGCCACGCCGTGCGCCTAAGGCAAAAGTCCCACTGACCCTGGCCAAGGCCTGAGTCGCTTCCCTGTTATGCCAACCCCTGTCTGTCCATCTGCACTAGGAGTGCTTTGCATGTTCAAACGTATCAGTCGCGTTCTCGTCGCGTCCACGCTGCTGGCCGGTTCGGTTCTGGGCACCGCCCAGGCCGCTGAGCAGGAAATCAATTTCGGCATCATCTCCACCGAGTCGTCGCAGAACCTGAAAACCATGTGGGACCCCTTTCTGGCGGACATGAGTCAGCAGACTGGGTTGAAGATCAAAGCCTTTTTCGCCCCTGACTACGCCGGGATCATCCAGGGCATGCGTTTCGACAAGGTCGACATGGCTTGGTACGGCAACAAAGCGGCGATGGAAGCGGTAGACCGTGCCGGTGGCCAGATCTTCGCCCAAACCGTCGCTGCCAATGGCGCTCAGGGCTACTACAGCCTGATGGTGGCGCACAAGGACAGCCCGATCAATTCGATCGAAGACATGCTGAAAAACGCCAAGACCCTGACCTTCGCCAACGGCGACCCGAACTCCACCTCGGGCTATCTGGTACCGGGCTATTACGTGTTCGCCCAGAACAACGCCGACGCCAACAAGATCTTCAAGCGTTCGCTCAACGGCAGCCATGAAGTCAACGCCCTGTCGGTAGCGAACAAGCAGGTCGATATCGGCACTTTCAACAGCGAAGGCATGGAGCGTCTGGAAGTGACCGCGCCGGACAAGGCTGCGCAGCTGAAAGTGATCTGGACTTCGCCACTGATCCCGTCCGACCCGATGGTTTGGCGCAAGAACCTTGATGACGCCACCAAGAACAAGCTGCGCGAGTTCTTTATGACCTACGGCGATAAGCCCGCCGAGCTGAAGGTGCTGGAAGGCCTGCAGTGGGCCAAGTTCAAGGCCTCCGATGACGATCAGCTGCTGCCGATCCGCCAGCTGGAACTGTTCAAGAAGCGCACTGAAGTCGCTAACAACGACAAGCTCAAGGCAGACGACAAGCAGGCTCAGCTCAAGGAGCTGGATGCCGAGCTGGCCAAGCTGGAAAAGCGCATGGCTGAAATCGCCAAGCAAAGCCCTGCCAGCGCGGGTTAATAGCTGCTCCCTGCCCGGCACACCTGCCGGGCAGGTTCTTTCTGCCGCTTGATTCGAGATGTTGTTATGACCACTTTGACCACCGCACCCACGCCCGACCTGACCGCCAAGCGTTCCTGGCTGCAGCTGATCGGCTGGGGGCTGTTCTTCGTTGTGTTGGCCTGGTCCTGGCAGGGCGCGGAGATGAATCCGCTGGCGCTGATCCGCGACTCCAGCAATATGGCGACCTTTGCCGCGGACTTCTTTCCGCCCGATTTCAGCAACTGGGAGCTGTACCTCAAGGAGATGATCGTCACCGTGCAGATCGCCCTGTGGGGCACGGTGCTGGCGATTGTTCTGGCTATCCCGCTGGGCATTCTCTGCTCGGAAAACATTGTGCCGTGGTGGGTCTACCAGCCGATCCGCCGAGTGATGGACGCCTGCCGTTCGATCAATGAAATGGTCTTCGCCATGCTCTTTGTGGTGGCGGTTGGCCTGGGCCCGTTTGCCGGGGTGCTGGCGCTGTTTATCGGCACCACCGGGGTGCTCGCCAAGCTCTTTGCCGAGGCGGTCGAGGCCATCGATCCAGGTCCAGTTGAAGGCGTGCGCGCCACCGGCGCCAGCGCGCTGCAGGAAGTCATCTACGGGGTGATTCCGCAGGTCCTGCCGCTGTGGATTTCCTACTCGCTGTACCGCTTCGAATCCAACGTGCGCTCGGCAACTGTCGTTGGCATGGTCGGCGCAGGTGGTATCGGGGTGATTCTCTGGGAAGCGATTCGCGGCTTTCAGTTCGCCCAGACCTGCGCCCTGCTGATCGTGATCATCCTGGTGGTCAGCCTGCTGGACATCATCTCGCAACGCCTGCGCAAGCAATTTATCTGACGGAGAGCGGGCATCTGCGGATGCCCTTTATTAGCCATGTACTTGTCTAGACAATCCGAGCCGCTGTACCGCGAACTGGCCGCAGTGCTGCGCGATGAGCTGCAGCGCATGAGCCCTGGCGATTACCTGCCGGCCGAGGTGCAGCTGGCCGCGCGCTTTGCAGTCAACCGCCACACCCTGCGCCGCGCGGTGGATGAACTGGTGCTCGAAGGCCGCCTGCTGCGTCAGCAGGGCAAGGGCACGCGGGTGCTGGCCAAGCCGCTGATCTACCCGATGCAGGCCGGCAGTGCCTACAGCGCCTCGCTCTCGGCGCTTGGTCACAAGGTCGAGGCGCAATTGCTGGAAAGCCGCCTGCGCCCGGCCGGTTGCGAGGAGCGCGAGTACCTGCAGCTGGCCAGTGGTGCGCAGCTGCTGGAACTGAGCACCTTGCGCCTGATCGAGGGCCAGCCGGTCAGCCTGATTCGTCATGCCTTCAGTACCGAACACACCGAGTTGCTCGCCGACTACCAGGGCGGCTCGCTGCGCCACTACCTCAGCCAGCGCGGCATGGCGCTGACTCGCACCTTCAGCCTGATCGGCGCACGCCTGCCCAGCCGTGAGGAGGCCGCGCGCCTGCTGATGCCCAGGCACGCACCTCTTCTTAGCGTGCAAACCCTTTCCCGTGATCTGGCCGGACGGCCGGTGGAGCTGTCGTTATCGACCAGCCGCGCCGACCGCTTCCAGTACCAGCTCGCCCTTTGATGGAGGCTTGTTGATGAACCGCGATAGACCGCACAGCGACATGCAGCACAGCGACCCGCAGATCGCCACCCGTCAGCGCTGGATGGGCGTGCTCGCCCGCGCCGGCAGCCAACTGGCGACCTATGAGTCGGCATTGAAGGAAGCCGAATACCGCCTGATTCGCGCCCCGGAAATCGGCATGACCCTGGTGCGTGGGCGCATGGGCGGCACCGGCAGCCCCTTCAACCTCGGCGAGATGAGCGTGACCCGCTGCGTGGTGCGCCTGGCCGATGGCCGCACCGGTTACAGCTATGTGAGCGGGCGCGACAAGCAGCACGCCGAACTGGCCGCCCTGGCCGACGCGCATTTGCAGGGGGCTGAGCAGCCGCATTGGCTGAGCCGGCTGATCGAACCCCTGGCGGCAGTGCAACAGGCCCAACAGGCGGCCAAGGCCGCAGAAACCGCAACCACCCAGGTGGAATTCTTCACCCTGGTCCGAGGAGAAGATTGATGCACGCGGCAAATAGCTCTCACTGGCTGCAACCAGCTTTCAATGATCCGGTACTGGACGCGCAGACCAGTTTCCGCAGCGCCCTCAAGGCCCTGGCCGAGCCTGGCCTGGTGCAGCCATTGAACCGCGCCCTGGCCCTGGAAAATCTGCATCCGGCGACCTACGCCCTGTGCCTGGCGTTTCTCGATGGCGACACGCCGTTATGGCTGGCACCGCGTTTCGACACCCCGGCGATCCGCGCCAACCTGGCGTTCCACTGTGGCTGCCCGATTGTCGATGAACGCGAGCTGGCGCTGTTTGCCCTGCTCGATGAAAGCGAGCTGACGGATCTGTCGGACTTTGACAATGGCAGCGAGCGTTACCCGGATCAGTCCTGCACCCTGCTGATCCAGCTCGATGCTCTCTGCAATGGCACACCTCTGCGCTGGCGTGGGCCGGGGATCAAGGATGTGCGTTGCGTCGAGCTGCCACTGCCGGTGGCGTTCTGGCAGCAGCGCCAGGCGCGCAGTGCCTTTCCCCGTGGCCTGGATGCCTTCTTCGCCGCCGGCGATCAGGTGATCGGCCTGCCGCGCAGCACCCGTGTGCTGCTGAATGCCGAGGAGGCAGCCTGATGTACGTCGCCGTCAAAGGTGGCGAGCGCGCCATCGACAATGCCCATTTGCTGCTGGCCAAGAAGCGCCGTGGCGATACCGCGATTCCCGAACTCAGCGTCGAGCAGGTGCGCGAGCAGATGCCGCTGGCGGTGGCCAGGGTGATGAGCGAAGGCTCGCTGTACGACCCGCAGCTGGCTGCGCTGGCAATCAAGCAGGCGGCCGGCGACCTGATGGAGGCGATCTTTCTGCTGCGCGCCTACCGCACCACGCTGCCGCGTTTCGCTGCCAGCGCCGCGCTGGACACCACGCAGATGCAGCTGACTCGGCGCATCTCGGCCACCTTCAAAGACCTGCCCGGCGGCCAGTTGCTCGGCCCGACCTTCGACTACAGCCACCGTCTGCTGGACTTCGCGTTGCTGGCCGAGGGCGAACAGCCAGGGCCACAGGTCGACCCGCAGGCTGAGTTGTCGCCGTGCCCACGGGTGCTGGATTTTCTCGCCGAAGAAGGCCTGATGGCCCGTGAAGTCGATGACGGTGCCGCCGTGCCGGATATCACCCGCGAGCCGCTGGACTTCCCCGCGAGCCGCGCCCAGCGCCTGCAGGCCCTGGCCCGAGGCGATGAAGGCTTCCTGCTGGCGCTGGGTTACTCCACTCAGCGCGGCTATGGGCGCAATCATCCCTTTGCCGGGGAGATTCGCATCGGCGAGGTCGAGGTCTGGCTGGAGCCGGAAGAGCTCGGCTTTGCCGTGCCGCTGGGCGCTATCGAGGTGACCGAGTGCGAGATGGTCAACCAGTTCGTCGGTGATGCGCCTGAGCAGGCGCAATTTACCCGCGGTTACGGCCTGGCCTTCGGCTATGCCGAGCGCAAGGCCATGGGCATGGCCCTGGTCGACCGCTCGCTGCGCGCTGCCGAATACGCTGAGGAAGTGCAGGGCCCGGCGCAGCAGGAAGAGTTCGTGCTGATGCACTGCGACAACGTCGAGGCCGCGGGCTTCGTCTCGCACCTGAAATTGCCGCACTACGTCGACTTCCAATCCGAGCTGGAGCTGATCCGCAAACTGCGCAAGCAGACGTGCGAGCAGCCAGCCGCCGAGGAGCAACGCGCATGAATGCCCAAAGCCAGATCACTCGCGCCCCGGAAGCCGGGTACAACTTTGCTTATCTGGACGAGCAAACCAAACGCATGATCCGCCGTGGCCTGCTCAAGGCCGTGGCGATTCCCGGTTATCAGGTGCCGTTCGGTGGCCGCGAGATGCCACTGCCCTATGGCTGGGGCACCGGCGGTATGCAACTGACCGCGGCGATTCTCGGTGCCGAGGATGTGCTTAAGGTGATCGACCAGGGCGCGGATGACACCACCAACGCGGTGTCGATCCGCCGCTTCTTCGCCCGCACCGCTGGGGTCAAAACCACCACGCGCACCCCCGAGGCGACGGTGATCCAGACCCGCCACCGTATCCCGGAAACCGCACTGCGCAATGATCAGATCATGGTTTACCAGGTGCCGATCCCCGAGCCGCTGCGCTTTATCGAACCCTCGGAAACCGAGACCCGCACCATGCATGCGCTAGAGGATTACGGCGTGATGCACGTAAAGCTGTACGAGGACATCGCCACCTTCGGCCATATCGCCACCAGCTACGCCTACCCGGTGACGGTCGATGAGCGCTACGTGATGGACCCCTCGCCGATTCCCAAATTCGACAACCCCAAACTGCATATGAGTCCGGCGCTGATGCTCTTTGGCGCCGGCCGCGAGAAGCGCCTGTATGCCGTGCCGCCGTTCACCCGGGTGGTGAGTCTGGACTTCGAGGATCACCCGTTCGAGGTCCAGCGTTGGGATGAATGCTGCGACTTTTGCGGTAGCCGCGACTCCTATCTGGACGAGCTGATCGTCGACGATGCCGGCAGCAAGCGTTTCGTCTGCTCCGATACCGATTACTGCATGCAACGCCAGGACATTGAACAGGAGGGCGAGCAATGAGTGCTGCCGAAAAGTTGCAGCTGCATAGCGAAACCGCTCAGCCGCTATTCAGCGTGCGCGATCTGACCCGCCTGTACGGCCTGGAGAAGGGCTGCCAGGGCGTGTCGTTCGATCTGTATCCGGGCGAAGTGCTGGGTATCGTCGGCGAGTCCGGGTCGGGCAAGTCGACCCTGCTCAGCCTGCTGTCAGGGCGCTGCCCGCCGGATCGCGGTTCAGTCAGTTATCGCGATACGGCCGGCAACTGGCTCGATCTATACAGCGCCAGCGAGGCGCAGCGGCGCACGCTGCTGCGCACCGAGTGGGGCTTTGTCGAGCAGAATCCACGTGACGGCCTGCGTATGGGTGTGTCGGCCGGGGCGAATATCGGCGAGCGGCTGATGGCCCAGGGCGTGCGCCATTACGGCGAGCTGCGCGCGGCCGGCATCGACTGGCTGCAACAGGTGGAGATTGATCCGCTGCGCATCGACGACCTGCCGCGCACCTTCTCCGGCGGCATGCAGCAGCGCTTGCAGATCGCCCGCAATCTGGTCTCCAGCCCACGGCTGATCTTTATGGACGAACCCACCGGCGGCCTCGATGTGTCGGTGCAGGCGCGCCTGCTCGACCTGCTGCGCGGCTTGGTGCGCGAGCTGGACCTGGCGGTGGTGATCGTCACCCACGACTTGGCCGTGGCGCGCTTGCTGGCGGATCGACTGATGGTGATGCGCCGCTCCCATGTGGTCGAGGCCGGCCTGACCGATCAGATTCTCGATGACCCGCAGCATCCCTATTCGCAGCTTTTGGTGTCGTCGGTGTTGCAACCCTGACGCTGGGTAGGGTGGATGACGCTGTTTTCATCCACCAACGTGTCGCCATCGGTGGATGGATAAAGCGCCATCCACCCTACGAAACGACTTTCGCGCCGGATCGAATCCGGTCGTACGTGGTTCGAGGTTTATATGAACAACCTGATCGAGGTCTCCGGCCTCAGCAAGACCTTCACCCTGCATCAGCAGCACGGCGTGGTGCTGAATGTGTTGAGCGGGCTGCATTTCAGCGTGCGCGCCGGCGAGTGCCTGGTGCTGCACGGCCAATCCGGTGCCGGCAAGTCGACCTTGCTGCGCACCCTGTACGGCAACTATCTGGCCGCCGGCGGCAGCATTCGTGTGTTGCATAACGGCGAATGGGTCGAGCTGGTTGGCGCAGAACCGCGTCAGGTGCTGGCGGTACGCCGACAGACCCTGGGCTATGTCAGCCAGTTTCTGCGGGTGATTCCTCGGGTCGCCACCCTGGATGTGGTGATGGAACCGGCCCTGGCCCGTGGCCTTCGCCGCGCCGATGCCGAAGCGCGGGCCAAGAGTCTGCTAAGCCGCCTGAATATCCCCCAGGCCCTGTGGCAGCTGGCCCCAGGCACCTTCTCCGGCGGCGAGCAGCAGCGGGTGAATATCGCCCGCGGCTTTATGGTCGCCTGGCCGCTGATGCTGCTGGATGAACCCACTGCCTCGCTGGACGACGCCAATCGCCAGGTGGTGCTGGAGCTGATCGCTGAAGCCAAGGCTGCCGGCAGCGCGCTGATAGGCATCTTCCACGACCGCGCCGCCCGCGAGGCGGTGGCCGACCGTTACCTTGATATGAGCCAGGACATGAGCGCTGCGGCGCAACAGGAGTACATCTATGCCGGTTGAGCAGATTTTTACCAACGCGCGGATCGTCACCGCCGAGCAGGAGTTTGTCGGCACCCTGGTGCTGCGCGATGGTCTGATTGCCCAGGTGGAAGAGGGCGTCAGCGGCTTGTCCCAGGCGCAGAACCTGGGCGGCGATTACCTGCTGCCTGGCCTGGTCGAGCTGCACACCGACAACCTGGAAAAATATATGAGCCCACGGCCGGGAGTGGATTGGCCATCGGCATCGGCAGTGCTGACCCATGATGCGCAGATCGCCTCGGCCGGTATCACCACGGTGTTCGATGCCCTGGCGATTGGCGACGTCAACCCGCGCGGTAAGCGTATGCAGCAACTGCCGGCCATGCTTGAAGCCATCGCCGCGGCGGCTGAGGCGGGGCATATGCGTGCCGATCACCGCCTGCACTTGCGCTGCGAGGTGTGCCACCCGGATACCCTGGCGGTGTTTCGCGATCTGGTGGAGCACCCGCGGGTAGCGCTGGTGTCGGTGATGGACCACGCGCCGGGCCAGCGCCAGTTCGCCAAGGAAGACAAATACCGCGAGTACTACATGGGCAAGTACCACCTCAGCGAGGCGGAGATGAATGCCTTTATCGTGGAGCAGGTGGACAACTCGCGGCAGTACAGCGACCGTCAGCGCCGCAGCATTGTTGCCGACTGCCAGGCCCGTGGCATTTCCGTGGCCAGCCACGACGACGCGACCCTGGCCCATGTGCAGGAGTCGGCCGGTTTCGGCATGTCCATTGCCGAATTTCCCACCACCCTGGAGGCGGCCAAGGCCAGCCACGAGCTGGGCCTTAAGGTGCTGATGGGCGCGCCGAATATCGTGCGCGGCGGTTCGCATTCGGGCAATATCGCCGCCGCCGAACTAGCCCGGCATGGCGTGCTGGATATCCTCTCCAGCGACTATTACCCATCCAGCCTGTTGCAGGCTGCTTTGCTGCTGGCCGGGCAGGATAACGGCTATGATCTGCCGCGAGCGATTGCCACCGTCAGCCGCGTGCCGGCACAGGCGGCAGGGCTGCATGATCGCGGCGAAATCCGCGTCGGCCTGCGTGCCGACCTGGTGCAGGCGCAGGTGCATGCGGGCCAGGCGGTGATCCAGCAAGTCTGGCGACAAGCGAAAAGGGTGTTCTGATGAGCGGCCGGTTGATCTATCTGATGGGGCCTTCGGGCTCGGGCAAGGACAGCCTGTTGAATGCCGCGCGCGCGCGCCTGGCCGAACGAAATTGTGTGATCGCCCGGCGGGTCATCACCCGCTCGGCGGAAGCGGTGGGTGAGGACGCCATCGGTGTTGCGCCGGCCGAGTTCGACCAGCAGGAAGCCGCTAGCGCCTTTGCCCTGAGCTGGCGCGCCAACGGCCTGGCCTATGGCATCCCACGGCAGATCGACGACTGGTTAGCGGCGGGGCAGGATGTGCTGGTCAATGGATCGCGCGGGCATCTAGCTCAGGCGCGGCAACGCTATCCCGAGCTGCTGGCGATCCTGCTGCAGGTGGATGAAGCGGCCTTGCGTCAGCGCCTGCAAGCACGCGGCCGGGAAAGCGCCGAGCAGATTGAGGCCCGCCTGGCGCGCAGCCGCGAACTGCAACTTCCTTTTGCCCCGGTGGCAGGGGATAGCGACGAAGGCGAATCGCAATACCTGCTAAATAACTCCGGCCCCTTAGAACAATCCGTCACCCAGTTGCTGCAACTGCTTAGCGATGCGCGCGCATGCGCCTGACCCTGCTCGGCACCGGCGATGCGCGCCAGGTGCCGGTCTACAACTGCAACTGTCCGGCCTGCGCCAGCGCGCGGGTTTACCCAGCGCGGCGTCGTGGGCCGTGTTGCGCCCTGATCGAATGCGGCGCGCAGCGCTGGCTGATTGACTCGGGCCTGACCGATCTGTGCGAGCGCTTCCCGCCCCATAGCCTGAGCGGCATTCTGCAAACCCATTACCACGCCGATCATGCCCAGGGTTTGCTGCACCTGCGCTGGGGCCAGGGGCTGATTATTCCGGTGCATGGCCCGGATGACCCGGAAGGCCTGGCCGACCTGTACAAGCACCCCGGCATTCTCGATTTCAGCCAACCGTTTGCCGCCTTTGAGCGGCGGCAGCTAGGTGAGCTAAGCGTCACGGCGCTGCCGCTTAATCACTCCAAGCTGACCTTTGGCTATCTGCTGGAGGGCGATGGCAGACGTATTGCTTACCTCACCGATACCCTCGGCGTGCCGGACGCCAGTGCCGAGGTGCTGCGCCAGCAGCCGCTGGATCTGCTGGTGCTGGATTGCTCCACCGCGCCGCAGCCCATCGCCCCGCGCAATCACAACGACCTGACCCGCGCGCTGGAGGTGGTCGAGCAGCTGCAACCAAGGCAAACCGTGCTGACCCATATCGGCCACAGCTTCGACGCCTGGCTGCTGGAACACCCCGATGCCTTGCCTGCGGGGGTTAGCCTGGCCTTTGATGGGCGAGTGTTATGAATGCCTGTCGCGTGACGCTGCTGCTATGCGGCGCGGAAACCCTGGGCATGGCTGGCTTTGCTCTGTTTGCTGCCTTGTTGCCGGATTTTCAGGCGCTGTGGGGGCTGAGTAATACCGAGGCGGGCTGGATCGGTGGCGGGTTCTTTCTGGGCTATATGGTTGCGGTGCCGATCCTTACCGGGCTGACCGACAAATACGATGCGCGGCTGATCTACCTGGCGGCGATGCTGCTGACTGCCGTGGCCAATGCCGGCTTTGTCTTCGCCGATGGTTTCTGGTCGGCTCTGGCCTGGAGGGTGCTGGCGGGCGTTGGCTTGGCGGGCACCTATATGCCGGGGCTCAAGGCGCTGTCCGAACGCATCGAAGGGCCGGCGCAGTCGCGTGCGGTGGCCTTCTATACGGCGAGCTTTGGCTTGGGCACGGCGCTGTCCTTCATTCTCGCTGGCGAGCTGGCCAAGTTTGGCGGCTGGCAGCTACCGACCCTGCTCAGCGGCCTCTGCGCCTTGCTGGCCTGGGTCATGGTCTATTGGGGTTTGCAGCCCAAGGCGGTGGTGCAGCATGCGCCGCGCAAACTGCTGGACCTAGCCCCGCTGAAAAACCGCGCGGTTGCCGCCTACTGCCTGGCCTATGCGGTGCATAACCTTGAGCTGTTTGCCCTGCGCGCCTGGGTGGTGGCTTTTGTGGTGTTTTCCGGGCAATTACAGGGCGGCGATCCCTGGCTGTCCGGCACCTGGGTGGCGATGCTGGTGACCCTGATCGGTATGCCTGCGAGCATCTTCGGCAACGAGCTGGCGCTGCGTTTCGGTCGGCAGCGCTGGTTGATCGCGGTGATGCTCAGCTCAACAGCATTGGCGCTGTTTATCGGCCTAAGTGCGGCCTTGCCGTTCTGGCTGATGCTGGTGCTGGTGCTGCTCTACAGCATCACCGTGACCGCTGATTCGTCCTCCCTGACGGCTGGCCTGATCGCCGTGGCTCCGGCCAGCCATCGTGGCGCGGCCATGGCGCTGTATTCCTGCACCGGCTTTAGCGGTGCCTTCCTCGGTCCGCTGCTGTTTGGCATCAGCCTGGATCTATTGGGCGACAAGAGCCTGCTCGGCTGGTGGGCGGCGTTTGCCCTGATGGGCTTGCTACTGCTGCTAGGGCCGCTGGCGCTGTGGTGGGCGGGTACAAACCGGGTAGGGTGCGCTGCGCGCACCGAGGATAAGGAGATTTTGGTGCGCACAGCGCACCCTACGGGCCAGCGGTCGCCATAGACAGGCTCTTCGCGGGTTCAATCCAGCGGCAATTCGGTGGTGCGTTTGACCTCGCTCATGGCGATATGCGAGTGGGCTTCCTGCACATGGGGGCGTTGCAGCAGGTGGTCGCGCAGAAAGCGTTCGTAACTGGCGATGTCCTTGGCCACCACCTTGAGCAGGTAATCCGAGCCGCCGGCCATGGTGTAGCACTCCAGCACCTCGGGGTAACCGACTACCGCCTGTTCGAATTCTTCCAGGTTCTTGCGGCCATGGGCCGACAGCTTGATATCGACAAACACGGTCATGCTCAGGCCCAGCAACTGGGGGTTGAGCAGGGCAACCTTGCGCTCGATCAGGCCTTCCTCCTGCATGCGGTTAATCCGCCGCCAGCAGGGCGATTGTGACAATTCCACCTTCTCGGCGATCTCGGCGGCGGAGAGGTCGGCGTCATGCTGCAGCAGGCGAAGAATCTTGCGGTCGATAGGGCTTAGTTTTTCCTGCATGAATGTTCCTGATTTCTTGTATTTATTGGATAGGTCATGCGAAGTATTGGCTTTTTTCTGCCTATTTAGAAAGAAAAAAGCGGCACTGCTCAGTCATATTTTTAGCCAGTCGTTGCGCCCGGTGATCCCGGACGAAACAGAACCCGGTTGGCATTCACCGTTGTCAGCCTTGCTCTCCATAAAAATAAAAGGAGCGAACGCATGTCTCTGGCCGAGATCCGCCTGGATGACAAGTACCGCCTTGCCACTGGTCATCTATACCTCACAGGCACCCAGGCGCTGACCCGCCTGCCGATGCTGCAAAAGCAACGCGACGCCGCCCATGGTCTGAATACCGCGTGCTTTATTTCCGGCTACCGTGGCTCGCCTTTGGGCAACCTCGACAAGAGCCTGTGGGACGCCAAGCAGTACCTCAAAGAAAACCACATCCACTTCCAGCCGGGCGTCAACGAAGAGTTGGCCGCCACCTCGGTGTGGGGCAGCCAGCAGACCAGCCTGTTCCCCGGGGCGCGCTACGACGGTGTGTTTGCCATGTGGTACGGCAAAGGCCCGGGTGTGGACCGTTGCGGCGATGTGTTCAAGCACGGCAACTCGGCCGGCGTTTCCGAGCATGGCGGCGTGCTGCTGCTGGCCGGCGACGACCATGGCTGCAAATCCTCAAGCATCGCCAATCAGAGCGAGCATGCGTTTATCGCTGCCTCGATTCCGGTGCTCAATCCGGCCAACGTTCAGGAAATTCTCGATTACGGCATCATCGGCTGGGAGCTGTCGCGCTACAGCGGTTGCTGGGTGGCGCTGAAAACCATCGCCGAAAACGTCGATTCCTCCGCCGTGGTGGATGTTGATCCGCTGCGTATGCAGGTGAAGATTCCCGAGGACTTCCAGCTGCCGGAAGACGGCGTGTATATCCGCTGGCCGGACCCGCCCCTGGCTCAGGAAGCGCGCCTTAACACCTACAAGATTTACGCCGCCCGCGCCTTTGCCCTGGCCAACAACCTCAACCAGATTAAGCTCGATTCGCCCAATCCGCGCCTGGGCATTATCACCACCGGCAAGTCCTATCTGGACGTGCGCCAGGCCCTGGATGACCTCGGCCTGGATGAAGCGCTGTGCGCCCAGGTGGGCCTGCGTGTGCTCAAGGTCGGCATGAGCTGGCCGCTAGAACCGGTATCGGTGCATGAGTTCGCCGAAGGCCTGGACGAGATTCTGGTGGTCGAGGAAAAGCGCAGCATCATCGAAGACCAGCTCACCGGCCAGCTCTATAACTGGCCCGTGGGCAAACGCCCGGTGGTGGTCGGCGAGTTCGATGAGGCCGGCCATTCGCTTCTGCCGAACCTGTCCGAACTAACCCCAGCGATGATCGCCCGTGCCATCGCCAAGCGCCTTGCGCCGATCTACAGCAGCGCCAGCATCGACGAGCGTTTGGCCTTCCTGGCGGCCAAGGAAGCATCGCTGGCCGCGCCCAAGCACACCACCGTACGCACCCCGCATTTCTGCTCCGGCTGCCCGCACAACACCTCGACCAAACTGCCGGAAGGCAGCCGCGCCCAGGGCGGCATTGGTTGCCACTACATGACCCAGTGGATGGACCGCAATACCGACACCTTTACCCAGATGGGCGGCGAGGGCGCGACCTGGATCGGCCAGGCGCCGTTTACCGACACCCCGCATATCTTCCAGAACCTCGGTGATGGCACCTACTTCCACTCCGGTCAGCTGGCGCTGCGTGCGTCCGTGGCCGCCGGGGTGAATATCACCTACAAAATTCTCTACAACGACGCCGTGGCCATGACCGGCGGCCAGCCCATCGACGGCGAACTGCGCGTCGATCAACTGAGCCAGCAGGTGTATGCCGAAGGGGTGAAACGTATCGCCCTGGTTACCGACGAGCCGGATAAGTACCCGACGCGCAACACCTTCGCGCCCATCGTCACCTTCCACCATCGCCGCGACCTGGATGCCGTGCAGCGTGAGCTGCGCGAGTTCAAGGGCTGCTCAGTGATCATCTATGACCAGACCTGCGCCACCGAGAAACGCCGTCGGCGCAAGCGCGGCAAGCTGGTTGATCCGCAGAAGCGTGCCTTTATCAACCCGGCCGTGTGTGAGGGTTGTGGCGATTGCAGCGTCAAATCCAACTGCCTGTCGGTGCTGCCGCTGGAAACCGAACTGGGGCGCAAGCGCGAGATTGACCAGAACTCCTGCAACAAGGATTTCAGCTGCGTTGAAGGCTTCTGCCCAAGCTTCGTCACCGTGCACGGCGGCAGCCTGCGCAAACCCACGGCCGTCGGCCTGGGTGCGCTATTTATCGCCTTGCCGGAACCGCGCCAACCGGCGCTGGATCGTCCCTGGAATATCCTCCTGCCGGGTGTCGGCGGCAGCGGCGTCACCACAGTCGGCGCGTTGCTCGGCATGGCTGCGCATATCGAAGGCAAGGGCTGCAGCGTGCTCGATCAGGCTGGCCTGGCGCAGAAGTTCGGCCCGGTAATTACCCATATCCGTGTCGCCGCCAAGCAGGACGACATCTTCGCCGTGCGCATCGCCGCCGGGGAAACCGACCTGCTGCTGGGCTGCGATCTGGTGGTTTCGGCCAGCGAAGAGGCCCTGGCCAAGCTGAATGACAAGATCGCCCATGCGGTGGTCAACAGCCATGAAGCGGCCACCGCCGAATTCACCCGCAATCCCGATGCTCAGGTGCCCGGCGCGGCCATGCGCGAGGCGCTGATCGAAGCGGTGGGCGCGAGCAAAACCCACTTTGTCGATGCCAGCCGCCTGGCCACTCGCCTGCTTGGCGACAGCATCGCGACCAACCTGTTTATGCTCGGTTTCGCTTACCAGAAAGGTCTGGTGCCGGTGTCCGCCGAAGCCATCAACAAGGCCATCGAGCTTAACGGCGTGGCCGTGCAGCTCAATCAGCAGGCATTCCTCTGGGGCCGTCGCGCGGCCCATGATGCGGTCGCCGTAGAGCGCCTGGCCAAGCCTGAAGTGATCGAAGCGCCGCATTGCCAGACCCTGGAAGAAATCATCGCCGACCGAGTGGTGCGCCTGACTGCCTACCAGAACGCCGCCTACGCCGAGCGCTATCGCGAGCAGGTGGCGCGGGTGCAGCAGGTTGACAAGAGCGCTGACCAAGCGCTGAGCAAGGCCGTGGCGCGTTACTACTTCAAACTCCTGGCCTACAAGGACGAGTACGAAGTGGCGCGGCTGTACAGCGACGGCAGCTTTATCCGTCAGCTGGAGGCGCAGTTCAGCGGCGACTACCGCCTGGAGTTCCACCTAGCACCGTCCTGGCTGAGCAAGCCGGACGCCAGCACCGGCGAGCCACGCAAGCGTCAATTCGGCGCCTGGATGCTCAAGGCTTTCGGCGTGCTGGCCAAGTTCAAGTTTCTGCGCGGCACACCGCTGGACCTGTTCGGCTACAGCGCCGAGCGCAAACTGGAGCTGGAGCTGATCGACGACTACGAGCAGAACCTGGAGTACCTGCTCAAGGAACTCAACGCCGACAACTACCGCACCGCGCTGGCCCTGGCCGAGTTGCCGGAGCAGATCCGCGGCTATGGCCACGTCAAGGAACGCAGCCTGGCCAAGGTGCGCGAGCAGAGCAGCCAGCTCAAGGCGCGCATGCTGGTCAGCGAAATCCAGGCCGTGCAGTTGTTCGAGCCGGCCGCCTGACAGGCAGCGTGAAAACTACTGCGCTCGGTGATGCTGCGTTAAAAACAGGCTAAAAGTGCTCATTTACAGTCGTAAACTCCGCTTTTTAGCCTGTTTTTGCCTTGCCTGACCTTCGCTCGCTACGTTTTCACACCGCCTGTGCCCCTCTTTATTTCAACAACAAGAACAATCAAGGAACTCCCATGTCCGTGTTTTCCCATATCGATTTCGACCACCACGAACAGGTGGTCTACGGCCACGACAAGGCCAGCGGCCTGCGGGCGATTATCGCCATTCACAACAGCAACCTCGGCCCGGCCCTTGGCGGTTGCCGCATGTGGCCCTACGCCAATGACGATGAAGCGCTGCGCGATGTGTTACGCCTGTCGCGCGGCATGACCTACAAATCGGCCCTGGCCAACCTACCGCTGGGTGGCGGCAAAGCGGTGATCATCGGCGACCCGCATACTGGCAAGAGCGCGGCGCTGTTCCAGGCCATGGGTGATTTTGTCGACAGCCTCGGCGGGCGCTATATCACTGCGGCGGATTCGGGCACCGGCGTTGCCGAGATGCAGATCATGGCCGAGCGCACGCGCCATGTGGCCGGGGCCGGGCAGCGCGAAGGTTTCGAGGGCGGCATGCGCAATGGCGACCCGTCGCCCTCTACGGCCTACGGGGTGTTTATCGGTATCCAGGCCGCGGTCAAACACCGCCTGGGCCGTGACGACCTGCGCGGTCTTCGGGTGGCGATCCAGGGCGTGGGGCAGGTAGGCTTCAGCCTGGCGCGGCACCTCAAGGAGGCCGGGGCCGAGTTGTGGGTCACCGATATAGTCCCGGCCAATGTGCGTCGTGCGGTGGAGCAGCTGGGTGCAACCGCCGTGGCGCAGCAGGAGATTTTCGGCCTGGAGGTGGATGTATTCGCGCCGTGCGCCATGGGCGGCATTATCAACCTGCACACCCTGGAAGCCCTGCGTGCGCCGATTATCGCCGGGGCGGCGAACAACCAGCTGGCCGATGCCAGCCTGGCGGAAACCCTGCGCCGCAACGAGTGCCTGTATGCACCGGATTACGCGATCAACGCCGGCGGCATTATCGATGTCTGTTACGAGCGCACTGGCGGCAGCGCCGCGCAGCTCAAGGCGCATATCGAAGGCATAGGCGACACCCTGCAGCAGATTTTCCAACGCGCCGCGGCCGACGGCTGCAGTACCACGCAGATCGCCGACCGCCTGGCTCTGGAGCGTCTCAACGGCGGTGAGTGAAGTGCATCACCCGGTGTCAGCCATTACAACAACAAGAGGGCATGATCGATGAGTCAAGACAGTATCGCCGCCGCCAGTAGCGTCGACGGCAACAGCAGTTCAGGCGCGCGCGGCCTATGGTCGTCGCGCTGGGTATTCTTTCTCGCCGCCACGGGCTCGGCGGTCGGGCTGGGCAATATCTGGAAGTTTCCCTATATCACCGGGGAGAACGGAGGCGGTGCCTTTGTCCTGGTCTACCTGGCGTGCATCCTGGTGATCGGTATTCCGCTGCTGATGGCCGAGGTGATGATCGGCCGTCGCGGCCGGGCCAACCCGGAAGGGGCTTTTGCGCTATTGGCCAAGGCCGCCGGCGCGAGCCGGCACTGGCGCTGGCTGGGAACCGTGGCGGTGCTGACCGGTTTTCTGATTCTGAGCTTCTATGCGGTGGTGGCGGGCTGGGCCCTGGCCTATGCGCCGGCGGCGCTCAGTGGTGGCTTTGCCGGCCTGGATGGGGAGAGCAGCGGTGCGTTGTTCGGTGCGCTGCTGGCGGACCCCTGGAAACTGGCCGGCTACGGCACCCTGGTACTGGTCTTGACCCTAGGCATCGTCGGCCTGGGCGTGCGCGAAGGGCTGGAGCGTTCGTTGCGCTTTCTGATGCCGGGGCTGTTCGTCCTGTTGCTGGTGCTGGTGGGCTATGCCGCCACCACCGGGCATTTTATGCAGGCCGTGCATTTTCTTTTCGATGCCGACTTCAACAAGCTTAGCGGCACCGGAGTACTGGTGGCCCTGGGGCATGCCTTCTTCACCCTGAGCCTGGCCAGCGGCGCGATGATGGTTTACGGCTCCTACCTGCCCGCGGGCACCTCTATTGCCCGTACCTCGCTGATGGTGGCCCTGGCCGATACGCTGGTGGCGTTGCTGGCGGGGCTGGCGATCTTTCCGCTGGTGTTTGCCAATGGGCTGGAGCCAGGCGCGGGGCCGGGCCTGATCTTCGTCACCCTGCCGATCGCCTTCGGCCAGATGCCGTTCGGCCAGTTGGTCGGCGGGCTGTTCTTTATCATGTTGGCCATCGCCGCCCTGACCTCGGCGATTTCCCTGAGCGAGCCGACCATTGCCTGGCTGTCGGAGAAATTCGGCATCAGCCGCCTCAAGGCGGTGCTGCTAAGCGGCGTGGCGCTGTGGCTGCTGAGCCTGGGGACGGTGTTTTCCTTCAATGCCTGGAGCGAGATCACCCTGTTCGGCAAGACCTTCTTCGACAGCCTGGACTACCTGACCACCAACCTGATGATGCCCCTGGGCGGGCTGGGTACCGTGCTGTTTACCGGTTGGGCGTTAAGCCGCAAGACCGTGCAGGAGGCCTTGGGTGTTGAGCATCCGCAGTTGTTCGGCCTGTGGTGGCAGCTGCTGCGCTGGCTGACGCCGCTGGGTATTTTGATCGTGTTCTTGCATACCCTTGGTTTGTTCTAAAGCCGTGCATGCCCAGCGTTGTAGATGAATATGGCATTTGCGCTTGAGCTGTAGCCCGAGCAAGCGCAGCGCAGTCCGGGAGCCGGGTGTGGCAGGCCGGGCAGAGTATTTCCCGGATTGCGCCAAGGCTTATCCGGCTACCCGAGCGGTGCAGCGCCGTTCTTATCCAGCCTGCGATTAGCCGGGTAGGTGGATAACGCGCAGCTTATCCACCAAGGTTTTCAGTCCAGCGTGAGCGCCAGACTGACGCCATGCAGTTCAAACCCCTGTTGTTCATAGAAGCGATGAGCGGCCTCGCGGCTCTGGCTACTGGACAACGCCAGCTTGTAGCAACCCCAGCTGCGCGCGCGTTCCACTGCTTTGCTTAACAGCGCCTGGCCGATGCCCAGGCCGCGGGCGTCGGCATCCACCACCACATCTTCGAGAATCGCCGAGCGGGCGAAGTTATGCGCCAGGTGTTCGATCAGGTTGACCGTGCAGGTGCCCAGCAGTTTGCCATTGCGCTCGGCCACCAGTACCGCGCGGCTGGCCGGTAGCTCGGCCAGGCGCAGGGCCAGCAGCTTGGCGTCGGCGCGCGGTTCTTGTGGGGCCAGCTGTTGCAGCAGTGCGCTCAGGGCGGCGGCGTCGTTGACGCTGGCGGCGCGCAGGCTGAGGGTGGAGAAAGGCGAGTCTGGCGAGGGCTTGAGCTGTTTCATGGCGATCTCCGTGCTGATCCAGCTGGAGTATGGCCAAGGCTTGATGGCAGCGGCATGACAAAAGCGTGCAGGCTCGCTAAGATGCGGCCCGGCCGGTGGCTTGTGCAACCGGCCCGCAACAGGTCCCCTTAGTTCAACGGATAGAACAAGCCCCTCCTAAGGGCTAGATGCTGGTTCGATTCCAGCAGGGGACGCCAAATCTGAAAAATTGCAGGGAGCAATTTTTAACGTCGCGCAGCGACGGCCCGCAGGGTGGCCGCCAGGGAGGGCCGGCCGTAAAAAGGCTTACGCATTGCGTAAGCCTTTTTACGTTGCGCTGGCCTGTCAGGCCTGGCGCTGCTCTTCGCTGATGCAGGCCGCCGCGGTAAACAGCACGTCGGTGGAGGAGTTCAGCGCGGTTTCCGCCGAATCCTGAACGATGCCGATGATAAAGCCGACTGCCACCACCTGCATGGCCACTTCATTGGGGATGCCGAACAGGCTGCAAGCCAGAGGGATCAGCAGCAGTGAGCCGCCGGCCACGCCCGAGGCTCCGCAGGCACTGATCGACGCCAGCAGGCTGAGCAGCAGGGCGGTGGGCAGATCCACGGCGATACCCAGGGTATGCACCGCGGCCAGGGTCAGCACGCTGATGGTGATGGCGGCCCCGGCCATATTGATGGTGGCCCCCAGGGGGATCGACACCGAGTAGGTTTCCTCATGCAGGCCCAGGCGCTGGCACAGCTGCAGGTTGACCGGGATATTGGCCGCCGAGCTGCGGGTGAAGAAGGCGGTCAGGCCGCTTTCGCGCAGGCAGGTGAAGACCAGCGGGTAGGGGTTGCGGCGCAGCTTGAAGAAGACGATGGCCGGGTTGACCACCAGGGCCACGAACAGCATGCAGCCGACCAGTACCAGCAGCAGGTGCAGGTAGTCGAGCAGCGCCGCCATGCCCGATTCGGCCAGGGTCGCGGCCACCAGGCCAAAGATCCCCAGGGGAGCCAGGCGGATTACCAGCTTGACGATGGCGGTGACCCCGGTGGAGAGGTCGGCGAGCATCATCTTGCTGCTCGGGCTGGCATGGCGGAAGGCCAGACCGAGGCCGATGGCCCAGGCCAGAATGCCGATAAAGTTACCTTTGAGCAGCGCATTGACCGGGTTGTCGACCACATTGAGCAGCAGGGTTTGCAGCACTTCGCTGATACCGCCGGGGGGCGTCAGGTCGGCGCTGTTGCTGACCAGGGTCAGGCTCGAGGGAAAAACGAAACTGGCGCTGACGGCAATCAGGGCGGCGCTGAAGGTGCCGAACAGGTAGAGCAGCAGGATCGGCCGGATGTGGGTTTGCTGGTCGCGTTGGTGGTTGGCAATCGAGGCGGTGACCAGGATAAACACTAGCACCGGGGCCACGGCTTTCAGGGCCGAAACGAATACCGTGCCGAGAAAACTGACGCGGCTGGCCGCTTCGGGCCAGAACAGAGCCAGGGCGATGCCGGCGAGCAGGCCGATAAAGATCTGTAGCACCAGGCTGGTGCGGTTGAATATCTGCAAGAGCGGGTGTTGGGCAGCAGTCATGGCATGCATCTCAATAATGTGCGGGTGAGCCGGCAATCTCTTGTGTGGCGTAGCGGGTACGCCTGGATGCGTTGGCTGCGTGGCAGTGAATCAGGCAATTTGTCGGGGCGAAGGCACCACGGCAAAAAATAGCGCGCGACTTTAGCACAGTGTTTTGTTCCCGGGCGTTATGCGCCCAACCTGATGGCCCGGTGGTCGATTTCGGCTGTTGCGGCTGGCGGTGATATCAAGCCGCTGCCAGTCAGGCTAGGTAGGGTAGGCTAGCGCCATGTCCGTGTGAGTGAGGTTGTCATGTCCAGTGAAAGCGTTAACCAATCAGGCAGCGTGCCCCTGACGGCAGTCGAAGCCAGAACCCTGGGTTGCCTGATCGAAAAGCAGGCCACCACCCCGGAGGCCTATCCCCTGACCCTCAATGCCCTGGTGTTGGCGTGCAATCAGAAAACCAGTCGCGAGCCGGTACTGAACCTGAGTCCTGGCCAGGTCGGTCAGGCCCTGCGCAGTCTCGAAGGTCGCAGTCTGGCACGGCTGGTGATGGGCAGTCGCGCCGATCGCTGGGAACATCGCGCCGACAAGGGCCTGGAGTTGATCGCGGCCCAGCAGATATTGATCGGCCTGTTGCTGCTGCGGGGCCCGCAGACGGTCAATGAGTTGCTGACGCGCAGCAGTCGTATGCATGACTTCGAGGATGCCGAGCAGGTGCAGCACAATCTGGAGCGCCTGATCAGTCGCGGCCTGGTGTGCCAGTTACCGCGCCAGGCGGGGCAGCGTGAAGAGCGCTATATGCATGTGCTGGGGGATCCGGCGGATCTGCAGGCGGCCATCGAGGCGCGGGCGAGTGAGCCGGCGCGGGCTAGCAGCAGTGCTCAATATGAGAGCCGTCTGGACGCCCTGGAGGCCCGGCTGGCGGCCCTGGAAGAGCGTCTGGCACAGCTGGAATAAACCGCCAGATACGCCAAAGGTGCCCGTGGGGGCACCTTTGCTGGGGTGGAGATGTATCTGCAGCCAGGGCGTTAGCCAATACGCTGGCCCGGGGTGCGCTCAGCACCACCTTCGGCAAGACGGTTAGGGCCTACCCGGTCGGAACCGTCAGCGGCGATACGCAGACGCTGTTGCAGGCGGTCGGCACCACCTTCGGCGAGACGGTCAGGACCTACCCGGTCGGAGCCGTCAGCGGCGATACGCAGACGCTGTTGCAGGCGTTCGGCACCACCTTCGACAAGACGGTCAGGACCTACTCGGTCGGAACCGTCAGCGGCGATACGCAGACGCTGTTGCAGGCGTTCGGCACCACCTTCGGCGAGACGGTTGGGACCTACCCGGTCGGCACCGTCAGCAGCAATACGCAGACGCTGTTGCAGGCGTTCGGCACCACCCTCGGCAAGACGGTTAGGACCTACCCGGTCGGAGCCGTCAGCGGCGATACGCAGGCGCTGTTGCAGACGTTCGGCACCGCCTTCGGCCAGCGGAGTGCTGCCAAAACCGATAACCGTTTTAACGCTGCTGTCTTGGGCTTCGCCAAGCAGGGGTTGTGGGCTGCCTTGTGGCAGGGCGAATGCACCAGCGGACAGGCTGGTCAGGAACAGTGCGGTGATCATTTGCTTTTTCATGTTCAGGCTCCTCGTGAGGGCGGTAAGTGACTACGGAGCCCATATTACTGATGAAAAATTGATGAAGAAGTCGAGCCTGGGCATGGTAATAATCGATGCGCTTGATAGTTGGGTTTTACCGCTCTAGAACGGCTGTTTCACATTTGTTGTCCGGCTCTTTTGTGCGGTTATAGAGGCGCTTGCTGTTGTATCGTTATTATCTATTTATTAGATGTATCTGCGCAGGCCTGGGGCTGCGGCTGTTCGGAGTCGGGACTTTGCTTGAAATACTGAACGGCCGATGCGTATTTTGTACGCCTCGCCGTTCGCATACGGCTCTTGCGCATATAAGGACAACGCAAATGAACAGCCCCAACCGCACCGCCATGGCCGAATTACTGCGGGGTATCGATGAAATCGAATGTGTGACCCCCGATCTCAATGGCGTGCCGCGTGGCAAGGTGATGACGGCTGAGGGGTTTCTCGAAGGGCGGCGTCTGCAGCTGGCTCGCGGCGTGCTGCTGCAATGCATCATGGGCGGTTATCCGGCACCGCGGTTCTATGGCAGCGACGACGGTGATCTGGCCCTGAATGCCGCGCCGGGGCAGGTGCACCGGCTGCCCTGGAGCGACACGCCGCGGGCCCTGGCGATCTGCGATGCCGATGAACTGGACGGGCGCAGCTCCGGCTTGTCCACCCGGGGCCTGCTCAAGCGCGTGCTGGCCCGCTATGCCGACCATGGCTGGCAGGCGGTGGTGGCGACCGAGCTGGAGTTCTTCGTCTGCGCGCCCAACCCCGATCCGCGCCAGCCATTTCAGTCGCCGTTGGGCCTGGATGGCCGGCGCGAGGAGGGCACAGCGGCCTTTAGTGTCAGTTCCAATAATGGCCTGCGGCCGTTCTTCCAGGAGGTCTACGCCTGCATGACCGCCCTAGGCCTGCCGCGCGATACCTTTATGCACGAGATGGGCGTCAGCCAGTTCGAGATCAACCTGCTGCACGGCGACCCGCTGCTGCTGGCCGATCAGACTTTTCTGTTCAAGCACCTGCTCAAGGAGGTCGGTCTCAAGCATGGTCTGAATGTGCTGTGCATGGCCAAGCCCCTGGCGCATACGGCGGGTAGCTCCATGCACCTGCACCAGAGCGTGGTGGAGCAGGGCAGTGGGCAGAATATCTTCAGCGCCGCCGATGGCCAGGCGACGCCGGCCTTCTATCACTTTATCGGCGGCCAGCAGGCGGCCCTGGCTGACTTCACCCTGCTGTTCGCGCCCCATGTGAATTCCTATCAGCGCCTGTATCAGCCCTTTGCTTCGCCGAACAATGCCTGCTGGTCCGAGGACAACCGCGCCGCCGGCCTGCGCATACCGGCCAGTGCGCCCGTGGCGCGACGGGTGGAGAACCGCCTGCCGGGGGCCGATGCCAACCCCTATCTGGCTCTGGCCGCCAGTCTGGCCGCAGGTCTGCATGGGCTCGAACGGCAGTTGCAGCCCAGTGCGCCGATCCAGGGGGAGTTCGAAGTGCCGGATGAATTGACGCTACCCTGTACCATGCATGCCGCTATCGAGCGTCTGAAGCGCAGTCAGTTGGCGCGGGAGCTGTTCGGCGAGGAGTTTATCGCCGGCTATCTGGCCAGCAAGGCCTTGGAGCTTACAAGCTTCCAGGATGAGATCACGCCCTGGGAGCGCCGGGTGCTGGCCGCTCAGGTATAGGCGGATGGCCCGCCGACTGAGCCACTTGATCGCCTGCCCATGTTCTACCGTCGGATATGTTTTCGGCGGCCCTTAACGGAGCCAAATACCGCCCTATGAGTCTGATTCTCAAGTCGTTCAGTTCGTTGTATTTCGCCAGCCTGTTGATGCTGCTCGGCTCGGGTCTGCTCAGTACATACCTGGGCTTGCGCCTGGCGCAAACCGCCGACGGCTTGTGGGTGGGTGCCTTGATGACGGCGAACTACCTGGGCCTGGTGCTGGGCGGCAAGTTGGGCCATCGACTGATCGCGCGGGTGGGGCATATTCGCGCTTATGTGGCTTGCGCTGGCGTGGTCACCGCTGCGGTGCTTGGCCATGGGCTGAGCGACTGGCTGCCGGCCTGGCTGGTGCTGCGGATGCTGGTCGGCCTGTGCATGATGTGCCAGTACATGGTGATCGAAAGCTGGCTC
Organism: Pseudomonas sp.; assembly: GCF_035512415.1. Lineage (GTDB taxonomy): Bacteria > Pseudomonadota > Gammaproteobacteria > Pseudomonadales > Pseudomonadaceae > Aquipseudomonas. The sequence continues at coordinate 301,025 of NZ_DATKDZ010000009.1, read as the reverse complement.
AACGAGCAGGCCGATATCAGCCAGCGCGGCCAGGTGTTCGCCGGTTATATGGCGGCCTCCTACCTGGGCCTGATTCTGGGCCAGTTGGTGCTGGTGGTGCATCCCGCGCTGGGCCTGGAGCTGCTGATGCTGGTGGCCCTGTGTTTCGCCCTGTGCCTAGTGCCCGTAGCTTTGACCCACAAGCTGCACCCGGCCCCCTTGCATCCGGCTCCGCTGGAGCTGCGTTTCTTTATCTCGCGGGTGCCACTGTCGCTGACCACCATTGCCGTGTCCGGCCTGCTGATCGGGGCCTTCTATGGCCTGGCACCGCTGTATGGCACGCGCATGGGGCTGTCTACCGAACAGGTCGGTCTGTTTATGGGGTGCAGCATCCTCGCCGGGTTGCTGGTGCAGTGGCCGCTGGGCTGGCTGTCGGACCGGCATGATCGCGTCCAGTTGATCCGCGGCTGTGCGGCCTTGCTGGTGCTGGCCGCCTTGCCGCTGGCGCTGCTGGCAGAGGCGACGCTGGCGCTGTTGTTTGCCGTGGGCTTTCTGGTCTGCGCCTTGCAATTCAGCCTCTACCCCCTGGCGGTGGCTCTGGCCAATGACCATGTCGAGGGTGAGCGGCGGGTATCACTGACGGCCATGCTATTGGTGACCTTTGGCGTGGGAGCCAGTATCGGCCCGTTGCTGGCGGGTGTACTGATGCGTTATCTCGGGGCCAATATGCTCTATGCCTTCGTCTGTGCCTGCGCGATGATCCTGGTTATCCGCGTGCGGCCGGAGCGAGTCACCCATCTGCATCAGGTCGAGGATGCGCCGCTGCACCATATTCCGATGCCTGACAGCACGACCAGCTCGCCTCTGACTGCGGCGCTTGATCCGCGGGTCGATGAACAGGTGGTGCACGAACAGATGCACGATAGCGAACCGCCGGCAGAGGATGAGGCTGTGCCCCAGGATGGTGAGCCCGAGACGCGGCCATGAGCCTGCTGCTGAGCGTGATCATCCCGGTCCGTAACGAGGCTCAGGCCTTGCCCCTGTTGCTGGCCGACCTGGCGGCCCTGCGCGAGGCCGGAGCCGAACTGCTGCTGGTCGATGGCGGCAGCAGCGACGCCAGCATTGAGTTGGCCACCGGTCATGTTGATCAGTTGCTCAGTTGCGCCGCTGGGCGGGCGCGGCAGATGAATGCCGGGGCCGCTGCGGCGGTTGGCGACTACCTGTGGTTTGTGCATGCCGATACCCGGGTCAGCCCCGAGGCCATTCGGCGCTTGCTTGATGTGTTGATCGAGCGCCCGCTGTGGGGGCGTTTCGATGTGCGTCTGTCCGCGCGTGGTTCGATGTTCAGGCTGATCGGCAGCATGATCAGCCTGCGTTCGCGTCTGACCGGCATTGCCTCGGGCGACCAGGGGATCTTCGTCGCCCGGGCGACCTTCGAAGCGCTCGGCGGCTATGCCGATATCCCTCTGATGGAAGACCTCGAGCTCTGTCGCCGGCTCAAGCGCCTGGCCTGGCCGTGCTGCCTGCGCCCGACCCTGACCACCTCGAGCCGGCGCTGGGAGCAGCAGGGAATTTGGCGTACCTTGGTGCTTATGTGGCGTTTGCGTCTGGCTTACTACTGCGGGGTCAGCCCGGAGAAGCTGGCGCGCCAGTATCAACGAGGGGCACCACCATGAATCTGTCGATTTCCCTGCACATGCTGGCGCGCGCGCCCGTACCTGGGCGGGTGAAGACGCGTTTGATTCCGGCGCTGGGCAGGGAGGGTGCGTGCGATCTGCAACGGCTGCTGCTGGAGCGCGCCCTGCAACTGCCTGGGGAGGGTTTCAGCGAGCGCTTTCTGTGGCTCGACGATGAGGCGGATAAGCACCTGCAGGCCTTGGCCGAAAAGTTGGGCTGGACCCTGGTCGAACAACCGGCGGGGGATCTCGGCGAGCGTATGCGGCGTATCGCTGCCCTAGGGCTGGCGGAAAGCGACGGGGTGATCCTGATCGGCAATGACTGCCCGGCGCTGGATGGCGGTTACCTGGGCAGTGCCTGTGCGGCCCTGCAGAATCAATCGGTGGTCATTGGTCCTGCCGAGGATGGCGGTTATGTGCTGCTGGGGTTGCGCCGCATCACCTCATCGCTGTTCAGCGATATGCCCTGGGGCACGGAGCAGGTGCTGCCGATGACCCAGGCGCGCTTGCTGCAACTGGACTGGAGCCATCACCTGCTGCCGACCCTGTGGGACGTCGACCGTCCCGAAGATCTGCCGCGCCTGGCGGCGCTGGGCATCAATATCTAGAACAACCCATCGCTTTCAAAGCGGCGAGCCTCGCGCTGCAGCTGGTAGACGAAACGTTCGACCTGGCGCTGTTCGAGCCCGCTCATGCGATGGAAGCGCGCGCCAAGAAAGGTGATATCGAGCTTTTCTTCGTACTGGGCGTGGCGCAGCTCCAGGGCCGTGGTCATGGCACCAAAGGGGAACTGCAGAGTAAAGCGTTCGTATACCTGACCGCTCTGCAGGCTGCCAGTGACATTACCGGGTATGCGCACTTTGCAACCGGTTGCGGAAATATCCAGCAGTTGTCCGGCCAGGGCGTTGCGCAGCTTGTCGCCGGCCAGTTCGACCTTGATCAGTTCGGCCTGCTTGAGAGGGGCCCTGAAGGCGCTGCGGCGCTGGTGGTAGAGCACTTCGCTGGGCAGCGGGCTGAGATAGCAGCGCGCCCCTTCATGCTCGGCGATACGCACATCCTGTTCGCATTCCCAGGCCACGCGCACGCCTTCGTGGAAGGCTTCGATACGGAATGCCTCGCCATTGAGCAGGAAACGTTCGCCATCACGGGGAATCATTTCATCCAGGATCACCACCTGCTTGTCGCGATCAATCTCGATCACATAGCTCTGGAAGCGTTGGTTGCGTTCGTGAAAGGTGATGATCAGTGGGTCGTGGTTTTGTTGCAGTAGGCGCAGGTTGGCAACTATTTCCACGGGTGCCTTGAGCACCTTGGGTGGTTGCGGGCCCTCTTCCTGATTAAAAGGATTGGACACGGTCCGTGACTCTCCGAGCAAAAGCTTGAGCACCAGCATACTGTCAATATGGCAGCATGTCCTTGTGCTTTGTTATAGGTATCAGGCCTGGCTTAGAGGGCGCTGTTGGCCAATTCTAGCCGCAGCGCCGCGGCTGTCATAGAGGCTGGGGGTTTCGTTGCCGCGCAGGATGCCCAGCATGCTGCTGGTTGACGCCTGGCTGGCGCGGATCAGACGGCCATTGCGCAGGTTGGCCTGCTGGCAGCGCTCGAGCAGGTCGCTTAGCTGGTCGCCGCGCTCGAGGAGCTGCGCGCCCTGGCTGGATTGTGCGGCCAGCGCCTGCAGGCCGGCGCGGTCGGCGCTGAGGTGGGCGTCAAGCAACAGCTGGCTGCGGGTACGGCCATGCTCTTCGAGAAGGCCGAGCAGCGGTTGCTTTTCCGTCAACAGGTTTTGCAGGCGCGGCAGATCACGCTCGCCGAGGGCCTGGAATTCGTGATCGATTAATTCAAGCAAACGCTCGGCGGTGCCGATATCGTCGGTGAACAGCTCAAGCAGGGTGATGTCGTGCATGGCGGGCTCTTGGGGATGGCAGATCACTTGGGGCACAGCGGCCTTCGATGATCTGGCGGGCGACCATTACCCCCAGCGCAGCCCTGGGGCTAGCGCTGGGATTCGAAATTCAGCAGCTTGCTGGCCACGCGCTGGCTGTCGACCTGGTAGCTGCCGTCGGCAATGGCCTGCTTAAGCTGAGCGACGCGCTCATTGTCGACACTCGGCTGGTCGCGCAGCTTCTCGCTGATCTTCTGCAGCTGTTGCGCTTCACGGCTGAGCTGCACCGATTCACCGCTTTTGCTGGCCTGAGCCTGCTCGGCGGGTGCGGGTGCGCTGGTAGTCTGCTTGGTCGTGATGGCTTCATTCTGTCCACCAGACTGGGCACTGCCGGTACGCCCCGAGTTAGCGGGGGTGGTGGCATTATTGGGCCGGTTAAAGTCGATGACCATGATGCAAAACCTCGAACAGTGTTTGGACGCTTGCCCTGCTTATCGGCGCTAGCCAATAAAACTTTAGGAGAAAAAATCCGCGTCAGGCATGAGTCTAAAACACGTTGTGAAAAATCGTTAGGCATAGTCTAAACAAGAATCATGCCTACATGGCCACTTCTACTTGTCCGGGGCCTGTGACTCGACCCTTGATCACCCGCTTGGAGCGCTGGTTACGCACACTGATCTGTTTGCCCAGAGCCCCGTCTGACAAGGCTTCACCGGGCATTCGCACGCTGATGCCGCCGCTGTGGGCGCTGATTACCACCTGGTCGCCCTTGCGGATAACCTCGGCCTGCTGAACGTGCACGGGGGCCAATACCTGATCGGGCAGCAAGGCTCGCGTCAATTTCTTGCCAATGGCCTGCTTCAGGCTGGTCAAATAGCCCTGATTGAGCAGGCCGACATCGCGCTCGGTCAGGCTGACATCCATTTCTGTCACAACATTGTCGCGCTTGAGCGGGCGGATGGCAGTGACGACTTCACGGTACAGGCGCACCTGCCCGGGGACGAACACCGTCCACGGCGAGCTGCCATCGCAGCGCACCCGTAGGGTCACGCGGCCTATGGGTTGGGCCGGGCTTTCCAGGCTGGTGGTCAGCTCCTGATCGCACAGCGGCAGGCGTAGCCGCGGGTCGAGCCGGTTGATCTGGATCTCGTGGCGGCCCGCGATGTTGCTACGCTGTAGATAATCGCTTACTGCCTGCTCAAGAAAGATCTCGCTTGCGCCGATAAGGTCATCGGTACGCATGGCCGCCGCTGAAACCTGGGGGCCATAGCCGAGCGCCAGCAAAGCAGGTAAAACTGCCAGCCAGTGGCGGCAGTTTGCCAGTAAGTGTCGGATAGTTGTCGTTTCTGTGTTCATATGCGTTTGGTAGCAAGGCGCGTGCCGCCTGCTACGCTGACAAAACCTGTTACTCGAATAAGGAGTTTGGGTATGGCCGGTGTGATGGATTCGGTTAACCAACGAACTCAGTTGGTTGGGCAGAATCGTTTGGAACTGCTGCTGTTTCGTCTTAACGGCAACCAGTTGTACGGGATCAACGTGTTTAAGGTGAAAGAGGTGCTGCAGTGCCCGAAACTCACCATCATGCCCAAATCCAGCCCGGTGGTCCGCGGTGTGGCCAATATCCGGGGCGGCACCATTCCCATCCTCGACCTGTCCATGGCGACCGGTAGTGCGCCACTGGAAAATATCGGCAGCAGCTTCGTGATCATCACCGAGTACAACACCAAGGTTCAGGGCTTTCTGGTGCAGTCGGTCGAGCGCATCGTCAACATGAACTGGGAGGCGATTCATCCACCACCCAAGGGTACGGGGCGCGATCACTACCTGACGGCGGTGACCCATCTGGACGACAAGATGGTCGAGATCATCGACGTCGAGAAGGTGCTCGCCGAAGTTGCGCCTACTTCCGAAGTGATCTCCGAGGGCGTGCTTGATGCGCAGACCCAGGCCCGCGCAGTCAGCAAGCGGGTGCTGACCTGCGACGATTCCTCGGTGGCGCGCAAGCAGGTTACCCGCTGTCTGGAGACGGTGGGCGTTGAGGTGGTGGCACTTAGCGATGGCCGCCAGGCGCTGGATTATCTGAAGGCCATGGTCGAGGAGGGGCGCAAGCCGGAAGAGGAATTCCTCATGCTGATTTCCGACATCGAGATGCCCGAGATGGACGGCTATACCCTGACCGCGGAAATCCGCGCCGATCCACGCATGCAAAAGCTACACATCATCCTGCATACTTCGCTTTCCGGTGTGTTCAACCAGGCCATGGTCAAGAAGGTTGGCGCGGATGACTTTCTCGCCAAGTTCCGCCCCGACGATCTGGCGGCGCGGGTGGCTGAACGCATCAATCTTTCGGCAGGGGACTGAGGGCTTTGCCCTCAGTGAACAACATGATCGTCGAGGCCTCGCGAGTGTCTACAGGTAATTTGGATTTCGAGCAGTTCCGGATTTTTCTGGAAAAAGCCTGTGGCATCCTGCTGGGTACCAACAAGCAGTATCTGGTTTCCAGCCGGCTCAACAAACTGATGGAACAGAACAGTATCAAGAGCCTCGGGGATCTGGTGCAGCGCATGCAAACCCAACCGCGTAGCGGGCTGCGCGAGCAGGTGGTGGATGCCATGACCACCAACGAAACCCTGTGGTTTCGCGATACCTATCCTTTCGAGGTGCTGAAGAACCGGGTGCTGCCGGAGATGATCAAGGCCAGCCCCGGCCAGCGCATTCGCATTTGGTCCGCCGCCTGTTCTTCGGGGCAAGAACCCTATTCGCTGTCGATGAGCATCGACGAGTTCGAGAAAACCAATATTGGCCAACTCAAGGCCGGCGTGCAGATTGTCGCCACCGACCTGTCGCCGACCATGCTGGCCAACTGCAAGTCCGGCGAGTACGACAGCCTGGCAATGGGCCGTGGCCTGTCCCAAGAGCGCCTGCAGCGCTACTTCGACCCCAAGGGGCCGGGGCGCTGGGTGATCAAGCCGGCGATTCGCAGCCGCATCGAATTTCGCCCGCTCAACCTGCTCGACAGCTATGCCAGCCTCGGCAAGTTCGATGTGGTGTTCTGCCGCAACGTGCTGATCTATTTCTCGGCTGAGGTGAAGAAGGACATCCTCACGCGTATCCATGCGATGTTAAAACCGGGCGGTTATCTGTTTCTCGGGGCTTCCGAAGCTCTGAACGGTCTGCCCACCCATTATCAGATGGTGCAGTGCAGCCCGGGGATCATCTACAAGGCGAAATAAGCCGCGGCTGGTGTTGCTAAACGGGAGGCCATTGGCCTCCCGTTTTTATTGTCGCCGCCGCGGTTTACTTCCAGCTGGCCTGTACCGCTGGCAGGGGTTCCTGGCAGCGGCTGTTAAGGCCGGGTTCCAGGTAGGGCATAAGGATCGGGGCCATGCCCTTGAGGACCTGCACCGGCAGCGCCGAGGTGAAACGGAAGTTTTCCGCCGCGCGCCCGGGGACGAAGGCGGTGAGGGTGCCGTAATGGCGCGGCCCCAGGTAGAAGACAAAGGTTGCCGTGCGGTTCATGGCCCGGGAGCTGAGCACCCGGCCACCAGCCCCGACGGTTTCGATACGGTTGTCGCCGGTACCGGTTTTACCGCCGACCTTCAGCACCTGCCCATCGGCCAGTTTGAAGCTGCCCTGCAGGCGGCGTGCGGTGCCGTTGTCGACCACTTCGGCGAGGGCGTTGCGCAGGGCGGCGGCCACTTCGGAGGCCATGACCCGGGTGCCCACCACCTGATTGCGCCCGACCAGCGTGTCGTAGGGGGTGTCGGCGGCAAAATGCAGGCTGTCGATGCGCGCGCTGGTCTGGCGAATGCCATCGTTCTGGATGATCCCCATCAGCTCGGCCAGGGCCGCCGGGCGGTCGCCGGAGCTGCCGATGGCGGTGGCGAGGGAGGGCACCAGGTGGGCGAAGGGGTAGCCCAGGTTTTGCCAGCGCCGGTGAATATCGAGGAAGGCTTCGACCTCCAGCATGATGCGGATGCGGCTGTCGCGGGCGCTCTTGTGGCGGCTGCGGAACAGCCAGCCGTAGACGTCCTGGCGCTCATCCTGGCTGGCCTGTACCGCGTCACTGAAGGTGGCCTGGGGGTTCTCGATCAGATAGCCTAGCAGCCACAGTTCCAGCGGGTGAACCCGGGCGATATAGCCCTGGTCCGGCAGGTCGTAGGCCCCGGGGCCATAGGTTCGGTACAGCTCGGCGACGCGCGCGTCGCTCAGCGCGGCTTGGGGCAGGTAGGTGCGCAGGAAGGCGGCAAAGGTGGTTTGGTCGGCCTCGGGCGACAGATAGCGATGCACGGCAGCCAGGCGCGCCGGTGTGTGGCGCAGGCCGCTGAGGAAGGTTTCCAGGCGAAGTTGCTCGGGTTGCCCCTGATACTTGCGCCAGAAGCGCAGCAGGAAGGTCTTGCCTTCGCGGTCGGCGAAGTCCATCAGATAGGCCTGACGCCGGGGATCCTTGTCGTCTTTCAACAGCTCGGCGCTGTTTTCCGGGCCCTGATAGGTGCTGTAGCGCACCAGGTCGCGCATCAGGCGGATAAACGGCAGGTTGAGGGACTCGCGCAGAGCTTCGCGCATGGTGGCGATGCGGTGGTCGTCCTCGCGGCGGAAGTTGGCAAAGGTATGGATACCGCCGCCGGTGAAGAAGCGTTCCGCGGGGCTGGCCGAATACTTGCGCTCCAGAGCAGCTTCGAGCATCGCCGGCAGGCTGGCCCCGGGGTTGCGCAGCAGGTAGTCGACGGCCCAGCGGGTCAGGTTGTCCTGGCCGTTGACTGTACGCAGTTCGCTGGCGCTGTGTCCGGCGTAGCGCTGGTGCAGTTCGGCGGTGATTTCCAGATAGGTGGCCAGCACCCTGAGTTTGGCGGTGGAGCCCAGTTCCAGTTTGCTGCCTTCATTGATGTCGAAGGGCTGGTCGGTGCTGTCGGTCTGCACCCGCACCCGGCTACCGGTGGCTGTACGCTCGAACAGGTTGAAGCTGTAGCGCACTTCGGCGGTTTTTTCCGGCGATAGCAGGCGCTCGCCGAACAAGCCGATCTGCCCGGCAAACTCCGGATCGGCCAGCTGCTGCAGATACTGACTGGCGGCCTGCTGCAGTTCGTCGTGGAGGGTGCTGGTGACGCTCAGGTCGAGGCGATCGAGGTCGTACAGCGGCATATTGAGCATGGCCGAGAGGCGTGAGCGCGAGACGCTGATGCCTTTATTGCCGTCCACGGTCTGCAGGTTGGGTTCCTGCACCCAGTCGCGGTAGGCGAGGGGTTGGCTCAGGGCGGCATCGCGCAACGGCTGGTCGATCAGGCCGCCGTTGGCCAGCAGGCGGATATGGCTGTCGGTCAGTTCCGCCAGGTCATGGCGTCCCTGGGCCAGGTAATAGGAGGGGCGGCGTTGGGCGATCATCAGCGCCAGTACCTGACGCAGGGCCAGGCCGCGCTCTGCCACGCTGGCTTCGGGCGAGCGGGCCGGGTCGAGCAGGTGGTTGACCCGGGCAAAGTCCGCGCCGAACCAGATGCGCAGGCCATCGGCCAGGCCATGCACCTCGCCATGCCCCGGTGCCGCCGAGAGCGGTACGCTGTTGAGGTAGTCGCGGACGATATTCTCGCGCGCGGCCAGGGTCTGCGGGCCGCTCTGGTAGGCGCGAATGCTGGCGGAAATCATCTGCCGGAGCTTTTCCGAGGCCGAGAGGGTCAGGCCATCCGGCGAGTGGCGGTATTTCTCCAGCTGGGTGGCCAGGGTGCTGCCGCCTGCGGATTGATCCTGCATGTCGAGCATTTTGCCGACCTGGGATGCCGCCGCCATGATAAAGCGCGGCCAGTCCACGGCCGGGTTGGCCAGGGGCAGCTGTGGGTCGAGCAGATGGCGGTTTTCGATAAACAGCAGGCTGCCAGCGACCAACGGCGGGATGGCGCTAAAGCTCGGGTAGCGTTGCTGGGGGTAGCGGAATTCATAGAAGGGCGTGCCGCGGCAATCGCTGATGCGCAGGCCGGCCTGGATCTTTTCCGGGTAAGGGATAAAGAAGCCGCGCTGGGCGTAGTCGAGCAGCGCCGGCGAGAACTGCGCCTGCTGTTGCACGCTGAAACCGCGCTGTTCGAGGCGTTCGAGCATCAGCGGGATATAGGTATAACCCAGGCGCTTATCGAAGGGACCTTCCTTGGGGTAGCTGATCGCCGGGCTGGGGCCGGGCTTGACCCGATAACTCAGAGATTGCGCATAGCGGCTAAGCTCATGTGCCTGCAGGCGCGAACTGTGCATTTCATAGGCGAGCAGCAGGGCCGCAATGATCAGCAGCAACAGCAGTGACAGCCAGAAGGCGACTTTCACTTTGCTGCGGCGCTTGCCAGCCTTGGGGGGCGTGCTGGGCTGGCTGTCGCTGGGCAGTTGGGTGATCTGAGGTTGCCAGGATGTACCCATATTCATTTCGCCCGATTTACTCATCCATAGGTGTATAGGGTGCGAATAACCGCGCTGGACGTCAGCGCCGGATTCCGCGCTTCACCTCGCTTGCCAACCAGTCTAGCGGTTGGGCGGGTGCTCTGGCAGGGAGTATTTTGCAGAGGCGGGTTTATTTTCAGACCCTAGTATCGAGCCGTGCATCTACAGGAGAGGTGATCCATGCAACGCGATCATCGTGAGCAACTCAGCCTCAGCTGGCAGGCCAATGCCGATGCCTGGACCGCGGCGGTGCGCGAACGGCGCATCGAAAGCCGCCATCTGGTCACCGATGCGGCGATTGTCCAGGCCGTTCTGGCCCTGGCCCCAACCCGGGTGCTTGACCTCGGCTGCGGTGAAGGCTGGCTGTGCCGCGGCCTGGCCGAGCATGGTATCGAGGCGGTCGGCGTGGATGCCAGTGCGCCGCTGATCGCCGTCGCCCGACAGGCCGGCTGCTCGCGTGCGCAGTACCGCGTCTGCGGTTATGCCGAACTGGAAAGCCAGGCGGCGCAACTGGGCCGCTTCGACCTGCTGGTGTGCAACTTCGCCCTGCTCGAAGACCCCCTGGCTCCGACCCTGAATGCCTTGCACGGCCTGCTGGCTGCGGGCGGCCGTCTGCTGATCCAGACCCTGCATCCTTGGCGGGCCTGCAACGACGCCAGCTACCGCGACGGCTGGCGGGTGGAGAGTTTTGCCGGTTTCGGCGAGGGCTTTGCCGAACCCATGCCCTGGTTTTTCCGCACCCTGGAGTCCTGGCTGGCCCTGTTCACTGAAACCGGCTGGCGCTTGCAGTGGTTGCAGGAGCCTCTGCACCCGGAAAGCGAGCAGCCGGTGTCGTTGCTTTTGTTGTTGAGTGGCGAGCGCGGGTAGGGTGGATATGCAACTGTTGTTGGGCGAGCACATAGCTGGAGAGGTTCGAAGACGATGCGTACGCTTGAATTAGCCGGTGCCCAGGTGCCGGTGATCGGCCAGGGCACCTGGCGCATGGGCGAGGATGCCGACCTGCGCCGCGCCGAAGTGGCTGCCCTGCGCCAAGGTATCGATCTGGGCTTGCGCCTGATCGACAGTGCCGAGATGTATGGCGAGGGCGGTGCCGAAACGGTGGTGGGCGAGGCGATTGCCGGGCGGCGCGAGCAGGTTTTTCTGGTCAGCAAGGTCTACCCGCACAATGCCAGCCGCAGTGGTGTGATGGCGGCCTGTGAGCGCAGTCTGCAGCGCCTGCAGACCGAGGTGATCGACCTCTATCTGCTGCATTGGCGCGGCCAGTATCCATTGGCGGAAACCGTCGAAGCCTTCGAGCGTCTGCGCGAGCAGGGCAAGATCCGCCGCTGGGGTGTCTCCAACTTCGATCTGGACGATCTGGAGGAGCTGGGCGCACCGGCCTGCGCCGCCAATCAGGTGCTCTACAACCCCGAGGCGCGTGGCATTGAGTTCGATCTGTTGCCCTGGCAGCAGCAACAGGGCATGCCCTTGATGGCTTACTGCCCGCTGGGTCAGGCCGGCCAGCTGCTGGGCAACCCGGCGCTGCGCGAGGTGGCCGAACGGCATGCCGTCACCCCGGCGCAGGTCGCCCTGGCCTGGGTCGTGCGCCAACCCGGGGTGATTGCCATTCCCAAGGCGGTCGAGCCGGCGCATCTGCAGTTGAATGCCGAAGCGGCGGGCTTGCAGTTGAGTGCCGAGGACCTGGCGCTGATCGATACGGCTTATCCGCCGCCCAGGGGTAAGCGGCATTTACAGATGGTGTGATCCGGGCCACGAAACACGCTTTTGTAGGGTGGAGATGGCGAAGCCTTGTCCACCGCTAACTGTCCCGTGGCGAACAAGCCTTCGGCATGTCCGCCCTACGAGAGGTAATCCCACCGCAAAGCCTGCTAGGGCTCAGTCAACGATAAACAGCCGCGCGCCCGTGGTGGTCGAGGAGCGGTGGGCTTCGGCCTGGTCGGCGACCTGGTAGCTCATGCCGGCGGTCATCACAAAGCACCGGCCGTCTTCCAGTTCGGTGTGCAGTTCGCCCTCCAGGCACAGCAGGATATGACCCTTGTGGCACCAGTGATCGGCCAGGTAGCCGGCGGTGTACTCGACCATGCGCACGCGGATAGTGCCGAACACCTGGGTGCGCCAGTAAGCCATGCCGGTTTCGCCGGTATGTTCGCTGGCTTCGATCTGGCTCCAGTCGGTGGTGCCGAAGGGGATATTGCTGATGTCCATGCAGTCATGTCCTTATGGTCTGATTGCTCAGGCTGGCCTTGCTTGGTTTTGCCGCAAGCAGGTGTTCCGGCAGGTCGAGTAGATCGTCGTCGAAGGTTTCCAGCGGCGGTGGGCGACGCTCGAAACGCGAGCCTAGCACCAACAGGCAGGGGGTCAGCAGCAGGGTCAGCACGGTGGCGAAGCTCAGGCCGCCGGCGATGGCGCTGGACAGCTGGGTCCACCATTGGGTCGACGGCGCGCCAAAGCCCAGGCTTGGGGTCAGCAGGTCGACGTTGACACTGAGCACCATGGGCATCAGGCCGAGAATGGTGGTCACCGCGGTGAGCAGCACCGGCCGCAGGCGCAGGCTGCCGGTTTCCAGGGCCGCTGCATGCGGCTCCAGGCCCTGACGACGCAGCTGGTTGTAGGTGTCGATCAGGATGATGTTGTTGTTCACCACAATGCCCGCCAGGGCGATCAGGCCCATGCCGACCATGACGATGCCGAACGACTGGCCGTTGACCAGCAGGCCGACCAGCACCCCGGCGGTGGACAGCACGATGGCCGATAGCACCAGCAGGGCCTGGTAGATGCTGTTGAACTGGGTCACCAGGATGATAAACATCAGGAAGATCGCCACGCCGAAGGCGGTCATCAGGAAGGTGGCCGCCTCACGCTGGTCGGCGTCCTCGCCGGCGAAGGTCACCTGCACATCCTCGGGCACTTCGCCCATTGCCTCGCGCAGGGCCTGCAGGCGTTCGTCCAGGCGTGCGCCCTCGGCCATATCGGCCTGCAGGGTGATGGTGCGGGTGCCGTCGACCCGGCGCAGGGTGCCGACCTTGGGGGCCTGCTGCAGCGAGACGAAGTTGCCCAGGGGGATCTGCCCGCTCGAAGTGCTCAGGGTCAGGCGGCCGAGCTGGTCGAGGGAGCGCCAGTTGCCCGGCAGGCGCACGCGGATGTCCACCTCGTCGGTGGCGTCTTCCGGGCGGTAGGTGGCCAGCTTCAGACCGTTGGTAATCATCTGCACGGCATTGCCCACGCTCAGCACATCCGCGCCGAAACGTGCGGCGGCCTCGCGGTCGACCTTGATCCGCCATTCGATGCCGGGCAGGGCGCGGTCGTCCTCGATGTCCTTGAAGCCGCCCAGGCGTTGCATATTCGTGCGCACCTGCTCGACCCACTGGTCGGCCTTGGCCGGGTCGAGGGCGCTGATCTGCAACTTGACCGGCTTGCCGCCGCTGGGGCCCTGGTCCTGTTCGCGGAACTCCAGCACGATGCCGGGAATGTCCGCCGTGCGCTCACTCATATCGGCGAGGATACGGCTGGCCGGACGCCGCTCATGCCATTCGACGAACTGGAATTGCAGGGTGCCGATCACATCCGCCCCCAGTTGACCGTCCGGCTGGGCCAGGGAACGGGCATACAGGGCCTTGACCTCGCTCATGCCGAGCAGGCGTTTTTCCACCTGTTGCAGCAGGCTGTCCTTTTCCAGCACCGACAGGTCGCCGCGGGCGCGCAGCCAGATTTGCGCGTTTTCCGGCTCGACCTCCGGGAAGAACTCCACGCCATGGTTGAAGCGACCGTAGGCGGTGTAGATCAGGGCGATCAGGGCCAGCATGCCGAGCAGGGTCAGCCCTGGGCGCTTGAGCAGGCGGCCGAGCAGGCGGCGGTAGGCCAGGGCGCTACGGCTGGCCTGCTCGGGTTGGGCCGCGGGCTGGCCGCCGGTTACCGCACCGAGCACCGGCAGAAACACCAGGGCCATGGCCAGCGAGGCGAGCAGGCAGACGATCACCGTGGCCGGCAGATATTTCATAAACTGGCCGACCACGCCGGGCCAGAACAGCAGCGGCAGAAACACCACCAGGGTGGTGGCGGTGGAAGCGATTACCGGCCAGGCCATCCGCGTCGCGGCATTGGCCCAGGCCTGGCGTGGATTCTGCCCCTGGTGCAGGTAGCGGTCGGCCAGTTCGGAGACCACGATAGCGCCGTCCACCAGCATGCCGGCCACCAGGATCAGGCTGAACAGCACGACGATATTGAGGGTGAAGCCGAGCATCCAGATCAGCAGGATGCCGGTCAGAAAGGCTCCGGGAATGGTCAGTCCGACTAATAGCGCCGAGCGCATACCCATGCTCGCCACCACCAGGATCAGCACCAGAACGATGGCGGTCATCACGTTGTTGAGCAGGTCGCCGAGCATGCCCTTGACCTCCTGCGACTGGTCCATGATGTAGCTGACCTGCAGGCCTTCGGGCAGTAGCGGCTGGGCCTGGGCCATCAGCGCCTTGACCTGCTCGATGGTGGCGATGATATTCGCCCCGCTGCGCTTGGCCACTTCCAGGACGATGGCCGGCTGGCCGTTGATCCGCGCGTAGCCGGTGGGGTCCTTGAAGGTGCGGTGGATGGTGGCCACGTCGCCGAAGGTGACCACGCTGCCGTCCACCACCTTGATCGGCATGCTCAGCACGTCTTCGAGGTTTTCGATTACCCCGGGCACCTTCAGGCTCATGCGCCCGGCACCGGTGTCCAGGCTGCCGGCGGCGACCAGGCGGTTGTTGCGGCTGACCAGGTTGAACAGTTCGTTGTAGTCGATGCCGTAGCTGTCGAGCACCTGCGGGTCGACGACGATTTCCAGCAGGTCCTCGCGGTCGCCGCCGATCTCCACCGACAGCACCTCGGCGATGCCCTCGATGTTGTCCTTTAGCCGCCGCGCCACATACACCAGTTGCTGTTCGTCGATGGGCCCGGACAGGCCGATCGACAGCACCGGGAACAGCGCCACGTTGACCTCGTTGACCGTGGGTTCTTCGGCTTCCTCGGGCAGTTTGCTGCGGGCGGTGTCAACCTTCTCGCGCACATCGACCAGGGCCAGTTTGGCATTGAAACCAGCGTCGAACTCCAGGGTTACCGAGGCATGGCCTTCGCTGGCCATGGCGCGCATTTCCTTGACCCCTTCGAGGCTGCGCAACTCCTGCTCAAGCGGGCGCACCAGCAGGCGTTCGGCGTCCTCCGGGCTGATGCCCTCGAGGGTGACCGAAACATAGATGATCGGGATGCTCACATCCGGGTTGGCTTCCTTGGGGATGACCAGGTAGGCACCCAGGCCGCCGACCAGAAGAAACAGCAGTACAAGCAGGCTGGTGCGGCTACGATCCAGCGCCGCGGCGATCAGACCGTGCATCTCAGCTTCCCCCTTTGGCGAGCTGGCTGATCACCTGCTGGCCCGGCTCGACAAAGCCCTGGCCGAGAGTGATCAGCGCCACCTTCGACGGCAGGCCGCTGACCCAGGCCCCCTGATTGTCGACGCTAATCAGCGTCACCGGGGTGAACTCGACCTGTTGCTGCTCATTGACCCACTTGACCCCGTGCCGGCCGGCCTGATCCAGGCTCAGCAGGGCAGGCGACACACGATGGGCCAGGGCTTCGCCTGTGGCGATATGCAGGGTAGCGCTGGCTCCGGCCAGGCGCAGGGCCTGCGGATTGTCAACCTTGACCTCGATGCGGAAGCTGCGCGAGCCGGGGTCGGCGGCGGCGGCGATAAAGTGCAGCTGGCCGTCCATCTCACGGCCGTCGAGCAACTCGATACGCACCGTCTGGCCCAGCTTGAGCTGGATTACCTCCTGCTGGGCGATCTGCGCCGTGACCTTGAGCTGGCTGATGTCCACCAGGGTCAGCAGGCTCTGACCGGGCTGGACGAAGTCGCCGAGCTCGACCAGGCGCTGGTCGTAAACCCCGGCGAAGGGGGCGCTGATTCTGGTGTTGTCCAGCTGGATACGGGCCATGTCCAGTTCGGCGCGGGCCTTGGCCAGCTCGCTCTGCAGGCGGATCAGTTCGTTGGCGGAAACCAGGTTGCGTTCGCGCAGGCGCGCGGCACCCGTGGCATCGGCCTGGCGCTGCCGCACATCGGCTTCACCCCTGGCCACCTGGGCCGGGCGGTTGTCCGTGGACAGGCTCAGCAGCAATTGACCGGCCTTGACCGGGCTGCCCTTGTCCTGATCCAGGCGCGCCACGCTGGCGCTGATCTGCGAGCGCAGTTCGACCCGCCGCCAGGCCTCGATCTGCCCCTGCACCACATGCTGGCGCTGCATCGGTTGCGCTTCCAGCCACTGCACCTCGACTTTCGCCAGGCCCTGCTCCACGGCAGGCTGATCGGCGCTGGCGACCTGCTGGGCCTTGAACAGCGAGCCGCTGAGCAACCACAGCAGTAACAGCAGACTGATGGCGACGGCGATCAACCAGGGGCGTTTGGACAACTGACTGAACATGGGCGCTTACTCGTGACGGCGTGGTGGGGCAAGAAGATCGGCGGCCTGGGTACGCAGGCCGGCAATAATGAAATCGGTAACGCGGGCGAAGTATTCATTCAGGGCGATGGGTTCGGCCCAGTGGGCGAAACCGCCGGAGGCGATGCGCGCCATCACCCCGTTGACGCAGGCCTCCACGCCCCACAACAGGTTCTGGCAGTCGCCCTGAGCGAGGGCGTGGGTGCCCAGAGCCCCGTTGAGCATCTCGGCGAAGAAGCGCTGGTAGTCGCGTTCCAGCTCGAGGAACTGCTGGCGCGAGGCTGGATCCAGGCGCTCCTGGAACTCCGGGCGGTCGCAGTGCTGGCACAGCTGGGCCTGGGTCGGATTACTCAGCATCTGCTCGAAGGCGCGCAGGATCACCTGGCGCATGGCCTGCTGCGGCGCGCTGGTGGCGTGCAGGGCGCGTAGTTCGGCCAGGTCGGTACGGGAGCGATCCATCGTCAGACGTGCATAGAGCGCCTCCTTGCTGGGGAAGTGCTTGTACACCGTGCCCTTGCCAATGGCGGCGGCAACCGCCACCTCGGCGATGGTCACCCGGTCCCAGGGCTGCGTGCTGAACAGCTGGCGCGCGGCATCGAGAATGGCGTTTTCCCGTTGTTCGAAGAGTTGATCCTGATAGCGCATGGTGACCCGATAGCAGAGTTGTGACCGACGGTCATGCTATGACTGTTGGTCACGGCGAACAAGCGAGGAGTTGTAACAGGGCATGCGCCGGGCCATCTGCTGTGCTGGGTTTGCCGGGCGAGCGGGGTGAATACTCCGACGGCCGCCGCGAGCAGTTGTTGCCCTGAAGCCGTTTCGCCACGACCTGGTCCTTGACCCTGGTCAATTGCTCCTGACCCTGCGCGGGGCTAGACTGCCCGGCATGAACGCCTTCCCTCGCTTGTGTCTGGTATTGCTCCTGGCCCTGGTTCTGCCCTTGCAGAGCCTGGCGGGCGCGCTGCTGGTCGCCGAACCCTGCCCGATGAGCCAGGACGCGCCGCAGCTGAGCGATTGCTGCGACGAGGCGGCGATGCAACTTAGCGGGCAGTTGTGCCCGGATATGAGCAAATGCCCCAGCGCCGGTCTGCCCTTGGTTGATGGCTATCGATTGAAACTCAAGCTGTTGCCGGTCGCCGTCAGCGCCTCCTTGTATAGCCAAACCGAACCCCTGTCCCGACCCGCGCTTGCCCCCTGGCGCCCACCCCGCGCCTGATTCCTGTCCCGTTGCGAATCCCATCGTGTAGCCCTGGTGGCTCGATGGTCGTTGCGCGCCCATAGCGCGCGATATCGACAGGAATCACCCGTATGTCCCGTTTGTTTTCCTTCCCCGGCCGTTTGGCGGCCGGCGCGCTGGCTGCTGCTTTGTTCAGCCTGCCGGCCGCGGCGCTGACCCTCGATCAGGCGTTGGATCTGGCCGAGCGCGAGGCACCTTCGCTGGCGGCTCAGGCGGCCAATGTGCAGGCCGCGCGTCATGCCGCGGTACCGGCGGGCGAGTTGCCCGACCCGAAGCTGACCCTAGGCCTGCAGAACCTGCCGATTGAGGGCGACAACCGTGGTCGTCTCGACCGCGAGCCGATGACCATGCAGATGATCGGGCTGATGCAGGAGGTGCCCAGTCGCGCCAAACGCCGCGCTCGGGTCGAGGCTGCCGAGGCCGGCGTGCTCAGCGCCGCCGCCCGGGAGCGGGTCGAGCGCCTGCGGGTACGCCGGCAAACCGCGCTGGCGTGGATTGCGGCGCGCGCCGTCGAGCAGAAGCTGACCCTATTCAAAGACCTCTATGCCGAGAACGATCTACTGGCCAAGGCGGTGCGCGCCAGCATCGCCGGTGGCCGTGGCCAGGCCGCCGACAGCGTCGCACCGAAGCAGGAGGCGGCGTTGCTCGCCGAGGCCGAGGATCAGCTGCTGCAAAGCCGCGCGCAACAGCGTGCGGCCCTGCGCCGTTGGATCGGCCCGCGTGCCGCCGAAACTCTGTCCGGGCGCTTGCCGAACTGGCCGGTGGATGCCGAGCACTATCAGCACAACTTGCAACGCCATCCCGAACTGGCGCTGTTCGATCCCATGACCGAGGCGGCGCAAGCCGAGGTGCGCCAGGCCGTGGCGGACAAACAATCTGACTGGAGCTGGCAGCTGGCTTACCAGAAGCGCGACCCGGCTTTCGGTGACATGGTTTCGCTGCAATTGAGCTTCGACCTGCCGCTGTTTCCGGGCTCGCGGCAGAACCCCAGAATCGCCGCCAAGCAGGCCACGCTCAGCCAGTTGCACGCCGAACGCGAAGCGGCCGAGCGCGAGCATGCGCAGCAATTGGCCGACGACCTGGCCGAGTACCAGCGTTTCGAACGCGCGCTGCGCCGCAGCCAGGATCTGCTGCTGCCGCTGGCCGAGGAAAAGGTCGCGCTGACCCTGGCCGGCTATCGCGCTGGCGGCGGCGAACTGGCCAGCGTGGTCGCCGCCCGACGCGAGCGGGTCGAGGCGCGCCTGAAACACATCGACTTCGAACAAGCGCGTGCGCTGAGCAGCGCCCGCCTGCATTTCGCTTATGAAGGGGTGAGCCAATGAGTGCTCGACTAATAAAAGGCGCGCTGCTGGCGACGCTGGTATTGGCTATAGGCGCGGCCGGCGGTTACTGGTTCGCCCAGCAATCGATAAGCGTTGAACCCGAGGCCGCTCACGGGCAAACCCAGGTCAGTACGGCCGAGGAGCGCCAGGTGCTGTATTGGTACGACCCCATGGTGCCGCAGCAACAATTCGACCAGCCGGGCAAGTCGCCCTTTATGGATATGCAGCTGGTGCCGCGCTATGCCGACGAAGGCGGCGACAGCGCTGCCGTCAGCATCGATGCGAGCGTTACCCAGAACCTCGGCATGCGTCTGGCTTCGGTGACCCGCGGGGCATTGGCCAACAGCCTGGAAGCGGTCGGCAACCTGACTTTCAATACTCGCGATATCGCCGTGGTGCAGGCGCGTACCGGCGGTTTCGTCGAGCGGGTTTATGCCCGCGCCCCCGAGGATTTGCTCGAAGCCGGCGCGCCCCTGGCGGACTTGCTGGTGCCGGCGTGGGTCAGTGCCCAGGAAGAGTATCTGGCCCTGCGCGATGCCGGCGACCCCGCGCTACTGGCGGCGGCGCGCCAACGCTTGCGTCTGGCTGGCATGCCGGCGGCGCTGATTGCCCGGTTCGAGCGCAGCGGCAAGGTGCAGGCGCTGTGGACGGTGACCAGCCCGATTGCCGGGGTGCTGCAACAACTCAATGTGCGCGAGGGCATGAACCTGATGGCGGGCGAGACCCTGGCGACCATCAATGGTTTGCGCAGCGTCTGGCTCGATGTGGCAGTGCCCGAGGCCGAAGCCCTGGGCCTGCATCAAGGCCAGGTGGTCGAGGCGCGGTTGCCGGCGTTTCCCGGCGAAGTGCTCAACGGCAGCATCGAGGCGATTCTGCCCCAGGCCAACCTCGACAGCCGCACCCTGCGTGTGCGGGTCGTGCTGGATAACCCCGATGGCCGCCTGCGCCCGGGCCTGACCGCCCAGGTACGCCTGGTTCGCCCGGCCGAACGCGATGCGTTGTTCGTACCGAGCGAGGCGGTGATCCGCAGCGGCCGCCGCGCCCTGGTGATGCTCGCCGAAGGCGAAGGGCGCTACCGCCCGGTGGAAGTCCGCCTGGGCCAGGAGGCCGCGGGTAATACCCAGATACTCGAAGGGCTGGAGGAGGGCCAGCAGGTGGTCGCCTCCGGGCAGTTCCTCCTCGATTCCGAGGCCAGCCTGCGCGGCATCATGGCCCAGGAACTGGGCGCGCCGGCGGCGGAGGTCAAGCTCGAGCCGGCCCTGCATGAAGCGGAAGGGCAGATCGACGCCATCGAAGAGGATGGGGTGATGCTCACCCATGGCCCGTTCAAGACCCTGGGCATGCCGGGCATGAGCATGCTGTTTCCGGTCGCGGATGCGGCGCTGCTGGAAGGCTTCAAACCCGGCGACCGGGTGCGGGTCGGGGTGCGCGCCGATGACGAGGGTATGCGCATCGAGAGCATTGAGCGTCTGGCACCCGTGCCCCAGGCAACCAGCGGCCATGACGGCCATCGGGAGGCGCAGCCATGATCGCCGCGCTGATCCGCTGGTCGGTGGCCAACCGTTTCCTGGTGCTGCTGGCGACCCTGTTCGCCACCGCCTGGGGCATCTGGTCGCTGCAGAACACGCCGATCGATGCGCTGCCGGATTTGTCCGACGTGCAGGTGATCATCCGTACGCCCTATCCGGGTCAGGCGCCGCAGATCGTCGAGAATCAGGTGACCTACCCGCTGGCCACCACCATGCTCTCGGTGCCGGGAGCGAAGACCGTGCGTGGCTATTCATTCTTTGGCGACAGCTTCGTCTATGTGCTGTTCGAGGACGACACCGACCTCTACTGGGCGCGTTCGCGGGTGCTGGAATACCTCAGCCAGATCCAGAGTCGTTTGCCGGCCAGTGCCAAACCGTCGCTGGGGCCGGACGCTACCGGGGTCGGCTGGATCTACCAGTACGCCCTGGTCGACCGCAGCGGCAATCATGACCTGGCGCAGTTGCGCGCGCTGCAGGACTGGTTCCTCAAGTTCGAGTTGAAGACCCTGGCCAACGTCGCCGAAGTGGCGACCATCGGCGGCATGGTCAAGCAGTACCAGGTGCAACTCGATCCGATCAAGCTGGCCAGCCTGGGCATCACCCAGGCCGAGGTGACGGACGCCATCGGCCGCGCCAATCAGGAAACCGGCGGCGCGGTGCTGGAACTGGCGGAAACCGAATTTATGGTGCGCGCTTCGGGCTATCTGCAAAGCCTTAACGACTTTCGCGCCATCCCCCTGCGCCTGGGTGCCGGCGGCGTGCCGGTGACGCTCGGCGAGGTGGCGCATATCCAGCTCGGACCGGAGATGCGCCGCGGCATCGCCGAGCTGGATGGCGAGGGCGAGGTGGTCGGCGGCGTGGTGATCCTGCGCAGCGGCAAGAACGCGCGCAGCACCATCGAAGCGGTCAAGGCCAAGCTCGAGACGCTGAAAAGCAGCCTGCCGGAAGGGGTGGAGATCGTCACCACCTACGACCGCAGCCGGTTGATCGACCGCGCGGTGCGCAACCTGGGCGAGAAGCTGGTGGAGGAATTTATCGTCGTGGCGCTGGTCTGCGCGGCTTTTCTCTGGCACCTGCGTTCCTCCCTGGTGGCCATCGTGTCCTTGCCGGTCGGGGTGCTGATCGCCTTTATCGTCATGCAACAGCAGGGCATCAACGCCAACATCATGTCCCTGGGCGGCATCGCCATCGCCATCGGCGCCATGGTCGACGCCGCGGTGGTGATGATCGAAAACGCGCACAAGAAGATCGAGGCCTGGCACCAGAAGCATCCCGGCGAGGAACTCAAGGGCGAAAGCCATTGGCGGGTGATTACCGATGCAGCGGTGGAAGTCGGCCCGGCGCTGTTCTTCTGCCTGCTGATCATCACCCTGTCGTTTATTCCGGTGTTCACCCTGCAGGCCCAGGAGGGCCGGCTGTTCGGTCCGCTGGCCTTCACCAAGACCTACGCCATGGCCGCCGCCGCGGGGCTGTCAGTGACCCTGGTGCCGGTGCTGATGGGCTACTGGATTCGCGGGCGGATTCCCTCCGAGGCGCGTAATCCGCTGAACCGCGGGTTGATCCGCCTCTACCAACCGGCGCTGGAGGCGGTATTGGCTTGGCCCAGGGCCACCTTGTTGGTCGCGTTGCTGGTGTTTCTCAGCACCCTGTGGCCGCTGTCGCAATTGGGCGGCGAGTTCCTGCCGCCGCTGGACGAGGGCGATCTGCTTTATATGCCATCGGCCCTGCCCGGACTGTCGGCGCAGAAGGCCGCGCAGCTGCTGCAACAGACCGACCGGATGATCAAGACGGTGCCGGAAGTCGCCCATGTGTTCGGCAAGGCCGGCCGCGCCGAAACCGCCACCGACCCGGCGCCGCTGGAGATGTTCGAGACCACCATCCAGTTCAAGCCGCGCGAGCAGTGGCGCGCTGGCATGACCGCGGACAAGCTGGTGGAGGAACTGGATCGGGTGGTGCAGGTGCCGGGGCTGACCAATATCTGGATTCCGCCGATCCGCAACCGTATCGACATGCTCGCCACCGGGATCAAGAGCCCGATCGGAGTCAAGGTCGCCGGCAGCGATCTGGCGCAGATCGATGCGGCCACCCAGGCCATCGAGAAGGTCGCCAAAGGCGTGCCAGGGGTGAGTTCGGCGTTGGCCGAGCGCTTGACCGGCGGGCGCTATATCGATGTCGATATCGACCGGGCGGCGGCCGCGCGTTACGGCCTGAATATCGCCGACGTGCAGTCGATCGTCTCCAGCGCCATCGGCGGCGAGAATGTCGGCGAGACCATTGAAGGCCTGGCGCGTTTCCCCATCAGCGTGCGTTACCCGCGCGAATGGCGCGACTCGCTGGGCGGGCTCGAACAGTTGCCGATCTACACCCCCCAGGGCAGCCAGATCACCCTGGGCACGGTGGCGAAAATCAAGGTCAGCGACGGCCCGCCGATGCTCAAGAGCGAGAACGCGCGGCCCTCGGGCTGGGTCTATGTGGATGTGCGCGGCCGCGACCTGGCCTCGGTGGTGGCCGACCTGCGCGCCTCCATCGACGAGCAGGTCACCCTGCAACCGGGTATCAGCCTGAGCTATTCGGGGCAGTTCGAGTTTCTCGAACGGGCCAACGCGCGGCTCAAGCTGGTGGTGCCGGCCACGTTGCTGATCATCTTCGTGCTGCTCTACCTGTGCTTTGGCCGCTTCAGCGAGGCGCTGCTGATCATGGCCACGCTGCCGTTCGCCCTGACCGGCGGGATCTGGTTTCTCTACCTGCTCGGCTTTCACATGTCGGTGGCCACTGGCGTCGGCTTTATCGCCCTGGCTGGGGTGGCGGCGGAATTCGGCGTGATCATGCTGCTCTACCTGAAGAACGCCTGGGCCGAACGCGAGGAAGCTGGCGATAGCAGCGAACAGGCGCTGGTCGAGGCGATTCGCGAAGGCGCGGTGCAACGGGTGCGACCCAAGGCCATGACAGTGGCGGTGATCATCGCCGGCCTGTTGCCGATCCTGCTCGGCGGCGGCACCGGCAGCGAAGTAATGAGCCGCATCGCCGCGCCCATGGTCGGCGGCATGCTCAGCGCGCCGCTGCTGTCGCTGTTCGTATTGCCGGCGGCCTATCGCTTGATGCGTAGGCGCAAGCTCGGGCAAGCGCGCGAGCTGTAGCTCGGATGCAATCCGGGGAAATGGTATGTCCACCCCCGGGTTGCACCCGCCCTACGAAGTTGGAAAACGCGAAAGCGCGGCAAACCGCGAGAGCGGCCTCGGATTGCGCTGGAGCTTATCCGGGGTACGGTAGCGCTTGTGTAGGGTGAACATGCCGAAGGCTTGTCCACCGCTGGCTGCCCAATGGCGGACAAGCTTTCGGCATGTCCTCCCTACGACGTCGTAGATATTGCGCAGGAACATAGGGTCCACGAAACCGCGTGTTTTGTAGGAGCGGCCTTGGCCGCGATGAGCGATTACGCCCAGGTCAGCGCACAGCGCCGTAGGTAGGTGCTGAGCCTGCGAAGCCCAACGAGTTCGGCGCGGACTTTCCGCGCAGGGCAGGGCATGGCAAGGGCCACGAATTATCGATTGTGCCCGGAGCCTGGTGGCGACTTATGGCAGCTCCATGGTTCTCGAGAGGCATTGTCTTTCAGGTTCTGATCGACAAAACGGTAGTGACCTTCCTTGAAGTGCGTCCACCAGTCATGACTGACCTCGATGGCGTACGTTGTTAGGACGTCCTCAATGCAGTCCAGGCAGATTCGGGTCGCATCATAGGCCATGTCGAGGCGTCCTTTACTGTCATCGAAGGAGACGCTGGCGAGGCCATATAGCTTGTCGATCTCGGCGATTGCCGCATCCAGTTTTTCCCGCTCCGTGGGTTCAAGCTTCAAGTGACGGGTTACCAAATTGGCGCTGGAGACGCCCAGCCGGTTTGCTTCTTTCATGGCGGCTTTCCTTCTGTTGGCACAACGGGAAAACAATGGGAAGCAGTCGACTAGCAGGTAGTTTTTCAACTGCCAGCTAGGCTTCTTGGCCGGTCAACAGACCCGCCAGGTTGGACGGCGACCCTGCCCGTTGCTTGGTTACGGGGCCGCCCGGTCAACTCCTCCAATAGCGGGTGGATACCTTCCGCAGATTACGCAGCCCGGCTCACTGACCGTTCGGCATGGCCTGGCTGTCCATCATCTGTTCCATCATTTGCATCATGTCCTGCATGTTTTCGCCCATGGCCTTTATGCACTGCTGCTGGGTGGCGTCGTCCTTGGCCATGGGGCACTGACTGTCCTGCATGCGCTGACGCATCATGCCCATTTTGTCCTGCATGGCCGTGCGATGCTCGGCGCGGAATTTCTGGCGCTCCTCGGGCGTCTTGGCACCATGCATTTTCTGCATCATCTCGTGCATCTTGGTCATGTCCATGTCACCCATCATGCCCATGCCTTTACCAGCGGCGGCGGGGGTGGCCTGTTCGGTTGGCGCGGCTGTGGCTGCGCCTTCTTCGGGGTGGTGGGCGTCCTCGGCGAACGCCGGGGCGCTCAGTAGTGCGCCGGTCAGGGCGAGGGCGCTCAGGGTTTTGTAGGTGAATGTGCTCATGGTGTTTCTCCGGCAGGGGTTCAATGGGTTTTGCGGATAGCGCTCAAGGGGGCTCTCTTGAGCAGTAGGGAATTGGCGATCACCGACAGCGAACTGGCGGTCATGGCGATCACGCCGATCATTGGATGCAGCAAGCCGACGGCGGCGATGGGGATGGCGGCGACGTTGTAGGCCGAGGCCCAGATCAGGTTCTCGACGATCTTGCGGAAGGTCAGGCGTGACAGCTGCGCCGCTTCCACCAGGCCGCCCAGGCGTCCACCGATAAGGATCACGTCGGCGGCCTCCATAGCCACGTCGGCACCGCTGCCGATGGCGATGCCGATGTTGGCCTGTTTCAGCGCCGGGGCGTCGTTGATGCCGTCGCCGACCATGGCCACCCATTGGCCGTATTCGGCCTGCAATTGGCGAATCACCTCGACCTTGCCGCTGGGCAGGACACCCGCGTGCACGCTGTCGATGCCCACTTGCGCGGCGATATGGGCGGCGGCGCGCGGGTTGTCGCCGGTCAGCATCACGGTATGGATGCCCAGGGCGCGCAGTTCGGTAATGGCTGCCTGGGCGTCCTCCTTGAGGCTGTCGGCCACCGCCACCACGCCGAGCAGTTGCTGCTCGCGGGCGACATAGAGGGCGGTCTTGCCCTGGTTCTCCAGGGTTTCCAGCTGGCTGGCCAGGGCGGCGGTGTCCACCTGGCATTCCTGCATCCAGCGCGCATTGCCGACGCGGATCAACTGGCCGTCCACCTGGCCCTGCACGCCCAGGCCGTTGAGCGCCTGGAATTCGCTAAGGCTCCCCAGTTCCAGGCCGAGTTCCTTGATGCGTTCGACCATGGCCTGGGCAATCGGGTGCTCGGAGCCGTATTCCACGCTGCTGGCCAGGCGCAGCAACTCCTGCTCGTCGATACCGGCGCTGGGCAGGCAATCGGTGACCACAGGTTTGCCCAGGGTCAGGGTGCCGGTCTTGTCCAGCACCATCACCTTGATGTCCTTGAACATCTGGATGGCCGTGCCGGAGCGATAGAGAATGCCGCGTTCGGCGCCACGGCCGGCACCTACCATCAGTGCGGTCGGGGTGGCCAGACCGAGGGCGCAGGGACAGGCGATCACCAGTACCGCGACCGCCGACAGCAGTCCCACC
This sequence comes from Pseudomonas sp., assembly GCF_035512415.1. Lineage (GTDB taxonomy): Bacteria > Pseudomonadota > Gammaproteobacteria > Pseudomonadales > Pseudomonadaceae > Aquipseudomonas. The sequence continues at coordinate 274,829 of NZ_DATKDZ010000009.1, read as the reverse complement.
AGGGGCGACGACAGCTCCGGGTTGACCCAAGGCAACCAGGTTGCGCCCCACAGCAGAATGCCGCGCAGCGACTCGCCCCAGAGTAGCCAGACCGCCAGGCTGGCCAGGCTGACCAGCAGCACCACGGGGACGAAACGCCCGGTCATGCGGTCGGCAAACTCCTGGATTGGCACTTTGGAGCTTTGCGCGTGTTCGACCAGGTCGATTACCTGGGCGAGGAATGTGTCCTGGCCGACCTTGGTGGCGCGCACGGTGAGCAGGCCTTCCTTGTTCAGGGTCGCGCCTATCACCGCATCGCCCGGGCCTTTCTCCTTCGGCAGCGATTCGCCGGTGGCCAGGGACTCGTCGATATGGCTGTTACCCTCGACCACCTCGCCGTCGCTGGGCACCTTCTCGCCGGGGCGCACCAGCATCAGGTCACCGACCGTCACGGCCTCGATCGGCACCTGCACTTCCTTGCCGTCGCGCAGCAGCACCGCGCTCTTGGCGCCCAGTTCCAGCATCTTGCGAATCGCCTGGGAGGCGCGGCCCTTGGCGCGGGCCTCCAGGTAGCGGCCGATCAGGTGGAAGGTGGTGATGGTGGCGGCCATCTCGACGAAGGAGGTCATGGGGTAGAAGAACCCCACCAGGCCGATAAAGTAGGGCGGCAGGCTGCCCAGGCTGATCAGTACATCCATATTGGCGGTGCGATTGCGCAGCGCCTTCCAGGCCGATACATGGGTGCTGGCTCCGGCGATAAACACCGGGATGGCGGCGAGCACCACCACGATGGCCAGGTAGCCGGGCACCGCTACGCCGGCCATGGGCAAGGCCATCAGCAGCATGATCAGGGTCGTGGGTACGCCGGCTATCCACATGCGTCGCCAGGCGTCGCGCAGGTACTGCTCTTCCTCTTCGGCCCCTGTGGGTTCGCCTGCGGTACTGGCCAGCACCGCCTTGGCCACCTGATAGCCGGCTTGTTCCACGGCCTGCTTGAGGGCGGCCAGGCTGGTCTGCTCACCATCGAATTCGATGCGCACCTTGTGGCTGGCAATGCTGGTGCTCAGCTCGGCGATGCCGGGCAGGCGCTTGAGCGACTGGCTGACCAGGCCGGCGCAGTGGTCGCTGCCCATGCCGGGGACTATCAATATCGCAGTCTGGTGACTGCCGATCGGCTCGATCGCATTCATGGCTTGGGCTCCTGTTGAACAGTGGTATCGGCGGCAGCGCCGAACAGCCGTGGGATAAAGGCCGGCACCCGTGCCCGGTAGCGCTGCCAGTGCTCGCCGAAGTGGCTGGCGGCCCAGCGATCCTCTTGGCGCGCCAGGTGTGCGTACATCAGTACCAGCACCGGGAACATCAACAGGGTCAGCAACGTCGGCCACTGCAGCAGGAAGCCCAGCATGATCAGGCTGAAGGCCACATATTGTGGATGGCGGATGCGCGCGTAAGGGCCGCTATCGGCCAGGGTGCCGGCCTGCTGGGCGCGGTAAAGCACGCGCCAGGCGGTGGCCAGCAGCCAGAAACCGGCGAAGATCAGCAGGTTGCTGAGGATATGAAGCACGCCGAAATGCGGATCGCCCTCGCTGCCCAGCAGGCTGTTCCACAGATGGCCGGCATCGTGGGACAGCGGATCCAGTTGCGGATAGCTGCTTTGCAACCAGCCGGCCAGCAGGTAGAGCGTCAGTGGAATGCCGTACATCTCAACGAACAGGGCGACGATAAAGGCCGCGAAGGTGCCGAAGGTGCGCCAATCCCGCGGGCTGTTGGGCTTGAAGAAGCTAAAGGCGAACAGGATAAACACCAGTGAATTGATGATCACCAGGCCCCAGAGGCCGTAGGCCGAGGTTGTATGTTCCATATGCTGTTGCCTCCTGATCAGTGGTGGTCGTGCGGGCCTTCTTTATCCCGGCCATGATCCCGGCCATGGCCGTGATGCATAAACAGATGCATCAGCGGGCAGAGCAGCAGGATCAGATAGGGCAGGGCACCGAGCAGATGGGCCTCGTGCTCTTCCCAGAGGAGGAACAGGGCGACGGCGGCGAAAACCACCAGTGCAGGCCAGTAGCGCCAGGGGTTGTTGGCGGCATGGGCGCGATGCGAGTCATGGGGCATGTTGGCACTCTCCAAAAAACCGAGGGGCGCAGCGCTATGCACGGCGTGGGCCGGCGCAGCGCGGCTGCGGGTTTTAGCGGGGGAGAGTGGCGCTATTCGTTATAGCGATGCAGCTGCTTGCGAATGGGCGCGGGTAGGCCGGGGCTGAATAAGGGTATGAGCAGTAAGCGGCCGCTGCGCCGCTGCAGGTCGTTGAGCAAGCCAAGGTTACCAGCCAGGGCGAACAGGGCGGTCAAGGCCAGCAGCGTGAGCAGTTGCTGGTTGAACGGCGCGTTCTGCAAGGCGCTGCAGCTATCGGCTGTACCTGTGTCATGGCTGGCATGCTCATGGCCGCTGTATATGGCGATCTCGGCGGCGTCGTGGGCGTGGGCGCTGGTGATCTGAATATGGGCGAAGGCGCAGGCGATAAGCAGCACACACCAGAGCGCCAGCAGATTTCTGCTGAATGCTCTATGGCGGCTGTGCATCGCCTGGATCATGGGGTTCGGTTTCCGCGTCTATGGGGTGTCGTCGTTTTGATTAAAGCGCAGCAGCGCTCAGGTGCAATTGATCCAGATCATGGCTGTAGCGAGCATATTTACCCTGGGCGCGCCGGCATTCGGGCCGTGGGGGTTGCCTGCCGTAGGGTGCGCCATGCGCACCGGGGTAACCGCGATCTTTGCTCGGGACATAGGCCAAAATGCACGGCGGCGCATCTAGCGCGCCACGCTGACCCCTTCCAGATTGGCGAAGGAGGTGTCCTTGGCGGTGAGCAGAAAGTCGCGCATAAAGGGCGCATCGAGCATATCGGTGCGGATGCCTGCATACAGGGTGGCGAACAGGCCCTTGTCGCCCAGGCGCTTGGCCGTGACGTAGCCGCGCGAGCTGTATTCGTGCAGCGCCCAGTTGGGCAGGCCGCAGACGCCGCGGCCGCTGGCTACCAGCTGCATCATCATCACCGTCAGTTCCGAGGTGCGCACCTGGGCTGGCTCCACGTCCGCCGGTTCGAGGAAGCGGGTGAAGATATCCAGGCGGTCGCGCTCCACCGGGTAGGTGATCAGCGTCTCGCTGGCCAGGTCTTCGGGCTGGATAAAGGGCTTGGCGGCCAGCGGATGCTGGTTGGCCACCGCGAGCATGGCCTCGTAGGTGAACAGCGGTACATAGGTGATGCCGGCCAGCTCCAGCGGATCTGAGGTCACCACCAGGTCCAGATCCCCCCTGGCCAGGGCCGGCAGCGGGGCGAAGGAGAAGCCCGAGGCCAGGTCCAGCTCCACCTCCGGCCAAGCGTCGCGGAACTGGTCGATGGTCGGCATCAGCCACTGGAAGCAGCTGTGGCACTCGATGGCCATATGCAGGCGGCCGGCAGTGCCACCGGCCAGGCGCGCCAGATCGCGCTCGGCCCCGCGTAGCAGCGGCAATACCGCATCGCTCAGTTGCAGCAGACGCAGGCCGGCGCTGGTAAAGCGCACCGGCTTGGTCTTGCGCACAAACAGCTGCATGCCTAAGCGCTCCTCCAGTTCCTTGAACTGGTGCGACAGCGCTGACTGGGTCAGGTGCAGACGCTCGGCGGCGTCCACCAGGCTTTCGCTTTCGCGCAGGGCGTGGAGGGTTTTCAGGTGGCGTAGTTCGAGCATGGCGGGCCTCGGCGAGGAAGAGGGGCGTAGGGTGGATGACGCTTCACCCATCCACCACAGGGGCGACGTGATTCCGAACGGTGGATGAAGAAAGCGTCATCCACCCTACATGAGTAAAACTATAGATCAAGACGAATATGTTGAGTTTGTCTCACTATGCGGGTTTGTTGAGAATGTCCCCTATCTTGTTGATCTATGGAGCGTTACGACATGGCCCTGGCCCATTCCCTTGGTTTTCCCCGTATTGGCGGCGACCGCGAATTGAAAAAAGCCCTGGAGGCCCACTGGAAGGGCGAACTGGACGAAACCGGCCTGCAGGCGGTCGGCCGCGAGTTGCGCGCCACTCACTGGCAGCTGCAGAAGGACGCCGGTATCGAATTGCTGCCGGTCGGTGATTTCGCCTGGTACGACCAGGTGCTGAGCCATTCGCTGACCTTCGGCGTGATCCCCGAGCGCTTCCGCCCGGCAGACGGCAAACCGACCCTGGATACCCTGTTTGGCATGGCGCGCGGTGCCGTTGGAAACAAGAGCAGCCAGAACGCCTGTTGCGGTGGTGCCCACGCCCAAGAGATGACCAAGTGGTTTGATACCAACTACCACTACCTGGTGCCGGAATTCACCGCCGATCAGCAGTTCCAGCTGAATTGGGAGCAATTGTTTGACGAGGTAGAGGAAGCCCAGGCCCTCGGCCACAAGGTCAAACCGGTGCTGATCGGCCCACTGACCTATCTGTGGCTGGGCAAGGCCAAGGGCAGCGATTTTGACCGGCTTGAACTGCTGGAGCGGCTGCTGCCGGTCTACGGCGAAATCCTCCAGCGCCTGGCCGCTCAGGGCGTGGAGTGGGTGCAGATCGATGAGCCGATTCTGGTGCTGGATTTGCCGCAAGACTGGAAAAATGCCTTCGAGCGCGCCTACAACCTGCTCCAGCGTGAGCCGGGCAAGAAGCTGATCGCCACCTATTTCGCCGGCCTTGAAGACAACCTCGGTCTGGCCGCCAGCCTGCCGGTGGATGGCCTGCATATCGACCTGGTGCGCGCCCCGGAGCAGTTCCCGAGCATTCTCGATCGTTTACCGGCCTACAAGGTGCTGTCGCTGGGCGTGGTTAACGGCCGCAACATCTGGCGCACCGATCTGCACCAGGCCCTGGATATCCTGCAACAAGCCCAGGAACGGCTGGGCGAACGTTTGTGGGTGGCACCGAGCTGCTCGCTGCTGCACAGCCCGGTGGATCTGAACCGTGAAGACAAGCTGGATAGCGAGCTGAAAAGCTGGCTGGCCTTCGCCGTGCAGAAGTGCGAGGAAGTCGCGTTGCTGACGACGGCCCTGAATGACCCGCACAACGTCCAGGTGCAGACCGCGCTGGCGGAAAGCCGCGCCGTGCAGGCCAGTCGCGCGCAATCGCCACGCATCCACAAACCGGCCGTGCAGGCGCGTCTGGCGGCCATTAGCGCCGCCGACAGCCAGCGCCAGTCGCCGTTTGCCACGCGCATCGAACAGCAACGTTCACGCCTGCAGTTGCCGGCGTTCCCGACCACCACCATCGGCTCGTTCCCGCAGACCGCCTCGATCCGGCTGGCGCGCCAGTCGTTCAAGGCCGGCAAACTGTCGCTGGGTGACTACACCGAGGCCATGCACAGCGAGATTCGCCACGCCGTCGAGGTGCAGGAAAACCTCGGCCTGGATGTGCTGGTGCACGGTGAGGCCGAGCGCAATGACATGGTCGAGTACTTCGCCGAGCAACTGGACGGCTACTCCTTTACCCGATTCGGCTGGGTGCAGAGCTATGGCTCGCGCTGTGTCAAACCGGCGCTGATCTATGGCGATCTGAGCCGGCCCAAGGCCATGACGGTGGAGTGGATCAAGTACGCCCAGAGTCTCACTCGCAAGGTGATGAAGGGCATGCTCACGGGCCCGGTGACCATGCTGATGTGGTCCTTCCCGCGCGAGGATGTCAGCCGCGAGGTGCAGGCGCGCCAACTGGCCCTGGCCATCCGCGATGAGGTGATGGACCTGGAGGCGGTCGGGATCAAGATTGTGCAGATCGACGAGGCGGCGTTCCGCGAGGGCCTGCCGCTGCGCCGCGCGCAATGGCAGGGTTATCTGGATTGGGCCACCGAGTCCTTCCGCCTGTGCGCCTCGGGTGTGCGCGACGAAACCCAGATCCACACCCATATGTGCTACAGCGAATTCAACGACGTGATCGAGTCCATCGCCGCCATGGACGCCGATGTGATCACCATCGAAACCTCGCGTTCGGATATGGAGCTGCTGCAGGCGTTCGAGGCGTTCGATTACCCCAACGATATCGGTCCGGGGGTCTACGACATCCACTCGCCACGGGTGCCGGACAGCGCCGAGATGGCGGGGCTGCTGCGCAAGGCGGCCCGGCGCATTCCCGCCGAACGTCTGTGGGTCAACCCCGACTGCGGCCTGAAAACCCGCGCCTGGCCCGAGACCGAAGCGGCGCTGGTCAATATGGTCGCCGCCGCCCGCCAGCTGCGCACCGAGCTGGCCTGATCGACGCTCTGTCGCGGCTAAAACCCCTCCCACGGTCCTGATCGGCTCTGGGCGGGGCTTCGGCCGCCGTTTTAAGTGGACCTCTTGTGGCTCAAGGGAGACCGCTCGTCCCTATTCATCAAACTGTCACGCTTGTGTGGCAGCGCGCTCGAGCGAATGTCAGCAAACTCGCGTCTCAATGGGGTTCTGCGTTCTGGTGTTTGCATGCGTGTTCTTATTTTCCTGGCTGCACTGCTGTGCGGCCTGCCTTCCTTTGCGGCTAATCGTTGCGATCTTCAGCAGCCAACCCAGCATGTTGCGCTGGGTGAGGTGAGCCTGGCCTACCAGGCCATCGGCCGCGAACGTGACCCGGCGCTGCTGCTGGTTATGGGCCTGGGCGGCCAGCTGATCCACTGGCCGGATGAGGTGGTGGCGCGTCTGTGCCAGCAAGGCTTCCGGGTGATCCGCTTCGATAACCGCGATGTCGGCCTGAGCAGCTGGAGCCAGGCGGCACCCTCGATCAACCTGACCTATGAAGCGCTGCGTTATCGCCTCGGGCTGTCGGTTGCCGCTCCTTACAGCCTGCGCGATATGGCCGGTGATGCCCTGGGGCTGATGGATGGCCTGGGCATCCGGCGTTTCCATGTGCTGGGCGCGAGCATGGGCGGAATGATTGCCCAGCACCTGGCCGACATGGCCCCGGAGCGGGTGCAGAGTCTGACCCTGATCATGACCAGTTCCGGTGCCCAGGGCCTGCCGGCTCCCAGCGCGTCCCTGCTGACACTGCTGGCCAAACGCGAGGCATCCAATCGCGCGCTTGCCCTGGAACAGCAGGCAGACCTGCTGGCAGCCCTGGGCAGCCCGGCGGTAAGCGACGACCGCGAACTGCTGCTGGAACAGGCGCAGATCGCCTACGACCGGGCCTTCAACCCGGAGGGCGTGCAGCGGCAATTGCTGGCGATTCTGGCCGAGGCGAGCCGGGTCGAACTGCTCAATGGCCTGAGCGTACCGACCCTGGTGGTGCACGGCACCGCCGACCCGCTGCTGCCAGTGATGCACGGCGTGCATGTGGCGGCGCATATCAAGGGCAGCGAGCTGAAGCTGATCCCGGGCCTGGCCCACCGGTTTCAGGAGGCGTTCAAGGAACCTCTGCTGGCGGCGGTACTGCCGCACCTGCGGGCTCATCGGGGTGAACTTGGCTGGGCACGGTTGTAACGGCTGGAAGGTTGGGTCACTGGCGTTGGCTGGCGAAGCGTTTGCGATAAGCACTCGGGGCTAAGCCGACTCTTTGCTTGAACAGGCGGCGGAAGGAGTTGCCGTCCTCGTAACCCACCTGCAGGGTGATCTGGTCGAAGGCGGCCTGGCTGCTTTCCAGCAACAGCTTGGCTTTTTCGATGCGCAGCTCCTGCAGGTATTGCATGGGTGTCTGCTCGGTGGCGTCCTTGAAGCGGCGGATCAGATTGCGCAGGCTCAGGCCAAAGCCTTCGGCCACCTGCTCCAGCAGGATAGGGCTGCTCAGGTGGCTTTCCAGCCAGATCTGAATCCTGAGAATCTCGGCGTCGGTATGGTTCTTCTTGAAGGTGGTGCTGGCGTAGGGCGTCTGGCTACGGGCGACCGCATCCACCAGCAGTTTCTTGGCGCATTCGGCGGCCAGTTGCGGTGAGGCGAACTTGCGGATCAGGTGCAGCAACAGGTCGCTGCTGCTGGTGGATCCGCCCGAGCACAGCAGTTGGCCGTCATCGGTCACGGTGCGTTCGGGGTGCAGCCTGACATGGGGAAAGCGCCTGGCGAACTGTTCGCTAAAGGCCCAGTGGGTGGTGGCACTGCGACCGTCGAGCAGGCCGGCCTGGGCCGTGACAAAGGCCCCGGTGCACAGGCTGGCGATATAGCTGCCCTGCTGATGCTGCTGGCGCAACCAGTCGATCATGCCGCTCAACTGGGGCAGCACGCCGAGGATATTGAACATAAAGCCCGGCACGACAATCAGCTCGCTCTGGGGCAGCTCCGCGACGGCCATATCCGGGGTCAGGCGTAGGCCGCCGGTACAGGCTACGGGCTGGCCGTCCATCGATGCCGTGTGCAGACGAAATAGCGGCGCATTGCTGGCCTGCTGGCGGGCCTGCTTATCCAGCGCGTAATGCTGCAGCACATTGGCCGTCTCGAAAAACTCCAGGGCCGCCGCCACGCTGGTGGATGAGCACTGGTTGGCCATAAGCAGAGTGACATTCATTTCAACAGTTCCAGGTGTTTTTCACGGCGCGAAAACTCGCATGTTATTTGTCATTTATCGCCATGGTGGCCGCCCGTGCGGCTGGGTAGCCTGGGTTGACCCGGCACGATAGCAAATAATTCAAGGGAGTTACCCGCATGAAGCACGCGGCATACCGGTTGTTCAAGAAACCTTTCTTCGGCCGTTTTGTGCGTCCCTGGCGCTGGCCGGCAGAGGCCGAGCCGAGTCAATGGCGAACCTTGCGTATTTGCAGTGAATCCGGCGCGAGCCTTGCCGCATTGCTGGCACCGGCCCATGGTGGGCAGGCCAAGGGCGCGGTGCTGATGTGCCATCCCATGGGGGTGGTGGCCAAGGGGTTTTGGATCAAGTACGGCCATGCCGAGCTGCTGCGTCAGGCCGGCTATCACGTGATGCTGTTTGACCTGAACGGCTTCGGCGAAAGCAGCTCCAGCACCATGGATTTTCATCTGGATGTGCTCGCCGCCGGGCAGGCCCTGCAGGCCGAATATCCGCAGCTGCCGGTGGCCGTGCTGGGGGCGTCCATGGGCGCGGCCATGAGCCTGTGCGCCATGACCGATGCGGCCCATCCGTTCAAGGCGGCGGTGCTGGAGGCTGCTTTTCCGACGTTGCTGCACTTCTGGTCGCGCTACCCCATTCCCCGCCTGGGCATCCAGCTGTCCAAACTGGTCTACCCCGCCGGCGAGCGGCGCTTGCGCCCCCTGCATGCCGCCGAACATCTGCGCGGTAGCCCGGCGCTGCTGCTGATCTATGGCGAGGCCGATGTCTTTACCCCGGTACGTGACGGCCAGATGCTCTGGCAGGCCCTGCGCCAGCGGACCTCGACCCACTTCTGGCAGGTGCCGCAGGCGCAGCACACCCAGGCCTACGCTGCCGAGCCCGAGGCCTATGCGCAACGGGTGATCGGCTTTCTCGATGAGCAGTTGGGCGGCCAGCAGCTTGCCTGAGGCAGGGCTGCAACTTGAACAATGGAGAGGAGGTGTTGTTATGGATTTCAACGATGTGATGGTGGCGGTACGCGATAGCGCCGAGCAGCGCCTGGATATTCCGGAAAAATGGGGGCAGGGGCGAGCCACCTTTGGTGGTCTGGTGGCTGCCGTGATGTTGCAGCGGGTAGAGGTTGAGCTCGGCACCCAGCGGCCACTGCGTTCGCTGTCGCTTTCCTTCGTCGCTCCGGTGGCACCTGGGGCGCTGGAGGTGCAGGTGCGGCTATTACGCGAGGGCAAGGCGGCGATCCAGGTGCAGGCCACGGCGATTCAGCAGGAGCAGGTGTGCGCCGTGATGCTGACCAGCTTCGGCAGTGATCGTGAATCCGCGGTGCAGGTGGACCACGCGCTAGCGCCGGCCTTTATCGGGCCGGATGAGGTGCAGGCTTTCCCGTTTATTCCCGGTCTGACGCCGGATTTCACCCAGTATTTCGATTATCGCTATACCTTGGGCAAGATGCCCTTTATGGGGGCGCAGCAGCACGACATGGGCGGCTGGATCCGTCTGCGTGAGGCCTCGCCTGCAAGGGTTTGCCCGGCCACGCTGCTGGCCCTGATGGACGCCTGGCCACCGGCGGTGTTTAGCCTGTTGAAGAAACCCGCCAGTGGCAGTTCATTGACCTGGACCCTGAGTGTTGTGCAGGTACCGCAGGACTGCAGTGGCAATGACTGGTGGCAATACCGCGCGGCGATCCAAAGCTCGGCCAATGGTTACAGCCATATCGACGCGACCCTGTGGGACAGGCACGGCCGGGCCTGTGTGATCAGTCGGCAGACGGTCAGTGTATTTGCCTAAAAGCCTGTCGGACTTCTACTACGGAACAGCTCGACAGGCTCCTAGCAGGCGGACTTAACGGGTGCCGAGGAAATCACGCTTACCAATGGCCACGCCGTTATGGCGCAGGATGGCGTAGGCGGTGGTGAGGTGGAAGTAGAAGTTCGGCAGCACGTGGTCGAGCAGGAAGGCCTGGCCCTGGAAGTGGGTTTCCTTGTCGCGGCGCTTGAGGGTGATGGTGCGGGCTTCGCTGCCGTCGATCTGCGCAGTATTCAGGCTGGTGAGAAAGCTCAGGGTCTTGGCGATACGCGCTTGCAGTTCGGCGAAGCTGGTTTCGTCGTCGGCGTGGCTCGGTGCTTCCACTTCGGCCAGCAGCGCCGCGCCGGCTTTGGCACCGTCACAGGCGATCTGCACCTGGCGGCTTAGCGGGAACATATCGGGTGCCAGGCGGGCGTTGAGAAATACGCTCTGCTCGATCTTCTTCTCTTCGGCATGGGCCGCGGCGATGCCGAGGATGGTCGAGAGGTTGTTGAGCTGGCGGGTAAACACCGGGATGGACGCTTGGTACATGGACAGGGACATAAAAATCTCCAGGTGCGCCGGAACGGATTGCCCAGCGCGATTACGTAGTAGGGAAGTGCACCGCCGCAGTCGGCGACGGTGACTTGGGCTAACAAGCTTAGAAGCTGTTGACGATCTTGCCGCAAAAGCAACGCACAGCCGATCGTGAGCGAGGTTTAGCCGATGGTGATGGGCGGCAGCTGAGTCAGTTCAACGGTCTGCGCCTTGCGCGGGGCGAGGATTTCCGCTTCGCCGTCCACTACCAGTTCATCGTTCTGGTTGAATACACGGGTGGCCACGCGTACGCGGAATTTCGGCAGCTTTTCCAGGATTTCCAGGCGCACGGTCAGGGTGTCGCCGAGTTTCACCGGTAGGGTGAAACGCATGCTCTGGCCGAGGTAGATGGTGCCCGGGCCAGGCAGCTCGCAGGCTACCGCAGCGCTGATCAGGGCACCGCTGAACATACCGTGGGCGATGCGTTCCTTGAACATGGTGGTGGCGGCGTATTCGGCGTCCAGGTGGACCGGGTTGTGGTCACCGGATACTTCGGCGAACAGCTGGATATCGCGTTCTTCGACCTTCTTGCTGTAGCTGGCGGTCTGGCCGACTTCGAGGGCGTCGTAGGGGGTATTGCTGCTTTGGCTCATGGATGACTCTCTTGGCTCGGTTGTGGACACTGGCGCGGCTGGCCGAGGGCCTGCTGCAACCAGTCGATAATGTAGGTGGTGACCTCGTCGCGGTTGCTCTCGTTGAGCACCTCGTGACGGGCATCCGGGTAGAGCTGCAATTGCACATGGGGGTTGCCGGCGGCGCGTAGGGCGTTGGCCAGATCGGCCTGGCGTTTGCCGTCGCTGACCGGGTCACAGGCACCGCCGATCACCAGCAAGGGCAGGCTGCTGTCGATCTGCGCCAGGTTGTCGAGCGGGGAGATCTGTTGCAGGCCGGCGAACAGGTCGACCCAGAGTTGATTGACGCAGCGAAAGCCGCAGAGCGGGTCGCTCACGTACTTGTCGACTTCGGCCGGGTCGCGGCTGAGCCAGTCGAACTCGGTGCGGTTGGGTTTGAAGCGCTTGTTGAACGAGCCGAAGGTGGCGAATTCGAGCAGGCCGCTGCGTCCGCTGGGGCCTTGCCGCCAGCGCTCGAAGCGGGCCAGTAGTTCGGCGAGACGGTACAGCGCCGCCGGCTGGTAGTTGGAGCCCGAGAGGATCGCCCCCTGCAGGCTGCAACTATGCTGCATCAGATAAGCCTGGCCGATATAGCTGCCCATGCTGTGGCCCAGCAGGAAGATCGGTGCTTGTGGGTGTTGCTGGCGGATATGGTGGTTGAGCCTGGCAAGGTCGCCCACCACCAGGTTCCAGCCGCCCTGTTCGGCGTACTGGCCGAGCAGGCCGTGTTCGGCGGTTTTGCCATGGCCGCGCTGGTCATGGGCATAGACTTCGAAACCCGCTGCCACCAGCGCCTCGGCAAAACGCCCATAACGACCGCTGTGCTCGGCCATGCCGTGGGCCACCATCAGCACGGCTTTGGGCGGTTGGGCGGGGTACCAGCGGTTGACATAAATCGGCGCTGCATCTGTGCTGGTCAGCCAGAACGTCTCGTGGAGCATGGCGAATCCCTTAACAGGCCGTTGCTGCCGCCTGTGTTGCCGTTACCGCGTTAAAAATGGCCTCGGACTGCCGGTATGCGCTGGGCATGCCGGGTATTTCGCCATTTTTGCCTTGTCTCGCCTGCCGCGCCCGGGTCTTTCGACGGCCTGTGTAGCGTGCAAGTGCCGCGCATTGTGCACCGCGCGCGGCCTGCCGCAAAGCCTGGCGCGCGTCAGTTATTGTGCCGGCGCAGTATGCGCGTGTACTCGCCGCTGGCATGCAGCTCGCGCAGGCCTTGTTCGTAGATCCTGATCCAGTCGGGCTGGCCCGGGCGGCTGGGGGCGAAGCCCACCAGCAGCGGAATCCGCTCCAGCACCGTGCCTTGCCACACCAGCTGCCCCCGCAGTCGCGGGTCACGAGCCACCAGGTGTTCGCCGACCCGACGTTCCAGGAGTATCTGATCAAAGCGCCCGGCCTGCAGTTTGCGCAGGTTGCTGAGGTCGTCCACCGCCTCTTCCAGAATCATCCCGGCTCCGAGAATGCGCTGGGGGTAGCCGTAACCGCGGACTATGCCCAGGGTTTTCCCGCGCAGTTGCCCCAGGTGGTCGATGTTCAGCGGGTGGCCGCGCCGCACGAACAGGCCCAGTTCGCTGTAGAACAGCGGCCGGGAGGCGATCAGGCGCTCCTCCTGAACTTCCCTGGGCCATAGCGCCAGGGCTCCCTGGTAGTGGCCTTGGCGCAGGGCGGCGCGCGCCCGGGCCCAGGGTAGAAAATCGATCTGCGCCGCATAACCCTGCACGGCAAAGGCGCGACGGGTTAGTTCGACTATGCTGCCACCGTTACGTAGGTGTTCGGAGCTGTAGGGCGGGTATTCCAGGGTGGCCAGGCGCAGTGGTTGCGCATGGCTCGGGTTGCCGCACAACAGCAGACACACTGCTACAAACAGAATAATCGGCATGGCGGCTTGGCTGGGGGCCTGTGCGGGAAGGTAATGGGCGAGGGGCCCGGATAGCGCTCAGGGTGAGCGGCTAGATTCAGCTCGTCAATGACGCGCTCTGACTATTTGCCCACCTGAGCTTAGCTGTTACTTTCCAGGCAACTCCGCTGCGCGGATAGGATCATTTCAGGGCAAGAGGATAAAAATAAATGCAGCCTGATTTCTGGAACGATAAACGCCCGGCTGGCGTACCCAATGACATCGACCTTGGGGCTTACAAGTCGGTGATCGAGGTGTTCGAGCGCTCGTGCAAGAAGTTCGCTGACCGGCCGGCTTTCAGCAACCTGGGGGTGACCCTGACATACGCCGATCTGGACCGCCAGTCCGCGGCCTTTGCCGCCTATCTGCAGAAGCACACCGACCTGCAGCCCGGCGAGCGCATCGCCGTGCAGATGCCCAACGTGCTGCAGTATCCGATTGCCGTGTTCGGGGCCCTGCGTGCCGGGCTGATCGTGGTCAACACCAATCCGCTGTACACCGCCCGCGAGATGCGTCACCAGTTCAAGGACGCCGGGGTACGCGCCCTGGTCTACCTGAACATGTTCGGCAAGCTGGTGCAGGACGTGCTGCCGGATACCGAGATCGACTACCTGATCGAGGCCAAGATGGGTGACATGTTGCCGAGCCTCAAGGGCTGGCTGGTCAACACCGTGGTGAAGAAGGTCAAGAAGATGGTGCCCGAATACCATCTGCCGCAGGCGGTGGCGTTCAAGGACGCGCTCAAGCAGGGCCAGGGGCATGGCCTCAAACCGGTCAAGGTCGGCCAGGATGATGTCGCCGTGCTGCAGTACACCGGCGGTACCACCGGGGTGGCCAAGGGCGCGATGCTGACCCACGGCAACCTGGTGGCCAATATGCTCCAGGTCGATGCCTGCCTGTCGCAGCTGGGGCCGGACGGCAGCCCGCTGATGAAACAGGGCCAGGAGATCATGATCGCGCCGCTGCCGCTCTACCATATCTATGCCTTTACCGCGAACTGCATGTGCATGATGGTCAACGGCAACCACAACGTGCTGATCACCAACCCGCGGGATATCCCGGGCTTCGTCAAGGAGCTGGGCAAGTGGCAGTTCTCCGCGCTGCTGGGCCTCAATACGCTGTTTGTCGCGCTGATGGATAACCCGGATTTCCGCAACCTGGATTTCTCCAAGCTCAAGGTCACCAACTCCGGCGGCACCGCCCTGGTCAAGGCTACGGCCGAGCGCTGGCAGGCCATGACCGGCTGCGCCGTGGTGGAAGGCTATGGCCTGACTGAAACTTCGCCGGTGGCCAGCACCAACCCCTATGGCGACCAGGCACGCCTGGGCACTGTGGGTATTCCGGTGCCGGGTACGGCGTTCAAGGTGATCGACGACGACGGCAACGAGATGGCGCTGGGCGAGCGCGGCGAGCTGTGCATCAAGGGCCCGCAGGTGATGAAGGGCTACTGGAACCGCGAAGAGGCCACCGCCGAGGTGATGGATGTCGAGGGCTGGTTCAAGAGTGGTGACGTGGCGGTAATCGACCCGGACGGCTTTGTGCGCATCGTCGACCGCAAGAAGGACATGATCATCGTCTCCGGCTTTAACGTGTACCCCAACGAGATCGAGGATGTGGTCATGGGCCATCCGCAAGTGGCCAGCTGCGCCGCCATCGGTGTGCCGGACGAGAGATCCGGCGAGGCGGTCAAGCTGTTCGTGGTGGCCCGTGAGGGCGGGGTAACCGCCGAGGAGCTGAAGGCCTACTGCAAGGAGAACTTCACCGGTTATAAGGTACCCAAGCACATCGTTTTCCGCGATGCGCTGCCGATGACCCCGGTGGGCAAGATCCTCCGTCGCGAGCTGCGCGATATCGCCTAAGGCCCGTCGTTTGGCGGTAGGTCGAGGCAAATGACCGGATCAAATGATCCGGTTTTTTTGTGACCGTGCGGCCCGTCTCTGGTGCTGGTCGCTCCCTGGCAAAGCTGCTACTCTCGGGCGGCTTTTTGCCCCCTGGAGTGGGCTAGAGCGGGCAAACATACAATAAACAGCCGCCTGTATGCGGCGAAGATCAAGCTGTTGCTGAGGAGTGGGCTTCCATGACCGAGAACTTTTGGAAGGATAAGTATCCTGCCGGGATCGCTTCCGAAATCAATCCTGACCAGTACCCGAATATTCAGGTGGTACTGAAAGAGTCCTGCCAGCGCTTCGCCGACAAGCCAGCCTTCAGCAATATGGGCAAGACCCTGACCTATGGCGAGCTGTATGAGTTGTCCGGCACCTTTGCCGCCTACCTGCAGCAGCACACCGATCTGCAGCCCGGCGACCGCATTGCCGTGCAGCTGCCCAACGTTCTGCAATACCCGGTGGTGGTGTTCGGTGCCCTGCGCGCCGGCCTGATCGTGGTCAACACCAACCCGCTGTACACCGCGCGGGAAATGGAACACCAGTTCAACGATTCCGGGGCCAAGGCTCTGGTCAGCCTGGCCAATATGGCCCATTTGGCTGAGCAGGTATTGCCCAAGACCGGGATCAAGACGGTCATCATCACCGAAGTCGGCGACATGCTTTCGCCGCTCAAGCGTCTGCTGGTCAATACGGTGGTCAAGCACGTCAAAAAAATGGTGCCGGCCTACAACCTGCCGCAGTCCATCAAGCTCAATGCCGCCCTGGCCAAGGGCCGTGGCCTGGCGGTTAAGGACGCCGCGCCGCGCAGCGGTGATATCGCCGTGCTGCAATACACCGGCGGCACCACCGGGGTGGCCAAGGGCGCGATGCTGACCCATCGCAACCTGATCGCCAACATGCTCCAGGTCAAAGCGCTGATGGGCGCGGAAATGAGCGAAGGCAGCGAAGTGCTGATCGCGCCGCTGCCGCTGTACCACATCTACGCCTTCACCTTCCATTGCATGGCAATGATGCTGATTGGTGGGCACAACGTGCTGATCACCAACCCGCGTGACCTGCCGGCGATGACCAAGGACCTGGCCAAGTACAAGTTCACCGGTTTTGTCGGCCTCAATACCCTGTTTGTTGCCCTGTGCAACAACGAGGACTTCCGCAAGCTGGACTTCTCCACCCTGAAGGCCACCTTCTCCGGCGGTATGGCGCTGCAACTGGCTACTGCCGAGCGCTGGAAGCAGGTGACCGGTTGCTCGATCTGCGAAGGCTTCGGCATGACCGAAACCAGCCCGGTGGCCTCGGTCAACCCGTTCAGCAATATCCAGATCGGCACCATCGGCATTCCAGTGCCGTCGACCCAGTGCAAGGTGATCGACGACGACGGCGTCGAGCAGCCGCTGGGTGCGATTGGCGAACTGTGCGTCAAAGGTCCGCAGGTGATGAAGGGCTACTGGCAGCGCCAGGAAGCCACCGACGAAATCCTCGACGCCGAAGGCTGGTTGAAGACCGGCGACATCGCGGTGATCCAGGAAGACGGTTACATGCGCATTGTCGACCGCAAAAAGGACATGATTTTGGTGTCCGGCTTCAACGTCTACCCCAATGAACTGGAAGACGTGCTCGCCACCCTGCCGGGCGTGCTGCAGTGCGCGGCCATCGGTGTGCCGGATGAGAAATCGGGCGAAGCGATCAAGATCTTCGTGGTGGTCAAGCCGGGTGAAACCCTGACCAAAGAGCAGGTCATGGAGCACATGCGCGCCAACGTCACCGGCTACAAGGTGCCCAAGGCCGTGGAGTTCCGTGACGTGCTGCCGACCACCAACGTCGGCAAGATCCTGCGCCGCGAACTGCGTGACGAAGAGCTGAAGAAACTGGGCAAGAAGTAAGCGCCCGGTTAAAGCAAAACCCCGCCTCGGCGGGGTTTTGTTGTTTTAGGGGGAGGCCGCGATTTCTGGTGCACGCGGCGTACGGGTGTAGGACGTAGGATGGGTGATAACCCATCAGCCAATTGATGGGTTATCACCCATCCTACTTTCTGGGCCACCGTTCAAAGCCATCACGACCCAAGACGGTGAAGATATCCCGCAATGTCGCTCCGCTTAAGTGAACAGCATTGCGCCTAGGCGGGGCTTGTTGTTTTAGGGGCCGCTGTTAGCCCGTGCGCCAGGTGATTTCTTCTACCCCATCGGCGCTGATGCGCATCCAGCGGTCGGCTTGTTCGTCGCTTTCTTCTTCCTGCCAGCCGCCGGGTGCGCAGCGGACTTCGACATTCAGGGCGGCGAAGGCAGCCTGGGCGCAGGCCAGGTCGTCGGCCCAGGGTGTAGCGTCGCTTTCCAGATACAGGCTGTGCCATTTGCCGACGGCCTTGGGCAGCCAGGTTACGGGTACGTTGCCGGCTTGGCATTTGTAGGTCTGGCCCTTCTGTTGCCAAGGCGTGCAGCTGCCCAGGGCCTGGCCCAGCCATTCGCCGATGGCAGTGTGGTCGGCGTCTTTCAGGTAGATCTCGATATCCGGTTGGCGCATGGTCATATTCTCTCGATCCAGTCGTAGCGGATGGCAACAGTCACTTCACAGGGTTCGGCGATCACCGCTGCGCGCTTCTCGGCGCTAGCGCGCCAGCCGTGCGGGGTCATGGCCAGCAGGTCGGCGCGGGCCTGGCTGCTGTCCAGTTGCAGGGTGAAACTCAAGGTTTCGCTATGGGCCAGGCGCATGCCTCCGGGGATCAGTTCCAGGTGCTTCTGATCATCGTAGTCGCGCACTTCGTCATAGAGTTTCTGCCGCAATTCCATCAGATGCTCACTCGTCGGCCCCATACGCAACAGGCCGCCGCCGGGGGCGAGCAGGCGCTTGGCTTCCTGCCAATCCAGCGGGCTGAATACGCTGGCGAGCAGCTGGCAGCTGGCATCCGCCAGCGGTACCCGGGCCATGCTTGCCACCAGCCAGCTTAGCTGTGGCGCGCGCTTGCAGGCCCGCTTGACCGCTTCGCGGGAAATATCCAAGGCATAGCCGTCCGCCTGGGGCAGGCTATCTGCGAGCTTGGCGGTGTAATAACCCTCGCCGCAGCCGATATCCAGCCAGCGCGCGGGTTGGTAGCCGGCCGCGAGCTGAGCCAGGCGCTCTGCCAGCGGCACATAATGCCCGCCATCGAGAAAACGCCGACGCGCTTCGACCATGGCGGCGTTGTCGCCAGGGTCGCGGCTGTTCTTGTGTTGCACCGGCAGCAGGTTCAGGTAGCCCTGGCGCGCGCGGTCGAAGCGATGGCCTGCTGGGCAGACCACGCTATTGTCGACGACGCTTAACGCGCTTTGGCAGATGGGGCAGGTGAGGCTCATGCGAGAAGTTTGACCAGGGTCTGGTAATAGATTTCGGTCAGCACATCCAGGTCGCTGGCCAGTACCCGCTCGTTGATCTGGTGAATGGTGGCATTGACCGGGCCGAGCTCCACCACCTGGGCGCCGAGGGTGGCGATAAAGCGTCCGTCGGAGGTGCCGCCGCTGGTCGAGGGCTGGGTGTCGCGGCCGGTGACCGTCTTGATGCTGGCGGCCACGGCGTCGAGCAGGGCCCCAGGCTCGGTGAGGAAGGGCAGGCCGGACAGCGCCCACTCCAGGTGATAGTCCAGGCCGTGCTTGTCGAGAATGGCTTCGACGCGCTTCTGCAGGCCTTCGACCGTGGATTCGGTGGAGAAGCGGAAGTTGAATACCGCTTTCAGCTCGCCTGGGATGACGTTGGTCGCTCCAGTGCCAGCGTTGAGATTGGAAATCTGGAAGCTGGTCGGCGGGAAGAAGGTATTGCCATCGTCCCAGTGTTCGGCGGCCAGTTCGCTCAGGGCCGGTGCGGCCAGGTGGATAGGGTTCTTGGCCAGATGCGGGTAGGCCACATGGCCCTGAACGCCGCGCACGCTGAGGGTGCAACCGAGGGAGCCGCGGCGACCATTCTTCACCACGTCGCCGACCAGCGAGGTGCTCGAGGGTTCGCCGACGATGCACCAGTCCAGGCGTTCGCGCCGCGCGCCCAGGCGTTCGATCACGGCCTTGGTGCCATGGTGGGCCGGGCCTTCTTCGTCGCTGGTGATCAGGAAGGCAATGCGGCCCTTGTGGTTCGGATATTCGCCGACAAAGCGCTCAACGGCGATGATCATCGACGCCAGGCTGCCTTTCATGTCGGCCGCACCGCGGCCGCAGAGCATACCGTCTTCATCGATCAGTGCGTCGAACGGCTGGTGCTGCCAGGCTTGCAGCGGGCCGGTCGGCACTACATCGGTGTGTCCAGCGAAGCACAGCACCGGGCCCTCGTTGCTGCCGTGGCTGGCCCAGAAATTGTCCACTTCCTCGATCCGCATCGGCTCGATGTTGAAACCGCAGGCAGCCAGGCGGCGCGTCATCAGCTCCTGACAACCTTCGTCGAGGGGCGTGACGGAGGGGCGACGAATCAGCTCGCAGGCAAGCTCCAGGGTCGGGGAGAGGGTCGGGGCGATGGCGGTCATTGCGGCTCCAAGGCGGCATCAGGCGGAAAGGTCGCCATCTTAAAGCAAATTGGCCGCAATGGGCCGCCGCCAGGCTGTTTCGCCGGCCGTGGTCCCGCCATTGGTCTGCTGGCCATGGGCCAGGCAAGACAGTGCTTGGGTCGTGGCCTGCGGCTTCCTATAATGCGCCGCCTCGGATGCGGGGTAGCGAGGAGAGAAGATGCCTGTGGATGAACAACGCTTTGCGGGAATCGCCCGTCTGTATGGCCGCGAAGGTGCCGAACGGCTGGCGGCTGCGCATGTTGCGGTGGTCGGCATCGGCGGCGTGGGCTCCTGGGCGGCCGAGGCCCTGGCGCGCTCCGGGGTGGGCGAGATCTCTCTGTTCGACCTGGATGATGTCTGCGTCAGCAACAGCAATCGCCAGCTGCATGCGCTCGATAGCACGGTCGGCCAGCCCAAGGTCGAGGTGATGGCGGCGCGTATCCGTGGCATCAACCCCGGCTGTGTGGTGCATGCGGTGGCGGATTTCGTAACCCGTGAAACCATGGCCGAGTACATCACCGAACAACTGGATGCGGTGATCGACTGCATCGACAGCGTCAACGCCAAGGCCGCGCTGATTTCCTGGTGCAAACGGCGCAAGATTCAGGTGATCACCACCGGCGGCGCGGGCGGGCAGATCGACCCGACGCAGGTTCAGGTCGGCGATCTGAACAAGACCTGGAACGACCCACTGGCCGCCAAGGTGCGTTCCACCCTGCGCCGTGAGTATGGTTTTTCACGCACCGCGGGGCGCAATTACAGCGTGCCCTGTGTGTACTCCAGCGAGCAGCTGCGCTACCCCAAGCCCGATGGCACGGTGTGTCAGTACAAGGGCTTTGTCGGTGAAGGGGTCAAACTCGACTGCGCCGGCGGTTTTGGCGCGGTGATGATGGTGACGGCGACCTTTGGCATGGTCGCGGCCGCGCGTATTGTCGATAAGTTGGTGGCTGGTACACGGCGGCCGGCGGAGCGGCAGCCTGCACATAGTGATGTTGGCTAAGATTTAAACAATGACCGCGTGCGGTCGATGTTCAGCAGGGATGTGCTGGTGATTCTCTTTTGAGGTGTGCTGTGTTGTCCCTGCTGCGTCATGTGTTACGTCATATCCCGCGATCTGTGCTGCTGCTTGCAGCGCTTTCTGCTTGCCTGAGTGCTCATGCTCACCCGGTTGTGCGGGTTGGCAGCGGTGACTGGGTGCCCTATGTCGATCAGCAGCGCGAAGATGGCGGTGCTTTGTCGCGGCTGGTGCGCGATATTTTCAAGGCGGCGGGTTATCAGGTCGAATTCGTCTACTACCCCTGGGACCGCAATTTGCTGATGCTCGAGCACGGCAATCTGGATGCGGTGATGCCGTATTCCTGCTCCGCCCAGCGGCGGCGTATCAGCGAGTGCAGTGATCCGGTGGTACAGGGAGAGATTGTGTTGTTCCAGCGCACCGACCAGCAGTTGAACTGGGCGCGTATCGAAGACCTCAAGTCTTTCAGCATCGCCACCACCCTGGGCTACTCCTATGGTCCGCAGTTCGATGCGGCGGTGCAGAGCGGGCAATTGCAGGTGCAGCAAAGCGGCAAGGAAGAGACCGGATTTCGCCTGCTGGAACTGGGGCGTGTGGATTTTCATCCGCAGGATCGGGCAGTGGGCTACGCCATGCTGCGGCGGATGTTTACCCCTGAGGCGCGGGCGGCAATCACCCATCATCCGCGGCTTTTGAATACCGAGCCGTTGCACCTGCTGTTTCGCAAAGACGATGCCAAGGCTGATCAGTTGCGTGAGGTATTCAACGCCGGCCTGCGCCGCCTGGCCGAGAGCGGTGAGCTGGAGCGGTTGCAGCAGGCTTTGTACTCCGGCAATGCGGATCAGTGGTCGGTCACGCCCTGATCGGCGGCATCCAGCAGCTGTTGCATACGTATAAGTACGGCCTGCAGGCCATTACTGCGTGACGGCGACAGCTGGCGGGCCAGGCCGAGCTGGGTAAACCAGTCCGGTAGATCCAGTTGCGCCAATTCGGCCTGTGCCAGGCCATTGACCCGCGTCAGCAGCAGCGCGAGCAGACCACGCAACAGCCGTGCATCACTGCTGGCGCGAAACTGCCAGTGCTGGCCGGCACGTTCGCCGATCAGCCACACCTGGCTTTCACAACCCTGTACCCGATTGGCTTCGCAGCGTTCGTCTTCACTGAGCGGGGCAAGCCGTTCGCCCCATTGCATCAGCAGGCGCGCGCGCTGTTCCCAGCCGGGGCATTGGCCGAAGGCCTCAAGGGCCTGTTGGGCGCTGGCCGGCAGGGTCATTGCAGCAGCTCCAGAGCTTGATCCAGGGCGGCGAAAAAGCGTTGCAGGTCGGCCGAGTCGTTATACAGCCCCAGGGATACGCGAATCGCCCCGCTTAGTCCCAGGCCATGCAGCAGCGGCATGGCGCAGTGATGGCCGGCGCGCACGGCGATGCCCTGTTCGGTCAGCAGGTGCGCGAGGTCTGAGTGATGGACGCCGTCGACCACAAAGCTGGCCAGGGCGACGTTGGGCGTGCCGAGCAGGCGTATGCCCTGGCGCTGCCGCAGCCCTATGATCAGCTCGGTATGCAGCGCCGCTTCGTGGGCGCTAACGGCGCTGGCGTCGAGGCGGCTCAGATAATCCAGGCTGGCCCCGAGGGCGATCACCGAGGCAATCGGCGGCGTGCCGGCCTCAAAGCCCAGTGGCGCGGGGCGAAAGGTGGCGCTGGCATAGTCGGTGTGCAACAGCATCTCGCCGCCAAACTGCCAGTGCGCCAACTGCTCCAGGGCCTGCGGGCGGCCATAGAGCAGGCCGACGCCGTCCGGGCCGTACAGTTTGTGGCTGGAGCAGATATAGAAGTCGCAGCCCAGGGCCTGCACATCATGGCGGCCATGCACCACGCCCTGGCTGCCATCGACCACCGTCAGCGCGCCTTGCGCCTGTGCCAGCGCGAGCAGTTGCTCAAGCGGCTGCCAGCAACCGAGCACGTTGGACAGCTGGCTGACCGCCAGCAGGCGGGTGCGTGGGCCGATCAGTTGCGCGGCGTGGGTAAGGTCGATCAGGCCATGGCTGTCGAGCGGCAGCACCACCAGCTTGAGCTGACGACGCAGCGCCAGTTGTTGCCAGGGCAACAGGTTGGCGTGGTGTTCCAGGGCGCTGATGACGATCTCGTCACCGGGATACAGGCGCTGTTCCAGGCCGTAGGCCAGCAGGTTGAACGCTTCGGTAGCGCTGCGGGTAAAGACGATCTGCTCGGCGTCGGGCGCATTCAGCCACTGCGCGACCTTCTCGCGTGTTGCTTCGAATGCGCGGGTGGCGCGTTCGCCCGGTACATGCTGGGCGCGATGGACATTGGCTGCGCCACCGGCGTAATAGCCGAGCAGGGTATCGAGCATGGCCTGGGGTTTTTGCGCGGTGGCAGCGCTGTCCAGATAGGTCTGGCCTTCGGCCTCGAGGGCCCGAATGCCGGGGAAGTCAGCGCGCCAGGGGGAGTGGATAGGCATGGGCAGGCAATCGAGACCGTAGGATGGGTTGAGCGCAGCGATACCCATAATGAGCGTGATGGGTATCGCGATGCTTAACCCATCCTACAAGAGCACGTAGGCTGCGATATGCGCACTAAAGAGCGTGAAACGCTCGGTGCGCACGGCGCACCCTACCGTCGGGCATCCCTGGAATCAGTTGTGCGCGTGCAGGGCTTCATTTAGTTCGATCGCCGACTTGTGGGTCTTGCACTCCACCGCGCCGGTTTGCGAGTTGCGGCGGAACAGCAGGTCCGGCTGGCCAGCCAGGTCGCGGACCTTCAGCACCTTGACCAGCTTGTTGTCGGCATCCAGCAGCGCCACCTTGGTGCCGGCAGTGATATACAGGCCGGATTCCACGGTGTTGCGGTCGCCCAGGGGGATGCCGATACCGGCGTTGGCACCGATCAGGCAGCCTTCGCCGACGGAAATCACGATATTGCCGCCGCCGGACAGGGTGCCCATGGTCGAGCAGCCGCCGCCCAGGTCCGAGCCCTTGCCGACGAAGACGCCCGCAGAAACGCGGCCTTCGATCATGCCCGGGCCTGCGGTGCCGGCGTTGAAGTTGACGAAGCCTTCGTGCATCACGGTAGTGCCTTCACCCACGTAGGCACCCAGGCGCACGCGCGCGCTGTCGGCGATCCGTACGCCGCTCGGCACCACGTAGTCGGTCATCTTGGGGAACTTGTCCACCGAGAAGACTTCCAGCAGGTCGCCTTTCAGGCGCGCTTCCAGTTGACGCTCGGCCAGCTCGCCGAGATCGACTGCGCCCTGGCTGGTCCAGGCCACGTTCGGTAGCAGCGGGAAGATGCCGGTGAGGTTCAGGCCGTGGGGCTTGACCAGGCGGTGCGACAGCAGGTGCAGCTTGAGGTAGGCCTCAGGTGTGCTGGTCAGCGGGGCGTCTTCGGCGAGCAGGGTGACCACCAGCGGCTTCTGGCTTTCGGCCAGGCGGGTGAGCAGGGCGGACTGCGCGGCATCAACATTTTTCAGCGCTTCGGCCAGATCGCCGGCCTGGCTGTTGTTGATGGCAATGGCCTGGTTGCCACCCTGGTAGCTGAGTTTTTCCAGCACCTTGCCGACCACTTCGCTGCTTGGGTTGAGCAGGGGCTGGGCGTAGAAGACTTCCAGCCAGTTGTTCTGACGGTTCTGGGTGCCAACGCCGAAGGCCAGGCTGAAGAGGGTCGTGGTCATGTTGCTTTCCTTAACGCGAATTCAATGGGGGTTGTTCAAGCCAGCTCGGCGGCATAGCGCTCGGGCTTGAAACCAACCAGGGTCTTGTTGCCGAGATCCAGCACTGGACGCTTGATCATCGACGGTTGGGCGAGCATCAGCTCGATCGCCTTGTTCTGGTCGAGGTCGGCTTTTTGCGCCTCATCCAGCTTGCGGAAGGTGGTGCCGGCACGGTTGAGAATGATTTCCCAGCCATGTTCGTTGCACCACCTTTCCAGGTTCTCACGGTCGATGCCTACGGTTTTGTAATCATGAAAGACGTAGCTTACCCCGTGCTCGTCGAGCCAGGTGCGGGCTTTTTTCATGGTGTCGCAGGCTTTTATTCCAAACAGGGTCATGTCAGAGGCTCTTCACAAAGTCGCGGATACGTTCGGCTGCAGCTACGCACTCGGCCAGTGGCGCGACCAAGGCCATGCGCACACGGCCGGCACCTGGGTTGCTGCCGTCCACAGCGCGCGACAGGTACGAGCCGGGCACCACGGTGACATGCTCGCGGGCAAACAGCTCGCGGGTAAATGTTTCATCGTCTATCGGGGTTTTCGCCCACAGGTAGAAGCCGCCATCCGGGCGCTGCACATCCAGCACGCCGTCGAGAGTCGCCAGCACCGCGTCGAACTTTTCGCGGTACAGGTTGCGGTTGGCTTTGACGTGGGCTTCGTCGTTCCAGGCCGCGACGCTGGCCAGCTGGGTTTGTACCGGCATGGCGCAGCCGTGGTAGGTACGGTACAGCAGGAATGATTTCAGAATGTCGGCGTCGCCGGCCACGAAGCCCGAGCGCAGGCCCGGCAGGTTGGAGCGCTTGGACAGGCTGTGGAACACCACGCAGCGTTTGAAGTCATGCCGCTCGAGTTCAGCGCAGGCCGTCAGCAGGCCGGCCGGTGGGTTGGCCTCATCGAAGTACAGCTCGCTGTAGCACTCGTCGGCTCCGATCACGAAGTCGAATTTGTCGGCCAGGGCGATCAGCTTCTTCAGCGTTGGCAGCGGAATTAGCGCGCCGGTGGGGTTGCCCGGCGAGCACAGGAAGAGGATCTGGCAGCGCTGCCAGACCTCGTCACTGACTGCGTCGAAATCGGGGTTGAAGCCATGTTCTTCCAGGCACGCCAGGTAGTGCGGCTGTGCGCCGGCGAGCAGGGCTGCGCCTTCGTAGATCTGATAGAACGGGTTAGGGCTGACCACCAGGCCCGGCCCTTGAGGTGGAGAGACATCACGCTGTACCACTGCCTGGGTAAAAGCAAACAGCGCCTCGCGGGTGCCATTGACCGGCAGCACATGGCGCGCCGGGTCGAGCACGCCGGCCGGCAGGCCGAAGCGGCGGCCGCACCAGTTGGCGATGGCTTCGCGCAGCGCCGGGATGCCCAGGGTGGTCGGGTATACCGCCATCTGATCGAGGTTGGCGGCCAGGGCTTCAGCGACAAAGGCCGGCGAGCGGTGCTTGGGTTCGCCGATCGACAGGGCGATGGGTGACTTGTCCGCCGCCGGCTGGGCGCTGCTGAGCAGGGCGCGGAGCTTCTCGAAGGGGTAGGGCTGTAACTGCTGCAGGGCGTTATTCATGCTGGGTTCCTGGATACTGCGCGCGGCTGCCGGTGGTGGCCGGCACGCCGCTTGTCGCGTCAAGCGGCGGTGATCAGAAGGTAATGGGGTGGTTTTCGCTTTTCTTGCCGGGGTCATCCGACAGTTGCAGCACTATGGCTTCCTGCAGGCGGGTGCAGAGCTCCGGGTCGGACAGCGGTTGGTTGTGGGCGTCGGTGACGAAGAATACGTCTTCCACTCGCTCGCCCAGGGTGGCGATCTTGGCGTTCTGCAGCGACAGGTCGAAGTCGAGGAAGATCCGCCCGATCCGCGCCAGCAGGCCGGGACGGTCCGGGGCGGTCAGCTCGAGGATGGTCACCGGGCGATGGGCGTCGTTGTGGATGGTCACCTGGGGCGCGAAGGCAAAGTGCTTGAGCTGACGGGCGACCCGACGTTGGATGATGGTCGGGTAGTCGTCGGGGTTCTTCAGCGCGTCGACCAGGCCCTGACGGATCTGCTTGATCCGCGCTGGGTTGTTGCCGATCGAGCTGCCGTCCGCTTCGAGCACGATATAGGTGTCGAGGGTGAACTGGCTGGTGGAGGTCAGAATCCGCGCGTCGTGAATGTTCAGGTTGAGTTGGGCCATGGCCGCCACCGTCACGGCGAAGAAGTCGTGCTGGTCCGGGGCGTAGATAAAGATCTGGGTGCCGCCCTCGAACTCGCGCTGGGTGGTTTCCTTGATCAGTACCAGTGGCTCGCCGTCGTCCGGGTGCTGGAGGATGGCGTCGCAGTGCCAGGCCACATCCTCGGCGCTGTGGCGCAGGAAGTAGTCGTCGCCCAGCTGCGACCAGAGCTGCTCGGCATCGTCCGGGTCGAGGCCGCCACGCACCAGGATGTCCAGGGCGCTGTTCTGGGTCAGGCGAATCTGTTCTTCACGGTCCAGCGGGTTCTCCAGGCCGCGGCGCAGGGCGCGCTTGGTCTCGGTGTACAGCTGGCGCATCAGGCTGGCCCGCCAGGAGTTCCACAGGCTCGGGTTGGTGGCGTTGATATCGGCCACGGTCAGCACGTAGAGGTAGTCCAGGCGGGTCTGGTCGCCGACCAGGCGAGCGAAATCGAAGATCACCTGCGGGTCGGACAAATCCTTGCGCTGCGCCGTGGTGGACATCACCAGGTGGTGCTGGACCAGCCAGACGATCAGCTTGGAGTCCCAGTTGGGCAACTGATGGCGGGCGCAAAATATTTCTGCATCCACTGCGCCGAGTTCCGAGTGGTCGCCGCCACGGCCCTTGCCGATGTCGTGGTAGAGCCCGGCCAGGTAGATCAGCTCAGGCTTGGGCAGGGTCTCCATCAGCTCGCTGGCCAGGGGGAATTTTTCCGCCAGCTCAGTCCACTTGAACTTACGCAGGTGTTTGATCAGGTTCAGGGTGTGCGCATCGACTGTATAGATGTGGAACAGGTCGTGCTGCATCTGCCCGATGATATGGCCGAACTCCGGCAGGTAACGGCCGAGGATGCCGTAGCGGTTCATCCGCCGCAGGTTGCGGTGGATGCCCTGGGGGCTCTTGAACAGCTCGATAAACAGGCTGGTGTTGCGGATATCGCGGCGGAAATCCTCATCGATCAGGTGCCGGTGTTCGCGCAGCAGGCGGATGCTGTCGGCGCACACGCCTTTGATATCCGGGTGCTGGGCCATCAGCACGAAGACTTCCATGATGGCGAACGGGGTGCGCTTGAATACGTTCGGGTGGGTGACTTCGATATAGCCGTCACGCAGCTGGAAGCGGCTGTTGAGCTGGCTGGCCGGGCCGACTTCGCCGGCGCGCAGAATCTGTTCTTCGAAGTGCTGGTTGACCAACTCGCTGAGTTCGGCGATGGCCATCACCACACGGTAGTACTTCTGCATAAAGCGTTCGATGGCGCGCTTGGGGTCGCTGTCCTCGAAGCCGAGCAGAGCGGCGACCCGGCTTTGATGGTCGAACAGCAGACGGTCTTCGGCGCGGCCGGCAAGCATATGCAGGGCGTAGCGCACCTTCCAGAGAAACTCCTGGCTGGCGGCGAGCAGGGCGTATTCGCTTTCCAGAAGAAAGCTTTGGTTGACCATGGCGTGCAGGTTGAGGGTGCCGGAGTGGCGGCGGGCGATCCAGAGGATGGTCTGGATATCGCGCAGGCCGCCCGGCGAGCCTTTGACGTTGGGCTCCAGGTTGTATTCGGTGTCGTTGTATTTGCTGTGGCGAGCACGCTGTTCTTTGTGCTTGGCCAGGTAGAAATGCTTGCTCGGCCACATCTGCTCGGTGCTGGTGACCGCCTGCATACGTTGGCGCAGGCGCTCGGGGCCGGCGATGGTGCGGCTTTCCATCAGGTTGGTGACCACCGTCAGGTCGGCGCGGGCTTCCTCGGCGCATTCGTTCACCGAACGCACGCTTTGCCCGACTTCCAGGCCGATGTCCCAGAGCAGGGTGAGGAAGCGTTCGATCGGTTCGCGGAAGGTTTCGTGGTCGTTGCTGTTCAGCAGGATCAGCAGGTCGATATCCGAATAGGGGTGCAGTTCGCCGCGGCCGTAGCCGCCCACCGCCAGCAGGGCGATTTCAGCATCCGCGCTCCAGGACAGGCGATCCCAGGCTTCGCGCAGAATCTGGTCGACGAACCAGGCGCGATCCTCGACCAGGCGGCGCACGTCGCGGCCGGCTCTGAAGCGGGCATCGAGGGCGTCGTGGGCGCGGCGAATGGCCTTCTTGAACGCGGCGATGGGGCTGGATTTGAGCGCCAGCTCCGCCTGGAACTGGCCACGGTCGAACAGTTCGGGATCTACCTGCGGCATGCAACAGCCTTCCTTCTATAAAGCAGACACGGCGAGGGCTCAGGCCGAGGTGCGCGGGATGCTGTCATCGCTGCGCAAAGTGAAGATCTCGTAACCGTCGGCAGTCACCAGAATGGTGTGTTCCCACTGGGCGGAGAGCTTGCGGTCCTTGGTGATCGCGGTCCAGCCGTC
Source organism: Pseudomonas sp. (assembly GCF_035512415.1). Classification (GTDB taxonomy): domain Bacteria; phylum Pseudomonadota; class Gammaproteobacteria; order Pseudomonadales; family Pseudomonadaceae; genus Aquipseudomonas. Next base: position 245,874 of record NZ_DATKDZ010000009.1, on the reverse strand, counting down.
ACCCAGAGTGCGGGTTTCCGGGCGGCCCTGGTTGATCATCGGCTCAATGGTGAAGGTCATGCCTTCTTGCAATTCCATGCCGGTGCCGGCGCGGCCGTAATGCAGGACCTGTGGTTCTTCATGGAACACCGCGCCAATGCCATGGCCGCAGTATTCACGTACCACGGAGAAACCGTTCTTCTCTGCATGCTTCTGGATCACCTCGCCGATATCGCCCAGGCGCGTGCCCGGCTTGACCAGCTCGATACCTTTATACATGCACTCTTGGGTGATCTTGGCCAGGCGCTCGGCCCACTCGGGGACCTTGCCGACCATAAACATCTTGCTGGTATCGCCGTGGTAGCCGTCCTTGATCACGGTGATGTCGATGTTGATCACATCACCTTCTTTCAGCGGCTTGTCATTCGGGATGCCGTGGCAGACCACGTGATTGACCGAGGTGCAGATCGACTTGGGGAAGCCTTTATAGTTGAGCGGCGCGGGAATGGCCTGCTGCACGTTGACTATATAGTCGTGGCAGATGCGGTCGAGTTCTTCGGTGGTGACGCCGGGTTTGACGTGCTCGCCGATCATTTCCAGAACCTCGGCAGCCAGGCGACCGGCTACGCGCATTTTCTCGATTTCGGCGGGCGTTTTGATGGTGACGGTCATATGCGGCTCTCGAACGCGAACAGAAAGGGCGTCATCTTAACAGCTTCAAGGCGCAAGCCATAAGCCGCAAGCAGGGTGGCAGCAACTTGACGCTTGAAGCCTGTAGCTTGCTGCAGCCCTTTATGGTATAAAACGCGCCGCTTTACGGGCTACAGGCCCGAAAGCTTAAACCCACACACGTATCGACACGGTTTCCTGGGTGCCTTGCGACGAGTTCGCACGGTTGGAAGCTGGGATACGTGGAGGCCTAACCCGACTTATCAAGGAACTATCATGTCCCAAGTCAACATGCGCGATATGCTGAAGGCCGGTGTGCACTTCGGCCACCAGACCCGTTACTGGAACCCGAAAATGGGCAAGTACATTTTCGGCGCGCGCAACAAGATCCACATCATCAACCTTGAAAAAACCCTGCCGATGTTCAACGAAGCGCTGTCCTTCGTTGAGAAACTGGCTTCGGGCAAAAACAAGATTCTGTTCGTGGGCACCAAGCGTTCCGCTGGCAAGATCGTTGCTGAAGAAGCAGCACGTTGCGGTTCGCCGTACGTCGATCATCGCTGGTTGGGCGGCATGCTGACCAACTACAAAACCATCCGCGCCTCGATCAAGCGTCTGCGTGATCTGGAAGTTCAGTCCCAGGACGGCACTTTCACCAAGCTGACCAAGAAAGAAGCCCTGATGCGCACCCGTGATCTGGAAAAACTGGATCGCAGCCTGGGTGGTATCAAGGACATGGGCGGTCTGCCAGACGCTCTGTTCGTGATCGACGTTGACCACGAGCGCATTGCTATCACCGAAGCCAACAAGCTGGGCATCCCAGTTATCGGCATCGTCGATACCAACAGCAGCCCGGAAGGCGTTGACTACATCATCCCAGGTAACGATGACGCCATCCGCGCCATCCAGCTGTACATGGGTGCAATGGCTGACTCGGTAATCCGTGGTCGCACCAACGCTAACGGCGGCACCGACGAATTCGTCGAGCAAGCCCCGGCTGCAGAAGCTGCTGAAGGCTAAGTAAAGCGCGCATAGCGTTTGCTTAGTTCGCAAAAAGGGGGCTTGGCCCCCTTTTTGCCACCTTGAAAACCATCGCCGACGTGTAGTTGCAATTGTTTCTAGTCATTGTCGGCAATGCGTTACGAATTGAGCGCCCGTTTTTGGCGGGTGGAATGGTTAACAACCTATCCAGAGGATTTTGAAATGGCAGAAATTACTGCAGCGTTGGTTAAAGAACTGCGTGAGCGTACTGGCGAAGGCATGATGGATTGCAAGAAGGCCTTGACCAAGGCTGGCGGCGACATCGAAAAAGCCATCGACGACATGCGTGCTTCCGGCGCGATCAAAGCTGCCAAGAAAGCTGGCAACGTGGCTGCCGAAGGTGCCATCAGCATCAAGGAAGATGGCAAGACTGCCGTTATTCTCGAAGTTAACTCGCAGACCGACTTCCTGGCTCTGCAGGACGACTTCAAGAGCTTCGTTGCTGCCAGTGTCGAGAAAGCCTTCGCTGACAAGCTGTCTGCAGTTGAGCCGCTGATCGCTGCTCAAGAAGAAGCTCGTCTGGCTCTGGTTGCCAAGTGCGGCGAGAACGTCAATATCCGTCGTCTGGCGCGTATTGAAGGTGATGTTCTGGGTGCTTACCTGCACGGCAACAAGATCGGTGTTGTGGTTGTGCTCAAGGGCGGCAGCGTCGACCTGGCCAAAGACATCGCCATGCACGTAGCTGCAAGCAACCCTGAATTCCTGCTGCCTTCGGAAGTTTCCGCTGAAGCCATCGAGCGCGAGAAAGCCGTGTTCGTCAGCCTCAACGAAGACAAGATCAAGGGCAAGCCGGCTGAAATCGTCGAGAAGATGGTTGCCGGTCGTATCCAGAAGTTCCTTGCTGAAGCCAGCCTGGTTGAGCAAGCCTTCGTTAAGGATCCGGAAATCAAGGTCGGTGCTCTGGCCAAGAAAGCCGGTGCTGAAATCGTTTCCTTCACCTACTTCAAGGTTGGCGAAGGCATCGAGAAGCCGGTCGACAACTTTGCTGAAGAAGTTGCTGCGCAAGTAGCTGCTGCCAGCAAGCAGTAAGACGGCTAACCGCTGTCGCCCCGAAGAGGCTGCCCGCTAACGCGCGCGGCCTCTTTGTCAAATTAGGGGGATGGCAGGCTGTAACGGGTGATTGGGCTTCGGCACCAACCGCTCAGGGCGCTGTCGAAGCGCTCGATAATGGCGGCCCGCGGGGGCGCACAGAATTCTAACGCCGCAGGAGAGACTGGTAATGGCTCAGCAGGTGAGTGGTCGTCAACCGCGCTATAAGCGCATTCTGCTCAAACTTAGCGGCGAAGCCCTGATGGGGTCGGAAGACTTCGGTATCGACCCCAAGGTGCTCGATCGCATGGCGCTGGAAGTCGGCCAGCTGGTCGGTATCGGCGTACAGGTCGGCCTGGTGATTGGCGGTGGCAACCTGTTCCGTGGTGCGGCGCTGAGCGCTGCCGGCATGGACCGGGTCACCGGCGACCATATGGGCATGCTGGCCACTGTGATGAACGCCTTGGCCATGCGCGACGCGCTGGAGCGTTCGAATATCCCGGCCATCGTTATGTCGGCCATCTCCATGGTTGGGGTGACCGACCACTACGACCGGCGCAAGGCGCTGCGTCATCTGAAGACCGGTGAGGTGGTGATTTTCGCCGCTGGCACTGGCAACCCGTTCTTCACCACCGATTCGGCTGCCTGCCTGCGCGCCATCGAGATCGATGCTGACGTGGTGCTCAAGGCAACCAAGGTGGACGGTGTGTACACTGCCGATCCGTTCAAGGATCCGCACGCCGAGAAGTTCGACCGTCTGACCTACGATGAAGTACTCGACCGCAAGCTGGGCGTCATGGACCTGACGGCAATCTGTCTGTGCCGCGACCATAATATGCCGCTGCGGGTTTTCAATATGAACAAGCCCGGTGCCCTGCTGAATGTTGTAGTGGGTGGTGCCGAAGGCACTCTGATTGAGGAAAACAAAGAATGATCAACGCGATCAAGCAAGACGCCCAAGTGCGCATGCAGAAGAGCCTGGAATCGCTGCTCCATGCATTCAGCCGTATCCGTACCGGTCAGGCTCATCCGAGCATCCTCGGCGGCGTGATGGTGCCTTACTACGGCTCGGACACCCCGCTGAACCAGGTGGCCAACGTCACCGTCAAGGATTCGCGCACCCTGCAGGTCGTGGCCTTTGAGCGCAATATGCTGGCGGCCGTCGACAAGGCCATCCAGAGCTCCGGTCTGGGTTTCAACCCGACCAACCTGGGCGAGCTGCTGCTGATTTCCATGCCGGCCCTGACCGAAGAAACCCGCAAGGGCTTCACCAAGCAGGCCCGTGATGCTGCCGAAGATGGCCGTGTTGCCGTGCGCAATATCCGTCGCGATGCCCTGAGCCAGTTGAAAGACCTGGTCAAGGAAAAGGAAATCAGCGAAGACGAAGAGCGCCGCGCCGCTGACGAGATCCAGAAGCTGACTGACAAGTTCGTGGCCGAGATCGAAGTGGCTGTGAAGCAGAAAGAAGCGGATCTGATGGCCGTTTAACGGCCAGGGTATCGTCATGGACAAGACCAAAGACGGTAACCAGGTCGCTGTGCCGCGGCATGTGGCGATCATTATGGACGGCAATAACCGCTGGGCGAGAAAGCGCCTGCTGCCGGGTGTTGCCGGCCATAAAGCCGGTGTCGATGCGGTGCGTGCGGTTATCGAGGTGTGTGCCGAGGCCGGGGTTGAGGTATTGACCCTGTTCGCCTTCTCCAGTGAAAACTGGCAGCGCCCGGCCGAGGAAGTCAGTGCGTTGATGGAGCTGTTTCTCGGTGCGCTGCGCCGTGAGGCCAAGCGCCTCAACGACAATGACATCAGCCTGCGCATTATCGGCGACCGCTCGCGTTTTCATCCCGAGTTGCAGGCGGCCATGCGTGAAGCCGAGGCGCAGACCGCCGGCGATAAGCGCTTTGTCCTGCAGGTGGCGGCCAACTATGGCGGTCAGTGGGATATCGCCCAGGCCGCTCAGCGGCTGGCGCGGGAGGTTCAGGGTGGCCATTTGCGCGCCGAAGATATCACCCCCGAGCTGCTGCAGAGCTGCCTGGTAACCGGTGATTTGCCCTTGCCTGACCTGTGCATCCGCACCGGTGGCGAGCATCGCATCAGCAACTTCCTGCTCTGGCAGCTGGCTTACACTGAGCTGTATTTCTCCGACCTGTTCTGGCCGGATTTCAAACACGAAGCCATGCGTAAAGCCCTGGCCAATTTTGCTAGCCGTCAGCGTCGCTTTGGTAAGACCAGCGAGCAGCTGGCTGCCGAGGCGCGTAGCTAATGCTCAAGCAACGAATTATCACGGCGCTGGTGCTGTTGCCGTTCGCGTTGGGTGGCTTCTTTCTGCTCGACGGTGGGCTGTTCGCCCTGTTTATCGGAGCGGTAGTCAGCCTGGGGGCCTGGGAATGGGCGCGTCTGGCCGGCTTTACTGCTCAGGTGCAGCGCGTGGCCTACGCCGCGTTGGTGGCCGCGTTGTTGTTCGGTTTGTATCTGCTGCCTGCGTTGGCACCCTGGGTGCTGCTGCTTGGGGTTGTCTGGTGGGCGGTGGCGACCTTTCTGGTCTTGGGTTATCCGGCCAGCAGCCGTTACTGGACGCAGGTTCCGGTCAGGCTGCTGATAGGTTTGCTGATTCTGCTGCCGGCCTGGCAGGGCCTGGTGCTGTTCAAGCAGTGGCCTGAGGCGAATTGGCTGATTCTGGCGGTGATGGTGCTGGTCTGGGGCGCGGATATCGGTGCCTATTTCTCCGGCCGACGTTTTGGTAAGCGCAAGCTGGCCCCGCGGGTCAGTCCCGGCAAGAGCTGGGAAGGGGTGTTTGGCGGCTTGCTGGCCACCCTGCTGATTTGCCTGCTGGTGGGCCTCTACCGTGGCTGGTCGGCTCTCGACCTGTTCCTGGCCCTGGCCGGCACCGCCGTGGTGGTGCTGGTCTCGGTGGTCGGTGACCTGACCGAAAGCATGTTCAAGCGTCAGTCCGGGGTGAAGGACAGCAGCAATCTGCTGCCAGGCCACGGCGGCGTGCTGGACCGTATCGACAGCCTGACCGCGGCGATTCCGGTCTTCGCTGCTCTGTTGTGGCTGGCCGGCTGGGGCGCTCTGTGAGTCCTCTGCAGCAGGTCACCGTGCTCGGGGCAACCGGCTCAATCGGCCTGAGCACCCTGGATGTGATCGGCCGCCACCCCGAGCGCTATCAGATTTTTGCGCTTTCCGGCTTCAGTCGCCTGACTGAGCTTGAAGCCCTGTGCCTGCTCTACCGCCCGCGTTTTGCCGTGGTGCCCGAGGCCGCTGCCGCGCACCAGTTGCAGGTTGATCTGCGCGCCGCAGGTTTGGCCACTGAGGTGCTGCACGGCCCCGCAGGGTTGTGTCAGGTCGCCGCGCACCCCGAGGTGGATACGGTGATGGCGGCTATTGTCGGCGCGGCTGGCCTGCCGCCGACCCTGGCGGCGGTGGAGGCGGGCAAGAAGGTCCTGCTGGCCAATAAAGAAGCCCTGGTGATGTCCGGTGCGCTGTTTATGCAGGCGGTCAAGCGCAGCGGTGCCGTGTTGTTGCCCATCGACAGCGAGCACAACGCGATCTTCCAGTGCCTGCCCGGCGACTATGCTCGCGGCCTGCCGCAGGTCGGGGTGCGGCGTATTCTGCTGACCGCCTCGGGCGGTCCTTTCCGCGAGATGCCGCTTGCGCAGCTGCAGGATGTGACGCCCGAGCAGGCCTGCGCCCATCCCAACTGGTCGATGGGGCGCAAGATCTCGGTGGATTCGGCAAGCATGATGAACAAGGGCCTGGAGTTGATCGAGGCCTGCTGGTTGTTCGATGCCAAGCCTGCGCAGATCGAGGTGGTGGTGCACCCGCAGAGCGTGATCCATTCGCTGGTCGATTATGTCGATGGCTCGGTGCTGGCGCAGCTGGGTAACCCGGATATGCGCACCCCCATCAGCCATGCCCTGGCCTGGCCGGAGCGTATCGATTCCGGGGTCGCACCGCTGGATCTGTTTGCCGTCGCGCGCCTGGATTTTCAGGCCCCCGACGAACAGCGCTTTCCCTGTCTGCGCCTGGCGCGGCAAGCGGCAGAGGCGGGCGGTACCGCGCCGGCCATGCTTAATGCGGCCAACGAAGTGGCGGTGGCGGCCTTTCTTGAGCGGCGCATTCGCTTCCCGGAGATCGCGAGTATCATCGACAGCGTACTGAACGCCGAAGCCGTCCGGGCGGTCGAAAACCTGGATACGGTGCTGGCCGCAGATAAGCGTGCACGCAGTCTGGCGCAGCAATGCCTGGGCGGTAGTAGCCGCGGAGAAGTTTGATGAGTGCGCTTTATATGGTGGTGGGTACCCTGGTTGCGCTGGGGGTGCTGGTGACGTTTCATGAGTTCGGCCATTTCTGGGTCGCCCGTCGCTGCGGGGTCAAGGTGCTGCGGTTTTCCGTGGGTTTTGGCACGCCCTTGCTGCGTTGGCGTGACCGCCAGGGTACCGAGTTCGTAATCGCGGCCATTCCCCTGGGTGGCTACGTGAAGATGCTCGACGAGCGCGAGGGGGATGTGCCACCCGAGCAACTGGAACAGTCGTTCAATCGCAAGTCGGTGCGTCAGCGCATCGCCATCGTCGCGGCGGGGCCGGTGGCCAACTTCCTGTTGGCTCTGGTGTTCTTCTGGCTGGTGGCGATGATCGGTAGCCAGCAGGTGCGTCCGGTAATCGGTGCGGTCGAGAGTGGCAGCCTGGCTGAAGTGGCCGGTTTGCAGGCCGGTCAGGAAATAGTCGCGGTCAACGGTCAGACGACCCTGGGCTGGTCGGCGGTCAATCTTCAGTTGGTGCGCCGTCTTGGTGAGAGCGGCAACCTGAATCTGGCGGTGCGCGAGCCGGGTTCCACAGCCGATAGCCCGCGGCAGATCGCCCTGGATAACTGGCTGCGCGGCGCAGATGAACCCGATCCGATTGCTGCCTTGGGTATTCGCCCATGGCGTCCGGCGCTTGAGCCGGTGCTGGCGCAGCTCGATCCCAAGGGGCCTGCTGCGGCCGCCGGTCTGCAGGTGGGCGATCGCCTGCTGGAGTTGGATGGCCAGGCGCTGCAGGACTGGCAACAGTTGGTCGATCGGGTGCGTGGCCTGCCGGGCAAAACCGTGGCCGTGCTGGTCGAGCGGCAGGGCCAGCGTCTGGAGAAGACTCTGGCGTTGGCTGCGCGCGGTGAGGATGAGGCCCGTACAGGTTATCTGGGGGCTGGGGTGCAGGGCATCGAATGGCCCCCTGAAATGCTCCGACAGGTCAGCTATGGCCCTGTGGATGCGGTGTTCGAAGGGGCCAAACGCACCTGGACCATGAGCGTTCTGACCCTTCATTCATTGAAGAAAATGCTGTTTGGCGAGCTCTCGGTAAAAAACTTGAGCGGGCCGATAACCATTGCTAAAGTGGCGGGCGCTTCTGCTGAGTCGGGTTTTGGGGATTTTCTAACCTTCCTGGCCTACCTGAGCATAAGCCTGGGGGTTCTCAATCTGTTGCCCATCCCTGTTCTGGATGGGGGGCATCTGCTTTTTTATCTGGTCGAGTGGGTGCGTGGCCGCCCGCTGTCTGAACGGATACAGGGTTGGGGGATGCAGATTGGTATCAGTTTGATCATCGGGGTCATGTTGCTCGCCCTGGTAAACGATCTGAGCCGGCTGTAACCGCTACTGAATTACAAATCTGTCGCACCTAGCGGCAGATTTTTTATTGTCAGTTGGAATAAGAAAGGACTTCATGAAACGTCTGCTGCTACCTGCGGTGCTTGCCGCACTGATGATCACCGAAGTTCACGCTGAGTCCTTCACCATTTCCGATATTCGCGTTACCGGCCTGCAGCGGGTTTCCGCAGGCAGCGTATTCGGAGCCTTGCCGCTGAATGTCGGTGGGGAAGCGGATGATCGTTCTCTGGTGGAAGCCACCCGGGAACTGTTCAAGACCGGCTTCTTTCAGGATATCCAACTGGGTCGCGACGGCAATGTGCTGGTGATCAGCGTGGTCGAGCGCCCTTCGATTTCCAGTATCGAAATCGATGGCAACAAGGCAATCAGCAGCGAAGACCTGCTTAAGGGCCTGAACCAGTCTGGCCTGGCCGAGGGCGAGATTTTCCAACGGGCAACCCTGGAAGGCGTGCGTAACGAACTGCAGCGTCAGTATGTGGCCCAGGGCCGCTACTCCGCCGAGATCGAAGCCGAAGTGATTCCGCAGCCGCGTAACCGCGTGGCGCTGAAGATCAATATCAACGAAGGCTCGGTCGCGGCTATCCAGCACATCAACGTGGTGGGTAACACTGTTTTCTCCGACGAGGACCTGATCGACCTGTTCGAGCTGAAGACCAGCAACTGGCTGTCCTTCTTCAAGAATGATGACAAGTATGCCCGTGAGAAGCTCTCCGGTGACCTGGAGCGCCTGCGTTCCTATTACCTGGATCGCGGCTATATCAATATGGATATCAGCTCGACCCAGGTGTCCATCACCCCGGACAAGAAGCACGTCTACGTCACCGTCAACGTCGACGAAGGCGAAAAATACAGCGTGCGTGACGTTACCCTCAGCGGTGACCTGAAGAATCTCGAAGATGACGTGCGCGCCTTGCTGCTGGTCAAGGAAGGGCAGGTGTTCTCGCGCAAAGTCATGACCACCACCTCCGAGCTGATCACCCGCCGCCTGGGTAACGAAGGCTATACCTTCGCCAACGTCAACGGTGTGCCGGTGGCCAACGACGACGGCACCGTGTCCATTACCTTTGTGGTTGATCCGGGCAAGCGCGCTTACGTCAATCGCATCAACTTCCGCGGCAACACCAAGTCGGAAGACTCGGTGCTGCGTCGTGAAATGCGCCAGATGGAAGGCGGCTGGGCTTCGACCTACCTGATCGATCAGTCCAAGGTACGCCTGGAGCGCCTTGGCTACTTCAAGGAAGTCAACGTCGAAACCCCGCAGGTGCCGGGTACCGATGACCAGATCGACGTCAACTACAGCGTTGAAGAGCAGGCTTCCGGCTCCATCACCGCCAGCGTCGGTTTTGCTCAGAATGCCGGCCTGATCCTGGGTGGTTCGATCAGCCAGAGCAACTTCCTGGGTACCGGTAACCGGGTCACCCTGGGCTTGAACCGCAGCGAATACCAGAGCAGCTACAACTTCGGCTTCGTCAATCCCTACTGGACGCCGGACGGTGTCAGCCTGGGTTACAACGCCTTCTTCCGTGAAACCGACTACGACGAGCTGAACACCGATGTGTCCAGCTATGCGGTGGACAGCTACGGTGCCGGCGTCAGCATCGGTTACCCGATCAGCGATACCTCGCGCCTGACCTATGGCCTGACTATTCAGAGCGACAGCATCAGCACCGGGGTTTATACCGTTGACGAAATCTTCGACTTTATGGAAGAAGAGGGCGACAGTTACCTGAACCTCAAGGCGTCGGTCGGCTGGTCCGAGTCGACCCTCAACCGCGGTGTGCTGGCCAACCGTGGCCACTCGCAGAGCCTGGTGTTTGAAACCACGGTGCCGGGCAGCGACCTGTCGTTCTTCAAGGTCGATTATCGCGGCCAGGTCTTCACCCCGTTGAGCGACACCTACACCTTGCGTCTGCACACTCAACTGGGCTACGGCGAAAGCTATGGCTCCACCAGCGAGTTGCCGTTCTACGAGAACTACTATGCCGGCGGCTTCGGTTCGGTGCGTGGCTTCAAGGACAACAGCCTGGGCCCGCGCAGTACGCCAAGTCGTGGTGAGGCTGTGACGGGCAATGAGGGCACCCAGAATGACCCCGATGATGATCCACTGCCGTTCGGTGGTAACGTACTGGTCCAGGGTGGCGTCGAACTGTTGTTCCCCATGCCCTTCGTCAAGGACCAGCGTTCGCTGCGTACCGCCTTGTTCTGGGATGTGGGTAATGTGTTCGACACCAGCTGCGGCGACACCCAGACCAGCTGCAACGGTATCGATGCAGGCGAGCTGGCCAGTTCCGTCGGCGTTGGCCTGACCTGGATTACCGCCCTGGGTCCCCTGAGTTTCAGCCTGGCCATGCCGATCGTCAAACCAGACGATGCCGATACCCAGGTTTTCCAGTTCTCTCTCGGTCAGACCTTCTAGGTCTGATCATCGAACACCCACAGTATTTGCAGGAGTTGCACCGTGCGTAAGTTGACTCAACTGGTTCTGTTAAGCGTTGCCCTGCTGGCAACCCCGGCCTTTGCCCAGATGAAAGTGGCAGTATTGAATTATCAGATGGCCCTGCTCGAATCCGACGCGGCCAAACGTTATGCAGTGGATGCCGAGAAGAAGTTCGGCCCGCAGCTGAACAAGCTGAAAACCCTGGAAAGCGATGCCAAGCGCATTCAGGACCGTCTGGTCAAAGATGGCGAGAAGATGCAGACCGCCGAGCGTGAGCGTCTGGAGCTTGAATTCAAGCAGAAAGCCCGTGACTTCCAGTTCCAGTCCAAGGAGCTGAACGAAGCCAAAGCCGTTGCCGACCGCGAGATGCTCAAGAAGCTCAAGCCGAATCTGGACAAGGCCGTGGAAGAAGTGATCAAGAAAGGCAGCTTCGACCTGGTGCTGGAGCGCGGTGCGGTGATTGATGTCAAACCTCAGTTCGACATCACCCGTCAGGTTATCGAGCGCATGAATCAGCTGCGCTGATCATGAGTGCGACCTATACCCTCGGCCAATTGGCCGAGCGGCTGGGAGCCACTGTCAGTGGCTCGGCCGATATTCTGATCGCGGGCCTGGCCACCTTGCAGGAAGCCGGGCCCGATCAGTTGAGCTTTTTGGCCAATCCGCAGTACCGCAAGTTTCTCAATGATTGTCGCGCCGCTGCGGTGCTGCTGACCGCCGCCGATGCCGCTGGCTATGCCGGCAATGCCTTGGTCGTGGTCAATCCCTACCTGGCCTATGCCCAGCTTTCCCACCTGTTCGATCGCAAACCCCTGGCCTTGCCAGGGGTGCATCCGACAGCCGTGGTCGCGGCTGACGCACGGGTCGATGGCAGCGCCAGTATTGGTGCCTTTGCGGTGGTCGAGAGTGGCGCGCAGATCGCCGCAGGCGTGACGGTCGGTCCCCATTGCGTAGTCGGCGCGCGCGCCTCGATCGGCGAGGGCGGCTGGCTAGCCCCGCGCGTGACCCTGTATCACGATGTGCATATCGGCAAGCGGGTGGTGATTCAGTCGGGCGCAGTCATCGGCGGCGAAGGCTTCGGCTTTGCCAACGAGAAGGGCGTCTGGCAGAAGATTGCCCAGATCGGTGGTGTGAGCATTGGCGATGATGTCGAAATCGGGGCCAATACCACCATCGACCGCGGCGCTTTGGCCGACACCCTGATCGGCAATGGGGTCAAGCTGGACAACCAGATCATGATCGCGCACAACGTGCAGGTCGGTGACAACACCGCCATGGCCGGTTGTGTGGGCATCTCCGGTAGTACCAAGATCGGCAAGAACTGCATGATCGCCGGTGGCGTGGGCATGGTCGGGCATATCGAGGTCTGCGATGGCGTGTTCGTCACCGGCATGACCATGGTCACCCGTTCGATCACCGAGCCGGGCTCCTATTCTTCCGGTACTGCCATGCAGCCGGCCGCCGAGTGGCGCAAGAGCGCTGCGCGTATCAGGCAGCTGGATGACATGGCGCGTCGCCTGCAACAAATGGAAAAGCAGCTGGCCGCCGTGACCTCAGGCGCAGACTTTTCATCTGATGCCTGAGCCGGCGCTTGCCGGCTTCTTCTTAATTACAGGCTTCTTCTCTTACAGGCTTCTCTGGAAATGATGGACATCAACGAAATTCGCGAATACCTGCCGCATCGTTACCCTTTCCTGTTAGTGGATCGGGTGGCGGAGCTGGATGTAGAAGGCAAGTGCATTCGTGCCTATAAGAATGTCAGCATCAATGAGCCGTTTTTCAACGGGCATTTTCCTGAGCATCCAATCATGCCGGGCGTGCTGATCATCGAGGCCATGGCCCAGGCCGCCGGTATCCTCGGCTTCAAAATGATGAATGTGAAGCCTTCCGATGGCACCCTGTATTACTTTGTCGGCTCGGACAAGCTACGCTTTCGCCATCCGGTAGTGCCGGGCGATCAGCTGATCCTTGAAGCCCGCTACCTGAGCAGCAAGCGCAGCATCTGGAAGTTCCAGTGCAAGGCCAGTGTCGACGGCAAAGAAGTCTGTTCGGCTGAAATCATCTGTGCGGAACGCAAACTATGAGTTTGATTGACCCTCGCGCCATTATTGATCCCAGTGCCAAGCTGGCCGACGACGTGGTCGTCGGCCCTTGGTCGATTATCGGGCCTGATGTGGAAATTGGTGAGGGTACCGTGCTTGGGCCTAATGTGATCATCAAAGGGCCAACCAGAATTGGTAAGCACAACCGCGTCTATCAGTTTTCCTCGCTGGGCGAGGATACCCCTGACCGCAAGTACAAGGGGGAGCCGACGCGCCTGGTGATTGGCGATCACAATATCATTCGCGAAGGTGTGACCATGCACCGGGGCACCATCCAGGATCGTGACGAAACCACCGTGGGCGACCACAACCTGATCATGGCCTATGCCCATGTCGGCCATGACAGCGTGATCGGCAACCATTGCATCCTGGTCAACAATGTCGCGTTGGCCGGCCATGTACATATCGCCGACTGGGCGATCCTGTCCGGTTACACCCTGGTGCATCAGTTCTGCCATATCGGCGCGCACAGCTTCGCCGCCATGGGCAGTGCAATCGGCAAGGATGTGCCGGCCTATGTCACGGTTTCCGGCAACCCGGCCGGGGCACGCAGCATGAACTTCGAAGGCCTGCGCCGCCGCGGCTTCAGTGTTGAAGCCATCGCCGCCCTGCGCCGCGCCTACAAGACGGTGTATCGCCAGGGCCTGACCATCGAGGCGGCATTGGCCGAGCTGGCCGAGCCTGCCCAGCAATTTCCTGAAGTCGCGGTGTTCCGCGACTCTATCCTGGCTTCCCAACGCGGCATTACCCGCTAACCCATGGCGGCTCTAATGCGTGTCGCGCTGGTGGCTGGCGAGGCTTCCGGCGATATTCTCGGTGCCGGGTTGATACAGGCGCTCAAGGCCCGCTATCCCCAGGTCGAATTTATCGGCGTCGGTGGCCCGCTAATGCAGGCCCAGGGCCTGAATCCCTATTTCCCCATGGAACGCCTTTCGGTAATGGGCCTGGTCGAGGTGCTGGGGCGCTTGCCCGAGTTGCTGGCGCGTCGACGCAAGTTGGTCAAGACCCTGATCGCGGCCAAGCCCGATGTGTTTATCGGCATCGATGCGCCGGATTTCAATCTGGGCCTTGAGCTCAAGCTGCGCCGTGCCGGGATCAAGACCGTGCACTACGTCAGCCCTTCGGTCTGGGCCTGGCGGCAGAAGCGCGTGCTGAAGATCCGCGAAGCCTGCGACCTGATGCTCTGCCTGTTTCCGTTTGAGGCGCAGTTCTACGATGCGCACCAGGTGCCGGTGCGCTTTGTCGGTCACCCCCTGGCTGATACGATTCCGGTCATGGCCGACCGCGCCGCTGCGCGCGAGACGCTCGACCTGCCCCAGGACGGGGCCGTGGTGGCCTTGCTGCCGGGCAGTCGTGGCGGCGAAGTGGCGCGCCTGGGTAGCCTGTTTCTCGATGCGGCGGTGCGTTTGCGCACCCTGCGTCCGGGTATTCGTTTCGTTCTGCCCTGCGCCAGCCCTCAGCGGCGGGTGGAGCTGGAGCAGATGCTGGTGGGTCGCGATCTACCGTTGATTCTGCTCGATGGCCGCTCCCACGAGGCCCTGGCGGCCTGCGACGCGGTACTGATCGCCTCGGGCACGGCGACCCTGGAAGCGCTGCTGTACAAGCGGCCAATGGTGGTGGCCTACAAGGTTGCGCCCATGACCTACCGGATTCTCAAGCGTCTGGTCACCAGCGACTACATTTCCCTGCCCAACCTGCTGGCCGAGCGTTTGCTGGTGCCCGAGATGATTCAGGATGCGGCCACCCCGGAAGCCCTGGCGCAGCTGCTGGCACCGCTGCTCAATGGCGGTGAGGTGCAGACCGAGGGCTTCGATGTGATTCACCGGGCCCTGCGCCGCGATGCTTCGGTGCAGGCCGCCGAGGCCGTGCTGCAGTTGCTGGGGCGCAACTGATGCAACTAGGGCTGGATTTCACCCTGGTGCAGGAACTGGTGGCCGGGGTCGATGAGGTCGGTCGTGGCCCGTTGTGCGGCGCGGTGGTGACGGCGGCGGTGATTCTCGATCCGTTGCGGCCGATCCTTGGCCTCAACGACTCGAAGAAACTCAGCGAGGCGCGCCGCGAAAAACTCTTCGACGAAATCCGCGAAAAGGCCCTGGCCTGGTGCATCGCCCGTGCCGAAGTGGAAGAAATCGACCGCTTGAATATCCTCCACGCCACCATGCTGGCCATGCAGCGAGCGGTGGAAGGCTTGAGCATCACGCCCAGGCTGGCGCTGATCGACGGCAATCGCTGCCCCGTCCTGCAGGTGCCCAGCGCCGCAGTGGTCAAGGGCGATAGCCAGGTGCCGGCGATTGCCGCTGCCTCGATCCTGGCCAAGGTCAGCCGCGATCGGGAAATGCAGCAGCTCGATGCGCAGTATCCCGGCTACGGCATTGCCGGGCATAAGGGCTATCCCACCCCGGTGCATTTGGAAGCCTTGCGCCGTCTGGGCCCGACACCGATTCATCGGCGCTCCTTTGCTCCGGTGCGGGCGTTGCTGACGCAAAGCTGAGCAGCCGCCAGCGCGCTACGGTTTCACACTCTTTTTGGGCTCCCTGCTAGCGCAGCAACGGGCTGGGTGATTGCAAACCATAGTGGATGTCGTACAGCGTCTGGGCCCAGGGTCTGTAGCGCAGTTCGAATACGGCTGTGGAGTGGCAGGGCGGCCAGGCACTCGGCGAGCCGGGTACGGCCATAAAGGGTTCCCCCTCGGCGCTGACCTGACGAAACGCCTCGCGAATGATCCCTACCTTGCACGGCAGTGCGCTGACATAGGCCAGCCGCACCAGGGGCGACAGTGCCCCGGTGCCAACGCCGTCCTGCCACCAGAGGGTCAGACCGACGCGGGCCAGGCTGTCCAGCCAGCCCGCGTAAATGTTGGGCGGCAGAAAGCCGCCGCTGAAGGCGCTCATGTGCAGCGGGCGACCCAGCTGGGCGGCAAAGCCGATCAGCTGCTGTTGCAGGACTTCGCGCCGGGCCATATCGCGAAAGTTCCAGTCGTCCAGCTCCATGGGCAGGTACCAGCCCGTGACGGGGATTTGCCACTCCTGCTCCAGCAGCTGGCGTTGCTCCAGGGATAGCGCCAGCTGCTGTTGCCAGTACTGGGCAAAGTCCGGGTGCTCGGCTAGTTGCTGGTAGAACTGCGGGTCGTAATGCAGGCCCAGGATCAGTTTCAGCCCCTGACCCTGGGCCTCGCGCAGGGAGCTCGCCAGCCAGCCCTGAGCCCCACCAAACTCCTCATCGCCGAAGCGCGTCCACTGCACAATCAGGGTCTTGACGCCTTTTTTCGCCGTGTCGCGCCAGATATCGCGCCACTGTTCCTGGCTCAAGGCCGCATCGACATTCAGCGGCTGATAAAACAGGCGACCATCCGCCTGGGCAAGCAAGGGGCTAAGCAGTAGCAGGGCCAACAGCAGGGATTTCATTAGAAATTCCACTCCAGTGCGCTCAACCAGCCGTTCTCCCCTCCGTACAGGGTGCCACCGAGGGCTTGTTGATATTCGAGGCGCATGGATAAGCGCCCACGGTAGGCAGTGTAGCGGTCATCGTGAGACCACAACTGCCAACGTACTCCCAGGCCCGCGCGCAGGTCCTCGCGCCAGTCGTCGGTCTCCTGGCTGGTGAGCTGCAGCATGGCGTAGGGCATCAGTGTCTGGGCCCCGGCAAACGGCAGCTTGTAAGCACGGCCCTGTTGGTAGCGTGCCAGCAACTGGTGCTCACCGCGCTTGGTCCACCAGGCCGCATCCAGGTACAGGGAGCGCTCGTTCCAATTGCTTTGGTCGGTGCGCCAGTCATTGCGGTATTCGCCCTGGTCGAGCAGCGAGGCACTGGCGCGCAGCAGGAAGTCGACATCGACGCCCTCGTCACGGGACTGGCCTGCTTGGCTCTTCAGCTGACCTTCGCTATACAGCTCGCCATAGAGGTTGAGATTCAGCTCGCCGAATGGCTTGTAGCGCAGGCCGATGCCGGTGCCCAGGGTTTCGCCGTAACGGTTGCGGCTACCGCTTCCCAGCAGGGCGCGACCGTACACCGACAGGCTGCGTCCGGCTGTGCTGGGCTCCTCACCGAGGGCGTGATCCCAGCTGGCAACCTGGATGTTTTCCGCCGATGAACCGGCGCTGGCACCGCTGCCGGCGACCCCGACGGGCGACCAGGTACTGGCCAGGGTAATGCTGTTGCGCCGGGACAACGCCTCGTTGGCACGGCGCTGGCGGTAACGGCGTTTTTCCAGGTCGATACTTTCGGCATCCGGGCTGCCCTGCGCCAGGGCTGGCATGCCACGTTCCTCTAGCAGGGTGCTTTCCAGGTCGATGGCGCGGCGCAGCTGCGCGCGCGCGGCGGCGCTGTCGCCGGCTTCGTTATGACGCATGGCCAGGGTTTCGGCCAACAGGTAGTCCTTGGGATAGTCCTGAATGGCCTGCTGAAGCAGGGGGATGGATTGCTCGCGTTGCCCCGGCTCGGCAGCCACTGCCATCCGCATGGCGTAATCGGCGCGGTAGCGTGGCTCTTCGGGTGCCAGGCGCACGGCCTCGCGTAGCCACTCCAGGCTCTGATCCGGTTCGTCGGCCGCCGAAGCGATGACCGCGGCTGTGTAGTACTGCTCGGCCACAGGTTCCTGGGCCAAGGCCAGACGCTGGCGTTGCAGGGCCAGCTTTGGCTGCTTCTGTGCCATGGCAATGGCCGCTCCCAGGCTCCAGGCTGCGGCGCTGTCCGCCTCAGCGCTGTGCCAGCGATCCTGGGCAATCGCCAGTTGGTCGGCCGCCAGGGCGCTGCGGGCTGCGGCCAGGCGCGCGTCGTTATCCAGTTTGGCGGTGGGGTAGGCTTGCCATATAAGGTGCGCGGCGGCCGGGTCGCCCGCGGCATCCAGGGCATAGGCCAGCGGTTGACGGCTGGCCGAGTCGCCCAGCTCGACGGCGCGGCGGTAATGGGCTGCGGCCTCGGCGGGACGTTCCGGCTGCGCGCAGCTGGCCAGAGCGCGCAGCTGCCCGAATTCCTGGGGCTGTTGCCCGGCATTGCGCTGCACCGTAGCGCAGCCACCGTTCTCCGCCAGACGGGCAAGCAGCAAGCCACGGGTGTCGGCGTTTACCTGGTTGAGCAAGGGTTCGACCTGAGTCGCCGTTATGGCCGTCTGTTGCCCGGCATACAGCTCGGCCAGGCGCTGCTGGGCGCTGGCGGGCAGGGCGGTGCCACGCTGCTGGGCGCGTTCTAGCAGGTTCTGCGCCCGTTGTGGCTCGCCTAGGCCCAGCCAGAGAAAACTGGCCTGATCCAGGGCCTGGGTGCTGCCGTTGCGCTCGTAGAGTTGTTCCCAGAGTTGCGCGGCGTTGCGCTGCTGGCCCAGGCGCTGGCGGATCATGGCCTGTTGCTGCAGCACATGGGCATCCTGGGGTTGCGCGGCGAGCCAGTCCAGGACCTGCTCGTTTTTGCCCTGGGCCAGCCATTGGTTGAGCAGGATGGCGCGGCGTTGCTGTTCCCAGGGCTCTGCCAGGCGTTGCGCGGCCAGGGCTTCGGTGGCTTGCAGGCGTTGGGCCAGGGTCAGCCATTGCTGCGGGTTGCTCTCGGCCGGGCACTGCTTGAACTTGGCCAGTGCTGCCGGCCGGTCATGCCGGCTCAGCCAGTCGACCGTTTCCAGGCAGGGGTACTGCAGTTCCTCGCCAAGGCTCACCACCAGGGCGCTGTCGCGACTCTGGCGAGCCAGTTCCCACAGGCTCTGCCGCTGGGCGTCGTCCAGAGCGGCTTCGCCCTGTTGCTCCAGCAGCCAGGCTTTGGCTGCTTCGGTACGGTTCTGCGCAATCGCCCGTTCGCCGGCCAGACGCCGCAATGCGGCCGCCGCCTCGGTGGTTGGTGCAGAGGTCAGCAGGTGCCGCAGCGCGGCATCGTCCTGTTGCTGGGCATAGGCCTGGCCCAGGCGGGCCCAGTCCTCTTCGGTCAAACGGTTGTTTTGCTGCAGAGGGGCCAGTTGGCTGATCACCTCGGGCCAGTTGCCGAGTTTTTCCGCCGAGGTCGCACGCCAGCGGCGCAGGGTTTCGTCCTCGTCTCCCGGCACTTGCAGCATCCAGCGCAGCGCCGCGGCGTCGCCCTGGCGTTCGGCCAGGGCCAGGCCGTAGGCCTGCCACAGCCGCTGACGCTCGGGGGCGGCGCTGTCCTGCAGCCAGGTTTCCACCACTTCGGCAGCGGGAGGGTGCTGAGTAATCCAGGCCTGGCGCAGTTCGAACAGGGCGTGCAGCCCTTCCGGCGTACCGGTCAGGGTCTCGGTTTCGCGTGCGGCCTCGGCATAGCGTTGCTGCTGGGTCAGCGCCTGCACCAGCAGACCACGGGCCTCAAGATGTTGAGGGACGCGCTCCAGCGCATGGCGCATCAGGCGCTCGACTTCGCTCCAGTCGTTCTGCTTGGCTGCCCGGTAGCCTTTGTCGAGGTAGGGGAAGGTGCGGAACGTTTCGAACTCGCTGAGTGGCTGGGCAAAGGCATTGGGGGCCAGGCCGGTCAGCAGTGACAGCGTCAATATATAGGGTTTCATGCCAGCCTCTTAAGCAGCTCATAGGCTGTGTTCTGTTCGACCTGCTGTTCGTGCAGGGCTTGTTCCATGGTTTGTCGGCTGATCAGTCCGCGCTCGATCAAGTGTTCGCCCAGGGAGTCATTGGCCGGGTCGAAATCCATCAGCGCCTGGCTCAGCAGACTGGGGGGCAGATGGCCGTATTCCTGAATCAGATCGCCCAGCAGCACCTGATGGCGGCAAACCTGCTCCATCAGCTCGGCGTCTTCGTGGCGCTCGGCCAGAAACGCCAATACCGTGCGCTCCTGCTCGCCGAGGTTGGTATTGCCATACCAGTGGCGCAGGCCGAGGGTCACGCGGCCCTGGGGGGCCAGGCAGCAGCGGACCGGGCGCTTCAACTGTCGGCTGATAACGCCCAGAGAAACTTCGCTGGGGGCCCGCTCGCTGGCCAGAATCAGCACCTTGCCATCCACGCCAATCGGCAGCACCGAGTAGCGCAGGGCCAGGCGCGCCGGCAGGGCGTCGATCAACCGTGGGTCGAGGGTAAAGGGATCCAGCGGTGCCCATTCCAGGTCCGCCTGCTCGGCCAGTACCTGGGTCAGTTGCGAACTGTCGATCAGCCCGCGCACCAGCAGTTCTCGGCCCAGCAGACGGCGACGCGGTGCCACCACGACCTCTTCGAGCTGGGCCTTGCTCAGCGCTCCGATCTCGACCAGACGCAAGCCGATGGGCTGGCGTCGCGGGTTGCCCATTGCCGGGAATTCGTGGGTGGTCTTGTCCCAGGCTACGCGTCGTGAGTCGCCCATTTGCAGCACCTGGCGAATGGCCCGGACATTGGCCAGAAAGTTGACCAGGTTGCTCCACATCATCCGCGGTGCGGACAACAGACCCTGGCCGACGCCGTAATACAGGTTGACGAAGTAGAAGCGCTGAAACAGCCGATTGAGCAGCAGCAGGCCGTTGATCCACAGCAGGACCTTGAGGGTCGGGCTGTTACCCAGCAGCGAGGGGAAGTGCCAGGCGTTAGGAAAGTACGAGGCGCTCAACCACAGCCCCAGCAGTATCAGGAACAGGGCGTTGACCAGCATGCCGAGCAGGTTGGCCAGCGCTCCGCGGCGATCGCGCCAGAGGAAGTAGTTGAGCTTCCAGTCCTTGCTCCAGCCCAGGGTGCGGGTGCCCTGGAAGACGATGCCGACTATCCAGCGCGACTTCTGGCGGATGGCATAGCCCAGCGAACGCGGAAAATGCTCGCGCACGCAGATCACTCGGCTCGAGCGTGGCGACACGCCCCAGCTCAGCTCGCGCAGCGGTGCCAGTGAGGGGTCGGTGACGTGGTAGCGGGCGAAGATGCAGTTCATGCCCTTTTGCTTGAGGCGAAAGCCGATGTCGTAGTCTTCGGTCAGGCTCTGGACGTCGAAGGCCACGCCGTCACCTTCTTCCAGCAGCGCGGTGATCGCCCGGCGGCTAAAGCAGGTGCCGACCCCGGCGCTCGGTACCTGGCCGATCAGGGCCTCGCGTACCACTACGTCCTTGCCGTGGTATTCGGCAAATTCGTCAACGTAATGCCCGGCGGTAAAGCCATTCCAGTCCGGCGCGTAGGGGTAGACCGGGATCTGGATCAGGTCCTTGCGCGGCAGCAGGAAGTTGAACAGGCGCAGTTCCATGGGCGAGACCACGTCTTCGGCGTCATGCAGGATAAAGCCGGCAAACTGCACCCGTGCACTGGCCTCGAAGCCGAGGATGGCATCGATCACGTTGTTCAGGCAGTCGGCCTTGCTGGTCGGCCCGGGGCGGGCGCAGACCACCTGGTGCACGTTCTGGTACTGCTGGCACACGGCCTCGACGTCGGCCTGGGTCTCAGGGTCGTTGGGGTAGGTGCCGACAAAGATCTGGTAGTTTTCGTAGTCCAGGGTCGAGGCGGCCAGGCGCGCCATCTCCCCGACCACGCCGACTTCCTGCCAGGCCGGGATCATGATGGCCAGGGGTTGTTCGGCGACGCTGTAGAGCAGCTCCTCGTCGGCCCGTGGTTCCCGGCGGTAGATACCCAGGCGGCGCTTGACCAAGCGACCCCAGTAGACCAGGTCGATAAACAGGTCATCGAGGCCCAGCAGCAGCATCAGCCAGGCAAGGGAAAAGACCAGCCATTTGATGCCATAGAAGAGGTAAGCGGAGAAGTCGACCAGGGCAAAGTTCATTGTCCTGCCACCACTGTCGAACGTTCGGCCAACCAGCGCTCGATACGGGCAACGATACGCGCGCTGGCTTCGCCATCGCCGTAGGGGTTATGGGCGTGACACATCTGGGCATAGGCCGCAGGGTCGTCCAGCAGGCGCGACGTTTCTGCGACAATGCTCGACTCCAGGGTGCCGACCAGACGCACCGTGCCGGCATCCACCGCTTCGGGGCGCTCGGTGTTCTTACGCAGCACCAGCACTGGCTTGCCCAAGGAAGGTGCTTCTTCCTGTACGCCGCCGGAGTCGGTGAGGATCAAGGTGGCGCGGTCCATCAGCCAGACGAAGTGCTGATAGTCCAGTGGGTCTATCAGGCGCACGTTGGGCTTGCCGTCCAGCACGCTGTACACGGCGTCCTGCACCTGCGGGTTGAGGTGCACGGGGTAGACGAAATACACCTCGGGATAGCGCTCGGCCAATTGCGCCAGGGCGCGGCAAATGCGTTCGAAACCCTTGCCGAAATTCTCGCGGCGATGGCCGGTGATCAGGACCACCCGCGCCGTTTCGGGCAACTGGCGCAGGGCCGAATCGGCGGCGGGCTGCCAGGCGGTGCGATGGATCTGCTCGCTCATCCAGAGCAGGGCGTCGATCACGGTGTTGCCGGTGACCTCGACACTCTCGGCGGGTACGCCTTCAGCCAGCAGGTTGTCGCAGGAACGCTGGGTGGGCGCGAAATGCAGGTCGGCGAGCACCCCGGTCATGCGTCGGTTGGCCTCTTCCGGCCAGGGCGAACGCAGGTTGCCGGTGCGCAGACCGGCCTCGATATGCGCCACGGGGATATGTCGATGGAAGGCCGCCAGGGTGGCGACGAAGCTGGTGGTGGTGTCGCCATGCACCAATACCAGGTCGGGGTGAAAGGTTTCATAGGCCTGGTCAAGGCCGGCGAGCAACTGCTGGGAGAGACCGTTGAGGGTTTGCCCCTGGCTCATCACCGCCAGGTCCTGCTCGACCTCAAGGCCAAAGGTCTGCAGTACCTGATGCAGCATTTCACGGTGCTGTCCGGTGACGCAGATGTGAAGGTCGATATTGGCTGTTTGGCGCAAAGCTTGCGCCAGCGGTGCCATCTTGATGGCCTCCGGACGCGTGCCGAAAACCATCATTACGCTGTGCTTCGTCTCCATGTTGCTGCCTACCGCTAACTCACCGAATGGCCACAATGGACAGGGGAGTGTGACGTACGTTCCATATTTTGATATCAAAATGCCTTGTTTTTGACTTTGCCCAATGAAATGGGCGGTGCTGGTCAAATTTATGACTCTCTTCTGCGCTGATTCGGCTTTATTTCGGTCTTGTGGGCAATCTGCCGGGGGATGCGGCATTAGCAGCGGATGCGAAACTTCTCGTCTGCGGCTTGGAGCTTGCCGTGGCGAAGGCTGTACAATCCCCGCCTTGTCGTTTTTGTGTTTGATATAGGACTGCCATGACTGCTTCGTTCGTCCACCTGCGTCTGCATACCGAGTTTTCCCTGGTCGACGGTCTGGTGCGGGTCAAGCCGCTGGTCAAGGCAGTGGCGGCAGCCGGCATGCCGGCGGTGGCGGTCACCGATATGAGCAATATGTGCTCGCTGGTGAAGTTCTATAAGGCCGCCATGGGCGGCGGCATCAAGCCGATCTGCGGGGCCGATATCTGGCTGGCCAGTGCCGAGGAAGACGGCCCGCTTTCGCGTTTGACCCTGCTGGCGATGAACCCCAAGGGCTATCGCAATCTCACTGAGCTGGTCTCGCGCGGCTGGAGCGAAGGGCAGAGCAACGACCTGGTGATTATCCAGCGCGACTGGGTCAAGGCCGCCGCCGAGGGGCTGATTGCCCTGTCCGGGGCCAAGGAGGGCGAGGTCGGTCATGCCCTGCTCAATGACGAGCCGGCGCTGGCCGAAGCCCTGCTGCGCGAGTGGATGGAGGTGTTCCCCGAACGCTTCTATCTGGAGCTGCAGCGCACCAACCGGGTCAATGACGAAGAACATCTGCACCTGGCCGTGGCGCTGGCCGACAAGCTCGGCGCGCCGCTGGTGGCGACCAACGATGTGCGCTTTCTCAAGCAGGACGACTTCGCCGCCCACGAGACCCGCGTGTGCATCGGCGAAGGCCGCAGCCTGGATGACCCGCGCCGGCCGCGCACCTATTCCGATCAGCAGTACCTGAAGACCCCGGAAGAAATGGCCGAGCTGTTCAGCGACCTGCCGGAAGCTCTGGAAAACACCCTCGAGATCGCCAAGCGCTGCAATATCGAAGTGCAGCTGGGCAAGTACTTCCTCCCGGATTTCCCGGTGCCGGCCGGCATGACCATGGACGAGTATTTCCGTCAGGTCTCCTTCGACGGCCTCGACGAGCGCCTGGAAGTGCTGCTGCCCAAGGACACCCCGGATTACGCCGCGAAGAAGCAGGTGTATATCGACCGGCTGAATTTCGAGCTGGATATCATCATCCAGATGGGCTTCCCCGGTTACTTCCTGATCGTGATGGACTTTATCAAGTGGGCGAAGAACAACGGCGTGCCGGTCGGCCCTGGCCGGGGGTCGGGTGCCGGTTCGCTGGTGGCCTACGTACAGAAGATCACCGACCTCGACCCGCTGGCCTATGACCTGCTGTTCGAGCGCTTCCTCAACCCGGAACGGGTCTCCATGCCCGACTTCGACGTCGACTTCTGCATGGACGGCCGTGATCGGGTGATCGATTACGTGGCCGAGAAGTACGGGCGCAACGCGGTAAGCCAGATCATCACGTTCGGCACCATGGCGGCCAAGGCGGTGGTGCGCGACGTGGCGCGGGCCCAGGGCAAGTCCTACGGCCTGGCCGACCGCCTGTCGAAGATGATTCCGTTCGAAGTCGGCATGACCCTGGAAAAAGCCTACGAGATGGAGGAGCCGCTGCGCGACTTCCTCAAGGTCGACGAAGACGCCCGGGAAATCTGGGAAATGTCGCTCAAGCTCGAAGGCATTTGCCGCGGTACTGGCAAGCACGCTGGTGGCGTGGTTATCGCCCCGACCAAACTTACCGACTTCTCGCCGATTGCCTGCGACGACGAGGGCGGCGGCCTGGTAACCCAGTTCGACAAGGATGACGTGGAGTCTGCCGGCCTGGTCAAGTTCGACTTCCTCGGCCTGCGCACCCTGACCATCATCAAATGGGCGATGGAGACGATCAACCGCGAACAGGCCAAGCAGGGCCTGCCTGATCTGAATATCGACTTTATCCCGCTGGACGACAAACCGACGTTCAGCATGCTGCAGAAGGCCGAGACCACTGCGGTGTTCCAGCTTGAATCGCGCGGCATGAAGGAGCTGATCAAGAAGCTCAAGCCGGACTGCCTGGAAGACATGATCGCCCTGGTGGCGCTGTTCCGCCCCGGCCCGCTGCAGTCGGGCATGGTGGACGACTTTATCAACCGTAAACACGGTCGCGAGCCGATTTCCTATCCGCACCAGGACTACCAGTACGCAGGTCTGGAGCCGGTGCTGAAGCCCACCTATGGCATCATCCTGTACCAGGAACAGGTGATGCAGATCGCCCAGGTGATGGCCGGTTACACCCTTGGTGGGGCGGATATGCTGCGCCGCGCCATGGGTAAGAAGAAGCCTGAGGAGATGGCCAAGCAGCGCGGCGGCTTTATCGAAGGCTGCGCCAATAACGGCATTGATGCAAATCTTGCGGGCAACATCTTCGATCTGGTGGAGAAATTCGCCGGTTACGGCTTTAACAAATCCCACTCCGCGGCCTATGGCCTGGTTTCCTATCAGACCGCCTGGTTGAAGGCCCACCACCCGGCCGCCTTTATGGCCGCGGTGCTCTCGGCGGATATGCACAACACCGACAAGGTGGTCACCCTGATCGAGGAATGCCGCAGCATGAAGCTGCGCCTCGATGCGCCGGATGTGAACATCTCCGAGTTCAAATTTACGGTCAACGACGGCGGCTGGATCGTCTACGGCCTGGGTGCGATCAAGGGCGTGGGCGAGGGGCCGGTGGAGGCTATCGTCGAAGCGCGCCAGGAGGGGCCGTTCAAGGATCTGTTCGATTTCTGCTCGCGGGTCGACCTCAAACGCATCAACAAGCGCACCCTCGAAGCACTGATCCGCAGCGGCGCGCTGGATCGCCTGGGGCCGCATTTCCATGAAGAGCTGAAAGCCTACAAGGCCAATATCGACCGCAACCGTGGGGTGCTGATGGCGGCCATGGAAGAGGCGGTACAGGCGGCCGAGCAGACCGCACGCAGCCACGACAGCGGTCATATGGACCTGTTTGGCGGGGTCTTCGCCGATGCCGAAGCGGATGTCTACCTCAACCACCTGCGTGCCCGTGAGCTGACGCTCAAGGAGCGTCTCAAAGGCGAGAAGGACACCCTGGGCCTGTACCTCACCGGCCACCCGATCGACGAATACGAGGGTGAGGTGCGCCGCTTTGCCCGTCAGCGCATCGTCGATCTCAAGCCAGCCCGTGGCGATCAGACGGTCGCCGGCCTGGTGATCAACCTGCGGGTGATGAAGAACAAGAAGGGCGACAAAATGGGCTTTATCACCCTCGATGACCGCTCCGGGCGGATCGAGGCCTCGCTGTTTGCCGAAGCTTTCAACAGCGCCCAGGCTCTGCTGCAGACCGATGCTCTGGTGGTGGTGGAAGGCGAGGTGAGCAACGACGACTTCTCCGGCGGCCTGCGCCTGCGTGCCAAGCGGGTGATGAGCCTGGAAGACGCGCGTACCGGGCTGGCTGACAGCCTGCGTTTGCGGGTTGCCAGCGAGGCGCTGAAGGGCGACCGGCTGCGCTGGCTGGCCGAGCTCTGCGGGCGTCATCGCGGGGCCTGCCCGATCACCGTCGACTACAGTGGTGCGGATGCCAAGGCTCAGTTGCAGTTTGGCGAGAGCTGGCGGATCGAGCCGGCAGACAGCCTGATTCAGACATTGCGTGACCAGTTCGGCCGCGACAACGTCTTTTTGCACTACCGCTGATTTGTGGGGCCCTGGCCCCGCTTGTCAGTGGCGATACCGCTGAGGTGCTGCCGATTTCTGTGCAGCCGGTGTCGACCTGAATGCGCCTGCTGCTATAAGGTAGGGCGCGAAACGGATACAGCTCCCCGGCCACTTGGCCGTCGACGCAAGACGGATGACTATGAACCCGAATTTTCTCGATTTCGAACAGCCGATCGCCGACCTGCAAGCCAAGATCGAAGAGCTTCGCCTGGTCGGTAGCGACAACTCGATCAATATCAGCGACGAGATTGCGCGTCTGCAGGACAAGAGCAACTCTCTGACCGAAAGCATTTTCGGCAATCTGACCAGCTGGCAGATCGCCAAGCTGGCGCGTCATCCGCGCCGTCCCTACACCCTGGATTACCTGCAGCACATCTTCACCGAGTTCGACGAACTGCACGGTGATCGGCATTTCTCCGATGATCCGGCGATTGTCGGCGGTGTAGCGCGCCTGGATGGCGAGCCGGTGATGGTCATCGGCCACCAGAAGGGCCGCGAAGTCCGCGAGAAGGTCCGCCGCAACTTCGGCATGCCGCGCCCTGAGGGCTATCGCAAGGCTTGCCGCCTGATGGAGATGGCCGAGCGTTTCCAGATGCCGATCCTGACCTTTATCGACACCCCGGGTGCCTATCCGGGTATCGACGCCGAAGAGCGTGGGCAGAGCGAGGCGATTGCCTGGAACCTGCGGGTGATGGCGCGGCTGAAAACCCCGATCATCGCCACCGTAATTGGCGAGGGTGGTTCCGGCGGTGCATTGGCTATCGGCGTATGCGATCAGCTGAACATGCTGCAGTACTCCACCTATTCGGTGATCTCGCCGGAGGGCTGTGCCTCGATTCTGTGGAAGACCGCCGACAAGGCACCCGATGCGGCCGAGGCCATGGGCATTACCGCCGAGCGCCTGAAGGGCCTGGGCATTGTCGATCAGGTGATCGGCGAGCCACTCGGCGGTGCCCACAATGACCCGGCCGCTGCCGCGGAATCGGTGCGTCAGGCGCTGCGGGGCCAGTTGGACAACCTGAAGACCTTCGATACTGAGGCGCTGCTCAAGCGTCGCTACGATCGTCTGATGAGCTACGGGATTGCCTGATTGCTCTGTAGCTGCGCATACAACGGGCCTTCGGGCCCGTTGTTGTTTTAAGCTTGGCCGATGACTCCTGTGCATATTCGTCTGCGTGATGCCCTGCAGCCCTGGCGTAATGCCCCGAGCTGGTGTGTTGCCCTGTCCGGCGGCCTGGATTCGACGGTGCTGCTGCATCTGCTGGCTAGCCTGGCGCAGCGCGAGGCGTTGCCGCCACTTTCCGCTATTCATATTCATCACGGCCTGCAGGCTGCGGCCGATGCCTGGCCGGCGCATTGCCGTGAGTTGTGTGCGGCCTTGTCCGTGCCGTTGCAGGTGGAGCATGTGCAGGTGGCTCTGGGGGCCAGCCTTGAACAGGCGGCTCGCGATGCTCGCTACGCGGCCTTTGCTGCTCGCCTGGGTGCCGGCGAGGTGCTACTGACTGCGCAGCATCGCGATGATCAGGCCGAAACCCTGTTGTTCCGCCTGCTGCGTGGTGCCGGAGTGCAGGGTTTGTCGGCGATGCCGGCGAGTCGTGCGCTGGGCGCGGGGCGGCTGGTTCGGCCGCTGCTCAACTGCTCGCGCGATGAGCTGTTGGCCTATGCCGGCGAGCACGGATTGGCCTGGGTGGAGGATCCGTCAAATACCGATGAACGCTTCTCGCGCAATTACCTGCGTCGTCAGGTGATGCCTGCGTTGCTTAGTCGCTGGCCGCAGGCCTCGGCGAATATGGCGCGCAGCGCTGCGTACCTGAGCGAGGCGGGGCAGTTGCTCGATGAGCTGGCGCAGCAAGACGTAGCTGCCGCCGAAGTGCCGGGCGAGTTTGCCTGGCTGCGCCTGCCAAACCTGGCATTGCCTACGCTGCGCCATCTGAGTGAGCCGCGCCAGCGTAATGCCCTGCGTTATTGGCTGCGCCCGCTGACGGCGATGCCCGATAGCGAACACTGGGCCGGCTGGCAGGCGCTGCGTGATGCGGCAGTGGATGCTGCGCCAGTCTGGAAGCTGGCGGCGGGGGAGTTGCGCCGCAGTGATGAGCGTCTGTGGTGGTTGGCCGGTGACTGGCTACGTTCGCCAACGCTGGCCAGTGTTGCGGTTCAAGGTAACCAGCAGGTGGCATTGCCTGGGAATGGTTTGGTGCGCATTGACGGCACCTTGCCGGCGGGTAATTGGCAGCTGGGGTATCGCCAGGGCGGCGATCAGATTTTCTTGCCGGGGCGTGGGCATCGTGATCTCAAGCGCCTGTTCAATGAACTGCGCGTACCGGCTTTTGTCCGCGACCGCCTGCCGTTGCTGCGTCTGGATAACCAAGTGGTGGCAATCGCCAACCTGGCGGGTGTGCAGGGGGCGGCTGACGCTAGTTGGCAATTGCATTGGCAGCCGCCGGGGAGTGATCAAGGTTTGAGCTGCTAAGCCCTTTCCGGTAGACTACGCTCCCGTCTTACTAGAGCTTTTGTTGACTCCCCTTGGGAATCGGCAGGGCTAGCTAATTGCACTGTATTGCAATTGGTCGCTTCGGTATTCCTTCGCTTTCCCCGGCGGCACTGACCGCTTAAACGCAGACTTCTAGGGTTTTTCATGACGCGCTACATATTCGTCACGGGTGGTGTTGTTTCTTCATTGGGGAAAGGCATCGCCTCGGCTTCATTGGCGGCTATCCTGGAGGCGCGGGGCCTGAAGGTCACCATGCTCAAGCTGGATCCCTATATCAACGTCGATCCGGGCACCATGAGCCCGTTCCAGCACGGTGAGGTGTTCGTCACCCACGACGGCGCTGAGACCGACCTCGATCTGGGCCACTATGAGCGGTTTATCCGCACCACCATGACCCAGAACAACAACTTCACCACCGGCCGCGTCTATGAAGACGTGCTGCGCCGCGAGCGCCGTGGTGATTACCTGGGCGCGACCATTCAGGTCATTCCGCATATCACCGACGAGATCAAGCGCCGCATCATCAAAGGTGCTGGCGACGCTGACGTGGCCATGGTTGAAATCGGCGGTACGGTGGGCGACATCGAGTCGCAGCCGTTCCTCGAAGCCATCCGCCAGCTGCGTGTCGAAGTAGGTGCCAAGCGCGCCATGCTGATGCACCTGACTCTGGTGCCCTATATCGCCACCGCTGGCGAAACCAAGACCAAGCCGACCCAGCATTCGGTGAAAGAGCTGCGCTCCATCGGCCTGCAGCCGGACGTGCTGATCTGCCGCTCCGACCACCCGATCGACATCTCCTCGCGGCGCAAAATCGCGCTGTTCACCAACGTTGAAGAGCGTGCGGTGATTTCCCTGGAAGACGTCGACACCATCTACAAGATCCCAGGCGTGCTGCATGCTCAGGGCCTGGATGATTTCGTCGTCGAGCGCTTCGGTCTGGAGTGCGGCGGTGCCGATCTGTCCGAGTGGGACCGTGTCGTTGATGCCAAGCTCAACCCGGAGCATGAAGTCACCATCGCCATGGTCGGCAAATACATGGAGCTGCTGGACGCCTACAAGTCGCTGATCGAAGCGATGAGCCATGCCGGCATCCAGAACCGCACCAAGGTCAATCTGCGTTATATCGACTCCGAAGACATCGAGAACAAAGGCACTGCGCTGCTCGAAGGCGTCGACGCCATTCTGGTACCGGGCGGCTTCGGTCTGCGCGGCGTGGAAGGCAAGATCAAGACCGTGCAGTACGCTCGTGAGAACAAGATTCCCTACCTGGGTATCTGCCTCGGCATGCAGGTGGCGGTTATCGAGTTCGCCCGCAATGTGCTGGGCTGGAGCGATGCCAACTCCACCGAATTCGACACCACCAGCCAGCATCCAGTGGTCGGTTTGATCACCGAATGGCAGGACGCTACCGGCGTGACCGAGCAGCGTACCGACGCCTCCGATCTGGGCGGCACCATGCGCCTTGGTGCCCAGGATTGCCAGCTGCTGGCCGGCTCGCAGGTGCATCAGTGCTACGGCAAGGATGTAATCGTCGAGCGTCATCGTCATCGCTATGAAGTGAACAACAACCTGTTGCCGCAGCTGATCGAAGCCGGTCTCAAGATCACCGGCCGCTCCGGTGACGGCGCGCTGGTTGAAGTGGTGGAGTCACCGGATCATCCGTGGTTCGTGGCCTGCCAGTTCCACCCCGAGTTCACCTCGACTCCGCGCGACGGCCACCCATTGTTCAGCGGTTTCGTTAGCGCCGCCCTGGCGCAACACGCGAAGAAGGCATAAGGATATGACCCAGAAGATCATCAAGGTCGGCAACATCGAGATCGCCAACGACAAGCCCTTCGTGCTGTTCGGCGGGATCAATGTGATCGAGTCCCGCGACTTGGCCATGCGCGCCTGTGAAGAATATGTGCGGGTCACCGACAAGCTCGGCATCCCTTACGTGTTCAAGGCCAGCTTCGACAAGGCCAACCGTTCTTCGGTGACCTCCTTCCGCGGCCCGGGCCTGGAAGAGGGCATGAAGGTTTTTGAGGAAATCAAAAAAACCTTCGGCGTGCCAGTGATCACCGACGTGCATGAGCCGCATCAGGCGCAGCCTGTGGCGGACGTGTGCGACATCATCCAGTTGCCCGCCTTCCTCTCGCGGCAGACCGACCTGGTGGTGGCTATGGCCAAGACCGGCGCGGTGATCAATATCAAGAAAGCCCAGTTCCTCGCGCCCCAGGAGATGAAACATATCCTGGCCAAGTGTGTCGAAGCCGGTAACGATCAGTTGATCCTCTGCGAGCGTGGCAGCTCCTTCGGCTACAACAATCTGGTGGTGGACATGCTCGGCTTCGGCATCATGAAGCAGACCAACTACCCGGTATTCTTCGACGTGACCCACGCCCTGCAGATGCCGGGTGGTCGCGCCGATTCCGCTGGTGGCCGCCGCGCTCAGGTTACCGACCTGGCCAAAGCCGGCATGAGCCAGGGCCTGGCCGGGCTGTTCCTCGAAGCCCACCCGGACCCGGACAACGCCAAGTGCGACGGCCCCTGCGCCCTGCGCCTGGACAAGCTGGAGCCCTTCCTCACTCAGCTCAAACAGCTGGATGATCTGATCAAGAGTTTTGCGCCGATTGAGACTGCCTGAAACGGCAATTCTGCGGTAAAGTGCCTTTTGTATACAATCTGACTAAATAGTCGGTACATGTTGCGCGCCGGAGCAGCCTCCAGCGCGCAATGAGTGTGCAGCTCGGTACTACCCTTTTCGTCAACTTTTTGGAGTGCTACACGCAATGGCAAAGATCGTCGACATCAAAGGCCGTGAGGTTCTCGATTCCCGTGGTAACCCAACTGTGGAAGCCGATGTAATTCTCGAAGGCGGCATCATGGGTAGCGCCTGCGCGCCGTCCGGTGCCTCCACTGGTTCGCGTGAAGCGCTGGAATTGCGTGATGGCGACAAGAGCCGTTACCTGGGCAAGGGCGTGCTCAAAGCCGTGGCCAACATCAATGGTCCGATCCGCGACCTGCTGCTGGGCAAAGATGCCACCGACCAGAAAGCCCTCGACCTGGCGATGATTGCCCTCGACGGTACCGAGAACAAAGCCACCCTGGGTGCTAATGCCATTCTCGCTGTGTCCCTGGCCGCCGCCAAGGCTGCCGCTCAGGCCAAGGGCGTGCCGCTGTATGCGCATATCGCCGATCTGAATGGCACCCCGGGCGTTTACTCGATGCCGGTACCGATGATGAACATCATCAACGGCGGCGAGCACGCTGATAACAACGTCGATATCCAGGAGTTCATGGTCCAGCCGGTGGGCGCGAAGACTTTCGCCGACGCGCTGCGTATGGGCACCGAGATTTTCCACCACCTCAAAGCCGTGCTGAAGGCCCGTGGCCTGAGCACCTCCGTCGGTGACGAGGGCGGTTTCGCGCCGAACCTGGCCTCCAACGAAGACGCTCTGGCGGCCATCGCTGAAGCTGTGGCCAATGCCGGCTACACCCTGGGCGACGACGTCACCCTGGCCCTGGATTGCGCTTCCAGCGAGTTCTTCAAGGATGGCCAGTACGACCTGGCTGGCGAAGGCAAAGTCTTTGACGCCGCTGGTTTCGCCGACTACCTGGCCGGTCTGGCTGAGCGTTACCCGATCATCTCCATCGAAGACGGCATGGACGAGTCCGACTGGGCTGGCTGGAAAGTGCTGACCGACAAGATCGGCGACAAGGTGCAGCTGGTCGGTGACGACCTGTTTGTGACCAACACCAAGATCCTCAAGCGCGGCATCGACGAGTCGATCGGCAACTCGATCTTGATCAAGTTCAACCAGATCGGCACCCTGACCGAGACCCTGGAAGCCATCCAGATGGCCAAGGCCGCCGGTTACACCGCGGTGATCTCGCACCGCTCCGGTGAAACCGAAGACAGCACCATCGCCGATCTGGCTGTGGGTACTGCTGCTGGCCAGATCAAGACCGGCTCGCTGTGCCGCTCCGACCGCGTGTCGAAGTACAACCAGCTGCTGCGTATCGAAGAGCAGTTGGCCGGCAAGGCCGCATATCGTGGTCGCGCCGAGTTCCGTGGTTGAGCTCAATCGTGTTAAAAGAGGGGCGGCGCGAGTCGCCCCTTTTTCGTCCGGACGTTTTTCCTGTCATGCGTAGTCCTTATTGGTTGCTGCTTGTTCTGATTCTGCTGCTGGCTGGCCTGCAGTATCGCTTGTGGGTGGGCGATGGCAGCCTGGCCCAGGCCACCCAGTTGAAGCAGCAAATTGCCGAACAGCAGGGCGAGAACGAGCAGTTGCAGGAGCGTAATCGCATTCTCGAAGCGGAAGTGCTGGAGCTGAAAAGCGGCATGGAAACCGTCGAGGAGCGCGCCCGCCATGAGCTGGGCATGCTCAAAGAGGGCGAAACCCTCTATCAGCTGGCCGAATGAATACCCCCGAACTACCCCCTTTCTGGGCCTTGATCCCGGCCGCCGGCGTCGGCAGTCGGATGGCCGCCGACCGTCCCAAGCAATACCTGGAAGTGGCCGGCAAGACTATTATCGAACACAGCCTGGCGTGCTTTCTCGACCACCCGCAGTTGCGCGGGGTGGTGGTCAGCCTGGCGCTCAATGATCCCTATTGGCCGCATCTGGCCTGTGCCGCTGAGCCGCGTTTGCAGCGTGCCGAGGGTGGCCGCGAGCGCGCCGACTCGGTGCTTAACGGCCTGCTGCGGCTGAGTGAGCTGGGTGCGCGGGACGACGACTGGGTGCTGGTGCACGATGCCGCGCGGCCCAATCTGGCGCGTTCGGATCTGGACCTGCTGCTCGCGGAGCTGGCCGGTGATCCGGTCGGCGGTCTGCTCGCGGTGCCGGCGCGCGATACCCTCAAGCGTGCGGGGCCGGATGGCCGGGTGCGGGAAACCGTCGACCGGGCAACGATCTGGCAGGCTTACACGCCGCAGATGTTTCGTCTGGGGGAATTGCAGCGAGCGCTGGCGGATGCCTTGCTGGCGGGCGTGGCGATTACCGATGAGGCCTCGGCCATGGAGTGGGCGGGGCAAGCGCCGCGCCTGATCGAGGGGCGGGCGGATAACCTCAAGGTGACGCGCCCTGAAGATCTGCTGGGTCTGCGCCGCTTGTGGCGCGTTTAGCCGCCCGGGCCGGGCGGCTAAACCGCTAGTCGTCAGTGGATTCTGGTTTTACTGATATCGCGTTCCAGTACCGTGCTGAGTTTGTGCAGGGCCCCATCGATGGCCTTCTCCAGATGGTCGGCGTTGTGCGAAACCGAAATCGGATCGCGGCCTTTCTGCCGGGCCTCGATCAGGCAGCGTTTGTCCAGTGTGCCGCCCTTGTGGGCGTTCTCATCGCTCAGGTGCACCTCCACGCGGGTCAGGTGCTCCTCGAAGCGCTTGACCTTGTCCTCTACGCGCTTGCCGATGGTGGTCATAAAGTCGAGTGAGGCTTCGATATGGTTGTCGCTGTTGACCAGTACTTGCATGACGTTTCCCCTTGTGCGGACGGCGAATAAGAAGGGTTGAGCCCCCAGTCCTGGGACGTGTTCAGGGTGACGGTGTTCCTCGCGTGGCTGTGACATTCTGTTGCGGGCTGTACTCGTTGCGTTGCGCCAGACCCTGCTTGAGGCATTCGACCAGTTGGCGCACCTTGGGCGACAGGTGGCGTTGCTGCGGGTACAGCGCCCACACCGCGGTATTGGGCGGTTGCTGATTGTCCAGCAGGGACACCAGGGCACCGCTGCGCAAGTGCTCCAATACATAGTAGTCCGGTAGCTGGCACAGCCCAAGGCCGCGCAGGGCGGCATCCAGCACTGCCTGGCCACTGTTGCAGCGCCAGTTACCCTGCACCCGTTGGCTCGCTTCCTGGCCGTTGACCTGAAAGCTCCAGACCTCCGTGCTGCCGATCAGGCAGTTGTGTCGGCCCAGTTCTGAAAGCGAATGCGGGCGGCCGTAGCGCTGCAGGTATTCGGGGGCTGCGCACAGGTACATCTGCCGGGGTGCCAGGCGCGTGGCCACCAGGCGCGAGTCCTGCAGGCGGCCCAGGCGAATGGCCAGGTCGAGCCCTTCGTGCAGCAGGTCGAGGGTGCGATTACTCAGCTCGATATCCACCCGCAGCTGCGGATGGCGGGTCATGAATTCGGTCACCAGGGGCACGATAAAGCGTTCGCCATAGGCCACGGCGCAGGTCATGCGCAGCAGGCCCTTGGGCTCGCTGCCGAGGTCGCCGACCGCGCGCAGCGCTTCCTCGCGGGCATCCTGCAGACGCTGGCAATGTTGCAGAAAGGTCTGCCCGGCCTCGGTCAGTACCACCCGCCGGGTGCTGCGGTAGAAGAGGCGGGTCTGCAGGCGCTCCTCCAGACGAGCGATCTGCCGGCTGACGTGGGAGGACGACAGGCTCAGACGCTCGGCCGCAGCGCTGAACTGACCGCACTCGGCCACGGCAACGAATTCATCCAGACCTTCCCAGCGACTCATCATTCTGTTCCCTGTAGGAGCCAGCTGCCTGGCGATCGAAGAATTCTAAATCAGCCGGCGATTGATTATCCCTGTATGGCAATAATGTTTTGCCTTTTACTTGATTATCTATCTACAGGCACTGATCTACACTCTGCGCCACCGTTGAATCCGCTGGAGAGCGATCATGATCAAGTCCCGTGCTGCCGTAGCCTTTGCGCCCAATCAACCGCTGCAAATCGTCGAGGTGGATGTCGCGCCGCCCAAGGCCGGCGAAGTGCTGGTGCGCATCGTCGCCACCGGCGTGTGCCACACCGACGCTTACACCCTCTCCGGCGAGGACAGCGAAGGCGTGTTCCCCTGCATTCTCGGCCACGAAGGCGGCGGCATCGTCGAGGCCATCGGCGAGGGCGTGACCTCCCTGGCCGTCGGCGACCATGTGATCCCGCTGTATACCGCCGAATGCCGTACCTGCAAGTTCTGCACCTCGGGCAAGACCAACCTGTGCCAGGCGGTGCGTGCCACCCAGGGCAAGGGCCTGATGCCGGATGGCACCACGCGCTTCAGCTACCAGGGCAAGCCGATCTATCACTATATGGGCTGCTCGACCTTCTCCGAGTACACCGTGCTGCCGGAAATTTCCCTGGCCAAGATTCCCAAGGAAGCGCCGCTGGAGAAGGTCTGCCTGCTCGGCTGTGGCGTCACCACCGGCATCGGTGCGGTGCTTAATACCGCCAAGGTGGAAGAGGGCGCGACCGTGGCCATCTTCGGTCTGGGTGGTATTGGTCTGGCGGCGATCATCGGCGCGAAGATGGCCAAGGCCTCGCGCATCATCGCAGTCGATATCAACCCGTCCAAGTTCGATATCGCCCGTGAGCTGGGTGCCACCGACTTTATCAATCCCAAGGAGTTCGCCAAGCCGGTCCAGGAGGTCATAGTCGAGATGACCGATGGCGGCGTGGATTACAGCTTCGAGTGTGTGGGCAATGTGCAGCTGATGCGTGCGGCGCTGGAGTGCTGCCACAAGGGCTGGGGCGAGTCGACCATCATCGGTGTGGCCGGTGCCGGTCAGGAAATCAGCACCCGGCCGTTCCAGCTGGTCACCGGGCGGGTCTGGCGCGGCAGCGCCTTCGGTGGCGTCAAGGGCCGTACCGAATTGCCAAGCTATGTGGAGAAGGCGCAAAAGGGCGAAATCCCTCTGGACACCTTTATCACCCACAACATGCCGCTGGACGATATCAACCAGGCGTTCGAGCTGATGCACGAAGGCAAGAGCATCCGTACCGTCATTCACTTCTAATACACAGTTGCGGTGCGCGTAGCGCACCCTACGGGGACGTCATGACTCTGGAGAATATTTCCTGCCAGAAAAGCTTTGGCGGCTGGCATAAGCGTTATCGGCATCGCTCCCAGGTACTGGGCTGCGATATGCAGTTTGCCGTGTACCTGCCGCCGCAGGCCGAGCAGGGCGCGAAGCTGCCGGTGCTGTACTGGCTGAGCGGCCTGACCTGCACCGACGAGAACTTTATGCAGAAGGCCGGCGCGCACAAGCTGGCGGCCGAACTGGGGCTGATCATCGTCGCGCCGGACACCAGTCCGCGCGGTGGCGATGTGCCGGATGATCCGGACAAGGCTTGGGACTTTGGTCTGGGTGCCGGCTTTTACCTCAATGCCACCCAGCAGCCCTGGGCGCGCAACTACCGCATGTACGACTATGTGGTGCAGGAGTTGCCGGCCCTGGTCGAGGCGAATTTTCCGGTGTCCGATAAACGCGGTATCAGCGGTCACTCCATGGGTGGTCATGGCGCGCTGGTCTGCGCCTTGCGCAACCCGGGGCGTTATCAGTCGCTGTCGGCCTTCGCGCCGATCAGCAACCCGATGAACTGCCCCTGGGGCGAGAAGGCCTTTTCCCGCTACCTGGGCGAGGAGCGTTCGCGCTGGCGTGAGTGGGATGCCTGTGCCTTGCTCGCCGAGGCCACGGAGAAGCTGCCGATTTTGATCGACCAGGGCGATCGCGATGATTTTCTCGAGACTCAGCTAAAACCCGAGGCGCTGAAGAACGCCGCCCAGGCGGCAGGCCATCCGCTGACGCTGCGCCTGCAACCGGGCTACGACCATAGCTACTACTTTATCGCCAGCTTTATCGATGACCACCTGCGTCATCATGCGGCGGCATTGCACCATGCGTAGCCCGGATGAAATCCGGGAAATTGGTCTCCCGGATTTCATCCGGGCTGCCGGTCAAAACGGTTAGAATCACGCCCTGACTTTTCAGGGCGTTGTTTTTTATGCGTATTGGCCACGGCTATGATGTGCACCGCTTTACCGAGGGCTCCTTTATTACCTTGGGCGGCGTGCAAATCCCTCACACGTTCGGCCTGCTGGCCCACTCCGATGGCGACGTGCTGCTGCACGCACTCGCCGATGCTTTGCTCGGCGCGGCGGCCCTGGGCGATATCGGCAAGCACTTCCCGGATACCGACCCGACCTTCAAGGGCGCGGACAGTCGCGTGCTGCTGCGTCATGTGCTCGGCCTGGTTCAGGCCAAGGGCTGGCGGGTGGGCAATGTCGACGCCACCATAGTCGCCCAGGCCCCGAAGATGGCCCCGCATATCGACACCATGCGCGCGCTGATTGCCGAAGACCTGCAGGTGAGCCTGGATCAGGTCAACGTCAAGGCCACCACCACCGAGAAACTCGGCTTTACCGGCCGTGAAGAAGGCATCGCTGTGCATGCCGTGGCACTGCTGGTGGCGCAATGAACGAACTGCAACTGCTGGGCCCGCGTGCCCATGGCGCACCCTGTGGCACTGCGGTGCTCAAGGCTGTGGCGGAAGATTTCCAGGTCGACGAGGTGCTGGATATCCCCCTGGCCGGTGAGGGCGAGCACCTCTGGCTGTGGGTGGAAAAGCGTGAGCTGAACACCGAGGAGGCCGCCAAACGCATCGCCCGCGCCGCCGGCGTGCCGTTGCGGATGATCAGTTATGCCGGGCTCAAGGACCGTCAGGCCCTGACCCGGCAGTGGTTCAGCCTGCACCTGCCGGGCAAGGTCGATCCTGACCTGAGCGCCGCCGAAGATGCCAGCCTGAGTATCCTCAAGCAGCTGCGCCATAGTCGTAAACTGCAGCGCGGTGCCCATGCCGCCAACGGCTTTACCCTGCGTCTGACCCAGCTGGCCGCGGATCGCGAGGCGCTGGATGCACGCCTCAAGCAAATCGCCGCCCAGGGCATTCCCAACTATTACGGTTTGCAGCGCTTCGGTCATGAAGGCGGCAATGTCGCCCATGCCCGGCATTTCGCCGCGAACAAGAGCCTGCCGGACAAGCGCAATGTGCGTTCTCGGGTGCTTTCTGCGGCGCGCAGTTACCTGTTTAACCAGGTGTTGGCCGCGCGGGTCGCGGCAGGCAACTGGAATCAGGCGCTGCCGGGCGACCTGCTGGCCTTTACCGACAGCCGCAGTTTTTTCCCGGCCGGCGAGGCCGAATGCAGCGATCCGCGTCTGGCCATTCTCGACCTGCATCCCACCGGGCCGCTATGGGGCGCGGGGGTGTCCACGGCCGCCGGGGTGGCCCAGCAGCTGGAGCAACAGGGGGCCGAGAATGAGCCTGCCCTGGTCGATTGGTTGGCAGAAGCGGGCATGACGCACGAACGGCGCATCCTGCGCCTCCCCATCGGCGGCCTGTCGTGGCATTATCCCGAGTCTGACATTCTGCAACTGGAATTCGTCCTGCCGGCTGGATGCTTCGCCACCGTATTGGTGCGGGAGCTCGTCGATCTGTTGCCGGCAGGGCAGACGGACAACCCATGCGTATTCTGATTTCTAATGATGACGGCGTGGCCGCCCCCGGCCTTGCTGCACTCTATGCTGCGCTCGCCGACTATGCCGAGTGTGCGGTGATTGCCCCGGACCAGGACAAGAGCGGTGCCAGCAGTTCGCTGACCCTTGATCGTCCGCTGCACCCCTGCACCTTGCCCAATGGTTTTATCAGCCTCAACGGCACGCCCACCGATTGTGTGCACCTAGGCCTGAACGGATTGCTACCCCAGGTGGCCGATCTGGTGGTGGCGGGGATCAATCTTGGGGCCAATCTGGGCGATGACGTGCTCTATTCCGGCACCGTGGCCGCGGCCCTTGAAGGGCGTTTTCTGGCGCGTCCAGCGTTCGCCTTCTCGCTGCTTTCGCGTCTGCCGGACAACCTGCCGACCGCCGCCTATTTCGCCCGCAAGCTGGTCGAAGCTCACGAGCAGCTCGACCTGCCGCCGCGTACCGTGCTCAACGTCAATATTCCCAACCTGCCGCTGGAGCATATCCGCGGTATCCAGCTGACCCGTCTGGGCCATCGCGCCCGAGCGGCCGCGCCGGTCAAGGTGGTCAACCCGCGTGGCAAAGAGGGTTACTGGATCTCGGTGGCCGGGGATGCCGAAGACGGCGGCCCGGGCACGGACTTCCACGCGGTGATGCAGGGCTATGTGTCGGTCACGCCCCTGCAGCTCGATCGCACCTATCAGGATGGCCTTAACAGCCTGCAACCTTGGCTGGAGGGTCTGCTGTGATCAGGCGTGAGCAGGACGATTTGCACCGTGGCATCGGCATGACCTCGCAGCGCACCCGCGAGCGCCTGATCCAGCGCCTTTATGAGGAGGGCCTGTCCAATGCCCAGGTGCTGGAAACCATTCGCCGCACGCCGCGTCATCTGTTTGTCGATGAGGCCCTGGCCCATCGCGCCTATGAAGACACCGCACTGCCGATTGGCAACAACCAGACCATCTCGCAGCCCTATATGGTCGCGCGCATGAGCGAGCTGCTGCTGGCAGCAGGGCCGCTGGACAAGGTGCTGGAGATCGGCACCGGCTCGGGCTACCAGACCGCGATTCTCGCCCAGCTGGTCGAGCGGGTGTTCAGCGTCGAGCGTATCCAAAGCCTGCAGGACAAGGCCAAGGAGCGTCTGGTCCAACTCAACCTGCGCAATGTGGTGTTTCGCTGGGGCGATGGCTGGGAAGGCTGGAACGCCCTGGGCCCGTACAACGGGATTATCGTCACGGCGGCGGCGGCAAATGTGCCCCAGGCATTGCTGGATCAGTTGGCTCCAGGTGGACGCCTGGTGATCCCGGTCGGTGCGGGTGATGTGCAGGAGCTGC
This sequence comes from Pseudomonas sp., assembly GCF_035512415.1. Taxonomy (GTDB): domain Bacteria; phylum Pseudomonadota; class Gammaproteobacteria; order Pseudomonadales; family Pseudomonadaceae; genus Aquipseudomonas. The sequence continues at coordinate 205,263 of NZ_DATKDZ010000009.1, read as the reverse complement.
TGCTGATCGTGCGCGAAGAGCATGGCTTCTCGCGTCATGTGCTGGATGCGGTGCGTTTTGTGCCCTTGCTCAACGGGCCTCTGGCCTGATTCGATTGTTTACGGATGAACCCATGAAGAAGTATTTCCTGCTCTACGCCAAAGGCATCGCCATGGGCGCGGCCGATGTGGTGCCCGGTGTATCCGGCGGCACCGTCGCCTTTATTACCGGCATCTACGATGAGCTGCTGCGCTCCATCGCCAGTATTCCTGCCGCCACCATAATGCTGTTGCGCGGGCGTGTGCGCGATGCCTGGCAAGCGGCCAATGCCACCTTTCTGCTGATTCTGCTGCTGGGCATCATGACCAGCGTGCTGAGCCTGGCCCGGCTGATTACCTACCTGTTGGCCGAGCACCCCATACCGGTGTGGTCGTTCTTCTTCGGCCTGATTCTGGTGTCTGCGCACCTGGTGGCACGGGAGATCCAGCGCTGGAACTGGAGCCGGGTGCTGAGCTTCGTTCTCGGGGGCGGCTTTGCCTACTGGATTACCGTGGCCTCGCCGGTGCAGTTGGGCAGCGATCCGTTCAGCCTGTTTATCGCCGGTGCCATCGCCATCTGCGCAATGATCCTGCCGGGGATATCCGGCAGCTTTATTCTAGTGCTGCTGGGCCTCTACTCGGTGGTGTTGGGGGCGGTGAAAAGCCTGGATATGGCGCTGCTGGCGGTGTTTGCCGCGGGCTGTCTGGTCGGCCTGATCTGTTTTGCCAGCCTGCTGCGCTGGTTGCTGGTGCGCTGGCGCGACCTGAGCCTGGCCTTTCTCACCGGCCTGATGCTGGGCTCGTTGAACAAGATCTGGCCATGGAAGGAAACCCTGACCTGGCGTACCGATCGGCATGGCGAGCAGCTGCCGTTGCTGCAGAGCAATCTGTTGCCGGAGCGCTTTGCCGAAATCAGCGGCCAGGACCCGCAGTTGCTGCTGGCCATTGCCCTGGCCGTCGGTGGTGTATTGCTGGTGCTGAGCCTGGAGTGGGTGGCTGGACGTAATCAGCAAAGCAGTGGTCGCGACGAATAATTGCGGCACAATACGCGCCAGTCATTAAGACGCCAGTAGCCGGTAAGGGAGACGCGGGTGAGTTTCACAGCCATTCAGTTGCGAATTAGCTACAGCGGCATCCGATGCCTGCTGGCTGGCCTGGTGCTGGGCGTGTTGCTCAGCGCTTGCGCCAGTCCGCCGCCGGGTGGGGTGCAGGTGCTCGATCGGAACAACCGCGCCGTCGCCCAGCGCCAGCCTGTGACCCAGGGGCAATATCGGGTGCAGCGTGGCGACACGCTCTACTCCATCGCCTTTCGTTTCGGTTGGGACTGGAAAGCCCTGGCCGCCCGCAATGGCATTGCCGCGCCTTACCTGATCCGGGTCGGCCAGGTGATTCGCTTCGACGGCCAGCCTGGCAGTCGCGCACCGGTGGTTGCTTCGGCACCGGTTGCCACTCCGGTACCCGTACGCCCGCCAATTACCTCCACCCCGGCCCCGCCAGCGCGTGCGCCGGCCACCGCCCAGCAGCCGCCCAAGGTTGTGCAGGCGACCACGCCGATACAACCGGTACAGCGCTCCGCAGGGGGCTGGGCCTGGCCGACGAACGGTGCGGTCATCGGTCGTTTCTCCTCAAACGGTAGTTTGAATAAAGGAATTGATATCGCCGGAGAATTGGGCCAGCCTGTTTCTGCTGCGTCTGATGGTTCAGTGGTCTACGCCGGGAGTGGTTTACGGGGCTACGGCGAATTAGTGATCATCAAGCATAGCGATACCTACGTGAGCGCCTACGGACACAACCGTAGGCTGTTGGTGCAGGAGGGGCAAAAGGTCAAGGCCGGGCAGACAATTGCCGAGATGGGTTCCACAGGAACCGACCGGGTGAAGCTTCATTTCGAGATTCGCCGCCAGGGTAAGCCTGTAGATCCACTGCAATACCTGCCGCGTCGTTGATCTTCGCCAGCCTGTCCATTGCGTGGGAGGGACAGGCTCGGGTGCGGCCAGGGATCGGGTAGCGTCGAGCTTGCTGTCGAACTCAGCAAGGAATAACAAAAATGGCTCTCAAAAAAAAAGAAGCGCCGGAGTTTGACGTCGATGATGAGGTGCTCCTGATGGAGCCTGCTATTGTCCTTGACGATGATTCTAATGATGAGACACAAGCGACACCTGCACGCGGCAAAGCGAAAGCATCCACAGCTAGTAGCAAGCAACACAAATACATCGATTACACCCGGGCGCTAGACGCCACTCAGCTGTATCTCAACGAAATCGGTTTTTCCCCCCTGCTGACTCCTGAAGAGGAAGTGTTCTTCGCGCGCCTGGCGCAGAAGGGCGATCCGGCTGGGCGCAAGCGCATGATCGAAAGCAACCTGCGCCTGGTGGTGAAAATCGCTCGCCGTTACGTCAATCGGGGCTTGTCCCTGCTGGACCTGATCGAAGAAGGCAACCTCGGGCTGATTCGCGCGGTGGAGAAATTCGATCCCGAGCGCGGTTTCCGTTTCTCGACCTACGCCACCTGGTGGATCCGCCAGACCATTGAACGGGCGATCATGAATCAGACCCGTACCATTCGCTTACCCATTCATGTGGTCAAAGAGCTCAACGTCTACCTGCGTGCTGCTCGCGAATTGACCCAGAAGCTCGACCATGAGCCTTCGGCAGAAGAAATTGCCAACCTGCTGGAAAAACCGGTGGGTGAAGTCAAACGCATGCTCGGCCTGAATGAGCGTGTTTCCTCGGTGGATGTCTCACTGGGCCAGGACTCGGATAAAACCCTGCTCGATACCCTCACCGATGATCGGCCTACCGATCCTTGCGAGTTGCTGCAGGATGATGACCTGTCGCAGAGCATCGATCAGTGGCTGTCTGAGTTGACCGACAAGCAGCGTGAGGTGGTGATTCGCCGCTTCGGCCTGCGCGGCCACGAAAGCTGCACCCTGGAGGAGGTCGGCCAGGAAATCGGCCTGACCCGCGAACGGGTGCGGCAGATCCAGGTTGAAGCGCTTAAGCGTCTGCGCGAGATTCTGGAAAAGAACGGCCTTTCAAGCGACTCGTTGTTCCAGTAACCGCTGGATTCAACACCCGAACCCGGCCTAGGCCGGGTTTTTTATGCGCGCTTATGTAAGTCGTTGCTTACACGGTGTGTAAGTGATTGGTGGAAAGATAGGCCAGACAACGGCTTTTAGATGCTGGAGATAGCTTATAAATTATTGATTTATAAGTATTTGATTTTTATATGCGACTTTTATGTCGTGCTTGTCTGGCGTTTCCCCTGGCTTGTGATGACCGTGGAAGTGACTAGTATTGCAACTGTGCTTAGGGACAAGCGCAGGCTGTCAGGGAGATGGTCAGGAACCTCGCAAGATGCGATTCATCAGGATGATGAGTTGGGAAATAGATGGAATAGGGACAAAAGGGTGGGCGGCGCAAGCCGCCCCTTTTTTTGTCTGCGTTTTGTGGCCGCCATCCCTGGCGGCCACCCTGCGGGCCGTCGCTGCGCGACGTCAATAATTGCTCCCGGCAATTCTTTGTGTTCGCCATCCCTGGCGGTCACCCTGCGGGCCGTCGCTGCGCGACGTCAATAATTGCTCCCGGCAATTTTTTGTGGCCGCCATCCCTGGCGACCACCCTGCGGGCCGTCGCTGCGCGACGTCAAAAATTGTTCCAGACAATTTTTTGTCTGCAGAAAAGTAAAAACCCGCACAAGGCGGGTTTTTAGTCTGCAGTCCGGTGAGCCTGGTACTAGCGCTCCAGATACTGCAGTTTGTCCTTCACGCCATCCCACTCTTCGGCGTCAGGCAGGGACTCTTTCTTCTCGGTGATATTCGGCCAGATTTCCGCCAGGTCGGCATTGAGCTCGATATATTCCTGCTGATCTTCCGGCACTTCGTCTTCGGAGAAGATGGCCTGTGCTGGGCACTCAGGCTCGCAGAGTGCGCAGTCGATGCACTCGTCCGGGTGGATCACCAGGAAGTTCGGGCCTTCGTAGAAGCAGTCCACCGGGCAGACTTCCACGCAGTCGGTGTATTTGCATTTCACGCAGTTGTCGGTAACAACGAAGGTCATTTCTGATTCTCTCCTCGGGCGCCAGCCTGCACCGTTCTATGCGGGCTTTAGCAGGCTGGGGGTAGGGGCCACGGCTCAGGCTTTAAGTCGGGCAATGGTAAAAATGCGCGCGATTCTAACAGTTCACGCGGGTAAACGTTAGAAGCGTGTCTTCCATGTATATAACAGTTCCAGCGCTTTGCGCGGAGTCAGATCATCCGGGTTGATCTTGCGTAATTCCTCCTGCAGTGGGTGCGGCAGGCTGGCGAACATGTCGCTCTGCATCGGTGCGGCCGTCTGCCCAGGCTGTACCGGCGGTAGTTCGTGGGGCAGGCTGGTGGTTTCCAGGCGCGCCAGATGCTCGCGGGCGCGCAGGATCACCTCGTTCGGCACGCCTGCCAATTGCGCTACAGCCAAACCATAGCTCTGACTGGCCGGGCCGGGCAGCACGTGGTGGAGGAACACGATGCGTTCATTGTGCTCGGTGGCGTTGAGATGCACGTTGGCCACGAGTGGCTGGCTTTCCGGCAGCACGGTCAGCTCGAAGTAGTGAGTGGCGAACAGGGTGTAGGCACGCAGCTTGGCCAGCTGTTCGGCGGCGGCCCAGGCCAGCGACAGGCCGTCGAAGGTGCTGGTGCCGCGGCCCACTTCGTCCATCAGCACCAGGCTGCGCTCGCTGGCGTTGTGCAGGATATTGGCGGTTTCGCTCATCTCCACCATAAAGGTCGAGCGACCACCGGCAAGGTCATCGCTCGAGCCGATACGGGTAAAGATGCGGTCGACCAGGGACAGCTCGCAGCTTTTCGCCGGTACGAAACTGCCGATATGCGCCAGCAGCACGATCAAGGCGGTCTGGCGCATATAGGTGGATTTACCGCCCATGTTCGGCCCGGTGATGATCAGCATGCGGGTGTCATCGTCCAGGCTCAGGTCGTTGGCCACAAACGGCGTGGTCAGCACCTGCTCGACCACCGGGTGGCGGCCCTGGTCGATACGCATGCAGGGCTCGTCGACAAAGCGTGGGCGATTGAGGTCCAGGTTCAGCGCGCGCTCGGCCAGGTTGCTCAGTACGTCCAGTTCGGCCAGGGCCGCGGCGCTGTCCTGCAGCGGGCCGAGGTGGCTGATCAGGCGCTCCAGCAACTCGTCATAGAGCATCTTCTCCCGGGCCAGGGCGCGGCTCTTGGCCGACAGCGCCTTGTCTTCGAACTCCTTGAGCTCGGGGGTGATAAAGCGCTCCGCACCTTTGAGGGTCTGCCGGCGGATATAGTCGGCCGGAGCCGACTCGGCCTGCTTGCTCGGCAGCTCGATAAAGTAGCCGTGCACGCGGTTGTAGCCGACCTTGAGGTTGGCCAGGCCGGTGCGGGCTTTTTCCCGCACTTCTAAATCCATCAGATACTGGCCGGCGTTTTCGCTGAGCGATTGCAGCTCGTCCAGCTCGGCGTCGTAACCGGTCTTGAGCACGCCGCCGTCGCGGATCACCGCCGGCGGGTTATCGATAATCGCCCGGGCCAGCAGCTCGGCCAGTTCCGGGTAGGTGCTGACTATGCCCGCCAGGTCGGCCAGGTGCGACGCTTCCAGATTGGTCATGGCCATCTGCAGCGTGGGCAGGGCGGCCAGGGCGTCGCGTAGGCGCGCTAGGTCGCGCGGGCGCGCATTGCGCAGGCCGATCCGCGCGAGAATGCGCTCCAGATCGCCGATTTCCTTGAGCTGCGGCTGCAGGGTTTCGAAGCGGTAGCGCTCCAGCAGGCAGGCAATCGACTCCTGACGTGCCTCCAGAATGGCTTGGTCACGCAGAGGACGGTTTAGCCAGCGGCTGAGCAGGCGGCTGCCCATGGCGGTCTGGCAACGGTCGACCACCGATTGCAGGGTATTGTCGCGCCCGCCGGCCAGGTTGATGTCCAGCTCCAGATTGCGTCGGCTGGCACCGTCGAGAATCACCGTGTCGTCCAGGCGTTCGTGGCGCAGGCTGCGCAGGTGCGGCAGGGCAGTACGCTGGGTTTCCTTGGCGTAAGCCAGCAGGCAGCCGGCAGCGCCGATGGCCAGGGTCAGGTTTTCGCAGCCGAAGCCCTTGAGGTCCTGGGTGGCAAACTGCTGACACAGGCTTTTGTGCGCGGTGTCGCGTTCGAAGTCCCAGGGCGCGCGGCGGCGTGTGCCGCGACGTTTTTCAGCGGGCAAGCCCTGCGGCCAGTCATCGGGAATCAGCAGTTCAACCGGATTGAGGCGCTCAAGCTCGGCCAGCAGGTTTTCCCAGCCGTTGATCTCCAGCACGCTGAAGCGGCCGCTGGTGATATCCAGCACGGCCAGGCCAAATAGGCGCTCATCGCCCAGTACCGCGGCCAGCAGGTTGTCGCGGCGCTCGTCGAGCAGCGCCTCGTCGCTGACGGTGCCGGGGGTGATGATACGCACCACCTGGCGTTCCACCGGTCCTTTGCTAGTCGCCGGGTCGCCGATCTGCTCGCAGATCACCACCGACTCGCCGAGCTTGACCAGCTTGACCAGGTAGCCCTCCAGCGAGTGATAGGGAATCCCGCACATGGGGATGGCCTGGCCGGCGGATTGGCCGCGGGCGGTGAGGGTGATATCCAGCAGCTTGGCGGCCTTTTTCGCGTCCTCGTAGAAGATCTCGTAGAAGTCGCCCATGCGGTAAAACATCAGCTGTTCCGGGTGCTGATTTTTCAGCTTCCAGTACTGCTGCATCATCGGCGTGTGAGAACTGAGGTCGCTTTGGCTCATCGTTTTAACTGTCCGGCTGAATCGCAAAAGCGCCTAGTGTACGGTATCGGCCTAGCTGGCTTTAACCCCGGAGTGCAGATGACTGCTAATGAATGTGCCCTGACCCAACTGGCTGCCGAGCTGGGCGGGCAACTGATTGCCGTCAAGGCTCAGGTGACCACAGCCGAATCCTGCACCGGTGGCGGCATTGCCGAGGCGATTACCCGCATTCCCGGCAGCTCGGCCTGGTTCGAGGCTGGTTATGTCACCTACTCCAATGCACAGAAGACTAAACAGCTGAGCGTGCCCGAGGCGCTGTTCGCCACTGTCGGGGCGGTGAGTCAGGAAGTGGTTGAGGCCATGGTGCGCGGTGCGCAGGCGCAAAGTGGGGCGCGCTATGCGGTGGCGGTCAGCGGTGTGGCCGGGCCGGACGGCGGCTCGGCGGAGAAACCGGTGGGCACGGTCTGGCTGGCATGGGGCGATGGCGCGCAGCTATTCAGCGTGCGCCGGCAGTTTGCCGGGGACCGCAGCGAAGTTCGCCGACAAACGGTCGAGGCCGCACTGGCGGGGCTATTGCGCCTGCTTGCGCAAGAAAATCCAAATGCGGGGTAGGCGGGCGACTTGCCCTGTGGAATAATACTGGCTACATATACAGTTGTTGGTGGCCGCTAGGAGCCTGTCGGGCTTGACCGTCCGTAGCGAGGGAAAGTCCGGATTGAGGCAGTTTTGTTGATCTTGCGAGGCGAATAGCTAGCTATTTAACGAGAAAGAACGGCAAAAATGACCAATCTGGCTTTTCCGCAGTAGGACAGCGTTAAGCTCGACAGGCTCTGAAGCCCTTTTGATTACGTGAGGACTTAAATGGACGAGAATAAGAAGCGCGCCTTGGCGGCAGCCCTGGGCCAGATTGAAAAACAATTCGGCAAAGGTGCGGTCATGCGCATGGGCGATCACGATCGCCAGGCAATTCCGGCCATTTCCACTGGTTCGCTGGGTCTGGACATCGCGCTGGGCATTGGCGGTCTGCCGAAAGGCCGTATCGTCGAAATCTACGGCCCTGAGTCTTCCGGTAAAACCACCCTGACCCTGTCGGTGATCGCCGAAGCACAAAAGCTCGGGGCCACCTGCGCCTTCGTCGATGCCGAGCATGCGCTCGACCCTGAGTACGCTGGCAAGCTGGGCGTCAACGTTGACGACCTGCTGGTTTCGCAGCCGGATACCGGCGAGCAGGCCCTGGAAATCACCGACATGCTGGTGCGCTCCAATGCCATCGACGTGATCGTGATCGACTCCGTGGCGGCCCTGGTGCCGAAGGCGGAAATCGAAGGCGAAATGGGCGATATGCACGTTGGCCTGCAGGCCCGTCTGATGAGCCAGGCACTGCGCAAAATCACCGGCAATATCAAGAACGCCAACTGCCTGGTTATTTTCATCAACCAGATCCGCATGAAGATCGGCGTGATGTTCGGCAGCCCGGAAACCACCACCGGTGGTAACGCGCTGAAGTTCTACGCTTCGGTTCGCTTGGACATCCGCCGTACCGGCGCGGTGAAGGAAGGCGACGAAGTGGTGGGTAGCGAAACCCGGGTCAAGGTTGTGAAGAATAAGGTAGCTCCGCCGTTCCGCCAGGCCGAGTTCCAGATTCTTTACGGCAAGGGCATCTACCGTAACGGTGAGATCATCGACCTCGGTGTGCAGCACGGCCTGCTGGAAAAATCCGGTGCCTGGTACAGCTATCAGGGCAACAAGATCGGTCAGGGCAAGGCCAACTCGGCCAAGTACCTGGAAGACAATCCTGAGGTGGCACGCACCATTGAAGGTTTGATCCGTGAGAAATTGCTGGTGGTCAGCCCGACGGTCAAGGCCAACTCCACGGTCGATGACCTGGCCGACGCCGACGCCTGATCTGCCTGCCTATGTCCATTGCTCTGGATAACCCCGTCGCGGTGCGACGGGCGGCCATGGATCTGCTGGCGCGGCGTGAGCATGGCCGCGTCGAGTTGACCCGCAAGTTGCGCAGTCGTGGGGCGGCGGATGAGTTGATCGAAGCCGCCCTCGATCGCCTGTCTGAAGAAGGCTTGTTGTCAGAGGCGCGTTATCTGGAGGCCTTTGTCAGCTATCGGGCGCGGTCCGGCTATGGGCCGTTGCGTATTCGCGAAGAGCTGACCCAGCGCGGCCTGGCCCGCGGCGATGTCGAGCAGGCCTTGCGCGACAGCGGTATTGACTGGGGTGAACATTTGCAAGAAACCTGGCAACGCAAGTTTGCCGGGGAGCTACCCCGTGATGCCCGTGAACGTGCCCAGCAGGGGCGCTTTCTCAGTTATCGGGGTTATCCGCCTGAGCTGATCGGGCGCTTGCTCCGCGGTGCGCTGGACGACTAGTTCCGAGCGTTCCGGCTTAAGTGCGTGGCTTGTCCTTGGAGCCTGTCGGGCTTTTCCGCAATAGAACAGCATTAAGTCCGTCAGGCCCTAGGCTATGGGCTCGCGGTGCGCACGGCGCACCCTACAGCAGGTTGCAGCGACCATTGCTGTGCTGGCGGTGGCGGCCATATCGCCTTTTTAGCGGTCTGCTAGCCAGTTCTGCGGCTGATTGACCAGGTCCAGCAATTCGCGCAAGCGGCCGTGGTTGCGGCCGTTAAAGGCGAAGGCCAAGCGCGTCATATTGCACAGCTCCGGTTCGTCCTGTTCGGATTCACAGCGCGCTTGCTGCTGGAAGTCGCCTTGTATGCACAGGTCGCGGAACTCATCGTTCAGCTGCTGCATGGCCGCTTCGTTCAACTCATGGTTGAGGCGGATAACGTAACGCTCCTTGAGCCAACGGCTGGAGTGGTAGTTGCGGTAGAACTGGGCGATTTCTTCTGCGGCATCTTCGGCACTATGCACCAGACGCATCAGGCGCATATCGCTGGGCAGGATATAGCCGTTGTCTTGCAGCTGTTCCTGCAGAAAGGTCAGGGCGCTGGTCCAGAAGGTGCCGCCAGGCTGGTCGAGCAGTACCACGGGCACCAGCGGGCTTTTTCCGGTCTGGATCAGGGTCAACACTTCCAGTGCTTCGTCCAGGGTGCCGAAACCACCCGGGCAGAGCACCAGGCCGTCGGCTTCCTTGACGAAGAACAGCTTGCGTAGAAAGAAGAAGTGGAACGACAGCAGGTTGCTGCTGCCTTGCACGGTGGCATTTGCGCCCTGTTCAAAGGGCAGGGTGATGTTGAACCCCAGGCTGTTTTCCAGGCCAGCGCCTTCGTGGGCGGCCGCCATAATGCCGCCACCGGCCCCGGTAATGACCATCAGGTTGTGCTTGGCCAGCGTCGCACCAAGGTCGCGGGCCAGGTTGTAAACCGGGTGGTTGGGCGGGGTGCGCGCTGAGCCGAACACGGTCACCTTGCGTCGCCGCTTGAACTGTTCCAACGCGCTGAAGGCATGCTCCATTTCGCGCAGGGTCTGCAACATGATCTTGGCGTCCCAGCGGTTGCGGTCGGCCTGGGCCATGCGTACAACCGTGCCGAGCATGGCCTGGTAGAGCTTGGTATTGGGGCTGTCGGGCGGTGCTGCAAGGATGCCCAGTTCTTCCACTCGGGTAGTCAGGTCGACGCCACTGGTTTGAAAATGCCGGGACAGAAAGTCGTCCGATTCATAGGGCATACAACTTCTCCTTCTGGTTGCCGGCCGAGGCGGCGTACTGCCGCGTCGGCCGTGTCCTAAGTATGGCTGCTGGTTTACGCTTTGTGCGACGTACGCACCTGCGTGATAACCGACAGCCCATGCCAGGACCGCATCAGAGGGCGATTTGCTCGCCAGGTTCTGGAATATTGGCGACCCAGTTCAGGCGTTCACGCAGGGCTTGTTGCAAGGCCTGCATTTTTTCCAGTTCGCCATGTACCAGATACAGCTCCGGGTGGTGTTCGAAGTGGCTGACCCAGTCGATCAGCTGCGACTGTCCGGCATGGGCAGAGAAGCCACCGAGGGTATGGATCTTGGCTTTTACCGCAATGCGCTGGTGCAGCACTTTGACGCTCTCGGCACCGTCGACGAGGTTGCGCCCCAGGGTGCCTTTGGCCTGGAAGCCGGGAAAGATCAGGTGGCAATCGTCGCGCCAGAGGTTGTGTTTGAAGTGATGGACGATGCGCCCACCGGTGCACATGCCGCTGCCGGCAATGATGATTGCGCCGCTCTTGATCCGGTTGATCGCCATCGACTCTTCCGGGGTCGGCGTGCAGCGCAGTATGGGCAACCAGTCCTCGATGCGCTTGACCCCTTTGGCCGCCAGCACCGCGCGATCCTCGGGGGCGAACTGGTCCTGGAAGCGCGAATAGATGGCGTTGGCCCGGATGGCCATGGGGCTGTCGAGAAAGACCGCCTGTTGCGGCAGACGGCCTTCCTGATAGAAGCGCCCCAAGTAATAGATCAGGTCCTGGGTGCGGCCCACGGCAAATGAGGGGATCAGCACGTTGCCGCCATCGCGGTGGGCCTGCTGCAGAATCTCCGCCAGTTCATCGAGGGTATCGCTGCTGCAGCGGTGGTCGCGGTCGCCGTAGGTAGATTCGAGCAGCACCACGTCGGCGCGCTTGAGGATGGCCGGGTCATGCATCAGCGGTGAGCAGGTATTGCCCAGGTCGCCGGAGAACACCAGGCGGCGGGTCAGGTGATGGTCCTGCACCTCGAGTTCGACAATCGCCGAGCCGAGGATATGCCCGGCATCGTGGAAGGTCACCTGCACGCCCTTGGCCACCTCCCGTGTTGCGCCATAGGCCACCGCTTGGCGCTGACGCAGGGTCTGTTCGGCATCGGCGGTGGTGTAGAGCGGGCTGATCGGTGCTTTGCCCATGCGGGCCCGCCATTTGTTCTCCCATTCGGCGTCCTTCTCCTGGAGAAACGCGGCATCCAGCAGCATCAGTTCCATCAGCTCACAGCTGGCGTCGGTGGCGAAGATTGGCCCGCGGTAGCCGGCGGCCACCAGTTTGGGCAGCAGCCCGGTGTGGTCGATATGGGCGTGGGAAATCACTACGGCGTCCAGGCTGAGGGGGTCGAAGGCAAAGGCGGCGCGGTTGCCTTCTTCCTCCTCGCGGCGGCCTTGGCGCATGCCGCAGTCCAGCAGCACCTTGGCCCCGTCGCGGCTTTCGATCAGGTAAGAAGAACCTGTCACCTGCTGGATGGCACCGAGGAAGTTGAGCAGGGCCATAAGATCATTCCTTTTCTGGAGTTGAGTTATTCAGGCTTAAGGCTGTCGTATCAGCTGGGTGGGTGTTTTGATACAGGTCAGCATCCGTCCCGATCCCGCGCTCTAGACTTGTTGCAAATCATCGGAGCACAGATATGACCCAGCTATTTCCGAGTGCCAACGAGCTTGCCGAGCATGCGCGCAGCGAGCCCGCCTACGCGGATTGGCAGCGCGGCTACGGTCCTTTGCAGCATAGTCCGCAGACTTGCGCCGCGGTCTATCGATTGGCCCAGCAATTGGTGCAGGGCGGTTTGCAACCTGATCTGGCCAGTGTCTACCGGCACTTGCGTGCGCTTGACCGGCTGACCGCGGCAGGGTTGTGGCTGGTGGTGCATATGACCTACGCCCAGCGCGTGCGCCTCGATGGTACGGCCCTGGCAGCGGCGGATTTCAAACCGGTGCCTGAGGGGCATACCGGTGGTGCCTTGAATATGGTCCCGGCCTATGCCGGTTATCTGGCGCTGAACAGCCTGACGGGTGAAACCCGCGGTTGGCTGATGGGCCAGGGTCACTGCGTGGCGGCCATCGAGGCGCTCAACCTGCTGGTTGCCAATCAGCACCCGGAGCAGGCCGAACGCTACCCCTGCAGCGAAGCTGGCATGAGTCAGCTGGCGGCGGATTTCTACAGCTATGAGCAAAACGCCGAAGGTCAGGTCAGCGCGCCGCTGGGCAGCCACGTCAACCCGCACACGGCGGGTGGTATCGCCGAAGGCGGTTACCTGGGCTTTGCCGAATTGCAGTACGCCCATCTGCCGCTGCCAGGCGAGAAGCTGGTGGCCTTCCTGTCCGATGGCGCGGCCGAGGAACAGCGCGGCAGTGACTGGATGCCGCGCTGGTGGCGCGCCGAAGACTGCGGTGTGGCCATGCCGATAATGATCGCCAATGGTCGGCGTATCGAGCAGCGCACCGAGCTGGCGACCCCCGCCGGATTGGAGAACTTCCGCGAGCACCTGCGCCATTGCGGCTTCGATCCGCTGAGTTTCGATGGCCGCGATCCGGCCGCCTTTGTCTGCGCGCTGTGGGAGATGGAGCAGCGCCTGAGTCATCGGGTGCAGGAGCTGCGCGATGGCGTGCTCAACTACCCGCTGCCGATGCCCTACGGCATCGCCGAAACGCTCAAGGGCTTCGGTTTCTACGGCGCGGGCAGCAATGCCGCACATAACCTGCCATTGCCGGCCAACCCGCATACCGATGGCGCTGCCCGCGAGCTGTTCAATCAGCATGCGGCGCAGCTCTGGGTGGCTGCTGATGAACTGGCTGACGCCTGTGCGTTATTTGCCGCCCGAGGCTCCCGCCTGCTGGAACGGGATAATCCGCTGGCGCAGCGTCAGCCGTCGCTGGCGCAACTGCCCGCGTTGCACTATCAGGATACGGCCTGTTCGCCGATGTCGGCGCTGGATCGCTTCTTTGTGGATCTGGTGCAGGCCAACCCGCAGTTGCGCCCTCGGGTCGGCAACCCCGACGAACTGGCCAGCAATCGCCTGGGCGGCGTGCTCAAGGCGCTCAAGCACCGAGTGACCGCGCCGGAGAGCGAGCTGGAGGCGCTGGATGGCGCAATCATTACCGCCCTGAACGAGGAGGCCGTGGTCTCCGCCTGCCTGGCCAACCAGGGCGGTTTGAACCTGGTGGCCAGCTACGAGGCCTTCTGCGTGAAGATGCTCGGCGCGGTGCGTCAGCGGATCATTTTCGCCCGCCAGCAGAAGGAGGCCGGGCGACCTGCCGGCTGGCTGGGCTGGCCGTTGGTGGCCACTTCGCACACTTGGGAGAACGGCAAGAATCAGCAATCGCATCAGGACACCACCTTCTGTGAGGCCTTGCTCGGTGAGATGAGCGATATGGTTCGGGTGGTGTTTCCCGCCGATCACAACACGGTACTGGCGCTGCTGCCGGGCATCTACCAGGCCCGTGGCCAGCTGGCCTGCATGGTTATTGCCAAGCGCGAACGACCTGCTGTGTTCAGCCGCGAACAGGCCGAGCAACTGGCGCAGGACGGGGCCATTGTGCTGGCCGAACAGCAGGGCGAGCAGCCCTTGCTGCTGATCGCCACCGGCAGTTACCAGTTGGCCGAGATGCAACGCGCCGCCGTTCGTCTGAGCGCCGCGGGTTGTGCCTGGCGTCTGATTTACTTGCAGGAGCCGGGGCGCTTCCGTGCCCCGCGTGACCGCTGGGAGCAGGCCACACTCGCGCCCAGTGAGTTGAGCGAGCGCCTGTTCCCGGCCAGTTGCCCCTACCGGGTACTGCTGACCCATATGCGCCCGGAAGTGGCACGGGGGCATCTGTGGTCGATTCTCGGCGACGGGCCGCGCAATGCGGTGCTTGGCTACCGTAATCGTGGCGGCACCCTGGATGAGGCCGGCATGCTGTTTGCCAATAGCGCCACCTGGGCCCATGTGCTGCAAGCGGTTGGCGGATTGCTGAACAGACCCCTCGGCGATTTTCTCGATGCCGATGAGGCGTCCGCGGTGCAGGGCAATGGCGACCCACGCTGCTTGCGCTAGCACAACTGCTGTGCGGCAACCGCCGTACAGCCTGGAAAGGGAGGGGCAGGCATGCCCAAGTTGACCCTGGAGCTTGAACCTGCGCTATACCGCCTGCTGCAGCAGGCGGCGCAGGGCAATCGGCTGAGTCTGGAAGAGGAGTGTGTGCGGCGCTTGGCCGGCGGGGCGCGCCGTTCGCACTATATGACGGCGCTGCTGGCAGATTTGCGCGCCGATGATGAACAGCGGCGGGCGCGCAAGGGTTGCCCCTGATGCTTACTGCAGGCCGCAGTCGGTCTTGGTAAAGCGCTCGACCGTGACCGGACGGTTGCTCTTGTATTCACTGAACTCGTAGCGCAAAGCCGCGCCGCGTGCCAGCAACTGGCGATAACCCTGGTTGCGGCAGACGCTGTTAGCCAGTTGCGCACGTACGACGTCCGGGTTGCCGCGCATCTGGCCGGCATGTTCGGCGCGTACGCTGAGGTGGTTGACCAATTCATTGCCGTTGACGCTATAGCCCTGATCGAGAATGTCTTCGTTGATTGCCCGTGGGGTGCCCACGCTGCTTTCGCGTGCCACTTTCTCGAGCATTTGGCTCAGCTCGTAGTCCTTCAGCGAGGCGGCTTGGGCGAAGAGGGGCAGGCTCAGGGCCAGGGTCAGAGCGGTCAAACGCAGCATGGGGTACTCCTAAGTCAATTCGCTCCTTCGACAGGTGAGTGCCTGCCAAGGTTCAGTGCGCGCTATCTTACTCCTTACGGCGCTCGCGGGCGTACGCTGTTGGCCGCTGCCTTGTTAAACTGCCGCGCTTGCCGACTCAGGATTGAACATGCTCCTTTCCCCCTACAGTGCGGTGGCTGGCCAATGAGCCATGCCGTTGCCCGTTTACGTGACGCGCGCATTGCCCGCAGCGTAAAACCCTTCCTGGCCCGCGGCAGTCGCTCGGTGCGCTGTCCGGCCTGCCGACTAGCCGAGAGTCATTGTCTGTGCGCCTGGAAACCGCGGGTCGCCGCGCAATCGGCCATGTGCCTGCTGATGCACGATGTCGAAGCGCTCAAGCCGAGTAATACCGGCTGGCTGATCGCCGATGTGGTGGCGGATACCACTGCCTTCGGCTGGTCGCGGGTCGACGTCGATGCGGCGCTGCCAGTGTTGCTGAACGATCCGCAATGGCAGCCTTATCTGGTGTTTCCGGGGGAGTATGTCGCGCCCGAGCGGGTGGTCAGCGAGGTGCGGCCCGTCGCAGGCAAGCGGCCGCTGTTTGTGCTGCTCGACGCCACCTGGACCGAGGCGCGCAAGATGTTTCGCAAGAGTCCTTACCTCGACAGCCTGCCGGTACTCAGCCTGCAGCCCGAACAGCTGTCGCGCTATCGCCTGCGTCGCTCGACTCGCGACGATCACTTGTGCACCGCCGAAGTGGCGGCGTTGTGCCTGGAGCTGGCCGGCGACCAGCACGCTGCGGACGGGTTAAACGCCTATCTGGATGTATTCAGTCAGCATTACCTGGCGGCCAAAGCACCGCGCGCGGTCGATCTGGGCGACCCGTTGCATCAACGCCTGCAGGCGTTTTTGTAGCGCGCCAGTAGTCGCTCCGGGGCAGAGGCTAGCGTGCCGGCTGCGCCAGCTGGCGTGGCCAGAGTTGGGCCAGCAGCATGCCGCCGAGCATCAGCGTGCAACCCAGGTAGCCGCGCAGCTCCAGGGCTTCGCCGAGGAACCAGGCCCCGGCCATAGCGGCAAACACCGCCTCCAGGGAGAAGATGATGGCCGCATGGGAGGCAATCGCGTCCTTCTGCGCCACCACCTGCAGGGTAAAGCCGATGGCCACGCCGAGAATGCCGCCGTAGAGAATCGCCGGCCCGGCGGCGATGATGGCCTGCAGTTGAATCTCTTCGAACAGCAGCGCCAGCGCCAGGCTGATCAGCGCGCAGGTGACGAACTGGATCACGGCCAGGCGCAGCGGGTCGTGGCGGCTGGCGAAGAACCCCACCAGCAGTACATGCACGGCCCAGACAAAGGCCCCGGCCAGTTGTAGCCAGTCACCGGAAGCCACCTGAAAACCGTCGCCGACACTGAGCAGAAACATGCCCAGCACCGCCAGGGTGGCACCGAGCCAGATGCCTACACCGCTCCTGTGGCCGATAAACAGGCCCAGCAGTGGCACGATGATCACGTAAAGACCGGTGATAAAGCCGGAGTTGGTCACGCTGGTGAACAGCAGGCCCACCTGCTGCAGGTTGATCCCCAGGGCCAGGGCCAGGCCCATCAGAATGCCGCCCAGCAGCAGCTGGCGATTGACCGCCGGCAGGGGCGCGCTCTGCGCCCGGCCTTGTAGCAGATGCAGAACCGGCAGCAAAATCAGAGCAGCTAAGCTAAAGCGCAGGCCGCTATAGAGGAAGGGGCCGATGGAGTCCATGCCCAGGCGTTGTGCGACAAACACCGAGCCCCAGATCATGGCGGTAAGCAGCATCAGAAGGTCGGCACGCAGACTGTGGCTTGGCATTTCAAGGGCTCTTCGGCAAAGTTGTCGACTGTGCCGCAAAGCGCCGAGCTTGACCACCCCGTCACGGCTCGGCATGCTGGGTCGTTTTTATGCGGGCCGGGCCGTCTGGCCAGTCGCGCCGCATGCCAAGATGCATTGTCTAGGAGCCTGTCGGGCTTTTCCGCAGTAGAACAGTGTTAAGTCCGACAGGCTCCTAGAGTGCACAGAGCAGTACCCTCGATGGGTATTCACATAACAAGAACAGGATCTGCCATGGCCGCTTTTGAAATCCTGATTGCCGATGATCACCCACTGTTTCGCAGTGCCCTGCAGCAGGCCCTGACCCTGGGGCTGGGCCCCGATGTGCGGCTGGTGGAAGCCGCCAGCATCGCGGAGCTGGAAGGCTGCCTGGTACAGAAGACCGATTGGGATCTGGTCCTGCTCGACCTCAATATGCCTGGTGCCTATGGTTTCTCCGGCCTGGTGCTGTTGCGCGGGCAGTATCCGCATATCCCGGTGGTGATGGTTTCGGCTCAGGAAGATCAGACCATCGTGGCGCGCTCCCGGGAGTTCGGGGCCAGCGGCTTTATCCCCAAATCCAGTGCCCTGGAAACCATTCAGCAAGCGGTGCGTCAGGTACTCGATGGCGAGGTCTGGTGGCCGCAGCAGACTCAGGAAGCGATTGCCCTGTCGGCCGAGGCCAAGGCCGCCAGCGCTGGCCTGGCCAGCCTCACGCCGCAGCAATTCCGCGTGCTGACCATGGTTTGCGACGGTTTGCTGAACAAGCAGATTGCCTACGAGCTGAGCGTCTCCGAGGCCACGGTCAAGGCTCATGTCACGGCGATTTTCCGCAAGCTGGGGGTGCGCACGCGTACTCAGGCGGCGCTGCTCTTGCAGCAACTGGAATCGATTCCGGCCAGCTAAGCTGTCCATTGCACAGTGCCTGGCGTAGGCTGCCGGCCCTTTTTGGTTGTGGATAAAGTCTGATGTCGCCATTCAAAGGTCAAACCGGCCTTAAACGTATCCTCAACGCCTCCGGTTATTCGCTGGCCGGCCTGCGCGCTGCGTTCAACGGCGAGGCGGCGTTCCGCCAGCTGCTGCTGATCAATCTGCTGCTGATTCCCCTGGCCTTCTATCTGGATGTCAGCCGGGTGGAGCGCGCCTTGCTGGTGGCGGTCTGTCTGCTGGCTCTGATCGTCGAGCTGCTTAACTCGGCGGTGGAGGCGGCCATTGACCGCATCTCCCTGGAATTGCATCCACTGTCGAAAAACGCCAAGGATATGGGCAGCGCCGCCCAGTTCACCGCCCTCAGCCTGATCGCCGCGGTGTGGGCGATTATTCTGCTGGGGTAGGGTGGACGCGCCGCGTAGCAGCTTGTCCGCCCTACGCGATGGTCGGCAAGACGATCTGATCGCTACGTTCGACGCCGGCCGTCAGAGCCCGGCACAGCTCGATAAATTCGCGCATGGCGGCGGTCTGGTACTTCTGTTTGTGCCAGATAAACCAGAACTGCCGGCGCAGGTCCAGCTGCGGGGTTTCCAGCGCCACCAGGCTGCCGCGGCGAAAGGCGTCGCGCAGGGCCAGGCGCGAAATACAGCCAATGCCAAGCCCCGACTCCACCGCTCGCTTGATCGCCTCGGTATGCTCCAGTTCCAGGCGGATATTCAGGCTGCCAGGGTGATGACGCATGGCCTGGTCGAAGGTCAGGCGGGTGCCCGAGCCCTGCTCGCGAAGGATCCAGGCCTCACGGCTCAGCTCATCCAGGCTGGCTTGCCCCCTCTGGGCCAGAGGGTGCTGAGGGGCGCAAAACACCACCAGCTCGTCCTCGACCCAGGGCTGCACTTCGATATCCGGGTGCTGGCAGTCGCCTTCGATCAGGCCCATATCCAGCTGGTAGTGGGCAATCTGCTGCACCACATGGGCGGTGTTGTGCACCTGCAGCTTGACCCGGCATTCGGGGTGGCGCTGCATAAAACTGCCGATCAGCAGGGTGGCCAGGTAATTGCCGACGGTCAGGGTGGCACCCACGTTGAGCGAGCCGAAGCCACTCTTGCCGCCCAACAGGCGCTCGATCTCCTTGGCCTGGTCGAGCAGGGCTACTGCCTGGGGCAGCAACTGCAGGCCCAGGGCATTGAGGCTCAGGCGCTTGCCGGCCCGGTCGAACAATTGGCAGTCGGACTGGCGTTCCAGTTCGCTGAGCGAGGTGCTGGTGGCCGACTGCGACAGCGCCAGGGCGTCGGCGGCGCGGGACACGCTTTCCTGCTGGGCTACGGTGACGAAGACCTGAAGTTGCCTGAGGGTAAATCGCATATCTATATAACCGATAACCTATATCTTGATAATCAACTTAACAGATATTGTGCGCCCGCCTAGAATTCGCTGCAACCGAGCCTAGCGTTTCCCGAGGAGTCAGCATGAGCAACCTGAACGTCGAGCGTGTACTCAGCGTCCATCACTGGAACGACACCCTGTTCAGCTTCAAGACCACCCGTAATACCGGGTTGCGTTTCGAGAACGGTCAGTTCGTGATGATTGGCCTGCAGCAGGACAATGGCCGCCCGCTGATGCGCGCCTATTCGATTGCCAGCCCCAATTATGAGGAGCACCTGGAGTTTTTCAGCATCAAGGTGCCCGACGGCCCGCTGACCTCGCAGCTGCAGCACCTCAAGCCGGGCGACGAGCTGATGGTCAGCCGCAAGCCCACTGGCACTCTGGTGCTCGACGACCTGCTGCCGGGTAAGCACCTTTATCTGCTCAGCACCGGCACCGGCCTGGCCCCCTTTATGAGCGTGATCCAGGATCCGGAAACCTACGACCGCTACGAGAAGGTGGTGCTGGTGCACGGCGTGCGTTACGTCAACGAAGTGGCCTACCGCGAGTTCATCACCGAGCATTTGCCGCAGAACGAGTACTTCGGCGATGCCTTGAAGAGCAAGCTGATTTATTACCCCACCGTGACCCGCGAAGAGTTCGAGAACCAGGGCCGCCTGACCGATCTGATGCGCAGCGGCAAGCTGTTCCGCGATATCGGCCTGCCGCCGATCAACCCCCAGGACGACCGCGCGATGATCTGCGGCAGCCCGAGCATGCTCGACGAAACCGCAGCGGTGCTCGACAGCTTCGGCCTGAAGATCTCGCCGCGCATGGGCGAGCCTGGCGATTACCTGATTGAGCGCGCCTTCGTCGAGAAATAAGGCGCAGCGAAGCTCGGGAAAACCGAATGCCGCTTACTTGTAAAAAGTGAGCGGCATTTCTGTAGGGGCTGGACGCCCTGTAGCCCGGATGCAATCTGGCGGAGATTTATCGCCAGCCAATGGGCTCCCGGATTTCATCCGGGCTACGACTCGGTGCGGCCTCGCGCCAACGGGCTACAGGGGGCTATCGCAGTCCAGGTGTTTTTCCAGCCCTAGCTGATAACGATTGCCGCCGTTTTTCTTCGCCAGGTACATGGCATTGTCGGCGTGGATCAGCAGTTGCTGGGGGTCGTCCGCATGTTGCGGATAGAGGGCAATGCCGATGCTCGGCTGTACGCGCTGCGGCTGCCCCTCTAGGTCGTAGGGCTGGTTAAGTGCCAGGCGGATCTTCTCGGCGACCTGGACGGCGTGATCGGCGGCTTGGAAATCCTCCAGCAGCACCACGAATTCATCCCCGGCAAAGCGGGCAACGGTATCCATCTCGCGTATGCATTGCTGGATGCGCCGGGCGACCTGTTGCAGCAGTCGGTCGCCTATGGCGTGGCCGAGGGTGTCGTTGATCAGCTTGAACTTGTCCAGATCGAGAAACAGCAGGGCCAGCTGCCGCCGCTCGCGCCGCGCCCTAGCCATGGCTATCTGCAGGCGGTCGCGCAGCAGTTCGCGGTTGGGCAGGCGGGTCAGCTGGTCGTACTGCGCCATAAACTGCAGGCGGTCGAGCATCTGCAGGCGCTCGATGGCCGATGCCACCTGGGTCGAGACGAACTGCAGCAGCACCTTGTCATTTTCGCTGTAGCGGGCGGCGTGGGAGTAGCTTTGCAGAATAAGCGCACCCATGGCCCCTTTTTGCGACTTGAGCGGCACACCGAGCCAGTCCAGTGCGTCGCAGTCGAGGGCGCGAATATGAGCGGGCAACTGGTCGAGGTTTTCCAGGCTGCGCAGCAGGGTCTGGCCGCTGCGTATCACCTCGGCGCTCAGGGTGCGAGCGGCGAGACTGTGCGCGGCCGGTGCCGGCTGTTGCTCGTCGACGTGGTAGGGGAAGCTCAGTTGGTCATGCTGCTCATCGTAGAGCGCCACCGAGAAATTGCTCGCTGGGAGCAATTGGCCAATGATCCGGTGTACCTGCTGGAACAGCCCGGGCAGGTCCTGGCTGCCATGCACCGCCTCGGAGATCGCATACAACGCCGCCTGCAGGGACTCGCTGCGCTTGCGCTCGCTGATGTCGTGGGCGACGGCTATGCGCAGCTGATCGTCTTCCGACCAGCGTGCTGACCAGAGGATGTGCACGATCTGACCGTCCTTGCGCACATAACGGTTCTCGAAATGCGGCTTGCTGTCACCCGCCATGATCTCGCTGGCGGCCTGCAGGGTTCTTTCGCGATCCTCCGGGTAAACCATGTCGATCATCGGTTTGCCGATCATCTCCGCGGCGCTGTAACCGAAGATCCGCTCGCAGGCGGCGCTGACAAAGACGAAGTGCCCGCTCTTGTCGACCACGCAGATAGCGTCGAGGAGGAGGTCGACAAGGTTGCCAGAGGGCACATAAGGCGTGCGTTTCATCGTCTGCGCATACTTCACTGAGACTGTATGAATGGACCTAGGCTAAAGGGGAGTCCTGTGTCGGCACAGTTAACCATAGGCCATGCCCCGCCTAGCTGTAAGCGGTTGTAAGCTTTTGTGTAAGCCGGCGAAACCGTCCGCTCGATTGGCCAGATGCCGGCTCAGGACGAGGCGGGCGAACTGGATCAGCCAGCCGGCACGACTTCCAGCACGCAGATGCTGTCAGGCTGTGGGTAATGCCAGTGCACATCAACATCCCAGAACCGTGCGCCATAGCGCCGCTCCGGGCCGGGTTGCTGATAGGCCGGGCGCGGATCCTGGGCCAGGCACTGTTCGATCAGCTCGACCAGGGGCTCATCCAGACGCTGGCCATGGCCATGGGCCTGGGTCAGCGCGCTGTCCTGCCAGGTCACTTCGATCAGCTTGGGCGCGCTGTCGGCGATGCGGTTATAGGCAGCGGCCACGCTGTCGGCATAGGGCACATAGGGTTTGATATCCAGCACCGGTGTGCCGTCAAGCAGGTCGATACCGGACAGCCACAGCTTGCCTGGCTCGACCCTGTCCAGCTTGACCACCGACTGGCCGATGCCGTTGGGCCGGTGGGTAGCGCGGGTGCTGAACACCCCGACCGACTGATTACCACCCAGGCGCGGCGGGCGCACTTTGAGGCGGGGTTTGTCTTCCAAGACCTGGTGAAACAGAAACAGCAGCCAGACATGGCTGACCTGCTCCAGGCCTTGCACGGCATCGCCATTATCGAACGGTGCGACCAGTTCCAGCACACCACGCGCCGCCGGGGCCAGTTGCGGCTGACGGGGAATGGCGAACTTCTCCTTGAAGCAGGAGCGGACAAAACCGATGGGCGAAACGGAGTAGGGCATAGCGGCGGCCGGCGATGGCGGGGTGGCCATCTTACCCGCAACGGGCAGTTGCCTTAAGCCCTTTGCTTCTGAGCAGTGGGAGCAATAGTGGCAGTACTGCGACCGCGGATAGCACATGCTTGATGCTGTGGCCGGACAGCAGCTCGCCACTCAGGTGGAACAGGCGGTCGTCGGTGAGTTCGAAGAGCTTGGCCAGGGCATACCAGGCAACGCACAGGCCGAGTCTGAGTCCATGTCCGTCACTCTGCGGTCGGCAGAAGGCTAGCGAGACCAGCACAAGCATGCCGCCAGCCTGCAATAGTATCCAGGGCAGCAGGTTGTCGTTGGCTTGCCAGGCCCAAAGGCTTGCTGCCCCGCCAAGGGCGACGGCCAGCAGCACACCCCTGGCTGCCGCCGGGCCCAGGCGGTCGGCTGTCGCCAGGCTCAATATCCCGGCGAACAACACCAGCATGCCGAGGCGGTCGTAGAGCAGGCTGTGGTCGTTGGGCACCAGGTGATAGACGCTGGAACCGGTGAAGGTGAAAAGCAGCCCGAGACACATCAGCAACGCCAGGCTGCGCCTGTGAGGGTCGAGTACCTGCGCCAGACGGGTCAATCCGAGCAACCCGAGAAGCAGGAACGGCAGGTTGCTGAATACGTCCATGGCATGGGGGATGCCGAACAGGGAGCGCTGATCGGCGAAGGCATGATAGTGCGCGGGTTGCTCCACCGATGGAGCCAGGACTGCCACTAGCACCAGGCCGAGCCCGAACAGGCAAAGTGCGAGTGAGCCCAGGTTTTGTCTGTGCCAATGGTGGGGTGGGGTGGTACTTGCATGCATGGCCTTCTCCATCAGGTCGATAGTTGTGGCGGGCACTCTGAATCTTTTTCTTGGGTAAGTCTCTCTTCAGTGTTCTTGGTAGCGTATAAGTGCTTATCAAGTTCACTTTAGCGATACTTATGGGCGCTTCATCTGAGTTGGTACACATCATCAAGCGTGAACTCAAGGCGCAGCAGCTCACCTATGCGGATCTGGCCCGTGAGTTGGGTATGTCCGAGTCCAACGTCAAACGCATGCTGGCGAAGGCGGACATGCCGCTATCTCGGGTGGACGCTATCTGCCGTGTATTGCACCTGGACTTTGCCGACCTGGCCCGTCAGGTCGCCGATGCCCAGCCATTACTCAGTACGCTCAGCCTGGAGCAGGAGCAGGCTGTGGTGGGTGATGAGCAGCTAATGCTGGTGGCGCTTTGTGTGCTGAGTCAGTGGACCGCCGAGCAGATTCTGGCGGCCTATCGTCTGAGCGAGGTCGAGTTGATCCGTGCCCTGATTCGTCTCGATCGGTTGGGTGTCATCGAGTTGAAGCCGTTGAACCGCTACCGTCTCAAGCTGGCTAAGACGTTTCGCTGGCAACCCGACGGACCGGTGATGCGCTACTTCCGCAGGCATGCGTTGCAGGATTACTACGATGGCGAATTCGCCGGTAGCGACGAAGGCCTGCTGCTGGTGCACGGACGGATCAGTCGCGCGTTGGCGCCTTCGTTCGTCGAACGCCTGCAGCGGGTAGCACAGGAGTTCGCCCAGCAGCATCTGGCCGACCAGAAATTGCCCGAGGCTGAGCGAGAGGGCTATACGTTGGTTCTGGCAATGCGGCGCTGGGAGTTCGCCGTATTTGAGGCATGGCGCCGCTGATCAGCTCGCTGTCGCAGCCGCGGCGAAGCGCCAACAGTCCTTAGTTACAGGTGAAAACCGCCGTCGATGGGGATGATATTGCCGGTCATATAGGCACCGGCGGTGCTGGCCAGGCTGATTGCCAGGGCGGCCATTTCTTCCTCGCGGCCCCAGCGCTGCATCGGGATCAGCGCGCAGTCTTCGGCCATGGCCGCCTCGTCCTGGGCGATGAATTGGGTCATCTTGCTTGGGAAACGCCCCGGGGCGATCACGTTGACGTTGATATGCTGGCCGACCAGCTCACGGGCCAGCATGCGCGACAGCTGGTGCAGGGCGGCTTTGCTCGGGCCGTAGGCATAGGCGTCTTCACCGTGGGAGGTGATGCCGGCGACCGAGCCGATATTGATCACCCGCGCCGGGCTCTCCGCATTGCCGGCTTTGCGCAGCAGCGGCAGCAATTGCTGAATGCAGCTGAACACCGAGGTCACGTTGAGCTGCATGACCTTCTCCCAGCCCTTGGCCGGGTAGCTTTCCAGCGGCGCGCCCCAGGTGGTGCCGGCGTTATTGACCAGGATATCCAGCTTGTCGAGGGTGCCGCTCAGCTGCGCGGCCAGGGCCTGCACGCCTTCCTCGCTGGCCAGGTTGGCGGCGATGCCGTGGCAAGTGCCGAAGGCCGATAGCTCCGTGGCGGTTTGCGCGCAGGCTTCACCATCACGGGCGCAGACGTAGACCGTTGCGCCGGCTTCGAGAAAGGCTTTGGCGATCATCTTGCCGATACCGCGGGTGCCGCCGGTGACCAGGGCGGTGCGGCCTTGCAGGGAGAAATAAGGGTGCATGGCAAATCCTTGTTGGGGATAGATGCCACTAGCCTAATCCTGCACCTGCAACGCGGCAGGCACTATTGCCCTTGGAAATACAACGCCATGCGGTCAGGCATGGCGGCTTGCCGCTGACTTAGCCGCGTAGGCGCAAGGTTAAGCCCTTGAGAAAGTTGCGCAGAAACTGGTCGCCACAGGTGCGGTAGTTGCTGTGGCCGAACTTGCGAAACAGCGCGCTCATCTCCGGTTTGGAAACCGGGCAGTCGACGCTGTTCATGATGGCGTGCATATCGTCTTCTTTCAGTTCGAAGGCCACGCGCAGTTTCTTCAGTACCGTGTTGTTGGTGATCGGCAGCTCAAGCGGCTGGGGCGGACGGCTGTCGTCCTTGCCGCGCTTGAAGTACACCAGGCCATCCAGGGCGTGGGCCATCAGTTCGTCGTTGCAGGCGACAAAGCCTTCTTCGTCTTCCTTCTTGAGCATAGCGGCGAGGTCGTCGAGGGCGACCTGCTTGCCGCTGAGCTGGATGATTTCGCTCAGCTTCGCATCGCTGACGTCGAGCATATAGCGCAGGCTGCGCAGTACATCGTTATTAAGCATGAGGGTGTCCTGAAGGTGGCTGACGCCTAAAGCGGCAGCTTGAGAAAAGTTAGAAGCGTTCTTTCGCGGCCAGATAGCGCCATTGCCCCGGCTGAACCTTGGCCATGGGCACGCCGCCGATGCGGATGCGCTTCATGCCCAGTACCTTGAGGTCGACACTGTTGCACATAAAGACGATCTGCCCAGGCAGCGGGTTCTTCAAGGCGAAGCGCAGGCGGGTTTCGTTCTGCCAGCTGACCTTGCACGGTGCCAGGGCCGTGCCATTGAAGGTCAGGCCTTGAGCCAGGCGCTTGAGCTGGCTCGCGCTCAAGGTGCCAACCACTTCGACCACATACTCCTGCTCCAGCTTGCTCAGGTCTTCCTTGAGCTTGCGCTCAATGCGCCAGTCCTGGGTCAGTACGTGTAGGCCATCGGCCCCGGCCTGTAGCGGAATGCAGGAAATGAGTCGGGCGAAATGGCTTTTCAGCGGACGAATGCCCGAGCCGTCTTCCGGCCAGTGGCTGGCCGGGCTGATGCTTTCTACGGCGCGATCAGGCGAGTGGCCGTTGGGTACATTGAGCAGCAGGGTAACCGGCTCGACCGGGGTCAGCACGGCATTGGGCAGCAGTTCAACGCGCTGCTCGGCGACCTTGAATTGCGGTTCTTCCACCACCACGCCATCCACCGTGACCCAGCCGCCTTCGATATAGAGTTCGGCCTCGCGGCGCGAGCAGCCGATCTCTTCGATCAGGCGTTTGGACAGGCGTATCGGGTCGGTCATGGAAGCACGCATCGGCAAAAAAGGGCGACCATTGTAACTGGCCGCGCGCGCGATGCACGCAGCAATGGGCGAACGGCGGCGATAAAAGACAGACCACAAAGGGGATGGGGCGGAGGATGGGGGCCGTCAAGGTGATAAGCCATCAATTGCACGATGGGTTATCACCCATCCTACGAGCTCATAACGTTCTCGATTGCAAAAAAAACCGCTCCGAGGAGCGGTTTTCTTGAACCCAGGGTGCGGTCAACCGCCCAGGTAGGCGTCGCGTACCTTCGGGTCGTTTAACAGGTCATGGCCGCTGCCCTGCATCACGATCCGGCCGTTTTCCAGCACATAGCCGCGGTCGGCCAGCTTGAGCGCCTGGTTGGCGTTCTGCTCGACCAGAAACACCGTTACACCGTCCTTGCGCAGCTGTTCGATGATATCGAAGATCTGCTGGATGATGATTGGCGCCAGGCCCAGCGACGGCTCGTCGAGCAGCAGCAGCTTGGGCTTGCTCATCAGCGCGCGGCCGATGGCGAGCATCTGCTGCTCGCCGCCGGACATGGTGCCGGCACGCTGAGCGAAGCGTTCCTTCAGGCGCGGGAACAGGTGCAGCACCTTGTCCAGTTGCTCCTGATTGTCGGCTTTGCTGCCGAAGAAACCGCCCATCACCAGGTTTTCTTCCACGGTCAGGCGGGAGAACACCCGGCGGCCCTCTGGTACCACGGCAATGCTCTTGCGCATGATGCTCGGGGTGTCCTGGCCGATCAGCTCTTCACCCTGGTAGCGGATGCTGCCGCTGCTCGCCTGAGGTGAGCCGCAGAGGGTCATCAGCAGGGTGGATTTACCGGCACCGTTGGCGCCGATCAGGGTGACGATCTCGCCCTGACGGACTTCGACGTTGACGTCATGCAGCGCCTGGATCTTGCCGTAGAAGGTGGAAACATTCTCGAAATACAGCATCAAGCTTCCCCCAGGTAGGCTTTGATCACGTCCGGATTTTCGCGGATTTGCTCCGGCGTGCCGTCCGCCAGGGGCGTGCCCTGGTTGATCACATAGATATGGTCGGAAATGCTCATGACCAGTTTCATGTCGTGCTCGATCAGCAGCACGGTGACGTTATGTTCGTCGCGCAGCACGCGGATCAGCGCCTTGAGGTCGTCGGTCTCGCGCGGGTTGAGGCCCGCGGCCGGTTCGTCGAGCATCAGGATGCTCGGCCGGGTCATCATGCAGCGGGCGATTTCCAGGCGGCGCTGCTGACCGTAAGCCAGGGTGCCGGCTGGGCGGTTGGCGAACTCGGTCAGGTTGACCTGATCCAGCCAAAACGCGGCGAACTCCATGGCCTCGCGCTCGCTTTTGCGAAACGCCGGGGTCTTGAACAAACCGGACAGATAGTTGGTGTTGAGGTGACGATGCTGCGCCACCAGCAGGTTTTCCACCGCGGTCATGTCCTTGAACAGACGCACGTTCTGGAAGGTACGCACCACGCCTTTGCGGGCGATCTTGTGGCCCGGCAGGCCCTCGATCTGCTCGCCGTTGAGGCGGATATTGCCGCTGGTGGGCTGGTAGAAGCCGGTCAGGCAGTTGAACACCGTGGTCTTGCCGGCACCGTTGGGGCCGATCATCGACACAACCTGCTTTTCGTTGACGGTCAGGCTCACCCCGTTGACGGCCAGCAGGCCGCCAAAACGCATGGACAGGCCGCTTACTTCTAGAATCGGGCGGCTCATTGTTTCAGCTCCAGGTGCGGGCGTTGCATGGGCAGCAGGCCCTGCGGACGCCAGATCATCATCAGTACCATCAAGGCACCGAACATCAGCATGCGGTACTCGTTGAATTCCCGCGCCAGCTCCGGCAGTAGGATCATCACGATGGCCGCCAGGATGATGCCCAGCTGCGAGCCCATGCCGCCCAGCACGACGATGGCGAGGATGATCGCCGATTCGATAAAGGTGAACGACTGCGGGCTGACTAGACCCTGGCGCGCGGCAAAGAAGCTGCCGGCGAAACCGGCGAAGCAGGCACCGATGGTAAAGGCCGAGAGCTTGATCGCGGTGGGGTTCATGCCCAGGGCGCGGCAGGCGATTTCGTCTTCACGCAGGGCTTCCCACGCGCGGCCGATCGGCATGCGCAGCAGGCGGTTGATCACGAACAGGGTCAACAGCACCAGCAACAGGGCGATCAGGTAGAGGAAGATCACCTTGTTGATCGAGTTGTAGGCCACCCCGAAGTACTCGTGGAAGGTCTGCATGCCTTCGGCGGCCTTGCGGTCGAACGACAGGCCAAACAGGGTTGGCTTGGGGATCGAGCCGATGCCGTTGGGGCCACCGGTGAGCCAGGTCATGTTGTTCAGCAGGATGCGGATGATCTCGCCGAAACCCAAAGTGACGATGGCCAGGTAGTCGCCGCGCAGGCGCAACACCGGAAAGCCCAGGATAAAGCCGAAGAACGCCGCCATCAGGCCGGCGATCGGCAGGCAGATCCAGAAGCTCAGGCCGAAGTAGAACGACAGTAGCGCGTAGCTGTAGGCACCCACGGCGTAGAAGGCCACGTAGCCGAGGTCGAGCAGACCGGCTAGACCGACCACGATGTTCAGGCCGAGGCCGAGCATCACGTAGATCAGGATCAGGGTGGCGATATCCACCGCCCCGCGCGAGCCGAAGAACGGCCAGGCCAGCGCGACGACGATCAGGCCGAGGACGATCCAGCGCTGGGTCGAGGGCAGGGTAAGGTACTCGCTGGCCTTGCCCGGCATGCTTGGCAGCTTGGGCGCGTGGCTCCAGGCGGCGCGCAGCTGGTTACGAAACAATTGCCAGAAGAACATGGCAATGGCGCAGCCGCCGATGGTCCACAGCACCGCCGGGCTGGCTCCCTCGACCTGCAGCTTGATGCCGATGGTGGAGAGCTTCAGACCCAGCACCGGGTAGGCCACGGCCAGCACCAGCAGGGCGCTGAAGAACGCGATCTTGAAGTTTTTCATGGTTGGCGAACTCATACCTTTTCAACCTCCGGACGACCGAGGATGCCGGTCGGGCGGAACAGCAGCACCAGTACCAGCAGGCTGAAGGCCACGACGTCCTTGTACTGGTCGCCGAAGATATCGGCACCGAAGGCTTCGGCCACGCCCAGCAGCAGACCGCCGAGCACTGCGCCAGGGATGCTGCCGATGCCGCCCAGTACCGCGGCGGTGAAGGCCTTGATCCCGGCGAGGAAGCCCAGGTGCGGGTTGATCACACCGTACTGCATGCCCAGCAGCACCGCCGCCACAGCGGCCAGGGCAGCACCGATCACGAAGGTCAGACTGATGATGTTGTTGGTGTTGATGCCCAGCAGGTTGGCCATCTTCAGGTCTTCGGCGCAGGCCCGGCAGGCCCGACCCAGACGCGAGCGGGAGATAAACAGGGTCAGACCGACCATCGCCAGGAAGGTGACGACGAAAATCAGCACCTGCATATAGGAAATGACCACGCCGTTCATGGCGCTTTCCCCGAGCACGAAATTGCCCGGCAGAGGGTTGGGGATGGCTTTGTCCTTGGAATCCTGGGACAGCAGCACAAGGTTCTGCAGGAAGATCGACATGCCGATTGCCGAGATCAGCGGGATCAAGCGGTTACCGCCGCGCAAGGGGCGGTAGGCGACCCGTTCGATGCTGTAGCCGTAGGCGCTGGCGACAATGATGCTGGCGGCGAAGCCGGCGATCATCATCAGCGGCAAGCTGTCCAGGCCGAACATGGCCAGGCCGGCGATGACGATAAAGACTACATAGGAGCCAATCATGTACACCTCGCCGTGGGCGAAGTTGATCATGCCGATGATGCCGTAGACCATGGTGTAGCCGATGGCGATCAGGGCATAGGTACTGCCAACGGTCAGGCCGTTGATCAGCTGTTGCAGGTAGTGATAAAGATCAGGCATTGCCTAACTCCTGGGTCGTCACGCACGTCAGCGCTTGTGGCGCAGAGTGAGACCGGAATTCTTCTAATAAGCAAAACCCACTGCGGTGCAGTGGGCTTTGGGTTCAGGCGGGAAGCCGCGTTATCAGTTCAGCGGCGCTTCGGTCTTGGTGCCGTCCTGGTGCCATTCGTAGACCACGAAGCTGAAGTCCTTCAGGTCGCCCTTCTCGTCGAAGCTGAGCACCCCGGTAGGAGTGTCGAAGCTGTTGGCGCGCAGGGCTGCGGCTACCTTGGCGGTGTCGGTGTCGCCGGCTTTCTCGATGCCTTCGGCAATCACTTGCACGGCGGCGTAGGCCGGGAACACGAACGGGCCGCTGGAGTCTTCGTTCTTGGCTTTGAATGCTTCAACCAGTGCCTGGTTACGCGGATCCTGGTCGAAGGATTTCGGCAGGGTGACCAGCATGCCTTCGGAAGCCGGGCCAGCGATGGCCGAGATTTCCTTGTTGCCCACGCCTTCCGGCCCCATGAACTTGGCGCTCAGGCCTTTTTCAGCCGACTGACGCAGCAGCAGGCCCAGTTCCGGGTGGTAGCCGCCGTAGTAGACGAAGTCCACATCGGCTTGCTTGAGCTTGGCGATCATCGCGGAGAAGTCCTTGTCGCCGGCGTTGATGCCTTCGAACAGGGCGACCTTGGTGCCTTTGCCTTCCAGGGTCTGCTTGACCGCGGTGGCAATGCCTTCGCCGTACTGCTGCTTGTCGTGGATGACCGCAACGGCCTTGGGCTTGACGTGGTCGGCGATGTAGTTGCCGGCGGTTGGGCCCTGCAGGCTGTCCAGACCGATGGTGCGGAACAGCAGCTCATAGCCACGCGCGGTGATGTCCGGGCTGGTGGAAGCCGCGGTGATCATCAGAATGCCTTCGTCTTCGTAGATGTCGGACGCCGGCTGAGTGGAGCTGGAGCAGAGGTGGCCAACCACGAATTTGATTTCGTCGTTGACGATCTTGTTGGCCACGGCCACGGCTTGCTTCGGATCACAAGCATCGTCGTAGACCACGCCTTCGAGCATCGCGCCGTTCACCCCGCCGGCCTTGTTGATCTGCTCGATGGCCATCTTGGCACCGATGAACTGCATTTCGCCGTATTGCGCGACTGCACCGGTAACCGGACCCGCCAGGCCGATCTTGATGGTGTCTGCCGCTACCGAGTAGCTGGCAACGCCGGCCATGGCCATGGCGGCAAACAGTTTGGAAATCTGCTTAGTAGCCTTGTTCATAGTGCTCCACTCTTATTGATTTTCATTGTTGTAGTTCTGGCGGCCAAAGCTGCAGAACCGGGATTTTTCCCCGGTCATACCCCCGGCAACTGTACCGCTGCAGTGTAGAGCGCGGCTTTGCGCCTTGAAAAGCCGCTAGCTGGGGGCAAAACCCAAGGGTGTCGCGTTATTGCAATAAACGTATAGAAAAACGGCGTGTCTTACGTGCCGTTGCCGGCGTCGCTGGCCGGCTGACGCTATCATGGTGACCGATCTGTAAACGGCCATCCACGACAGGGCAATCCATGAATGAACAACCTAGCACCCTCTATGCCAAGCTGCTTGGAGAAACTGCACCTATTAGCTGGCAGGAACTGCAGCCGTTCTTTGCCCGCGGTGCCCTGCTGCTGGTCGAGGGCTGCCAGGATCTGATCGCAGTGGCCGAGGCCGTGGCGCAGAACGACCAAGGCCGGGTCGCCGCCTGGCTGGAGGCCGGCCAGTTGCGCCGTGTCGACGACGACTGCGCCGCCGATCTGTTGCAGCGTGATCCGCAGCTCTGGGCTGTGGTGGTGGCCCCCTGGGTGCTGGCCCAGGAGCGCACCGCGGCCCCAGCTCTGCACTGATCTGGCGCGCAAACCCCGGTCTAGAGGCCTGCGCTCGTGCAGGCAGATGCCGCCAGAGCGAGTATGCTGAGGTGTTCCCGTTGCATCATAAAACGGCAGTGGCAATAGAGCCGGGCAACTAAAGCGGGCAACTACAGAGAGAAACGATCATGTTCGAACCAGGACACTTGCACCGCGCCAACCAGTTTGTCAGTGCCGACCAGCCCATATTCAACATCGACCTCTACTACGAGGTGCGCCAGGACCCGGTGGAAGGGGCGATGCTGCATATGCGCATGGTCGGCGAAGTGGCGGGCAAGGCTTTCGAGGAGGCGTTCGAACTGCACCGTGACACCGCCTTCAACTTCGCCAGCGTCGCCACCCGCCTGGCGCAGAAACATGGGCTGCCGACCAGCCACAGCATGATCATGCGTGGCCATGACGAGTACGACCTGATGTTCGAACATATCCGCAGCATTCTGGGAGCCCACAGCGGCGACCCGGTTGACTTCGATCATCTGGAAAAAGATGGGTTGTAGGATGGGTAGGCTGTCGCTTCGCTCCGAGCGGACGGTGCCCCGGCAGCCTGTAGGATGGGTGATAACCCATCAATTGGCTGATGGGTTATCACCCATCCTACGCGGCCCGATCTCGGCGGCCCCACCCTTCCTACGCGCTGACCCAGCGCTGGCGCACCCAGCCGCTAAAGGCATCGACCACCAGCACCAGCAGCAACATGGCCAGGATCACCGTGGCCGCCTGGGCTTGCTGGAACAGGCTGAGGCTGACGTAGAGCATCTGCCCCAGGCCGCCGGCACCGACGAAGCCGAGCACGCTGGCCATGCGGATATTGTTTTCCCAGCGGTACAGCGAATAGGCGATCAGCTGCGGCCAGATGCAGGGCAGGGTGCCGTAGCAGAAGGCCGCGATATGACCACCACCGCCCAGACGGATCGCCTCGGCAGGCTCGCTCGGGCTGTTCTCCAGGGCCTCGGCGAATAGCCGGCCGAGCACTCCTGTGGTGTGCAGGGCCAGGGCCAGGGTGCCGGCATTCGGTCCCAGGCCCGCAGCGAGAACCACCAGAGCCGCCCACACCAACTCGGGAATTGCCCGCAGGGCGTTCAGCACGAAGCGCGCCAGGCTCATGGCCAGCCAGCCGCAACGGCCGGCCGCCGGTAGGGCCAGCAACAGGCCGAACAGGGCCGCCAGCAGGGTGCCAAGTGCCGACATGGCCAGGGTTTCCAGCGCGCCATGAGCGATGGCCCGCACGTGGGCGGGCGAGAAATCCGGGCTGAGGAAGCTGCTGGCGTAGCGGCCCATCTGGTTTAGGCTGTCGCCCTGAAATAGCTCGCCGAGATCGATGCCCAGGTAGCGGAAGGAGGCGACTACCGCCGCCAGCAGTACCAGCAGCAGGCCGTAGTTGAGCAGGGTCGAGGTGCGCAAGAGCGGGCTCGCTTTCATAACAGCCGGGTGCGCAGCAGGCGGCTGATCTGGTCGGCCAGCAGCACCAGAGCGAGAAAGGTCAGCAGCATGCTGGCCACTTCGCCGCCGGCGAACATGCGCATCGACAGGTCGATCTGCTGGCCCAGGCCGCCGGCCCCGACAAAGCCCATCACCACCGAAGCGCGGATCGCGCATTCCCAGCGATACACCGTGTAGGACAGCATCTCGGCGGCGGCACCCGGCAGTACGCCATAGGCGAAGGCCGCCAGACGCGGGCTGCCGGCGACCAGCAGAGCACGACTGGGGCGCGGGTCGACCGACTCGAAGATCTCCGCGTAGACCTTGCCCAGCATGCCGCTGTAGGTAATGGCGATGGCCAGCACCCCGGCGGTCGGGCCCAGGCCCACGGCGCGCACGAACAGCAGCGCCCAGACGATCTCCGGGACGCTGCGCAGCACGATCAGCAGGCCGCGCACCGGCCAGCGCAAGGTCTGCGCCCACCACGCCGGGCGACCGCCCTTGTGCACAGCCGAAAGCGACAGCGCGCGGCTGGCCAGCAGCGCGCCGGGAATCGCGATCAACAGCGCCAGGGCCATGCCGGCGGTGGCGATAGCCAGGGTTTCCAGGGTGGCACGGCCGAGCAGCTGGAGGAACTCGCGATCATGGGCCAGCGGCCAGAAGTCAGCGAGAAAACGCCCCATATTGGCCGCGTTTTGCTTTTCCAACAGCACCGCCAGGTTTAGCTCGCTAAGGGTCAAGCCGGGCCACAGCAGCAACAGCGCCAGCAGGGTCAGGGCCAGGCGCGGCAGGGCGGCCGGATCATGCAGTACGGGTTTCAGCATCGCGGAATCTGCAGGCTGGTCTGCACTGTGGCGGGCGAGGCTGGCAGCGGCTGCAGCTGTTCGTTGGCATACAGGGCCTCGAGCTGAGCCGCGCTGATGCTGGCCGGCGGCAGGTCGAAGACGATGCGCCCCTCACGCACGCCGATAATCCGCGGGAAATGCGCCAGGGCCAGTTCTACCGCATGCAGGCTGGCCAGCAGGGTCATGCCGCGCCGGCTGGCTTCCTCGTTGAGCACGCTCAGGGTATGCCCGGTCAGTACCGGGTCCATCGCCGACACCGGTTCGTCGGCGAGGATCAGCTCGGGGGCCTGGTACAGCACCCGGGCGATGCCGACCCGCTGCAGCTGGCCGCCGGACAGCTGATCGCAACGCTCGAACAGTTTGTCCGCCAGGTCCAGGCGCGCCAGCGTGGCCTGGGCACCGGGCATATCCACCGGGTGCAGCAGGCTGAGCAGGCTCTTGCCCAGGGACCATTGGCCAAGCTTGCCGGCCAGCACCGCCGTCACCACCCGCTGCCGGGGCGGCAGGGGCGGTGCCTGGTGGATCAGGCCGATACGCGCGCGCAGCTTCTGGCGCTGGCGCGCGCCGAGCTGCCAGGGGTTCTGGTCGAGTAGGCTGAGCTGGCCGCTGCTGGGCTGCAGGTTGCTGGCCAGCAGGCGCAATAGGCTGGTCTTGCCGGCACCCGAGGGGCCGATAATGGCCACCCGTTCACCGCTGCCAACCTGTAGATCGATACCGCTGAGCGCAACTTGGCCATTGGCGTGGGTCAGACCCACGCCGCTGAGGCTGACACTCACTTCAACAGGCCGGCCGCTTCAGCTGCTTGCTCGATGCCCTGGTAGTTTTCGGCCTTGGTCGGGATAAAGCGACTGGCGGCCTGCAGGTCGAGAATCGCCATGTGTTCCGGGTTGGCTGGGTCGAGCGCGAGGAAGGCGGCCTGGATCTTGTCGCGCACGACGGGGTCGAGGGTGCCGCGCACGGTCCAGTTGTAATCGAAGTACGGCGGGGTGGTGGCGATTACCTTGACCTTGTCGCTGTCGATCTTGCCGGCGGCGACCAGTTTGTCCCACACGCTGGCGTTGAGCACGCCGCCGTCAGCCTTGCCGGCCTGGACCCAGGCGGCGGTGGCGTCATGGGCACCGGAGTAGGCGATGCGGCTGAAGAAGGTTTCCGGGTTGATGCCATCCTGCAGCATAAAGAAGCGCGGCATCAGGCTGCCCGAAGTGGACGACACCGAGCCGAAGGCGAAGGTCTTGCCTTTGAGATCCTGCAGCGAGTTCACGCTTGGGTCGGCGCTGATGATCTTGCTGGTGAATTTTTCGTCTTCGGCGCGCTGCACCAGGGGGATTGCCGGGTGCGCGGTGCCGGCGGTTTTCAGACGGGCCTGGACGAAGGTGAAACCGCCCAGCCAGGCCAGGTCGATACGGTCGGCGGCGATGGCTTCGACCACAGCGGCGTAGTCGGACACCGGAACGAACTCGACCTTCATGTCCAGCTGCTGTTCCAGGTAGGCACCCAGGGGCTTGAATTTGCGCAGCAGTTCGGTGGGGGCTTCATCGGGAATGGCCGAGACGCGCAGGGTGTCGGCGGCTTGCGAAAGGGCGGCGGTAAGGCTCAGGGCAACGCCTGCAGCGACGGCCAGGGTACGTTTCAACATGGGGGTTCTCCGGTTCAATAGCGGGGAAAGCCGGCGGAGTATAAAGGGATTGTGCCGTTTGTGTGGGCTGGCGCGTTGGCCGGCAACGCCAGGCCGCCGAAGTCGCCCCGCGGCGGGTTAAAATGCCCGCCTTCTTTATGCAGGAGTCCGCCCATGTCCACCTCGCTCCCCGCCCTGGCATTTGCCGGTATCGGCCTGATGGGCCTGCCCATGACCCGTCGTCTGCTGGCCGCCGGTTATCCCCTGAGCCTGTGGAATCGCACGCCGGATAAATGCGCCGCTCTCACGGCCCAGGGCGCTGTGTGCGTGGCGAGCCCCGCAGAGCTGTGCACCGATGCCAATATCATCATGCTCTGCCTGGCCAATACCGAGGTGGTGCGCGAGGTGGTGTTCGGCCCCGGCGGCATAGTCGAGGGGGCGCGGCCCGGGCAGTTGTTGGTGGATTTTTCCAGCCTGGAACCGGCCGCTACCCGGGAAATGGCCGCCGAACTGCTGGCGCGTACCGGTATGCACTGGATGGATGCGCCGGTATCCGGCGGCACGCCGGGAGCGGCCAGCGGCAGCCTGGCGATCATGGCCGGCGGGCGCGAGGAGGATATCGAGCGGGCGCGGCCGATCCTGGCGCATCTGGGCCAGCGCCTGACGCGTATGGGCGATGTCGGGGCCGGGCAGGTGACCAAGGTGTGCAACCAGATGATCGTCGCCTGCAATGCCCTGGTGCTCGCCGAGGTGGTAGCCCTGGCAGAGCAGTCGGGGGTCGATGCGAGCCTGCTCGCCGATGCCCTGGCCGGTGGTTTTGCCGACTCCAAGCCGCTGCAGATTCTCGCCCCGCAAATGGCCGCCAGCCAGTTCGAACCGGTCAAGTGGCACGTGCGCACCCTGCTCAAGGACCTGGACACCGCGGTCAAACTGTCCCGCCAGGTAGGCGCAGCCACTCCGCTCAGCGGCCTGGCCGCGCAACTGATGCGCCTGCACGGCAGCCAGGGCCATCTCGAACATGACCCCGCGACTCTGGTGCAGTTGTATCGGCAGCCTGAGGAATAGGTACCGTTGCGCTCTGCGCGTTCGCCTTGCTGTCGTGGGGCGCTGGGAATCGGATAATCGCGTTACACCCCATAGGGATATAGCCATGAGAATCGCCGCCAATCTGTCCATGCTGTTCACCGGGCTGCCCTTGCGTGAGCGGGTGGTGGCGGCCGCCGCCGCCGGTTTCGACGGGGTGGAAATCCAGTTTCCCTACGAGCTGCCGGCGATTGCCCTGAAAGAGGCCCTGGATGCGGCCGGCATGCCGCTGGTGCTGATCAATCTGCCGGCCGGGGATCTGATGAGCGGCGGTGCCGGGCTGGCTGCGGTGCCGGCGCGTCAGGCCGAGTTTGCGGCTGCGCTGCAGGAGGCCTTGAGCTATGCGGCGATGGTTCGGCCAGCCTGGGTCAATGTGCTGCCGGGCCGCCTGGCTGCGGGCGTCGACCCGGAGCAGGCGCTGGCCTGTCTGCAGGCCAATCTGCGCCAGGCGGCGGAGGCCTTTGGGTTATTGGGCATCGGCGTGCTGGTCGAGGCGATCAACCCGCTGGATATACCGGGCTTTCTGATCAATACCCCCGAGCAGCTTGGCGTGCTGCTGGAGGCGGTGGCTCACCCCAATCTGGCGGCGCAGTACGACCTCTACCATATGGCGCGCCAGGGTCTGGACCTGCGGGCGGGTATCGAACTGCTGGCCGGGCGTATCGGCCATGTGCAGTTTGCCGACTGCCCTGGGCGGGGCGCGCCGGGTAGCGGTGAGTTGGACTTTGTTGCGGCGTTGGCGGCTTTGCGTCAGGCGGGGTATCACGGCTGGCTGGGTGCCGAGTACCGACCGGGTGAGGGCGCAGGTTCGGCCAGCCTGGCCTGGCTCGCCGAATGGCGTAGCCAGGCTGGATTGCTGGCGCAGTAGCGCTGCTGCTCGGCAAACAGCGGGCTATGGCGTGGGGCTGGCGCTGACGCTGGTCAGGCATTCGACCCGGTTGCGGCCCAGCTGTTTGGCGCGGTAGAGCATCTGGTCCGCGCAGCCCACCAGCCCGCTCAGGGACTGGCCCCGATGCCATTGTGCGACACCGAAGCTGGCGCTGACACTTATCTGCTCCAGAAGCGGTTCGGCCACCAGCAACTGGCGCAGCTTCTCTGCTATCGCACAGGCGTGGGCAAGGTCGGTGTGCGGCATAAAGATGATGAATTCCTCGCCACCCCAGCGGCACAGGCAGTCGGATTGACGTAACTGGGCCTTGATCCTGTGCGCCACGCCGCTAAGTACCTGGTCGCCCACCTCGTGGCCATGTTGGTCGTTGATCAGTTTGAAATGGTCGATATCAAAAAAGATCAGGCTGAGGTCCAGGGCGTAACGTTCGGCGCGGGCGATTTCCTGTTGGGCCACTTCTTCAAATTTGCGCCGGGTCCATTGCCCGGTCAGGCGGTCGGTATTGGCCAGGGTTTCGAGCTGCTGGTTGCTGCATAGCAGCTTTTCCTCGGCCTCGCGGCGCCGGCCGACTTCCAGGCGCATACGGCTGCTCAGGTGGGCAAAGCGCAGGGCGATGGCGGCCACCACCAGCACGATCAGCAAGGCCCCCGCCAGCACCTGATAGAGCAGGCGGTGATCGGTTTCGACCTTGCGGTTGTAGATAAAACCGTCCAGCTCGATGGGGCCGCTGGCCATGTCCAGGGCCACATAGTGCTCGGCGATGGCCTGCCAGCGCCCTGGGTTCATATGGCCCAGTTGCACCAGCTCGGGCATCACCAGTTTTTTTAATTCCTCGGCCTCGAAGCGCAGATGCTCCAGGCTCTTGTCGGTGGCGTAGCGCCGGTGGATCAGCTGGACGCTCTCTTCGATATTGTCCATTGCGTATTGCCAGCCGCGCAGGCTGGCCTGGATAAAGGCCTCCACCTGTTCCGGGCGCTGTTGCAACAGTTCACGGCGGGTACTGAGCACATCGTTGTAGAAGTTGACCCCGTATTCGCGCGGTTTGATCAGGCGATAGGGCACCTGCTGTTGCCGTAGCCAGAAGGGTTCGTTGGAGAGGTAGCCGTTATAGGCGTCGGTTTTGCCGTCGACCAGGTCCTGCGGATTGAAACTGGTGGGTTGCTCCTGGATCTGATCCAGGCCGATGCCCTCGCGTATCAGCATGATGCGCAGCTCGGCACTTTCCGGTAGCGGCATCACCATCACCCGTTTGCCGGCCAGGTCCTGAGGAGTGTAGATGCCCGAGTCGGCCCGCACTATCCAGACGCTGGGCGAGCTTTGCATGATGGCAGCCAGCGCTACCACGGGCTTGCCGGCCATATGCGCGATGATCAGGCCGCTATTGCTGATGGCGAAGTCGGCGTCCCCCGCGAGCAGGCTGTCCAGGGCCGGAGGGCTGCCCGGCCCGCCCTGGCGAATGTCCACCTCCAGCCCCGCCTGTTGGTAAAAACCTTTCTCCTGAGCCATGTAGTAGCCGGCGAACTGGAACTGATGCAGCCAGCGCAGTTGCAGGCGCATTTGCTCCTCAGCCATAGCCTCGGCCAGGCACAGCAACGGCACCAACAACAGACCGAGGCCTAGGCGTAGTGAAGTGCTGTTGCGTTTACCAGGTGGTGGGTGAGCGGGTAGGGACATGGCAACCTGCCGTTCTATCCAGCCGTGCACAAGCATCGACAGGGGGCCGCGCCAAGGGCTCTGGCAGTCGTAGACCACGCGCATGTCGATTATCGGCATTGCCGCTTATACGTGAAGAATGTGGCGATCTGGCATCAGTATAGTGAGCCTGCGCATAAGGCAAGTGGCTGGCTGCGGATCGGCGGCTCTACTTGGCAGTAGAGCCTTCGACTGCGATAAACCAGGCGCAGTCGAAGGCGGGTGTTAGCGCCTGTTAGCCGGCTAGCGAGCGTGGTGGAGACAGGGGAAGCCTGGCCTGTGTGGCCGGCAAACGGGCCGGCTGTTCTACGGCCTGGTTAAAGGCATGCTGCCACGCGGGATGCTGCTCGGCCTGTTCCCAGAGCCGTGCATGCAGGCGGCTGAGTGCCACAGGGTCGCTCAACAAGGCTAGTTTGCTCGGACCGTCGAGCTTTTCCGGCGCGTTGTTCAGTGCATGTTGCAATAGGCGCTGGCGGGCCGTTTCGAGGCGTGGCGAGGTGCCATGGCGGGCGGTTGCCATGGCGCATGCCAGTGCGTTGGGGAACGGCTGCAGCGCGGCGGCGATAAAGCCCTGATGCAGGGCATGCTCGCGGTTGTGCTTGGCGTAGGCGTAGGTGGAAACCAGTTCCTGGGGCGGATTCGATTCTTCGGGGATCAGGAACAACTGGTTGCGTCGAGCACTCAGGCCCAGGCTCAGGCGGCTGGAGATCACCGACACCGGGATCGACACCATCAGCGACACCACGATCGGTGCCAGCCACCAGAGAAACACCGGGTCGAGCCAGGCGACCCCGGCAGTCCAGAGAACCCCCAACAGGGTTTGCCAGCCGTGCCGCCGCACGCCGTCGCTCCAGGTGGTGATGCCATCGTCACGCTGTGGCGAGTTCCACTGTACCGACCAGCCGAGAAAGGCCGCGGTGACGAAGCGGGTGTGGAACAGCATCCTGACCGGGGCCAGCAGCACCGAGAAAAGCATTTCCAGAAGCATGCTGAGGCTGACCTTGAACGCGCCGCCATAGGCATGGGCACCCTTGATCCAGATCAGCAGGACGCTGAGCAGTTTGGGCAGGAACAGCAAGGTCAGGGTGGTGGAGAACAGCGCAATGGCTTTCTCCGGATTCCAGTGCGGCCAGACCGGGAACAACTGTCCCGGCACCAGAAAGTACTGCGGCTCCAGCAGGGTATGGGTCGCCAGCAGCGCGGTGGAGAGCAGCAGGAAGAGGAACCACAGCGGTGCCGACAGGTAGGACATCACCCCGGTAAGGAACACCGCGCGGTGCACCGGATGCATGCCCTTGACCAGGAACAGGCGGAAGTTCATCAGGTTGCCATGGCACCAGCGGCGATCGCGTTCCAGTTCGTCGATCAGGTTGGGCGGCAGTTCTTCATAGCTGCCGGGCACGTCGTAGGCGATCCATACGCCCCAGCCGGCGCGGCGCATCAGTGACGCTTCGACGAAGTCATGGGACATGATCGCGCCAGCGAATGAGCCCTTGCCCGGCAGTGGTGCCAGGGCGCAGTGGTCGATAAAGGGTTGTACGCGGATGATCGCGTTGTGCCCCCAATAGTGCGATTCGCCGAGTTGCCAGTAGTGCAGGCCTGCGGTGAACAGTGGCCCGTAGGCGCGGGTGGCGAATTGTTGCAGGCGTGCATAGAGGGTGCTCATGCCGGCGGACTTCGGTGCGGTCTGGATAATCCCGGCCTGGGGATTGTTTTCCATCAGACGCACCAAGCAGGTCAGGCTTTCGCCGCTCATCACGCTGTCGGCATCGAGCACCACCATATAGCGGTAGTTGCTGCCCCAACGCCGGCAAAAGTCGTCGATATTGCCGCTTTTGCGTTTGACCCGACGGCGCCTGCGCCGGTAGAAGATTTTCCCGAAGCCCTTGCAGGCCTGACACAGCTCCAGCCAGGCGCTTTGTTCGGCGACGATGATGTCGGCGTCGCCGCTGTCGCTGAGCACGAAGAAATCGAAGCGATCGAGATCGCCGGTGGCGGCTACCGACTCGTAGGTTGCGCGCAACCCGGCGAAAACCCGCGGCACGTCCTCGTTGCAGATCGGCATGATGATCGCGGTTCGCGCCTCGGCGGGAATCGGCTGATTGCCCGCATGAGCGCCGGAAATCCCGTACTTGTCATAGCCGCGCAGCAGCTCCCAGAAGCCCATCAAGGCTGTCCAGAAACCCGCGGAGACCCAGCAGAACAGGATGGAGAACAGCACCAGGATGCTGAATTGCACCACATAAGGCAGCACCTGGATAAGACTCTGTTGCAGGCCTTGTTGCATGATTTCCTGCAGGTCGATCAGCATCCAGCCCTGGTAGGGCAGGATGCTGTTCATGTACCAGGTCGCCACTACCGTTTGCCCGAGCATCAGCAGCAGTAAAACCAGCCGGCGGCGTGAGCCAACCTGGCGCCAGAGCGCGGGTTCCAGTTGTTGGCGCGGCGGTGGCGGCGGGCTCTTCCTGCCGAGTAGTTTGCGCCAGCCGCGGGTGAGGATATTGGTGCGCCAGGCCTCGGGCGTCACATGGCTGCGGTTCAGCGGTGGGGTCGCCTCGATGCGCGGCCGGCCAGCGGCGTCTGCACCGAGGACGCCGGCGTCGCTCAGGCTGGCTCCGGTGCCCAGTTGCAGGCGGCGTGTGGCCGACTGGATGACGGCTTCGTCTGCGCTCTGCGCCGGCTGGCCGGACAGCTGCTGGTGCAGCTCGGCGAAGCTCGCGGCCTGGG
The DNA here is from genome assembly GCF_035512415.1 of Pseudomonas sp. Taxonomy (GTDB): domain Bacteria; phylum Pseudomonadota; class Gammaproteobacteria; order Pseudomonadales; family Pseudomonadaceae; genus Aquipseudomonas. The sequence continues at coordinate 162,831 of NZ_DATKDZ010000009.1, read as the reverse complement.
CCAGCGTTTCTCGCTCAGCCTCAGGCAGCGGCAGCTCTGCCAGGTAGGCGTCCAGGTCAGCTTGATGCGTCTGCGCGTTCATCAATTGCTAGCCGTGTGGGCGGGTAATTGATAACTCCAGGTTTCACTCAGCGGTAGGTCGTCTTTGACCAGTGCCGCGCGCATTTCCACCGGCTGCGCGGGGTCTTTGACCTTGACCCGCAAGGTCAGGCGCCAGCCTTTGCTAGCGGGGTTATAGCGCAGGCTGTTTTGCAACAGCTTGGCATTGTCGCCGACGCTGACTTGCGAGCTCGGTGCGGCGTCTTGCGCCAGTTTGGCCAGTGCGGGGCCTTCGAAATCGATCAGCAGGGCGATGCTGTCGTCCAGTTCGCGGATCAGGTTGGCTTGCTTGTCTTCACCCACCGCACGCAGTGTCTGGGCGACCCAGGCGTTGTCCGGTTGATGCAGCGCCTGCTCGTCGCGGGTCCAGTGCATGCGGTAGGCGAACTCCAGGGGCTGGCCTTGTTCCGGCAACTTATCCGGCGTCCAGAATGCCGCTATGTTGTCGTTGGTCTCGTCCTGGGTAGGGATTTCCACCAGCTTGATGCGGCCTTTGCCCCAGTCCCCCTTGGGTTCGATCCAGGCGCTGGGGCGTAGATCGTAACGGTCGTCGAGGTCTTCGTAGCGGGAGAACTCTCGGCCGCGCTGGAGCAAACCGAAGCCTTTCGGGTTTTCCACCTGCCAGCTGCTGACGGCCAGGTGTTTCGGGTTGTTCAGCGGTCGCCAGAGCCACTCGCCATTGCCGGCATGGATCGCCAGGCCGTTGGAGTCATGCAGGGCCGGGCGGAAGCTTTGCTGCCGGGGCGGCTGTTTCGGGTCGAACAGGAACATGCTGGTCAGCGGTGCCAGGCCCAGTTCATCCACTGCGGTGCGCAGGTACACGCTGGCTTGCACGTCCACCACCGCATCCTTGCCGGGGCGCAGGGTGAAACGGTAGGCGCCGGTAGCGCGTGGAGAGTCGAGCAGGGCGAAAATCACCAGGTGCTTGTCCTGCGGTTTCGGCCGTTCGATCCAGAACTCGCGGAAATAGGGAAACTCCTCGCCACTGGGCAATGCGGTGTCGATGGCCAGGCCGCGCGCCGATAAACCGTACACCTGACCTTTGCCGATCACCCGGAAGTAGCTGGCACCGAGCATGCTCATGATCTCGTCCTGCTTGTCCTTCTTGTTGATCGGATAGATCACCCGAAAACCGGCATAGCCAATATGCTGGGTCGATTGTTGATCGAGTTTCAGGTCGCCGAAATCAAAGCGTTCGGGGTCGTACTTGATTTCCGTGACGGTGGTGGCGGTGACCTCGTTGATCTTTACCGGCGTATTGAAGTGCATGCCTTGGTGATAAAAGCCCAGCTTGAAGGGCGTATCACGCTCGCTCCACTCGAATTTTTCAGGGCGCGGCTGGATTTTCTGATAATCGGCGAAGGCCATCTCGCGAAACTCGGCGGGCAGATTGCTGGCCGGGGCGCTGTAGTTTTTTTCGCCGAGCGCTTTGGCCTTGGCGGCCACGTCATCCAGCGAGAATGCCTGTACTTGAGCGGTGCAGAGCAACAAGGCAATAGAGGCCAAATGGAATAGGGGGGGAAGGATGCCGTGATGGGAGGAAGATTTGACGATTTTCAATGACACGGATTCACCAGACGAAGCAAGAAAGTAGAGCGCACTCAGTTGAACCGGGTGCTGAATTTCCGACCATTTTATCCGTAAATGATTCCTCTTTGCTGAAGGATCTTTACTGGTCAGATACCGGCAGGCGTTTGAGTAGCAATCGGCGTGCCGGGACTACAGCTTGTTCTTGCGACCAGACGCACAAGGCAATCGTCAGCAGCAGAAACAGTGGGTAGAACCACAGGGACAGTGGTTGCTCAGCGGCTTGCCGAGCACAGCTGGTCCAGAGCTCGAAACAGGCTGGCGAGGCCACGCCGAGAAGCTTTTCCGAACGGGAAAATAGGATGAAAGCCGGCACATGCAGAACAAACAGCGGCAGCGATGCCGCGCCCAGCCGCTGTGACCAGTGGATCAGGCGCGCGTTGCCGGGTGTGGCGATCAGGGCACAGAGGTAGACCAGAGCCAGTTGCGCGGGCAGCAGCAAGCCGTTGTGCAGCAGGAAGTACCAGAACCGTTCGCCCTTGAGCAGCCAGACCGCTGCGCCAAAGCACAGCAGGCAGAAGCCGCCGAGCAACACCTTGGTGCCCAGTTGGGGTTCATATCCGCTGTCGCGCAGTTGGCGGAACAAGCCGTACAACAGAATGCCGGCGAGAAACTCCGGCAGGCGCAGCAGGGGCATGCGGTGCAGCATGCCGGTGTAAGGCATACCGTATTCCTGATTTTGGATTACCCAGAGCGGTGGCAGCAGGTAGATCAGGGTAACGGCGACCAGCCACCAGCCCTTGTGGCGTGCGCGCATCAGGCGTGGTGCCAGCAGGGGAAAGGTCAGGTAGAAGAAAAACAGCGTGGAAATCGACCACAGCGGCGCATTGAACGTCAGGTAGTAAGGGTTCCAGGCTTGCAGCATCAGCAGTTGCAAGGCGGAGTTGAGCAGCAGTTCGCCATTGCTCATAAAATGTTCAAGGGTCTCCCGGGATGCGCCTCCCAGGTCTGCGTTGGTGTCATAAATCACGAAGCGGATACTGGCCTTGCTGTCATCGGGCGGGATGCCGAGGGTGCCGATGATAAACAGCACGCTGATCGTCAGCAGCAGCGAAAACAGGTGCAGCGGATAGAGGTTGGCGAAACGCCTGCTCAGGAAGCTGCGGGCGGGTTCGCGCAATTGCCCCTGGCGGCAGTACACATGGGCCAGCAGAAAGCCGGACAGCACGAAGAAACTGCTGGTGGCAAAGAACCCGACCCCGGTCAGGTCCACCAGCCAGGAAGGTTTTTGCTCGCTCGGGTAGTTATGCAGGGTATGGAACACCACCACATAGACGCCGAGCAGAAAACGTAACCATTCCAGGCCGATAAAATGCTCCTTGCCGATGCGCGTCACTCTGCTCTCCTGTAATTGAACTGTCCCCATCCCTTTAGGCTGCCCTCCCCTGAATAAAGCACAAGGGGAGCGCGCCCAGGCATGTGAGGCCCAGCGTGGAAAATGTTCGACAGTGTTGATTGGTTTTTGATCGGTGGGCTGATTGTGCCGAGGACTTCGCTTTGTACGATTCACTGACATCAACACTACAAATAGTCACAGACAGCGCGGATCGCAGGCTCTAGATTCGCTTACGTAGGCTCTGGCAGCCACTGCCAAGCACGCTCGTACCACCCGTGGTGTCTCGCGGTCATAACAATAAAACAGAGAGTGATCCATGCAGCAGTCCCAGCAAGCGGCGAATGCCTGGCGTATTTTGTTTCTGCTATTTCTCGCCAACCTATTCAACTTTTTCGATCGTACCATTCCGGCCATCATTATCGAGCCGATTCGCATGGAGTGGGGCCTCAGCGACTTTCAGCTGGGGCTGATCGGCACCGCCTTCACCATCGTCTATGCGATTGCCGGGGTGCCCCTGGGGCGCATGGCCGATACCGGGGCGCGGCGCAAGATCATGGGCTGGGGGTTGGCGGTATGGAGCGGGCTGACGGCGGTGAATGGCCTGGCCTGGAACTTCTGGAGTTTTCTGCTGATTCGCATGGGTGTCGGCATTGGCGAGGCCAGTTATGCACCGGCGGCCAACTCGCTGATTGGCGACCTGTTTCCGGCCCACAAGCGGGCGCGGGCCATGGGCATCTTTATGCTCGGGCTGCCGCTGGGGCTGCTGCTGGCCTTCTTTACCATCGGAGCCATGGTCACGGCCTTCGACAGCTGGCGCGCGCCGTTCTTTATTGCCGCCGTGCCGGGGGTGATCCTGGCGCTGTTTATGTTCTTTATCAAAGAACCCCGGCGCGGCGCGGCGGAGCAGGTGCAGTCGCTGACCACCCCGGTGGACAAGCCGCTGCGCAAAGTCCTGACGATTCGCACCTTCTGGTGGCTGGTGCTGGCCGGGCTGGCGTTCAACTTCGCTACCTACGCCTGCAACTCGTTTATGGTGCCGATGCTGCAGCGCTACTTCCTGTTGCCGCTGGAGCAGGCGGCGATGGCTACCGGGGTTATCGTCGGCTTGACCGGGTTGCTCGGGCTGACCCTGGGCGGCTGGCTGGCGGACAAGATTCATCAGCGCTGGCAGACCGGGCGGCTGCTGTTTGCCGCCCTGAGCATGCTGGTTGCGGCGCTGGCCACCGGCTATGCCTTGTACGCCGGGCGCATTGAAGTCGCCCTGTTTGTCACCCTGTTCAGTATCGGCTGGTTGTTTTCCTACAACTTCTATACCTGCGTCTATACGGCGATCCAGGATGTAATCGAGCCGCGCCTGCGCGCCACTGCCATGGCCCTGTTCTTCGCCGGCCTGTACCTGCTCGGCGGTGGTCTGGGGCCGGTGGCGGTGGGGCTGCTGTCGGACCACTATGCCCAGGCGGCGATGCTCGCGGCCGGGGCCACGGAAATGAACGAAACCTTCAAGGCGGTGGGCTTGCACGGGGCCATGTACCTGATACCCGTGGCGCTGCTGCTGACCATGCTGGCGCTGCTGCAGGCCTCGCGCTGCTTTGTGCGCGATGCGGCACGGATGCAGCAAGGTATGCAGCTGCTGCAGCCCACCAGCTAAGCCGTTTTGTCGAGCTGTCCGGCGTGCGCTGGGCGTTGGTGTGGGCTCCGGCGCGTCCGGAGCAGAACCCTAATCCTGTGCAATACTCAGTCGCACTGCTGTCACGCAACTGCGACTGAGGACAACCATCATGGGCACTTCCCGCCTTGTGCTGGGCCACAGCAATGCGCTTGGCGATCACCCCCTGTGTAACGTCCTGGCTCAGTGCCCGCTGACCTTGCAGCTGATTGATGGGCTTGATCCATTGCCGGATGAACTGGCGCTGGTGCTGCTCGATGAGCGGCTGCTGGCGCTCAGGCCGTTGGCCGATTGGTTGGGCTGCGGTGCGATTCTGCTGGGTTGCATGGATCAGCCAGGCGTATTGCCGCTGCCACCGCACGCCAGTCTCGAGGAGTTGTCGGCGTTGCTGCGCTTTGCCGGCGAGCAATACAGCCTGCGCGATCAGACGGGTCGATTGGCCGCCGCGCTGGCGGGTAAGCATGATGACCTGAGTAAGCTGGTGGACGTGGGTCTGGCGCTGTCGGCCGAGCGTGACTTAGATCGCTTGCTGGAAAAAATCCTGATCGAGGGGCGGCGGTTGTCCAACAGCGACGCCGCCTCGCTTTTTCTTGTCAGTCGCCGCCCGGATGCACCGGCACAGCTGATCTTCAAGCTGACGCAAAATGGCACGCTCAGCCAGAACAGCTTCCAGGACCAGCGCATGCCGCTGAGCAAGGCCTCTATTGCCGGTTATGTGGCGCTGACTAGCTCTGAGCTGAATATTGAGGACGTGTACGCGATTGCCGCCGATGCACCGTATCGCTTCAATCGCTCCTTCGACTTGCAGATGGGCTATCGCACCATGTCGATCCTGGCGATCCCCATGCGCAACCATCGCCATGAAGTGGTCGGCGTGCTGGAGTTTATCAACCGCCAGCGCAAGGACAGCGAGCAGCTTGAGCCTGAGCTGATTGCCTTCGACGAAGAAACCGCCGTGTCATTGCGTGCATTGGCCAGTCAGGCGGCGGTGGCGATCGAAAATCGCCAGTTGCTGGATGACATCAGCCGGTTGTTCGACGGTTTTGTCCAGGCATCGGTGTTTGCCATCGAACAGCGCGACCCAACCACCAGTGGCCACTCCTTTCGGGTTGCCGAACTGTGTCTGACCTTGGCCAACCAGTTGCCTTACGCCCCGGACGCCCGCTTGCGCGAACAGGCGCTGAGCGTCGATGGCTTGCGCGAGCTGCGGTACGCCGCCTTGCTGCATGACTTCGGCAAGGTCGGGGTGCGCGAGCATGTGTTGGTAAAAGCCAAGAAACTGGCCGCCCCGGTGCTGGAAAATCTGCGCTATCGCGTCGCCCTGGCCCAGGAAAATCTGCGTAACCAGACTCTGCGCAAGATGTTGCATGCCTACCGTCACCAGGGTGGCCTGAGTGATGAACGGCGTCTGCAGCTGGAGGCTGAGCTGGCTTATGAGTGCGAGCGGCTGGAGCGCTACCTGAACAGCATCATTCAGGCCAACGAGCCAAGCATGCTCAGTGAGGGGGACTTCCAGCATCTGCAGGAAGTGCAGGGCGAGTTGGTCAAGGCCCCTGGAAATTGCCTGATCAGCCTGCTCAGTGAGGGCGAATTCAGCGCTCTGACAGTGCGCAAAGGCAGCCTGACCACGGCTGAGCGCGAAGAGATCGAGCGCCATGTGGTGCATACCCAGCAGTTCCTCAGCCTGATTCCCTGGACTCCGGACTTGCAGGGTGTGCCGCATATCGCCGGGGCGCACCACGAAAAACTCGATGGCAGCGGTTACCCAAAAGGCCTGATCGGCGATGCGATTCCCTGCGCTTCGCGGATCATGACCATTTGCGATATCTACGATGCCCTGACCGCAGCGGACCGACCCTATAAGCCGGCAATGCCGCTGGAGCGGGCGCTGGATATTCTCAAGAGTGAGGCGCAGAGCGGTTTGCTCGATGCCGAACTGGTGCAGCTGTTTATTGCCAGCCGTTGCTTCCAGGTGACGGGCGTGCCGGGCTCGCACACCACCTCACCGTTTAGCCATCACGTGTGTGATTACGAGCCTTCATGCACCCGTGAACATCCCCACTCACATTAAAAGTGGGGCTATCAGCCTCTACCGTTTGCCTTGAAGCGCCTGCTGATAGCGCGCATCCAGGCTTTGGCTCGGGCCGCTGGCGTTCTTATCGATATACAGATAAACCGGTTGCAGGCGCTGCAGACGGTCGTCGATACCTGGGTGCACCTTGAGGAAGCTAGTAAGCGCCGCGTCGTTCTGTCGAGTGGTGCCCAGGGTTTGTAGTACGCCGGCCAGACCGTAGGCGTCATAGCCTGCGCGGGTGGCGATTACCGCGCCCATGGCGTCGGCTTCGTATTCATCGCCACGGTCCAGGCCGCGGCTGTAAAGGTCGCTGACGCTGCGGGTAAAACGGTCGGTCAACTCGCCTGCTTTACTGCCACCCTTGTCGGCGGCACCGGCTTGCACCGCCAGGGTGGCGAGGTCAGTCAGCAGGCCGGTTTGCGCCTGCTGCTGAATGGCCTTGAGGTGATGTTGCTGCACCACGTGGGCGACTTCATGGGCCAGTACACCGGCCAGTTCGGCCTCGCTGTTCATCCTGGTGAGCATGCCACTGGTGATAAAGATGTAACCGCCAGGTGCTGCGTAGGCGGCCACTTGCGAGCTGTCGAGTACGACGAAACGCCAGGGTAGATCGGGGCGTTCGCTGTGCTGGGCGACCCACAGGCCGACGCGGTTGACGTAAGCCTGCAGCGGCGGATTGTTCAGTACCGCGGCTTTGCTCAGCAGGATAGAGGCGGTGTTCTGCCCGATCACCCGCTCTTCATCGACGCTTTTCTGGCCCATATTGGTCAGGTGCTGGCCGGCACTGGCCAGTTTGCCCAGATCGACGCCCTGAATCTGCATGCCTTCCAGGCCCTGGCAGGCGCTGAGGCTGACAACCAGGCCGAGCAGGCTGGCGCACTTGAATAGTGTGGCTGTTTGCATGTCGCTCTCCTCTCGGCGTGTTAGCGGGCGTAGGGCAGGCTTTGACTGCGCAGGCCACCTTGCTGGGCGAAGCTGCGCGCCTCGCTCGGACTCGCGGCGAAGGCATCCAGGCTTTGCACGCTGGCCGAGGTATTGGCACTGCCGCTGCGTAATTCTTCGTCGCTGATGCCGCGAATCCCGGTGGCCACGCCGCTGGCGGGAGAGGCCGGATTGCCAAGCTTGAGCAGGCTGCCCAGGTCATTGCTGCGGCTGGCTTGCGCCCCCTTGGCAAAGCGCAGGCTGAGCAGCGGTAGCCAGCCGCGCTGGCCGCTTGAGGTTTGCACCTGATACCAGCCACCCTGGCGCTCCAGTACCAGTACCTGCGCCTGTTTGCCGACCTGGCCGACACTGGCGGCCGAGGCGCTGGGGTCGGCGCGCAGGGCGCTGTCCTGTAAGGTCTGCGCCTGGCGTACCTCGGCCAGCGCCGAGAAGCCGTAGAAGCTGAATATCAGCGCCGCAAGGGCACTGCAGAGGCCTTTATTCATCATGTCTCCTTCGCGGTTCGTAGAGCATTACGGCTTCGGCGCGACCTTTTACCTGGTGTTCGCCCTGGGGCACGAAGTCCAGATCGAGCGTGCAGGCCTCACGGGTGGCGGCAGAAATCAGTAGATGGGCGCGACCCTTGGTCAGCCCTTCGATGCGGCTGGCGAGGTTCACCGTGTCGCCTATTGCAGTGTAGTCATAGCGCTGCTTTGCGCCGACCAGGCCGACGACCGCTGGTCCTGTGTGCAGGCCGATGCCGATGTCGAAATCCGGGCAGTTGTAGTTGCGGCGAAAGGCATCGAGGTTTTCCAGCATTTCCAAGGCCGCGAGGATGGCCTGGTCGGCCTGCTGCGGGTTATCCAGCGGCGCGCCCCAGAAGGCCATGATGGCATCGCCGATAAACTTGTCGAGGGTCGCCTGGTGTTTGAACAGCACCTCCACCTGGCTGCTGAAATAGCCTTCAAGCAGGTGCACGATTTCGCTTGGCGTGTGCTGTTCGGAGAGGGTGGTAAAGCTGCGGATATCGGAAAACAGCACGGTCAGCTGGCACTCCTTGCTCGCCAGCAGGGCTTCCGGGTCGTCGCGCGACACCAGCTGGTTGACCACCACCGGGTCCATAAAGCGGCTGAACAGGCGAATGGTGTCCTGCAATTGCTGACGCCGGCGCAGGTAGAACAGCGCCAGAGCCGCGGCCAGCAGCAGCCATAGACAGATCAGCCCCGGCAGCACGCCGAGCAGCAGGCCCTGCAAGGCCAGCCAGTAGCTGCCGGCAAACAGTGCCAGGCTGCCGAGCAGGCACAGGGCAAAGGCCGCCGGCAGCTGTTCACGCAGTAGCAATCCACTCAAACCGAGCAATAACAGCAGCGGTCCGAGCACTTCCAACCAGCCGTCGGCCTCGTGCAACTGGCTGTTGTTGAGCAGGTTGTCGATGGCCGTCATCAGGATAAACGGCGCGGGGTAGAGGGTATCCAGCGGGGTCGGGCGCAGGTCATGCAGGCCGGCGGCGGTGGTGCCGATCACGATGATGCGGTCCTTGAACAGCTCGGCTGCCAGCGGTTCGCCCTGGTTGCGCGCCGCCGCCAGTACGGCGGCGTAGGGCAGGCGTGGGTAGGGCAGGCGGCTGGTGCCGGGCCAGTCCAACAGCAGGTTCTGTTGTGGCGGCAAGCTGCCGGTCAGGTCATGCACGATGCGCGCAGGCATGCTGGGCAGGCGCCAGTCGGCAAAGCTGCGGTACAGCTCATAGCGGCGGCCGATACCGTCGGCATCGGGGCGAAAGTTGATGTTGCCCAGGTGCCACACTTCGCTGGGGAAGGCGTTGGGCAGCAGGAGCAAACCACGCTGATCGTCCGCGCCGCGTTGCCCCGGTGCTTGCCAGGTGGAGGCGGGATAGTCGCGCAGCAGTGGCGGTTGGCTGCCTTTATCGGCGTGTTGAACCAGGGCGGCGAGGTAGGTGTTGGAGCTGCGTTGCAGCACTTCGGCAAAGTAGCTGTCGGCGTCCGGGTTGAACGGGTCGGGCTCGCTGAACAGGATGTCGAAAGCCACGGCCTTGGGCTGTTGGCTGAGCAGGTATTCCAGCAATTCGCCATGCAGCGAGCGCGGCCACGGCCATTTACCGGCTTCACCGGCCAGCACTTGCAGGCTCAGGTCGTCGATATCAATCAGTAGCAGGCGCGGGTCGGGCGTCTGTTCGGCGGCGCGTTGGCGGATCAGCCAGTCGAGATGGGCATTGTTCAACCCGTTTAGCGCGGGCCACAGATGCAGCAGGGGAAGCAGGAGCAGCGCCAGCAGGCAGAGCCCGCCGAGGCTGTGGCGAAACCGGCGCGAGGCGGCGCGTGCAGGCACTGGGAGCTCCTGTGGGCTGTGATGACAGAAGTGATGCTTCTGACTCTAGCAGCCCCCGTGGATGGCACCTCTGCTCCAGTAGCCCGGATGCAATCCGGGAGATGGCGCGCTACGCATTCCCGGATTTCATCCGGGCTACTGCTACGTCTCAGCGGTCAGTAGCTAATGCTGCTTAACCCGCAACCAGCACCCGTATGGCTTCTAGACGCAGCGCCGCCTTGTCGAGCATGGCCAGGCCTTGCTCGCGCAGTTGGCGCAGGGCGTTGAGTTCGCTGTCACGCACGCTGGGGTTGACCGCTTGCAGGGCGACCAGGCGCGCCAGTTCCTCGTCGGTTTCGGCGGCCAGGCGGCGCTTGGCTTCGTCGACGCGCGCAGCGTGGCGTTCGGCGACCTTGCCTTCGCCGGCGTTGATCAGCGGGTTGAGGCTGTCACGCTGGGCCTGGACGAACTTGTTGGCGCTGGCCCGTGGCACGCTTTCCAGCTGGTCGTTCAAGGTTTCGAAGGCCACCTTGTGCGCCAGGTCGTTGCCGTTGGCATCGAGCAGGCAGCGCAGGGCGATAGGCGGCAGGTAGCGGCCCAGTTGCAGGGCGCGCGGGGCGACCACTTCGCTGACATACAGCAGCTCCAGCAGCACGGTGCCGGGTTTCAGCGCCTTGTTCTTGATCAGCGCGACGCCGGTGTTGCCCATGGAGCCGGAGCGCACCAGATCCATGCCGCCTTGCACCATGGGGTGTTCCCAGGTGAGGAACTGCATGTCCTCGCGGGCCAGGGCCATGTCGCGGTCGTAGGTGATGGTTACGCCTTCATCGTCGCCAAGGGGGAAGCTGGCATCCAGCATCTTTTCGCTGGGGCGCAGGATCAGGGCGTTGTCGGAGTGGTCTTCGCTGTCGATGCCGAAAGCGTCGAACAGCTGCTCCATATAGATCGGCAGGGCGAACTGGTCGTCTTGTTCAAGAATCGCCTCGACCAGCGCTTCGCCTTCGCCGGCACCGCCGGAGTTGAGTTCCAGCAGGCGGTCGCGGCCGGCATGCAGCTCGCCTTCAAGGCGCAGACGCTCGGTTTTGGCTTCATCGACCAGGGTCTGCCATTCGCCGTCATCACCGCTTTCCAGCAGCGGCAGCAGGCGGCTACCGAACTGGTGTTGCAGGGCGTTGCCGGTTGGGCAGGTGGCGAGGAAGGCGTTCAGCGCCTGGTGGTACCACTGGAACAGACGCTCCTGCGGGCTGTTTTCCAGGTACGGCACGTGCAGCTGGATGCGGTGCTTCTGACCGATACGGTCGAGGCGGCCGATGCGCTGTTCGAGCAGATCCGGGTGGGCCGGCAGATCGAACAGCACCAGGTGATGGGAGAACTGGAAGTTGCGACCTTCCGAGCCGATTTCCGAACAGATCAGCACCTGGGCGCCGAATTCTTCGTCGGCGAAATAGGCGGCGGCGCGGTCGCGCTCAAGGATGCTCATGCCTTCGTGGAACACGGTGGCCGGAATGCCTTTGCGCACGCGCAGGGCGTCTTCCAGGTCCATGGCGGTTTCGGCGTGGGCGCAGATCACCAGCACCTTGAACTTCTTGAGCATCTTCAGGGTGTCGATCAGCCATTCGACGCGAGGGTCGAACTGCCACCAGCGCTGCTCATCGCCAAATTCGGCCTGGGCCTGGTAGCTGACTTCCGGGTAGAGGTCGGCATGCTCGCCCACAGGCAGCTCCAGATACTCGTCCGGGCTGGCCAGGGGGTAGGGGTGCAGCTCGCGATCCGGGAAACCCTGCACGGCGGCGCGGGTGTTGCGAAACAGCAGGCGGCCGGTGCCATGGCGGTCGAGCAGTTCGCGCACCAGGCGCGCCGCGGCCTCGCTGTCGCCATCATTGACCGCGGCCAGCAGGGCTTCGCCTGCGTTACCGAGGAAATCGTGGATGGTCTTGTGTGCGGCAGGCGACAGGCGGCCCTGATCGAGCAACTCCTGTACGGCTTCGGCGACCGGCTGGTAGTGGGCGCTCTCGGCGCGGAAGGCTTCGAGGTCGTGGAAGCGGTTGGGGTCTAGCAGACGCAGGCGCGCGAAGTGGCTGTCCTGGCCCAGTTGTTCCGGGGTGGCGGTCAGCAGCAACACGCCGGGAATCACCTCGGACAGTTGTTCGACCAGGCGATATTCCTCGCTGGCGTGTTCCGGGTGCCAGACCAGGTGGTGGGCTTCGTCGACCACCAGCAGGTCCCAGCCGGCGGCAAACAGCGCGTCCTGGGCCTTTTCGTCTTCGCACAGCCATTCCAGGGCGACCAGCGCCAGCTGGCAGTCTTCAAACGGGTTGCTGGCGTCGCTTTCGATAAAGCGCTCGGCGTCGAACAGCGCCACGTCCAGGTTGAAGCGCCGACGCATTTCCACCAGCCACTGGTGCTGGAGGTTTTCCGGTACCAGGATCAACACCCGGTTGGCGCGCCCTGACAGCAGTTGGCGATGGATCACCAGGCCGGCTTCGATGGTTTTGCCCAGACCCACTTCGTCGGCTAGCAGCACGCGCGGGGCGATGCGGTCGGCGACTTCACGGGCGATATGCAGCTGGTGGGCAATCGGCTGGGCGCGTACGCCGCCCAGGCCCCAGAGCGAGGACTGCAGCTGCTTGCTGGTGAACTCCAGAGTGCGATAGCGCAGGGCGAACCAGGGCAGCGGGTCGATCTGCCCGGCGAACAGGCGGTCGCTGGCCAGGCGGAACTGGATAAAGTTCGACAGCTGGGTTTCCGGCAGAGTGACGCTTTCGTGCTGGGCATTGAGGCCGTGATAGACCAGCAGGCCGTCGACATCGTCGACTTCCTGTACGGTCAGTTTCCAGCCTTCGAAGTGAGTGATCTCGTCGCCCGGGGAGAAGCGCACGCGGGTCAGCGGTGCATTGCGCATGGCGTACTGGCGGGTTTCGCCGGTGGCCGGGTAGAGCACGGTAAGCATGCGGCCGTCCTGCATCAGAACGGTTCCCAACCCCAGCTCAGCTTCGCTGTCACTGATCCAGCGTTGTCCCGGTTCATACTGCGCCATGCTTGTCTCCCGCGTGAAAAAGCCGACTATGTTAACGCAGGGCAGGTCCCTGGCCCAAGGCGCATTGATGTGCAGGCGGCACTTTGTGTGGTTGGTCGTGTCGCAAGTGTAGCGAGGCGGCTCTCAAGTCGGCGTCCGTGCGGCCGAAAGCCTGACCAAAGGAGGACAGATAAAGTAAGGAGGACAGATAAAATGCTACCGCCTATCCCCCAAGGCCTGGTTCCGGTCACGGTTCAGCAGGATGTGATCAAGCCCCGGCCGGAAATTCTGCCGGTTACACCCGCGGCCGAAAGCGCCAAAGAAAGTGGCGTGAGCCTGGATAAACGCCATCCGCAGGAAGCGGAGATGCTACTGCGCGAAGAGCAGCGTCGCCGTCAGCGCCGGGGCTACACCCCCGCGGAGCTGGCCGAAGGCGAAGTCGATGCAGCCGACGAGGCGGTGATGGACGACATGCCGCGTCAGGGGCTATGGGTGGATGTGGAAGTCTGAGAACCGGCTGGTGATCTCGCCAGTCGGGTTAGCAGGCGATCGCAAACTTACAGACTGCAGCCTTACCACCTTGATTGACGTGCCCCTCGATGCTATTTGATGACGCCCCGTTGCAGCTGCCCGACGCCGAACTGGATTTCCAGGCCCACTGGCTGGAGCCGCCGACGGCCGATCAGTGGCTGGCGCAGCTGGTCGCCGAAACGCCCTGGCAGCAGCCACGGGTGCGGCTTTACGGGCGTGAGCATGTGGTGCCGCGGCTGGTGGCCTGGTATGGCGATGCCGAGGCCCGCTACCGTTATTCTGGCCTGAGCCACTCGCCCCTGGTCTGGACGCCCTTGCTGGCGCAGATTCGTGCTCGGCTGGTGGCCACACTGGGGCAGCCGCTCAATGGCGTGTTGCTCAACTATTACCGCGACGGTCAGGACTCCATGGGCTGGCACAGTGACGATGAAGCCGAGCTGGGACGCAATCCGCTGATCGCCTCGCTCAACCTGGGCGGCAGCCGGCGTTTCGATTTCAGACGCAAGGGGCAGAGCCGTATCGAGCACTCGCTGCTGCTCAATCATGGTTCGCTGCTGGTCATGCGCGGGCCGACCCAGCATTATTGGCAGCACCAAGTGGCGAAGACGCGCAGCCCCTGTACGCCACGCCTGAATCTGACCTTTCGTATGATCCGAACCCCATGAGCCACGACGACAAGCTGATCGACTTCACCGCCGAACGCGACAAGCGCATCCACGACCTGCGCGACAAGAAACTCAACGAGTTGCGCGACGCCTTCGAGCAGGCCCTGCCATTGCCCAAAGGCAAGAAAAAGCCCAAGGGCAAACCGAAAAAGCCCTGATTGCCGCTGCTGTGGGGGCGGATCCATTGATCTGGATCAGTTTACCCGCGTCTCGCCGCCCGGCCCCTGTGCCGTCTTGATCTGGATCAATAGCCGCCTGACGGTGCCTGTTAACTTGAAGCCATTCCCACACAGGCTTCAAGCAGGAGGCACCCATGTTTATCGATGTCGTAGTTCTCGCAGGAATCGGCACGGTCGGTTTGATGGTCGCCTTCTTCGCCGGTGTCGGCTATTTCATCTGGAAGGATTCGCACAAGCGCAAGCAGGGCTGAATCCCCGGAATCAGGGCACGCAAGGCAATTTGGGCGACTTCGGTCGCCCTTTTTTTTATACCGTAGGTTGGCGTTGAGCGCAGCGAAGCCCAACAGACAACGGCATGGTCGCTCGAGCCAACCTACCGTTGGAGGCCTTAGGCCGCGTGGGCGTCTTCCGGGCTGCGGGGCGAGTGGATACCCAAATAGTGGGTGAGTCGAGTCTGCTGCGTCGGGGTCATCAACAGGCCGAGCTTGCTGCGCCGCCAGAGAATGTCTTCGGCCTGCATGGCCCACTCCTGCTGGCACAGATAATCCACTTCGCGGGCGTAGAGGCCGCTGCCCAGGTGCTCGCCCAGGTCCTCGAGATTGACAACCCCCTTGAGCATGATCCAGCTGCGGCTGCCATAGCTGCTGGCCCAGCGGCGGGCTAGTGTGGTGGGTAGCCAACCAAAGCGCCCGCACAGGGCCTCGACCAGGGCGCTCTGGCTTTCCAGTTGCTCCGCGCCGGGCAGCAGGCTGCTGGCGGTCCAGCTCGGGCCCATTTTCGGGAAGTACCCAGCCAGTTGCGCCAGCGCGGATTCGGCCAATTTGCGGTAGGTGGTCAGCTTGCCGCCGAACACCGACAGCAGCGGTGCCTCGCCGGGGTGGCCGGACAGCGCCAGGGTGTAGTCGCGGGTAACCGCCGAAGGATCGTCCGACTCGTCGTCGCACAACGGGCGCACGCCGGCATAGGTGTGGACGATATCGCTGCGGCTCAGCGGCTTCTTGAAATGGGCATTGACCACCTGCAGCAGGTAATCAATCTCGGTGTCGGTAATCGTCACCTTGGCCGGATCGCCCTGGTATTCGCGGTCGGTGGTGCCGATCAGGGTAAAGCGCTCCTGATAGGGGATGGCGAAGACGATACGGCGGTCTTCGTTCTGCAGGATATAGGCCTGTTCGCCATCGAACAGGCGGGGCACGACGATATGGCTGCCCTGGATCAGACGGATGCCGTAGGGCGAGTCCTGCTTCAGGTCGTCGCGGATAAAGCGGGCCACCCAGGGGCCGGCGGCATTGACCAAGGCCCGGGCGCGGATCGAGAACAGGCTGCCGTCGGCGCGCTCCAGGTGGATATGCCACAGGCCCTTGCTGCGCCGGGCGCTGACACAGCGAGTGCGGCTGTGTACATGGGCACCCTGTTCGCGGGCGGCCATGGCGTTGAGCACCACCAGGCGTGCGTCGTCGACCCAGCAGTCGGAGTATTCGAAACCGCGGCTGATTTCCGCCTTGAGCGGGCTGCCGGCACCGAAGCGCAGGCCGCGCGAGCCAGCCAGCTTCTCGCGCTTGCCGAGGTGGTCGTAGAGGAACAGGCCGGCGCGGATCATCCAGGCCGGGCGCAGATGCGGGCGGTGCGGCAGGATAAAGCGCATCGGCTTGACGATATGCGGGGCCTTGGCCAGCAGCACTTCACGCTCGGCCAGGGCTTCGCGCACCAGGCGGAACTCATAGTGTTCCAGGTAGCGCAGGCCGCCATGGATCAGTTTGCTGCTGGCCGAGGAGGTGTGCTGGGCCAGGTCATCCTTTTCGCAAAGGAACACCGACAGACCGCGCCCGGCCGCATCAGCAGCAATCCCCACGCCATTGATGCCGCCACCGATCACGGCGAGGTCATAGATTTCCGCGAGCGGGGTGGTGGGAGCGTGGCGATTAGTCATGGCGGCACCGCAAAGGTCGGAATTGAACGTTTTTATGTTCACTTCCGAAAATATGCTAGTCGAATAGACACGACTTCGCCACCCCGATCCTGCGCTTTCGCGCTCAGTGGTCGATTATTTTGTAAATAAGAGGGCGGGCTCAGACCAGGTCGAGTTGCACCTTGTGCTCGCTGAGCAGGCGGCCGATGGCGCTGGAGGGGGCAGCATCGGTGAAGACGCGGTCGACCAGGGTGATGGAGCCCAGGCGGACCACAGCATTGCGGCCGAATTTGCTGGAGTCGGCGGCCAGAAACACTTGGCGCGCGTTGTCGATAATGGCCTGGGAGACCCGTACTTCCTGGTAGTCGAAGTCGAGCAGGCTGCCGTCTTCGTCGATGCCGCTGATGCCGACCAGGGCGAAGTCGACCTTGAACTGGCGGATGAAATCCACCGCCGCCTGACCCACCACGCCGCCATCGCTGCGCACCGTACCGCCGGCCACCAGCACTTCGAAGTCGGCCTTGGCGCTGAGCTGGGCGGCCACATGCAGGTTGTTGGTGATGATCTTCAGGCCCTTGTGGCCGAGCAGTTCGCGGGCGATGGCCTCGGTGGTGGTGCCGATGTTGATAAACAGCGAGGCGTGGTTGGGGATTTGTGCGGCGATGGCGGCGGCGATGCGCTGTTTCTCTTCGCGCATCTGCCCGGCGCGCATGCTGTAGGCGGTGTTCTGGATGCTGGAACTTTCACTCGCCGCGCCGCCATGGGTACGGCGCAACAGGCCCTGTTCGGCCAGTTGGTTGATATCGCGGCGGATGGTCTGCGGAGTAACGCCGAATGCCTGGGCCAGCTCGTCAATGCTGACGTAGCCGCGTTCGCGGGCAAGTTCGAGAATGTCCTGTTGGCGAGGTGGCAGGGTCATGGGCGGGTCCTTGAAAGCGCGCGACATTATAGGCTGTCGTCGCGTCAGTTTTCGGCTAAGGTACGCGAACTTTGTCAGATTATTTTCACATTCGAACATGACTCCTGCCATCGATCTGTTAAAAAAGGCCAAGGCGGTGCATCGGGTGCACAGCTACCACCACGACCCCAAAGCGGCTTCCTATGGCCTGGAGGCGGCGGAAAATCTCAAGCTTGAACCCGCCCAGGTATTCAAGACGCTGCTGGCGGCGAGCGAGAAGGGCGAGCTGCTGGTGGCGGTGGTGCCGGTGGCCGGCACGCTCGACCTGAAAGCCCTGGCCCAGGTGGCCGGGGTGAAGAAGGCCGATATGGCCGACCCGGGGGCGGCTCAGCGTGCCACCGGTTATCTGCTCGGTGGTATCAGCCCGCTGGGGCAGAAGAAGCGCCTGCGCACCTTTATCGATGAGTCGGCGCAGCAGTTTCCCAGCATCTACGTCAGCGCCGGGCGGCGCGGGCTGGAGGTCGAGTTGGCGGCCGAGGTATTGGCGCAGCTGACTCAGGCGTTGTTTGCACCGATTGGCCGCGGTTAATTCCCAGGTTTTAAACCTATAACAACAAGGAACTCAGCATGTCCCACTACCTGCTTGCCATCGACCAGGGCACCACCAGCAGCCGTGCCATCGTTTTCAGCAGTGCCGGCAAGCGGGTGGCCAGTGCGCAACAGGAGTTCAGGCAGTTCTTCCCCCAGGACGGTTGGGTCGAACACGATGGCGAGGAGCTCTGGCAGAGCACTCTGCAGGTCTGTCGCGAGGCCCTAGAGCAGGGTGGCCTGCAGGCCACGGATATCACCGCCATCGGCATCACCAACCAGCGCGAAACCACCTTGGTGTGGGACGCCGTAAGCGGTGCGCCGATCCACCCGGCCATTGTCTGGCAGGACCGCCGCACCGCCGATTACTGCAGTGGGCTGAAGGCTGCCGGCCATGAGCCGATGGTGGCGAGCAAGACCGGCTTGCTGATCGATCCCTACTTTTCCGCGACCAAGCTGCGCTGGATTCTCGACGCGGTGCCGGGTGCCCGTGAGCGTGCCGAGCGCGGCGAGTTGCGCTTCGGCACCGTGGACAGCTTTCTGCTGTGGCGGCTGACCGGCGGCAAGTCGCACAAGACCGATGCGACCAATGCTTCGCGCACCTCGCTGTTCAATATCCACACCCAGCAATGGGATGCCGAGCTGCTTGAGCTGTTCGAAATTCCCGCCAGCCTGCTGCCCGAGGTACTCGATTGTGCCGCCGAGTTCGGTACCACCGAGGCCGAGCTGCTCGGCGCGGCTATTCCGGTGCTGGGCATGGCCGGTGACCAGCAGGCGGCGCTGATCGGCCAGGCCTGCTTTGAGGCCGGCATGGTCAAGAGCACCTACGGTACCGGCTGCTTTATGATCCAGAACACCGGCACCACCCCGGTGGTTTCGAAAAACCGCCTGCTGACCACGGTGGGCTATCGCCTCGGTGGCCAGGTCACCTATGCGGTGGAGGGCAGCATTTTCGTTGCCGGTGCGGCGGTGCAGTGGCTGCGCGATGGCATCAAGCTGATCACCCATGCCCGCGACAGCGAGGCTCTGGCCGAGGCGACCGGCGATGCCTGCGGCGTGTACCTGGTGCCGGCCTTTACTGGCTTGGGTGCACCTTACTGGGACCCGAAGGCGCGCGGTGCGATCTTCGGCCTGACCCGCGACACCGGGATCAAGGAAATCGTCACCGCCGGCCTGCAGTCGGTGTGCTACCAGACCCGCGACTTGCTCGAGGCCATGCGCCAGGACGGCGCGGCCGAGCCCAGCGCGCTACGGGTGGATGGCGGTATGGTGGAGAACAACTGGGTGATGCAGTTTCTCGCCGATATCCTCGGGGTACCGGTCGAGCGCCCCGAGGTCACCGAAACCACCGCCCTCGGCGTAGCCTATCTGGCCGGCCTGCAAGCCGGCTTGTATCAGGACCTGGAGAGCATCGCCAGCCATTGGCACCGCCAGCAGCGCTTCGACCCGCGCATGACCGCCAGCCATCGCAGCAAGCTGTATGACGGCTGGCTGGATGCGGTCAAGCGGGTGCGCAGCGAAGGCTGAGGTTAGCTGGCTCCACAGAGGTTATGAACCCACCAGCATCACCCCTTCGTACTGATCGGTCAGCTCGTTCATCTGCCACAGCAGGGTTTCGGTGGTGGTGGTGATGACCGTCGGCACGTAGCGCGAGTCGTTGGCCAGATTGAAACCGGCGCGGGTAAAGCGCCACTGCGCTTCGGCCTGGGTCAGGCCCTTGCTGATCTGCGCGGTGTTCTGGCTGGCCTGCTGCAGCTCCAGCAGCGCAACTTCGAACTCGCCGACGGCCTGCTCGAAGCTCTGCTGTAGACCCTCGACCGGCAAGCGCCAGCTTATGGCCAGGTACAGCTTGGCGATGCGCTGGCTGAGCATGCGCTGGCGACCGCTGCGGTTGACCAGTACTGCGCTGCGGCCGCCGCTGTGGCGTTCGAGCAGTTGCACCACCTGCTCGCTCTGCGCCAGCAGCTGATCGCTGAGCTCCAGGACCAGCAGTGCCTGTTGTTTATCGGGGCGCGACAGCGCCAGTTCACGGTAACGCTGCCAGGTTGTGCCGGCCTCTTGCAGGGCGTTGCGGATTTCTGGCGTGGGGGCGTATTCGCTCAGGGCCAGGTAATTGCTTTCGAATTTGGCGATGCTCTGGTCGAGCTGCTGTTCGGCCAGATCGGGACGGATCTCGGCACCCAGCATCAGGTAGCTCTTGGCAATGCGCTGGCTGAGCATGCGCTGCATACCCGACAGGTTCATCGCCTCGGCCGCGTTGATGGTGGCCCAGGCCGTTGGGCTAAGCAGGGCGAGGCCGAACAGCAGGCCGGCAATAATCGGTTTGAGCATGGGATGTCTCCTTGAGGACCGCGGCGGCAGCCGCCGCGGGCACAGCGGGAAGGCCCTGCAGAGCAGGGCCGGGGGCTATCAGTAGCTGTATTGCAGCTGTACCCAGAGCTTGTCGGTGTCGACGGAGAAATCGTCGGCGTCGTAGTTGGCGTACTTGACCAGGCCGACCAGGCCCTTCACGCCCGGGATCGGGTGGGCGTAGGAGACGTCGATTTCCTCGCCGTACTGGCTGCTGTCACGCTCGGCGCGGAAGTCGTGGTACCAGGCCTGCAGGCTGCCGCCCAGCAGTGGCGCGGTCAGGCCCACATAGGCATCCTTAACGCCGTCGGCAGGTGTCAGCAGGAAGATATCGGCCCAGCCCTGGAAGGCGTGCTTGGTCGCCAGTGGAGTCTGGAAGGCACGGTTGCCCGGGCCCGAGTCGCCGCTCAGCACTTCGTAGCCGCCCTTGAAGGCCACGCCCTTGAAGCTGTAACCCAGTTCGGCCAGGTAGTAGTCGCTGTCCAGGTCCAGCGGGTTGCCTGCGTATTCGCTCTGCTGGGCGTATTCCAGGGCGTAGCTGACGCCTGCAATGGCACCATTGAGGCGCAGGCCGGTGGTCTTGCTCGACTGGCCGCCGGCGGCCAAGTTGTCCAGGCCCAGGCGGTATTGGTAGGCGGTGGCAGTCAGCTCCGGCATCACGATGTACTGCGCGTTGAGCAGGTGGCTGTGGCCTTCGATATTGGCCGGGTTGGCGGCAGTGTCGAAGCGATTGTCGCCGGGACCGAAGATGCTGTTGATATTGTCGATATAGGCGTAGCTCAGGGTCAGACCGTCCAGGGGCTTGAGCTGGCCGAGCACGCCGTCGTAGGTCTGCTCGTTCTGCCGCCAGGCCACGCCGCCGACGAAGCGCTGGTTGTCCAGGTTGATGCGCTGGCGACCGAGCACCGCGCTGCCGTACTTGTGGTCATAGCGCAGCAGGGCCTGGTTGACCTCGCTGCCGTCCGGGTCAGCGACCACCGAGTAGTCGGTCTGGCCATTGCGCGTGTTGTTGTAGCTGGCGTCGCCGATGCGGCTGACGTTATCGGCCTCGATCAGCGCCGAGAGGCCGTACCACTTGCCGCTCTGGAAGCCGACGCGGGTGCGCAGGGTCTGGGCGTTGGCATTGTTCAGGGCGTTGTCCTGGTCGACGTGTTCATAGCGGTAGCGGCCATCGAGGATCGGCTTGCCCTGGGTGAACAGGTTGCTGAATGCCTCATCGGCGCGGGCGGCGTGGCTGAGGGTGCTGCTGGCAACGGCCAGCGACAGCAGGGTCAGTTTCATCATGCGCATAGCGGTCTTCCTAAAGTGAGCTAAAAAACGCAAAAAAAAACGCCACAGCGCCCACATCTCCATCAGGGAGGGGGTGCTATGACGTCGTTGTCGGATGTGTGGCAGACACGCCGTTGTGCTGACCGGGGTTGGTCTTAGCAGGTGGCGTGCCAAGGTTCATAAGTGGCTGATTTAGCGAGATTTACCGTGTTTTTAAGAACTTTTTGCGATGAACTCGTGCACCCGCTATGCGCGCTGCGCATTGAGACGGTGCAGCTGTACCGGCGTAATTGCGCCTGCCTGTAAGGGGCGAGGAGGGTTAGGGCTGCGGCATGCTCGTGGTAACAACGAAATAGGGAGTTTCACCCATGCAGCTTGAGTTTCATCAGGTCGACGCCTTTGCCGACCGCCCCTTCGCCGGTAACCCGGCCATGGTCTATCGCCTGGACCGCTGGCTTGACGAGGCGTTGATGCAGCAGATTGCCGCCGAGCATAACCTGGCGGAAACCGCCTTTGTGGTGAAGGAGGGCGCTGCCTGGCATATCCGCTGGTTTACCCCGGCCGCCGAGGTGCCGCTGTGCGGGCACGCGACCCTGGCCAGCGCTTATGTGCTGTTTGAGCAGTATGGCGAGCAGGGCGAGTGCATCGAGTTCAGCTGCCTGTCCGGCGCGCTGCGGGTCAGCCGTGAGGGCGATCGGCTGGTGCTGGATTTCCCTGTGCGCAAGGCTGCGCCTTGGGAGGGGCGCGAGCAGGTCGAGCAGGCGCTGGGCACACAGGTACAGGCGGTGCTGGCCCTGCCCGGCAGCCAGGGGGTTCAGGAATTAATGGCGATTCTGCTTACAGAGGCGGCGGTACGGGCCTGTCAGCCGGACTTCGCCGCCGTGGCCAGGTTGCCTGGGTTGGGGCTGCTGATCAGCTCGGTGGGCGAGCGCCACGATTTCGTCTCGCGCTACTTCGCCCCTGGTATTGGCATCGATGAAGATCCGGTCACCGGTTCGACCCATTGCATGCTCGTACCTTACTGGGCTGAGCGCTTGGGCAAGAATGAACTCAGCGCCTACCAGTGTTCGACTCGGGGCGGCGAGCTGCACTGCCGGCTGGAAGGGGAGCGGGTAAAGATCGCCGGCCAGGCAGTATTGGTCGCCAGTGGCCGGTTGTGCCTGAGCGAGGATGTTGGGCAGGACTAACCGCCGGAGTCAACGGCATTGGTGCGCACGGCGCACCCTACGTGTTGTACGCCATGCGTGGGTTGAGCAGTCAACTATCGCTGCTATAGCGGCGTACGCCGGAGTCGCCGAGGCTGACCTGGGCGGCGATGCTGCCCGGGGCGGGGAATACCACCAGATGGTCGGCGGCCACGCGGATGCCGACTTCCTCGCCAGGCATATGGTCGGCGTGACTGGGGAAGATCGACTCCAGCTGGCTGCCGGTAGAAAGCTGCAGGCGGTACAGGGTCGCCGCGCCGAGAAAGGTCTTGCCGACGATCAGGGCTTTCTGCGTGCTGTCCGGGTCGTAGACGATATCGTCCGGGCGTAGCAGCACATCTACGGCGCTGCCGGTGGGCCAGGTGTAGGCGCGGTTGCCGCGGATCAGGCCCAGTTCGGTCTGCACCGCATCCGGGCTGAGCAGCTGGCCACGAATAAAATAGCCCTGGCCGATAAAGCTGGCGACAAAGGGCGTCAGCGGCTCGTGGTAGAGGTTGTAGGGCGTGTCCCACTGCTCCAGCTTGCCGTCCTTGAACACCCCGACATGGTCGCTGACGGCAAAGGCTTCTTCCTGGTCGTGGGTGACCAGGATGGCGCTGGTGCCGCGAGCCTTGAGGATATCGCGGACCTCATGGCTCAGGCGGCGGCGCAGCTCGCCGTCGAGGTTGGAGAAGGGTTCGTCGAGCAGCAGCAACTGCGGCTCCGGGGCCAGGGCGCGAGCCAGGGCCACGCGCTGCTGCTGGCCGCCGGACAGCTCGTGGGGGTAGCGCTTGCCCAGGTGGCCGAGCTTGACCAGCTCCAGCAGCTCGGCGGTGATGCGTTCGCTGTCGGGTTGTTTGCGGATGCCGAAGGCGACGTTCTCCGCCACGCTCAGGTGCGGGAACAGGGCGTAATCCTGAAAGACCATGCCGATCCGGCGTTTTTCCGGGGCCAGGGTAAAACCGGCCTTGGAAATGACCCGGTCGGCCAGCTGGATTTCGCCCTCCAGCACCGGCTCGAAACCGGCGATGGCGCGCAGGGTGGTGGTCTTGCCGCAGCCCGAGGGGCCGAGCAGGCAGCCGATATCGCCGGCATTGAGGTGCAGATTGAGGTCGTGCACCACCTTGTGTTCGTGAAAGCCGCAGCTCAGGTTGCGCAGGTTCAGCAGCAGGGGTTGGCTCATGCGTGGTGGTACGCCGGTTCGACGAGGAATTCGAGCAGGGCTTTCTGCACATGCAGACGGTTTTCCGCCTGGTCCCAGGCCGCCGAGCGTGGATCGTCGAGCAGATCCTCGCTGACTTCTTCGCCACGGTGGGCCGGCAGGCAATGCAGGAACAGCACGTCTTCTGCGGCAGCATCGAGCAGGGCGCGGTTGACCTGGTAGGGCTGGAACAGCTTGAGGCGTTCGGCCGCTTCCTCCTCCTGGCCCATAGAGGCCCACACATCGGTGCTCACCAGATGGGCACCGGCTACTGCGGCGCGCGGGTCGCGCAGAACCTGCACGCGCTCGCCCGCCTGGGCCAGCAGGGTGGTACTGGGCTCGTAGCCCTCGGGGCAAGCCACGCGCAGCTGGAAGTCGAACTGCATGGCCGCTTCTATATAGGAGTTGCACATATTGTTGCCGTCGCCGACCCAGGCCACGGTCTTGCCCTTGATGCTGCCACGCAGCTCCAGGTAGGTCTGCATGTCGGCCAGCAACTGGCAGGGGTGCAGGTCGTCGGACAGGCCGTTGATCACCGGCACCCGCGAGTGGGCGGCGAACTCAGTCAGGTTGCTGTGGGCGAAGGTGCGGATCATTACTGCGTCGAGCATGCGCGACATGACGATGGCCGCATCGCCGATCGGCTCGCCACGGCCCAGCTGGGTGTCGCGCGGCGAAAGGAAGATGGCCTGGCCGCCGAGCTGGATCATCCCGGCTTCGAACGACAGGCGGGTACGGGTCGAGGCCTTCTCGAAGATCATCCCCAGTACGCGGTTCTTCAGCGGCTCGAACAGCACGCCGCGATTGCGCAAGTCCTTGAGCTCCATACCGCGTCGGATCAGGCTCACCAATTCGTCCGGTGTGCAATCCATCAGCGAGAGAAAGTGTCTTGCGCTCATCGTTAACTACCTTTTGACAGCAGGGGCGCAGGTTCAAGGGCCAGGGTGAATTAAGGAAAACGGCAGAACCTGCGGCTTGGAGGCCGCACCATGCGACGAAACGGGGAAGGCGCGATCTTATAAGGAAATGACGAGCAGGCGCAAACTGCCTGCTCGGTCACGCTGGCCGGACGGGTTGGAAGCCTTTTCCTATTTCTTTGTCAGCGATGTCATAAAACTGACATCTGTTGTTGAACCCCCCTGGGCTGGCACTTAGGATGCCCGCGCCTTTTCGAGGCAATGCGTTGCCCCGCAACGGGGTATTCATGGAATGTTGTGAAACGGAGTTTCAAATGAAGCATCTTGCATCTATCGCCGCTATTTCTGCCTTCGCTCTGCTGACTGGCTGTGCCAGCCAGAACATCAGTCAACCTGCTGTACCGCTCAACGGTACCGTAGGCACTAATCTGAAGGCCGACGTGAAAGTGGGCGAGACCATCTCCGGTGAGTCGTCGGTGAACATTCTGTTCAATGTGTTCAAGCTGGGTGGTGATACCCAGTTCGCCGATGGCGTGACCTATGGTGGGAGCGAGGGTGGATTTGCTCTGGGTCTTGACCCGGTGGCTTCCGCCAAATCCGCAGCTGCTTACAAGGCCGTCAAGGCCTCGGGTGCCGACGTGATCGTCGCCCCGCGTTACGAAGTGAATGTGCAGGACTACTTCGTCTACAAAACCGTGAGCGTAAAAGTGACCGGTAACAAAGGCACTGTCACCGCTATCCGCTAAGCCGCTGCAGGCGATCGGTGATATGCAGATCGCCTTGGCACTGTGGATTACGCGCGGCGTTGAATCGGCAGGCATGATGCCTGCCGATTCATAAGACGAACCCTACTAGTAGACTTCCCTTCCAGCCGCCATAGTCTTGATACGACGAGCCGTCGCTCCAGTCACAACAAGAATATGAGGCCAGGCCATGAGCAAGACCCTCCACCACCGTGCGTGCCATCTGTGCGAGGCCATCTGTGGCCTGACCATCGAAACCGAACAGCAGGATGACGGCTCGACCCAGATCCGCTCGATCAAGGGCGACGCCCAGGACAGCTTCAGTCGCGGCCATATCTGCCCCAAGGCCGTGGCCCTGCAGGATATCCAGAACGACCCCGACCGTTTGCGACAGCCCATGCGCCGTATCGGCAGCGAGTGGCAGGCCATCGACTGGCAAGAGGCCTTTGACCTGGTCGCCGAGCGGCTCGCCGATATCCAGACCCGCCATGGGGCCAATGCCGTTGCCACCTATCACGGCAACCCCAGCGTGCATAACTATGGGCTGCTGACCCATAGCAACTACTTTCTCGGCCTGCTGAAGACCCGCAGCCGTTTTTCCGCCACCTCGGTGGACCAGCTGCCCCATCACCTGGTCAGCCTGCAGATGTACGGCCACGGCTTGATGCTGCCGATCTGCGATATCGACCACACCGACTTTATGCTGATTCTCGGCGGCAATCCGCTGGCCTCCAACGGCAGCATCATGACCGTGCCGGACGTGGAGAAACGCCTGAAGGCGATCAAGGCCCGTGGTGGCAAGGTGGTGGTGGTCGATCCGCGTCGCAGCGAGACCGCGGCCATCGCCGACCAGCATGTGTTCGTCCGCCCGGGGCAGGATGCCGCGCTGCTGTTCGGCCTGCTCAATACCCTGTTTGAGGAAAATCTGGGGCGTACCAGCCACCTGCCGGTTGCCGGCCTGGATGAGGCGCGCCAAGCCATCGCTGGCTTTACCGCCGAAGCCATGAGCGAGCGTTGTGGCGTGCCGGCGGCAACCATTCGCCAGCTGGCCCGCGACTTCGCCGCCGCCGACAAGGCGGTGTGCTATGGCCGCATGGGCGTGTCCACCCAGGCCTTCGGCACCCTCTGCCATTGGCTGATCCAGCTGATCAATCTGGTTACCGGCAACCTCGACCGCGAGGGCGGGGCGCTGTGCACCGAGGCGGCCATCGATTTGACCACCTCCAGTTCCGGCACCCACTTCGACCGCTGGCGCAGCCGCGTCTCCGGCCTGCCGGAATACGGCGGCGAACTGCCGGTGGCGGCTCTGGCCGAAGAAATGCTTACCGAGGGTGAAGGGCAGATCCGCGCGCTGATCACGGTGGCCGGCAATCCGGTGTTGTCGACCCCCAATGGCCGCCAGCTGGAACAGGCCCTGGATGGTCTGGAATTTATGCTCAGCATCGACCCCTATATCAATGAAACCACCCGCTATGCCGACCTGATCCTGCCGCCCACCGGGCCGCTGGAGCATGACCACTACGACATGACCTTCAACAGCTTCGCCGTGCGCAACGTCGCCCGCTTCAACCTGCCAGTGCTGGAAAAGCCGGCCGGGGCGCTGCACGACTGGGAGATCTTCGTCGGCCTGGCCAAGGCCTTCGCCGGCAAGCTCGGCGTAGCACTGAAACCGACCATGGAGCCGTCCCAGATGGTCGATCTGGGCTTGCGCATGGGCCGCTATGGCGACAAGTCCGAGCACAAGCTGTCCCTGGCCACCTTGCTGGATCATCCTCACGGCATCGACCTGGGGGCGCTCAAGCCCAATCTGGCCGCGCGTTTGCGCACGCCGGACCAGCAGGTGCAGGCCGCTCCCGCCTTGCTCCTGAGTGATCTGCCGCGTTTTGCCGAACAGCCGCAGACCGCTGCCGACGAATTGCTGCTGATCGGCCGTCGCCATGTGCGCAGCAACAATTCCTGGATGCACAACTACCACCGCCTGGTGAAGGGCAAGCCGCGCCACCAGCTGTTGATGAATCCGATGGACCTGGCGCAGCGCGGTCTGGTCGACGGCCAGTTGGTGCAGGTGCGTTCGCGGGTTGGCGCTATCGAGGTGGAAGTGGCGGCCAGCGATGAAATGATGGCCGGTGTGGTCAGCCTGCCCCACGGCTGGGGTCATGCCCGGCCGGGGGTGCAAATGGCTATTGCCAGCGCCCAGCCGGGGGCCAGCGCCAATGACCTGACCGATGATCGACAGCTCGATGCGCTGTCCGGTAATGCGGCGCTTAACGGTGTACCGGTGCAGGTTGTCGCTGCGTAGCCTGGATGAAATCCGGGGGCTGTCTTGAAGTCACTCCCCGGATTGCATCCGGGCTACGGGGGGCTATGGGAAGGCCGAGCATTACGCTCGGCTTTTGGTTACAATGCCGCCACCGTGCCGACCCGTGAGTCGGGAAAGTTAAGTCCTGAGGTGCCCAATGGATATCATCGAAACCATCAAAGAGCAGATCGCCAACAACACCGTTCTGCTGTACATGAAAGGCTCGCCAAACGCTCCACAGTGCGGCTTTTCCTCCAAGGCGGCCCAGGTTGTCATGGCTTGTGGCGAAAAATTCGCCTATGTCGACATCCTGCAGAACCCGGAAATCCGCGCCAACCTGCCCAAGTACGCCAACTGGCCAACCTTCCCGCAGCTGTGGGTCGGTGGTGAGCTGGTCGGCGGCAGCGACATCCTGGCGGAAATGTTCGACAAGGGTGAGCTGCAGACCCTGATCAAGGACGCTGTGCAGAAAGCTGACGCCTAACAGGCTGTTGGAAAACTACCTGCGTGGGCAATCCTGCGTTAAAAACGGCCTCGGAATGCTCATTTACAACCAGTAAACTCCGCTTCCTCGGCCGTTTTTGCCTTGTCTTGCCTGCCTCGCCTACGTTTTCCAACGGCCTGCTAAGCCGGCTGCGCATAAACGACAAACCCCGCCAAGTGCGGGGTTTGTTGTTTATGGCGCGGTGTTTTGCGCTTATTCGTCCATCTGCGACTGCAGGTAATTCTGCAGGCCCACAGTCCCGATCAGGCTCAGCTGGGTTTCCAGCCAGTCGATATGGTCTTCTTCCGAGCAGAGGATCTCTTCCAGCAGTTCGCGGCTGGCGTAGTCGCCGATGCTCTCGCAGTAGGCAATCGCCGCCTTCAGGTCGATATGGGCTTTGTGCTCGATCTTCAGATCGCACTCAAGCATTTCCTGGGTGTTTTCACCGATCAGGATCTTGCCCAGGTCTTGCACGTTCGGCAGGCCTTCGAGGAAGAGGATGCGCTTGATCAGCTTGTCCGCATGCTTCATCTCGTCGATGGACTCGTGGTACTCGTGCTCACCGAGTTTCTTCAGGCCCCAGTCCTCGTACATGCGTGCATGCAGGAAGTACTGGTTGATCGCGACCAGCTCGTTACCGAGGATCTTGTTCAGATGCTGGATGACTTTCTTGTCGCCTTTCATATCTGCGTCTGCCTTGCAGGGAAGTTAGCACCAAATTCTGGGCCCATGGTTTTCAGCTGTCAAACCTAAGCAATTGAAATTAAAGTTAAATTTAATGTAAGTGCGAATGCTTAAGTTCTGCGCTTTGCGGCTAACGCCTTGAATTACAGACATAAAAAACCGGACACTAGGTCCGGTTCTTGGTAGCAGCGGGAATCAGGCGGCTACAAAACTGGCGGGGTAGGCGAGGGCGGCCTGGCCGCTTTGCACCTCGCTGAGGGTGTCGCGTACTACTTGCTTGGCCAGGCAGGCGCATTTGCCGCATTGGCTGGCAACGCCGAGGCTGGCGCGGACATCGCGATAGCTGCAGCAGCCATCGTAGATGGCGTCGCGAATTTGACCGTCAGTAACACCTTCGCAAAGACAGACGTACATGATTTAGGCTCGCCGCGTGGCTGTGGGTTAGGTTGAGAAAGATACTAATGCTAATGAGAATGCTTGTCAAAGAACTATTTGGCAGCACTTATTCGCGGGCTGTCCGGCCTGCCTGGGGGCTGCGGCGCAGTGGTCCGGCTAAGGACTGGGGCGGTGGGCGATGGATAAAGGCGCGGTGTATGATGACCGGCCGTTTTGGTGTAAGCCCCGGCGCGGCGTAAGGCCTATGTGCGCAGCGGGCTTGCTCTGGATTGATCAATCAAGGAGATCTCAATGAGCGTACTCGTAGGTAAGCAAGCCCCGGATTTTGACGTTGCAGCGGTGCTGGGCAATGGCGAAATCGTCGACAGCTTCAGCCTGTCCGCGGCGATCAAAGGCAAATACGGCCTGGTGTTCTTCTATCCGCTGGACTTCACCTTTGTCTGCCCGTCCGAGCTGATTGCTCTGGATAACCGTATTCCCGAATTCCAGGCGCGTAATGTCGAAGTGATCGGCGTCTCCATCGATTCGCACTTCACCCACAATGCCTGGCGTAACACCCCGGTGGACAAGGGCGGCATCGGCCCGGTCAAGTACACCCTGGCGGCCGATATCAACCATGCCATCTGCAAGGCTTATGACGTCGAAAACGCCGATGGTGTGGCCTTGCGCGGTGCCTTTCTGATCGACACCCAAGGCGTTGTGCGCTCGCAAATCATCAATGACCTGCCGCTGGGTCGCAATATGGATGAGTTGCTGCGTCTGGTTGATGCCCTGCAGTTCACCGAAGAGCATGGTGAAGTTTGCCCGGCCAACTGGAAGAAGGGCGACAAGGGCATGACCGCTTCGCCAGAAGGCGTTGCGCAGTACCTGTCGGAGAATGCTACCGCTCTGTAAGGTCGCAGCGCTGCATGGAAAAACCGGCTTCGCGCCGGTTTTTTTGTGCCTGGTTCCTGCGTGGTCCGCTGCTGAGCGTTCCCGTCTCTATATAGCCGTGAGGCTTCCTTCGATTAGGCCTCGCTCGGGCCGCCTTGCCATGCCCTGGCAATCCGACAGGCTGTCTGCCGCATTGCCGCATTGCCGCATTGCCGCCTGGAGGCGGAAAGCGCTTGCCGCTTTTGCCTTTTCGTAGGTGATTAAATTACATAAGTTATTGAAATATATGTAAAAAATAAAATGGCACAACGATTGCTTATGGTTTGCTACGGAAAACAGCAACGGCAACCGGCAAAGGTTTCTGACCATGAGCATCAGTTTCGATCGGGCACTCGGCATCCATCAGCAGGCACTCGGCTTTCGCTCCCAGCGTGCGGAAGTGCTGGCCAACAACATCGCCAACGCCGACACGCCGAATTACAAGGCGCGCGACCTGGAATTCGCCACGGTGTTGGCCGAGCAGAGCGCCAAGACCCAGCGCGGCCCGGTCAACCTGAATCGTACTGATAGCCGACATATCGCTGCCGATGGCATTCAGGTGGGGGAGGCTGATCTGGCCTACCGTACGCCGTTCCATCCATCGATTGATCAGAACACCGTTGATCTGCAGATCGAGCAATCCAACTACGCGGAAAACTCGGTGCAGTTCCAGGCCAGTTTCACCTTGCTCAACAGCAAATTCAAAGGGCTGGTCACCGCCCTGCGCGGCGATTAACAGGAGTCCGATGCCATGTCCCTAGCCAGTGTGTTCAATATCGCCGGAACCGGCATGAGTGCCCAGAGCACTCGGCTGAATACCATTTCCAGCAACATCGCCAACGCCGAGTCGGTGTCATCGAGCATTGATCAGACCTATCGCGCCCGTCACCCGGTGTTCGCCACCGTGTTCGAGCAGGCGCAGAACGGTGATCGCGGCTCGCTGTTCGCCGATCAGGACCAGGCCGGTCGCGGTGTTCAGGTGCTGGGCATCGTCGAGGATCAGAGCAGCCTGATGCCGCGCTACGAGCCTAATCATCCGGCTGCCGATGCCGGCGGCTATGTGTATTACCCCAACGTCAATGTGGTGGAAGAGATGGCGGACATGATTTCCGCCAGCCGGGCTTTCCAGACCAACGTTGAAATGATGAATACCGCCAAGCAGATGATGCAGCGCGTATTGACCCTGGGTCAGTAAGCCGTCGGGCACAAGGAGCGCATGAGTATGAGCACTGTAGGCGATGTCAGTGGTACGGCACTGGATCAGTACCAGATCAAGAATCAGGGCACGGCCAACAAGGAGCTGGGCAAGAATGAGTTTCTCAACCTGTTGGTGGCGCAGTTGAACAACCAGAATCCGCTGGAGCCGCAAGGCAACGGCGAGTTTATTGCCCAGCTGGCACAGTTCAGCCAGGTGGAAGGGATCGAGAAGCTGAACACCAGCATGGGCTCGCTGCTCAGCGGCTACCAGTCTTCTCAGGCTCTGCAGGCCTCTTCGCTGGTCGGGCGCAAGGTGATAGTGCCGTCGGAGACAGCGGTGGTCGACACCAGCGAAAGCTTCAAGGCCAGCCTGGTGCTGCCAACCAGCAGCAGCAACGTCTACGTCAACGTCTACGACAAGACCGGGGCGGCGGTGAGCCGCATCAATATGGGCGAGCAGGCCGCCGGCAACGTCAGCTTTATCTGGGACGGCAAGGATGCCAGCGGCAATCTGTTGCCGCCCGGCACCTACAAGTTTGAAGCGCAGGCGACTTACGAGGGCGAGACCAAGGGGCTGTACACCATGCTCCCGGCCAACGTCGACAGTGTGGTCCTGGGCGGCAGCGAGTTGATGCTCAACCTGGCGGGGCTGGGCAGTGTGCCGCTGTCCCAGGTGCAGGTCATCGGTCAGTAACCAACAGCTTTGAGTGCCGGCTGTTCCGGCAAAGGAGACTTCCATGTCGTTCAATATCGGTTTGAGTGGCCTGCGCGCTGCGAGCAGTGATCTCAACGTCACCGGCAACAATATCGCCAACGCCGGCACGGCCGGCTTCAAGCAGTCCCGTGCGGAGTTCGCCGATGTCTATGCGGCCTCGGTACTCGGCTCTGGCAAGAATGCCCAGGGCAGTGGGGTGCTGCTGAGCAACGTGTCGCAGCTGTTCAATCAGGGCAATATCAACTACACGCAGAATGCCCTGGACCTGGCGATCAACGGCAACGGCTTCTTCCAGACCAGCAATAACGGCGAGGTCAGCTATACCCGTGCCGGTTACTTCGGTACTGACCGTGATGGCTTTATGGTGAACAACTTCGGTTACAAGCTGCAGGGCTACCCTGTCGACGGCAACGGTAACCTGCAAAATGGCGTGATCAGCGACCTGCGCATCGAAACCGCCAGCCAGGCCCCGCGGGCGACCACCACACTCAACCAGACCTTTAACCTGAATTCGACCAACACCGTGCCGGCAACCTGGCAGGGCGCTTATGACACCTCGATTGCCGGTGCCGTGGATCCCTTGAACCCGACTGCCGCGGAAGTCGCCGCGGCCGAGGCGGCGGCCAATGCCTCCTTCGATCCGGCCGACCCGACCACCTACAACTCGTCCACCTCCACCAACGTCTACGACACCCAGGGCAATGCCCATGTGCTGACTCAGTACTTCGTCAAGACCGGGGCTAACCAGTGGCAGATGAATGTACTGATCGACGGGCGCAACCCGGCCACCCCGACCTCGACCGTGCCGTACTCGATGGAGGTCGGCTTTACTGCCAGCGGCCAGTTGGACACCAGCAGCCTGGTTTCCAGTCCGAGCTTTACCGTCGACGCCAACGGGCGTTTCACCCTGAATGACTGGGTGCCGGCGGCCTCCGACGGCGGCACGCCGCCGGTATGGTCGGGCAATGGGGCCGACGCCAATGCCACTGGCATATTGGTTGACCTGCGCAGCTCCACCCAGTTCTCCAGCTCTTTTGCGGTCAACAGTGTCAGCCAGGATGGTTACACCACCGGCCAGTTGGCCGGCCTGGAGATTGACGATACCGGGGTGATTTTCGCCCGCTACACCAATGGCCAGTCCAAGGTGCAGGGCCAGGTGATTCTGGCCAACTTCGCCAATGTGCAGGGGCTGACACCCGTGGGTAAAACCGCCTGGGTGCAATCCTTCTCCTCCGGTGAGCCGGTGGTCGGTACACCGCGCAGCGGTACGCTGGGTGCCTTGCAATCCGGTGCGCTGGAAGACTCCAACGTCGAGTTGTCCGACCAACTGGTCAACCTGATCGTGGCTCAGCGCAACTACCAGGCCAACGCCAAGACCATTGAAACCGAGAGTGCCATCACCCAGACCATCATCAACCTGCGTTGATAAGCGGGCCCTGAGCCTGCCGCAGGCGGCAAGGGATCGCCGGGCAATTGTCAGAAGGGCTCCATTCGGAGCCCTTTTGTTTTTTAAAAATTCATATTTTTCAGTGTCTTAGAGTTGTTATTCGAAACTGGCATAGCTATTGCTTTATAGCTTGTACAGAGCAGCGGGCGGCAAGCCCAACTCGGAGAATGACCATGGACAAGATGCTGTACGTTTCCATGACTGGGGCCCACCAGAACAGCCTGGCCCAGCGTGCCCACGCCAACAACCTGGCGAATATCTCGACCACCGGCTTTCGCCGCGATTTCGAGCAGGCGCGGGCCATGCCGATTTTTGGTGACAGTTATCCGTCGCGGGTCTACGCCATGAGCGAGCGCCCGGGTACCGATTTCACCCCAGGTTCGCTGCAGGAAACCGGCCGTGACCTTGACGTGGCAATTGGTGGTCAGGGCTGGCTGGCCGTGCAGGCCGCTGACGGTGGCGAAGCCTATGTGCGTACCGCCAGCCTGAATGTCGATGCCCTGGGTGTGCTGCGTACCGGCAACGGCTTGCCGGTGATGGGCAATGCCGGGCCTATCGCCGTGCCGCCTGAGCAGAAGATCGAGATCGGTCAGGACGGCACCATCAGCATTCGCGCCCTCGGCGAGGCCCCCAACGTGCTGGCCGAGGTCGACCGCCTGAAGCTGGTCAATCCGGACCTCAAGCAAATGGAGAAGGGCACTGACGGCCTGATCCGTTTCAAGGGCCAGGGCCAGGTGCAAGCCGATGCGACCGTCCAGGTGACGTCGGGCTTTCTCGAGTCGAGCAACGTCAATGCCGTGGAAGAGATGACTGCGATTCTCTCCCTGTCGCGCCAATTCGAACTGCAAGTAAAGATGATGCGCACTGCCGAAGATAATTCGACAGCCATGGCGCGCGTCTTGCAGATGACCTAATTATCAGCACGCGGCGTCGGTAAAACGACACCCGAGGAGAATCGCTATGCTTCCGGCACTGTGGGTCAGCAAGACCGGTCTGTCCGCTCAGGACATGAACCTGACCACCATTTCCAACAACCTGGCCAACGTCTCGACCACCGGCTTCAAGCGCGATCGGGCCGAGTTCGAGGACCTGTTGTATCAGATCCGTCGTCAACCCGGCGGCCAGTCCAGCCAGGACAGCCAACTGCCTTCCGGCCTGCAACTGGGTACCGGTGTGCGGGTGGTGGGCACGCAGAAGATCTTTACCGCCGGCAGCCTGCAGACCACCGAGCAGCCGCTGGATATGGCGATCAACGGCCGTGGCTTCTTTCAGGTGTTGATGCCCGATGGCACGGTGTCCTATACCCGCGACGGCAGCTTTCATCTGAACTCCGACGGCCAGGTGGTCACCTCCAATGGCTATGCCCTGGAGCCGGCGATCGTCCTGCCCAACGAAGTGCGCACCTTTACCGTGGGTGAAGACGGCACCGTCTCGGTGACCACATCCGGCAATCCGCAGCCGCAGATCGTCGGCAACCTGCAGACCGCTGACTTCATCAACCCGGCAGGCCTTGAGGCCATCGGCAACAACCTGTTCCTGGAAACCGCCTCCAGCGGCGCGCCCCAGGTCGGTACGCCAGGCTTGAACGGCCTGGGCACCACCCTGCAGAACACCCTGGAAAATTCCAACGTCAGCGTGGTCGAGGAGCTGGTCAATATGATCACCACCCAGCGCGCCTACGAGATGAACTCCAAGGTGATTTCCACTGCCGATCAGATGCTCGGCTTTATTTCGCAGAATCTTTAAGGCACAGGGCCTAGCGGCTTAACCCGCCAGGCCCAGTAGGCATGGCCCCATGGAGGGGTTCGGCCACCCTGCAACGTGCAACACCTGAGGTAGTAGATATGAACCGGCTGATGACCCTTCTCGCACTGCTTGGCCCCCTGGTCCTGAGCGGCTGCATGGCCCCCGCGCCGAAGCCGAATGACCCCTATTACGCTCCCGTGTTGCCGCGCACGCCGCTGCCGGCCTCGCAGAACAATGGTTCGATCTATCAGGCCGGTTTCGAGAACAACCTGTTTGGCGATCGCAAGGCTTACCGCGTGGGTGACATCATCACCATCACCCTGAATGAGCGGACCCAGGCCAGCAAGAACAGCAACAGTCAGATCAGCAAAGACAGCTCGGCCAACCTCGGCGTGCCCAACCTGTTCGGCATGGCCGTGTCTCCGAAGAACCCCCTGGCAGGTCTGAGCGCGCTAGGCATGACCAATGACACCCTGGGCCTGGATGCGAGCTTTGATGCCACCCGTTCCGCCGATGGCTCTGGCGCGGCGGGGCAGAGCAACAGCCTCACCGGTTCGATCACCGTATCGGTGGCCGAAGTGATGCCCAACGGTATCCTGCTGGTGCGCGGCGAGAAGTGGATGACCCTCAACACCGGCGATGAACTGGTGCGCATTGCCGGCCTGGTGCGGGCGGACGATATCGCCACCGACAACACCGTGTCTTCGACCCGCATCGCCGATGCGCGCATCACCTACTCGGGCACCGGGGCCTTTGCCGACGCGTCCCAGCCGGGCTGGATGAGTCGTTTCTTTCTTAGCCCAATGTGGCCGTTCTGAGGATGGCCACCATGACTCTTTCCAAATACCTACTGGCTGCGGCCGCTCTGTTGCTGGCGTCGTTGGCTCAGGCCGAGCGGCTTAAGGACCTGGCCAGTATCCAGGGCGTGCGCACCAACCAGTTGATCGGCTACGGCCTGGTGGTCGGCCTCAACGGCAGCGGCGACCAGACCACCCAGACGCCCTTCACCGTGCAGACCTTCAACAACATGATGGCGCAGTTCGGCATCAAGGTGCCCCAGGGCGGCAACGTGCAGCTGAAGAACGTCGCCGCGGTGTCCATCCATGCCGACCTGCCGGCGTTCGCCCGACCGGGGCAGACCATCGATATCACCGTGTCCTCCATCGGTAACGCCAAGAGCCTGCGCGGCGGCAGCCTGCTGATGACCCCGCTGAAGGGCATCGACGGCAACGTCTACGCCATCGCCCAGGGCAACCTGGTGGTGGGCGGCTTCGACGCTGAAGGCGGCGACGGCTCGCGGATTACCGTCAACGTGCCGTCGGCCGGGCGTATTCCCGGTGGTGCCACGGTTGAGCGGCCGGTGCCGAGCGGTTTCGATCAGGGCAATTACCTGACCCTCAACCTCAACCGTCCGGATTTCACCACGGCGAAAAACATCGTCGACCATATCAACGAACTGCTCGGCCCCGGCGTGGCCCAGGCCCTGGATGGCGGTTCGGTGCGTGTCAGTGCGCCACTGGACCCCAACCAGCGTGTGGACTACCTGTCGATTCTGGAAAACCTCGAAGTGCAGGTGGGTCAGGCCGTGGCCAAGGTCATCATCAATTCGCGTACCGGCACCATCGTCATCGGCCAGAACGTGCGCGTGCAGCCGGCTGCGGTGACCCATGGCAGCCTGACCGTAACCATTACCGAAGACCCGATTGTCAGCCAGCCGGAAGCGCTCTCCGGTGGCCAGACCGCCGTGGTACCGCGCTCGCGGGTGAATGTCGATGAAGCAGCCAAGCCGATGTTCAAGTTCGGCCCGGGGACCACGCTGGATGAGATCGTCCGCGCGGTGAATCAGGTGGGCGCTTCGCCGTCCGACCTTATGGCCATCCTGGAGGCGCTGAAACAAGCCGGCGCTCTGCAGGCTGACCTGATCGTTATATAGAGGACTGCGCCATGGACTCTCGTCTTTCAGCCGGTTTGCTCGGCGGTACCACCACCCTCGACAGTGGTGCCTATAACGATCTCAATCGCCTTAACCAGTTCAAGGTCGGTGGCGACAGCGAAAAGAACATCAAGAAGGTGGCTCAGGAGTTCGAGTCGCTGTTTCTTAATGAAATGCTCAAGGCCATGCGTTCGGCCAACGAAGTGTTCGGTGAAGGCAACTTCATGAACAGCAACGAGAGCAAGACCTACCAGGACATGCACGACCAGCAGCTGTCGGTGACCATGTCCAATCATCAGAACGGCATCGGCCTGGCCGACGTGCTGGTGCGGCAGATGTCGCAGATCAAGGATGCCGGCAGCCGGCCTAATCCCTTTGCCCAGGTCGATGAGCCGGTGCCCAGTGCGCCGAGCAAGCCTTTGGCCAAGGTTGATAGCGCACGTGACGACACCTCGTTGATCAACCAGCGCCGCCTGTCGCTGCCGGGCAAGCTGACCGATCGTCTGCTGGCGGGTATCGTGCCGGCAAGCGGCTCGCCGGAGGCCCAGACCCTGGCGCAGAATGACTGGATCCCTGCCAAGGCCTTCGCCGCTCCCACTGATACGGCCTTGAGCCTAAATGGCAGCGACGCCATCACCGGGCGTCGTCTGGCCCAGCCGCCCCTGGCACCCGGCAAGGCGGCGTTTGCTTCGAAGGACGAGTTTATTGCTGCCATGCTGCCGATGGCCGAGCAGGCCGCCGAGAAGATTGGCGTCGACCCCCGCTACCTGGTGGCCCAGGCCGCGCTGGAAACCGGCTGGGGCAAGTCGATCATCCGCCAGCAGGATGGCAGCAGCAGCCACAACCTGTTCGGCATCAAGAGCCACAACAGCTGGGAAGGCGACTCGGCCCGGGTGTTGACCACCGAGTACCGCGGCGGCAAAGCGGTCAAGGAAGCGGCGTCCTTCCGCGCCTATGACTCCTACGCCCACAGCTTTGACGATTATGTGAGCTTCCTGCAGGGTAATGGCCGTTACGAGAAAGCCCTGGCCAGCACTGACAAGCCCGAGCAGTTCGCCCGCGAGCTGCAAAAAGCCGGTTACGCCACCGACCCGCAGTACGCGCGCAAGATCGCCCAGATAGCGCGGCAGATGCAGACCTATCAGACAGTCGCGGCCGTCAGTACGCCGTCCACCAACGGATGATGAAACATGGCTGACCTACTCAGTATTGGCCTGTCCGGGCTGTCGGCGAACAAGACCTCGCTGGCGGTCACCGGCCACAATATAACCAACGTCAACACCCCGGGGTTCTCGCGCCAGGACACCGTGCAGGCCACGCGCGTGCCGCAGTTCAGTGGTGCCGGGTTTATTGGTTCGGGCACCACCCTGGTGGATATCCGCCGAACCTACAGCGAGTTTCTGAGCACTCAGGTACGCAGCAGTACGGCGCTCAGCTCCGATGTCGAGGCTTACAAGAGCCAGATCGAGCAGTTGGATTCGCTGTTGGCCGGCACGACTACGGGCATCACGCCTTCGCTACAGAAGTTCTTCTCGGCCCTACAGACCGCTGCCGAAGACCCCGCCAATATCCCTGCACGGCAACTGGTGCTGTCGGAGGCTCAGGGCCTGGCCAAGCGTTTCAATACGGTGTACGACCGTATCAGCGAACAGAACGAATTTATCAACAAGCAGATGTCGGCGGTCACTGACCAGGTCAACCGCCTGGCCGGTTCGATTGCCCGCTATAACGATGCCATTGCTATCGCGGCGGCCAACGGCAAGCAGCCCAACGACTTGCTCGATGCGCGCGAAGAGGCGGTTCGGCAGCTATCCACCTATGTTGGCGTCACCGTGGTGCCGCAGGACGACAACTCGCTAAACCTGTTTGTCGGCTCCGGCCAGCCGTTGGTGGTGGGCAGTACCACCAGCCGCCTGGAAGTGGTGCCGGGGCTGGGCGATCCGACCCGTTTCGAAGTGAATTTCGTCAGCGGCGGTTCGCGTCAGGGGATTACCTCCCTGCTTACCGGCGGTGAGCTGGGCGGATTGATCCGCTACCGCAGCGAGACCCTGGACCCGACCCTTAACTCCCTAGGGCGGCTGGCACTGGCAGTCAGCGATCAGGTCAACACCCAGCTTGGCCAGGGCCTGGATCTGAAGGGCCAGGTCGGCTCGGCGTTGTTCGGCGATTTCAACGACTCCGCCCTTACCACGCTACGGGCACGGGCCTTTTCGACCAATACCGGCAACGTGCAGCCGGCGTTGACTATCACCGATACCAGCATCCTGACCACCAGCGACTACCGCCTGGAATACGATGGCACCCAGTACCAGGCCCGTCGCCTGAGTGACGGCGCGACCCTGACGGTGAGCCCGAACCCGCCCGGCAGCTACCCCGCGAGCCTGACCTTCACCGATGCGGCTGGCCGCGATCAGGGCTTTGCGCTGGCCCTCGATGCTGCCCCGGCGGCGGCCGACAAGTTTCTTCTGCAGCCCACCCGGCGCGGTGCCACGAGCATTTCGACCGTGCTGGACCAGCCCGACCAGTTGGCGTTCGCCGCGCCCGTGCGGGCCGAGGCGAACTTGCAAAATAGCGGTAACGGCAGCATTTCCCAGCCCGATCTGATCGCGGCCGGGAGTAACCCCATCGACGCGGCCGCTATTGCCGCCGCGCTG
Organism: Pseudomonas sp.; assembly: GCF_035512415.1. Taxonomy (GTDB): domain Bacteria; phylum Pseudomonadota; class Gammaproteobacteria; order Pseudomonadales; family Pseudomonadaceae; genus Aquipseudomonas. The sequence continues at coordinate 122,907 of NZ_DATKDZ010000009.1, read as the reverse complement.
CCCGTGGGCCTGATCTATGACGGGGCCGGTGCCTTCGAGAACCCCCCGGGCACGCCGGTTGCCGGTTTGACCCGGGTACCGGCTGGTGCCTTTCAGCCAGGACAGACGAATAGCTATGAACTCGATCTGGGCGGCGGCAATGTGGTCAGTTTCAGTATCAGCGGCCGGCCGGAAAGTGGCGACAGCTTCAACGTGGGCTTCAACACCAACGGCGTATCGGATAACCGTAACGCCTTGAAGCTGGTCGACCTGCAAAGCAAGCAGACCATCGGTGTGGACCCGAGCGTGAGCACTATTGCAACGGGCGTCAGCTTTACCGATGGCTATGGCGATCTGGTCGAACGGGTCGGCACCCTGACGGCGCAGGCCAGGCAGGACAGCGAGGCGACCGGGGCTATTCTCAAGCAGGCGACCGATAATCGCGATTCGCTGTCAGCGGTCAACCTCGACGAAGAGGCGGCCAACCTGATCAAGTTCGAGCAGTACTACAACGCTTCGGCGCAGGTTATTCAAGTTGCGCGCTCTTTGTTCGATACCCTGATCAGTACATTCAGATAAAAGCGCGCCGCTTGCCGGCGCGCGCAGAACAATCCCCTTTCCCTCCGGGAGACGACTGCAAGGATGCAGGAGGTAGGGCGACGCAGGACGCCAAAGCCGAGGGCTATGGTGAGGGGCTGCTCGCGGCGGCCATATCCCGGATTGCAACAAGAGGCTCAAGCATGCGCATCTCCACCATCCAGGCGTTCAACAACGGTGTTTCGGGCATTCAGCGTAACTACGCCAATGTCACCCGTACCCAGGAACAGATCAGCACTGGCAATCGTATGCTCACCCCGGCCGACGATCCGGTCGCCGCGGTGCGTCTGTTGCAACTGGAGCAACAGCAGAATGTGCTGACGCAATACAAGGACAACCTGGCGGCTGCCAATAACAGCCTGACCCAGGAAGAGGTCACCCTCAATTCGGTAAACACCGTCCTTCAGCGTGTACGTGAGCTGACCGTGCAGGCTGGCAACGGGGCCCTGAGCGTGGCCGACCGGCAATCCATCGCCGCGGAACTGGGCGAGCGCGAGGAGGAACTGTTCTCCCTGGTCAATACCCGCAACGCCCGGGGCGAATATCTGTTTTCCGGCTTCCAGGGCAAGACCCAGGCGTTCGTGCGTGACGGCGACGGCAATTACAGCTACCAGGGCGACGAGGGCCAGCGCAAACTGCAGATCGCCAGTTCGCTGGAGGTACCGATCAGCGATAGCGGCAAGGCTATTTTTCAGAACATCACCAATGCCGGACGCCTGGATGCGGTGATGGACCTGAGCGCTGCCGTGGGCTCGACGCTATCGGCGTCCGCCCCGCTGGTGCAGGATGAGGGTGCCTTTTCGGGCGCGCAGCCATTCCCCACCGCAGGGGTGGAAATCGTGTTCGGCAACCCCGATGCCAGCAGCTATGAAATCTTCGAAGTCGGCGTACCTGCACCTGTGCCGGTACTCGCCAGCGGGGCGGTGGACGCTGATCCGAATACGGGTGATCAGCTGGTCTTCCGCGGCGTCAGCATTATTTTCGATGGCACGCCCGTCGGTGGAGAGAGCTTGCAGGTAACCGCCGACCCGACCCGGCAGAAGCAGGGGATACTCGATACCATCGCCACCCTGCGCCGCGCTCTGGCGGATCCAGCCAGCAGCAACGCCCAAATCCGCGATACGGTCGCCATCGGCCTGACCAATCTCGATAACGGCATGGTCAATGTCGACAGTGTGCGCGGGGCCATTGGTGCCCGCTTGAACGTGATTGAAACCACGCAGACCGATAACGAGGATGTGAGCCTGGTCAACAAGTCCATCCAGTCTGAGCTGCGCGAGCTGGATTACCCTGAGGCGCTGTCGCGTCTGTCGTTTCAATCGATCATTCTGGAAGCGTCGCAGCAGAGTTATGTAAGAATTGCGTCGCTCAACTTGTTCAATAAGATGTAAATTTCGATGCCTGATGCGTGGCACCGGAGTGGGCAGTGTTGGAGAAGTATGCGATGTCGAGAACGCTGATTACCTACGGAACTTTTGACATGTTCCATATCGGTCACTTGCGCCTACTGGAACGCATGCGCGAGCTGGGTAAGCGGGTGGTTGTTGGTGTTTCTACTGATGAGTTCAACGTGCTCAAGGGCAAGCATGCGCTGGTGCCTTATGTTGAGCGCCAGGCCATAGTAGCTGCTCTCAAGTATGTCGACTTAGTGATTGCAGAAGGCTCCTGGCAGCAGAAAGCTGCTGATATCCAGCAATATGGTGTGGACTGCCTGGTTATGGGCGATGACTGGACTGGGCGTTTCGACCACCTGCGCGAGTTCTGCGAGGTGTTGTACCTGCCACGGACACCGGGTGTGTCTTCTACCGAATTGCGTGAATTGTTGATGCGTATGAACCTGGGAGAGGGCGCGATACATGGGGTTATGAAGCAGATGGTGCGTCTGCTGCAGGATCAGCCGGCAATCATGCCAGCAAGGGAAGATTGATGACGATGATGCAACGCATGCAGCAGGCTGAAGAAGCACTGGCGGCCATGGCTGTTGGCCAATGGCAGCGAGCTTTGAGCCTCTGGCATCAGGTGGAAAAGGCCGGGTTGTTGCTAGAAAAGCGTCATTTTCATGCTTATGCACGCACTTGTGAGGTATTACAGAGCTGGGAGCAACATCGTGAGTTGCTGCGGCGTGGGCTACAGCAATTTCCCGGTGATTGGGGGTTGGGGCTGCGCCTAGAATACAACACGGCAGTCGACCTATTGCTTTGCGGGCAGTGGCTAGAGTCCTTTGAGTTGTTCAGTCGTCTGGCGCGCTGCAAAGGTTTCGAGGAATGGCCTTTTTCCCTGGACTTCTATCGTTGGCATGCCCTGCTCAACCTCAAGCTGACCGGAATTGAGGTGCCGGATAAACGGCTAGAACTGCTGGATCGTTGGAGCACCTTCAGGAGCGAGGGAATTCGTTCTAGTCAGATCGCCGGACTGCAATTGGTGATACCGTTGATGGACTGGGATGAGGCGCTCAAGACCGAATTCTCTGCGGCCAGTGCGCCAATGTTGGATTATCTGAAGAGCGTCGACGGTTTTCTCTGGCATATCCAAGATCCTGTAGCCAAGTCCTGCATGCAGGACTTGGCTCAACTCGCCCGACGCCATCTACAGTGCATTGCTACGCTGCCAGTGTCGTTTATCGGTTTCTTTGCCTCGTTCTTTCTGCTGTTCGGTTGCACGGATCTATACGCCCGTTTGCGTCATATTTTCGTCACTGAACTGGGTAGCGCACGAATACAGGCACGGGGTAACTTGCGATTGGTGGAGCTGATGCACCAGCTGATGCATGCCAACGAACATGGCGATCAGATTCGCTTCGAAAGCCTATGTCACTTAGTTCATCGCGATCTCCTTGGCGACGGACGGGACAACCTGCTGCATTTCATGAAGTTTTCCGAACTATATTACCGCCCGCAGACGGTCATTGATTTCAGCGTGCTCGGGATGACTGAGAAGGACAAGCTTTTTGCTGCCTACTTGCAAGGTAAGAGTATCGCCATCGTCGGTCCGGTGGATGTTGGCCTGGAAAGCGGTGCGGAGATTGATGGTTTTGACGTGGTGGTACGTCTTAATCATCGCACCAACAATGCTCTGTGTACGCGGCGCTTTGGCACGCGCACTGATGTTAGCTATTACCTCTATAATGATTTGCAAGATGGGGGAGTAGAGCATTGCTTGCGTGCTATGCGTGAATTGCGCTTTGCTGTGCTGGATCAGCTCAGTATGCAGAACTACGAGTTTTCCAAAATAGGACAGTGCCAGTCACGTCAGGCGTTGAATGTTGGGGTTTACGGATGTAATCCTCTGCTGATGGGGTATGCCAATGGCATCCAACGCATGTTAATGGATCTGGCGCGTTTCCCTCTAGGGCGGGTTAAGGTGTTCAATGCCAACCTGTATCTGAGCAAGGGCTACGCCGGCAATTACTTGCAGGGTAAGTCGGCGGATTTTTTCCGTGCTTTCTCGTTACATGATCCGCTGAGTAATTTCATCTTTACCAAGCGCATGTTTGACCTGGGCTGGCTGGAAGCCGATCCGGTGTTGCGTGAGGTACTGCAATTCGATGCGGATACCTATGCGGAAATGCTGTTTCAGGTCCATATCGGCTAGTCAGCGGCAGTGCTGTTTTGGCTCAAGATTACGGCCTTCACGGCCTCTAAGGAATGCACATGCTCTGCAACAAAACCATTTTGGTGACCGGTGGCACAGGTTCCTTCGGCAATGTTTTTGTGCCCATGACTCTGACTCATTTCAATCCGAAGAAACTCATCATCTTTTCCCGTGACGAGATGAAGCAGTGGGAAATGGCCAAGAAGTACGAGGGGGATCCACGGGTCCGTTTCTTTATCGGTGACGTGCGTGACAAAGAGCGGCTGTATCGCGCTCTGGATGGCGTCGACTATGTGGTACATGCTGCCGCCACCAAGATCGTGCCGATTGCCGAGTACAATCCGTTCGAGTGCGTGAAGACCAACATCATAGGTGCTATGAACTTGATCGATGTATGTATCGACAAGAGTGTCAAGGGAGTGGTGGCGCTGTCCACTGACAAGGCTAGCAGCCCGGTAAGTTTGTATGGTGCAACCAAACTGGCTTCGGACAAATTGTTCGTGGCCGGAAATGCCTATTCGGGAGAGCATGGAACACGTTTCTCTGTGGTGCGTTACGGCAACGTAATGGGGTCGCGTGGTTCGGTGATTCCGTTTTTCCTGTCGCTGCGTGAGAAGGGGATTTTACCAATTACCGACGAACGTATGACGCGCTTCATGATTTCCTTGGAACAGGGCGTGGAGCTGGTCTGGCATGCTCTGGCCGACATGGAGGGCGGCGAGATCTATGTGAAGAAGATTCCCTCGATGAGAGTGGTTGATGTTGCTCGTACCATCGCCCCTGAGGCGCGCCTGGAGACCATAGGCATTCGCCCGGGGGAGAAGCTGCATGAGCAGATGATCAGCGTCGAGGATGCCTACAACACTTATGAGTATGCCGATTGCTACAAGATTCTCCCAGCAATCCACAATTGGAATGAGTGTCCCTTGCGCATCAAGTATGGCCAGAGGGTGCCGGAAGGTTTTGTCTATTCAAGCGAGAATAATCAACAATGGATGAGCCAGGCTATCTTGCGCACTTGGATTGCGGAGAATATGGGCATGATGGGGCATTGATGTGAGCGTAGTGAAACAGTATATGCAGCATTTTGGCCTGGCCGCGCTCAAAGTGGCTTATGCGCGTGGTGAAAATATTACCCACCTGCTGCGTCAGGGTGAGTGCAATGACCTCCAGGCCATCGAGTTGGCATACGATCTACAGGCCGGCAGCTATACACGTGGTGCCCTAGCTGATATTGCAGCCCTTCAGAGAAGGGCTACAAGCATGGCTCAGTTACTTCAACCGCATGTGCAGCCTTTGGATGTACTGCTTGATTGCGGTAGCGGCGAGCTGACTACCCTGTCGGCACTCAGCCAGCATCTGTCCAATGGGGTCAAACTACTGGCCTTCGATATTTCTCTTAGTCGCCTTAATGCCGGTCGGCGTTTTGCTCAGCGCTTCATGTGCGAGCAACAGTGGCGACACCTAGAGCTGTTCGCCGCCGGCATTGGGCAGATTCCCCTGGGGGCCAACAGTGTAGATGTGGTGCTGACCAGCCATGCCTTGGAACCCAACTATGGCCGCGAACCAGAACTGCTTGCCGAGTTGCTACGAGTATCCCGGCGAAAGCTTGTGCTGTTCGAGCCCTCCTATGAAGACAATACGCAGGAGGGCCAGGCACGGATGCGCGAGCTGGGTTATATCCGCGATCTACCTGCGCATATCGCTGCCGCTGGCGGACGTTTGCTGAGTAAAACGGCGCTGCCCGATCCTATCAACCCACTCAACCCTACCTATTGTTATATAGTGGAAAAGAGCCCCTCTCAGCAGTCAGAGGGTCTGGTGGAAACTCGTTTTCTTTGCCCGCAAAGCGGTGCCGAACTGGAGCGCCGGGACGGCTACTTATGGAGTAGTGATGGTGGCTATGCCTATCCGATGGTCAATGGTATTGCCTTGTTGCGTGAGAGTGATGCCATTCTGATGTGTCACGACTGATGGATATGATTCCTTACGGACGTCAGGAGATCGACGCGGTGGATATCGCTGCTGTGGTCGAGGTTTTGCGCTCAGATTTCCTCACCCAAGGGCCGCAAGTACCACGTTTCGAGCAGGCTGTGGCTACCTTTGTGGGGGGGGCATATGGCGTGGCGGTCAATAGTGCTACTTCAGCCTTGCACATTGCCTGCCTGGCGCTGGACTTGGGGCCGGGTGACTGGCTATGGACTAGTCCGATTACCTTCGTGGCTTCAGCCAACTGCGGTCTGTACTGTGGTGCGCGCGTGGATTTTGTCGACATCGACCCGCGAACATACAATCTTTGCCCGCAAGCTCTTGCGCGCAAGCTGGAGGAGGCTGAGCGCGAAGGGCGTCTGCCTAAAGTGGTAGTGCCAGTACACTTGGCTGGCCAACCTTGCGATATGCGCACCATTCATGCGCTGGCCCAGCGCTATGGCTTCAAAGTGCTGGAAGATGCCTCGCATGCGATTGGTGGACGTTACCTAAACGAGTCGATTGGCAACTGCCGTTACAGCGATATCACCGTGTTCAGCTTTCACCCGGTGAAGATCATCACAGCCGCTGAGGGAGGGATGGCGCTGACTAACGATGCTGCGCTGGCCGAGCGCATGGCCCTGTTGCGCAGTCATGGCATCACTCGTGATCCGGCGCGGATGACTTGTGCGGTCGATGGCCCCTGGTATTACCAGCAAGTCGATCTGGGCTTCAATTACCGCATGACCGAGTTGCAGGCCGCTTTGGGTATTTCACAGTTACAGCGACTAGAACAATACGTTGCCCGCCGTCATTGGCTGGCGGGACGCTATGACGTGCGGCTTGCAGGCTTGCCGCTGATAACGCCATGGCAACATACCGATAGCTATTCAGGTATGCATCTGTATGTGATTCGCCTGCAGTTGGAGCAGATTCGTAAAGGCCATCGTCAAGTGTTCGAGGCTCTGCGTGAGCAGGGTATCGGCGTCAATCTGCATTATATTCCGGTTCACACTCAGCCCTACTACCAACGTATGGGTTTTGCAGTGGGGGATTTTCCCAATGCTGAGAACTATTACCGAGAGGCCATCAGTCTGCCGTTGTTTCCTAGTATGACCGAGCAACAGCAGGGCCGGGTGCTCGAGGTCGTGCGTGAGGTGTTGCGGGTATGAAGTTGGCGGTGATTCCTGCGCGTGGAGGCAGCAAGCGCATCGCCTTGAAGAATATCCGCCCATTTTGTGGTCAGCCGATGCTGGCTTGGTCGATCCAGGCGGCGCAGGCCAGTGGCTGCTTCGATGAGGTGATGGTTAGTACCGATGATCCGTGTATTGCCGAGTTGGCGCGCGAACTGGGTGCTTGTGTGCCGTTTATGCGTCCGGCTGAACTGGCCGATGATTACACTGGTACCACAGCTGTGGTGGCTAATGCTGTCCGCTGGTATCACCAGCATAGGGCGTTACCGGCTCAAGTTTGCTGCATCTATGCCACCGCACCCTTTCTGCAAGCGGAGGACCTGCGCAGAGGTTTGTTGTTGCTGGAAGAACACTCTGCTGACTATGCCTTCAGTGTCACCAGCTTTGCCTTCCCCATCCAGCGGGGGCTGCGCCTGGATAATACTGGGCGAGTGGCGATGTTCCAGCCAGAGTACCGCATAACCCGCTCACAGGACCTGGAGGATGCCTACCATGATGCCGGTCAGTTCTATTGGGGGCGTACCCAGGCCTGGCTGGAGGGGAGGCCTGTATTCGAGGGGCAATCAGTTGCAGTACGGCTGCCGCGTCATCGTGTGCAGGACATTGATACCGAGGAAGATTGGCAGCGGGCCGAGTGGCTGTTTCGGGCCATGCAGGCTGGGGCATGCTGATGAAATGTGTGTTTTTTCGCGTCGACGCCTCGTTGCTGATTGGGAGCGGCCATGTTATGCGCTGTCTGACATTGGCCACTGTCCTGCGTGAACAGGGTTTGGACTGCAGGTTCATTTGTCGCGAGCATGCCGGAAATCTGATAGAGGCGATCCGTGAGCAGGGTTTTGTCGTCGAGTTGCTGTCCGTTCAGGTCGTCTCCGTGCCGCCAGTGCATCCAACTCATGTGGCCTGGTTGGGTGCCACTCAGGTCGAGGATGCCGCCATCTGTGCGGTGCTGTTGCAAGCTCAGCGGGTGGACTTGCTGGTGGTCGATCACTACGCATTGGATTATCAGTGGGAGGCAATCATGCGTCCCTATTGCCAGTGCCTGCTGGTGATCGACGACCTGGCCGACCGCGAGCATGATTGCGATGTTTTGCTCGACCAAAACCTTGGCCGTCAGGCTGCAGACTATGCTGCGTTGGTGCCGCCGCATTGTCGCATGTTTATCGGTACGGCCTACGCACTGTTGCGCCCGGAGTTCTCCCAGTGGCGCGCTGCCAGTCTGCAGCGCCGGATCAGTGTACCGCTGCGTCGCCTGCTAATCAGTATGGGCGGTGCCGACAAGGACAATGTCACCAGTCAGATACTGCGGGCTCTGCAGGGGTGCGCCTTGCCGGCTGGCTGCAATATTGAGGTAATCCTCGGCAGCCAGTCGCCCTGGCTGGAGGCGGTGCGCACTGAGGCGCAGCTGCTGCCTTGGGTGATCGAGGTGGTGCAGGGCGTCAACGACATGGCGGAGCGTATGAGTGCAGCCGACCTGGCCATTGGCGCTGCCGGCAGCACTTCGTGGGAGCGCTGTTGCCTGGGACTGCCGGCGCTGCTGCTGGTTATTGCCGCCAACCAGTATCCGGCAGCCCGGGCGTTGGAGGCTTATGGGGCGGTCAGCTTGCTGGCGCTGGACGAACTGACGCAGGCCTGCCCTACCTGGTTTGCCAGCTTGGCCGCAGAACCCGCTAGGCTTACGCGCATGAGCCAAGCCGCGGCTGGTATCTGCTCCGGGGCGGGAGTATTCTCCTTCGCCAAGGAATTGGTCGGATCCATCCCATGAGCACCCCGAACAGTCGTTTCGTCCCGCTCAGTGCGGAGCTTCTGGAAGTGATACGAGTCTGGCGCAACAGCCCGCGGATCAGCGACAAAATGTTGAGCAATCAGCCGATCAGTGCTGCTCAACAGCAATCTTGGTTTGTCGGTCTAGAGGGTGATACAGAGCGCCGTTACCTAGTGTTCTGTCAGGAGCAGACACCAGTCGGTATGTTATATTTCACAGCTATTACACCTGCCCGTTGCAGCTGGGGCTGCTATATCGGTGCCGAGGCGGTTTGGCCCGGTAGCGGTCTGCTGCTGGAGGTAGCCGCCCTGGACTACGCCTTCGATCGCCTGGGGGTGGATTGTCTACATGCCGAGGTGCTTGACTTTAATCTGCCGCCGCAGCGCATGCACAAGGTGTTCGGCTATCGCCTTGTTACTACCCAGCCTGATGCTTTACAGCGCAATGGCCAGCAGCATGCGCTGTTGCACTACGAATACGCGTGCGCTGAGTGGCAGGCTAACCGTGACAAAGTGATTGCCAGTTTGCCGAGACAGATTCGCGAAGGCATCGCGCGTATCTCCTTTACTGATTACTGAGGTGGCATGAAAGAGCTAATCATCCAAGTCATGCGTGACATCGCGCAGCAGACCGAGTGCGATATGGTTGCCACTCTGAACGATAACACCGTGCTGCTCGATAGCGGCCTAGATTCCATGGGCTTTGCCATCCTTGTGGCCAGTCTGGAGGAGCAACTGGGCTACGACCCTTTCAGTCTTATGGACGAGCCGATCTACCCCCGAACCCTAGGTGAATTCGTTGCCATCTACCAGCGTTACACGCCGCGATGAGCGAGTGTCTGGCGCAGTTGCTTGCGCATTTGTCCGGAGAGAGCTCAGGCCTCTGTTGGCCGGGGGGGCATTGCCATGGTGCGCAGCTGTTAGCTGACGGGCAGGCGTTGGGTCAGTCGCTGCAGTTGGCAGCGAGTGCGCGAGTGGCTCTGGACGGGCTGTCGCCGTTGCATCTGGCCACCGCCCTAGTGGCGTTGGATGGTCAGGTGGCTGCCATGCTGCTGTTGCCGTCTGCGCTGGAGGAGAGTAAGCGGCAGGCGCTGATTGAGGCTGCCGGCTGCAGCCATTACCTAACGGCAGATGGCCTGCAACCGTTGACGTCTGCAGTGCCTGTGACGTCGAAAGGACCGCTGACCCAATGGCTGCTGACGACATCTGGCACTACTGGTACGCCAAAACTTATTGGCCACACCCTGCATAGTTTGATTCACAGTTGTAAACGTGACCCTCAACGTGGTGCCGGCTATGTATGGGGCTTGCTCTACGACCCGGCGCGGTTTGCTGGCCTACAGGTACTGCTGCAGGCGTTGCTAGCTGGCTCGCGTCTTGTGTTGGTAAGCGGTCTGCCCCAGGAACAACAGGTCGAATTCCTGCTGGCGCAGCGCGTTAATGCCATGTCTGCCACCCCGTCGCTGTGGCGCCGGCTACTGATGGACGATCGTCTGGCCGGTTTACCATTACGGCAGATCACTCTCGGAGGTGAGATTGCCGACGCCGTCATTCTGCAGGCATTGCGCAAGCGCTTTGTCCAGGCGCGACTGGTACATATTTACGCTTCCACCGAAGCCGGTACGGGCTTTGCTGTGAAGGATGGTCTGCCGGGGTTTCCCGCCAAATGGTTGGCGGGTGCCGAAGGTGTTCCACTACTGCGCGTAAGTGCCAAGGGCCATTTGCTGCTGAAACCAAGCGTGTTGACAGAAGGTGATGAAATCGCACGGCGCTTAGATGCTGAGGGTTTTCTTGATAGCGGTGATTTGGTCGAGCAGCAGGGCCAGCGCGTATTGTTCCTCGGTCGCGCTGGCGGAGCGATCAATGTTGGCGGCAACAAGGTCAATCCTGAAGCTGTGGAAGCCTTTCTGCGCTCAATAGATGGCGTGCTGGATGCTAGGGTGTCGGGGCGCAGTAACAGCATGATGGGGCAGTTGGTCGTGGCTGAGGTGGTGCCGGTAGCTGGTGTTGATACTGCCCACCTGCGTCAGGAAATTCATCGCAAGTGCCGTGCAGGTTTGGAAAAGTGGCAGGCACCGGGTTTGGTGAATTTCGTTGAACGCCTGTTGGAAACTGCGGCAGGCAAGCGTGAAAGGACGCAACCATGAAAATACTTGTGGTGACTGGGGCAACCCGTGGTCTTGGCCTGGCAATTGCCCGGCGCGCGGCTGCCGATGGCTACCGGGTAATTGCGAGCGGTCGGCGGCTTAGCGAGGGGTTGCTGGCGCTGCAGGCAGAGTACCCTGATCATGTGCTGTTTGAGGTGTTAGACTTGGCCGACCTCGCCAGCGTACATCCTTTTGCCATGCGTATCTCCGCCACTTACGGTCGGCCTTGGGCACTAGTCAACAATGCTGCGCGCGGGACTGACGGGGTGCTAGCGACTCTGCATGAACGAGATATTAGCGAGCTTCTACGGGTTAATGTGGAAGCGCCGATCTTGCTGACCAAGTACCTGTTGCGACCGATGCTGCTCAACCGCAGTGGGCGCATCATCAATATCTCTTCAATCATCGCCTCCACCGGCTTCAGCGGACTGTCGGTGTATGCTGCTAGCAAGGCTGCCCTGGCCGGTTTTACCCGCTCACTGGCACGTGAGGTGGGTAAGGCAGGGATTACCGTGAATACGGTGGCACCGGGCTACATGGAAACCGAAATGACCTCCGGCCTGCAGGGCGATAAGCTGCAGGCAATTCGCCGGCGCAGCCCGTTGGGTCGCCTGGCCGCGCCAGAGGATGTAGCGGCAGCAGTCAGCTATTTGCTTAGCGAACAGGCTGTCAACGTAACCGGAACCACATTGACAGTGGATGCAGGAAGTACGGCATGACTCCGGTCGTTCCATTCTATTTGTTGGCCAGTTGCAAGTCTTGGCATGCCGATAGCTTTATCCGTTTGCGTCAGCGTACCGACGAGCGCTGGCAGTGGGTGCAGAGCCCGGACGAGTTGCTGGCAGTACTGGACGGGGCTGTGCCGCGCTACATTTTCTTTCTGCACTGGCGCTGGAGGGTGCCCGAATCGATTTGGCGTGAGCATGAGTGTGTGTGCTTTCACATGACCGATTTGCCGTATGGCCGGGGTGGCAGCCCCCTGCAGAACCTGATTGCCGATGGTCACCATGAAACCCGGCTGTCGGCACTGCGCATGGTTGAGATGCTTGATGCCGGGCCGATCTACCTCAAACAGTCGTTATCCTTGCAGGGTACTGCCGAGGCTATCTATGTTCGTGCCGGGGAACTGGGTGAGCAGATGATTGCCGAGATTATCGCCCGTCAGCCGCAAGTGGTCGAGCAGCAGGGTGAGGTTGTACTATTCAAACGGCGTACGCCACAGCAAAGTGCGCTGCCGTACAGGGGCGAACTGATGCAGCTTTACGATCATATTCGCATGCTTGATGCGCCCGGTTATCCCCGCGCCTTCATCGAACATGGCGAATTTCGCTTGGAATTCTCCGCTGTCCAGCTGGAGGGTGAGCAGCTTCACGCAACCGTAGTACTGCGCCGACGCAGTGAGCCGCAGGAGTAATTGTATGAGATTTGCCATTGCTGGCCGGCAGATCGGCCCTGGGTTTTCGCCATACATTATCGCCGAGTTGTCGGCCAACCATAATGGTCAATTGGAGCGGGCGCTGGCGACCATCGACGCGGCCCAGCGTTGCGGTGCCGACGCTGTCAAGCTGCAAACTTACACAGCCGACACTATGACCATCGACTGCGACTACCCAGAGTTCCTCATTCATGGAGGATTGTGGGATGGCTACAAACTTTACGACTTGTATCGTTGGGCGGAAACCCCGTTCGAGTGGCATCGGCCGATTTTTGAACACGCACACAGACGTGGTATCACAGCTTTTTCCACTCCTTTCGACGAGAGCGCGGTGGATCTGTTAGAAGACCTTGGTACGCCAGCTTACAAGATCGCTTCTTTCGAGACTCTCGACTTACCGCTAATTCGCTACGTTGCCAGCACAGGCAAGCCGATGGTTGTGTCCACTGGGATGGCCAGCGAGGGAGAAATTATGGAGGCAGTTGCCGCTGCCCGTGATGCCGGTTGCCGCGATCTGGCCCTGCTGCATTGCATCAGCAGCTACCCGGCACCGCTGGCGCAGGCCAATCTTCGCCAGATTGCCGAACTGGAGCGGCGCTTTCAGGTGGTGGTCGGTTTGTCAGACCATACCCTAGGCACCGTCGCGTCGGTGGCCGCGGTTGCAATGGGTGCCAGTCTGATCGAAAAGCACTTTACCCTAGATCGTGCCAGCAAGGGCCCGGACAGTGAATTCTCCATTGAGCCGGTCGAGCTGGAGCGCCTATGTTGCGACAGCCATGACGCTTGGCTGTGCCTGGGCCAAGCCGGCTATCATCGACAACCGGCGGAGGAGGGCAACAAGGCGTTTCGCCGTTCGGTGTACTTCGTCCGTGACCTGCCGGCCGGTAGTCGGATTTCCGCCAATGACCTGCGTCGTATTCGCCCGGGGCTGGGGCTGGCCCCCAAGCATTTCGATGAACTGATCGGCCGTCGCCTGAAAGTGGAGGTCAGCCGCGGTACCCCGACCTCTTGGGGGGTGTTTGATGAGTAAGTCAGTGTTGGTGGTGGCGGCTCACGCAGACGACGAGGCGCTGGGCTGCGGCGGTACTTTGGCGCGGCATGTGGCCGAGGGTGATCGTGTGCATGTGCTGTTCCTCGCCGATGGCGTGACTGCCCGTGTCGATGTCGACCGCCAGGCACAGCAGCGCCGCCAGCGTGCCACCGAACAAGCTTGCGCCGAATTAGGGGTGACTGAACTGAGTTTTCTCGGTCTACCGGACAATCGTTTGGACAGCTTGCCACTGCTTGAGGTGGTGCAGCCATTGGAGGCCCTGTTAGCACGCCTGAAGCCGCAGTTGATCTACACTCACCATATGGGTGATCTGAATGTCGACCATCAGGTTGCCCATCAGGCTGTTCTGATTGCCAGTCGACCGTTGCCAGGGCAGTCGGTGCGGGAAATCCTCACCTTCGAAGTGATGTCCAGCAGCGAGTGGAGCAATCCCGGTTATTTGCCGTTCCTGCCCAACCATTTCGTCGATATCAGCGCTCAGTTGCTGGCTAAGCTGGCCGCGCTGGATTGTTATGCAGAGGAAATGCGCCCAGCGCCGCATTCACGCAGTCGTCAACACCTGGCCGCCTTAGCCCTGCATCGAGGGCATTCGGTGGGGGTGGCAGCGGCCGAGGCCTTTATGCTGGTGAGACGTTTGCAATGATGGTGTGCAGCGCGCGTTTGCATTTGGCTGCAGCAGCGTGCGGTGTGCGGTCAGCATCATGATGGGAGACGGCTATTGGCCGCAGCTGGCAGATCTGCAGCAGCGTTTGCAGCTGACCGCTAGCGAGCAGCATTTGGCATTGCTGGGTAGCTGGAGCTGCTACCGAGTATCGGCTCTGCATCCCAGGCATTTTGCCGGAGTAGCCTTGGCGGCATCGTTGCAGCCTTGGGCGGACACTACCAAGTCTAGTTTTCTGGCCGCCTGGACGCCTTTGTTGGAAAGCTTGAGGGCTGTGTCAGGGGGATTCTGGCAGTGGCCGGATATGGATTGTCAGCGCCAGGCTGAATGTCTGGCGGATTTTGCCAGGCAGCACCCGTATTGTATTGCCAGCCTGCCGCTGCCAATGCAGCTTTTCTTTGCTCGCCTGTTTCTATTGGCCGAGCAGACAGAGCTGTACTTCCACTATCGTAAATGTTTCGTGGATCGCCTTGGTGTGGAGGCTGGGGCGTTGGCTGCTGAAGATTTGCTGTCGAGCATGTATCGCATAGCTTGGGCCAACGAGCAGGCGGAACCGGATGAGGCGGCTGCCGTGGCGATGCATCTGCGTCAGCGCCTGGCTGGGCAGTCTGCGGATACACTGGAGTTTCTCGATTTTGCCCGATTGTACCTGCCACGTACAACGAGCAGCTATCAATCGGTCGGCTCACTGTCGGAGGTCGATCTGAATTTTGCCGAAGCTCTGCGCGGCAAGCGGGTAGCTATCGTTGGCCCGGTGGATGTCGGCCTGGCAAGTGGTGCGGAAATCGATTGCTTCGATCTGGTCATCCGCTTGTCCCATCGCGCTAATAATGCTCTTGTGCCGCGCCATTTTGGCAGCCGTACAGATATTGCCTATTACGTTGAAGATGACCTGCGATGTGGTTCGTCGGAGAATTTCCTGCCGGTCATGGTCAGCCTGAGTTTTGTTGTGCTGGCCGAAAGCTGTCTGCGCAGTTTTCCATGGCTGGAGGTACTCGGCGAGCGTCTGCGACCACGCTTCGAAGTAGGTACCTACAAACGCAATCCTTTTCTCGCTGGCTATCCGGCGGCGGTGCAGCGCGTGCTGATGGATGTATTGCGTTTTGCGCCTGCCCAAGTCAAGGTTTTTAACAGTGACCTCTACTTGAGCAGACGCTACGGTGGCAATTACTTCCAGCCCGGGGAACAGGATTACAGCTATTACCCAGGCTTTGCTCTGCATGACCCACTGAGCAACTTCCTCTTCATGCAGCGTTCTTGGCGTGGTGGCTGGTTCGAGGCTGATTCGGTGCTGGCCGGGGTGCTCAGCCTTTCTGTTCCAGACTATCAAGCAGCCTTCATTGGCGTGCATGGCAACCTGAACAGGGATGACCTATGAAAAAGAGCATCACGGTCACGAGTCCGCTGCTGCCACCATTGGCAGAGTTCATTCCCTACTTAGAGAGGATATGGGCCAGTCGCATTCTGACCAACGGCGGTGCCATGCACCAGCAACTGGAGAATGAACTCAAGGAGTACTTGGGTGTTGAGCACATTGCGCTTTTTGCTAACGGCACCCTAGCGCTGGTAACTGCATTACAGGCTTTGCGCGTCACCGGAGAGGTCATCACCACTCCTTATTCGTTCGTTGCTACTGCTCATTCGTTGCTGTGGAACGGCATCAAACCAGTCTTCGTAGATATTGACCCGATAACCCTCAACCTAGATCCGGAAAAAATCGAGGCAGCTATTACACCCTCGACTACGGCGATCATGCCGGTACATTGTTATGGCAACCGGTGCAATATCGAAGCGATCGAGCGTATTGCCGAGATATATAACCTGCGGGTTATCTACGATGCAGCACATGCCTTTGGTGTGCAAGATGCCGGCGGGAGCATCCTGCGTCATGGCGACCTCAGTGTGCTTAGCTTTCATGCCACCAAGGTGTTCAATACCTTCGAGGGCGGGGCGATCATCTGCCCGGATGCAAAGACCTACCGACGTATTTGCCACCTGAAGAACTTCGGCTTCGTCAACGAAACTACGGTCATTGCACCTGGTATCAATGGCAAGATGAGCGAAGTGAATGCTGCCTTTGGCCTGCTGCAACTGCAGTACATTGATCAGGCATTGGCCCGTCGCAGTGCCATCGGCCGGCTGTATCGCCAACTACTACACGGCATCGTCGGGCTGGAGTGCGTTGAGCTGAGTGAGCAGGTGACAGCCAACCATGCCTACTTCCCGGTGCTGGTGAAGCCCGATTTTCGTCTAAGCCGCGATCAGCTCTACCAGCACCTGCGCGACGAGAGCATTTACGTTCGGCGTTATTTCTACCCGCTAATCAGTGACTTCCCCATGTATCGTGGTCTGCCCTCGGCAGAGTCTGCGGGGCTGCCGGTAGCCCGCTCGATTGCCAGCATGGTGCTGTGCTTGCCTATCTACCCTGACCTGATCGACTCCGATGTGGAGTGGGTCTGCGAGTTGATTCGTGCGGCAGGAGCGCAACGGTGACGCTTGCGGTCATGCAGCCGTATTTTTTCCCCTACTTGGGTTACTTCCAGCTGGCACGCAGTGTCGAACACTTTGTCTTCCTCGATGATGTCGCTTTCATCAAGCGCGGCTTTATCCAGCGCAACCGCATCCTCCTCAATGGTGTGCCGTTTCAGTTCAGCGTGGCGGTACGCCAGGCTAGCCAGAATCGGGCGATCAATGAGCACGAGTTTGTCGGTGACTTCAGCGTTTTTCATCAGCAACTGCGTCACGCCTATGCGCGGGCACCTTACTTTACCGAGGTGTTTGCGCTGGTCGAAGCGCTGTGCCATGACCACGAACTGAATGTGGCGCACAAGGCGGCGGCCTCCGTGTGTCTGGTGTTCGACTATCTAGGGCTGCCACTTCAGTCGTCCTTCGCCTCCGAACTGGCACTCGGCGAACTGGCGGGCGAGACACGCATTCTGGCCATCTGCCGGCAGATGCAGGCACAGGCTTATCACAACGCCATCGGCGGGCGCAGTTTGTATGACGGCCATCACTTTACCGAGCAGGGTGTCCAGCTTCGCTTCGTGGAACCACACCTGGCAGCTTACCCTCAGGCCGGCGGCGAATTCGTCGCCGGGCTGTCTATCCTCGATGTGCTGATGTACAACGCCCCGCAGGACGTGTGCAGAATGCTCGATGACTACCGGCTGTTGCCGGCCAGTAGCTGAGAATACCAATGTCGTCGATTGCCGTCTTCAACCGCCAGGAGAGCAGTACTGATGTCTAGAGTCAAGGTGTTGGTGTTTCCCTGTGGCTCTGAAATCGGCCTGGAAATCCAGCGGGCCCTGGGCAGTTCCGTGCATGTCGAGCTGTATGGTGCCTCCAGTCAGGATGATCATGGGTGTCTAGCGTATGCACGTTACTATCATTTGCCGCATGCGCGTGAAGCCGACTTCGATGCCTGCCTGCAAGCCTTGCTGCGTGAACAGGGCATTGATTTGCTGTTTGCTACCCATGACTCGCTGATGGATTACTTGGCTCCGCGCCTGCGTAAGTGGGGTGTTCTGCTGGTCAATGGCGATCCGGACACGGCGCGTATCACTCGGCGCAAGTCTTCCACCTACGCGTTGTTTACCGACCAGCCCTGGCTACCGCGCTGCTATGCCGGGCTGGATGAAGTGCGCGACTGGCCGCTGCTGATCAAACCGGACCAAGGCCAGGGCGGGCAGGGCGTGGTGCTGGTGGCTAACCGAGCGCAGGCCACCGTAGCACTGCAGCAGTGTGCCGAGACCATTCTCAGTGAATACCTGCCGGGTGCTGAGCTGACCGTGGATTGTTTTACCGACTGGTGCCGTCAGTTGCTGCATGTAGCACCGCGTACGCGTGAGCGAGTGCGCTCTGGCATCGCCATGCGTTCTTGCCTGTTGCCTTGCAGCGAGGAGATTCGTCAGATCGCCATGACAATCAACCATCGCCTGCTATTTCGTGGGCCGTGGTTCTTCCAGTTGCGCGCCGATGCGGATGGGGCTTGGAAACTGTTGGAAGTCAGCTGCCGACTGTCCAGTAGCAGTGTGGTCCTTCGTGCGGCTGGGGTGAACCTGCCACTGATGACCATCCAGGACTACCTGCAGCGCGAGCAGCAGGTGCTCTGCGACCCGCGCGTGACGCTGCTGGATCGCCGTCTCGGTAGCGTGGCGCAACTGGACTACGAATTCGACACCGCTTACCTTGATTTTGACGATACCGTATTGCTAGACGGCCAAGCTAACCCGCAGGCCATGCGCTTCATCTATCGCCTACTTGCCATGGGCAAGCGCCTGGTGTTGGTGACCCGCCATGCCGGCGATGTGCGGGCCTCGCTGGCGCAGGCGCGAATTGCCGATAGCCTGTTCGATGCCATCATCCACTTGCGTGAAGGGCAGACCAAGTCCTCCTGTATTGAGGGGCGGGCGATTTTCGTCGACAATCATTTTCCAGAGCGTCTGGAGGTGGCACGCAATAAGGGCATCCCGGTGCTGGATGTGGATGCCATGGAGCTGTTCTTTCCATGAAGGGCTGGTTGGATAGACACTTTCAACATAAGAATCTGGCACGCTGGCTGTTGTTGCCTGCATGGTGGCTGTTCGACCACCTGTGGCCCAAAGATCGCTATGCCTGGGCATTTTTTGTCCACCCGTTGCAGGACGACCAGTTCATCGAGAATTCGCGGGCGGTATTCGAGCAGATCAAGGCCGATCCGATTATCGCCAAGTACATCTTCAGTCGCGGCATGGGCCGAGATTTTCGCATCGAAGATGCCTGCAATACTCATATCGTCGATCTGCAGAGTTTGCGTGGTCTGTGGCGGCTGGCGCGCTGCGGCACCTATCTGTTGACCAACGCCATTGCCCTAGACATGTCTTGGCGCTGGAGCGATGGCAGTTTCTCCGTGGTGCGTGCCAATCTGCGGCGGCGCAACCTAGTCAATCTCTGGCATGGCATTCCGCTCAAACGCCTGTTTGGCCTGGCCCATCCGCAGCAAGGGCAGCGTGCCGATCGGGTGGCCTACCGGCGTCGCGAGCGGGCTTTTTACGACGGACTGATTGCATCTTCGGATGTCGACAGCTATGCCATGGCTGCCATCTTTCAGCCGATCCCTTATGCCGCGTTGTGGGTCACCGGCCTGCCGCGCAATGACTTTCTGTGTATGGCTGATGAGGCTTTGCCGGGTTTTCTGCGGGACGAAGTGGACTATATCCGCCGCCTCAAAGGAGGTTGCAAGTTGATCACTTACGCGCCAACTTTCCGCGAGAAAGGTTTACCCGGCGCGCAGTGCTACCAGTTTAGCGATGAGCAGATCGAGCACCTCAAGGCTTTGTTACGTCGGCATAACGCGGTGCTGGGCTTTCGCATGCATTACTTCCGCAAGGGTGAGCAGCTGTTCAACCTAGAGCGTTATGTCGATGGCCAGAGCATTGTCGATCTCGGTCACCAGGCGGTCAGCGAAATCGCCCCGGTGATTAGGGAGTCCGATCTCGTCATTACCGATTATTCCTCGGTTTATATCGATGCGTTGTACCTGGACAAACCGGTGATCAGCTTTGCCTATGATCTGGAAGCATACAGTCGCCAGCAAAATGGCCTGCTCTACGATATGCAACTGGCCTTTCCTGGTCCGGTGGTGGTGAGCTTCGAGGCGCTGCTCGCTGTCTTGGAGCAGGAGCTGGACGTGGGCGGTCAGGTGGCTAGCCCCCGTTACCAGACCTGCAAGAAACTCTTTTTCAAATATGCGGATGAGCAGAATTCCGCGCGTGTGATAGCCCGTATCCATGCGCTCAACAGAACACCCCAGGAGTAAGCGTGCAAGGCAATCTCGAGAAGTCGCTGGTCAGTATTGTCATGCCGGCGTTCAAAGCGGCCTATCTACGCGAAGCCTTGGATAGCTTGCAGGCACAGACCTACCGCCCGCTGGAGTTGGTGATCTGCGATGACTGTCTTACCGACCAGGTGCAGCAACTGGTGGACAGCTACCGGGCGATCATCGATTTCCCAATTCGTTACGAACGCAATATGCCGCGCTTGCGCGAGTCGAAGAATCTGGCCAAGTGTGTGGGCCTGACCCGGGGCGAGTATCTCAAATTCCTATACGACGATGACGTGCTGCATCCCGAGTGCATTGCCCGCATGGCCGATGTTTTGTGTAACAGTCCTCAGGTGGCGCTGGTTAGTTCGCGCCGCCGGCGTATCGACGGACTGGGGTGCCGCCTGCCCGATAGCTTCGCCACCGCGCCGCTGTTCGACGAAGACGTGCTGATTGACGGCACGGCTCTGGTCTCCTTCCTGGGCGAACACACCATCAACTTTATCGGCGAACCCAGTACGGTAATGTGCAGGCGGGATGCGGTAGCGGCGTTCGGTGAGCAGGTCATGGCCCTAAATGGTCTACCCATTCAGTGGGTCGGTGACCTGGCTCTTTACGCCAAGCTACTGCGTCAGGGCCACCTCGCGTTTCTGGCGCAGCCGCTTTCCGATTTCCGCGTGTCGACGGAGCAGTTCAGCCAGGTGGGCCGGGATCGATTGGGGATTGGTGATAAAGGGCACGAGAATTTTCGACGCATGCTGCGTGAACTGGGTTGGTCCCAAACTCTGCAGAAGGGACCGTTGCTGGTCGCAGTTTCTCCCTTGGTACAACTGCAGGATTGGAAAGCTGTTGATTTGCTGGCCTGCTTGGTCGAAGGTGCAACTACTCTGCGTTCGACTCAGGTGAGCTATGACTGGTTGCAGGCCCGCAAAGCCTCTCGGGTTCAGCAGCAACTGATTGAGCAGCGTCTGGGTGTATGTGCCGGTGGGCCAAGCATTGTTGTGCTCGTGCTGGATAGGGCTGGAGATACGCAGGGCATCAAGCGAACACTGACCACGTTGTTCCGGCGCAGCAGTTATTCGAACATTCAGTCGTATGTGATTTCCACTTCTGATTTATTACTTGTCGCCGAACGCAACGGTGCCGGTTTTGTGCTGGTAACCCAAGGGGTGAGCGAGGCGATCAACAGAATTGTTGGCCTCGTTGAGGCGCAATGGCTGCTATTGGTTGAGGCCGGTGATGAGTTTACTGTCAGCGGTTTGCAAAACATAGCGTTGGAGCTGGCTGCCGCCCCTGAATGCCGTGCTGTTTATGCCGATGCAATGCTGCGTGATGCCCATGGCGGCTTGGGGCCTGCACTGCGCCCCGATTTTAACCTGGATCTACTGCTAAGTTATCCAGTCAGCATGTCACGACACTGGATATACCGGCGCGATGCGCTACTTGCTGCTGGCGGCTTCGATCCGCAGTTCGAGCAGGCACTCGAATTCGAGCTTCAGCTTCGGCTTATAGAACTCGGCGGCTTGGCTGGACTGGGTCATGTCAGCGAACCGCTCCTTATTACCAAGGCTGTGCCGCTACGCGACAACCCTGATGAGCTCCGTGCCATCGAGCGTCATTTGCTTGCGCGCGGTTATGAGCAGGCGCAGGTCGCTTCGCAATGGCCTGGGCGCTACCAGCTGGACTATGGCACTCAAGGCGATGTTGGAGTGAGCATTCTTATAGTCGCCGCGGGGCCGCTGGTACGTTTGCAGCGTTGTGTGGAAAGTCTGCTGGCGCATACGGTGTATCCCTCCTATGAAATTCTGCTGCTGCAACCGGAAGCGGCCGAAGCCCCGGTGAGGCAATGGCTGGACGCCATCGAACAGATGGCAGAAGCGACCCTGCGCGTGATTCGTCCTGGCGGTAACCGCGCGCAGTGCTGCAATCGGGCGCGGGAAAGCGCACGTAGCGAGTTGTTGGTGTTTCTTTCTCCCGCGACGGCGGCTATTAGCGACGACTGGTTGGCTCAGATGGTCAATCATGGCGTTCGACCCGAGGTTGGGGTCGTTGGTGCCAAGCTGCTTTCGCCGGAAGGCCGTATTGAACATGCCGGCCTGATTCTGGGTTTGCAGGGGCCGGCGGGAGTGGCTTTCAAGGGCGAGGCAATGGATGCCCTGGGCTATATGAACCGCCTGCAGGTAGAGCAGAACTACAGTGCTGTGAGCGGGGATTGCATGATGATCCGCAAGGATCTGTTCGCCGAGCTGGGTGGCTTTGACGAGGCGGCACTGGGCGGCCGTTGGAGCGACTTGGATCTTTGCCTGAAGGTTCGGGAGGCGGGCTTGCTCACTGTTTGGTCTCCCCGTGTGCAACTGATGATCGATGGCGAGGTGCGGGTATCGGCACCTGCAGAAGATGATCTGCTCTACGACCGTTGGTTGCCACAGCTGGCGAGCGATCCTGCATATAACGATGCGTTTTCGACTCAGCGCCCGTTTCAGCTGGCGGAGCTACCGTTGACCTGGCGTCCGCTGAATTCCTGGCGTCCGTTGCCCACTGTACTGGCCCTGCCAGCGGATCGCCTCGGCTGTGGACATTACCGGGTCATTCAACCGTTCAAGGCCCAGCAGGGGAAGGCGTTGCTGGATGGGACGCTGTCGTTCTCGTTCATGAGTCCGGTGGACCTGCAGCGCTACGATCCGGACGTGGTGATCATGCAGCGTCAATATATGCCCGAGCAATTGGCAGCCATGCAGCGTATTCAGCGATTCTCCCGGGCTTTCAAGGTCTATGAACTGGACGATTTCCTGCCGGCCATACCCTTGCATAGCGCCCACCGGGAACACATGCCTCGGGATGTCCGAAAATCCATGCGGCTTGCGTTGCGCATGGTAGATCGGTTTGTCGTTTCCACGCCTGCGCTGGCTGACGCATGCTCCGGCTTGCACGAGCGTATTCATGTGGTGGAAAACCGCTTGCCGGTGTTGTGGTGGAAGAGTCTGCAAGGTCAGCGACGGCAATCGGCCAGGCCGCGGGTCGGCTGGGCCGGAGGTATCGGGCATCACGGTGATCTGCTACTGATAGCCGATGTCGTCAAGGAGCTCGCTAGCCAGGTCGATTGGGTCTTCTTCGGTATGTGCCCCGAGAAGCTGCGACCTTATATCAGTGAGTTTCATCCGGGCGTTGAAATCGAGGCGTACCCTGCTGCGCTCGCCGCGTTGAACCTCGATTTGGCACTGGCACCCCTTGAGCAGAATCTGTTTAACGAGTGCAAGAGCAACTTGCGTCTACTGGAATATGGGGCCTGTGGCTTTCCGGTCATCTGCAGTGATGTGGGTAGCTATCGCTGCGAGTTGCCCGTTACGCGGGTGCGCAATCGAACGAGGGACTGGCTGGCTGCAATACGTGAGCATCTGCATGACAGGGATGCCAGTGAGGCGATGGGCGACGCGCTACAGGCGCATGTGCGCGCGCACTGGATGCTCGAAGGGGCCGCGCTGCAGCAGTGGTCTCGCGCCTGGCTCCCGGATTGAGTCAGGGCGCTAAAGTTTTCAGCGTCACTGACGATATCTATAGCAAGGCCGGTCTGTAGTATCTCTCTCGGGGGCTCCTGACGACAAAGCCGAAAAAACTGCATCGACTCCTAAAGTTTCAGCCGATGCAGCCGATAAGAGAAATGAACGCGATCTCAAGGCTGTTTGACTTGCAGGCTGGAGTCGCAGCTAACGGCGAAACAAGCTAGGTCCGATGGAGGACACATATCATGGCTTTGACTGTAAACACTAACATTGCGTCCCTGAACACTCAGCGCAACCTGAACACCTCGTCCAAGGCGCTTGATACCTCCCTGCAGCGTTTGTCCACTGGTTCGCGTATCAACAGCGCCAAGGATGATGCCGCCGGCCTGCAGATCGCCAACCGTCTGACCAGCCAGATCAACGGTCTCAACGTTGCGGTGAAGAACTCCAACGACGGCATTTCCATGTCGCAAACCGCTGAAGGTGCCCTGCAACAGTCCACCAGCATTCTGCAGCGTATGCGTGATCTTTCTCTGCAGGCCGCTAACGGTTCCAACAGCGACAGCGAACGTACCGCTCTGAACTCGGAAGTGACTGAGTTGAAGAAAGAGCTGGATCGTATTTCCAACACCACCACCTTCGGTGGCAAGAAGCTGCTGGACGGCTCCTTCGAAACCACCACCTTCCAGGTGGGTAGTGCGGCGAACGAAACCATCAGCGTCAAGATCGACGAGATGAGTACCGATTCCCTGAAAGGCGAGTTCTACGAGTCGACAGCAACAGCTTCTGCCGGCACTGCCACTGCTTCGGGCAGCATATCGGTGGGTATCACCGTCAATGGCTCGGCCACCACCGTCAAGGCCAATATCAAGACGGGCGCTACTGGTGAGGAAGTTACCCAGGCTATCGCTACCGCGATCAATGATGCCAACAAGGGTATAGGTGCTTTCGTCCAGGATGACGGTACTCTGAAAATCATCTCCCAGAAGAATACGGCTGGTGATGATAATGCCCTGTCGGCCTTGAGCATTACTGGTACCGTGGCCGGTATCACTACCCTGAGTGCCGCTACCGTCACTACCGGTGCTCCGGCAACTGCGGGTGACACGTTGAAGATCTCTGATCTGGACGTCAGCACTGTGGAAGGCGCTCAGACGGCTGTTATGGCCATCGACCAGGCCATCCAGAAGATTGACTCTCAGCGTGCTGACCTCGGTGCCGTGCAGAACCGCTTCGAGAACACCATCGGCAACCTGCAGAACATCGCAGAAAACGTCTCGGCAGCTCGTGGTCGTATCCAGGATACTGACTTCGCCGCAGAAACGGCTAACCTGACCAAGAACCAGATCCTGCAACAGGCAGGTACTGCGATTCTGGCCCAGGCCAACCAGTTGCCGCAGGCAGTGCTTAGCCTGCTGGGCTAAGTCAGGGGGCAGCGCTAATGGGGGGATGGGGTGACCCATCCTCCCATTACCTCATTGTGAGGAATAAAGTATGGACATTGGTTCGATACGCGATACGTCAAGAGCAGGCATTTCCCCTGCAGACACGGCCAAGGCCAAACCGGCCGAAGCCACCGCAGCGGATAAAGAGCCCTCTAGCGTGCTTGCAGCAGCCAAGCAGACCAGTGAGAGCAAGGGGGCAGAGAAACCTGCGACCCGGGCCGAGCTGGAAAAGGCCATGAACAATATTCAGGAATTTGTGCAGTCCGTGCGCCGCGACATTAACTTTTCGTTGGATGATGGTAACGGCCGTGTGGTGGTCAAGGTGACCGACGCAAACTCTGGCGACGTCATTCGTCAGATTCCCTCCGAGGAAGCACTCAAGCTCGCCGAGAACCTGTCCGAAGTACGCAGCCTGTTGTTCCAGGCGGAGGCGTAAACTGCTGGCATGAAACTTGTTTACCACTCTGGTAACAGGAATAGGGTGTCAACCCTTTGGCGAGGCTAAGAACATGGCAGGTATTACGGGTATTGGTTCAGGCATCGACATCGATGCCATCGTAAAGGCGACTGTTGCAGCTGAGCGGGCCCCCAAGGATGCGCAGCTAAATCGTCTGGATAAAACCACCACCACCAGACTGACCGCGCTGGGAACTTTGCGTGGTGCCTTGAGTGAGTTGCAGACCGCACTCAAGGCCCTCAAGACCCCAAGCCTGTTCGATGCGCGCAAGGCGACATCGTCCGATACTGCGCGGCTTACCGCGACTGCATCGAACACCGCTCTGGCCGGCACCTACTCCGTTGAAGTCATGCAGTTGGCAAGCGCCAGCAAGATTGCTTCGGGCTCTGTCCCCGGCGACTCCAGCGCTACCTTTGCCAGTGGCGGCAAACTGACCATTTCCCTGGGCAGTGAAAATTTCGATGTAGATATCGCCGAAGGCGCAAGCCTCAAGGATGTGCGCGATGCGATCAATACCACGCTTAAAGAGCAGGGTATCAGTGCCAATATTGTCACTGACCCTGCGGGCAACACCTCACGCTTGGTGCTCTCTTCGGACAAAAGCGGCGCTGGCAACGACTTGACTCTGGCTGCCACCGGTGCCGACCTGCAGGCGTTAGTGACGGGCATGCCCGCGGCGCTTAGCGAGGCGAAGAACGCAAAATTCAAGATCGACGGCCTGGCGCTGGAAAGTGCCAGCAACACGGTGGCCGGTGTTATCGAGGGCGTATCCTTCAATCTGCTCAAGGCCGAGGAAACGAAAAGCTTTACCCTGACGGTCGGTGAAAATACCTCGGGCGTAAAGGATAACCTCAAGAAATTTGTCGATGCTTACAACAAATTGATTACGACCACTACCAGCCTGACCAGTGTGGTCAAGGTCGGTGAGAGCAACGAGTTGCTCACCGGCGGGCTGGTCGGGGATGCGACCATTCGTAACCTGCTTAGTGGGGTGCGTACGGAGCTTACATCCAATTCCTCTGGCGGCCAGATAGGCTCGTTGGCCGAGCTGGGCATTACCACACAGAAAGACGGCAAACTGACAATTGACGACAGCAAGCTCGATGCCGCCCTGGCGGAAAACTACGACGCTGTCGGGGCCTTTATTACCGGTGAAAACGGCTTGATGAGCCGCCTCGATGCCCGGGTCGACGCATATAACAAAACGGGTGGTGTTCTGGAGCAGCGTATCAGCGGTTTGCAAAGAACCCGTGAAGATATCAAGGATCAGAAACTCAACCTGGATGCCCGCGTTGCTGCCATCCAGACCCGTCTGTACTCACAATACAATGCAATGGATAGCCTTATTGGCCAACTGAGTCGCACCAGTGACTGGTTGGCTGGGGCGCTGTCCAGCCTGCCCGGTGTAGTCAGAAAGGATAAGTGACCAATGGCCAAGCCAATCGACACCTACAAGAAAGTCAAAACCAGCCAAGAGGTTTCTCAGTACCGCGCGGTATCCCTGTTGCTGGATGGCGCTATCGAGCGCGTACTGCTGGCGCGTCAGGCGCAAACTGAAGGGAATACTGAAGTTCGCGGTCTGGCCGTTGGGGGCACCATTACTATCCTGGGTGTTCTGCAGGCGAGCCTGGATAAGCAACTCGGTGGTGAAATAGCTGAGAATCTGGATGCGTTGTACGACTATATGACCCGCCGCCTGGCCGGTGTTGCCATTGAGCAGGAGGCGAAAAACCTGGCTGAGGTCGAGTCGCTGCTGCTGCAAATCAGGGACGCCTGGCTCGCTATAGGTCATGAAGTAGAGCCTAGCGCCGGTTAAAATCGCTAAAGTTCTCGCACCGTTCGCCGATACAGGAAGTATCCGCACTATAAAGAACAGCGAGAGTTAACGATGAACGCGATGGCCGCCCTCAAGCAATACCAAGCTGTGAATACCCATGTTCAGGCCGTGGATGCCAGCCCCCATCGTCTGATCCAGATGCTGATGGAAGGCGGTCTTACCCGCATTGCTCAGGCGCGTGGTGCCATGGAGCGTCAGCAGACTGCGATGAAGGGCGAGTTGATTGGCAAGGCCATCGGCATCATCGGCGGTCTGCGCGCGGGTCTGAATCTGGAGGAGGGGGGCGAGGTGGCTGCCAACCTGGATAGTCTGTATGAATACATGGCCAATCGCTTGCTCGAAGCCAATGTGCAGAATGACATGGCACCGCTGGACGAAGTGGCGGGCCTGTTGCGTAATGTGAAATCCGGCTGGGATGTCATTGGTCAGTAATGACGTTTCAGGTCTGAGGAGTAGGTTCATGAGTTCATCCGTCCAGCGACTGCAAGAGACCGGAACTGCCTTGCGCACTGCTCTGGCTACACAGGATTGGGCCGCCATTGGCGAGTTGGATCTGCAGTGCCGGCAGGCCGTGGATGAGGCCATGGTCGAGGCGTTAAACGATGAAGGAGCGTTGCGTGCGCGCATGCAGGAGCTGCTGGACCTTTATCGTGAGCTGGTCAGCGTATGTCAGGCCGAGCAGCAGCGGCTGGCCCGTGAGCTGGTGCAATTGAACCAGTCCCATCAAGGGGCCAAGGTCTACCAGCTGTTCGGCTAGGCATTGCGCTAGTTATTCGCAACGCAGGCATTTGCTGCCTACTCCCTGCCAAGGTGGCCAGTTCTGGCCGCCTGCATCGATTAAATATCTTCTTCGCTAAAACAGCGGCTTGGCTATATATTCAAGCTGAGCAAAAAAATCACGTCATAAAATTGACTAATAACGGAAAATTGACTTAACTAGTGGCCAATTGCCGGCGCTTGGCTGGGTGGCTTGAGGGTACCAGGCGCATTTTTTCACTCCAGGATTCGATAAATATTATGTGGCGTGAAACCAAGATTCTCCTGATTGACGATAACAACGAGCGCCGTCGGGATCTGACGGTGATCCTGAGTTTTCTCGGTGAAGACTATCTGGCCTGTGATAGCGCTGGCTGGCGTGAGGCGGTGGCCGAGCTTGAGTCCAACCGCAGTGTATTGAGCGTCCTGTTGGGTGAGGTGAAGGCTAAGGGCGGCGTACTGGAGATGCTCAAGCAGGTGGCGGCCTGGGATGAGTTCCTGCCAACGCTGCTGATTGATGGGCAGGTGGCCCCTGAGTGGCCGGAGGAGCAGCGCCGTAGCGTGCTGGCGACTCTGGATATGCCCCTGAGCTATAACAAGCTGCTCGACTCCCTGCACCGCGCCCAGGTCTACCGCGAGATGTATGACCAGGCCCGTGAACGTGGCCGCCAGCGCGAGACCAACCTGTTCCGCAGCCTGGTTGGCACCAGTCGGGCCATCCAGCAGGTGCGGCAGATGATGCAGCAGGTGGCCGATACCGAGGCCAGCGTGCTGATTCTTGGCGAATCGGGCACGGGCAAGGAAGTGGTCGCGCGCAACCTGCACTACCACTCCAAGCGTCGCGAAGCACCTTTTGTACCGGTCAATTGCGGCGCGATTCCTGCCGAATTGCTTGAAAGCGAGCTGTTCGGCCACGAGAAGGGCGCGTTTACCGGTGCTATCACCAGCCGCGCTGGGCGCTTTGAGCTGGCCAACGGCGGCACCCTGTTCCTCGACGAAATTGGCGATATGCCGCTGCCCATGCAGGTCAAGTTGTTGCGTGTGCTGCAGGAACGCACCTTTGAACGAGTGGGCAGCAACAAGACCCAGAGCGCCGATGTGCGCATCATTGCCGCCACCCACAAGAACCTCGAAAAGATGATCGAGGACGGCAGCTTCCGCGAAGACCTGTACTACCGCCTGAATGTCTTCCCGATCGAGATGGCCCCGCTGCGCGAGCGTATCGAAGATATCCCGTTGCTGATGAACGAGCTGATCTCGCGCATGGAGTTCGAGAAGCGCGGTTCGATCCGTTTCAACTCCGCCGCCATCATGTCGCTGTGTCAGCACGACTGGGCGGGTAACGTGCGCGAGCTGGCCAACCTGGTCGAGCGCATGGCGATCATGCACCCCTACGGCGTGATCGGGGTGGGCGAGTTGCCGAAGAAGTTTCGTCACGTCGATGACGAGGACGAGGGCCTGGTGGCCAGCCTGCGCGACGAGTTGGATGAGCGCGCCACCCTGATGGCCGGTTTGCCGGGTGTCGACTCGGTGGCCATGCTGCCGCCCGAAGGGCTGGACCTGAAGGACTACCTGGGCAATCTGGAGCAGGGCCTGATCCAGCAGGCGCTGGACGATGCCAGTGGTGTGGTGGCGCGCGCCGCCGAACGTCTGCGCATCCGCCGCACGACGTTGGTGGAGAAAATGCGCAAATACGGTATGAGCCGTCGCGACGAAGATGGCATGGACGATTGAGTCCAGCGTGCCGGTGAAATCGTCAGTGACTTGGCGTTTGCCACCCCGATAAAGCCGAAGGTTTGACACTGCCTTCGGCTTTGTTTTTTAAGTTATTGAAATATAAGTATTATTTTTTAGGCACGGGTATTGCTATCTCTCTTGCAACTGACTGTCTGATGACGGCTCGCTGCGCGAGAGAGAATGATGAACACCCACCCTAAAACCCCCGAACAATCCGAAGCGGCTCCCGCGCCGGCCGAACCGGCCAGCCGTGAGGGGCTTGAGCAGGCCTTTGCCCTGTTCAACCAGATGTCGACCCAGCTCAGTTCTTCCTACAGCATGCTTGAAGCCCGGGTTACCGAGCTTAAGGGGCAGTTGGCCCTGGTCAGCGCCCAGCGTATGCAGGAACTGGCCGAGAAGGAGCGCTTGGCTAACCGCTTGCAAAGCCTGCTGGATCTGCTACCGGGCGGGGTGATCGTCATCGATGGCCAGGGTGTGGTGCGGGAAGCCAATCCGGTGGCGCGCAACCTGCTCGGGCAACCGCTGGTGGGCATGCTCTGGCGTCAGGTGATTGCGCGCAACTTTTCCCCGCGCGAAGACGACGGCCATGAAATCTCCCTCAAGGACGGCCGGCGCTTGTCCATTGCCACCCGCTCGCTGCGCGCCGAACCTGGGCAGCTGGTGCTACTTACCGACCTGACGGAAACCCGTCGTCTGCAGGACCAGTTATCCCGCCATGAGCGCCTGTCCGCGCTGGGGCGCATGGTCGCCTCCCTGGCCCATCAGATCCGTACTCCGCTGTCGGCGGCGCTGATCTATGCCAGCCATTTGACCGAGCAGGTGTTGCCGGTCGAACAGCAGCAACGCTTTGCCGGTCGCCTGAAAGAGCGTTTGCACGAACTCGAGCACCAGGTGCGCGATATGCTGATCTTCGCCCGGGGCGAGTTGCCCTTGCCGGATCGTCTTCCTCCCAGGGCGCTGTTCGAGGCGCTACGTGCCGCCGCCGAACCCCATGTGCTGGGCATGCAAGTGCGCTGGCAGTGCGATAGCCGCGAAGGCGAGCTGCTGTGCAACCGCGACACCCTGGTCGGCAGCTTGCTTAACCTGATTGAAAACGCCATCCAGGCTGCCGGGCGCGAGGCGCGGCTCAAGGTGCACCTGTACAGCCGCGGGCAAGCCCTGCGCCTGTGCATCAGCGACGATGGGCCGGGTATCGACCGCGCCACCCTGGCGCGCCTCGGCGAACCCTTCTTTACCACCAAGACCACGGGTACCGGGCTCGGCCTGGCGGTGGTCAAGGCAGTGGCGCGCGCGCATCAGGGCGATGTGCAACTGCGCTCGCGTCCGGGACGCGGTACCTGCGCCATTCTGACGTTGCCGCTGCTTGGCGCGACGCACCCCTTGATTCAGGAGTAAACAGCCATGGCTGCCAAAGTTTTGCTGGTCGAAGACGACCGCGCCTTGCGCGAGGCGCTGGCCGATACCCTGTTGTTGGGCGGGCATGCTTTCCGCGCGGTGGATTGTGCCGAAGCGGCCCTGCTGGCAATTGCCGAGGAGCCCTTTGGCCTGGTGGTCAGCGACGTGAATATGCCGGGTATGGACGGCCATCAGTTACTGGCGCAGATCCGTCAGCGCCAACCGCAGTTACCGGTGCTGTTGATGACTGCCTATGGCGCGGTAGAGCGGGCGGTGGATGCGATGCGTCAGGGCGCGGCGGATTATCTGGTTAAACCGTTCGAGCCCAAAGCCCTGCTGACGCTGGTCGATCGGCACGCGCTGGGCCGTTTGAGCGCGGCGGAGCAGGACGGCCCGGTGGCGGTTGAGCCGGCCAGCGTGCAATTGCTCGAGCTGGCCAAACGGGTGGCGCAGAGCGACTCCACCGTATTGATCAGCGGCGAGTCCGGCACCGGTAAGGAAGTGCTGGCGCGCTATCTGCACCAGCAGTCGCCGCGGGCCAGCAAGCCCTTTATCGCGATCAACTGTGCGGCGATTCCCGACAATATGCTCGAGGCCACGCTCTTCGGTCATGAGAAGGGCGCGTTTACCGGTGCCATCGCCAGTGCCCCGGGCAAGTTCGAAATGGCCGAGGGCGGCACCATCTTGCTCGATGAGATTTCCGAAATGCCCTTGGGCTTGCAGGCCAAGCTACTGCGGGTGCTGCAGGAGCGTGAGGTGGAACGGGTTGGCGCGCGCAAGACGATCACTCTGGATATTCGCGTGCTGGCCACCAGCAACCGCGACCTGGCCGGCGAAGTGGCGGCGGGGCGCTTCCGTGAGGACCTCTACTATCGCCTGTCGGTATTCCCCCTGGCCTGGCGGCCCCTGCGCGAGCGCCCGGCGGACATCGTGCCGCTGGCCGAGCGGTTGCTAGCCAAGTACGTGAAGAAGATGAATCACGCGCCCATCCGCCTATCGCCCCAGGCGCAGCAGAGCCTGGTCAGCCATGCCTGGCCGGGCAACGTGCGCGAGCTGGACAATGCCATTCAGCGCGCGCTGATTCTGCAGCAAGGCGGTTTGATCCAGCCCCAGGACCTGTGCCTGTCTGCTCCCATCGGCGTGGCACTGTCGTCGGTGCCGCAGCAGCCGTTGCTGGCGGTGGTGCCCAGCGCGGCCGCCGCGGCAGTGGAGATGCCCTCTGCCGAAGCCGGTGCCCTGGGTGATGATCTGCGTCGGCATGAGTTCCAGATGATCATCGACACCCTGCGTGCCGAGCGTGGCCGTCGCAAGGAAGCCGCCGAGCGCTTGGGCATCAGCCCGCGCACCCTGAGGTACAAGCTAGCGCAGATGCGTGATGCGGGTATGGATGTGGAAGGTTATTTGTTTGCTAGCTGAGCCTGCTTACTCTTGGTGATTTGGTAGGAGCGGGGGGGACGCCTAGTTCCATGCCCGCGAAGTCGCTATCGCGGGCATGGCCCGCTCCTACAGGTGCCTGCAAGCCGATAGACGCAAAGACCTCCAGTTTGCTGCGCGACAGCGCGGCGTCTGGACGACGGGGGGTCTCCTACGCTTAGAACTGTAGGGTGGATGACGCTCTTTTCATCCACCATAAGGTCGCTGTTGGTGGATGGGTAAAGCGTCATCCACCCTACGCCTGATCGCGAGTGCTCGTGTAGCCCGGATGTAATCCGGGCTACGACTCTTATTAATCCTGCCACGGCATCGGTGCCCCCAGCAGGCGGCCCATGGCTCCGTACAGGCCCAGTTCCTTGAGCACTGCAAGCTCGCCCTCGGTTTCCACCATCTCGGCGATCAGCGGCAGGTCGATGCTGTTGGTGGCGCGGAATACCGCCTCGATAAACATATGTTTGTCGCTTTCTAGGTCGATGGCGCGGATATAGGTGCCATCGATCTTCAGGTACGCCAGGCCCAGGTGGGTCAGGTTGCCGATCAGGCTGAAGCGCCCGCCGAAATGCTGCAGGCCCAAGCTGAAGCCGGCCGCGCGAATGGCCTGGCTGAGGCTTTCCAGCTCGGCAGCCGGCGGCAGGTGGCGTTCGTCCACTTCCAGAGTGAGCAGGGGAGCCTGCTGCGGATGCTGCCTGAGTATTTCCAGCAGACGTTTGAGGCTGTTGGGTTCGCGCAGCGTCGTCGCCGACAGGCTCAGCGCCAGTGGTTGCGGGTGCTGGACCAGGTGCACCAGGCTGTGTTCGAGCATCGCCAGGTCGAAGCGTGCGGTCCAGCCCAGGCGTTCGATCCAGGGCAGAAAGCGCCCGGCGGCGATGGCCTCGCCCTGTGGGTCGAGCAGGCGGGCGAGGACTTTATGGTGCAGCACTCTGCTGCGATCGGCGCACTGGGTCACCGCCTGGAAATACAGCTGCAGCTTGCCCTGGCGTAGGGCATCGTCGATCCAGGCCCGCCACTCATGCAGCCCCTGGCTGGGTTGGGCGTTGTAGTCGTCCAGGCGCACCCAGTCGCGGCTCGGGTCGTTCTGCGCCTGGGCCAGGGCCTGGTCGGCACGGCCGATTACCTGGCTGGCCTCCTCGCCAGGGCGGAAGGCGGCGATGCCCATATGGGCCACCGGGGTGCAATCGCTCGCGCCTGTCTGGCGCAGGCTTTCCAGGCCGTTGTGCAGTTCGCCGGCGAGCAGGTCGGCTTCCTCGCTGCCAATGCCGGGGGCGAGCAGGCTGAATTCGCCGCCGCGGCTGCGCGAGGCCAGCCAGTCGGCGCGGGTGGCTTGGCCGAGCAGGCGTTTGAGCAGTTCGCCGATGGCCGCGATCAGGGCATCGGTTCGCGGGCCGCCCAGGCGCTGGTTGAGGCCGGCCAGGTCGTTGACCCGCAGCAGCAGCAGATAGCCTTCGGCGTGCTGTTCGGAAACCACCAGCTGGTTGGCCAGGCGGATGTCGAACAGGCGGCGGTTGGCCAGGCCGGTGATGCTGTCCTGGTAGGCTTCCTCGCGCAGTTTCTCGCTGCGCGCGGCTTCTTCGGCGAACAGGGTCTTGAGCTTTTCCACCATCTGATTCATGGCGGTGACCACCCGCTTGAGTTCCGGGGTGCGCGGCACCTTGGGCAGGGTCATAAATTCGCGGCGGGTAATCGCCTGGGCCTGTTGCACCATATTGTCCAGCGGGCGCAGTTGGGTGCGCAGCAGCCAGCCGCCGAGAATGGCGCTGACCAGACCGCAGAGCAGCAGCCAGAGCAGGCTGCCGATGGCGCTGTCCCAGAGTTTGGCCAGGGCGAACTGCGGATGGCTGAGCACCTCGACCCGCGCGGCCTGTTCCCAGCCGCGCATGATCAGCGCGTCGCCGCCCTGGGGCTGCAGGTTGACCAGCTCACTGAACCAGGCGGGTACGGTTTCCACGGTGTTATCGCTGCGGCGTTCGACCACCACCTGGTCATCGGGAATGCTCACCACGCGGATGCTGGCGAAGTAGCCGCTGTCGAAGATCGAACTGACCATCAGCTCGATCATCGCCGGGTCGTCGACATGGGGCGTCATCGACAGCCCCAGGGCGGTGGCGGCGTCCTGGGCATGGGAGCGCAATTGGCTGATCAGCTGTTCCCGCGAGCTCTCCACCCCGGCGATAAAACTGCCGGTAAAGGCCACCACTAGAAACAGGCAGATGGCGAGAAATAGCTGCTTGAGTAAAGACATGGTGTTCCTCCTAGCCTTCGCCGATGGCGAAGCCCTCCGCGCGCATTTTTTTCAGGATGTCCTGCCAGCGCGAGAGCTTCTTGGTGTCGCTCTTCTTGCTGCTGGAGCCGGGCAAATACAGCCCTTCGGCATTGAAGGCATAGACCGGCAGCAGGTCTTTGCGCTGCGAGGCCGGCTTGATCTGGTTGATCAGGTTGTCGAGGATCAGGGGTTCGGCGCTGGGGCTGGCGTAGTAGGTCAGCACCATGTGCGCCTGGTTGTAGTTGAGCGCCTTGACGTAGGTGATACGCAGCTTGTCGCTGGGGATGCCGAGGCGGCGCAGGGTGAAGTACTTGGCGATGGAGTAGTCCTCGCAATCGCCAGCCCCCTTGATCAGCATCTCGATGGGCGTTGCCCAGTAGTCGTTGACGTTCCACAGACGGATATCGTCGACAAAGCGGATCTGCCGGTTGAAGAAGCGGTTGACCTCGCTGAGCTTGTCCTGCTCGGTCAGCTGATCACTGCTCTTGATCAGCGCCTCCCAGGCCTGGATTCGCTGTTTGGCCGTGCCCAGGTTGCCGTAACGGCTTTCGGCGTTGCCCAGGATCAGGCCGAAGTCCCAGTTGGCCAGGGCACTGCTTAGCCCGACCAGCAGCACCAGCCCGAGCAGCAGCATCCTGTGCAGGCGTTTCGGCCATCCATGCGTGGGCTGACGTGGCTGCATGTACCGCGCCTCGGTCAAAGATGGGGAAAGTCTAGGCGCTACTTGGGCATTTTGCCGGGCGCGGAAAGAGGGGGGCCTGCTAGCGCCTGGCCGGGTCTGCGGGCCTGTCCAGGGTCTTCTGCTTGAGGATATAGATGCTCACCAGGACGGCGCTGGTCAGCATAAACAGGCGGGCCCAGAACAGTGGCACCAGGTAGCTGGAGATACCGATACTCAGCCACATCAGGCCGATGGCGTAGACCTTGCCTTTGAGCGGGATGCCCTGGCCTTCGAGGTAATCGACTATCCAGGGGCCGAGCTGGCGGTGGTTGACCAGCCACAGGTAGAAGCGCTGCGAGCTGCGCATAAAGCAGGCGGCAGCCAGCAGCAGGAAGGGCGTAGTCGGCAGTACCGGGAGGAAAATACCTATTACCCCGAGCACTACACTCAGCCAGCCGATGGCCAGCAGAGCGTAGCGCGCAACAGGGTTGCGCAGTATTCGGATATCCCGCGCCATGTTATGGCGCGGTCTTAATGATGGCGCGGCTTGAGCAGCGCCGGTTTCTCTTCCGGGGCGTTGCACAGCAGAAACAAGGCGGTCAGCAGTTCCGGGATCTGCTCGACCATGCTGTCAACCAGGTCGCGATCCTGGGCGATTTCGGCAAATTCAGGCTGTTCGTCGAACAGGCCAGAGGCGACCATGATCGGCAGCAGCAGCTCGCTGACTTCGTCTTCGGCGTCGTCGAACCAGGCGGCTTCGCGCAGGAACACCCCTTCCATAAAGCCGATACACCAGCCGCGCAGGTCGGAATCGTCCGGATCTTCACCCAGGTCGAGTTCGCAAGGCACTTCCGGGTCATCGTCGCTGGCCAGTTGGCGAGCAATATGGCTCTGCAGCTGCACCAGCGTCGCTTCGACTTCTTCGCGCTCGGCGTCGCTGCGGTAATGCGGTGGTTCGGAGAACAGCGCGTCGATCCATTCGCGCTCGGGCACTTGGTCCGGGCAGATCGACAGCGCGGTCAGGTAGCCGTGGGCGGCGATGTAATCCAGTGCCTCTTCATGCAGCTCATCAGCATCGAGGAAGGCTTGCAGGCGGGAGAGTTGCTCGGCGAAGGACATCGGGGGGCTACCTTGAAAGAGTAAACGAGGATGGATTCTAGTCTAGCGCGACTTGAGCGGCCATAGCTCGCGCTAAAACCACGGGCACCGCCGGTCTTGACGCTGTTACAGATGCAAAGCCTGCCAGGGCGAGCACTTGCGTATAATGCGCCGCTCGCTTTGGAGACCCGCCATGCTCGATCACGCACAACGCATCCTTAAAGACGTTTTCGGTTACGACAGCTTCCGTGGCCGTCAGGGCGCGATTATCGAGCGCGTGGCCGGCGGCGGCGATGCTCTGGTGCTGATGCCGACCGGCGGCGGCAAATCGCTGTGCTTCCAGGTCCCGGCCCTGCTGCGTGAAGGCCTGGCGGTGGTGGTTTCGCCGCTGATCGCGCTGATGGACGATCAGGTCGCCACCCTGGATGAGTTGGGTGTGGCCGCGGTGGCGCTGAACTCGACCTTGAGCGCCGATGAGCAGCGGCTGATTGCCGAGCGAATCAAGCGCGGCGAGATCAAGATGCTCTACCTGGCCCCCGAGCGCCTGGTGCAGCCGCGCATGCTGAGCTTTCTGCAGAACCTCGACATTGCCCTGTTCGCCATCGACGAGGCGCACTGCGTGTCGCAGTGGGGCCATGACTTCCGTCCGGAATACCTGCAGCTGGGCCAGCTTGCCGAGCTGTTCCCCAATGTGCCGCGCATCGCCCTGACCGCCACCGCGGATATGCGTACCCGTGAGGAAATCGTCCAGCGCCTGCATCTGCAGGATGCCGAGCGCTTCCTGTCGAGCTTCGACCGACCGAATATCTTCTACCGCATCGTGCCCAAGGAGCAGCCGCGCAAGCAGTTGCTGAGCTTCCTCGCGGCGCGCAAGGGCGATGCCGGCATCGTCTATTGCCTGTCGCGCAAGAAGGTCGAGGAGGTGGCGAGCTTTCTCTCCGAGCAAGGTTTCCCCGCGCTGCCTTACCACGCCGGTTTGGCCAATGAGCTGCGCGCCTACCACCAGAAGCGCTTTCTCAACGAGGAAGGCCTGATCATGGTGGCCACCATCGCCTTCGGCATGGGCATCGACAAACCCAACGTGCGCTTCGTCGCCCATCTCGATCTGCCGAAATCCCTGGAAGCCTATTACCAGGAAACCGGCCGCGCCGGCCGCGATGGCCTGCCAGCGGATGCCTGGATGGCCTACGGTCTGCAGGATGTGATCTTTCTCAAGCAGATGCTCAACAACTCCGAGGGCGATGAGCGGCACAAGCGGGTCGAGCAGCACAAGCTCGACGCCATGCTGGCGCTGTGCGAGGAAACCCGCTGCCGCCGCCAGACTCTGCTGGCCTATTTCGATGAGGATATGCCGCAACCCTGTGGCCATTGCGACAACTGCACCGACGGCGTGCAAACCTGGGACGCCACCGAGCCGGCGCGCCAGGCCCTGTCAGCGATTTATCGCACCGGCCAGCGCTATGGCGTGGGGCATCTGGTCGATGTGCTGCTCGGCCGCGACAACGAGAAGATCCGCGGCATGGGGCATCAGCACCTGGCGGTGTTTGGTATCGGCAAGGCGCTGGCCGAGGGGGAGTGGCGTTCGCTATTCCGCCAACTGGTGGCGCGCGGCCTGGCTGATGTCGACCTCGAAGGTTTTGGTGGGCTGCGCTTATCCGATAGCTGCCGGCCCTTGCTCAAGGGCGAGGTAACGCTGCAATTGCGCCGTGATCTTAAGCCGCAGCAGAGCGCCAAGGCCTCCAGCAGCGCCGCCAGCCAGCTGGTGCGTGGTGAGGAGCGCGAGCAGTGGGAAGCCCTGCGCGCCCTGCGGCGTAAGCTGGCCGAGGAACACGGGGTGCCGCCCTATGTGATCTTCCCCGACGCCACCCTGCTGGAGATGCTGCGCAGCAAGCCCAGTACCCTGGCCGAGATGGCGCGGGTCAGTGGCGTCGGCGCGCGCAAGCTGGAGCGCTATGGCGAGGCCTTTCTCGCCGTGCTCGGTGGTGAGGCCGAAGCGCCGCGGGCGGTGGTCGACCTGCGCCATGAGCTGGTCAGCTTGGCCCGCGCCGGGATGACCCCGGCGCAGATCGCCGGCCAACTCGGCTGCAGCGAAAAGAATGTCTATGGCCTGCTGGCAGAGGCCATCGGCCGTCAGCAACTGTCCCTGGAGCAGGCCCTGGACCTGCCGGAGGAGTTGCTGGGTGAGATTCAGGATGCCTTTCTCGATGGTGAGGGCGAGTTGCCAGCGGTCACGGCGATCAGCGAGCGCTTTGCCGGGCGCGTCGAGCTGGGCGTGTTGCACTGCGTACGCGCCGCCCTGCAGGCCGAATTCGAGGCCTGAAGGGCAGTTGCGCTGGGCCGACGACTCGCGGCGGCTGCGTGACCGCGGGGGCTTGAGCCGCTTGTGGCTGTGGTGGCGAGCAGCTAAGGTTATTTCAGTCCTTCCCCAGTAGAGGTCTAGGTTGTCGCTCTCACATGCCTGGTTGGATGATGTTCGTTCCAGCGCCTATGCCGATCAGCTCGCCCTGGGGTTTCGCCGGCTGCGTTTCGCCCCGCCGCTTGAGCGCGAGTACCGCATAGCCCTGCGTGACGAGACCTATGACCTCAAGCGCATTGCGCTGTCCGTGGGCATGCTGATCTGGCTGGCCTTCGCCGCCTTTGACTTTGTCCTGATCAAGGCCTCCGAGGTCTGGTGGATGCTAGGTATCCGCCTGGTTGTGCTGCTGGTCCTGATCATCCTGTCCGGGCTGTTGCTGCAGCGACGGCACATCCGCTTGCTACAGCCCCTGAGCCTGGTGGCCATTCTGGCCTTGGGTGTGGGAGCCTCGCTGGTGGTTGGCCTGGCGCACCGGGTCGACCCAAGCTACCCCTACGAGGGTCTGCTGCTGATATGCATGGCGTCCTACTTTCTGGTCGGTCTGCGTCTGTGCGAAGCCCTGGCCTGTTCCCTGTTAATTCTGCTGGCCTATATCGCGGCCGAGCTGTTGATGGCCGATGTGCCCATGCCTCGTCTGATCAACAACAGCCTGTTTCTGTTGTTCGGCAACCTGATGGGCGCGGTCGGCTGCTACCTGCTGGAGTTCAAGTCGCGCGAGCATTTTCTGATCAGTCGCCTGATGCGGGTGCTGGCCGATCAGGACAGTCTTACCGGGCTGCACAACCGGCGCAGCTTCAACCGGCAGTTCGAGCGCCTGTGGCGTCAGGCCCAGCGCGAGAAGCGCAGCCTGGCACTGCTACTGTGCGATATCGATCACTTCAAGGCCTACAACGATAACTACGGCCATCAGGCTGGCGACAGCGTCTTGCAGCGAGTCGGCAGCCTGCTCCTGGATGCGGCGCGCCGGCCGCTGGACATGGCGGTGCGCCTGGGCGGCGAGGAGTTTGCCGTGCTGCTTTACGACATCGATGTGGCCCAGGCGCGACAGCATGCCGAAGCCCTGCGCCAGACCCTGCAAACCCAGGCCATCGAGCATGCCGGCTCGGATACCGCGGCGATGCTGACCATGTCGATTGGCGTGGCCTGTATCCGTCCCGAGGAGAGTGGCGCGCTGGCGCAACTTTACGAGCATGCCGACCGCGCTCTGTACGAGGCCAAGGCTTTTGGCCGCAACCAGGTGGTCGCGTAGGTTGGGGTGTGCGGCGGGCGACGAAGCCCAATCGACACAGTATTGGCCGATTTTGCCGCTGTGCTTGGCGCGCCGGGTGAATGCCTATGCGCCAGGGCCGGTGCTAGCATCCTCAGGGTTTCCCTTGAGTGAATGCCCCTTCCCATGGACCGACTGATTCAGGCCAACGGCCAGCCCCATTACGGCATCTTTGCCGCGCCCCCGGGGTTGATCAATTACCGCGATTTCGACTTCCGTTCGCCCATGGGCAGACGCCTGGGCGCGTTGGCGAAGTGGCGGCGCTTCCATCAGTTCCAGTATTTCGGCTTGATCAGCGACGAGTTGATTGGCGGCTGCGCTCTGGCCAATCTGAGCCTGGCCGGAATCGGCTTCGTCTACCTGTTTCACCCCGCCAGCGGGCGCATGATCGAGCGGCGCTTCAAGTTGCCGCTGGGCTTTGGCAGCAGCTTTTCCCAAACCCCTAACGAGGGCGTC
Source organism: Pseudomonas sp. (assembly GCF_035512415.1). GTDB lineage: Bacteria > Pseudomonadota > Gammaproteobacteria > Pseudomonadales > Pseudomonadaceae > Aquipseudomonas. Next base: position 82,065 of record NZ_DATKDZ010000009.1, on the reverse strand, counting down.
TGCCAGTTGCGTAGCGGCCGCAACCTGCTGCGCCTGGAGAACCAGGCTGCCAGCAGGCAAAAACGTCTGTGGGTGGAACTGGACGATGGCACCCGCATCGACGCCTGTTTTTCCGAAACGGAGCCGGCGTTCCAGCCCATGTGCATCAATACCCAGGCGGGCGTCAACGGCTGGGTCTATGCGCAGAAAGTGGCGGGGGTGCGCTGCGCGGGACAGGTGCGCAGCGCCCTGGGGGATTTCGACCTGGCGCAGATCGATGCCTTTGCCCACCACGACTGGTCGGCCGGCTATATGCGCCCGGAAACCCACTGGAACTGGGCCTGCCTGTCCGGTCAGGCGGGTGCGCAGCGGGTTGGGCTGAACCTGTCCTGCGGGGTCAATGAAACCAGTTTTAGCGAAAACTGCTACTGGCTTGATGGCGAGCTGATCAAAGTCGACGGCGTGCACTTTACCTTCGACCGCGACCAGCCCCTGCAGCCCTGGCGAATCAGCTCCCACGACGGGCAGGTGGAGCTGCACTTCGAGGGCCGCGGTCTGCATCGGGAGCAGACCAATCTCGGCGTGCTGGCCAGTAACTTCAAGCAGATATTCGGCCGCTTCAAGGGTGTGCTGCGTCCAGTAGGCCGCCCGCCAGTCGCCATCGACAACCTCTGGGGCTTTGTCGAAGACCAGTATGTGAAATGGTGAAACAGATGGGCGGCGGGACGGGGCTTGCCTCCGTATGGCGGTTATGGTTAGCTGGCTAATAATTAGTTTTTTGATAGATATTAGAGCCGTTATCCATGTCGCACACCGATCAACACCGTTTTGCCATGCAAGTCGCTCAACTTTCTCGCGCCTGGCGCGCCGAACTGGACCGTCGCCTGGTCGGCCTGGGCTTGTCCCAGGCGCGCTGGCTGGTGCTGCTGCACCTGGGCCGTTTTGCCGAATTACCCACCCAGCGCGAGCTGGCGCAAAGCGTTGGCGTGGAGGGGCCGACCCTGGCGCGTCTGCTTGACAGCCTTGAGGCTCAGGGCCTGGTCAGCCGCCAGGCGGTGCCGGAAGACCGTCGCGCGAAGAAGATTGCCCTCAGTCCCCAGGCCCTGCCACTGATTGAAAAGATCGAAGCAATCTCCGCCCAGTTGCGCAAGGAAGTCTTTGCTGGAATTGATGAAGATGACCTGCGCCGTTGCCAGAAGGTCCACGCTCAAGTGTTGAGTAACCTGGAACGGCGCTGATGCAGGACGACTTGCAGGCGCTGCAGCAGCGCTTCGGCAGGCACTATCCGCAGTGGCTACTGGCCCTGCTGATGATTGGCAGTATGGCCATGGTGCTGGCCTCCACCAGCATCAATGTGGCGTTGCCGGCGATCATGGCGGACTTTGCCATTGGCCGGCCGCTGGCGCAGTGGTTGTCCACCGGTTTTCTCGCGGCCATGACCGTCGGCCTGCTGCTGGCGGCCTGGGCCCAGGCGCGTTTCGGCGCACGGCGTACCGCGCAGTCCGGTTTACTGCTGTTTATCTTGGCTTCCCTGTTGGCGCTGGTGGCGCAGGCCGCCTGGCAATTGATCGCCTTGCGCATCGTGCAGGGGCTCTGTGCGGGTGTCGTACAACCCCTGGCGATGGTGCTGATCTTTCGCGTGTTCGCCGACGGTGGTCGCGGTACGGCGCTGGGCCTGTACGGCCTGGGGGTGATGCTGGCACCCACGCTGGGGCCTGGCATAGGCGGTTATCTGATCGACCACTTTGGCTGGCACGCAGTGTTCTGGATGCCGCTGCCGATGTGTCTGCTGGCCTTGGGTGCCGGCCAATGGCTGTTGCCCAACCAGCGCGAGCGCGGCACCCCGGCACTGGATCTCGTGGCCTTTGTCTGCCTCGCTGTGGCGATCTTTGCCGCCCTCGGTACCCTGGCCGAGGCGCAGCGGTTTGCCTGGTCGCAGCCGCGGGTATGGGGGCCGTTGCTCCTGACGCTGCTGGCGCTGGTGGTGTTTGTGCTGCGCAGTCGCAGCAGCGCCAAGCCCTTGCTGCCCCTGAGCCTGTGGCGGCATGCGGGGTTTCGCAGCGCCAGCTGGGTGGCCTTGACCCTGGGGTTGGGCCTGTATGGCTCGACCTATCTGATTCCGCTGTACCTGCAAACCGTCGAGGGTTACAGCGCCGGTCGCGCCGGCCTGTTGCTGCTACCGGCCGGTGCCTTTATGGGCCTGGCTTCTTTTGCCGGCGGCTGGTTGAGCGACCGGCTCTCGACCACCCTGTTGCTGATCAGCGGGCTGCTGATTTTTGCCTTGTCTGCCGGAGGCTTGGCCTGGGTCGGGGAGGGCGCGGCCTTTATCATCCTGTGCTTCTGGACCAGCCTCGGGCGGGTCGGCCTGGGCCTACTGCTGCCGGCCCTGAGCACTGGCTCGCTGGATATCCTCAGCTCCGAGGAGCTGGCCCAGGGGGCGGGAGCCATCACCTTCGTGCGGCAACTGGGGGGGGCTTTCGGGGTCAACCTGCTGACCTTCTTTCTGGAATGGCGGCACAGCGCCGAGGGCGGCCACCCCATGGCCGAAGCGCTGGCCTTCAAGCAGAGTTTCTGGCTGGTGGCTGGGGTGTTCCTGCTGACAGTACTCGCGGCTCGCGGCGTTGTGTCGACAAAAAAATGACGAGTTCTAGTCAATATAATGTCCTTGTCGGTTTCTTGACTGCTGGCCTATGCTGCAACCTGTAATGGCTATGTGCCCAACAGCCCGCGTGCGATTGCCGAGCACCGGGTGTACTCAAGCCATGCGTCAGCCGGGTTCGACATGGAACGTATTTTCCCGATGCACGACTATGCTGTTCCTTAGGTTCTTTCCTGCGCGGGATGCGTACGTTCAGACGTATGGGGGGAGAGGCTGATGGGGCAGATTCAGCGGGAGATATTCATATGGCAAGGGTTCGTCAGCTACTGATCGGTCTGGCATCTGGCTCGGTCCTCTACTCAGGCATGGCCCCGGCGCTGGGGTTAGGCGAAATCACCCTGCATTCGGCCCTGAGTCAGCCGCTGGATGCCGAAATCGAATTGCTCAATATCGGCGACCTCAGCGATAGCGACCTGAAGGTGCGCCTGGCCCCGGCTGAGGTGTTCAGCCGCTCGGGCGTCGACCGCCTGTATTTTCTCAATGACCTGCGTTTTACCCCGCTCCTGCGCGGTGGCCGCAGTGTGATTCGGGTGGTATCGGCGCAGCCGGTACGCGAGCCCTATCTGAACTTTATCGTCGAAGTGGCGCGGCCCAGCGGACAGTTGTACCGCGAGTACACCCTTTTGCTCGATCCGCCTGGTTCGTCTTCCTACCGCACCCTGGCGGCGGCTCCGGTGTTGCCGGCCGCGGCCCCACGGCTGGCCCCGCCAGCCCCGCGCCAGGCCAGCCCCGCGCCTGTGAGCACGCCGCGTGAGTTGCCGCCTGCCGAGCAGGGTCAGCGTTATGCCGTGGTCAGCGGCGACAGCCTGTGGAAGATTGCCGCCCGCCTGCGCGCGGAGGGCAGTACACGCAGCCAGCAGGCCTTGATGAACGATATCCTGACGCTCAACCCCAACGCCTTCAGCAATGGCGACAGCAACCGTCTGTTGGCCGGGGCCGAGTTGTTGCTGCCGGATGCGGCAACCACGACTGCGGCTTCTGTCGCTGCGCCGGTCGAGGTGGTTGAGTCCGCCGCGCCTGCTGTCGCCCTGGCCACTGCGTCGAGTGAAGTACCGGTCGAAGCAGATGCCGCCTTGCTTGAGCTGGAGCAGAGCCGGGTCGACCAGGAATTGGCCAGTCAGTTGGCCGAGACTTCGCAGTTACAGCAGAGTCTGGCGCAACTAAGCCTGCAGGTGCAGCAACTGCAGGAACAGATGAGTGCCCGGGATCAGCAGATCGCTGGGTTGCAGGCCGAGCTGGCGGCGCGCCAGGCGGCTGATGCTGCTGTCGCCATTCCCGCTGTGGCGGCGCAGCCTGCGCCTGCAATGGCCGACGGTTCCCGCAGCTGGCTGGCTGCCGGCGTGGCGCTGCTGGCGCTGTTACTGGCTGGCGTGGCCGGGTTGTTCTGGCGCACCCGAGCGCGCCCGCAACAGCCCCATACGCTAGTGCCGCAGGCCCGTGTACCCGTAGTGGCCAAGGCCGCAGCAGCACCAGCGGTTGCACCGACACCCGCATCGACTAAGCCCGCGGTGGCGCTCAGTGCACGTGACGTACCCAATGCCGGCCCGGTCTGGCCGGCGGCGGGCAACGACGCCCTGCAGAGTGCCAATGTCTATATCGCCTATGGCCGTTTCGCGGAAGCCGCGGCCACCTTGCGCAAGGCGATTCAGGCGCAGCCGCAGCGCAGCGATATAGGTTTTCGTCTGCTTGAGGTGCTTGCCCAGCTCGGCGATGCCGAAGCCTTTGCCGAGCAGGAAGCCAGTCTGCGCGCAGTCGGCTTTTCGCCGGTGCGTATCGATGAGCTGAAGGCGCGCCATCCCGACCTGCTCAAGGTGGCCCCGGTGGACTTGCTCGACGATGCGGTGCTGCAGCTGGACGAGACCCAGGAACCCGCGCTGGATGAGGAACTCGACGACGGCAAGCTCAATCTGGACGACCTATCGCTGGATGCCGACTGGGATCTGGTTAGCCCGTTCTCGCCGACCGCACAGTCCACGGTTGCCGGCGTAGCGGCCAGCAAGGCGGCTGCGGGCAAACCGAGTACCTCGGACATTTTCGAGCTGTCCGGCAGCCGCGATGCCCGCAGTCCTTTTGCCGAATCCATGCTGGTGGAGGAAGCGCCCCATGACGACTGGCTCGAGGAGGAGCTGGACGAGGCCTTTGTCGAGCAACCCAAGGTGGCCAGCAGCGCCTTGGTTGGCGACCTCGACCACCTGGCGACCAACCGCGACAACCTGGCCAAACTGAACATGGCGCTGGCTTATATCGAACAGGGCAGCCTGGACAGTGCCTGCAGCATCCTCAATGAAGTCATCAACAGCGGTGACGAGAAGCAGAAGCAGAGGGCTCGCCAGCTGTTGGCCAAGATCGCCTAATAGTCTGTCGTTGCTCTGTATAGCGCCCGCTTACCACTGGTAAGCGGGCGTTTTGCTGACTGGGCCTGGCGTTGCAGGCGCTATCATGGGTTTTTCGTTATTGCCGGGGTCAGCACATGTCCAGCCACAAAGTCGAAGTCGTCATCACCTATTGCACCCAGTGCCAGTGGTTGCTACGCGCCGCCTGGCTGGCCCAGGAGCTGCTATCGACCTTTGCCGATGACCTCGCCCGCGTCAGCCTGGAACCCGCTACCGGCGGGGCGTTTCGCATCACCTGCGACGGCGTGCAGATCTGGGAGCGCAAGGCGGATGGTGGCTTCCCCGAGGCCAAGGTGCTCAAACAGCGGCTGCGCGATCAGATCGACCCCGCCCGGGATCTGGGCCATAACGACCGTTCCGCCAGCTGAGAATCTGCACACGACCTGATGCTTGGTGGCTTGCTCTTGTAGGATGCGCCGTGCGCACCAAGAAACCACTGCCTACGTAACACTTGAAGTGACATAGCCATTGCATATGGCCTGCCCCAGGCTGGCTGGCGAGCAGACCCTGGATTACCTGGCCATACGCGCCGAGAGAAAGATCGCACTGACGATCAACAGGCCTCCGGCGAGCATGCGCAGGGTCGGTACTTCGCTGAACAGCAGCCAGGCAAAGGTAATGCCGTAGATCGGCTCCAGGGCGAAAATCACTGCCGTGGTACGCGCCTTGAGTACCCGCAGGCTGGCCACGAACAGGCTGTGGGCCAGGCCGGTGCAGAAGATCCCGAGCAGCGCCATCCATAACCAGTCCTGCGCCTGCACGCTGGGCAGAGTCGGCCAGGCCAGCGGCAGAAACACCAGCAGTACCGTCAGGTTCTGATACAGCGCGGCCTGAACCGGGTCGATGCCACGGGTGCTGGCACGGTTGAGCAGAGACAACAGTGCGAATAACAGGCCGGACAGCACTGCCCAGAGCAGGCCGCCGGTGGCCTGGCTGCTGAGGTCGAAATCCGGGGTCACCAGCACCAGACCCAGGCACACCAGCAGCACCATGGCGTATTCGGCGGGGCGGGTGCGCTCGCGGAACAGCAGGCCCTCGAGCAGCACAGTAAAGGCCGGGAAGCTGGCAAAGCCGAGGGTGGCAATGGCCACGCCAGAGATATGCACGGACTCGAAAAAGCTCCACCAGTGGCCCCCCAGCAGCAGCCCGCCGAGGGCCAGTTGACCCAATTGGCGCAGGCTCAGGCGCACCAGAGCGGCCTGGCTGAACACCCGGGCGAACAGCAGCAGGGCCGCGACGGCGAAGATGGCCCGACCGGCGGAGATCATCTGCGGGGTGGTGTTGGCCAGCTTGCCGAAGATTCCGGAGAGGCCGAATAGCAGGGCCCCCAGATGGATGGCCCAGAGTGCAGTACGTTGGTTCATGCCAGGCGTGCACCGTTTAGCAGCGGCTTGTCGAAATCCTGCCATTCGATGTTTTGCATAGGCGACTCCTCGATTCTGCCGGGCAGTCTAGGTGCCTTCCCGTGCGCTTGTCTGTCTCAGGAGTCGCGGGTTTTGTCGTCAGGCTCTCGTAGCGCGGCGCAGGCGAATTAGTCAGTGCCGCGCAGTTGCCGAGGCGTAACGCCGAGATGGCGCGAAAGGGCGGCGCTAAAGGCGCTCTGCGAGCTATAGCCGACCCGCGCGGCGATCTCGCCAATTGCCAGGTTGCTGCCTTGCAACAGCTGGCGCGCCAGTTGCAGGCGACGGCTGCGCACATAGTCCATGGGCGTTTGCCCGGTTTCCGCGAGAAAACGCACATGAAAGCGCGCCGCCGACAGTCCGGACAGGCGCGCCAGGTCGCTGACTTGCAGAGGGTGCGCCGCATGCCGGTCGATATGCGCATCGAGCGCCGCCAGCGGTAGGCGTTTGGCGATATGGGCAGCGCTGTGGTCATTGGCCAGGCTGGCCAGCAGCAGGGCGGCACCCTGTTGGGCGATTACCGGGTCATTGATCGGACTGGCAGCCAGCCAGCTGACTAACTGGCTCTGTGCCGGGTTAAGGCTGACGGCGGCGGGTTTTTCCAGTAGACGGCGGGTGGCGTCCAGGTGCCGGCCCAACTGCTGCTGCAGCCAATACTCGGACGGCACGTCGAGCACCAGGCACTGGCTGCCCCGCCTGCTGCCGCAAGCATGCTGGGCATCGCTGGGCACCACGGCCAGGGTCTGCCGGGTGACCTGGCTGCCACGCCCGGCAATTTCAAAATCCAGCAGACCGCTCAGACCGAATACCAGTTGCGCGTGGTCATGGCTGTGGCTGAGCAGTTCGTGGCTGTAGTGACGCAGCGACAGCGGCGAGGACATGGTGGGCTCCTTGTGTATGCCAGCAAGTCTAACCGCAGATCAGGCTGGTGAGCTGTCATCGAACTGCCACGGCTTCGTCATGGTCGTTTCACTCGTGCCGCGCAAGCTCAAACAAACCCAGCCGGAGGTCGTCCATGACCAGCGCCCAGCTCGCCAAGCCCAGCCGCAAGCAACGTGTCCGTACCCTGTGGATTTCCGATGTGCACCTTGGCACCCGGGATTGTCAGGCCGAACACCTGGCGGCTTTCCTCAAGCGCTATCAGACCGACAAGATCTATCTGGTCGGCGACATCATCGACGGCTGGAAGCTGCGCAGCGGAGTCTATTGGCCGCAGTCGCACAGCAACGTGATCCGTCGCCTGCTGACCATGAGCAAGCGCGGCACCGAGGTGATCTATGTCACCGGTAACCATGACGAATTTCTGCGTCGTTATTCGAGCCTGATGCTCGGCAATATCCAGCTGGTCGACGAGGCCGAGCACATCACTGCCGACGGTCGCCGCCTGCTGGTGATTCACGGTGACCAGTTCGATGTGATCACCCGTTACCACCGCTGGCTGGCCTTTCTCGGCGATTCGGCCTATGAAATCACCCTGACCCTCAACCGCTGGCTGAATTATTGGCGCAGCCGCTATGGCTACGGCTACTGGTCGCTGTCTGCGTACCTCAAGCACAAGGTCAAGACCGCGGTGAACTTTATCAGCGACTTCGAAGAAGCCATCGTTCACGAGTGTGCCAAGCGCGGTTTCAACGGTGTGGTCTGCGGGCATATTCACCATGCCGAAATCCGCCCGATGGGTGATGTCGAGTATATGAACTGCGGCGATTGGGTGGAGTCCTGCACCGCGCTGATCGAGCATCTGGACGGCAGTATCGAACTCTACCGCCTGGCCGACGACCAGGCGCGGCAGGCCGCGCAGCAGGATGCGCCGGTGATTGCCGGCGAGCCGGCACTATGAGGCTGCTGATTGTCTCGGATGCCTGGTCGCCCCAGGTCAACGGCGTGGTCACCAGCCTGCAGGCCCTGGTCAGCGAACTGCGCGGCCTGGGCCATCAGGTCAAGCTGCTGTCGCCTGCGGACTTTCGTACTCTGCCGTGCCCGAGTTACCCGGAAATCCCTCTGGTGTGGGACCTCTGGCGGGTGGGCGCAGCGATTCGCGATTTTCACCCCGACTGCGTTCACCTGGCCACCGAAGGTCCCCTGGGCTGGGCCGCCCGGCGTTGGTTGGTCAAGCGCGGTCTGGCATTTTCCAGCGCCATCCATACGCGCTTTCCCGAGTACGTCAACAGCCGTTGGCCCTGGCTGCCACTGCGCTGGGGCTATGCCTTTCTACGTGCCTTCCATCGCCCCAGTCAGGCGGTGCTGGTAACCACCGAGCGTATGCGTGACGAGTTTGCCGGCTGGGGTTTCAAGCATCTGGCGCTGTGGCGCAAGGGCGTGGATACCCAGCTGTTTCGCCCACCGGCTATACCTGCGGCGGTCTCCAGTCTGGTGTTTCTGTATGTCGGGCGGATTGCCCCGGAAAAGAACGTCGAGGCCTTTCTGCGTCTCGATCTGCCCGGGGAAAAGCAGGTGGTGGGGGATGGGCCGCAACGCGCAGATTTGCAGGCGGCTTACCCGCAGGTGAAGTTCCTCGGCTACCGACATGGCGCGGCACTGGCGCAGGCATTCCAGCAGGCCAGCGTGCTGGTATTTCCGTCGCGTACCGATACCTACGGTCTGGTCATGCTCGAAGCCCTGGCCTGCGGCACGCCCGTGGCAGCGTTCCCGGTAGCCGGGCCACTGGATGTGCTGCAGGCGGGTGTTAGCGGGGTGCTGGATGAGGACTTGCGCGCGGCCTGTCTGGCGGCCCTGAGCCTGGACCGTGGGCGCTGCGCCGAGCTGGCAGCGCGGCAATCCTGGCGGGCCTCGGCGCTGGAGTTTCTGGCGCAGCAGCCGTTGCTCGATGGTGAGCTTTGTATGGGCGAGGTGCTGGTGCAAAGAGGTTAGCAATGTAGGGCGGACATGGCAGCGCCTTGTCCGCCAATTGTCGCGCCTCCATGCCTATCGGGGCGGCGGCGGACAAGCCTTCGGCATGTCCGCCCTACATAATCACCTTGTCACGTAGCTTATCGGCCGCCTGATTGAGAGCCTGGATGACCTTCTGCTTGTCGAAGTTCTGAATGCCGTTGGTGTCCAGGTACATGGAAAAGCCCGGCAGTTCGTGCTCGACATAGCTGGAGGTGGCCCCCAGGTCGCGGCGGAAGTCCACCACCTGGTAGATCTGCACCGGACGGGTAAAGCCCTTGACGTTGATCTGGCCCTTGTCGCGGCACATGATCACGTCCTTGATCAGCGAATAGGTCTCGTGGGAGATCAGGATCTCACCGGACTCGGCGGCGCTTTCCAGGCGGCTGGCAAGATTCACGTCGCGGCCGATGATGGTGTAGTCCATGCGCGTGTCGGCACCGAAGTTGCCCACGGTGCAGTAGCCGGTATTCAGACCCATGCGGATTTCCAGTGGCTTGGTGATGCCCTGGGCGCGCCACTGCTGGCGTAGCACCTTCATATGCTTGCGCATGGCGATGGCCATGGACACGGCATTCACCGCATCTTTCTTCGCGCCTTTGCTGGCCGGATCACCGAAGAACACCATGACGCAGTCACCGATAAATTTGTCGATGGTGCCGCCGTATTTCAGGCAGATCTTCGACATCTCGTTGAGGTAGGTGTTAAGCAGGTCGGTCAGGGCCTCGGCTTCCAGTTCTTCGGACAACTCGGTAAAGCCCTTGATGTCGGAGAAAAACACCGTGAGCTTCTTGCGCTGGGTCTCCAGGCGCACGCTCTTCTTGCCGGTGAAGATCGATTCCCACACCTGCGGCGACAGGTACTTGGCCAGGTTGCGCGCCAGGCGTGCGGCCTTTTCCTGTTCGCGTTTGATTTCGCTGCGCACCTGGGCCAGGCGCAGGCCCTGCTGGTGCACGAAGTAGGCGGTGATGCAGATATACAGAATGGTGAACAGGATGCTGACCAGGGCCACCACGGCCGGGGTGTTGACCTCGATCTGAGGGCGAATCAGCGCGGCGCTCAGCACGCTGCTGCTCAGGGCGACAAGGATCGCCAGTGCCATATAGCGCAGGCCGCCGACCACCAGGGAGCTGAAGCTCAGAATCAGCAGGGCCATCAGGCTCGGCACCACGGAGAAACCGAGCAGGGCCATGGCGGCCCCGGCGTGCAGGGCATCGATAAACAGCAGGCTGAGGGTGGTTCTTTGCGGATGGTCGCGCTTGAAACGCAGGCTCAGTTGGTGGGCCAGATGGGGGTAGAGCAGGGCGTAGGGCACCATCCAGAGGATGTCATAGCCGAAATGCTGGACATAGGTGCCCGCGGCAATGCTGGCGGCAATGGCGATATAGGCCAGCACGCGTGCGTAATATTCGCGCAGCGGCGATGCCGGTAGGGCGGGAAGCCGGGTCGAGGTTTGGGCATTCATGCTATGGCGGGGATCCCTGCTGAGATGCGGCGTCTCTACTGGACGTCTACGGGTCGGCAAACCTTCGTCGGGCAAGCGACAAAGGTCGGGATCATAACCAAGCGGGCAGGCATGAGCCAAGCATGGCAGCCGAATGGTGCAGTATTGGCCGTGATCGGTTGTTGGGGGGGCTAGGCCGGACCTGCGACTAGAACTTGATCCGCCCGGTAAAGGCGTCCTTGAGCATCACCCAGTCGCCCATCAGCGAATAGAGCGGGTAATCAAAGGTGGCGGGGCGGTTTTTCTCGAAGACAAAGTGGCCGACCCAGGCAAAGCCGTAACCAATCAGCGGGATGGCCAGCAGCCAGAGCCACTGCTGAGTTGCCAGGGCATAACCCAGCACACAGAGCACCAGCAGGCTGCCGACATAGTGCAGGCGGCGGCAGGTGGCGTTGCTGTGCTCCTGCAGGTAGTAGGGGTAGAACTCGGCGAAGCTGTTGTAGCGTTCTTGGGTTTCAGTGGTCATCAGGGGTCTCCTCTTATTCTTTTGACCACCACCAGGGTTGCAGCGATGGCGGCTTACTAGCAGTCTAGGTCGACTGACGCGCTGGGCCACTGACATTAGGTGCCAGTTTAGTATCCTTCCGTCGCCCGACCCAATAAGAACAAGTCATGAGTGAACGTACTACTTCATCCAGCTGGGCCTCGGGCATTGTCGCGGCCCTGGAGCTTGGCGGGGTTGATTGCCGCAGCCTGTTTGCCCAGCTGGGGCTCGACTATGCCGCCTTGAGCGACTCCGATGCGCGCTTTGCCCAGGATGCCATGACCCGTCTCTGGCACCTGGCCGTTGAAGCCTCCGGTAACCCGGCGATTGGCCTGAATATGGCGAAGATTCTGCGGCCATCATCCTTCAACGTGGTTGGCTATGCGGTGATGAGCAGCCGCAACCTGCAGGAAGGCTTTGCCCGTCTGGTGCGTTATCAGCGGATTATCGGCGAGGGTGCCGACCTCAGTTTTCATCCCACTTCCGAGGGCTATGAAATGCTTCTGGCGATCCACGGTGATCGCCTGCCATCGGCGCGGCAAAGCGCCGAGGCCTCGCTGGCGCACTCCCTGGCATTCTGCCGCTGGCTGACCGGCAAGCCGCTGCGTCCACGCCTGGTGAGTTTGATGGGGCCGGCTCCGGAGAATCTGCTGCCTTATGAAGAGGTGTTCCAGTGCCCGCTGAAATTCAATGCCGAGAATTACGCCTTGCTGTTTGAACGGGCCGATCTGGATGCCCCGCTGCCGTCGGCCAACGAGGCGCTGGCGCAGCTGCATGACCGCTTTGCGGGCGATTACCTGGCGCGGTTTTCCGGTACGCGGGTGACCCATCAGGTGCGTCAGGTGTTATGCCGTCTGCTGCCCCAGGGCGAGCCTAAACGCGAAGCGGTGGCGCAGGCGCTGCTGCTGTCCGAACGTACCTTGCAGCGGCGTTTGCAGGATGAGGGCACCAGTTACCAGCACCTGCTTGACGACACGCGCCGCGAGCTGGCCGGCCAGTACCTGGGGCAGGCCAATCTGACCTTGCTGGAAATTTCCTACCTGCTGGGCTTCTCCGACCCGAGCAACTTCTTTCGCGCCTTTCGTCGTTGGTTTGACACCACGCCGGGTGAGTACCGCGCGCGCCTGTAGCGGCGCGCTTAGTGTCGCCAGAACGCCGGCAGCATCAGCACCAGCACGGTAAGGATTTCCAGGCGGCCGAGCAGCATGCCGAAGGTCAGCAGCCATTTGGCAGTATCCGGCAGGCTAGAGAAGTTGCCCGCCGGGCCAATGATCGGGCCCATACCGGGGCCAACGCCGGAGACGGTGCTGGCCGCGCCGCTGAGTGCGGTGATCCAGTCCAGCCCGCAGAGCGTCAGGCCCAGGGCCAGCACGGCGATGGTGATGGTGAAGAAGAACGAGAAGGTCAGGATCGAACGGACGATGTCTTCATCCAGATGGTGGTGGTTGTATTGCTGCTTGATCACCGCGCGCGGGTGGATCAGCTGCATCAGGTTGGCCCTGAGCAACACGTAGGCCACCTGAAAACGGAATATCTTCAGCCCGCCAGCGGTTGAACCCGAGCAGCCGCCGATAAACCCCAGGTAGAAAAACAGCATGCCGGCAAAGCCGCCCCACAGCGTGTAATCGCCAAGGGCAAAGCCGGTGGTGGTCATGATCGAGGTGGTGTTGAACGCCACATGGCGAATCGCTTCGAGCCAGTGCAGTTCGGTGCTCAGGTAATACCAGGTGCCGAGCAGCAGCCAGGTGCTCAGCAAAATACCGAGAAAGCCACGCACTTGCTGGTCCCTGATCAAGGCCTTGTAGTTGCCGCGCAGCATCGAGGCAAACAGCACGAACGGCACACTGCCGAGGATCATCAGCGCGATGGTGACCCAGTGCACCGCCGGCTCGGTCCATTTGCCCAGGGATTGATCCGAGGTGGAAAACCCGCCGGTGGCGATGGCTGACATGGTGTGGTTGATCGCATCGAACCCGCCCATGCCCGCCGTCCACAGCGCCAGGCAGCCGAGCAGGCTAATGCCCAGATAGGCCGCGATCATGTATTTGGCGACCATATGCGAGCGCGGCATGATCTTTTCGGAACGGTCCGATGATTCAGTCTGGAACAGGCGCATACCGCCGATACGCAGCATCGGCAGAATCGCCACGGCCATGGCGATAAAGCCGATACCGCCGAGCCAGTGCAGCAGTGAGCGCCAGATCAAAATCCCCGGCGACATGCTGTCCAGCCCGGTCAGCACCGTGGCACCGGTGGCGGTGATGCCCGACATGCTTTCAAATACCGCGTCGGTCACGCCCATGTGCTGGGAGAACATAAAGGGCAGGGAGGCGAACAGCCCCACCAGTATCCAGCTGGACACCGTCAGCAGGTACATGTCGCGCGGGCGCAGCTGCACATCCTTGGGCCGGCCCTGAGCGATCAGCGCGATGCCCGTGATAAAGGTGATCAGGCTGGACCAGAGAAAGGCGTTGAGTTCGTCAGGCCGCGCAAACAGCACCAGGGTCAGCATGGGTACGGCCATGCTGATCGCCAGGGTCAGAAGAAAAATGCCATTGATAAACGCGATGATCCGTAAGGTCGGCCAAGCCATCTAAGCGGGTTCCGTTGCAGTAATAGCAAATGTCTAGGTTATCGGGCTTGCTCGCTTGACGCACAGCCGATTTCGCTTAGTGTCGCCAGAATGCCCGAGTTACCAGCACCAGTACGGTAAGAATTTCCAGGCGACCGAGCAGCATGCCAATAGTCAGCAGCCATTTGGCCGCATCCGGCAGGCTGGAGAAATTACCCGCCGGACCGATGATCGGGCCCAAACCAGGGCCCACGTTGCACACCGCGGTCGCTGCGCCGGTCAGCGCTGTTACCCAGTCCAGGCCCAGCAGAGTCAGGCCAAGGGCGATCACGCCGATGGTGATGGTGAAGAAAAACGAAAAGGTGATCAGCGAGCGAACAATCTCCTCGTCGAGGTTGTGATTGTTGTACTGCTGCTTGATCACCGCGCGCGGGTGCACCAGTTGCTGCAGGTTGGCGCGCAGCAGCACGTAGGCCACCTGGAAGCGAAAGATCTTCAGGCCGCCGGAGGTGGAGCCCGAGCAGCCGCCGACAAAGGTCAGGTAGAAGAACAGCAGCACGGCGAAACTGCCCCAGGTGGTGTAATCGCCCAGGGCAAAGCCGGTGGTGGTGACCACCGAGGTGACATTCACCGCGACGATGCGAAACGCATCCAGCCAGCTGTTATCCGAGTGCAGCCACAGCCAGGTGCCGAACACCAGCCAGGTGGCCAGCAAAAAGCCGAGAAAGCCGCGTACCTGATGGTCCTTGAACAGCGCTTTGCGATTGCCGCGCAGGGTGGCGACATACAGGGTAAAGGGCAGGCCGCCGCAGATCATCAGCACCACCGCCACCCAGTGCACGGCCGACTGGCTCCAGTTGGCCAGGGAGGAGTCCGAGGTCGAATAGCCGCCGGTGGAGATCGAGGTCATCGCATGATTGATCGCATCGAAGGGCGTCATGCCGGCCAGCCAGAAGCCGAGAAAACCGATCAGGGTCAGGCTCAGGTAGATAAACAGGATGTATTTGGCCGCCATATGCGAGCGCGGCATGACCTTCTCGCCCCAGTCGGAGGATTCAGTCTGGAACAGGCGCATGCCGCCGACTCGCAGCAGCGGCAGAATCGCCACCGCCATGCCGATAAAGCCGATACCGCCGAGCCACTGCAGCATAGAGCGCCAGATCAGCAGACCAGGGGAGGCCTGGTCCAGGCCTACCAGCACGGTTGAGCCGGTGGTGGTAACGCCGGACATGGTCTCGAAGAAGGCGTCGGTGTAGCTGATGTGGTGAATCAGCACCATCGGCAAGGCGGCGAAAATGCACACCACCAGCCAGCTGCCGGTGGTCAGCAGGTACATGTCGCGCGGGCGCAGCTGCGCTTCCTTGGGTCGCCCGGGGATGACCATGGCGATGCCTGCCGCGGCGGTTACCAGGCTGGACCAGAGAAAGGCATTGAGGTCGTCCGTGCGCGAATACAGCAGCAGCGTCAGCATGGGGATCAACATGCTGACGGCCAGGGTGATCAGGAAGATGCCGAGAATAAAAGCAATGATGCGCAGTGTCGGCAATGACATGGGGTCGGCTCGGGCTCTGTGGCGCAAAGGGGCGTTATTCTACGCGCGCTGCAGCCGCTGTACAGCCGCCACAATGCGCGCTTTACAAGCGCTTGGCGCTGCATAGAATAGCCGCCAGGTGCCGGCCCTTGCCGGTTTCTGAGCCCGCCAAATCATGTCCAATAGCAATCCTTGTCTTAGCTGTGGCGCCTGCTGCGCGCATTTTCGTGTGTCATTTTTCTGGGGTGAGTGCCAATCGGCGGGTGGTGTGGTGCCCGATGATCAGGTTGTGCTGATCACCCCGCATCGTGTCGCCATGC
This sequence comes from Pseudomonas sp., assembly GCF_035512415.1. Taxonomy (GTDB): domain Bacteria; phylum Pseudomonadota; class Gammaproteobacteria; order Pseudomonadales; family Pseudomonadaceae; genus Aquipseudomonas. The sequence continues at coordinate 66,334 of NZ_DATKDZ010000009.1, read as the reverse complement.
GCGGCACGGAGCACAAGCCCGTGCGCTGCACGGCCCTGCTCGGTGAAGTCGGCCAGGGGGTGCGCTGTACGCTCTATGAGCAGCGCTCCAGCACCTGCCGCGAGTTTGAGGCCTCCTGGGGCAATGGCGAGCACAATCCGCATTGCGATGCGGCGCGCAGTGCACACGGTTTGCCTCCTTTGATGCCGCCGGTATTGCCCAGCGTTTCGCCTGAACGGGTGGCCTGAGAACCTGTGCGGATTGCCCACCGGCAGCGCGCAGGCACTAGAATGGCCGTCTGTTTCAATTGCCGAGGTGGCTGATGGACGCTCTTGATGCGTTGCTAAACCGTGTTTCCGCGCCGCGCTTGATTGCGCCGGCCCCCGATACTGCGCAGCGTGAGCTGTTATTTCGCGCCGCTCTGCGTGCGCCTGACCATGGCCAGCTGCGGCCCTGGCGTTTTCTCACCGTTGAAGGCGATGCGCTGACGCAGTTGGGCGAGCTGTTTGCCAGTGCCTTGCCCGCCGATGCCAGCCCAGAAGCTGTGACCAAGGCGCGCGCCATGCCGCTGCGTGCGCCGTTGCTGGTGGTGGTGATTGCCCGCGTACAGGCCAACCTGAAAGTGCCCGCGCAGGAGCAAGTACTGGCCGCCGGCTGTGCTGCCCACGGCATTCTGTTGGCTGCCCATGCGCAGGGCATTGGTGCGGTCTGGCGCACCGGTGATATGGCCTACAACCCGCAGGTCGCTACCGGACTGGGGCTGAACGCTGATGAACAGGTGATTGCCTACCTCTACCTCGGCACCCCGGAGCGCGAGTTGCGCGCGGTGCCACAGGTGCAGGTCGGTGATTTTGTCAGGGCCTGGCCTGCGGCGCAGTGAGTGGCAAGCGCAGGGTGGCGATAAAGCCGCCTTGCGTATGGTTGCTCAGTTCCAGCTGGCCGCCATGCCGCTCCGCCGCGCGGCGCGCGATGGCCAGGCCCAGGCCATGACCGCTGCTGGTCTGGCCCGGGGCGCGGAAGAAGGGTTCGCCAAGGCGTGCCAGCAGCTCGGGGGCCGCACCAGGGCCGTGGTCACGTACGCTCAGGCATAGCTGCTCAGCGTTTCTGCTGGCGGTCAATACGATGGGCTGGCCAACTGGGTTGAAGCGCAGAGCATTGCGCAGCAGGTTGTCCATTGCGCGTTGCAGCATATCCGGCCAGCCGTTGAGCTGCAGGCCGCTTTCCAGCTGAATCTCGATCTGTTGCTCTGGAGCGTCCAGGCGCGCGTCTTCCTGCAATTTGTGTAGCAGTTCGTCCAGGTTGATCGGCTGCGCCGCGCCGGGTTCGGCGTCGAGGCGGGCGAGGGCGAGGATTTCACTGATCAGCGCTTCCAGGCGGTCGCATTCCTTGCTCAGGCGCGGCCAGTACTTCTCCCGTTCGCTGACCTCTGCCCGTTCGGTCAACGCCAGGGCGATGCGCAGGCGTGCCAGCGGTGAGCGCAGCTCATGGGACACATCGCGCAGCAACTGGCGTTGGCTGCTGATCAGGCCTTGCACGCGCTCGCCCATGCGGTTGAAGTCGGCCGCCAGTACGCCGAGTTCATCACGTCGCTGGGCCAGGCGTGCCAGGCTGTTCTGTTGATAAGCGGTTTGTCCCAGGTCATGCACCGCGCCGCGTAGGCGATTCAGTGGGCGGGTGATGGAGAGCGTCAGCCAGAGGCTGAACAGGGTCAGCACCACTAGGGCGATGCCCAGTGCGCTCAGTGGCCAGAGCCGGCTTTCACGCTGCCAGGCGGCGACTTCGGGATTCGGGATGCGGTAGATAAACAGATAGGTTTCGCCGCTGTGCGGGCTGTTGTAGTCGTCATTCAGGCGTCGCCAGGGCAAGCGCTTGGGGTTTTGTGCGCGGGCTTCGAAAGCCGCCGCACGGGGCGGGAAGGTGCCGCGTACCAGGGGCTGGCCGTTCTCGCCGAGCACCTGCACGTTGATACGAAACACTTCTTTGCGCTGCTCCAGGAACGCCTGAGCGGCCTGAGGGCCCTGTTGTTCATAGCGCTGCGTCCAGCCTTCGGCCAGCCCTGCTACGGCGGGATGCTGACTGAGCAGCCAGGCGTCCTGGTTGAGCATGCGCCCAAGCAGCATGGACAGCCCGGCAACCAGGGCAATAGCCAGCCAGAAGCTGGCAAAGATGCGCCAGAACAGTGACCGCACGGTGGCTCCTTAGTAGTTAATGGCTGTGGTGAAAACGGTTACGCCCATCAGGCTTTGCAGCCTGATGGGCGTATGACCGCTTGGTCGGGTTAGTTCTTCTTCGCCTGCTCGGCCTGCCAGGCTTTGAATGCCAGACGTTCGGCGCGACGTTCCTGCATTTTCTTCTGGTGCTCGTCGAAGGCTTTCTGCTGCTCGGGCTTGAGCAGGGCGCGGACGGCGCTGTGCTGCTTGTCCTTGGCGGCTTTCAGTTCGTCCTGCATGGCTTTCTGTTCAGCAGCCGGCAGCTTGTCCAGATAGCGTTTGGTGATGTCATGGCGGCCTTTCATCTGCTCGCCCATCAGCTTACGGATTTCGCGGTGCTGCTCCTGGCTCAGGTCGAGCTCTTTGAACATGCGCGAGCCATGTTCACCATGATGGCCGCCGCCGTGACGCGGGCCGCCTTCGGGCATGGCCATGGCCAGGCTCGGCAGGGTCAGGGCGAGCAGTACTGCGGTAAGGGTCTTGCGCATGATGTATCTCCTTGTCTGAAACCGGTTGATACCGGATGAGCCCAGTCTAGGGCGGTCAAGGTCAAGGGCCGTCAGGGCAAGGTAAAGCTTGGGTAAAGAGCGCCTCGCGGCAGCTTTACTAAACGCTGTAGTAATAGCCGCGGCTACGCAAGGCAAGAATGCGCGGGCGTCCATCTGCATGGGGGCCGAGTTTCTTGCGCAGGTTGCTGACATGCATATCCAGGCTGCGGTCATAGAGGGTCAGTTTGCGGCCCAGGGCCAGTTGCGCCAGCTCCTGTTTGTCCACCGGCTCCCCCGGTTGGCGCAGCAGGGCTTCGAGAATGCGGCTTTCCGAGAGAGTCAGGAGCACTTCCTGCTCCCCCAGCGCGACGATGCCGCGGGCCTGGCTGTATTGCAGATCGCCCAGCTCCAGCTGACTGGAAGGGGCGGGAGGCAGGGTGCGGCGCAGTACGGCGCGCAGGCGCGCGGTCAGCTCGCGGGGGTCACAGGGTTTGGCCAGGTAGTCGTCGGCACCCAGCTCCAGGCCGAGAATGCGGTCCAGCGGCTCACCGCGGGCGGAGAGCATCAGAACCGGTAGTTCGGGATGGTCGCTACGCAACTGTTTAAGCAGCTCCAGGCCGCTGCCGTCGGGCAGCATCACATCCAGCACCACCGCATCCGGGGCCTGAGTGGCCAGGGCCAGACGTGCACTACTGCCGTCGTGGCAGGCGCTGACCTGGAAGCCTTCCTGGCTCAGCCAGCTGGCCAGCAGCTCGCACAGTTCAATGTCGTCGTCGATTAACAGCAAGGCGCTCATAGGGTCAGTTCAACCACTCTCGGCGCGAGCGCCGGCTGCCGCGCAACAATGCCCCGATGATAACCCCGAGCAGACCGGCCCCCGCACCTATGGCAAACCACCTCTGCTGTTCGCTGATCAGTGGTTGCGGGGCCTGGGCCTGAGCTTTCTTGAGTTGCAGCTTGAGGCGCTGATTTTCCTGGCGCAGGCGTTGCAGCTGGGCGCTTTCGCGTTCGCCGTCGTTGGCCTGCAGCTCGGCAGCCATGGCGTCGCGCTGCTCCTCGCTGATGGCCAGGCGCTGTTCCAGGCTGTCGATTTGCGCCTGGGCCGCGGACGCCGCCGGCGGACTTTGCTCGGCCTGCACGGCGGCGGGTAGCGACAGGGTCAGTAGCAGAATCAGCGGGCCTGGACGCATCGGAACTCCTGTTGGTACTTATTGTTATGGGACATTCGGCGTGGCGGTCGAGATCAGGGCAGGACCAGCTTGAACGGCTTGACCTGGACCGCGGCATAAACCCCGGCCGCGCGATAAGGGTCGGCATCGGCCCAGCTCTGCGCGGCGCTCAGGGAATCGAATTCGGCCACTATCAGGCTGCCGGTAAAGCCGGCCGGGCCCGGGTCGTTGCTGTCTACGGCCGGGTGCGGGCCGGCCAGTACCAGGCGGCCTTCGCTTTTCAGCTGTTCCAGCCGGGCCAGATGGGCAGGGCGGGCGCTGAGGCGGTTTTCCAGGGAGTTTTCCACATCGGTGGCAATGATGGCGTAGAGCATCTCGGTCCTTAATTGGCGGCGGCGCAGGGGCTTATGTGCGGGGAGAAAAGCAGCCCGGCCAGGCAAAGTCGAGGAAATATTGGCGCAGGCCAGCATGAATCCATATCTGCCGGCATAATAACAAACATAAATTACTGGGAAAGTGCCCCTTATGGATGTCGATCTGCATTGCCACAGCACCGCTTCGGATGGCGCACTTGCGCCCGCTGTGGTGGTGACGCGGGCGTTCGAGCGCGGGGTGCGTTTGCTGGCCCTGACCGATCACGACACCCTGGATGGGCTGGATGAGGCCCATGCGGCCGCGCAGGCCCTGGGCATGCAGCTGGTCAATGGCATCGAACTGTCCTGCACCTGGGGCGGAGCGACTATCCATGTGCTGGGTTATGCCTTCAATCGCGATGCGCCTGCGCTGCAGCAGGCGATTGCCGAGTTGCACGAGGGCCGCTGGTTACGCGCCGCGGAGATCGGCAAGCGTCTGGAAGCCAAAGGTATGCCGGGCGCGCTGGACGGCGCGCGGGCCATGCAGCAGGAACTGGGCGACAGCGGCAATGCCCCGGCGCGGCCGCATTTCGCCGATTTTCTGGTGCGCAGCGGTCATGTCAAAGACCGCGCCGAAGCGTTTCGCAAATGGCTGGGCTCGGGCAAGCTGGGCGATGTCAAACAGCACTGGCCCGAATTGGCTCAGGCCGTCGATACCCTGCGCCGTGCCGGTGCCTGGGTCAGTCTGGCGCATCCCTGGCAGTATGATTTTACTCGGAGTAAAAGACGCAAGTTGATCGCCGACTTTGTCGGTGCCGGCGGGCACTCTCTGGAGGTGGTCAACGGTATGCAGCCGGCCGAGCAGGTCGGCAGCCTGGCGATTCTGGCGCGTGAGTTCGGCATGTTCGTCACCGCGGGCAGTGATTTTCACGCCCCGGGCCAGTGGTCAGAGTTGGGCGTATATCGCCCGGTTCCCGAGGATCTACCGCCCCTTTGGGCACGGTTTCAGCATGTCCAGCAGCCTACTGCAATCTGAACAGGGTCTTAGTGTGAGTCAGTTCTTCCAGATCCATCCGGAAAATCCCCAGTCGCGCCTGATTAAACAGGCGGTGGCGATCATCAGAGCCGGCGGTGTGGTGATCTACCCGACCGATTCCTCCTATGCGGTCGGCTGCCATATCGGCGACAAGAACGCAGTGGAGCGCATTCGCCGCCTGCGCCAACTGGACGACAAGCACAACTTCACCCTGGTGTGCCGCGATCTGTCGCAGCTCAGCACCTTTGCCAAGGTCGATACGGCGGCCTTCCGTCTGCTCAAGACCCATACGCCTGGGCCCTACACCTTTATCCTCAGTGCCACCCGCGAAGTGCCGCGCATGTTGCTGCACGCCAAGCGCCGCACCATCGGCCTGCGGGTGCCCAGCCATCCGATCGCCATGGCCCTGCTGGAGGAGTTTGGCGAGCCGCTGATGAGCGTCAGCCTGATCCTGCCGGGTGAAGATCTGCCAATGAGCGACCCTTACGAGATGCGCCAGATGCTTGAACACCAGGTCGATCTGATCATCGATGGTGGCTTCGGCGGCCTGGCGGCTTCCACCGTGGTCAGCCTGATCGATGACGAGCCGGAAATCATCCGGGTCGGTTGCGGTGATCCGACGCCCTTCGTCGAGGCCTGAGTGCCACGCCGCAAGGCGTTGCCCCTGTGGCTATGCACGGCTGGGCGGTGCCCTTGTCGTTTTTCCCGCAGCGGCAGCGAGCCTCGCTATACTTTGCCCCCTGTCGATTCGTATAGGTAACCTGGTTTGAGTCTTGTTGATTCCGAGCGCCGTGTGCTGTCCGGCATGCGTCCCAGCGGTCGCCTGCACCTGGGTCACTACCATGGTGTGCTGAAAAACTGGGTCAAGATGCAGCACAGTTACGAGTGCTTCTTCTGCATCGTCGACCTGCATGCCCTGACCACCGACTACGATGAGGTCGGCTCGCTGTCCCAGCGGGTAATGGACATGGCGGTGGACTGGCTGGCGGCCGGTGTCAGCCCCAGCTCGGCGACCCTGTTTATCCAGTCCCAGGTGCCCGAACACGCCGAACTGCATCTGCTGTTGTCGATGATCTGCCCGCTCAGCTGGCTGGAGCGGGTGCCGTCCTACAAGGAGCAGCAGGAGCAGTTGCACGGCAAGGACCTGGGCACCTTCGGTTTTCTCGGCTATCCCCTGCTGCAGGCCGCGGACATCCTGCTCTATCGCGCCGGCGTGGTGCCGGTGGGCAGCGATCAGCTGGCGCATATCGAGTTCGCCCGCGACGTCGCACGCCGCTTCAATCACCTCTACGGCCGTGAGCCGGGCTTTGAAGACAAGGCCGAGGCGGCCATCGTCAAGCTGGGCAAGAAAACCGCCACGCTCTACAACAACCTGCGCAAGGCTTATCAGGAACAGGGCGATGTCGAATCCCTGGAGACCGCCCGCGCCCTGCTCAAGGATCAGCAAAGCATGACCCTGGGCGACAAGGAACGGCTGTTTGGTTACCTGGAGGGCGGCGGCAAGGTGCTTCTGCCTGAGCCCCAGCCATTGCTGAGCGAGTCGCCGAAGCTGCTGGGCCTGGATGGCAGCAAGATGTCCAAGTCCAACAACAATGCGATTTTCCTGCGCGATAGCACGAATGAGGTCGAAGACAAGATCCGCCGCATGCCCACGGACCCGGCGCGTGTACACCGCGGCGACCCTGGCGATCCGGCGCTCTGCCCGGTATGGCCGATGCACCAGCTGTATTCCAGTGAGGCCACCTGCGCCTGGGTGCAGCAGGGCTGCAAAAGCGCGGGTATCGGCTGCCTGGAGTGCAAGGCCCCGCTGATCGAGACCGTGCAGAACGAGTTGAAGCCTTTGCAGGCGCGGGCGTTGGATTATCAGGACAACCCCGACCTGGTGCGTCAGATTCTCGCCGAAGGGGCCGAACGGGCACGTTCCGAAGCCCGCGAGACCCTGAGCGAAGTGCGCATGGCCCTGGGTTTGAATTACCGCTAAGTCCGCCAACGAGAGCCCCATGTCCAATCCGCCGTCGCAGGAAGCCGTCGATACCCAGGCCGGTGCTCAACAGGAGCTGCCGTTCGCCCTGGTCTATGGCCAGGCGGTGACCGAGATGCCGCTGGACCTGTATATCCCGCCCGATGCCCTGGAAGTCTTTCTGGAAGCCTTCGAAGGGCCGCTGGACCTGCTGCTGTACCTGATCCGCAAGCAGAACATCGACGTGCTGGATATCCCGGTGGCGGAAATCACCCGTCAGTACATGGGCTATGTCGAGCTGATGCAGTCGGTGCGCCTGGAGCTGGCCGCCGAGTACCTGGTGATGGCGGCCATGCTCGCGGAGATCAAGTCGCGCATGCTGCTGCCGCGCTCCAGCGAAGCCGAGGTCGAAGAGGACGATCCGCGCGCCGAGCTGATCCGCCGTCTGCAGGAGTACGAACGCTACAAGGCCGCCGCCGAAGGCATCGATGGCCTGACCCGGGTTGGCCGCGACCTCACCGTGCCGCGCCTGGAGGCTCCCGAAGCGCGGGCGCGCAAGCTGCTGCCGGATGTCAGCCTGGAAGAGCTGCTGCTGTCCATGGCCGAGGTGCTGCGCCGTGCCGATATGTTCGAAAGCCACCAGGTGACCCGTGAAGCGCTGTCGACCCGTGAGCGCATGAGCGAAGTGCTGGAGCGCCTCAAGGGCGGCGCTTTTGTGCCCTTTGTCAGCCTGTTCAGCGCTGAAGAGGGCAAGCTCGGGGTGGTGGTGACCTTTATGGCAGTGCTCGAGTTGATCAAGGAATCCCTGGTTGAACTGGTGCAAAATGAGGCTTTTGGGCCAATCCATGTGCGTGCGCGGGCTGAATAAGCATGAACCTTAACGAACCCCGTGAGCTGGCCAGCCTGCTCGAAGCCTTTCTGCTGGCATCCGGCAAACCGCAATCGCTGGAGCGCCTGTACGAGCTGTTCGAAGAGGCCGAGCGGCCGGAACCAGCGGTCTTCAAAAAGGCGCTGACGCACCTGGGCAAGTCCTGCGAAGGGCGCGCTTTCGAGCTTATCGAAGTGGCGTCTGGTTACCGTCTGCAAGTGCGTGAACGCTACGCGCCCTGGGTTGGCCGGTTGTGGGAAGAGCGCCCGCAGCGCTACTCACGGGCGATGCTGGAGACCCTGGCGCTGATCGCCTACCGCCAGCCCATTACCCGCGGCGAGATCGAGGATGTGCGCGGCGTGGCGGTCAACAGCCATATCGTCAAAACCCTGCTGGAGCGCGAATGGATTCGCGTGGTGGGTTACCGCGATGTGCCGGGCCGGCCTGCGATGTTCGCCACCACCCGGCTGTTTCTCGACCACTTCAACCTGAAAAGCCTCGACGAACTCCCGCCCCTGGCCGCCCTGCGCGAGCTGGAGCCCGAGCCGGTACTGGCCTTTGACGATGAACAGGAAGCCCCGCAAAGCCTGCAAGCGCGTGCTGACCTGGCTCTGGCCGATGAGCCAGCGGTGGAGGCGAGCGAAGAAACCAGCTTCAGCAGCCTGCTGGCCGAACTCGACTCGATGGAGCAGGGCCTGAAGACCGACTTCGACGATCTGCCCGAGCAGGACGATGAGCTTGACGATGCCGAAGAGCCTCAGCAAACCCTGGATAAAGAGCAGCTGCCTGACTGAGAGGGCCGTAGGATGGGTGATAACCCATCAAGTGCCGATGGGTTATCACCTAGGCGGCCCCACCCATCCTACGGCTACCGATCAGCGGTAGCCCGGATAAGCCCTGGCGCAATCCGGGATGGCAGCTCCCCGGATTTCATCCGGGCTACGGTAACGGGCTAGTACGTAGGTGCCGACTGTCGCAAAGGCCGACGGCTGCTCGTCTGCCGGCTAGCCTCAAACCGTGCTAATCAGCTGCGTTTCGCGTATGCTCCGCGGCCCTTCGACGAATAGGCTAGGCCTATACCGTCTTTATCACCAGAGAAAACACCGGGAGGTGCCCAGATGAGTGAATCCGAAGAATACACCCCAGCAGGCGAGAAACTGCAGAAAGTCATGGCGCGTATGGGCCTGGCTTCACGCCGTGAAATCGAAGCCTGGATCACCGCCGGCCGCGTCAAGGTCAATGGCGCAGTCGCCAGCCTTGGCGTGCGCGTCGACCTGCACGATGCAATCGCCGTCGATGGCAAGGTAATCCGCCGCGAAGAAGCCGCCGAAAGCGTGCGCCGCGTGATCATCTATAACAAACCCGAAGGCGAGATCTGCACCCGTGACGACCCGGAAGGCCGTCCGACCGTGTTCGATCGCCTGCCACGGCCGAAAGAAGGCCGCTGGATCAATATCGGCCGCCTCGACATCAACACCACCGGTCTGCTGATGTTCACCACCGACGGTGAACTGGCCAACCGCCTGATGCATCCGTCCTACCAGATGGACCGTGAATACGCCGTGCGCGTGCGTGGTGAAGTCGACGAAGAGATGATCGAGCGCCTGAAAGCTGGCGTGATGCTCGAAGACGGCCCGGCCAAGTTCACCGACATCAAGGAAGCGCCGGGCGGCGAAGGCTTCAACCATTGGTACCACTGTGTGGTGATGGAAGGCCGTAACCGCGAAGTGCGTCGCTTGTGGGAATCCCAGGGCCTGGTGGTCAGCCGTCTGAAGCGCGTGCGTTTCGGCCCGGTATTTATCACCTCGGACCTGACCATGGGTCGCTGGCGCGAAATGGGCCAGCGTGAAGTGGATATCCTCAGCGAGGAAGTCGGCCTCAAGCCGGTGGCCCTGCCGGATATGAAGGAAAAGACCCGCGACAAGATCGACCGCCTGCAGCGCAAATCGGCCAAGCCGGTGGGCCGCGCCGCCCGTCCGGAGCGGACCCTGCGTCCGGCCCATGCTGGCGCGAGCGAGGGTGACCAGGGCCGCGGGCGTGCACCCCGTGGCGAAGGCGCGGAGCGGGGCGAGCGCGTGCAGCGTACGCCGCGGGCCCCCCGTGCCGAGTCGGGGCGTGAGCCGCAAGGCCGTGGTCAGGCGGGCAAGGGCACGCCGGTGGCCGAGCGGCCGCGTGACGTCAACAAGAAGCGCCCAGCCAAGCCCGGTGCGCAGCCGCGTCCCGCGGTGGCCTTGACCGAGCGTCCGTCGCGCAAGCCGGCCGGTGCGCCGGTCAAGCGTCGCAGCCAGCCCACCAGCGAGGGCCAGCGCCCTGGTTTTGGTCGTGGTAGCCGCAAGCCCGAGTAACACCGGGTGCTGTAAAACAAAAGGCGACCCTCGGGTCGCCTTTTGCGTATCCGTGATAGTCAGCCAGCCATGGACAGGCGGTTACGGCCTTCGCGCTTGGACACGTACAGCGCACTGTCGGCCCGGCGCAGCAGGCTTTCCACGGACTCGCCCGGCAGCAGGCTGGCGCAGCCGAGGCTGACGGACAGGTCGATGGTGCGATTTTCCACCAGGTACTGGATGCCCATGACCGCCATGCGCAGGCGCTCACCGACCATGGAGGCGGCTTCGCGGCTGGTATTGGAAAGCAGTACCAGAAACTCCTCGCCGCCATAGCGGAACACCATATCGACGTTGCGCAGACTGTCTTTCAGGGCATTGGCCACGGCCTTGAGTGCCTCATCGCCAATGCTGTGGCCGTGCTGGTCGTTGATCTGCTTGAAGTGGTCGATATCCACCATCAGCACCGACAGCGGCTGCAGGTTGCGCCGCGCCATGTCGACCTCACGCTGCAGGGTCTGGGTCATGGCCACGCGGTTGCCGGTTTCGGTCAGCGGGTCGCGCAGTGCGGTCTGCAGGGCGGCGCGGTAGAGCAGGGCGTTGCGCAGCGGGAACAGCAGGCTGGCCAACAGGGATTCGAGCTGGCCCAGTTCGTCTTCGCTGAAACGGTAGCTGCGGCGGAAGGTCAGCTCGCCGAGGTATTCGCCGTCGTGGTTAAGGCGGTAGCCGGCCGAGTGGTTGGCGCGTTCGCCCAGATCCAGGCGCAGGTCGCAGGAGGCCAGCTGGTAGCTCAGGGAGCTGAGCGGCACCAGGCGCTGCACAGCGTCGAAGAACAGTTCGAGAATCCGCTCGGTTTCCAGGGAGGTCTGCAGCTGCAGGCTCAGTTGCTGGCGCAATTGCGCGAGGCTGACTGGCTTGAGGGTGTTTTGCGACCTGCTGGCATAGCCAAGACGCTGCAGCTTGGCGGCATCGAAGTCTATGGTGTTGGATTGGTTGTGCGGGGCCATTAAGCCTTACCTCTTGCGCAATTCGCGACGACTGCAAGAGGTAGAGCGAATTTCATGCCAAACGCATTTTTATAAGAAAAATGCTTTTATTTCATGCGCTTATTGTTATGCGGCAAAGGCTGGCGGCAAGACTTTGCCGGTAAACTGGCGTGGTTGATGGCAATTTGATGCCAGGTAATTCGGTTGCCGTCGGAAAACCGGCGGCAACCGTTATGGCTTACTGGGCGTCGAACGCTTGGCCATTGACGCCTGTGCTGTCCGGTCCCATCAGGTACAGGTAGATCGGCATGATGGCTTCCGGCAGCGGGTTGTTGGCCGGGTTCTCGCCGGGGTAAGCCTGGGCGCGCATGTCGGTACGGGTGGCACCTGGGTTGACGCTGTTGGCGCGCACGTTGGCGATACCGTCGACTTCGTCGGCCAGTACCTGCATCAGGCCTTCGGTGGCGAATTTCGATACAGCATAAGCGCCCCAGTAAGCGCGACCCTTGCGGCCGACGCTGCTGGAGGTAAACACCACCGAGGCGTCCGCCGAGAGTTTCAGCAGCGGCAGCAGGGTGCTGGTGAGCATAAACATGGCGTTGACGTTGACCTGCATAACGCGCATGAAGTTGTCGCCGGACAGCTGCTCCAGCGGCGTGCGCGGGCCGATGATCGAGGCGTTGTGCAGCAGGCCGTCGAGTTTGCCGAACTCGTTTTCGATCATTGCTGCCAGTTCGTCGTACTGGTGCGGCAGGGCGGTTTCCAGATTGAACGGGATGACCGCCGGCTGCGGGTGGCCCGCCGCTTCGATGGCGTCATACACCCGGCTGAGGTTTTCTTCGGTCTTGCCCAGCAGCAGCACCGTGGCACCAAAGGCGGCAAAGGTCTTGGCGGCAGCCGCACCGATCCCGCGGCCGGCACCGGTCACCAGAATCACCCGGCCCTTGAGCAGATCGGGGCGAACGGAATAGTCGAACATGGAAACTCCTTGGGAGAGCGGCAAGCCTCAAGCGGCAAGCATCAAGTTAAAAGCCCACGCGTGGTGACGGCGGCGGGCGGAATACTGGCGTGCCGCTGCAGTCAGCAGCTGCATAGGGCCCGTTCGAGCACGGCGCGCAGTTCCAGCGGGTGATCCACCACCACGTCGGCACCCCAGTTGCGCGGGTTGTCTTGTGGGTGGATATAACCGTAGGTGACCGCGGCGGTCTTGCAGCCGGCGGCGCGGCCGGCTTCGATATCGCGCTCGTCATCGCCGATAAACAGGGTGGCGGTGGGCTCCACGCCCATCTTCGCGCAGGCCAGCAGAAGCATCTCCGGGTCGGGCTTGCTGCGGCTGACGTGATCCGGGCAGACCAGCACCGCCGAGCGCTGCGCCAGGCCGAGCTGTTGCATGATCGGCTCGGCGTAACGCACCGGTTTGTTGGTTGCCACGCCCCAGATCAGCTTGGCCTGCTCGATCTCATCGAGCAGCTCATTTATGCCATCGAAGGGCCGGGTCAGTACCGCGCAGTGGCTCTGATAGCGTTCGAGAAACTCCAGGCGCAGGGCTTCGAAGCCTGCGTCCTCGGGATTCATGGCGAAGTTGGCGGCGACCATGGCACGCGCGCCGCCGGAGACCTGATCACGAATCAGCTTGTCGGCAATCGGCGGCAGGCCGCGCTCGGCGCGCATGGCCTGGCTGATGGCGACAAAGTCCGGCGCGCTGTCGAGCAGGGTGCCGTCCATATCGAATAAAACCGCGCGCAAGCGCATCACGCCTCCTTGAGGGTCTGGATCATATAGTTGACGTCAACGTCCGCTTCCAGCTTGTAGCGCTTGGTCAGCGGGTTGTAGGTCAGGCCGATGATGTCCTTGACCTCAAGGCCCGCCGCGCGGCTCCAGGCTCCCAGTTCCGAGGGGCGGATAAATTTCTTGAAGTCATGGGTGCCGCGCGGCAGTAGGCGCAGCAGGTATTCGGCCCCAATCACCGCAAACATATAGGCCTTGGGGTTGCGGTTGATGGTAGAGAAGAATACCTGACCGCCAGGCTTGACCATGCGGTAGCAGGCGCGGATCACCGATGCCGGGTCCGGCACGTGCTCAAGCATTTCCAGGCAGGTGACCACATCGAATTGCTCGGGCATTTCCTCGGCCAGCGCTTCGGCAGTGATCTGCCGGTATTCCACCGTCACCCCGGATTCGAGCTGGTGCAGCTGGGCCACCGCCAGCGGTGCTTCGCCCATGTCGATGCCGGTCACGGTCGCGCCGCGCTGGGCCATGGACTCGCTGAGAATGCCGCCGCCGCAGCCGACGTCCAGCACCTTCTTGCCGGCCAGACCGACACGCTCGTCGATCCAGTTGACCCGCAGCGGGTTGATGTCGTGCAGCGGCTTGAACTCGCTTTCACGGTCCCACCAGCGATGGGCGAGGGCTTCGAATTTGGCGATTTCGGCGTGGTCGACGTTACTCATATAAATCCCTGAATCAGGCTGCGGCGAGAGACCCATGTTGCCAGTTTCGCCGGGTGGATTGGACGCCTGTTGTGCGTCCAATGTATGTCAGTTTGTCGCACTACTGGGTGTGGCTGGGTATTGGTGGGAGGGGCTTTAGCCGCGACTGGTCAACTGCGCTGTCGGCTTGTCGCGGCTAAAGCCCCTCCCACAAGCCCGTCAGGCCAGTGTTCTGCACATATTACCGCTGGGCGATCTTTGCTCCCCAGGCGCGGGCGTTGGCGATAACTTGCTGCTCGTCCAGGCGGGTCAGTTGGCCGCCGTCGAGCAATTGCTTGCCGCCCACCCAGACATGTTCGGTGCAGGCGCGGCCGCCGGCGTAGAGCAGCTGCGATACCGGGTCGTAGACCGGTTGCTGGGCCAGGCCGTTCAGGTCGAACGCGGTGAGGTCGGCGGCCTTGCCCAGCTCCAGCGAACCGATCTGCTCGTCCAGGCCAAGGGCGCGGGCACCGTTGAGGGTGGCCATGCGCAGTGCGCTGTGGGCATTGAGGGCGCTGGCCGAGCCGGCCACGGCCTTGGCCAGCAGGGCGGCGGTACGGGTTTCGCCGAGCAGGTCCAGATCATTGTTGCTCGCTGCACCGTCGGTGCCGATGGCGACATTGACCCCGGCCTGCCAGAGCCGCTCCACCGGGCAGAAGCCGCTGGCCAGCTTAAGGTTGGATTCTGGGCAGTGGATCACGCTGGTGTTGCTGGTCACCAGCAGCGCCAGGTCCTCGTCGTCGATCTGGGTCATATGCACGGCCTGGAATCGCGGGCCGAGCAGGCCCAGGCGTGCCAGCCGGGCCAGGGGGCGCTCGCCGTGCTGCTCGAGGCTCTGCTGCACTTCGAAAGCGGTTTCGTGTACGTGCATATGAATGCCAGCATCCAGCTGCTCGGCGAGCATGCGAATGTTTTCCAGCTTGTCGTCGCTGACCGTGTAGGGCGCGTGGGGGCCGAAGGCGACTGTCAGGCGCGGATGCTGCTTGAGATCGTCGAACAGACTCAGGCCCTTGCGCAGCGCCTCGTCGGCGTCGCGCGCGCCGGGAATCGGGAAATCCAGCACGGGAATGCAGATCTGCGCGCGGATACCGCTCTTGTGCACCAGCTGGCTGGCGGTTTCCGGGAAGAAGTACATGTCCGAAAAGCAGCTGATGCCGCCCTTGAGCTGTTCGGCGATGGCCAGCTCGGTGCCGTCCTGGATGAACTGCTCGTTGACCCACTTGGCCTCGGCCGGCCAGATATGCTGCTCCAGCCAGGTGCTCAGTGGCAGGTCGTCGGCCAGGCCGCGGAACAGCGTCATGGCGGCATGCCCGTGGGCGTTGACCAGCCCCGGGGTGAGCAGGCGGCCCGGCAGTTCGAGCACCTGCAGGGCGCTGTGTTTGAGCGCCTCGGCGCGCGGTGCGATCAGAGCGATGCGGCCGTCACGGATGCCCAGGCCGTGTTCATGCAAGACCACGCCTGCGGGTTCTACCGGCACCAGCCAGGTGGGGAGCAGCAGCAGGTCGAGGGGGGCGTGGGGCGCGTGGGGCACGTGGGGCGCGTGAGGCACGTGAGGCATAAGGAGCGCTTCCGGCGGTCAGTAAAATGGCGAGTTTATAGAGGAACGCCCTAGGCTTGAAGCTGAAAGCGCCGGGCTGGCCCGATTGCCCAAGCGGGCTGGCGCTGTTTGGCGGACCTTGTGCGTATAATGGTCGGCTTTTTCCGGGAGAGGTGCGTCATGCGCGAGCAATTGCTAGCGGCAGAGCAGGTCAGGGCTATTGAGTGGCGCGATGGCGCGCTGCATCTGCTCGACCAGCGCGCGTTGCCTTTTGAGGAAACCTGGCTCAGTTACAGCACTGCAGCCGCTGTAGCCGAGGCCATCCGCGACATGGTGGTGCGTGGGGCTCCGGCCATCGGGATCAGTGCGGCCTATGCGGTGGTGCTGGCCGTGCGTGTGCGGCTGGCTGCCGGTGGTGACTGGCGCGCGGCGCTGGAGGAAGACTTTGCCCTGCTGGCTGCTTCGCGGCCGACCGCGGTCAATCTGTTCTGGGCGCTCAACCGCATGCGCGAGCGCCTGGAGCGGGTGAAAGAGGATGATGTTGCCCTGGCGGTGCTGGAGGCCGAGGCCCTGGGGATTCACCAGAGTGATCGCGACGCCAACCTGACCATGGCCCAGCTCGGTGTCGAGCTGATCCGCAAGCACCAGGGCAATCTGCAGAACCTGCTGACCCACTGCAACGCCGGTGCCCTGGCTACCGGTGGCTTTGGCACGGCCCTGGGGGTGATTCGCGCGGCCTATCTCGAAGGCCTGGTCGAACGCGTCTATGCCGACGAAACCCGGCCCTGGCTGCAGGGCTCGCGCCTGACTGCCTGGGAACTGGCCGCTGACGGCATTCCGGTGACGGTCAATGTCGACTCGGCCGCCGCGCATCTGATGAAAACCCGCGGCATCACCTGGGTCATAGTCGGGGCCGACCGTATCGCCGCCAATGGCGATGTGGCCAACAAGATTGGCACCTACCAGCTGGCGGTCAACGCCATGCACCACGGCGTGCGCTTTATGGTGGTGGCCCCCAGTTCGACCATCGACATGAGCATGGAGCACGGCGACGACATTCCTATCGAGGAGCGGGCCGCCAGCGAGCTGCTGGAGCTGGGAGGTAAGCGAGTGGTCGGCGAGATTACTGCGTTGAACCCAGTGTTCGATGTGACGCCGGCGGATCTAATCGACTTTCTGGTGACCGAGAAGGGCGTCATCGATCGTCCAGATACGGCGAAAATGGCGCAACTGATGTGCCGCAAGCGTTTGCATTGAGATTTTCGCGTATTCACGCGTAGCTCGCAGGCCGTTGAAAAACGTAGCGAGTGACGGCTAGGCAAGGCGAAAGCAGCCGAGAAACGCAGCGCAGCGAAGTAACAGCCAGCGGCTGTCCCAAAGGGTGAGCGTAGCGAATCAAGCGCAGTGTACGAGTTGTACATGAGCATTACTCGTTCCACTCGCCCTTCGGGCCGCGCTGGCGCGCGTTAGCCGCAAGCGGCTTACCGAGGCTGCTTTCAACGCGGCATAGCCGAGCGCAGTAGTTTTTGACGGTCTGCTAGTCGCGGAGCTGCCGCTGGGGATAGGTGCGCCGCGGCGATTGTGGTAAGCTCCGGCGGTTTTCAGGGGTGGCCATAGCGGGCATCTCAACTGCGCAGCTACATGGCATAACTCATTGATTTGTCGTGAGTCGCTGGAGGCCAGAAGGCGCAGCGACAGGCTCTGTTTCATTCAGGACGAATGGCGCGGAGTTTCACCAGAAAAAGGAACAAGGCTACTCATGGGCGAACTGGCCAAAGAAATCCTCCCGGTCAATATTGAAGACGAACTCAAGCAGTCCTACCTCGATTACGCGATGAGCGTAATTGTCGGGCGAGCGCTGCCGGATGCACGCGATGGCTTGAAGCCCGTGCACCGTCGGGTGCTGTTTGCCATGAGCGAGTTGGGCAACGACTGGAACAAGGCATACAAGAAGTCCGCCCGTGTGGTCGGTGACGTAATCGGTAAGTACCACCCACACGGTGATACCGCGGTATACGACACCATCGTACGGATGGCGCAGCCATTCTCCCTGCGTTACCTGTTGGTCGACGGCCAGGGTAACTTCGGTTCGGTGGACGGCGATAACGCAGCCGCCATGCGTTACACCGAAGTGCGCATGACCAAGCTGGCCCATGAGCTGCTGGCTGACCTGCACAAAGAAACCGTGGACTGGGTGCCGAACTACGACGGCACCGAGATGATCCCGGCGGTTATGCCGACCAAGGTGCCCAACCTGTTGGTCAACGGCTCCAGTGGTATCGCCGTGGGCATGGCCACCAATATTCCGCCGCACAACCTCACGGAAGTGATCAACGGTTGTCTGGCGCTGATCGACAACGGCGAGCTGACTGTCGATGAGCTGATGCAGTACATCCCCGGTCCGGACTTCCCGACTGCGGCGATCATCAACGGTCGTGCCGGCATCATCGAGGCCTACCGCACCGGCCGTGGGCGCATTTACATGCGCGCCCGGGCGATTATCGAAGACATCGACAAGGTCGGTGGCCGTCAGCAGATCATCGTCAGCGAGCTGCCGTATCAGCTGAACAAGGCGCGCCTGATCGAGAAGATCGCCGAGCTGGTTAAAGAGAAGAAGCTCGAAGGCATCACCGAACTGCGCGATGAGTCCGACAAGGACGGCATGCGCATCGTGATCGAGCTGCGCCGCGGCGAAGTGCCGGAAGTGGTGCTCAACAACCTTTACGCCCAGACCCAGATGCAGAGCGTGTTCGGCATCAACGTGGTGGCGCTGATCGATGGCCAGCCGAAGGTCCTTAACCTCAAGGACATGCTCGAAGCCTTTATTCTGCACCGCCGTGAAGTGGTCACCCGCCGTACCGTATTCGAGCTGCGCAAGGCCCGTGAACGTGGCCATATCCTTGAAGGCCAGGCGGTTGCCCTGTCCAACATCGACCCGGTCATCGCCCTGATCAAGGCCTCGCCGACCCCGGCCGAAGCCAAGCTGGCGCTGATTGCCACCGCCTGGGAATCCAGCGCGGTAGAAACCATGGTCGAACGCGCCGGTGCCGATGCCTGCCGCCCGGACGATCTCGATCCGCAGTACGGTCTGCGCGACGGCAAGTACTTCCTCTCGCCGGAACAGGCCCAGGCCATCCTCGAGCTGCGTCTGCACCGTCTGACCGGCCTTGAACATGAAAAACTGCTGGCCGAATATCAGGAAATCCTCACCCAGATCGGCGAGCTGATCCGCATCCTCACCAGCGCCACGCGCCTGATGGAAGTGATCCGCGAAGAGCTGGAAGCGGTCAAGGCCGAGTTCGGCGACAAGCGCCGCACCGAGATTCTCGACAACCGTCTGGACCTGACCCTGGCCGATCTGATCACTGAAGAGGAGCGGGTGGTTACCATCTCCCACGGCGGTTATGCCAAATCCCAGCCGCTGCATGCCTACCAGGCCCAGCGTCGCGGCGGTAAGGGCAAGTCGGCCACCGGGGTCAAGGATGAGGACTATATCGAGCACCTGCTGGTTGCCAACAGTCACTCCACCCTGTTGCTGTTCTCCAGCAAGGGCAAGGTGTACTGGCTGAAGACCTACGAAATTCCCGAGGCTTCGCGCGCCGCCCGCGGTCGTCCGCTGGTCAACCTGTTGCCGCTGGGCGAAGGTGAGCGTATTACCGCCATGCTGCAGATCGACCTCGAAGCCCTGCGCCAGCAGGCTCCGGAAGGCGACGAGCAGGACGATATCGAAGGCGTGGTGGTCGAGGTCGAAGAAGTCGAAGACCTGGTCGAAGGCGATGACGCCGACGACGAAACCCCGGATGAACCGACCGGTGCCTACATCTTTATGGCCACGGCCAAAGGCACCGTGAAGAAGACCCCGCTGGTGCAGTTCAGCCGTCCGCGCAGCTCGGGCCTGATCGCCCTCAAGCTGGACGAAGATGACACCCTGATCTCCGCTGCCGTCACTGACGGTGCCCGCGAAGTGATGATGTTCTCCGACGGCGGCAAGGTGATTCGCTTCAAGGAAAGCAAGGTCCGCACCATGGGCCGTACCGCTCGCGGTGTGCGTGGCATGCGTCTGCCGGAAGGGCAGGAAATCATCTCCATGCTGATCCCTGAAGCCGAGGCGCAGATTCTCACCGCCTCTGAGCGTGGCTACGGCAAGCGCACGGCGATGGCCGAGTTCCCGCGCCGCGGTCGTGGCGGCCAGGGCGTGATCGCCATGGTCAGCAACGAGCGTAACGGCAAGCTGGTGGGGGCCGTGCAGGTGCTCGATGGCGAGGAAATCATGCTGATTTCCGACCAGGGCACTCTGGTGCGTACCCGCGTCAGCGAAGTCTCCAGCCTGGGTCGTAACACCCAGGGCGTCACCCTGATCAAACTGGCCAAGGACGAATCCCTGGTCGGTCTTGAGCGGGTGCAAGAGCCTTCCGCCGAGGACGACGAGGAGCTGCTGGAAGGTGAAGAGGGCGTTGAAGTGATTGTCGACGAAACCCTCGAAGCCTCCGACGGCGTTGCCGAAGAAGGCCCGGTCGTCGAGGAGTAGAGGCCCTCACCCCTAGCCGGGCGCCCCCGGCCCCTATCCCGTGGGGAGAGGGGGGAGACAAGCAGCTTGCGCAGGCACCGGCATACAGTTGTTTGCGTGAGGGGGAGGGCATCCCTGGCACCTTCGGGTTCCGAGGGACGCAGGAATGAAGAAGCCAGCAGGCATCCCCCTCTCCCTCCGGGAGAGGGCCGGGGTGAGGGTAGCCGTTGTCACGGCGGCGTTTTCGGTGAATTAAGAGAGAGTGGATGTGAGCAAGCGAGCCTTTAACTTCTGCGCCGGCCCGGCCGCGCTTCCTGAAGCTGTTCTGCAACGCGCCCAGGCGGAGCTCCTCGATTGGCAGGGCAAGGGCCTGTCGGTGATGGAGATGAGCCATCGCAGCGACGAGTACACCGCCATTGCCGAGAAGGCCGAGCAGGATCTGCGCGATCTGCTGACCATCCCCAATGACTACAAGGTGCTGTTCCTGCAGGGCGGGGCCAGCCAGCAGTTTGCCGAGATTCCGCTCAACCTGCTGCCTGAAGACGGCGTTGCCGACTATATCGACACCGGTATCTGGTCGAAGAAAAGCATCGAAGAAGCTAGCCGCTATGGTCGCGTCAATGTTGCCGCCAGCGCCAAGGCCTATGACTACTTCGCCGTTCCTGGGCAGAACGAGTGGCAGCTGTCGAAAGACGCCGCCTACCTGCACTACGCCAGCAACGAAACCATTGGTGGCCTGCAGTTCGACTGGATTCCCGAAGTCGGCGACGTGCCGCTGGTGGCGGATATGTCTTCCGACATCCTTTCGCGTCCGCTCGATGTGTCGAAGTTCGGCCTGATCTACGCCGGCGCGCAGAAGAACATCGGCCCTAGCGGCCTGGTGGTGACCATCGTTCGTGAAGACCTGCTCGGCCGTGCCCGCAGCGTTTGCCCGACCATGCTCAACTACAAGATCGCTGCCGATAATGGCTCGATGTACAACACCCCGGCGACCTTCTCCTGGTACCTGTCCGGCCTGGTGTTCGAATGGCTGAAAGAGCAGGGCGGGGTCGAAGCCATGGAGCGGATCAACCGCGCCAAGAAAGACCTGCTGTACAAGGCCATCGATACCAGCGATTTCTACAGCAACCCGATTTCGCTCAATGCTCGCTCCTGGATGAACGTGCCGTTCCGCCTGGCCGACGAGAAGCTGGACAAGGCCTTCCTCGCCGGTGCCGACGCCCGCGGCCTGCTCAACCTCAAGGGTCACCGTTCGGTCGGCGGCATGCGTGCCTCCATCTATAACGCCGTGGGCCTGGATGCCGTCGAGGCGCTGGTGGCTTATATGGCGGAATTCGAGAAGGAACACGGCTGATGACCGATCCAGTTTCCGAGCAGGAACTGCAGGCCCTGCGCCTGCGCATCGACAACCTCGATGAGAAGATCCTCGCGCTGATCAGTGATCGCGCCAGCTGCGCCGAAGAAGTTGCGCGGGTCAAGATGAAGGCCCTGCCGGAAGGCGAGAAGCCAGTGTTCTACCGTCCTGAGCGCGAAGCCCAGGTGCTCAAACGCATCATGGAGCGCAACCAGGGGCCGCTGGGCAACGAGGAAATGGCGCGGCTGTTCCGCGAAATCATGTCCTCTTGTTTGGCCCTGGAGAATCCGCTCAAGGTCGCCTATCTCGGGCCTGAGGGCACTTTCTCCCAGGCTGCGGCGATGAAGCATTTCGGTCACGCGGTGATCAGCGTGCCGATGGCGGCTATCGATGAAGTGTTCCGTGAAGTGGCTGCCGGTGCGGTGAACTTCGGCGTGGTGCCGGTGGAGAATTCCACCGAAGGCGCTATCAACCACACCCTGGACAGCTTCCTCGAACATGACATGGTTATCTGTGGCGAAGTCGAGCTGCGCATTCACCACCATCTGCTGGTCGGTGAAACCACCAAGACCGACAAGATCACCCGCATCTATTCCCACGCCCAGTCCCTGGCTCAGTGCCGCAAGTGGCTGGACGCGCATTACCCGAATGTTGAGCGCGTGGCGGTGTCGAGCAACGCCGATGCAGCCAAGCGGGTGAAGGGCGAGTGGAACAGTGCGGCGATTGCCGGCGATATGGCAGCCAGCCTGTACGGCCTGACCAAGTTGGCGGAGAAGATCGAAGACCGTCCGGACAACTCCACGCGCTTCTTGATCATCGGCAGCCAGGAAGTGCCGCCAACCGGCGACGACAAGACCTCGGTCATCGTCTCCATGCGCAACAAGCCGGGCGCACTGCACGAGCTGCTGGTGCCGTTCCACAACAACGGCATCGACCTGACCCGCATCGAAACCCGCCCGTCGCGCAGCGGCAAGTGGACGTATGTGTTCTTTATCGACTTCGTCGGCCACCACCGCGACCCGCTGATCAAGGATGTGCTGGAAAAGATCAATCAGGAAGCTGTGGCGCTGAAAGTGTTGGGGTCGTATCCGAAGGCGGTGCTTTAAGGGAAAAGCCCCCTCATCCCTCACCCCCGACCCCTCTCCCGGAGGGAGAGGGGAGCTCGACTGCGGCGCGCTTGTAATTGCATCTGGTCAGCTGAATTTTGCAGCGCTAGTGCGGGCTCAACGTCACAGCGCTTGTCTCCCCTCTCCCTCGGGAGAGGGGCCGGGGCGGGCCGCGTTCGGATGAGGGAAGGGCATAACAGATAAATAAGGAGGCAAGGATGCCATCCAGACATAAACCATTACCCGCGTGGCACAAACAGCGCGCCCGTGAGTTACGTGCTACTGCGACGGATGCCGAGTCCACACTCTGGCATCATCTGCGTTCGGGGCAATTGGACGGCCTCAAGTTCCGCCGCCAGCACCCGATGCCGCCCTATATCCTCGACTTCTACTGCGAGGCGGCGAGGTTGGTGGTCGAGCTGGATGGCTCGCAGCATGGCGAAGAGGTCGATGCCGAGCGGACATTGAGCCTTGAGGCGCAAGGGGTTATGGTGCTGCGTTTTTGGAATGATCAGGTGCTCAGGGAAACAGTGCCGGTCCTGGAAGAGATTTATCGGGTGGCGATGGAACGTGTGGTGCTTTTGCAGGGTGGGCGGTAACCGCTTTCCCTCACCCCCGGCCCCTCTCCCGGAGGGCGAGGGGAGACAAGCGCGTGAGATTTTAAGTTCGCCTGCAACCTGATGGCACAGGATAGATACGATCTACCCTCCGCCAACAATCCATCCCCCTCGCCCTCCGGGAGAGGGGCCGGGGGTGAGGGAAGGGCGCAACGCAAAACTCAAACCGAGTGGCTCCTGGCGTGCGACTCAAGAATTGGCCGTATCGAAGAGGCAAGCAATGAGTTGTGATTTCCTCGCCCTGGCCCAGCCAGGCGTACAAAAGCTGTCGCCCTATGTGCCGGGCAAGCCGGTGGATGAGCTGGCCCGTGAGCTGGATCTGGATCCGGCGAGCATCGTCAAACTGGCCAGTAACGAAAACCCGCTGGGCCCCAGCGCCAAGGCGTTGGAGGCGATCCGCGGCGAGCTTGCCGAGCTGACCCGTTACCCCGATGGCAATGGTTTTGAGCTGAAAAGTCGTCTGGCCGCCCGCTGTGGTGTGCAGATCAGCCAGGTCACCCTGGGCAATGGTTCCAACGACATTCTTGATCTGGTCGCCCGCGCCTACCTGGCCCCCGGCCTGAATGCGGTATTCAGTCAGTACGCCTTTGCCGTTTACCCCATCTCGACCCAGGCCGTAGGTGCCCACGGCAAGGTGGTGCCGGCCAAGGACTATGGCCACGATCTCGAAGCCATGCTCGCGGCTATCGACGCCAATACCCGCGTGGTGTTTATCGCCAACCCTAACAACCCGACCGGCACCTGGTTTGGCCCCGACGCGCTGGAGCGCTTTCTCGCTCGCGTGCCGCAGGACGTGCTGGTGGTGCTGGACGAGGCCTATATCGAGTATGCCGAAGGTGATGAGTTGCCGGACGGCCTCAAGTACCTGGCTCGCTATGACAACCTGCTGGTCTCGCGCACCTTTTCCAAGGCCTATGGCCTGGCGTCGCTGCGGGTTGGCTATGCGCTCAGCTCGGCGCAAATCGCCGATGTGCTGAACCGTGTACGCCAGCCATTCAACGTCAACAGCCTGGCCCTGGTCGCCGCCTGCGCGGCGCTGGATGATGCCGATTACCTGGCGCAAAGCCGTCAGCTCAATGATGCCGGTATGGCGCAGCTGGAAGCCGGCCTGCGCGAGCTGGGCCTGGGCTGGATACCCTCGAAAGGCAACTTTATTGCCGTGGACTTTGGCCGTGATATTGCGGCAATCAACCAGGCGCTGCTGCACGAGGGCGTTATCGTGCGGCCGGTGGTCGGTTACGGTATGCCGAATTTCCTGCGTGTTTCCATCGGTCTGCCGGCGGAGAACGCACGCTTTCTCGACGCCCTGGCCAGGGTGCTGAGCGCGTGAGTGAGGCCAAATCTGCTGTCACTCAGGTGCAACCTGCCGCCCCTAAGCTCAGCCGCCTGGTGGTTATTGGTCTGGGCTTGATTGGCGGCTCCTTCGCCAAGGGGTTGCGTGAGCGCGGTCTTTGCCGCGAAGTCGTGGGCATGGATCTGGACCCCGAGTCGCGTCGTCTGGCGGTGGATCTGGGTGTGGTGGATCGTTGCGAAACAGATCTGGCTACCGCCTGTCAGGGTGCTGATGTGATCCAGCTGGCGGTGCCCATTCTGGCCATGGAAAAACTGCTGGGCGAACTGGCCGGGCTTGATCTGGGGGCTGCGGTGCTCACGGATGTGGGCAGTGCCAAGGGTAATGTGGTGCGCGCTGCGCGCCTGGCCTTTGCCGGCAAGGCGGTGCGTTTCGTGCCGGGGCATCCGATTGCCGGCTCCGAGCAGAGTGGGGTGGAGGCGTCCAATGCGCGGTTGTTCCGCCGCCACAAGGTCATCCTCACGCCCTGCGAGCAGAGTGATGACGCGGCCCTGGCCTTGGTCGACAGCCTGTGGCGCGAGCTGGGCGCGGATGTCGAGCATATGGAGGTCGAGCATCACGATCAGGTGCTGGCTGCGACCAGTCACCTGCCGCATTTGCTGGCCTTTACCCTGGTGGACTCGCTGGCCAAGCGCAGTGAGAACCTGGAGATTTTTCGTTACGCCGCCGGCGGCTTCCGCGATTTTACGCGGATCGCCGGCAGCGACCCGGTGATGTGGCACGACATCTTCCTCGCCAATCGCGAGGCCGTGCTGCGCACCCTGGATGTATTTCGCGACGACCTCGACGCCTTGCGTGAGGCGGTCGACGCAGGGGATGGGCATCAACTGTTGGGCGTGTTTACCCGCGCCCGGGTTGCCCGTGAGCATTTCGGCAAAATTCTGGCCCGCAGGGCTTATGTGGACGCTATGCACTCGAATGATCTGATTTTCCTGGCTAACCCTGGCGGCAAACTCTCCGGGCGTATTCGCGTACCGGGCGACAAATCCATGTCCCATCGCTCGATCATGCTCGGCTCCCTGGCCGAGGGCACCACCCAGGTTGAAGGCTTCTTGGAAGGTGAGGACGCGCTGGCGACCATTCAGGCGTTTCGCGATATGGGCGTGGTCATCGAAGGCCCGCATCACGGCCGCGTGACCGTGCATGGCGTTGGTCTGCATGGCCTCAAGGCACCGGTCGGCCCGCTGTATATGGGCAACTCCGGCACCTCGATGCGTCTGCTCTCTGGCTTGCTAGCTGCGCAGTCCTTTGACACCACCCTGACCGGCGATGCGTCGCTGTCCAAGCGTCCGATGAATCGCGTGGCCAAACCGCTGCGGACGATGGGCGCGGTGATCGAGACCGGCCCCGAAGGCCGACCGCCGCTGATCATTCGTGGCGGCCAGCGTCTGACCGGGATGAGCTACGAAATGCCCATGGCCAGTGCCCAGGTCAAATCCTGCCTACTGCTGGCGGGCCTGTATGCCGGCGGGACCACCTCGGTTACCGAACCTGCGCCGACCCGCGACCATACCGAGCGCATGCTGCGCGGCTTTGGCTACCCGGTGACGGTCAATGGCAGTACCGCCAGCGTCGAGTCGGGCCACAAACTGACTGCTACCCATATTGAAGTGCCTGCGGATATTTCCTCGGCGGCCTTCTTCCTCGTCGCCGGCAGCATTGCCGAGGATTCCGAGCTGGTGCTGGAGCACGTCGGCATCAACCCGACCCGTACCGGCGTGATCAATATCCTCAAGCTGATGGGCGGCGATATCACCCTGGAGAACCAGCGTGAAGTCGGTGGTGAGCCGGTGGCGGATATTCGCGTGCGCAGCGCCAAGCTCAAGGGCATCGATATCCCCGAAGACCTTGTGCCCCTGGCCATCGACGAATTCCCGGTGCTGTTCGTCGCTGCTTCGGTGGCTGAAGGCCGCACCGTGCTGCGCGGTGCCGAAGAGCTGCGGGTCAAGGAATCCGACCGTATCCAGGTTATGGCCGACGGCCTGATCGCGTTGGGCGTCAAGGCCGAGCCAACGCCGGATGGCATCATTATCGAAGGCGGCAGCATCGGCGGTGGCGAAGTCTGGGCCCACGGCGATCACCGTATCGCCATGGCCTTTAGCGTCGCCTCGCTACGCGCCACCGCGCCGATCCGCATCCATGACTGCGCCAACGTCGCCACATCCTTCCCCAACTTCCTGGCGCTGTCGGCCCAGGTCGGTCTGCGGGTCGCGGAGGAGGGTAAAGCATGATCGTCGCTCCGGTTATCACCATCGACGGCCCTAGCGGTTCGGGCAAGGGCACCATCGCCGGCCTGCTGGCCAAGCAGCTGGGCTGGAACCTGCTGGATTCCGGTGCGCTGTATCGCCTGCTGGCCTTTGCCGCGCGTAACCATGGCGTCGACCTGACCAACGAAGAGGCGATGAAGCTGCTCGCCGCTCATCTGGACGTGCAGTTCGTCGCCGGCGGCGGTGGGCACGGCCAGCGCATCATTCTCGAGGGCGAGGAGGTCACGGACTCCATTCGCAACGAGCAGGTCGGCGCTGGGGCTTCCCTAGTGGCCTCCCTGCCGGCGGTGCGTGAGGCGCTGCTGACGCGTCAGCAGGCGTTTCAGGAAATGCCCGGCCTGGTCGCCGATGGTCGCGACATGGGCACCGTGGTATTTCCCGACGCGCCGCTCAAGGTGTTTCTCACCGCCAGCGCCGAGGAACGTGCCCGTCGGCGCTACTTGCAGTTGAAGGCCAAGGGCGATGATGTTAATCTCGCGAGTCTTCTTGATGAGATTCGGGCGCGCGATGAGCGTGATACCCAGCGCGCAGTGGCTCCGCTTATACCGGCAGCCGATGCGATCCAGCTGGATTCCACCGAGCTTTCCATCGAGCAGGTAATGGAACGTATTCTGAGTGAAGTCGCCAATCGCGACCTCGCCGGATAACAAGAGCCCCGGCTGCCTAAGTCGGTCAGCTCGCAAGGCGGTATATGGGAACCCAGTCCAAGTCCCGTAGGTCGCTTTTTATATGAACGTACCCACATTGTCTGGAATGTGGTTTGGGCGGATTCCCCGCCCTGAATCAACAGGAATTAAAATGAGCGAAAGCTTTGCTGAACTGTTTGAAGAAAGCCTAAAAACCCTGAATCTTCAGGCTGGCTCGATCATCACCGCTATCATCGTCGACATCGATTACCAAGCTGGTTGGGTAACCGTTCACGCTGGTCTGAAGTCTGAAGGCCTCATCCCGCTGGAACAGTTCCACAACGACGCTGGCGAGCTGACCATCAAGGTCGGTGACGAAGTTCACGTTGCCCTGGACGCGGTTGAAGATGGCTTTGGTGAAACCAAGCTGTCCCGCGAAAAAGCCAAACGTGCCGAGTGCTGGATCGTTCTGGAAGCAGCTTTCGCCGCTGAGGAAGTGGTTACGGGCGTTATCAACGGTAAGGTTAAGGGCGGCTTCACTGTCGACGTTAACGGCATCCGTGCGTTCCTCCCAGGTTCCTTGGTCGATGTCCGTCCGGTGCGTGATACCACCCACCTGGAAGGCAAAGAGCTCGAATTCAAAGTTATCAAGCTGGACCAGAAGCGCAACAACGTTGTCGTTTCCCGCCGCAGCGTGCTGGAAGCCGAGAACAGCGCCGAGCGCGAAGCTCTGCTGGAATCCCTGCAGGAAGGTCAGCAAGTCAAAGGTATCGTCAAGAACCTCACCGACTACGGCGCGTTCGTGGATCTGGGTGGCGTCGACGGCCTGCTGCACATCACCGACATGGCTTGGAAGCGCATCAAGCATCCGTCGGAAATCGTCAACGTTGGCGATGAAATCGACGTCAAGATCCTCAAGTACGATCGCGAGCGCAACCGTGTTTCCCTCGGCCTCAAGCAGCTGGGCGAAGATCCATGGGTTGCCATCAAGGCGCGTTACCCGCAGGACACCCGTGTTACTGCGCGCGTAACCAACCTGACCGACTACGGCTGCTTCGCAGAGCTGGAAGAAGGCGTGGAAGGCCTGGTGCACGTATCCGAAATGGATTGGACCAACAAGAACATCCATCCTTCGAAAGTCGTTAACGTCGGCGACGAAGTGGAAGTTATGGTTCTGGATATCGACGAAGAGCGTCGTCGTATCTCCCTGGGTATCAAGCAGTGCAAAACTAACCCGTGGGAAGATTTCTCCGGTCAGTTCAACAAGGGCGACAAGATCTCCGGCACCATCAAGTCGATCACCGATTTCGGTATCTTCATTGGTCTGGATGGCGGCATCGACGGCCTCGTTCACCTGTCCGACATCTCCTGGAACGAAGTAGGCGAAGAAGCTGTACGCCGCTTCAAGAAAGGCGACGAGCTGGAAACCGTTATCCTCTCCGTTGATCCGGAGCGTGAGCGCATTTCCCTCGGCATCAAGCAACTGGAAGAAGATCCGTTCTCCGACTACGTTGCTGTTAACGATAAAGGCACCATCGTGCGCGGCATCGTTAAAGAAGTTGACGCCAAAGGTGCCATCATCACCCTGGCCGACGGCATCGAAGCCACTCTGAAAGCCTCCGAAATCAGCCGTGACCGCGTTGAAGACGCGCGCAACGTACTGAAAGAAGGCGAAGAAGTCGAAGCTAAGATCATCAGCGTTGACCGTAAGAGCCGCGTAATCAGCTTGTCGGTCAAGTCGAAAGACGTTGAAGACGAAAAAGAAGCCATCAAAGAAATGCGCAAGCAGGAAGTAGAAACTGCTGGTCCGACCACCCTGGGTGATCTGCTCCGCGCGCAAATGGAAAAACAGAACTAAGTTCGGTTAATCCAGAGAAAAAGGGCGACTTCGGTCGCCCTTTTTTGCGCCTGCAGAAAAGTGAAACCCAGTCAGGCAAGGCGTAGGACGGGGCTATGTGCAAGTCTCTGGGCCGGGCACTGTGCTTGCTCTATGTGCAGCCTGTGGGAGGCGCTTCAGCGGCGATAAAACAGTGCGGTTGATACCCCGTCGCGGCTAAAGCCCCTCCTGCGGCGCGAGGCCGAGCGCTGAGATTGCTGCTCATACAGTCTGTGGGACGCGCTTTAGCGGCGATGGAGCGATGCGGTTGATACCTGTCGCGGCTAAAGCCCCTCCCACGTATGCGGTGACGCGCATACCGCCAGTAGAGGAGGGCGCTGCTTCCAGGAGTTCGGCCCCGTAGGGTGCGCTGTGCGCACCAGGATTTCCTCAGTCGCATTGGTGTGGCCCCGCCTCCTACCCAGCGCCGCTCTTTGCCAGCGGGCTCAAGCGTCACCTAATTGGCGTATAGCCAGCCCTGAAATCAATACATCCCTGCATAGCAACTCGGCGAATACCTAGGTCGCCCGCAAATTTTCAGGCTGTTCAAAACTGACTCAGCATGCTAAAACCGTTCTATCTAGTGATCTAGCCGCTTGAAAAAGAAGGGAAAACCATGACCAAGTCGGAGTTGATCGAGCGCATCGTTACCCACCAGGGTCAGCTTTCATCCAAGGATGTGGAGCTGGCCATCAAGACCATGCTGGAACAGATGTCCCAGGCATTGTCGACCGGTGACCGCATCGAAATCCGTGGCTTCGGCAGCTTCTCGCTGCACTATCGTGCGCCGCGCGTAGGTCGCAACCCAAAGACCGGCCAGTCAGTACGCCTCGATGGCAAATTCGTGCCGCATTTCAAGCCGGGCAAAGAACTGCGTGACCGGGTGAATGAGGACGAGTAATCGTCGTTTGGCATATTCTGGCCACAAATAGCCTAAAGGCGCGATTCTTGGCGCTATGGTGTTGTTGCTTTGTAGTTTTCACTTCTTCAGCAGAGGCACCAGCCGTCTACGGGCCTCCCCCAGGCTTGCGCACAATTTCCTTCCTTCACGTTATAGATTTCTGTCTGGTGCGGTACAATCCCGCGCCAATCGTCACGCTGCGCAAAACTTTTGTGCTGCTGTAATCAATTTGTAGTGATTGTGGGAACATTTCAGGCAAAAAACTGCCATATTTCCTCTCAACGCATTGGGATGCGTGCTCTTTGTGTCGCAAGTACGACAAGCGGAGGCTCATGGAAGCGCGATAGAACCTATTTCTTATGGAGCTTCCCTGAAAATGCAGGACCAACCCCAGCGATCCTTTCACGACGACGAGATCGATCTGGTCGAATTGTTTCACTCCCTCTTCAAGCAAAAGTACCTGATTCTGGCTGTGGCTGGTGCGGTGACCCTGGTTGCGGCTGCTTATGCTTTTCTGGCAACGCCGTATTACCAGGTGCAGAGTGTGCTGCGTCCAGTGGACCGTGGCAGCCTTGATGAGCTAAATGGTACCGGTGTCTACGAGTTGTCACCCACTGAGGCACTTAATCTGGTTGGCGCAGGCCTGTCTTCCTATGAAAATCGTCTTGCGTTCTTTCGGGATAATCAGACGCTCTTTGCCGGGCTGATCGAGCCAGGTCGTTCGCTAGAGCAGACTTTTGAAGAGTTCAATCGCTCGGCATTCACCATGCTGCAAGTCGACCCTAAAAAAGCGACCGGCCAGAGTGAGTTTGTTGGTCTGTCGCTGACGTACCCGCGCGGTGTGGACGGTGTTGAGGTGGTCAATGGGCTGGTAGCCTTTGTGCTGGATGCGGAGCGTGCGCGAATAGACGCCGATCTAAAGGTGTTGATCGCCAACCGGCTGTTTAATATCGAGCAAAAGATTGAAGCGGCGAGAGCCAGCTACGATGCCAGCAAGCAGGCGCAGATTGCCGTTTTGCTTGAGCAAGATACCTTGAGTCGTGCCCAGCTGCAGGATGAGCTGCAAGCTTTGCGGACAGAACTGAAAACTCGCCGCCAGTCTCGAATCATGGTTCTCGATGAGGCTATCCAGATTGCCGAGTCATTGGGCATTGAAAAGCCGACAACGCCATCGTCCATGTCGGACGCGCAGCGCCAAGGGCAGGTTGTGCGAACCGAGATCAATAGTCGGGAAATTCCCCTTTATTTTATGGGCAGCGAAGCGTTAAAAGCTGAACGAGATGCGTTGAGTACGCGCCGCTCGGATGATTTTATAGAGCCTAGAATTTCGGAGATCGAGAAAGAACTGGCGTTGTTGAGCCACAATCGTCAGGTTGAGGTCCTGGAAAAGCGCGACAACGAGGATCTTTATCTCAAGGACCTTGCCGAGTGGCGTCAAGAGGCTGCCCAGCTTAAAGGTATCAAGTTCGACAGCAGCCAGCTGCGGTTAGTTAGGTTGGATCAGCAGGCCCTCACGCCGCTCTCAGCGGTCAAGCCGAAGAAGATGCTGGTTATCGTTTTGGGGTTTGGCGTTGGTTTGATGTTGGGAGTTTTTGTTGCGCTACTACGCAATATATTTCGTCCCAAAGCCAAAGCACCTGAGCTGGCCTAGCTAGATCCGCGGGGCGGCTCGGCTCAGTTACCTGAATCCGACCAGCGGTCTGGGTGGCCTGCCGATTCAAGATCGCAGGCTAGGCCTTATCTGCAGCCGTTCACTATTGGGTGTTGCATAGGCGATAAGCCGTTGGGGCGCACGCGCCGTTGAGTCGCCGCTCAATGATTTGCAAGTCAACATCAGTCTTTCCGCACCGTGTTTCACTTGCCGTGCGACAGTCATCACACAATTTACCCCTGTCGATTGTGTGTCTTATGGCATTGTCAAGACTTGCAATGTCAGGTAGTGCTGGCACAATGCCGCGCATCACTGCTAACAGGATTGGCGCAAGCCCTTGCGCTGTGTGCTTTCAAGCACCGGCCGAGTCGGATAACAAAAAAATCAAGGATCGTGATCCCCTTGTTGGCGAATCAGTGAAGCCCTATTAAAAGATGGATCTTCGTCGTGAATGCAATTTCCCCTGCAGTACAACAAACCCCCAGCGATGAAATCGATCTGGCTGCACTGGTACGCGCACTCTGGCAGCAGAAGCTACTGATCGTGCTGGTAACTACCGCTGTCACCTTGGCGGCAGCAGCATACGCATTTTTGGCCACCGCTGAATATCAAGTGCAAAGCATACTGCGCCCAGCTGTGATCAAAGACCTCGATGCGCTGAATCGCTCCGGTGTTTATGAACTCACGCCAGATCAGGCTATGCAGCGAGTGGGTGCTTCCCTAGAGTCCTACGATAGTCGGTTGGAGTTTTTCCGTTCCAATCAGGAGCTGTTCGAGGCTTTGCGCCAGCCCAACCGCAGTCTTGAGCAGACCTTTGAACGCTTTAATGATAAAGCCTTCGTTATGCTCCAGCCCGACCCCAAGAAGACTAACAACCTCAGTGCCTATGTTGGGATTCAGCTGACATACCCAGAAGATGTCAACGGCGTTGCCTTGCTCAATGGTCTTGTTGAGCATGCATTCCAGCTGGAGCGTGAGCGTATCGCCGCCGATCTCGCTGTGGTGATTCAGAACCGACTCAATCAGCTTGAGCTGCAGATAAGTGCTGCGCGCGCCAGTTATGAGGCGACTAAAGAGTCGCAAATTGCCAGCCTGCTTGAGGCGGATAGCTTAAAACGCGCCGAGCTGCAGGATGAACTCAAAGCCTTGCGCCAGCAGCTCAAGACCCGCCGGGATAATCGTATTACTCAGCTGGACGAATCCATTCGTATTGCCAAGTCACTCGGTATTACCAAGCCGACCACTCCTTCGGCGCTGGGCGAAGGCGAGCGCTCGGGGCAAGGCAGCGTGATCCGTACCGAGGTAAATAACCAGCAGATTCCTCTCTATTTTATGGGCTCTGATGCACTAGAAGCCGAGCGTAATGCCTTGCTGCAGCGGCGCTCGGATGACTTCACCGAACCACGTGTAGCGCAAATAGCCAAAGAGTTGCAGCTATTGGCGAACAATCGCCAGGTTGAAGTGCTTAACAAGCGTGAGAACGAAGACCTTTTTCTTAAGAAGCTGGCGGTGTGGCGTGAAGAGGCGGCACATTTGCGCAACCTTAACGTCGATGTCTCAGGTTTGAAACTCGCCAATCTTGATCAGTTGGCTACCCAGCCGATCAGGCCCGTCAAACCCAAGAAGCTGCTGATCCTGGCTTTAGGGGTGGTTCTGGGGGGGATGCTCGGCCTGTTTATAGCTTTGGTGCGCAATATGCTGCGCAGTAACACCGCAGGGCCGAAGCTGACCTAACGTTTGCAGTTCGATATCCGAATGCCCTGGGCCCGTCTCGTGGCGGGCAATATAGCCGCTGTCCTGCAGGCACCTTGCAGCGCCAGCAATACGCAGGTTGCTGGCAATAGTTAATGGACTGACGCAGATCGATAACATGGACTATCCGGAAATTCTGCATCATGGGGCCACCGGCGGTGTGACGGGCTCCTGCCATCAGTTGCTAATGGATGCTCAGCACAGCCTGCTGATCGACTGCGGCCTGTTTCAGGGGGCTGAAACTTCGGCTGAGGGCAAGTCCGCGGCAGATCGCCTAGGCATCGAATTCCCGCTAGATAGCATCAAGGCCCTGGTCGCGACCCATGTGCATATCGACCACGTCGGGCGCATTCCCTACCTTCTCGCTGCCGGCTTCAAAGGCCCGATACTCTGCAGTGAGCCTTCGGCCAAGCTGCTGCCCATTGTCCTGGAAGATGCCTTCAAGCTTGGCTTCAGTCGCGATCAGAAGCAAGTCGAGCGTTATATCAAGCTGATTGAGCAGCGCATTATTGCGTTGCCTTACAACGCCTGGTTCACCCTGCACGACAGCGAGGTTCTGATCTGTCGTATTCGCTTGCAGCGCGCGGGGCATATCCTCGGTTCGGCCTATGTGGAAATCGACCTGCATTACCCCGCCCGCGGAGAGAAGAAACGCATTGTCTTCTCCGGCGACCTGGGTGCCCCCCATGCGCCCTTGCTACCGGCACCGAAGCCCCCTTACCGTGCCGACATTCTGGTCATAGAAAGCACTTACGGCGACCGCCTACACGAAAACCGTCGTACCCGACGGCAGCGCCTGGAACGTGTTATCGAACAAGCCCTGGCCAACAACGGCACGGTCCTGATCCCCGCCTTCAGCATCGGCCGCACCCAAGAGCTGCTCTACGAGCTAGAAGACATCATTCACCGCAAAAAGCTTGATGTCGTTAACAAAGGGCAGGCGAACAGCGTCGCTGTTAATCCCCCTCTCTCCTCAGGGGAGAGGGCTGGGGTGAGGGGTAAAAACAGCGGTCGCGACACGGCTGGCCCTGACTGGCCCACACTCCCCATCATTCTCGACTCCCCCCTGGCCAGCCGCTTTACCCAGGTTTATCGCGAACTTAAGCCTTTCTGGGATAACGAGGCACTGCAGCGCGTCAAGCAGGGCCGCAACCCGCTGGGCTTTGAGCAATTACTCACAGTCGATAGCCACCAGGCCCATCTAGCCATGGTGCGCCATCTGGCTTCTACCGCTCGTCCAGCCATTGTGATTGCCGGGAACGGAATGTGCAGCAGTGGTCGTATAGTCAATTATCTAAAAGCGATGCTGCATGACCCCCGGCATGACGTTCTGTTTGTCGGTTATCAGGCCCAAGGTACGCCCGGCCACGCGATCCAGCTATATGGTGCACGGGGCGGATATGTGGATTTAGACCAAGAGCGCTATAAGATTGCCGCCAAAATCAATACCATAGGCGGCTATTCAGCTCATGCGGATCAGCAAGGCTTACTGCGCTTTGTAACAGGCATGCGCCGCTGGCCTGAGCAAGTACGGATTGTCCACGGCGATGCCAAGGCTAAAGGGGAGCTTGGCGAGCACCTAAAGGCGCTCTACAAGCAGGCCCAACGTAACCTGGAGCTATTAATCCCCAGTGGCGTCAATGATGACTAATTGTAGGAGCCAGCTTGTGACCCACATGGGTGTGGAAAATGCCCGCTTTTGTAGGACTAGCTTGTGGGCGATAAAGAATTCTAGGCGATCCCACAGGCCGGCACCTGGCAACACACATAAATGTGGCCTCTATGGCCTAAAATTCTTCCTGGGCTCCCCTAGCGGCTGACCAGATGGGAACGGATCATGCTTCCGGCTCAATAGCCAGTTGCAAGCAGGAGTGAACGGTCGGTGAGGCAGATGCCGCATCGGCAGGGTTGTTACACATATGAATGTACCTGTTGCAAATACCCCCTGCATGGAAGGGCCTGCCCCGGCTTGGTACCTCGTGCACTGCAAGCCCCGTCAGGATGAGCGCGCAGAAGAACATCTGTTGCGCCAGGGCTATGTCTGCTATCGGCCGCAGCATGCCTGCGAACGGGTTGTGCGTGGCCGTCGACAACTCGTCGTCGAGTCGCTGTTCCCCGGGTATCTATTTATTCAGCTGGCAGCTGATGCCAACTGGACACCCTTACGTTCAACCCGTGGGGTCAGTCGCATAGTGGCTTTCGGCGGTATGCCGCTGCGGCTCGACAACAGCTTGATCGTGCATTTGCAACAGCGCACGGCCTTACCCGTTAAACCGACCCTCGAGGCAGGGGATAGCGTACGTATTACCGAAGGCGGCTTTGCCGAGCTGGAGGCTATCTTCGTGGCCATGGATGGCGAGCAGCGTGTGCTGCTGCTGCTCAATATGCTTAGCCGCCAGCAGCAGGTCAGTGTGCCGTTGGCGAACATTGTCAAGAGCTGAATAAGCCCCGACCTTGGCGGGGGCAAGGTAATACCTGGCAAGGCCAGACAATTTAAGTAAGGACGTTCTCAGGAAACCAACGGTAAATCCTGGGGCGGTAGCGTGTCTGGAATCGAACCACTAAAGAAGTGCGCTGCAGCCGCTCTTGTAGAGGGCATTTTGACGTTCCACTTTGGCCTCAAATATTCTTCCAGCAGCACCTCCTACCCATAGAACATTGACCGCATCATTCAAATCAAATCGGCCCACCAGTTTGCTGAGACTTCAAGGCACACCATTCAATGACACAGCTTACCTGCTTCAAAGCCTATGATATTCGTGGTCAGCTTGAGGCTTATCTAAACAAAAGTGTCGTCTACCGCAAAATAAGTAAGATGAAGGTTTGCTGGTAAGATTGCTAGTGAGTAGAAAATAGCATCGGTTTGGGTTGGGAAATATTGTTGTGAAATGCTTGCTTAACTGGCTATTTCGTCGTTGTTATATATGCAAAAAAACGATGCTGCTAAGTATGTTTAATTATATCGTGGACTGTGAAGTAGGATTTTTGTAAATACTATGAGTTTAGTCAAAGCAGTTAAAGCCGTATCTTTTTTATGGCTCGGCTCTATAGGCGGAGCAGCATGTGCTTTTTTTACACAAGTTCTTTTAGCAAGACAACTAAATGCTGATGAATTTGGCTTGTTTTCATCTGCAATGGCTATGGTCTTACTGGTCGTACCATTAGCTGGATTTGGAGTTGCGCAGTTTTGGCTAAAGGCTTTTGGCGAGGAAGGTTGGACAGCGGTAAGGTGGTTCCCGAGTTCGTTTAAGTCTGTCTTTATAACTACGTTATCAGCTCTTTTGATTTTATATGGTTGGGCGTGGGGGGGGCCTCATGACTCTATAACTAAAGAACTTATAATTATTTTGAGCTTTTATGTTTTAGGTCAATTGGCTCTTGAATTGGTTTCTGGTAGATATCAATTGGAAGAACAGTATTTCAAGTTGTCTGCTTGGCAGTTTTTACCGCATTTTACCCGGCTTGTTATGCTGATACTCCTGTTTTTTATTATTGATGCGGGGTTTGATGTATTAAATGTAGGGAGCATTTATGCGGTTGTTTCTTTACTTTTCTTTATGACTGGGTTGTATGTTGTAGATGCAATGTACCGAGGGCGGTTTTTTTTAAGAGGACATGGTGCTAAGCCAGTCATGTCTTCTAACGACAATAAGGCGGCTCCAGCAATAAGTGCCGTACTAATGTCTGCATGGCCATTTGGGGTAGCTGCCTTATCGCATTTAGTCTATTACCAAAGTGATATAATACTAATTAAATATTACATAGGTGATGCCGAAGCTGGGATATATAATGTCGGATTTACTGTTATGGCAGCTGTGTATTTATTTCCAGGTGTTGTCTATCAAAAATTCTTTCTACCTAAAATGCATCGTTGGGCAAATTCTTCGCGCGAACAATTGTTCGAGGTGTACCGTATAGGTAACTATGCAATGCTCATTCTTGGGCTAATAACTGCTTTGTTTTTATGGGGCATTTCAAGTGTTATGATTGATCTAATTTTCGGTGCTCAGTACGAGATGTCAATAGGTGTTCTTAAAGTGTTGGCTCTTTCCGCACCAATAACGTTCTTGGCGTTTAGTGTCGGTGCGACTCTTGTAACTCAAGAGCACATGAGGATGAAAGTAAAATATATGCTGGTGGTCGCTGTAATAAATGTAGCTCTTAATATTGTCTTTATACCGATTTATGGGGTGATTGGAGCTGCATACACGACCTTACTCAGTAATGGTGTTTTGCTGTTCCTCTACTATAGAGGGGCGCAGAAATATGTTTTTGGTCGTGGTTTCTTTGATCTTAGAAAAAAATAATTCAGCTTGGAGGTTTCTATAATATGGTGTTTTTCAAAAAAATAGGTCGTTTAGGATTGTGTTTTTTCAGTTTTTTATATGATTATAAGCGTTATTTTCTCTACTCGGCCTGGAACCAAAATTATAGCCAAAGGGACGAGCGGAATTATACAGCAGTTAAGATATATCACAGTCTTGAAAAAAGTCTTAGTTTAAAAGACAGGAAGGAAAATGCAGGGTGGGAGAATACTAAACTACTACATTCCGTTGTCATTAAAGCGCTAGATAGCGGCAATCTTGGTTTTCAAGATAAGGTGGGGCTGAATGTGTTGAAGCAGTTTACAGGGCAATTAACTGCGATTCCCGAAGCGCAGAAAATCCATGGCGAGTTGGATGCTTATGCTGCGTTTGTTGAAAATATCGGTGGTGTGAAATCGTTTGGCGAAAAAGATTTTAGAAGAGGAGAGCTTCCTGATCCGGAGTCTTTTTTCTTGTCAAGATATACGTTGCGTGATTTTAGTAAGCAGATTGTTGAGAGTAGCACCGTGGAACGCGCGGTCCGTCTAGCAATGAAGTCTCCTTCTGTGTGTAATCGCCAGGCATGGCACATATATGATTTGAAAACACCCAGTGCGATAGTTAGCGCCTTAAGCTGTCAAAATGGTAATCGTGGGTTTGGTCATAAAATTAAGAGGCTTTTAGTAGTTACTACAGATTTGCGCGCTTTTGTTTCACCTAAGGAAAGATACCAACATTGGATTGATGGTGGGATGTTTGCAATGTCATTGGTATGGGCGTTTCACTCTTTAGGTGTTGCATCTTGTTGCTTAAATTGGAGTCAGGACCCTAGTGATGACATAAAATTTAGGCAGCTGGTACCGATTAAATCTGAACATTCAGTGATAATGCTTATAGCGCTGGGTTATCCTGATGAGGAAAATAAAGTGTGTGTTTCTGCACGCAGACCTTTGGCCGAAGTTTACACGCAGCTATAGACTAGATAGGTTGTAAACCATATGAAAAAAATAGCGTTAGTAACCATTCATAATGCAGGAAATTATGGGGCCTCTTTGCAAGCATTTGCAAGTCAAGAAGTTTTGTCTCGGTTTGGCGCTGTTGAAATTATAGATTATAGGAGTGATTATCTATCAATAAATACTAAACTTTTTAGATTTAGCTTTAAGTTTAGAGCTATGTTGCGTGTTGGTAAGGATGTGTTCAGGTTCTTTAACCGGCGAAGAATCTTGGGGAAATTTAACGATTTTACAAGGAGCAAACTTTGCTTAAGTGCGCCCTATACAACGAAAGAGCTATATTCTGCTACTTTGGATTATGATTATTATGTCTCGGGAAGTGATCAAATATGGAATCCGACTATTGTAAGTGAAGTAGATGCGCTAGACCCCATTTTTTTATTGGACTTTGTTGAATCAGGGAGAAAGGTTTCATATGCATCTAGTGCTGGGTCCTATGTCTTCACAGCTGAGAAGGCTAATTTGATTTCGGCCTACCTCTCAACATATCACGCTATCAGCGTAAGAGAAAAGACGCTGAGTGATCGCTTAGAGTCTTTACTGGGGTTCGATGTGCCTAGTGTTTTAGACCCTACCTTGATGCTGACCAAGCATGAATGGTTACGAGCGATGTCTCTTGGTCAGGCTCAGAAAAAAAATCCGTTTATTCTAGTATATGCATTGAAGCCAGATAGATTGTTTTGTGATGTGGTTGGTTATATTTCTGCGAAGCTTGGCTTGGAAGTTATAACTATTGATCAAAGTCCGTTTTTGAAATTTAAATCAGATCAACATATTAAGGATGCTGGCCCGGAACAGTATATTAATTATTTTGCGACTGCTGATTTTGTAGTAACTAATTCGTTTCATGGCACAGTTTTCTCTACGAACTTCAATATCCCATTTGTTTCGGTAAAGCCGATTCATGGTCAGAATAGGATTACTGATTTTTTAAAGCTTGTAGGTCTGAGCGAACGATTTATTCAAGACATTAGAGATGTCGAAAAAATATCGCTTGATGTTTCATTTTTAAACTCAGATTGTGCTTTGGGAAATGAGCGGGCTCGATGTTATCAAGTGCTGGATGGGTTTTTTAATACAGTAGAAAAAAATAGTCATGACTGCTAATAAAAATGCAATGGCCGCACGGGGCAATGAGATAAATGTTGCGGCCTTTTCATCACTGCGTAGTATAAGGATTTCGGCTGCGCTATTTTTTTCGGTAATTATAATTGAGCTTATACCCCAGTTGTTGTTCGTGCAAACAGCGGCTACTTCTTTGGCTTTTGGGGTGGTTGTTGCATCTGTTTCTGTTATTTTGATTAATATCCGATTTGCAGCTGTCTTGAAATTTAATTTTTATGGTTTTTTGATTTCTTTCTTTATATATGCCTTCGTTTTGATGGGGAGTGCTTATGGTTATTTTTCTACGCTTTTTGCAAAGCCTCTTCT
The DNA here is from genome assembly GCF_035512415.1 of Pseudomonas sp. Classification (GTDB taxonomy): domain Bacteria; phylum Pseudomonadota; class Gammaproteobacteria; order Pseudomonadales; family Pseudomonadaceae; genus Aquipseudomonas. The sequence goes on along the minus strand of NZ_DATKDZ010000009.1, from coordinate 26,197 downwards.
TACCGCTGTAGCCATACTGTTACCGATCTTAGCTTGTGTTCTGCTTTCTCGGCGAATGGCTAGTTTAAGTTATGAGTCTGTAGAAAATACTTTTGTTTTAATATTTCTACTTGTTCTTTTTTTGGGATGGATCGAGATTGTTTATGGGGTGAAGGTTTATAATTATAGTTCGCTGAAGAAGCCCGTGTTTCCTTTTTCTGAGGAAAGTCACTATGCGTTGACCATTGGGCCATTGGCATGCATTGCCGCAATAAATAAAAAATTCTTGTTTAAAGTTTTTGTTTTACTTTCTGTTTTTGCACAGGCAGCCTTCTTTCCTAATCTAACCCTTTTGGTTTTTTGTTTGGTGCTGTTTTTTGTTTTTTGGGGTAGTCGGCATATTTTTTTAATTTGTGCGATGGCGGGGGGAGGGATCGTGGCGGCCTCTTTCGTATTTACCGTCTATTCTGACAGTCCTACCGTTGAGTACTTTTCTTCACGGCTAAATATTTCTACAGAAAGTACTAATCTTACTACACTTGTATTTCTGCAGGGGTGGGATGAAGCGTGGAGATCTTTAGTTAATACCAATGGTCTTGGGTTAGGATTTCAAATGCTTGGTACAAACCCACCTGGAGATATCGCTGAGCGGATATTTATGCTTTACGGCACTGACTTTAACCGGGCTGATGGTGGTTTCCTCGCCTCTAAGGTGATTGCGGAATTGGGGGTTATCGGGCTGGTAATCACTTTTTTCTTTATAGGGTTTTTGCTGAATTATGTTTTTAAAGCAAAGACTTTATTTGGTTGTAGTGAGCATCGCTATATCCTGTTTTTGTCGACTTTTATATTCGCTTATTTAGTTGAGTTTTTTTTGCGGGGGTATGGGTATTTTTCCCCGGGTCTAATGTTGACTTTAACGTTCTTTCTGGTGTTGGTCGCAAAAAAACGAGAATTAAAGCATGGATAAAATTATATATATCATTCGGAATGCGCTTTGGGTGGTTATGAGCCGGCTTCTCTATGGGCGTAATGTAAGAATTATAAAGGGAATCCCCCGGATAATTGCTAATGGAACATATTTTTTCGGTAAAGAGTTTACCGCAGGCAAAGATTTAAGGCTTGAGGTCGTGGAGAGGGCTGCAGTCATTAGATTTGGAGATAGGGTAAAAATTAATGATTATTTTCATATTGGAGCTGCCTACCACATATCAATTGGTGATGATGTGCTCATTGGTAGTCGAGTAACTATTGTGGATCATGGTCATGGCCAGTATAGCGGGGGCAATTGCAGTGTTCCATCAGTGCCGCCAGATACTAGAGTACTGCAAGGTGCTCCTATTTCTATTGAAAGTAATGTTTGGCTGTGTGAAGGGGTTGTCGTTTTGTCAGGTGTCACTATCGGGGCGGGGGCTATAGTAGGAGCAAACTCTGTCGTCACTTCTGATATTCCGCCAGGGTGTATTGCGGCGGGTATACCTGCTAGGGTAATCAAAAAGTACAGTGAGGAGTCTGGGGAATGGGTAAGACTTTAATAGTTTCTGCTATCAATATAGTAGACGGAGGGGCGTTAACTGTCCTTAAAGATGCTTTGTGTGCTTTCAATAAAATTGAGAAAGGAACAGTACGGATAATTTTTTTAGTCTCTAATCAGGATGTGATATGCGAACAAGACTATAAAAATCTCGATTTTTTTTATTTCCCAAAGTCTAAGACGTCGTGGATCTATAGGATTTTTTATGAATATTTCTATTTTTATTTTCTGTCGCGTAACCTAAAAGCGGACTCTTGGTTATCGCTGCATGACATATCACCAAATGTCGATGTTAAGAAACGGTACGTTTATTGTCATAACCCATCGGTATTCCTTGATTTTCCTTTTTCAGATTTCTCCTTGGATCCAAAACAGTTCCTTTTCTCTAGGCTGTATAAATATTTGTATAGATTTAATATAGGTAAAAATAGAAAGGTTTTTGTTCAGCAAGGGTGGATGGCAGATGAATTTGTTAAGATCTTTAATTTAAATAATTTGATGATTGCTGAACCTGATATTAAGGCAGCACCTTTGGTGCATGAGGATAAGGAGCAAACAAAATCAAATGCTAACTTAGAGTTATTTTATCCTGCCTTTCCTCGATATTTTAAGAATCATAAGTTGTTGCTTTCAGCCTCTCGCCATTTGCCTGAAGTTAAGTTTTTACTTTCAATAACAGGTGATGAGAATCCTTATATAAGAAGTGTTGTAGGTGATGAAGTGTTTGGGAATTGCTCCTTTTTGGGGCGATTGGATATATTTGAGGTTTATAAATATTACCAGCAGTGCGATGCATTAGTTTTCCCTTCACTGCTGGAGACTTGGGGGCTGCCTTTGACTGAGGTAAAGATGTTTAAAAAACCTATCATTGCTGCCGACTTAGCCTATGCGCATGAAACTGTTGGTGATTATCCATTTGTTTATTGGTTTGACCCCCTGTCTGTTGAGTCCTTTGTTTGTGCGGTTAAACGCTTTCAGAGTAAAGGGGGGTTTGATTCTCCAAAAGTAAAGAGTTTCCCCTATAGTAAGCTTGTTGGGTGGGATTCTTTTGCAAATTATTTATTGAGTGAGATGTAGTGAACTGTTTAATTCATTTTGTAATAGTGGATTTTATGAAGGCCGCCCGGGTCTTGCAGTCGGTTGCTTCAGTAATGACGCAATCTTGTGAGAATATTCTTGTGACAGTGGTGGATAATTCTTGTTCGGATGATAATTTTAAAATTTTATTGAGCGGATTGCCTCGCTCGGTTAGGTTGTTAAGGTCAGAAAAGAATTTGGGTTATACGCGAGCTGTCAACTATGCTGTTGATGGTGTTTCTAGTTCTTATGTGTTGCTCTTAAATCCTGATGTTATTTTCGATAAGAAAACTGATTGCCAGTTGTTACTGTCGAATTTTTCAGATAATGATGTGTTTATAGTCGGTCCGGCCCAGATTAATGATGATGGCTCCAGGCCCTCGACAGTTCGAGGATATCCGGGTTTTTGGGATTTGCTGGCTAAGCGCTCTGTATTGAGGAAGATTCCTTACTTTAGAAAGCGTGTGGATGCATATCTTCTTTCTCAGTTTGATTATGGTCTAAAACAACCAGTGCCATGGTTACAGTCATCTTGTGTTTTGGTTGACTATGGGTTTTGGGTGCGTATCGGTGGCTTGGATGAACGCTTCTTTCTTTTTATGGCTGACATAAAAATTTGTCAGTTGGCTTATGAGATGGGCGGTAAAGTTATTTATGATCCAGCGGTAACCGTTGTCGCTGATGGTCAGCGTTGTAGTGAAGGTGGTTTTAGCACCATCTTGAGAAACAAAGCTTTGCAGTATCATGTTAAAGATGCCATTAGGTACTATACAAACTTATGAAAATTCTAATTACTGGCGGTGCTGGTTTCATCGGCTCCGCAGTGGTTCGCCAGCTGATCGACAATACCGCTACCGAGGTTGCCAACCTCGACAAGTTGACCTACGCCGGCAATCTGGAGTCGCTGATTTCAGTGTCCGATTCGCCTCGCTACTATTTTTATCAGGTGGATATCTGTGATGGCGCGGCCCTGGATGCGGTGTTTGCCGAATTCAAGCCAACGGCGGTGATGCACCTTGCGGCGGAGTCCCATGTGGACCGCTCCATCGATGGCCCGGCGGATTTTATCCAGACCAATATCGTCGGCACTTACAGCTTGCTGGAGGCCGCCCGCCGTTATTGGAACGGTTTGGCGGACGAGCCGAAGGCGTCGTTCCGCTTTCATCATATTTCCACCGATGAGGTGTATGGCGACCTTGAGGGAACGGACGATTTGTTCACCGAAACTACGTCCTATGCGCCAAGTTCGCCTTACTCGGCCTCCAAAGCCAGCTCCGACCATCTGGTACGCGCCTGGCAGCGTACCTATGGCCTGCCGGTACTGTTGACCAATTGCTCGAACAACTACGGGCCGTACCACTTCCCGGAGAAGCTGATCCCGCACGTTATCCTCAATGCGCTTGCTGGCAAGCCATTGCCCGTGTATGGCGACGGTTCGCAGATTCGTGACTGGTTGTATGTGGAAGACCATGCGCGCGCCCTGTGCGAGGTGGTCAGCCGCGGCGTGGTGGGCGAGACCTACAACATCGGCGGGCATAACGAGAAGCGTAATCTGCAGGTGGTGGAAACCATCTGCGACCTGCTCGATGAGTTGGTGCCGGGAACCGATGGGCGTGGCGAAGTCCGCTCCTACAGGGAGTTGATTACCTTTGTAAAGGACCGGCCAGGGCATGACCGCCGCTATGCCATCGACGCCGGCAAGATCGAGCGCGAGCTGGGCTGGAAGCCGGAAGAGACATTCGAAACAGGGCTGCGCAAGACGGTACAGTGGTACCTGGATAATCGTGGCTGGTGGGAGAGTGTGCTCAGCGGTACTTATCGTCTTGGGCGTTTGGGCGAGTCCTGATTCGGGCTCTAGGGGCGAGAGCCTTGCCCTTGGGCTGAACCTCCTACCGAGGTACTGCGACCTCGATTGCGGCTATTCGATTTATTTTTTGCTGAGGGAAGTACTCACGTGAAAGGCATTATTCTCGCCGGCGGTTCCGGTACGCGTTTACACCCCATTACTCGGGGTGTTTCCAAGCAGTTGCTGCCGGTTTACGACAAACCGATGATCTACTATCCCTTGTCGGTGCTGATGCTGGCCGGCATTCGCGAGGTATTGATCATTTCCACCCCGGAAGACTTGCCGAATTTCCGCAAGCTATTGGGCGATGGCTCCGAATTCGGTATCGAGCTGAGCTATGCCGAGCAGCCTTCGCCGGATGGCCTGGCGCAAGCGTTCCTGATCGGCGAGTCGTTTATCGGTGATAGCAGCGTGTGCCTGATCCTCGGCGACAATATCTTCTACGGCTATGGCTTCAGTTCCATGTTGCGCGATGCCGCTCAACGCGAAACTGGTGCCACTGTATTCGGTTACCACGTTTCCGACCCCGAGCGCTTTGGCGTGGTGGAGTTCGATAGCGCCGGCAAGGCGATTTCGATCGAGGAAAAGCCCACGGAGCCTAAGTCTAACTATGCGGTGACAGGTTTGTACTTCTACGACAATTCGGTGGTGGAAATTGCCAAGCAGGTAAAACCGTCCCACCGTGGGGAGCTGGAAATCACTGACGTGAACAATGCCTACCTGCAGCGAGGTGATTTGCATGTCAGTCTGCTTGGTCGTGGTTTCGCCTGGCTGGATACCGGCACCCATGATTCGCTGATGGAAGCTAGCCACTTTGTACATATCATCGAGGCGCGTCAGGGGCTGAAGGTGGCCTGCCTGGAAGAAATCGCTTATCAGCAGGGCTGGCTCTCGGCCGAGCAACTCGCTAGGCAGGCCCAAGCGCTAAGCAAAACTGGATATGGACAATATCTTCAGCGCCTACTGACGCAGGAGGCTGTCCAGTGAAGGTCATCGAGACAGTACTGCCCGGTGTATTGATCATCGAGCCCAAGGTGTTTGGCGATCATCGTGGTTTTTTCCTCGAGTCGTTCCAGGTCGAGCGCTATCGTCAGGCGGGAATCGATTTGCCCTTTGTCCAAGACAACCACTCGCGCTCGCAGCGCGGGGTCTTGCGCGGCTTGCATTTCCAGCGTACCCGCCCCCAGGGCAAGCTGGTCAGCGTCAGCCGCGGTGCAGTGTATGACGTGGCTGTGGATATCGACCCGAAATCGCCGACATGCGGCCAGTTTGTGGGGGTGGAGCTGAATGACGAGAACCACCGTCAACTCTGGGTGCCGCCGGGCTATGCCCATGGCTTCTGTGTGCTGAGCGAGGTGGCGGATTTTCAGTACAAGTGCACTGATCTGTACTTCCCGGAAGACGAGGGTGGGCTGATCTGGAATGACCCGGATGTAAATATCCCCTGGCCTATCAGCGAGCCGCAATTGTCCGCCAAGGATATGCACAACCCTGGGTTGCGTGATTTGATTCGCTAGATCAGGCGCGAGGGGGCAGGGCGAAACTCAGGGCTTTTTCCAGCCTAAAAAGCCAGTCAGCCAGGGCTTTGTCCCCTCACCCCAGCCCTCTCCCCTAAGGGGCGAGGGAGTTGAATGTGCATGGCGGTAGATGGTGGAGGAGATTTAGGGTGGCCCGAAACTCCTGTCGTTCAGGAGCGCAGCCACAACCTGCCAGCTGTATGCCGCGACGATAAACCACGGTGTACTGCTTGCGGGGAGTGGCACCCTACGGGTCTCAACCTTCGGCTGTGGTATCGCGCCTGATATTTTTCCAATCTTGAGATTTTTTATATGCGTGTATTGATTACCGGTGCCCATGGCCAGGTAGGTCATGAGCTGATGCGCCTGGTGCCTGAGGGGTTCGAGGCGATAGGGATGGGCTCGGCCGAGCTGAATATTGCCGATGCGGCGCAAGTGGCGGCGGTGGTGGCGCGGGTACAACCGCAGCTGATCATCAATGCGGCGGCCTACACCGCTGTGGACAAGGCTGAGAGCGAGTCACAACTGGCTTACGCAGTGAACCGTGATGGAGTCGCGCACCTGGCCAGTGCCGCGCAGGCCAGGGCCATCGCGCTGCTGCATCTGTCTACCGATTACGTGTTTGCTGGGGATGCCACCGCCCCCTATGGCGAACAGGACGCCACTGCTCCCACCGGAGTGTACGGCGCGAGCAAGCTGGCGGGCGAGTTGGCGCTGGTGGCGGGCTGCAGCCGTTATATGATCCTGCGCACCAGCTGGGTGTTCGGTGCCCATGGCAATAACTTCGTCAAGACCATGCTGCGGCTGGGGCGTGAACGCGATGAGTTGTCAGTGGTGGCCGACCAGCAAGGCTGCCCGACCTCTGCAGCGAGTATCGCTCGCGCGCTATGGACCCTGGCGCAGCAGTACCGCGATAGCGGTGCATTGCAGTGGGGGCTCTATCACTACAGCGGCATGCCGGCCTGCAGTTGGCATGGTTTTGCCCAAGAGATTTTCGCCCAGGGGCACGAGCTGGGCATATTGCCGCGGGTGCCAGTGGTACATGGCATCAGTACGGCGCAGTACCCTACGCCAGCGAAGCGTCCGGCATGGTCGGTCATGGATTGCAGCCGCCTGCAGCAGGCCCAGCAGATAACGCCTGTCGATTGGCGCACGGAGCTGCGTGCGGTTTTGTTGGAGCTGGCCGGGCAGTAGTTGAGAACAGGCTTCGCTGTATCTACTTCTTTTTCGTCTTTAAGGTTTAAGGGTTTCATATGATTCGTAAATGTCTCTTCCCTGCGGCGGGTTACGGCACGCGCTTTCTACCGGCTACCAAGGCGATGCCCAAGGAGATGCTGCCTATCGTCAACAAACCGCTGATTCAGTATGGGGTTGAGGAGGCGTATGCCGCTGGTTTGCAGCATATGGCGGTCATCACCGGGCGCGGCAAACGCGCACTGGAGGATCACTTCGATATCAGCTACGAGCTGGAGCATCAGATCCAGGGCACGGATAAAGAGCGTTATCTGGATAGCACGCGCCTGTTGATTGATGCCTGTACCTTTTCCTATACCCGCCAGGTGGAAATGAAGGGGCTCGGGCACGCCATCTTGTGCGGGCAGCAACTGATCGGCGAGGAGCCCTTCGCCGTGGTGCTGGCCGATGACCTGTGCGTCAACCCAGGGGGCGACCCGGTGCTGTTGCAGATGATCGAGCTATATCGCCAATTCCGCTGCTCGATAGTCGCGATTCAGGAAGTCCCCCGCGAGGAGACCTACAAGTACGGTGTGATCGCCGGCGAGATGATCCGTGACGATCTTTATCGCGTCAGCCATATGGTTGAGAAACCGAAGCCCGAAGAGGCTCCTTCCAATCTGGCCATTATCGGTCGCTATATCCTCACCCCCGATATCTTCCAGCTGATTGCCGATACCGAACCAGGCAAAGGCGGTGAGATTCAGATTACCGACGCACTGATGAAGCAGGCCCGGCAGGGCGCTGTGCTGGCTTACAAGTTCAAGGGCCAGCGATTCGATTGTGGCAGTGCCGAAGGTTATGTCGAGGCGACTAATTACTGTTTTGAGCAGTTCTACAAGAAAGAACAGTAGGCAAACTGCTCGCGCATATGGTCTGTGGGAGGCGCTTTAGCGGCGATTGGGTGATGCCAGTCGCGGCTAAAGCCCCTCCCACAATGCTGTGCTGGGGCTGGAAGTTGGGCCGTGGTGGTCTTTTTCATGGGCTTTTGTGCCGCAGGGCTTTAATATTCGGCGCTTTATCAGTTAGCTGTTTGGGGTTTTGTAAAGGATATGCAATCCATTCCGAGTTACCAGCCTACATTTGCTGAGCGCTACCCCGTCTCGCTATTTGTGGCGCTGCTGGACATGGCTCTGGTCATTGTTGCCGGGTTCCTGGCCCACTATTGGCGCTTTGATAATTTCGAGATGGCTGGGCGCTACGATACGGCGACCTTGCTGACCGCTATCGTCCTGGTTTTTTGCCTGGGTATGAGCGGGGCCTATGGCTCACAGCGCGGCAAGCCATTTCTGCGTCAGGTTAGCCGGTTGCTGATCGGTTGGATGGCAGCGGCCGGCATACTCCTGTCCCTGTCGTTTTTCCTAAAGGTTTCGGGGGACTATTCGCGCCTTTGGTTTTTCACGCTATTGCTGATCGGGTGCTCGTTTAGCCTGCTGATGCGTCTCGGTGTTTTCCTCCTGCTGCGTCAGCTACGCGCCGGAGGCCGTAACCTAAAGTCGGTATTGTTGGTTGAGGCAGGCGGTGAAACGGCTCAGCGTTTGAGTAATGGCCGTGGGCTTGGCGAGTCCGGCTTTACCATTGCCCATAGCCTGGCCTTTGCCCAAGGTGGCCCACAATGGCTGGATGACCTGGTCCGGGCTGTCAATGAGCATGCCGTGCACGAGGTGTGGTTGTGCTTGCCGTTGAGCGAGGGCGGGGCGTTGCGCTCGATCCTCTACGCCTTGCGTCACCACACAGTTGAAGTGCGCTTTATTCCTGAGTGGGGTGATATCCCCTTGCTTAACCACAAGGTCAGCCATATCGCCGGGCTCTATTCCCTGGACCTGAGCTGCAGCCCGATGGATGGCCCGGCGCGGCTGATCAAGCGGCTGGAGGATATGCTGTTAGGCACGCTGATTAGCCTGATGATAGTGCCGGTCTGCCTGGCCATCGGAATTGCCATCAAGCTCACCTCGCCCGGTCCTATCCTGTTCAAGCAGTACCGCACGGGCATCAACGGTAAGCGTTTCAAAGTTTACAAATTCCGCTCGATGGTGATGCATCAGGAGGCTTCGGGGGAGGTGACTCAGGCCACCCGCAGCGATGCGCGTATCACGCCCCTGGGGGCATTTCTGCGCCGTACCAGCCTGGATGAGCTCCCACAGTTCTTCAATGTGCTCCAGGGGCGCATGTCCATTGTTGGCCCGCGCCCCCATGCCCTGGCCCATAACGAGTACTACAAGGATTTGGTCGAGTCCTATATGCAGCGGCACAAGGTCAAGCCTGGCATCACCGGTTGGGCGCAGGTCAGCGGTTATCGTGGCGAGACCGATACCCTGGAAAAAATGCAGAAGCGCGTTGAGTATGACCTTTGGTATATCGACAACTGGTCGCTATGGCTGGATGTGAAGATTGTATTCCTGACGGTCTTCAAGGGTTTTATCAACAAGAACGCCTATTGAAGGGCTGTGCACCGACCATGTGTTGCCTTGCCGCCCCAACCCCTCTCCCCAGAGGGGCGAGGGGACTATTCGGCGTAAGCCGTGCCATCGTGCAACCCATCATTGGGACATGGCCTATTGAAAGCCCTCCTGCTGGGCTGGGGCTGTTTGGTGTCAGTAAATAGAAAGGAAGATTTGTGCGTTTCACTCAGCGATTGACGGCACCCGGTGCAGCGCTACCAACTGCCTGGTTGTGGGTTCTGGCACTGGGCTTGTTTGTGCAGTTGACCGGATTGCTGTTCAACAACGACGGCAGCCGCTACGCGACCCAGATGTATCTACTGTTGTTTGCGCCGGCATTGCTGCTGTTGCTGTGGCGGCGCTTGTCATTGAACACTTGGCGTCAGGTCTCCGGCCTTATCCTGCTATGCCTGCTGGCCTGGGTCGTGTTGAGTAGTTTGTTCAATACGGGCTCCGCTAAAGATCTGGCCTATTGGTTGAAAATCTGTGGCCTGATCGTTTTCTACGTATTTGCCGTGGCCAGCCTTGTACGCCACCAGAACGCCTTTAACGTTTTGTTGCTGGCTGTAGTAGCACTGGCTGCGTTCTTTGCCTGGCTGACGCTTTACTACCAATTTGGCGTGCTCGACAAGCCGCTGGAGTACAACAAGATCCGCTATTTCGGTCGCTTAAGCGAACTGGGCTGGCGTGGCCTGGCGGACCTCAAACATCCGGTTATCGCGGGCCTGTACTATGGCGTGTTCGCGGTGCTTTTGACCTACCTGTTCGTGGGTCTAAAGCTGCGTGTTTGGCAGGCAATTGTGTTGGCGTTGGGCATGCTTGGGCTGCTGGCTTATGTGCTGCTCTCCTTTTCCCGTGGAGCCTGGTTTTCCACTGCGACGGGTGCTTTTGTCCTGCTGCTGCTGTTTCCCAATACTCGCTCGCGAAGCCTTATCGGGGTGGGTTGCTTATTGATGCTGGTTACTGCCTACCTGTTCTGGCCAGAGATCCAGAAAGAGATGCGACAGGGAGTGAGCAATCGCGATCTGATCTGGGATAACTGGATTGAGCGCCTTCCCGAATTCTGGTTGGCCGGAGCCGGAGCCGGTGCCGATTTTCAGTTTACTTTCCCCCCTCCTCACAAATTCAGTGTGATACACGCCCACAGCCTGTACCTGCAACTCTGGTACGAATACGGCATTGTTGGCATCGTCTTGTTTGCCTTGCTGCTGCTGAGCCTGCTATGGAAGGGCTGGCAATGCCGGGCTCAGCCTTTGGCGCGCCTGGGCATAGCGCTGCTGGTGTATGCCATGGTGGCCATGGTGTCGGATGTCTACGCCATCTTCCATCGACCGAGCCCGTATTGGGTGCTGTTCTGGTTCCCGGTAGGTATTTTGCTGGGTGTGCAGCCGGGCAACACCAAGGAGCGCACCGCGGCCGGGTAGGTTGGCGCTGAACGCAGCGAAGCCCAACAGGCGGTAACCTGCTTGTTGGGCTTTGTCGTTTGCGCCTCAACGGAGCGCCGCTCGACCCAATGTTTATCGTCTATGTGACCTGCACTGGGGACACCGTTAATCAAAACCTATCTGCGGGAGCGGACCATGCAAGCATTGACCCCAGTTCTAGCCGACCCATTTGGTGGCGTTTGATGCGGGTGCTGGTTACCGGTGCCAGTGGCTTTGTAGGGCGGGCGCTGCTGCAGCGCTTATTGGCCCTGGACGGGGTTGACGCGGTTGCGGGATTGCGCAGGGCGGATGCATTAGCCGAGGGCGAGTTGCCCTGCGAGCGGCGCGTGTTGGGCGATCTGGCGGTGGCTGCGGTGAGTTCAGAGTCGTTGCAGGGCATCGATGTGCTGGTGCATACAGCGGCGCGTGTGCATGTGATGGATGAGGTTGCCACGGATCCGCTGGCTGCCTTTCGCGCGGTCAATGTCGAGGGCATGCTGCGCTTGGCCACAGCCGCTGCCGAGGCGGGGGTGAAGCGCTTCGTGTTGATCAGTTCGGTCAAGGTCAATGGTGAGGAAACGCCTCCGGGGCGCGCGTTCAGCGCAGCCGATCAACCTTGCCCGCGCGATGCCTACGGGCACTCCAAGTGGGAAGCCGAGCAGGCCTTGCAGGCCTTATGCGAGCGTACGGGTATACAGTGGGTGATCATCAGGCCGCCGCTGATCTATGGCCCCGGGGTTCGAGCCAACTTCAAGCGTCTGATGGGCAGCTTGGCTCACGGCCTGCCGCTGCCCCTGGGGGCGCTCGATAACCGACGTAGCCTGGTGGCGCTGGACAATTTGCTGGATCTTTTGCTGATCTGCCTGGCGCATCCTGCGGCGGCAAACCAGACCTTTATGGTCAGCGATGGCGATGACTGGTCCGTCGCTGAACTGGCAAGGTATCTGGCCCGCTCGCTGCAGCGTCCTGCCCGGTTACTGCCGGTCCCGCGGAGCTGGTTGCGCAGTGGCTTGCAGCTGTTGGGCCGGGGCTCGGTGGCCCAGCGTCTGTGCGGCGAACTATGTGTTGATATTGAAAAAACCAGAACGTTGCTGGGCTGGCAACCTGTGCATGGAGTGGCTGAGGCTTTGAGCATAACCGCCGAAGATTTCCTTGGGCGGCCTGGCCGATGATGATCGGCTTATTGCTTCTGATTGTGCTGCTGTCCTGGTTCCTCACCGGGCGGATGCGGCGCTATGCCCTGGCGCGCAGCCTGCTGGATATTCCTAATGGACGCAGCTCCCATTCGGTGCCTACCCCACGCGGGGGCGGTGTGGCGCTAGTGTTGGCTTTTCTCCTGGCATTGCCCTGGCTGGCTTACCGCGGTGGCCTGGAGGGTGCGGTGATGTGGGCGATGCTTGGCTCCGGTAGCGGGGTCGCGGTGTTGGGTTTGCTTGACGATCATGGCCATATCCCTGCCCGCTGGCGTCTTCTGGGGCATTTCGCCGCGGCCGGCTGGGCGCTGTACTGGCTCGGTGGGATGCCACCTTTAGCGGTGATGGGGGCTTCGCTGAATATGGGTTGGCTGGGGCATGGGCTGGCCGCTTTGGGCCTGGTCTGGCTGTTGAACCTCTATAACTTTATGGACGGCATCGATGGCATTGCCAGTGTGGAGGCGCTTGCGGTCTGCCTGGGGGGCGCGTTGCTTTACGCCGTGAGCGGGCATGCCGAACTGCTGTGGGCACCGCTGGCGCTAGCTTGTGCTGTGCTGGGTTTTTTTTACTGGAACATCCCGCCGGCCCGGATTTTCATGGGCGATGCGGGGAGTGGTTTTCTTGGCATGGTACTGGGTGTGATGGTGTTGCAGGCCGCCTGGGTTTCGGCCGATCTGTTCTGGGCCTGGTTGATTCTGCTGGGGGTCTTTGTGGTCGACGCCACGCTGACACTGGTACGACGTCTGCTCGGCGGTGAGCGGGTGCATGAGGCGCATCGCAGCCATGCCTACCAGCACGCGGCGCGACGCTATGGTGGGCACTTACCGGTCACCCTGAGCGTGGCGCTGTTGAGTCTGTGCTGGCTATTGCCGATTGCGCTGTGGGTGGTGCTGGGTGGGCTGGACGGCCTTGCAGGCCTGATGATCGCCTATATCCCGCTGCTGGGGCTGGCCTGGACGCTGCGTGCCGGAGTTGCCGATTAGATGATTGCCTTGGCTATGCCAAATCGCGTTGCGCTAAGCTGTGCGCGCCCATCGTTCGATGGGTTGCGGTTGCTCCGGGTGAGCGATGGTGGAAAAGAATGACGGATAAGCTGCGCACTGCATTGTTGCGTCTGCCGCGGCGCTACAAGCGTTTGCTGCAAGTGATAGTGGACGTTGTGCTGGTCTGGTCGGCGCTGTGGCTGGCGTTTGTCGTGCGGCTGGGGTTTGACAAGCGGATCGATCCATTTGGCGATCATGCCTGGCTGTTTATCGCTGCGCCGGTTATCGCCATTCCGCTGTTTATTCGTCTGGGTATGTACCGCGCCGTAATGCGCTATTTCGGCAATGACGCCCTGGTGGCGATCTTCAAGGCGGTGACGCTTGCCGCTCTGCTTCTGTCCCTGGCGGTTTACTGGTACCGAGGTGCGCCGGCCCTGGTGCCCCGTTCTTTGGTATTCAACTATTGGTGGTTCAGCCTGTTGCTGGTGGGCGGTTTGCGTCTGTTGATGCGCCAGTACTTTATGGGCGACTGGTATGTGGCGGCGCGCCAGTTGTCTTTCGGCAATGCCGGGCGACGTGATGTGCTGCCAAAGGTCGCGATCTACGGGGCGGGGGCGGCGGGCAATCAGCTGGTGGCAGCCTTGCGCGCTGGGCGTTCGGTGCAGCCGGTGGCGTTTGTCGACGACGATAAAAGCATTTCCACGCAGATCATTGCCGGATTGCAGGTATACCGTCCCGCGCATATTCAGCGGATGATCGACGACACTGGAGCCCAGGAAATTCTTCTGGCGGTTCCCTCACTTTCCCGCTCGCGGCGGCGGGAAATACTCGAATTGCTCGAAGGCTTTCCGTTGCATGTGCGCAGCGTGCCGGATTTTATGGATCTGGCCAGTGGCCGGGTCAAAGTCGATGATCTACAGGAAGTAGCGATTGCCGACTTGCTCGGGCGTGACGCGGTGCCGCCCAATATGGCCCTGCTGGAGCGCTGCATTCAGGGCCGTGTGGTAATGGTGACCGGTGCCGGTGGCTCTATCGGTGCGGAACTGTGCCGACAGATTGTCACGGCCAGGCCCGCGACCTTGCTGCTGTTCGAACACAGCGAGTTCAATCTCTACAGCATTCATAACGAATTGGAGCAGCGTCTGCGCCGCGAGTCCCTGGCGGTACGACTGGTGCCTATCTTGGGTTCGATCCGCAATGCCGGGCGCGTGCTGGATGTGATGCGCACCTGGGCGGTCAATACGGTGTACCACGCGGCGGCCTACAAGCATGTGCCGATGGTCGAGCACAATATCGCTGAAGGTGTGCTGAACAATGTGCTGGGGTCTATCCTTACCGCCCAGGCGGCGATAAAAGCGGGGGTCGAGCATTTTGTGCTGATCTCCACCGATAAGGCGGTGCGTCCGACCAACGTCATGGGGAGTAGCAAGCGCCTGGCGGAAATGGCCCTGCAGGCACTCAGTGGCGAGGCGGCCCCGGTGCTGTTTCACGATGAGGACGGACTGCATCGGGTCAATAAGACACGCTTCAGCATGGTGCGCTTCGGCAACGTGCTGGGCTCCTCCGGTTCGGTGATTCCCCTGTTCCATGAGCAGATTCGCAAGGGGGGGCCGGTCACTGTCACCCACCCCAATATCACCCGCTATTTTATGACCATTCCAGAAGCCGCTCAGTTGGTGATTCAAGCCGGTGCCATGGGGCGGGGCGGGGATGTGTTTGTGCTGGATATGGGTCAGCCGGTGAGAATTGCCGCTCTGGCCGAGAAGATGATTCACCTCAGCGGCTTGAGTGTGCGTTCGGAGAACAATCTCCAGGGCGATATTGCCATTGAGTTTACCGGTCTGCGCCCTGGCGAAAAGCTCTACGAGGAGCTGCTGATCGGTGGCGACGTCAGCCCGACCGAGCACCCGATGATTCAGCGCGCCAATGAAGAGTATTTGCCCTGGAACCTGTTCAAGACTCTGCTGGCGGATTTGCTCAACGCGGTGGAGCACGATGACTACGACCGTGTGCGGCAACTATTGCGAGAATCAGTGAGCGGCTATGCCCCTGAGGGGGAAATCGTCGATTGGATCCATCAGCAGCGTCGAATCGAACCCTAGCGCGGTTTGTCGTTGATGACTGCTTTGATGGCGTCGACTTCAGCATGATGTTGTTGCGTGGTGAACAAGCGGCGTAAGCCATCGTTACACGGCTGTGTTACTTCAGAACTACCGATGCCGGCGAAATATTTTCGACAGCATTCTGTAGGAGCCAGCTTGCTGGCGATATCCGGTGTCTGTTGGTGGACCTAGAGGCCTGGTTTCTCTAGTGAGCAGGCCTTGGTTGTGGAAGCGACTATGACGAGACAGGCCACTAGCATGCGCCTATCAGGGGGTATGCCGGGTTATTTGGTACTAGGGATTAGAAGGAATATTTGTGCGGTTTACTCAGCGATTAATGGTGTCTGATGTGGTGTTGCCCAAGGCTTGGCTAATGGTTTTAGCATTGGGGCTCTTTGTACAGTTGACAGGGCTGTTGTTCAACAGCGATGGCAGCCGTTATGCAACACAGACCTATTTGTTGTTGTTCGTACCTGCACTGGTTCTGTTTCTCTGGCAGCGATTGTCTTTGCATACTTGGTCTCAGGTACCAGGGGTATTTTTCTTGTGTCTGCTGGCGTGGGTACTGTTGAGTGGTTTACTCAACCCCGGTTCAAGTAATGGGGCTGTTTATTGGCTGAAGATAGCGCTGCTGATCCTGCTCTATGTCTTCGCTGTAGCCTGCCTGGTAAGGCACAAGAGAGCTTTTACTTGGTTGCTGGTGGCTGTGACTGCTACGGCCGTTGTGTTTGCTTGGCTGACGCTTTATTACCAGTTTGGTGTCTTGGATAAGCCGGTAAGTTACCGGGCACTGCGGTATGCTCGATTACATGAGTTGGGTTGGCGCGGGTTGGCGGATCTTAAAAATCCTATTATCGCCGGACTCTATTACGGCGTATTTGCGGTGCTTCTGACTTACCTCTTGGTCGGATTTAAGGTGCGTGCTTGGCAGGCTGCTTTACTGGTCATGGGTATGTCGGGGCTGCTGGCCTATATATTGTTCACGGCTTCCCGCGGAGCTTGGTTTGCTACTGCTGCGGGGGGGCTGGCCACATTGCTGCTGTTCCCTAATGTTAAGTCACGAACCTTGATCGGGCTGGGTTGTTTAATGGTTGTGGTGGTAGCCAGTCTGTTCTGGCCAGAAATTCAGTATGAGCAGAGAAGAGGTGTAAGTGGCCGTGATCTGATCTGGGGTAACTGGGCTGATCGCCTTCCCGAATTTTGGTTAATGGGCGCAGGGGCTGGGGCGGATTTAATATTTAATTTTCCAAACTCCAGTCTAGGCTTTCTGCATGCCCACAGCCTCTATTTGCAGCTCTGGTACGAGTACGGCATCGTCGGATTTAGCCTTTTTGTTTTGCTGTTACTAAGCCTGCTATGGAAGGGCTGGCAGTGTAGAGCTGAGCCTTTGGCGCGCCTGGGCTTGGCGTTGTTGGTGTTGGCCATGGTGGCTATGGTTTCGGATGTCTATGCCATTTTCCATCGCCCAAGCCCATATTGGGTGTTGTTCTGGTTCCCTGTAGGCATTCTACTAGGCGTGAGTCGTCGCGATGGAAGGGAGTGTTTAGAGCCGAGTGTTCAGGAGAAGCCTGAAAACGACTCCCTGACTTTGACATAACACCTAGGTTCCACTCGCTAAGCTGCTTGCCGAAGTAGGTGGCCGTTGTGGGCACCGAGTACGCCGGTAAGCGTAAGCAAATCCGTAATCCAAGGATTAGGCCATATGGCTTCAGGTCGAGTACTGGTCACCGGTGGTGCCGGCTTTATCGGCTCTGCCGTAGTGCGCCATCTGATTGACAATACCGCCACCGAGGTTGCCAGCCTCGACAAGCTGACCTATGCCGGCAATCTGGAGTCGCTGGTTTCAGTGTCCGATTCGCCTCGTTACCATTTTTATCAGGTGGATATCTGCGATGGTGCGGCCCTGGATACGGTGTTTACCGAATTCAAGCCAACGGCGGTGATGCACCTAGCAGCGGAGTCCCATGTGGACCGCTCCATCGATGGGCCAGCGGATTTTATCCAGACCAATATTGTCGGCACCTACAGCCTGCTGGAGGCCGCCCGTCGTTATTGGAGTGGTTTGGCTGACGCACAGAAGGCGGCGTTCCGCTTTCATCATATTTCCACCGATGAGGTGTATGGCGACCTTGAGGGGACGGACGATCTGTTCACCGAAATCACAGCTTATGCACCGAGTTCGCCTTACTCGGCCTCCAAGGCTAGTTCTGACCATTTGGTGCGTGCCTGGCAGCGTACCTATGGCCTGCCGGTGTTGTTGACCAATTGCTCGAACAACTACGGGCCGTTCCACTTCCCCGAGAAGCTGATCCCGCACGTTATCCTCAATGCGCTGGCTGGTAAGCCGTTGCCCGTATATGGCGACGGCTCGCAGATTCGTGACTGGCTGTATGTGGAAGACCATGCGCGGGCCCTGTGTGAGGTGGCCAGCCGCGGTGTGGTGGGCGAGACCTACAACATTGGTGGGCATAACGAGAAGCGCAATTTGCAGGTGGTGGAAACCATCTGCGACCTGCTCGATGAGTTGGCACCGGGAGCCGGTGATCGCGACGCAAGGACTGGGCGTCCCCATCGCTCCTACAGAGCTTTGATTACCTTTGTAAAGGATCGGCCAGGGCATGATCGCCGCTATGCCATAGACGCCAGCAAGATCGAGCGCGAGCTGGGCTGGAAGCCGCAGGAGACATTCGAAACGGGGCTGCGCAAGACCGTGCAGTGGTACCTGGACAACCGCCAGTGGTGGGAGCGGGTACTGAGCGGCGAATATCAATTGGGGCGTTTGGGAGAGCAGGCATGAAAGGCATCATTCTCGCCGGCGGTTCCGGTACGCGCTTACACCCCATTACCCGGGGCGTATCCAAGCAATTGCTGCCGGTTTACGACAAACCGATGATCTACTATCCCTTGTCGGTGCTGATGCTGGCCGGCATTCGCGAGGTATTGATCATTTCCACCCCGGAAGACTTGCCGAATTTCCGCAAGCTGCTGGGCGATGGTTCCGAGTTTGGTATCGAGTTGAGCTATGCCGAGCAGCCTTCGCCGGATGGCCTGGCACAGGCGTTCCTGATCGGCGAGTCGTTTATTGGTGATAGCAGCGTCTGCTTGATCCTCGGCGACAATATCTTTTACGGCTATGGCTTCAGCTCCATGCTGCGCGATGCCGTCGGTCGCGCAAGCGGTGCCACCGTATTCGGTTATCACGTTTCCGACCCAGAGCGCTTTGGTGTGGTGGAATTCGATAGCGCTGGCAAGGCAATCTCGATTGAGGAAAAGCCCGCGATACCGAAGTCCAACTACGCGGTAACCGGTTTGTATTTCTACGACAATTCGGTGGTGGAAATTGCCAAGCAGGTAAAACCGTCCAGCCGCGGGGAGTTGGAAATCACTGATGTGAACAACGCCTACCTGCAGCGTGGTGATTTGCATGTCAGTCTGCTTGGTCGTGGTTTCGCCTGGCTGGATACCGGCACCCATGATTCGTTGATGGAAGCTAGCCACTTTGTACATATCATCGAGGCGCGCCAGGGGCTGAAGGTGGCCTGCCTGGAAGAAATCGCTTATCAGCAGGGCTGGCTCTCCGCCGAGCAACTTGCCAGGCAGGCCAAAGCGCTAAGCAAAACTGGGTATGGACAGTATCTTCAGCGCCTACTGACTCAGGAGGCTGTTGAGTGAAGGTCATCGAGACAGTCCTGCCCGGTGTGTTGATCATCGAGCCCAAGGTGTTCGGCGATCATCGCGGTTTTTTTCTCGAGTCTTTTCAGGTCGAGCGTTATCGCCAGGCGGGAATCGATTTGTCCTTTGTCCAGGACAACCATTCGCGCTCGCAGCGCGGGGTCTTGCGCGGTTTGCATTTCCAGCGCACTCGCCCCCAGGGCAAGCTGGTTAGCGTCAGCCGCGGTGCGGTGTATGACGTGGCTGTGGATATCGACCCGAAATCGCCGACCTGTGGCCAGTTTGTGGGGGTGGAACTGAATGACGAGAACCACCGTCAACTCTGGGTGCCGCCAGGCTATGCCCATGGCTTCTGTGTGCTGAGCGAGGTGGCGGATTTTCAGTACAAGTGCACTGACCTGTACTTCCCGGAAGATGAGGGCGGTCTGATCTGGAATGACCCGGATGTAAATATCCCCTGGCCAATCAGCGAGCCGCAATTGTCCGGCAAGGATATGCACAACCCAGGGTTGCGTGATCTGGTCCGTTAGATGAGGTGCGAGGGGCAAGGCGAAACTCGGCGTTTATTCCAGTCTAATGGCAGTCATGCACTCTTTTCCTAATCGGCTTGCAACGCGGCTAGAGCCCTCTCCCGCGGGGTGGGAGGGGGTGGGCGGTGTTGATGGGTATATAGTGTCCAGCCAGGGCTTTGTCCCCTCACCCCAGCTCTCTCCCCAAGGGGCTAGGGAGTTGAATGTGCATGTCGGTAGATGGCGGTGACAGGATGTAGAGTGGCCCGAGACGCCGGCCGTTTAGGAGCGTAGCGACAATGCGCCAGCGTTATGCCACGACGATAAGCCATGGTGCACTGCCTGCGGCGAGTGACTCCCTACGGGTCACCAAACCTCGGCTGCTGCATCGCGCCTGCTATTTTCACGGCTCGGGACGCCGGCCGTTCAGGAACGCAGCGACAACCCGCTAGCGATATGCCGCGACGATAAACCACGGTGCACTGCCTGCGGGGAGTGGCACCCTACGGATCGTCAACCTTCGGTTGTGGTATCGCGCCTGATATTTTTCCAATCTTGAGATTTTTATATGCGTGTATTGATTACCGGTGCCCATGGTCAGGTCGGTCATGAGCTGATGCGCCTGGTACCTACGGGTTTCGAGGCGATAGGGATGGGCTCGGCCGAGTTGGATATTACCGATGCGGCGCAAGTGGCGGCGGTGGTGGGGCGGGTACAACCGCAGCTGATCATCAATGCGGCGGCCTACACCGCTGTGGACAAGGCCGAGAGTGAAGCGCAACTGGCTTACGCAGTGAATCGTGATGGAGTTGCGAACCTGGCCAGTGCCGCCGAGGCGAGGGCCATTGCGCTACTGCATCTGTCCACTGATTACGTGTTTGCCGGGGATGCCACTACCCCTTATGGCGAACAGGATGCCACTGCCCCCACTGGGGTGTATGGCGCGAGCAAGCTGGCAGGGGAGTTGGCACTGGTGGCGGGCTGCAGCCGCTATATGATCCTGCGCACCAGCTGGGTGTTCGGCGCGCATGGCAACAACTTCGTCAAGACCATGCTACGGCTGGGGCGTGAACGCGAGGAGCTGTCAGTGGTGGCCGACCAGCAAGGTTGCCCGACCTCGGCGGCGAGTATCGCCTGTGCACTATGGCCCCTGGCGCAGCAGTACCGCGATAGCGGTGCGTTACAGTGGGGGCTCTATCACTACAGCGGCATGCCGGCCTGCAGTTGGCATGGTTTCGCCCAAGAGATCTTCGCTCAGGCGCACGAGCTGGGCATGTTGCCGCGGGTGCCTGTGGTACATGCCATCAGTACGGCGCAATACCCCACGCCGGCGAAGCGCCCGGCATGGTCGGTTATGGATTGCAGCCGCCTGCAGCAGGCGCAGCAGATAAAGCCTGCCGACTGGCGCACGGAGCTGCGCGCGGTCTTGCTGGAGCTGGCGGGGCAGTAGCTGCTTGCAAGCAGCTTGTTATTTATATGGGTTGGATCAAATTTTTTTCTTCGGTTATTTGACAGGCTTCTAACAGCGTCTAGTTTTGAGAAAACGCGGAGCAGGAAGTCCCGCGTTTTGGAATAACAACACACGAAAGGACTCTAGCCATGTTGAAACTGAAACTCTCCTCCCTGTTGTTCGCTCTGCTTGCCTCGATGTCGCTGGTGGTTGCAGCGGCTGAGGTGTCTCCGAAACCTGCCAGCCCGGGCGAAGCCGTTCAGGTCGCTACTGCTGCCATTGTCAATCTCAATACCGCCGACGCCGCTACCCTGCAACGCGAGTTGCTGGGCATTGGTCAGGTCAAGGCCGAGGCCATCGTGGCTTACCGCGAGGCGCACGGTGACTTTGCCTCGGTGGACGAGTTGCTTGAGGTCAAAGGTATCGGGCCCGCGATTCTGGAAAAGAATCGCGACAAGTTGAGTGTTAACTGACGCGCCTGGGCGTTTATCGAAAGACCGGTTATTCACCCCAAATGCCGTTCACCTTAAGTCAGGTGAACGGCATTTTTTGTGGGCTGCATTTATGAGACGTAGGGTGGATGACGCTTTATTCATCCACCAAGTCGCGATGGTGGATGAGAAGGGCATCATCGACCCTACGTAGTGCCCGGTGCCCTGGCGCAATCCGGGAAACACTACCTGCTCCGGCCCCCATTCGGTTCCCGGACTGCGCTAGCGCTTGTTCGGGCTACAGTGCACACCGTGCCCCTATGCGCGTGCCTCGGGGCTGTGATTGTGCTGTCGTGGGGTTACCCTGTGGGTGGTGGTCGAATCGGGAAGGACATTGCGATGTTTGTGTTGCTGGCTGCAGATGCCGTGCTGCTTTTTCATCTGTTGTTTATTGTTTTTGTGCTGTTTGGCGGTCTGCTGGTGTGGCGCTGGTATCGGCTGATCTGGCTGCATCTGCCGGCGGCGCTATGGGGTGTGACGGTGGAGGTGCTGCACCTGCAGTGCCCGCTGACGCCCCTGGAGAACAGCCTGCGCCAGGCTGCTGGGCAGGCGGGGTATACCGGCGGTTTTGTCGAGCATTACCTGGTGCCGGTGATCTACCCGGCGGGCCTTACGCCGCAGGTGCAACTGTGGCTGGGGGCTTTTGTGCTGCTGTTCAATGTGCTGATTTATGCCCGACTGCTTTTGCGCCGCAGGCCCTGGCGACGCGCTTAGTGTCGCGTCACAAAGCATTAGCCCCATGCGGCATTAGCCATCGGGTTGCAGGAGCGGCTGGCGGCACTGCGCCATGCCGGCGATTCGTAAGCATGGCGTGCTCCTACATCTTTGCGACATTTGAACCTAGCCTTCATTTTTGCCAGCCCCCAGGGGCCGGCGCGCGGTATGGCGTTCTGCTCCGCGGCTGGTGCTATGTTGTCATTCATAAGGTTGATGGAGCATGGGGTGGGATAATTCCTTCGCTACACTGGGGCCATCTACCACAGCACAACAAGGCAGCCTTTATATGCAAAATCGCATGATGATTACCGGCGCGGGTTCGGGTTTGGGTCGCGAAATCGCTCTGCGGTGGGCGCGTGAGGGTTGGCAGTTGGCGCTTTCCGATGTCAACGAACCGGGCCTGGCCGAGACCCTGCAACTGGTCCGTGCCGCTGGCGGCGATGGCTTTACCCAGCGTTGCGATGTGCGCGATTACAGTCAGCTGACGGCGCTGGCCCAGGCCTGTGAAGAGCGCTTCGGCGGTATCGATGTGATCGTCAACAATGCCGGCGTGGCGTCGGGCGGCTTCTTCAGCGAGCTGTCGCTGGAAGACTGGGATTGGCAGATCGCGATCAACCTGATGGGCGTGGTCAAGGGCTGCAAAGCCTTCCTGCCGTTGCTGGAAAAGAGCAAGGGCAAGATCGTCAACGTTGCTTCCATGGCGGCGCTGATGCAGGGCCCGGCCATGAGCAACTACAACGTGGCCAAGGCCGGCGTGGTGGCGTTGTCGGAAAGCCTGCTGATCGAGCTGAAGATGCTGGAGGTGGGCGTGCATGTGGTGTGCCCGTCGTTCTTCCAGACCAATCTGCTCGACTCCTTCCGCGGCCCGACTCCGGCGATGAAGGCGCAGGTGGGCAAGTTGCTGGAGAGCTCGCCGATCAGTGCCAGCGATATCGCCGACTACATCTACCAGGAAATCGCCAAGGGCGAGTTTATGATTCTGCCCCATGAGCAGGGCCGCATGGCCTGGGCCCTGAAGCAGAAGAACCCGCAACTGCTGTACAACGAAATGACCACCATGGCCGACAAGATGCGTGCGGTAAAACCCAAGCAGGGCTGAGAGGCTGTGAAAACTCCCGCCTACTGCGAGCGCCTCCAGACGCCCGCTGCTGGCGTTGCGCTACGCAAAAAACGGGGTCATTTAGCTCACTAAACGCCCCCGTTTTTTGCGCAGCGCGCCTTGCCGAGAACGACTGGAGACCCTCTCGTCACAGCGCTCGATTTTTTCACAACCTCTGAGTTACCACCGTTAGTTGATTTATAGGTCAGCTTTATTGCGCCCCGGGCTTGCCTGTCGCAAGTCCGGGGGGTAGGGTTTGCCGTCATGTCGGCCTGGCCGCGAAACCGATGGATGTTCTGTGAAACCTTTCCCGCGGGCCATGCTGTTGCTGGCCCTGATTCTGGCGGCGATCAATCTGCGTCCCGGCATCACCTCCCTGGCTCCGCTCATTGAGCGTATCGCTACAGAACTGGCCTTGAGCCGCAGCCTGATCAGCCTGACCACGGCGCTGCCCGTTCTGTGCATGGGGCTGCTGGCCCCATTGGCTCCGCGCCTGGCGTTGCGTATTGGCCTGGAGCGTACCCTGGCCCTGTGCATGGGGGTAATCGCCCTGGCGTTGTTGCTGCGTCTGGCGGGGCATAACAGCCTGATTCTGATCGGTAGCGCTGTACTGCTGGGGGCGGCCATTGCGGTGGCGGGGCCGCTGCTATCGGGTTTTATCAAGCGCTATTTCATGGCCAGTATGGGCAGTGTAGTGGGCTGGTATTCCCTGAGCATGGCCGTGGGCGGGGCAGGTGGCGCGGTGTTGACTGCGCCGGCCACTCAGCTGCTGGGGGATGACTGGGCGCGTGGCCTGGCGGTCTGGGCCGTACCGGCCTTGCTGGGCCTACTGTTGTGGTTGTGCCTGCCGAACCGGATCGAGGCGGCGGATGCAGGTGAGGGCAACGTCGGTCTGCCATGGCGACAGCCCAGGGCCTGGCTGATCAGTGGTTTTTTTGCCTTGCAGGCCGGCTTGTTCTACGCCCTGGCCACCTGGGCGGTGGCGCGTTATCACGAGGCCGGGCTAAGCCTGATGCACAGCAACAGCCTGTTCAGCCTCTCGATGCTGATGGGCTTGCCCGGCTCCTTTCTGATGCCGTGGCTGGCCCAGCGTTTCGACAACCGTTACCTGCTGCTGTTGGGCTGCGGTCTGTTGTCTTCCCTGAGCCTGGCGATGATCACCTTCGCGCCGACCTTCCTGCCGGAGCTGTGGGCAGTCAGTATCGGCCTGGGCCTGGGCGGCTCCTTCGCTCTGTCTTTGGTACTGCCCTTGTATGAAGCGGGATCGCCATTGGCGGTCAGCCGCTGGACCGCCATGATGCTTTTCGTCGGCTACAGCCTGGCCTGCCTGACGCCGGTGCTGACGGGGCTGGCTCGTGATCTGGCCGGCAACTACCAGCTGCCTTTTATGGTGCTGACCAGCCTGGCGGTATTGATGAGCCTGCTGGCGTGGATCATGGGCCGCGAACGCCGTAGGCGTGCTTCGCGTTGAGGGGCAGCGGTGCATGGTTGTAGGTGTGCCGTGTCAGGGGATCGGGGTTGCCCTGGTGCGCACCGCAAGGGTCGCGGTGTTAGCCGCTGCCTAGGAGTCTGTCGGGCTTTTCCGCTGTAGAACAGCGTTAAGTCCGTCAGGCTTCTAGGGCTATTGCTGGGTTATTGGTGCGCACGGTGTTCAGCCGGGATACATGGGTAACGCCTGTCGGGAGACATGGGTAACGGGTTGTTGATCTTCACTTGCGCTTTCTCAAGTCGAGCTGGCGGATGGTCTTGTGGATGAAAATTACATCGTAGACGTCATCCACCTTGGTCGGGCGGATGGCCACTCGCTCGCCCAGCAGAGCGCCACCGACAAAACGGCTTTTACCTTCAAATCGAACCTGCCCTGTTCCACTCACCTTGAGCACCCTATCTCCCGGTTCATACTCAATTTCCGGCAGTTGTTCCGGATAGCTGCGCACGCTGGGCTGGTAGCGCGATATCGGTGGTAGCTGGCCCAGTGCCTCATGAGGCCGCTGCTGGTTGTACTGTGACCGCCAGTGATCCATCACGCGCTGGCAGTGTTGCAGATCGCTGAAGGTGCGATGCAGCAGTTCCCGCTTGAGGGTTTGATGGAAGCGCTCCAGCTTGCCCTGGGTCTGTGGGTGATGAGGGCGGCTATGGCTAACCTCGATACCCAGGCGCATCAGCCAGATCTCCAGTGTCGATAAGCCGCCTTCGATGTTCGAGCCCCAGGGCGGGCCGTTATCTGCCGTTATGCGGCGAGGCAGGCCATAGCGACGAAACACCTGGATCAGCTTGGGACGGACCAGCTCCAAACGTTCCCCCTCACAAGACTCCAGGCAAAGCGCAAAGCGTGAGTGGTCATCTAGCACGGTCAGTGGGTGACAACGTGGAGAGTGGCGATCCGAGAGGTGGAAGTTGCCCTTGAAGTCGATCTGCCACAGCTCGTTCGGCCGCTCATGCTCAAAGCGCCGAGTCGCAGGGGCTTGCGCCTCCCCGGCGTGATAACGCACCTGACAACCGTGGCGGCGGAGAATCGCATCGATGGTGCTGTGGTGCGGCCGCTTAACCCCATCGGGCAACAAGCAGAGAAGCTTGCGAGCACCCCAGTAAGGAAATTGGTGGTGTAACCGCACCACCTCCTGCTCCAGCTCAGGACTACTTCGTCTTGGGCTTTGCAGAGGGCATCGGGATTGATCCTGAAGCCCTGTATCACCTTGCTCGCGATAGCGATGCAACCATTTGTATGCGGTCTTGGGACTGATCTCATAGCGTCGACAGAGCTCTCGAATATTGCTCTGGGGCTGCTTGGCTAACAACACGAATTCGCGTCGTATCGACATGGTGGTGCACTCCTGCCACGGCATCGCTCGAACTCCTCATTCGAAAGATTCCGTAAGCCTAAATGCGTTACCTATGTCTCCCGACACCTGTTACCTATGTCTCCCGGC
>NZ_DATKDZ010000008.1:0-64972 GCF_035512415.1 Pseudomonas sp. | reverse complement strand
GCCGTTTTCCAGCACGCGGTAGTAAGTGTCGGCCACCACCATGCCCTGGGTCAGGAGGTTCTTGAACGGCTCGTCGGAGGACAGCAGGCCCTCGTCGCGCATCAGCTTGTGGAAGAAGCGCGCATACAGCAGGTGCAGGATCGCGTGTTCGATACCGCCGATATATTGATCCACCGGCAGCCAGTGGTTGGCCGCGACCGGGTCGACCATGCCGCCGGTGTAGTGCGGCGAGGCGTAGCGGGCGAAGTACCAGGACGATTCGACGAAGGTGTCCATGGTGTCGGTTTCGCGCTTGGCCGGTGCGCCGCAGGTCGGGCAGGTGCATTCGTAGAAGTGCGGCATGCGCGCCAATGGCGAGCCGGCACCGTCCGGCACCACCTCTTCGGGCAGCACCACCGGCAGCTGGTCTTCCGGCACCGGTACGTCGCCGCAGCTGTCGCAATGGATGATCGGGATCGGGCAGCCCCAGTAGCGCTGGCGGCTGATGCCCCAGTCGCGCAGGCGGAACTGGGTGCGCGACTTGCCCAGGCCTTTGTCGAGCAGGGCCACTTCGATGGCGTCGAACGCGCCAGGGAAGTCCAGGCCGTCGAACTTGCCGGAGTTGATCAGTTGACCATGCTCGCCGTAAGCGTCCTGCCAGGGCGCTGGGGTTTCGTCGCCGGCGGCGGTGCGCACCACCGCTTTGAGCGGCAGGCCATATTTATGGGCGAACTCGAAATCGCGCTCGTCGTGGGCCGGTACGGCCATGACCGCGCCGTCGCCGTAGTGCATCAGCACATAGTTGGCGACCCATACCGGGAGTTTTTCGCCGGTCAGCGGGTGTTCGACGAACAGGCCGGTGGGTAGGCCTTTCTTTTCCTGGGTGGCGACATCGGCTTCGGCGACGCTGCCGCTTTTGCATTCGTCGATAAAGGCTTGCAGCTCGGCGGCCTTGTCGGCGGCGAGGCGCTCCAGAGCGATGGCAGCCAGCGGGTGCTCGGCCGCGACGGCGACATAGGTCGCGCCCATCAGGGTGTCGGGGCGGGTGGTGAAGACGTTCAGCTTGCCTTCGCTGCCGATCGAGGCCAGGTCGTAGGGGAAGCTGACTTCCATGCCGCGGGATTTGCCGATCCAGTTGCGCTGCATGGTCTTGACCTGTTCCGGCCAGCCATCGAGATCGTCCAGGCTGCTCAAGAGTTCTTCCGCGTAGGCGGTGATCTTGAAGTAGTACATGGGGATTTCGCGCTTTTCGATCACTGCACCGGAGCGCCAGCCGCGGCCGTCGATAACCTGTTCGTTGGCCAGTACGGTCTGGTCCACCGGGTCCCAGTTGACGGTGCCGTTCTTGCGGTAGATCACGCCCTTCTGGAACAGGCGGGTGAACAGCCACTGCTCCCAGCGGTAGTAATCCGGCTTGCAGGTGGTCACTTCGCGAGTCCAGTCGACTGCCAGGCCCAGGCTTTTCAGCTGGGTCTTCATGTACTCGATGTTCTCGTAGGTCCACTTGGCGGGCGCGACCTTGTTCTTCATCGCGGCGTTTTCCGCCGGCATGCCGAACGCATCCCAGCCCATCGGCTGCAGCACATTCTTGCCCTGCATGCGCTGATAGCGGGCGATCACGTCACCAATGGTGTAGTTGCGCACATGGCCCATGTGCAGCTTGCCGCTCGGGTAGGGGAACATCGACAGGCAATAGAAGGTCTCTTTACCTGGCTGCTCGCTCACTACAAAGGATTGTTGCGAGTCCCAGTGGGACTGCGCAGCGGCTTCGATTTCACGTGGCTGATACTGTTCGTGCATGGCTACCGGCGCTAAAAATAGGGGCTTGCGGAAAACGCCGTAGCATACATGACCCCCCCTTGCTGAGGGAAACCCTGATTGCACTGCTGAGCGGGCGGCAAGGCCCGCAGAACCGCCGTTTGTCGCGGCGCGGCGCTGCTTGAAGGGCGGCCGCTAAGCTTGTTATATGGGCTGCGTGAAAGGGGCCCGTCGTGAGGTGAATGGATGGGCGAATTAAGGCGTGCAGGAACTGGCGGCGGACTCTACGAACGGCTATTGCAACGCCTTGCCCTGGCGCTGGAGGAGGCCGACAGCCTGAGCGGGTTGGCGGCCGAGTCACCGCAGGAGCTGGAATTGCGGGATCTGACGGCGGCCGAAATAGAGCTGATCCGCGCCTACCTCAATCGCGATCTCGACTGGCTGCGCGGCTGGCATGCGGCGGCCCAGGAAATGGCGCAGATCGAACAGATGCAGGTTCGGCGCAAGGTCGCCCGGCCAATGTCGAAAGTCGTGACCTCATTACCGAGCGCCAAGCCGCTGTTACGCCGCCAACCGCGTCTCTGCTGTGCGCTCTGCGGAACCCTGGCCAGCGGCCACCTAGGGCAGGGCGTGCAGGCGTGCCGAACCTGCGGCTCGCAACTGTTCCGGGCGAGCAATCCCCGTTAACAGGCCGTTGAAAAACGTAGGCGAGGCCGCCGAGGCAAGGCGCTACGTTAGTAACAGCCTCCGGCTGGTCAAAACAGGCGCTACGCAGCGCAGCGGAGTAACAGCCGCAGGCTGGCCCGCAGGGCGAACGTAGTGAGTCAAAAGCGGACTGGGCTCGAGTAGTACGTGAGCATTTTATTCGCTTCGCTCACCCCTTCGGGGCCGTGCTAAAGCACGTTCAGCCTTTGGCTGTGAGCCTGTTTTTAACGCCCCCTGTCTTTTCAAGAAGAGGGGCAGCGTAGGTAGTTTTTCAACGCCCTGTTAGGCTTCGCGCACCTCTGGAGGTGCTTGATGCCGATTCGCTACATCCTTAAACAACTGTTGATGCCGCCGGGCATTTTTCTGCTGCTGTTGCTGATCGCCTGGTGGTTGCGCCGACGTGCGCCGCGGCTGGCGACGGCCTGCTTCAGCCTGGCGCTGGGTGGTTTGTGGCTGATGAGCCTGCCGGTGATGGTGGAATGGTCGGCGCGGCAGTTGGAAAGCGAGCCGGCCCTGGCCGAATTGCAGTGGGCGCAGTTGGCCGAGCAGGCGCAGGCGATTGTCGTGCTCGGCGGCGGGCGTGAGCAGAATGACCCGGCCTGGGGCGGCGATCAGCCCAGCCTGATGGCATTGGAACGGGTGCGCTATGCCGCGCGCCTGGCCAAGGCTTCCGGGCTGCCGCTGCTGGTCAGTGGCGGGCTGCATTACGGCGCGCCGCCAAGCGAGGCGGCATTGATGACCGATGTGCTGGCGCGCGATTACGGAGTCAGGGTGCGCTGGCAAGAAGGGCTAAGCCGTACCACCTGGGAGAACGCGACCTACAGCGCCGACATCCTGCGCAAAGAAGGCATCACGCGGGTGCTGCTGGTCACCCAGGCCTGGCATTCGCCCAGGGCGCGTTGGTGTTTCGAGCAGGTCGGGTTTGAGGTACTGAGTGCGCCCATGGGCTTTCTCGGCGTGGCCAACGGCCGTCCGGCGGGCGGCTGGCTGCCGGAAGGCAAGGCGCTCTGGCAGAACGGCCTGCTACTTAACGAGGCCGTTGGGTTGTGGGCGTATCGTTTGGTGTATGGGCGGGGATAAGCGGTAAACAACGGCGGCTTGTAGCCCGCCTAGATTCATAGAGCAGGCCGCGGAACGCGGTGCAATCCGGGGTCGCACTCCCGGATTGCGCCAAGGCTTATCTGGGCTAAGCCTACAGGCTACAGCGTCTTCGCCATACGGTTGGCCAGTAGAGCCCAGGTAAACAGCAGCAGGCAGAGAATCAGCAGTGGCCAGCCGCGCCAGTAGAGGTAGGGCGTCAGCTGCTGCATGGGCACTACCTCGCCATACAGCACGCCCTGCTCGAACTGCGGCAGTTGCTCGGTGATCTGGCCGTAAGGGTCGATCAGCGCGGTGACGCCGTTGTTGGTGGCGCGAATCATCCAGCGGCCGGCCTCCAGGGCGCGCATCTGCGCCATCTGCAGGTGCTGCAGCGGACCGATGGAGCGGCCGAACCAGGTGTCGTTGCTGATGGTCAGCAGCAGGTCGCTCTGGGCGGCGAGGCCGGCGGCGAACTCGGGGTAGACCACCTCGTAGCAGATATAGGCGGCGATCCGGTAGCCCTGGGCTTCCAGCAGCGGCTGTGCGGCCGAGCCGCGGGCGAAATCCGACATGGGCAGGTCGAAGAAGGCGATCAGGCCGCGCAGCACCTCCTGCAGCGGCACGTACTCGCCGAAGGGCACTAGCTTCTGTTTGAGGTAGTCGCCGCTGCCCAGGCCAACCACGCTGATGGCGTTGTAATAACGCAGCTCGCCGCGCTCGTTGGCCTGGCGGATCGGTACTCCGGTGATCAGCGCTGCCTGGCGCTGGTTGGCAAACTCGGCCATCGCCCCGAGGTAGCCAAGGGCGTGTTCCTTGAGTACCGGTACGGCGGTTTCCGGCCAGACGATCAGGTCGGTCGGTGTGGCGTTGAGGCTCAGGTCACGGTACAGCGCCAGCTGTGCGTTGAGCTGCGCCGGGTCCCACTTGAGGTTCTGCTCGATATTGCCCTGTACCGCGGCTACCGTCATGGGTTCGCCAGCGGGCTGGGTCCAGGCGTGCCCCTTGAGGGCCAGGCCGGCGATCCAGGGGGTTAGCAGCAAGAGGATGCCGGTGGCGAGAAAGGCCTTGCGTGCGCGCAGCTGCGCCAGGTTGACCAGCAGCGCGGCGCTCAGGGCCAGCACCAGCGAGATCAGCCAGACGCCACCCAGCGGGGCCAGGCCGGCCAGGGGGCCGTCGAGTTGGCTGTAACCGGCATACAGCCAGGGGAAGCCGGTGAGAAACCAGCTGCGAAAGGCCTCCTGGGCCAGCCACAGGGCGGCGAAAGCCAGGGCGTCGGCCAGCGGCGCTTCGACCCGGCGCAGCCAGCGGGTCCAGACCCAGGCGCTAAGGGCGAACAGCAGGCCGAGGCCGGCGACAAACAGCAGGGTGAGGAAGGCGGCCAGGGGCGGCGAGGCCGCGCCGTAGTCGTGAATGCTCACATAGACCCAACTGGTGCCGGCGGCGAACAAGCCGAAGCCATAGCACCAGCCGCGCAGCGCTGCCTGGCGCGGGCTGAGGTCGCGCAGGCCGAGGTAGAACAGGGCGATGGACAGCAGGGCCAGCGGCCACAGGTCGTAAGGCGCGAGTGCTAGTGGGGTAATGGCCCCTGCGAGCAGGGCGATCAGGTTGCCGGGCCAGCCAGGTCGGGTTATCCAGTGCATTGCATGCAGATCCTTGGATTGGGGTGGCGCAAGGGTAGAGGGGAATGCGGAAGGGGGGAAGGCGGATGCAGTCGCTGTAGGAGCCAGCTTGCTGGCGATTTTCTTCGCCGCTGATCGCCAGCAAGCTGGCTCCTACAAAGGCGCGCAGGGCCTTAGCTGCGCAGCGGAGTCAAGCGCAGCAGGTGAATCCGCCGGCTGTCGGCGCTGATCACGCGGAAGCGGAAGCCGCCGATGTCGGTGACTTCGTTGCGCTTGGGCAGGTGGCCGAAGGCGCTCATCACCAGGCCGCCGACGGTGTCGAATTCATCATCGGAAAACTCGCTGTCGAAGGATTCGTTGAAGCTGTCGATGGGGGTCAGCGCCTTGACCAGGAAGTCGCCCGAGGGCAGCGGTTTGACATAGCTGTCTTCCTCGACGTCATGCTCGTCCTCGATATCGCCGACGATCTGCTCAAGCACGTCCTCGATGGTCACCAGGCCCGCGACGCCGCCGTACTCATCGATGACCACGGCCATATGGTTGTGGTTGGCGCGGAACTCGCGCAGCAGCACGTTGAGGCGCTTGGACTCGGGCACGAAGGTGGCCGGGCGCAGCAGGTCCTTGATATTGAAGTTGGGCTGTTCGCCCGAGAGGATCAGCGGCAGCAGATCCTTGGCCAGGAGGATGCCGATGACATCGTCGAGGCTCTCGCCAACCACCGGGTAGCGCGAGTGCGCGGCTTCGATGATCGAGGGCAGAAATTCCTTGGGCGTCTGGTTGGCCTTGATGCTCATCATCTGTGAGCGCGGCACCATAATGTCGCGAACTTGCAGGTCGGCGACCTGAATTGCACCTTCGACGATGGCCAGTGCTTCGCTGTCGAGCAGCTTGTTCTGATGCGCTTCGCGCAGCACTTCCAGCAATTCCTTGCGGTTCTTCGGCTCATGAGCAAAAGCCTGGGTCAGTCTGTTAAACCAGGACTTCTGCTCGTTGCTCGATCGGTCTTCGCTCATGGTGGTTACTCAGGAACCTTTTGTATTTTCTGTGGGTTGTAGAGGGTGCTTACAAACGTAGCGAGCGATGGTCAGGCAAGGCGCACTCAGTCGAAAAGCGCAGTGTACGAGTTGTACATGAGCATTTGAGACTGGGTGGAACGGAGCATGGCCGAGCGCAGTAGTTTGTAGGTGCCCTCTTATTCGTGGTCGGCGTAAGGGTCGGGATAACCCAGCTCAGCGAGCAATTCTCGTTCCAGCGCTTCCATCTCTTCAGCTTCCTCATCATCGATGTGGTCGTAGCCGAGCAGGTGCAGGCAGCCGTGGATCACCAGGTGCGCCCAATGCGCTTCGCTGGTTTTAGCTTGTTCCTGGGCTTCGCGCTCAACCACCGGCACGCAGATCACCAGGTCGCCCAGGAGCGGGATATCCAGCATTTCATCAGGTACATCGGCGGGGAAGGATAGTACGTTGGTGGCGTAATCTTTATGACGCCAGGTGTGATTGAGCTCGCGGCCTTCGGCTTCATCGACCAGGCGAATGGTCAGCTCGGAGTCGGCGCTGCGCTGGCGCAGGGCGATTTCGCACCAGGCGCGGAACTGCGCTTCGCTCGGCAGGGCGGCGGCGTCGCTGGCGATCTGCAGGTCAAGCTCAAGCATTGCGCTCATCCTGCTCGTCATCCAGCTTGCCGTGCATGCGGTTGTCGTAGCGTTCGTAGGCTTCGACGATGCGCTGCACCAGTGGGTGGCGTACGACGTCCTTGGGCTTGAAGTGGGTAAAGCTGATGCCCGGTACGTCACGCAGCACGTCGATTACGTGGGTCAGGCCGCTTTTGGTGCCACGGGGCAGGTCAACCTGGGTGATATCGCCGGTAATGACTGCGGTGGAGCCGAAGCCGATGCGGGTGAGGAACATCTTCATCTGTTCCAGGGTGGTGTTCTGGCTTTCGTCGAGGATGATAAAGCTGTTGTTCAGCGTGCGGCCGCGCATATAGGCCAGCGGCGCGACTTCAATCACCTGTTTCTCGATCAGCTTGGCCACCTGCTCAAAGCCGAGCATCTCGTAGAGTGCGTCGTAGAGCGGGCGTAGATAGGGGTCGATCTTCTGCGACAGGTCACCGGGCAGGAAGCCGAGCTTCTCGCCGGCTTCGACCGCCGGGCGCACCAGCAGGATGCGGCGAATCTGCTCGCGCTCCAGCGCGTCCACGGCGCAGGCCACGGCCAGGTAGGTCTTGCCGGTACCGGCCGGGCCGACACCAAAGTTGATGTCGTGGTCGAGGATGGCTTTGACGTAGCGCTGCTGATTGGCCCCGCGTGGGCGAATCATGCCCTTGCGGGTGCGCAGGGCGACGCTGGCTTCGACCGTCGGGTTGCTCATTTCCTCAATCCCGGACTCCTGCAGAAACAGGTGCACCAGGTCGGGCGACAGTTCGGTGTTTTCGGCCTCGCGGTACAGGCGGCGCAGCAACTGCTCGGCAGCGCGAGTCTGACCGGCGGTGCCGACCAGTTCGAACTGGTTGCCGCGGTTGCGCAATTCGATGCTCAGGCGCTGTTCGATCAGGCGCAGGTGCTCATCAAATTGGCCGCACAGGTTAGCGAAGCGGCGAGCCTCAAAGGGTTCAAGGATAAAACGGAGTGGTTCTATGGTTGCGTTCAAGGTCGTGTGATGGCCGCCAGTCGGCTGGGGTAGTGAAACGAAGAATAGCGCTAGCGGCCGCGCGGGGGAAGCTCGGGCCGCTGCGGCTTTAGTCGGTTAACAGGGTGCCGCGCAGCGAGTTGGGCATGGCTTCGTCGATATGCACGTCGACGAACTGGCCGATCAGGCGCGGGTTGTCGCTGCGGAAGTTGACCACCCGGTTGCTCTCGGTGCGGCCCTGGAGCATGCCGGGGTCCTTCTTCGAGTAATCGTTGACCAGGATGCGCTGCACGGTGCCCGCCATTCGTCGGCTATTTTCGAAGCCCTGCTGGGTGATGCGGTGTTGCAGCAGTGCCAGGCGCTGTTTTTTCAGCTCCAGCGGCGTGTCATCGGGCAGGTCGGCCGCCGGGGTGCCGGGGCGCGAGCTGTAGACGAAGGAGTAGCAGAAGTCGAAACCGACATCCTCAACCAGCTTCATGGTCTGTTCGAAATCCTTCTCGGTTTCACCGGGGAAACCGACGATAAAGTCCGAGCTGATCAGGATGTCCGGCACTGCGGCGCGCAGCTTGCGGATGCGCGACTTGTATTCCAGTGCGGTGTGGTTGCGCTTCATCGCTGCGAGAATGCGGTCGGAGCCCGATTGCACCGGCAGGTGCAGGTATTTCACCAGCTCGGGGATCTCGGCGTGGGCCTGGATCAGCGCGTCGGAGAACTCCAGCGGATGGCTGGTGGTGTAGCGAATACGGTCGATGCCGTCGATGGCGGCCACGGCATACAGCAGCTCGGCGAAATCGGCGATCTGCCCATTCGCAGTTGCGCCGCGGTAGCCGTTGACGTTCTGCCCGAGCAGGGTGATTTCACGCACGCCGTGTTCGGCCAGGTGGATGATTTCGCCGAGCACATCGGCTATCGGCCGGCTGACTTCTTCGCCGCGGGTATAGGGCACCACGCAGAAGGTGCAGTACTTGCTGCAGCCTTCCATTACCGATACGTAGGCGCTGGGGCCGTCGACGCGCGGTTCGGGCAGACGGTCGAATTTCTCGATTTCGGGGAAGCTGATATCGACCTGGGCGATCTTGGTGGTGCGCGCGGCGTCGATCATTTCCGGCAGGCGGTGCAGGGTCTGCGGGCCGAAGACCACGTCGACGTAGGGCGCGCGATCACGAATCGCTGCGCCTTCCTGGCTGGCTACGCAGCCGCCGACGCCGATCACCAGGTCCGGGTTGGCGATTTTCAGCTTTTGCCAGCGGCCAAGCTGGGAGAACACCTTGTCCTGGGCTTTTTCGCGGATCGAGCAGGTGTTGAGCAGGATGATGTCGGCGTCTGCTGCCTTCTCGGTGACTTCCAGGGCTTGATGTTCGCCCAGCAGGTCGATCATGCGCGAGCTGTCGTACTCGTTCATCTGACAACCGTGGGTTTCGATATAAAGCTTCTTGGTCATGCGCGCTCAACAAGGGGAATCGAAGAACCGCGCATTATAGAGGCCGAAGGCTCGGGTTCCTAGCGTTGGCTGCTCGGCGGCTATGCTATGATTTGCGCCCTCCAAAATTAACCCCCGGTGCGAACTGCATAGCCATGAGCAAACGCGAGCCTATCTACAAGGTGATTTTCCTCAACCAAGGCCAGGTGTACGAGATGTACGCCAAGCAGATCTTTCAAAGTGATCTGTGGGGCTTTCTGGAGGTGGAGGAGTTCGTCTTCGGCGAGCGCACCCAGGTGGTAGTCGACCCCAGCGAAGAAAAGCTTAAGGCCCAGTTCGACGGTGTGGTGCGCAGCTTTATCCCCATGCACGCGATTATCCGCATCGACGAAGTCGAACGCCTGGGCACGCCGAAGATCAGCGAAGCCAAGGGTGGTGGCAATGTCATGCCGTTCCCTATGCCGATGCCGGACAAATAAGGACCTGCATACGATCTGCTGCGCGTCGGCCCTGCTGCGTTAAAAACAGGCTCGGAATGCTCATGTACAACAGTACACTCCGCTTCCTCGCCTGTTTTTGCCTTGCATGACTCTAGCTCGCGAGATCTTAAACCGCGTCTAAACGTGTCAGTGCGTAGGATGGGTTGAGCGACCCATCCGGTCTTAGCTCAGCCTGCGGTGAGTCAGGGCAGCGGCGCGAACGGCGAGGTAAGGACGTCGGCGTTCTGCAGTTCCAGCAGGTAGTTGCGGAAGATCTGCCCGAGCACCTGGCTGGCGATTTCCAGCTCATCGCGGGGCATCTGCGCGGCGATCAGGTCGGCACTGTCCATGGCTTCGTCCGAGCCATTCACCGCCGCCATCTTCAGCACGATATAAGCCTGGACGTTATTGGCCGGTACGCCTTCGCCGCGGAAGAACATCATGCCCAGGCGATATTGCGACTGGGCATGGCCTTGTAGCGAGGCCAGTTCAAACCATTTAAGCGCCTGACCCAGATCGCGCTCGGTGCGCTTGCCGTCGTAATAGAACTCGCCCAGCTCGTACTCGGCCTGCAGGTCGCCGCCCTGTGCGGCCTGTTGGCAGGCGGCGAGGGCGTCGGGGAGGTCTTCGGGGGCGGTATTCAGCGAGCAGCTGCCGGGCGCTGGGATCAGCAGGGTATTGCCGCCCGCCAGGGCGGGCAGAGGGAGCAGGAGCAACAGGCAGCCCAGGGACAGGGTGCGGCCGGTGCGTTTCATGAAAATCCATTTACCTCGAATGCAGAGCTGGCGGTGTGCCTGGCCGACGAAACGCGTCGGCCTTCACATTATGAAATAAGCAGCGGCGTTCTTACAAAGTCTTTACCGGGTTTTCTCCCAGGCCAATTGTTTGGGCGCTGCCCGGCAGGTTTAGCAGCAGCCAGGCCAGCAGCGGATAAGCCGGTGTCAGCAGGCCATGAAACAGGTCGACGCGACGCAGCGGGCCGATAAAGCCCTCGGTGCCGACTGCCAGCCCGGCCAGCAGAAACAGGCCGACCACTCCGACCGCCGCGGCGACGGGCAGACGACGCGGCCATTGCACCGCGCCGGCATAGAGAATCAGCAGCAGGGTCGCCAGGTTGAGCAGCAGGCGATAGTCGTCGAGCAGGTTCATCTGCCGGAACAGCTCGAAAAAAGCGCACAGGCCCAGCACGATGCGGCCCCAGTTCGGTCGGCTCCAGGCCCAGCCGCGGCCCAAGGCCAGCGCTGCGGCACCGAGTAACGGCAGACCAAGAAAGCTGCTGGCCTGGCTTAGCCACAGATGTGCGGCTTGCCATTCGGGGTCGACGCCATAGCGCATCACCCCGACCGAGGCGGCCGCGGTTGGCAGCAGGAAACCCAGCAGCGCGCAGAACAGCGCTGGCTGGTCTGCCTCGCCATAGTGCTTGCGGGCTTTTCCGATGGCGATTGCGCAGGCCAGACAGGCCAGTGCCAGGATCGCGTCGCTAAAGGCGGTGCTGTACTGCATCAGGCCTTCTTCAGCTCGGCGAAGGCGCGCTCGGCGGCGTCCAGGGTGATCTTCAGCTCGGTTTCGCCATGGACGATGGAGGTGAAGCCAGCCTCGAAGGTACTCGGGGCCAGGTACACGCCGCCCGCCAGCATCAGGTGGAAGAAACGCTTGAAGCGCTCGGCGTCGCTGGCCATCACGTCGTCGAAGGTGACGATATCGTCCGCCCCGCTGAAATACAGGCCGAACATGCCGCCGGCCTGGGTGGTGACGAACGGAATGCCGGCCGCATCGGCGCGGTCCTGCAGGCCTTGCAGCATCAGGCTGGTGTAGTCGCTGAGGGCGGCGTGGAAGCCCGGTGCGCTGATCAGCTTGAGGGTGGTCAGGCCGGCGGCCATGGCCAGCGGGTTACCCGACAGGGTGCCGGCCTGGTAGACCGGGCCGAGCGGGGCGATGCATTCCATGATCGCGCGCTTGCCGCCGAAGCAGCCGACCGGCATGCCGCCGCCAATGATCTTGCCGAAGGTGGTCAGGTCCGGGGTCACGCCGTAATAGGCCTGGGCACCGCCGAGGGCAACGCGGAAACCGGTCATCACTTCGTCGAAGATCAGCACCACGCCGTGTTTGTCGCACTGCTCGCGCAAGCCTTGGAGAAAGCCCGGGGCTGGCGGCACGCAGTTCATATTGCCGGCCACCGGCTCGACGATGATGCAGGCCACTTCGCTGCCGACTTCGCCGAGCATCTGCGCGACCGCGTCGATGTCGTTGAAGGGCAGGGTCAGGGTGTGTTTGGCGAAGGCCGCCGGCACGCCCGCCGAGCTGGGTACGCCCTGGGTCAGCAGGCCCGAGCCGGCCTTGACCAGCAGGCTGTCGGAGTGGCCGTGGTAGCAGCCTTCGAACTTGATGATGCTGTCGCGGCCGGTGAAGCCGCGGGCCAGGCGGATGGCGCTCATGGTCGCTTCGGTGCCGGAGCTGACCATGCGCACCATGTCCATGGACGGCACCATGGCGCAGACCAGGTCGGCCATCTCGGTTTCCATGGCGGTTGGCGCGCCATAGGACAGGCCGTGCTCCAGCTGGCGACGCACCGCATCGAGCACGTCCGGGTGGCTGTGGCCGAGAATCATCGGGCCCCAGGAACCGACGTAGTCCACGTAGCGCTTGTCGTCTTCATCGGTGACGTAGGCACCTTCCGCGTGCTTGAAGAACAGCGGGGTGCCGCCGACGCTTTTGAATGCGCGCACCGGCGAGTTGACGCCGCCGGGGATGTGCTTCTGGGCGTTGGCGAAAAGGATTTCGGAACGGGACATGGCAGGGCCTCTCAGTAAGCGCGTGAGGGCGAGTGGGCTCACCCTGAAAACAGTTAATTCTTGCCGAACAGCTCGCTAAAGGCGCGGGCGCGGCGCTCGACTTCGGCGGCCGAGTCGGCACCGAACAGGCCGTGGACCACCGCGACCATGCTGGCACCGTGGGCGATCAGCGCGGGGGCGTTGTCCAGGGTCACGCCGCCGATGGCGACGATGGGCAGGTTGATCTTGGCTTTCGCCGCAGCCAGCAACTCGACATCGGCAGCCGGTGCACCAGGCTTGGTGTTGGAATTGAAAAAGCGGCCGAAGGCGACATAGCTTGCGCCTTCCTTGGCGGCGGCCTCGGCCAGCTCCAATTGGGCGTGGCAGGTGCCGCCGATAATCGCCTTGCGCCCGAGCAGCGCGCGGGCGACGGACAGCGAGCCATCGCCTTGCCCCAGGTGCAGGCCTACACCGAGGCGGGCGGCCAGTTCGGCGTCGTCATTGATGATCAGGGCTGCGCCGTAGCGGTTGCACAGCTCGCGCAGGGCTTCGGCCTCGCGCAGGCGGCGGGCGTCGTCACTGGATTTGTCGCGGTATTGCAGCAGCGTCGCGCCACCCTTGAGTGCGGCTTCGACGTAGGGCAGCAGCTTGCCCTTGAGCAATTCGCTATCGGTGATGGCATACAGGCCACGCAGTTTCATAGGACACTCCGGCAGTCGTTCATCAGCAGCTCTCTATCACAAGGCATCCAAGGGCAGGCGGCGAGGAATAAACTGGCCGTGGCCAGGTTGTTCGGCGTCGCGTAGGGTGCGCCAGGTGTAGTCGAGGGCAAATTGCACGGCGCTGACCAGTTCCTGGCCCAGGGCCAGGCGACCGGCCAGGGTGCTCGCCAGGGTGCAGCCGGAACCATGGTAGCTGCCGGGCAGGCGCTGACAGACGAAGGTGTGGCGGCTGCCGTCGCGGTTATAGAGGCGGTTGTGCACTTCGTGCTCATCGCCATGGCCGCCAGTGATCAGCAGGTGCTGGATATAGGGCAGCAGCTTCTCGGCGCACTCATCGGCGCTGCCATCCGGCAGCTCGGCGAGGATGCGCGCTTCCGGCAGGTTCGGCGTGGCGATGGTCGATACGGCAAACAGGCGCTCGCGCATGGCGTAACCGACTTCATCCTTGCCCAGCGCGCCGCCGCCACCGGCACGCAGCACCGGATCGCAGACCAGGGGAATGCCCGGCAGGCGCTGCATGATTTCCAGCACGGTTTCGACCATTTCAACCGAGCCGAGCATGCCGAGCTTTACCGCTTCGACCGGCAGGTCGTTGATCACCGCATTGGCCTGGGCCAGTACCCACTCGCGGTCGAGCACGCGGAAGTCGCTGACATTCACTGTGTCCTGCACGGTCAGCGCGGTCACGGTGGGAGCGGCATGGCAGCCCTGGGCGAGCAGGGCTTCGATATCGGCTTGCAGGCCGGCACCACCACTGGGGTCATGACCGGACAGACACAGCACTACGGGGCGAGAGGTAGGCGTTTTCATGGTGCGCGAGCTTACCACCAAACCAACGATTGCAGACCCCGAAACGGCAGGAAAGCCAGCCAGGCGGACGATCTGTCGCAGCCCGTAGCCCGGATGTAGTCTGGGATTGTTGTTCGGGGTCCAGAAGGTTCCCGGATTGCATCCGAGCGACCTGCATCTGCCGTTAACGTGGTCTAAGTGAGCGGTATTAGGCTTGCCCATATTTTTCTCGGGGCTCTGGCGCAAAGGCCTATGCTAGAGTGCCAGCATCCCAATACACCGTTCCAGCGGCGTTCTTAGGCGCTGCTGGCTTACTCTGGCTGAGCTGCATGCATTACATCCTTCTCTGTTTCTTTATGCTGATGCCAGGGTTGGCCGGGGCCTTGGTGTTTGACGAAAACACCCGCAGCCTGCCGCTCGGCAAGACCATGGCGGTATTTGAGGATGTACGCGGCGATGCCAGCATCGAGGACATTACCTCGCCGGCGCTGCAGGCCAGTTTCCGCCCCCATGACAAGCCCGTACTGAATGCGGGCTACTCGCGTTCGGTGTTCTGGTTGCGGCTCGACCTGCACTATCAGCCGGTTCAGCTGGAGGGGCTGCAGCCCTGGTTGTTGGAGCTGGCGTATCCGCCCCTGGATCATCTCGAACTCTACCTGCCTGCGCCCGAGGGCGGCTTTCGCCTGGCCCAGCGCACCGGCGACGCGCTGCCGTTTGCCAGCCGAGAGATCAAGCAGCACAACTACCTGTTCGAACTCAAACTGCCGCCGAACCAGCCGCAGCGCATCTACCTGCGTCTGCAGAGCCAGGGTTCAATCCAGGCCCCGCTGACGCTCTGGGCCCCGAATGCCTATCTGGAAGAGCAGCCGGCGCGGATCTACGTGCTGGGCATCATCTACGGCGTGCTGCTGGTGATGCTGATCTACAACCTGTTTATCTTCCTCAGCGTGCGCGATACCAGCTACCTGTATTACATCCTCTATATCGCCTCGTTCGGCCTCTACCAGGTTTCGGTCAATGGGGCCGGCATCGAGTATTTCTGGCCCAATAACCCCTGGTGGGCGAACGCCGCCACGCCTTTTCTGATCGGCTCGGCGGCGCTGTTCGGCTGTCAGTTTGCCCGCAGCTTCCTGCATACCGCCGAGCACAGCCCCTGGGTTGACCGCATTCTGCTGGTGATGATGGCCTGCGGTGCCGGGGTGATGCTGCTCGCGGTCACGGCCAGCTATGCGGTGGCCCTGCGCCTGGCCACCGTGCTGGCGCTGGCCTTTACCGTGGTGATCTTCGTTGCCGGGGTGCTGGCCTGGTTGCGCGGCATGCGCGTGGCGCGCTATTTCATCATCGCCTGGAGCGCTTTTCTCGCCGGCGGGGCGATCAATACGTTGATGGTGCTGGGCTATCTGCCGAATATCTTCCTGACCATGTATGCCAGCCAGATCGGCTCGGCCCTGGAGGTTGGCCTGCTGTCCCTGGCCCTGGCCGACCGCATCAATGCGATGAAGGAGGAGCGCGCGCGCATCCTGCATGATGCCGGGCTCGAACTGGAGGCGCTGAACCAGGAGCTGGCCAACAACAACCGGCTCAAGGACGAATTTCTCGCCACCGTTACCCATGAGCTGCGCACCCCGATGAATGGGGTGATTGGTTCGCTGGAGCTGATGCAGACGGTCCGGCTTGACGGCGAACTGGCGCAGTACCAGAAGACCGCCGCCAGTTCGGCGCGGGACATGATGCGCATGGTCAACGACATCCTCACCCTGACCGAATTGCAGGCCGGCAAGCTCTACCCGCGGCGCGAGCCCTTCAGCCTGCGCGGCCTGTTCGACGGCCTGCGTGCGCTTTACGCGCCGCGTGCCGAGGAAAAGGGCCTGCGCTTCGAGCTGCAGCTGGATGAAAGCCTGCCCGATACCCTGGAAGGGGACGCCGGCAAACTGGCGCAGAGCCTGGGTTGCCTGCTGGATAACGCGATCAAGTTCACCAGCCATGGCGCGATTCAGCTGCGGGTCAGTCGGGTTGGCAACGGCACTGACAACCTGCCGCTGTGCATCGAGGTGGTGGACAGCGGCGTGGGCTTCGAGACGCCGCCGGACGTGCGCCTGTATCAGCGCTTCCAGCAGCTGGACGGCTCCATGACCCGCGAATACGGCGGCCTGGGTATCGGCCTGGCGATCTGTCGGCAACTGGTCGACCTGCTCGGCGGCAGCCTCAGCCATGAATCGCTGCCGGGGCAGGGCAGCCGCTTCCGCCTCGAAGTGCCTCTGGCTCTGCCGGTGCAGACCCCGGCGCAGGTGGCCGCGCCGCGGCCTGTCAATGCGCCTGCGCTGCGCCAGCCGCAGCAGTGCACGGTACTGGTGGTGGAGGACAACGCCATCAATCAGCTGGTGACCCGCGGCATGCTGCTCAAGCTGGGTTATCAGGTGCGCACCGCCGACAACGGTGCCGAGGCCCTGGAGTTGCTGCGTAACGAATCGGTCGACGCCATTCTGCTGGATTGCCAGATGCCCCTGATGGATGGTTTTGCCACCTGCCGGGCGCTGCGCAATCTGCC
This sequence comes from Pseudomonas sp., assembly GCF_035512415.1. Taxonomy (GTDB): domain Bacteria; phylum Pseudomonadota; class Gammaproteobacteria; order Pseudomonadales; family Pseudomonadaceae; genus Aquipseudomonas. Next base: position 48,475 of record NZ_DATKDZ010000008.1, on the reverse strand, counting down.
GGGCTGCGCCGATGTGCCGGTGCTGGCCATCACGGCCCACAGCCATAGCGGCGATCGCGAGCGCTGCCTGGCCGCTGGGATGAGCGACTACCTGGCCAAGCCGGTGAAGTTCGAGCAGTTGCGCAATCTGTTGCATGACTGGGTGCTCTGCCGCGAGGCCTGACTTCAAAAGTCTTACGTGCGATATACGCCAGCGGCTGGCATTTATGCCCGCTGTTGTGCCCGGAATCGCCCTTTAGCCAAACTCTGAATCCTGATTCACTTGAACAATTGTGAATCAGAATTCAGATCATGGCTTATCGCACCACTGCCCTGCGTATCGACCGCGATCAGGTCCTGCGCGAACGTATCCTTGCCAGCGCCCTGGCGCGTGTTGTCGAGGGCGGTTTTGCCGCCCTGACCATGCAGGCGCTGGCCGAGGACGTGGGTATTGCCACCGGCAGCCTGTACCGCCACTTTCACAACAAGGGTGAATTGGCCGCCGAAGTTTTTGCGATAGCCAGCCAGGTCGAACTCGACGCGCTGCTGCTGGCCCTGCGAGCCCCGGGCCCGCCCGCCGAGCGCCTGGCCGCCGGCTTAGAGCAATTTGCCGCGCGCGCCTGGCACAGCCGGCGACTGGCCTTTGCCCTGATCGCCGAGCCGGTCGAGCCGCAGGTCGATGAGCAGCGCCTGCTCTTCCGGGAGGCCTATGCCGAGCTATTCGGCGAGCTGCTCGAACAAGGCAACGCCGCCGGCGTATTCCGCGTGACCCATCTCGGCCTGACTGCCGCCTGCCTGGTCGGTGCTATTGCCGAAGCCCTGGTCGGTCCTTTGTCGCCCCCCGCGCGTGCGGCCCGCGAAGCCGGTTATCCCGCCCCCAGCCTGGCTGAAGTCAGCCAGGGCCTGGTCACCTTCTGCCTACGCGCCGTGGGCGCACCCTTGCCCGAAAAGGAGCCTCAGCCATGAATGCCAGCCAACACGCCGAAACCCATGAAGTGTTCAACCAGGTGCCGCCGCTGGACGGGACCAACCTGTACCGCCTCGACCTGCCGCTGCAGGAGTGGACCAAGCGCTTCGGTGGCGGCTGGGCCGAGCAGCGTCTGGATGCCTACGGGGCCCTGGCCGGCGGCGAGCTGATGGCTGCAGGTTTTCTCGCCAACGAGAACAAGCCGGTTTTCAAAAGCCACGACCGTTACGGTCATCGCGTCGATCTGGTGGAGTTCCACCCGGCCTATCACCAACTGATGAGCACGGCCATCGCATATGGCCTGCCGTCTATGCCCTGGACCGAGCCGCAGCCCGGTGCTCAGGTGGCCCGCGCCGCCATGAGCTACCTGCACAGCCAGGCCGAAGCCGGCAGCGGTTGCCCGCTGACCATGACCTTCGCCAGCGTGCCGGCGTTGAAGTTGCAGCCGGACCTTGCCGAGATCTGGTTGCCGAAAATCCTCTCGACCCAGTACGACCCGCGCAACTTGCCGATTGAGCAGAAGACCGGCGCGACCATCGGCATGGCCATGACCGAGAAGCAGGGCGGCACCGATGTGCGCGCCAACACCACCCGCGCTTATCCGGTGGGGCTCGGCGGCCCGGGCCAGGCCTACGAGCTGGTCGGCCACAAGTGGTTTTGCTCGGCACCGATGTGTGATGCCTTCCTGACCCTGGCCCACACCGACAAAGGCCTGACCTGCTTTCTGCTGCCGCGCCACCGCCCGGACGGCACGCGCAACGAGTTGTATATCCAGCGTCTGAAAAACAAGCTGGGCAACTGGTCGAACGCCTCCAGCGAAGTGGAGTTTCGCGGTGCCCTGGCCTGGATGGTTGGCGACGAAGGCCGCGGTGTGCCGACCATTATCGAGATGGTCGCGCTGACCCGCTTCGACTGCATGATCGGCTCCAGCGCCCTGATGCGTCAGGCCCTGACCCAGGCCGCGCATCATTGCGCCCATCGCCAGGTCAGCGGTCGGCTGCTCAGCGAGCAACCGCTGATGCAGAACGTGCTGGCCGATCTGGCCCTGGAAAGCGAGGCCGCCCTGGCGCTGACCCTGCGCATGGGCAAGGCCCTGGACAACCCCACAGACCCACAGGAAGACAAGTTCGCCCGCTTGGTCACCGCCGTGGGCAAGTACTGGATCTGCAAACGCGCCCCCGCGATGATCAACGAGGCCGCCGAATGCATGGGCGGAGCCGGTTATGTTGAGGAAACCATCCTGCCGCGCCTGTACCGCGAAGCGCCGGTCAACTCCACCTGGGAAGGCTCCGGCAACGTGCAGTGCCTGGACGTGCTGCGCGCCCTGCCCAAAGAGCCCGGTGTGCTCGATGCGCTGTTCCATGAGCTGGGCGACGGCCATGGCGATGCCCGCCTCAAGGCCCATATCGAAAAGCTCCAGGCGGATTTTGCCGACACCGCCGATATCCAATACCGCGCCCGCCAACTGACCGAAGACGTCGCCCTGGCCCTGCAGGCCAAACTGCTGCTGGAGGCCGGCAACGCGCTGGTGTCCGACGCCTTTATCGCCAGCCGCCTGGGCGGCCAGGGCGGGCGGGTCTACGGCACCCTGCCGCGGGGTATTGATGTCGAAGCACTGGTGGCGCGCAGCTCGCCGGCTGGGCTCTGAGGGCTAGGGCAGGTTTTCGGCTGCGCTGTCAGCGCTTCTGCCAGATCAGCTTGCTGGTATTGCTTTCGGTGATCAGGTACTGCTCGCTGAAGCGGTAGTAGGCGGCGGGTTGGTAGTCGCTATGGCCTTGCAGTTGCACCATCAGCAGGCCATCGACGCTTTGCCAGAGGCCGCTGTATTGCAATTCGCCGGGGCTGTCGTGGTGCCAGTCCGCGCCGCCTGCGACGCTGCGGGTCCATTGCGACACGCGACCGTCGGCGTTCAGTTGCAGGATCATCTGGGTGCTCATGGCGGCGAAGTTGGCTCCGCCGCTATTGATCTGTTGTTCGTGCACCCAGGTGCCGACCAGTGCCGGATCGCGTTGCGGGCTCTGCTCTGCCGCCGCGGCCTGCGGGCTATGGGTCTGTCGGTGGAACAGCGCCTCGCGTTCCAGCACCTCGCCGCTGCGTGGGCTGCGGGCGGCGATGCGTACATTGAGCATGCCGCTGGCGTAGTTGGCATTCATATTGGCGATCAGCAAACCCGAGCCCGGCTCGCTGATCTGCGCCGTCAGTAACTGGCCGTCAAAGTGGCCGCTGATTTTCAAGCGCAGGTTGTTGCGCTCCACATATTCGCCTTCGACCTGCGAGCCCTGGCTGCGCAGGATCATCTCGGCCGGCTGGCCGTCCAAGCGGGCGAGGTAGTGTCCGTCCAGTTCGGCGGCGGCCACCAGCGCAGGCAACAGGCCAAACAGGCAGATTATCGATAGGCGCAGCATGCCGTGATCCTTGGGTGTGGGCTGTGGAACAGATTAGCCGTTGGCGCTTGACCTGGGGGCGGCCCCGCAGTTGCAGACTGGCCGCGAATCAATCCAGAGGTGCCCCGCAATGAACCGTCAGCAAGCCTTTTGGCATGAATACCAGCAAGCCCGGCTGCAGCGTGGCCTAAATCCCGCGGCCGAGCTTTATCACCTGGAACGGGCCCATATTCTAGGCCAGCCGGTGTTTCTTGAGCACCTGCGCAGCCATCTGTGGCTGCTTGCCTGGGCCTGGCGGCAGCGTGACTGGGCTGAGTGTGCGGCGCAACTTCTGCGTGTACCCGGTAGCCTGGGTTCGTTGTTCGGTCTGTATCCGCTGGGCAATCCCGGTACGCGGCGGGTTGGGCCGCTGAAGCCGCAGGCGCTGCCCGAGGATTTGCGGCTGCTGCTGGCGGCGCGCAAGTAAGCAATGTCGCGCTATCGCAAACGCGGCGGATCAGGGCAAGATAGAGCCATTGAGATCAGCCAGGAAGGTGCCTTGTGAACCCTTGTTCCGATGACTTTATTGTCGCCAATACCGCTGAAGAAGCGGTAGATCGTCTGGCCGCCTTGCACCTGCAGGCGACCACGGGCTTGAGCCAGGCGCTCAAGCGTTATCTCAAGGAACGTATCAAGCCGGATGCCGAGGAGCAGTCGCGTTTCCGCTACCCGGAGCTGCGCCTGATCTACCTGTGCCAGGGCGAGGTGCCGACCACCGTGCGCGCCTACGCCAAGGTGCAGGTGCCGGGCACTTACAGCGTCACCGTCACGCATCCGGCGGCGTTCCGCAAATACCTGCTGGAGCAGCTGCGTCCGCTGATGAACGACTTCACCGTGCGCGTCGAGGTGGGCGTCAGTCAGCAGAATATTCCCTATCCCTACGTGGTCGAGCAGGGTGATGAGCTGGCCGGCTCCGGAGTCACCGCCGCCGAACTGGCGCGGGTATTCCCCAGCACCGACCTGTCCGCCGCCACCGATGGCACCGCCGATGGCCTGTATGACTGGGAAAACACCGACCCGCTGCCGCTGGCACTGTTTGATGCCGCGCGGGTGGATTTCTCCCTGCGCCGTCTGGTGCATTACACCGGCAGCGACTGGCGGCATGTGCAACCGTGGATTCTGCTGACCAACTACCACCGCTACGTCGACCAATTTATCCGCCACGGTCTGGACATGCTGGTCGGTGAGTCGCGCTTCAACCGCATGGTGCTGCCGGGCAACGTGGTGATCGAGCGCGGCATGGCCGAAGGCGAGATGCAGGCGATTATCGAGAACGTCATCTGGCACCGTTACCAGATGCCGGCCTACCACCTGCAGGCCGAGGACGGCCATGGCATTACCCTGGTGAATATCGGCGTCGGCCCGTCCAACGCCAAGAACATCACCGACCACCTGGCCGTGCTGCGTCCGCATTGCTGGCTGATGATCGGCCACTGCGGCGGCCTGCGTCAGTCGCAGACCATCGGCGACTACGTGCTGGCCCACGCCTATATGCGCCGCGACGGCATTCTTGACCGCGTGCTGCCGCCGCATATCCCGCTGCCGGCCCTGGCCGAAGTGCAGCAGGCATTGCAGGAGGCGGCCAAAATGGTTACTGGCGAGCAGGGCGACGAGCTGAAAAAACGCCTGCGCACCGGCACCGTGCTGACCTACGACGACCGCAACTGGGAACTGCGCTGGGCCCAGGAACGACCGCTGATCAACCTGTCACGCGCCGTGGCGGTGGACATGGAAAGCGGCACCATCGCAGCCCAAGGCTATCGCCTGCGGGTGCCTTACGGCACGCTGCTGTGCGTCTCGGACAAACCGCTGCACAGCGAGATCAAACTGCCCGGCGCTGCCGGTGCCTTCTATGAGCGAGCAGTCACCCAGCACCTGCATATCGGCATCACCGCGCTGGATCTGCTGCGCAACCAGCTCAACTCGCTGCACTCGCGCAAGCTGCGCAGCTTTGACGAGCCGCCGTTTCGCTAGCGCTTTGTGTTGCATAAAAAAGCCCGAGGTTTATGCCTCGGGCTTTTGTATTTCAGCTCAGCTTATTTACTCGCGTCGAGCACCACGCGGTAGCGCGCTTTACCGGCGCGCAGGTGGTCGATGGCCTCGTTTACCTTGCTCATGGGGAAGTGCTCGACCTGCGGCAGGATCTGATGGCGCGCGCAGAATTCCAGCATGGTCGCCATATTGGCCGGCGAGCCGACGGGCGAGCCGGACAGGCTCTTCTGCTTGGGGATCAGGTTGAACACATGCACCGGAATCGCGCTGGGCACGATGCCGACAAAGTGCAGCCGGCCCTTGCCGCGCAGGGTGCCGATCATGGCGTTCCAGTCGAGGTCGGCGCTGGCGGTGACCAGGAGGAAATCCAGGCTGCCAGCAATTGCCTTCAATGCCGCGCTGTCGGTCGAGGCCACCACCTTGTGCGCGCCCAGGCGCTTGGCTTCTTCCTGTTTACTCAGCGATGAAGTGAAGGCGGTGACTTCGCAGCCCCAGGCATTCAGAAAACCCAGCGCCAGGTGGCCGAGGCCGCCGATGCCGACTACGCCGACCTTGTCGGTGGGTTTTACATCGAAATCCAGCAGCGGGCTGAATACCGTGGAGCCTGCGCAGAACAGCGGTCCGACCAGTGCCGGATCAAGGCCGTCCGGCAGCGGTACGGCCCAGGCCCAGTGGCTGCGCAGGCGGTCGGCGAAACCGCCGTTGCTGCCGACAATGGTCGGTTTTACCGTGCCGCACAGCTGATGCGAGCCTTCCATGCAGGAGCTGCAATGCATGCAGCTGCCCTTGTACCAGCCGATGCCAACCCGCTGACCGAGCTTCAGGCCGCGCGCCTGCGGGCCGAGGCGTACCACGGTGCCGACCACTTCATGGCCGGGGATAAAGGGGTAGCGCGCGTTGCCCCATTCGTTGTCGATCATCGACTGATCGGAGTGGCAGATACCGCAGTATTCCACCGCTACTTCCACGTCTTCGGCACCCAGCGGGCCGGGGTCATAACTGTGCGGTTCGAGGGGCGCGCCGGGGGCTTTGGCAGCCCAGCCGGTAAAGGTTTCGACGATGGATTCGGACGAACTCATAACAATGGCCTCGGGACGGGAAACACAATCTTGCCAGCATAGCCCGCTACGCCGGTGAAGGCTGTGCGGATCACTCAGCCTGATAGTCCAACCTTGGCCTCGGTTACACTGGCCGCCTCGCAACCTGCTGCTGGATCACCTATGTCACGCCCACCTCGCCCTGCGTCCTCTCGCCCGCACAGCGGTAAACCTGCCGTGCGCCGCGTGGCCAAGGCGCCACCCGCCGAGCCGCGTTTGTTGGTGCTGAATAAGCCGTTCGATGTGCTGACCCAGTTCAACGACGAGCAGGGCCGCGTCACCCTCAAGGACTTTGTCAGCGTGCCGGGCGTATACCCCGCCGGGCGTCTGGATCGCGACAGCGAAGGCCTGCTGCTGCTGACCAACGACGGCGGCCTGCAGGCGCGCATCGCCGATCCCAAGCACAAGCTGGCCAAGACCTACTGGGTGCAGGTGGAGGGTGAACCGAGCGAGGCGCAGTTGCAGCAGCTACGTGATGGCGTGCAGTTGAATGACGGCCCGACCCTGCCGGCCGAAGCGCGGCAGCTGGATGAGCCGCAGCTGTGGGCGCGCAACCCGCCGGTGCGCTTTCGCAAAAGCATCCCGACCGCCTGGCTGGAGCTGGTAATTCGCGAGGGGCGCAACCGCCAGGTGCGCCGTATGACTGCGGCCGTGGGGCTGCCGACGCTGCGTCTGGTGCGGGTGCGTATCGGCCCGTTCAGCCTGGATGATTTGCAGCCGGGACAATGGCGCGAAGTGCCGGCCCGGCTCGATTGATCAGTAGCCGGCTTTGATAACGGCGATGCCTTTGTCCAGCACTTCATTCCACGCACTGCGGGTTTCGTTGCAGTACTGCTGATCATGCTCGCCGATGGTCAACAGCAGTGCTTGCTGCCACAGCACATACAGCTCTGGGCGAATGTCCATGGCGGCGCGGGAGTGGCTGCAGCCCAGGGCGCGCAACTTGGTGTCAGGCATGCCGCGCGCATGCATCACCAGGTTGAGAATGCCCTGACGCAAGAGCAGCTTTTGTCCGTTCATTTCGGTATTGGCGAACTTCTCGCGCACTTCGGGTGAGCTGGCGAGGAAGTGTCGGTAGAAGGCGTCGAAAAAGTCCGGGCTGGCACAGCAGCGTCCGTAGCTCTGCATTACGCGATCAGTGGCCTTCATGGTTGCTCCTGAAAAAGCCTGCCCGGGCCGCAGCGTGCTGCAGCCTGGGTGAGTGGTTCTGCCTGGGGGTGGGCTCCTGGGAGCCGGTGCGAAGTCTCGCGAGCTAGAGTCCTGCAAGGCAAGAATAGGCGAGGACGCGGAGTGTACTTTTGTACATGAGCAGTCCGAGCCTGTTCTTAACGCAGCAGGGCCGACGCGCAGCAGACTGTGGGTAAGTCCCTAAACGCCTTCCAGCCCGGCTATGACAAAGGTCTTGATAATAAAGCCGAGCACGCCCAGACCCAGGGCGAGGAACAGGATCATGCTGCCGAAGCGACCGGCCTTGGACTTCTTCGCCAGGTCCCAGACGATAAACGCCATAAACAGCACCAGGCCGCCGACCAGCACGGTCATCATCAGCTCTTCAAACAACGCAGTTTCCATCGCAACCTCTAATCAGCGAAAACAGGACTGTGCCGCCAACAGTGGCGGGAGGTGGGCGAGGCGATTGTTATTGTCTGAGCGCGAAGCTCTTATGGCGGGGCCGCACAAGGCACAGTAAAACGCCGGCGAGTATACGCCGCCGCGTGCCCTTTGCGATGCCCGGCAGATGCGCGGTGGCTTCAGCTGCGCAGGTGCTGCAGGGGCAGCTGGGTGCTGGAGAGGATCTGCTGCAGGACGAAGCTGGAGCGCACGCTGGAAACCCCCTCGATGCGGGTCAGGGTGCCCAGCAGCAGCTTCTGGTAGTGATCCATATCCGGCACCACCACCTTGAGCTGATAGTCGGCATCCATCCCGGTCACCAGGCAGCATTCGAGCACTTCCGGGCACTTGCGGATTTCTTCCTGAAAATGCTCGAAGCGCTCCGGGGTGTGTTTGTCCATGCCGATCAGCACATAGGCGGTGAGGCTCAGGCCGAGCTTCTTGCGGTCGAGCAGGGCCACCTGGCCGAGGATATAACCGTCGTCTTCCAGCTGCTTGACCCGTCGCGAGCAGGGCGAGGGCGACAGGCCGATACGTTCAGCCAGATCCTGGTTGGACAGGGTGGCGTCGCGCTGCAGTTCGGCGAGGATATTCAGGTCGTAGCGGTCAAGTCTGTTCATGTTTGCCACGCTTGCGTTATTAGATTGTGCTAAATCATGCGCCTGTAGCTATTAATTGCGCAAGTTATGGGTATATCAGCAATATTCGCAATCTTCTGCTGGGCGAGCACCGGTAAGCTTTACCTCAGTTTCAAGGCCCGGACAGCAAGTCCAGCCGCTTCGCCCAATCAGGTGAGCGGACGCCGCCGATCCCACCGGATCGCCACGGCACCCGGGTCCGCACTGCCCAACCAGGCGGGCGAAGAAAAAGGCGTTATCCTCGCCAATCACGGACACACGAAAAAGGGAGACCTGCAGGTCTCCCTTTTTTGTGGCTGTTATTTCAGTACTGCGTTGCGTTCAGGCGTCGGCACATAAGTGTGATTTGTAGGGTGCCGCGGGGCCGCCCAGGCCGTGCGCACCAAAGCTGGCTGCTGATTCTTGGTGCGCACGGCGCGCCCTACCGATTGCGGCCTCTGCAAGCAGCGTCATTCTTCCCCAAGCGCCTTATACACCACGTGATAGGTACATGGCTTTTTGTACCTGGGTTGTGGCTACAGCGCGGACGTACAGCCTACGAGGCCGCCGCGGTGCTGAGCGGGTCGGCATGCACCAGCACTTCGGCCCGGGGGAACTTGGCTCGAATCGCCGCTTCCACCTGGTCACACAGGCAATGGGCCTCAAGCAGGCTCAGGTCACCCGGCAACTCCACATGCAGCTGGACAAACCAGTGGGTGCCGGACAGCCGCGTGCGCAGGTCATGTGCGCCCAGTACGCCGGGTACGGCGCAGGCCAGGCTGTGCATCTGCGCGCTGATCTGCGGGTCGAGCTCCTGATCCATCAGCACCGCAGCGGCTTCGCGCACGATTCGGGTGGCGCTCCAGAAGATATACAGGGCGATAGCGATGCCGAAGATGGCGTCCAGTTGCGGCCAGCCGTAACTGGCCAGCACCAATGCCAGGAGGATGCTGCTGTTGAGCAGCAGGTCCGAGCGATAGTGCAGCGAGTCGGCGCGGATGGCGGTGGAGCCGGTCTGGCGCACCACATGGTTCTGGAATAGCAGCAGGGCGATGGTCAGGGCCAGCGACAGTAGCATCACCGCAATGCCCAGGGCCGGCGCGCCAATCGGTTCGGGGTGCAGCAGGCGATCGATGGCGTGGCTGCCTACCAGCAACGCACTGGCCCCGATAAACAGGGCCTGGCCAAGCCCGGCCAGGGCTTCGGCCTTGCCGTGGCCGTAGCGATGATCCTCGTCGGCCGGGCGCAGGGCGTAATGCACGGCGATCAGGTTGAGCAGCGAGGCTGCGCCGTCGAGCAGCGAGTCGGTCAGCCCCGCCAGCAGGCTGACCGAGCCGCTGAGCCACCAGGCGATGGCTTTGGCCAGGGCCAGCGTCAGGGCTACCGCCAGTGCGGCAAAGGTGGCCTGGCGCATCAGGCGGGCGTGTTGCGGCAATATGGTCACGGACTATCCAGAGTGGGGCGAGCGCTGCCAAGGCTAGCGCGCCTGGATTCACAAAATAAGAAAAGCCCGTCGCAATAACGGGCTTTTACTTTGGGGCTTTCTAGTGACGAGCTTAGGCTGCTGGGCGCAAACCATAGGCCGCCAACTGCTCGGCGCTGCCGCTGTGCTGGATCAGGCGTGGGTCATCCAGCGGCAGGCTGTGGCCCGTCTGCACTTCGATCAGGGCCTTGAGCTTGGCCGGGTCGATCTGGCCATCGGCCTCGACCAGGTTCTGCAGGTCTTCGGGGTTGACCTGGGAAGTCAGGCCGCCGGGCAGATAGATCGCGCCGGTGGCAAAGTCGATGCCGAAGGCGATCAGGCCGGGAATCACATAGAAGAGGATGCCGATGGCATTCAGGGCCGCCACCGCCGGGTCGATTCGACCTTCGATCTGGCCGCGGCGCTCCGGAAAGAACAGGGTGCCACAGGCGCTGAGTTGAGTGAGCAGGGTGGCGGCCAGCAGGCCACTGAGTACGCGCTTATAGATGGGCATTGAGTATCTCCTGAGAAAAACTGGCGCAACTATACAATCCCGGCACGGCAATAGCGCTATGCCATGTCTAAGACCGCAGCAATGGCCTCCGGGTTCGCCGCTATAATCGGTTCCCCCCGATTGGAGCCTTCATGACTTCCCTGCCTATCGATGGCCTTTTACCCGCCCTGTGCGCGGCCCTGGCCAGCCGCCACGAAGCCGTACTGGAAGCGCCGCCCGGTGCCGGCAAGACCACCCGCGTGCCCCTGGCCGTGCTGGATCAGCCCTGGCTGGCCGGGCAGACCATCATCATGCTCGAGCCGCGCCGCTTGGCCGCGCGCGCCGCTGCCGAACGCCTGGCCAGCGAGCTGGGCGAGCAGGTGGGGGAAACCGTTGGCTATCGCATCCGCCTGGACAGCAAAGTCGGCCCGCGCACCCGTATCGAAGTGGTCACCGAAGGCATACTGACCCGGCGGCTGCAGGACGACCCCGCGCTGGAAGGCGTGGGGCTGGTGATCTTCGATGAATTCCACGAACGCAGCCTGGATGCCGACCTGGCCCTGGCCCTGTGCCTTAACGGCCGAGCGATGTTGCGTGATGCGGATTCCGGCGAGCCGCCGCTGAAGGTATTGCTGATGTCGGCGACCCTGGAAGGCGAGCGCCTGGCCGGGCTGCTCAATGATGCGCCGGTGCTGCGCAGCGAAGGGCGCATGTTCCCGGTGGAGACCCGCTGGGGAACGCCGTTCCAGCCCGGCGACTGGCTTGAGCCACGGGTGGTGCAGGCGGTGCTGCAGGCCCTGGCCGACGAGCCGGGCAGCCTGCTGGTGTTTCTCCCCGGCCAGGCGGAGATCCGCCGGGTTGCCGAACAGCTGGCCACGGCCCTGGATGGGCGCACGGATATTCTGCTTTGCCCGCTGCATGGCGAGCTGGAGCTGAGCGCCCAACGCGCCGCCATCGAGCCGGCCCCCGCGGGGCGGCGCAAGGTGGTGCTGGCGACCAATATCGCCGAAACCAGCCTGACCATCGACGGCGTGCGCGTAGTGATCGATGCCGGCCTGGCGCGGGTGCCGCGCTTCGACCCGAACAGCGCCATGACCCGCCTGGACACCCAGCGTATTTCCCGCGCCTCGGCCACCCAGCGCGCCGGTCGCGCCGGCCGTCTGCAGCCGGGGGCTTGCTATCGGCTGTGGTCCCAGGCTCAGCACGAACAGCTGGCGGCCTACGGTGCGGCGGAAATTCTCCAGGCCGATCTCGCCGGGCTGGCGCTGCAGCTGGTGCGCTGGGGCGTGCAGCCGGCCGAGCTGGTCTGGCTCGATCCACCGCCGGCGGCGGCCTATGCCCAGGCCATGGAATTGCTGGCGCGCCTGGGCGCGGTGGATGCCCAGGGCGTATTGACGGTCCACGGCCAGGCCATGGCTGAGCTGCCGACTCATCCACGGATCGCCCACCTGCTGCTACGTGGCCAGGAATTGGGCCTTGGCCCACTGGCCTGCGACCTGGCCGCGCTGCTCGGCGAGCGCGATATTCTGCGCGGTGCGGGGGCCGATCTGCACAGTCGCCTGACCCTGCTGGCGGGTGAGTCGCGCGGTGCCCGAGGGGCCGCTCAAGGTGGGGTACAGCGTGCCCGGCAACTGGCCCGGCAGTTTCACGGTTACCTCAAGCGTCGGCCCAGCCCACAGGCGGTCAGTGACCCCGAGCATCCGCGTTGGTTGGGTGCGTTGCTGGCATTCGCCTACCCGGACCGGATCGCCCAGCAGCGCCGTGCCGGTGGCGCGGAATATCGCCTGGCCAACGGCCGCGCGGCGCTGTTTGCCGAAGCTGATGCCTTGATGAAGCACAGCTGGCTGGTGGTGGCCGACCTCGGCAGCCGTCAGGGCCAGCGCGAGGAGCGCATCTATCTGGCCGCCGACCTCGATCCGCAGCTGTTCGACAGCGTGCTGGCCGAGCAGGTCAGTGATCTTGATGTGCTCGACTGGGACGAGCGCGAAGGCGCGCTGCGGGCCGAACGCCAGCGCCGGGTTGGCGAGCTGGTGCTGGCCCGTGAGGCCCTTGCCGGGCTGGATGAACAACGGCGCAGCCAGGCCCTGCTCGGCCTGGTGCGGCGCAAAGGCCTGGCGCTGCTGCCCTGGACCCCGGAGCTGCGCCAATGGCAGGCGCGGGTGGCGTTGCTGCGCGGTCTCGACCTGGCGGGTAAGGGCCAGAGTGAGTGGCCGGATGTTGGCGATGCCGCGTTGCTGGCCAGCCTGGAGCACTGGCTGCAGCCCTATCTGGGCCGGGTCACCCGCCTTAGTCATTTCGCCAATCTGGATTTGCCCGGGCTGCTGCACAATCTGCTGCCCTGGCCGTTGCCGTCGCGCCTGGATGAACTGGCCCCACGCGCTGTGCAGGTGCCGTCCGGCTCGCGCATCGGCCTGGATTACAGCGAGCAGCCACCGGTATTGGCGGTGCGCCTGCAGGAGCTGTTCGGCCTGGCCGATACGCCGCGTATCGCCGGTGGCCGCCAGGTGGTCAAGTTGCACCTGCTGTCGCCGGCACGCCGTCCGGTGCAGGTGACCCAGGACCTGGCCAACTTCTGGCGCAGCACCTACGCCGAGGTAAAGAAGGATCTCAAGGGCCGTTATCCCAAGCATTACTGGCCCGATGACCCGCTGATCGCCGAGCCAACGGCGCGGGCCAAACCGCGTAAATAGTAGGCCCGCTCAAGGCTGTGGGCTGGCTGAGGGGCGCAGTTCGGCAATGGCCTGATTGATTCTGTCCAGGCTGTGCTGGGGAACCTGCTTGCTGCACCACATATGACGCTGGCCGCCGTCGGGGCTGTCGCTGAAGCGAATATATTTGAAGTCGCCCGGGTCGAATTCGGAGTGGCGGATCAGTTCGCTGGCCTCTTCCTCAGCGATAAAGAAGTAGTCGGCGCGGTCGAGGGCGATCATGCGCAGCATATTGATATTTTCCACCGTGGTTTTCATGCGCCGGGGATCGAGCTGGTGAATAAGCGCATCGATATGTTCGCCGTAGGAGTAGCCATCCTTGACCAGTAGGCGCAGTTCGCGGTTTTGCAGCACCTGCGCCAGGGGGCTGCCGCTGTCGATGTTGATATTGCTGAACAGCGCCAGGCCAATGGTCGGCTTGTCCTGATACAGGGGCAGGGAAAAATTGCCGATCAGCTCGCGCTGCGGATTTTTGTACCAGCCGACCATACAGTCCGCCCCTGCGTTCCTTTCGAGGAGCTGAATCTGCCGGTTGGAAGGGGTTTTCTCCCATTTGAAGTCAATGCCGGCGTGGCGCAGGGCCTGCGCCGCGGGGGTCGCGGTAAGGCCTGCTATCTCGCCGTTGTCCAGGGTCTGCAGGTAAGGCGCGCGTTCGTTGTAATGCAGGGTGATAAAGGGGCTGCCCTGGGCCGTGGCCGTGAGCGTCGCTGCCAATAGCCAGCAGGCTATCTTGATGATGAGGAATTTCTGTTTGTTGGCCATGCGTGCCGTCGTTCCATGAGGGGGCTGCGTTAACAGTTTTAGCCTAGCAGGCGGCTGTTGGATGGTGGATATGCCGCTTGTCGCGACGGGCGGCGCGTTTAATACAGGCGTAAATCCGCGCCCTCTGCCTGCAATTGCTCGTAAGCCAGGTCCAGCGCATCGCGCAGGGCTACGGCGTTGGGGGCTTTGTTGGAGAAGATCAGTTTAGCCGTCAGCCGATACAGGACCTGGTACGGCACGGGGGGAATGTCGAGTTGGCGACGGGCCAGCTCCACTGGGGTGCGATAGTCGAGGAGGAGGTCGCCGCGATGGCGCTGGAGCATTTCCAGGGCGGCACCGTGGCTGCTGGTGCTGTGGATGCGCAGGTTCAGCCTGGGGTCTTGCAGCCAGTCGCTGAAAGGCTTGAAGTAGGTGTAGCCGCTGATCACGATAACGCTGCGCCCGGCCAGTTCTTCCGGCAATTTGAGTGGCGGCATGCCCGGGCGGCGGTAGAGCACCAGGTCGAGTTTGCCGAGCTCGCGATTGCTTTCCAGTACCTGATCGCGCAGTACTTCCTTGCCGGCCACGCCCGGCCAGATGTGCACGCTGCCGTCACGCAGGCCGGCGTACAGTCGCGCGCTGGGCAGGCCGCGGAACTCGCCGCGGTAGCCGGCCTTGTCCAGCAGGCGCCGGAGCAGAACCAGGGCGGCACCCACGGAGCGACCTTCAGCGTCGGTGTAGGTGTAGGGCGGAAATTCGTAATAGCCAATCGTGACCAACGGCCTTGGAGCCTCCTCGGCGAGGCTCGTCCCGCAGCGCAGGGCGCTGCAGAACAGAAGGCAGAAAAATAATCGCATGGGTCACCTCGCCGTGCCGTTATTTTCAGGCTTTGCCGCCGTTAGCTGTTGCACCTGCCGTGGGCGCGGCTTCAGTCGCGAAATTCGCGGGTAAGTCCGCTCCCGCAAGAGCCCAAGAATCTGAGCCTAATCCTTATTTAAGGCTCTGCACCCGTGATGTGCTGCGCGATGTTCGACCCGTCCCCTCGCGCGGTGGGTTAGGGCAGGCTCAAGTCGGCACCGGCCGCCTGTAGCTCCTCGTAGGCGCGGTCGAGAGCGTCGCGCAAGGCTTCTGCGCCAGGGGTGTGGCGCGAGATGATCAGCTTCAGGGGGATGCGCTGCAGCTGGATAAAGGGCAATTCGCCCATGCCCAGGCGTCGGCGCGCCTGTTCCACCGGGGTCTGGTAGTCGAGCAAATAATCTGCGCGGTGGCGCTGGAGCATTTCCAGGGCGGCGGTGTGGGTGCTGGTGCGATGCTGTTCGATGGCCAGGCGCGGGTCGTTGATCATCTGGTTGACCGGTTCCCAGTAGGTGTAACCGGTAATCATGATCACCCCGCTGTTTTTCAGGTCATCCGGCAGACGCGGCAGCAGGGTGTCCTTGCGAAAGTACAGGTTGAGGGCGATTTCACCGACCACGGTGCGGGTTTCCAGGGTGTGTTCGAGCAGTTCGCGCTTGCCCGGGGCTCCCGGCCAGATATGCACGCTGCCGTCCTGCAGGCCGCTGTACAGCCGCGCGCTGGGGTAGGCGCGGGTGACGACGGCATAGCCGGCGTGCTCGAGCAGGCGCTTGGTCAGGTGCAGAATGGCCCCGCTGGGGCGTCCCTGGCTGTCGCTGTAGGAGTAGGGCGGAAATTCGTAATAGCCCATCTGCACCAGTGGTTGCACGGTGCGGGCGGGAGCGTCGGCGTGGCTTGTCGCGGACCAGCACAGGGCGACAAGCATGAGGCAGAGAAATCTTGGCATCAAATAGGCACGTACTGCGGCTCTTATGCCGTTTTTTGTTTAATGCAGTCACGGCCAAGCATGGCTAAGGGCCGTTGATTTTGTCCAGTCGATTGCTGCTACAGATTAGTCCACTGCCGGCAGTAGCAGGCGGGCCAGCAGCGGCAGGTGGTCGGAAATCTCCAGGGTGTCGTGCTGCCTGACCTGTCCATCGAGCAGCGTCAGTTGCGGGCTGTGGAACAGGTAATCGAGGGTGCGGTCGGCCTGGGGCGGGCCTGCGCTGTTGGGGGCGTGGGTGTACCAGGCCGCTTGCTCAGGGCCGCTGGCCTGGGCCGTGCTGGGGACCATCGGGTAGCGCGCGGCCAGTTGCTGCAGTTCGCTGCGGGGGGCATACCAGCTGCGCTGTTCGGCGGGCAGGCGCTGGTACTGGCCGGCTGGCAGCAGGTTGAAGTCACCGCCCAGCACCCAGGGCGTGCCGCGGCCCTGCAACTGGTCGAGCAGGCTGCCGGTCATGGCCACCTGTTGCTGCATGGTGTCGTCGCCCTGGGCGAAGGCATCGAGGTGGGTGTTGATCGCTGCCAGTTCGCCGCCGCCGCGCAGCGGCAGGTAGCTGACCAGCAGGGCGCGCTTGAGGTTGAACTGGCGGCTGATCAGGTTGCCGGGCATCTGCGGCAGTTGCAGGCGTTCGGCGCGTTCGATCTGGTAGCGGCTAAGGGTGGCGAGTTTCATGCCGACGCTGCCGAGAATCTTCGGGTGCGGGACGAACCCGGCTTTCCAGTAGAAGGCCTGGGTGCTGCAGGGGTAGAGGTCGCGCAGACGGCTCTGCAGCAGGGCCAGCTGATCCTGGTAGTCGCTGGCCCGGGCCCCGTCGTGCAGCTCTTGCAGGAGGACGATATCCGCCTGTTCGTCGCGCACCACCCGGACCACTTCATCCAGGGTAAAGGCCAGATCGGCGCTGCTGGGGCGCAGATCCGGGCCGCTGCCGCCTTCCAGGTCGTACCAGAACACATGGTTCTTGCCGGCCAGGTACTGGATATTCCAGGTCATCACCTTCAGCGCCTGGCCCGGCTGCAGCAGCGGGGCCTGGCTCTGGCACTCGACGGCCGCGGTCTCCCGCGGCGCGGGTCGCCAGGTCAGGGCGTAGATCAGCGCGGCAAGGATGCAGAACAGGCTCAGCAGGCTGAACAGGGTAATGGACAGAAGGCGAGACAGGGGCATGGGCGGGTCGGGGCGCAGGGGCTTGGGCTATGCTGAAGTCATCGAGCATACCCGAGATGCCCCCGGGTGCCGATGTTCTTCCAGTTGCCCCAGCTACTGCGGGAGGTAGGTATGTCCGAGCCGATCATTGCCCAGCGCGGCCCCTATGCGGTGGATGTGCAGGCCGGGCAGGATTATTTCTGGTGTCGCTGTGGCCGCAGCGCCGCCCAGCCGTTCTGCGATGGCAGCCATAAGGGCAGCGGCATCACGCCCCTGTGTTACCGCGCCGAGACGGATGGCAAGCTGTTCTTCTGCGGCTGCAAGCACAGCCAGACGCCGCCCTGTTGCGATGGCAGCCATAACAGGTTGTAGTAGCGCCTTTACCGTCAGCCGCGCGTAAGGGACAGCCATGTATCGCAAGGTATTCGCCAACAAGGTATTCGACCGCAAGGTCGTGGTTATCACCGGCGGCTGTGCCGGCATCGGCCGCGCGCTGGCCGTGCGTCTGGCCCAGGCCGGTGCCCGCCTGGTGATCTTCGACCTGCAGCAGCAGGCCCTGGACAGCCTGGTGCAGCACCTGGCCGATCACCACAACGCCGAGGCCCTCGGTGTGCTCTGCGATGTCGCCGATGCCGCGGCGGTGGAGCGCGCCATGGCCCTGACCGTCGAGCGCTTCGGCGGCATCGACGTGCTGGTCAACAACGCCGGCATCACCCACCGCAGCAGCTTCGCCGATACCGAGCTGGCGGTGTTCCAGCGGATCATGGCGGTCAACTACTTCGGGGCCCTGCATTGCACCAAGGCGGCCCTGCCCAGCCTGATTGCCCGGGGCGGGCAGATCATCGTGCTCAGCTCGCTGTCCGGCTTTGCGCCGCTGCTCTATCGCAGCGCTTACAACGCCAGCAAGCATGCCCTGCACGGGCTGTTCGAAACTCTGCGTTATGAACTCAAAGGCTCGGGGGTCAACGTGATGCTGGTGTGTCCCGGCTTTACCGCCACCGACCTGCGCAAGAATGCCCTGGTGGGGGATGGTTCGGTGGCTGCGCAGCCGCCGCTGGCGATGGGCAAGGTGGCGTCGCCGCAGGATGTCGCCGAAGCCATCTACCATGGGGCCCTGAAGCGCCGGCGCTTGCTGGTGCTGTCCAATGTCGACTGGCGGGCACGGGTACTGGCGCGGTTCTTCCCGCGGCTGTTCGAGCGGGTGCTGTTGCCGCGGCTGTCAGGCATGAAGCCGCGTCCGGGCGGCCATTAACAGGCCGCTGAAAAACTACCTACGTTGCCGATACGGCGTTAAAAACAGGCTCGGAATGCTCATTTACAACTCGTAAACTCCGCTTCCTCGCCTGTTTTTGCCTTGTCTCGGCTGCCTCGCCTACATTTTTCAACGGCCTGTTAAGCCGCGCTGTCAGTGCTCGTGGGGCTCGATATAGAGCTCGTACACCTGGTCCAGATCCCAGAACGCCGCTTCGATCTTGTGCCCGTCGAGGTCGCGGACAAAGCAGCCGTAATAGGGCTCGCCGTATTCGGCGCGGGGGCCGGGCGCGCCTTCGTCCGTGGCCCCGGCGTCCAGCGCGGCGCGGTAGAACTCATGCACGGCAGCCTTGTTTGGGGCGACAAAGCCGAAATGGCTGCCGTTGCCGATACTCGCCGGTTGGCCGTCGATGGGCGTCTGCACCCAGAACTCCGGGTATTCACGGCCGTAGGCGATGGCACCAGGGTGGGCGAGGATGCGTTTGCAGCCCAGGGTGGCCAGCACCTGATCGTAGAAGGCGGTGGCCTGCTCGAAATTGTTGGTGCCGATGGATAGATGGGAAAGGATGCTGGGATTGGCGTCAGCCATGAGCCGTCCTCCTTGAGGTGTAGCTGCCTTCACTCGATAGCGGGCTGGGTGCTGCGCAGCATAAACAGTCGAAATAACACGACACTCGAGAATAGCTGCACAAAGCGATTCATGCTGCTCAGCAGGAGACTGGCGAGGGGCTCGGCATCCAGCCCGGCGCTCTCCTGCACCCAGGCTTCAAACAGCCACAGCGGCAGCATCACGCCGAGCACGCACAAGAGAATCGGCCAGAAGTAGCCGTTGGTCATCTCGAAGCTTTCGCGCAGGGCCTTGAGCGGGCCGAGGCCGCGCAGCACCAGCAGGTATTCGGCAAAGGCCAGCTTGATCATCAGCCACAGCCCCGGCAATACGAACAGCGAGGCCCCCAGCAGAATCGCCAGAGTACTTAGGGCGGCCAGCAGGGCAAAGCTCGGCCACAGGCGCAGGCTGAATGCCAACAGGTCGCGGGCGCGGGGCGTTTGGCCGTTGCTGCGGGCATCGAGAAACAGGATCAATGCGGCGGCATACAGCGGGTAGAACAGCAGGCCGGCGAGAATCCGCGAGGCGGCGGCCGACTCGCTATCGACCAGGCTGCTCACCTGTTGCAGAAACAGGCTCTCCAGCACAATCAGCGGCAGGCACAGACGGGCGATGGCCAGCAGGTTATGGCTGAAGAAGAACCAGGAATCGCGGAGCACGTGGAGCGGATTCATCGAGGGATGGCGTCGTGTCAAAGGGCAGGCCGCCACTTTAGCAGGCCGTTGAAAAACTACCTACGTTGGCCCTTTTCATTGAAAAGACAGGGCGTTAAAAACAGGCTCGGAAAGCCGCTTGCGGCTAACGCGCTTTAGCGCGACCCGAAGGGCGAGTGAAACGAGTAATGCTCGTTTACAGTCCGTAAACTCGGGTGCGAGCCCAGTCCGCTTGATTCGCTGCGCTCACCCTGCGGGTCAGCCGTTGGCTGTTACTACGCTGCGCTACGTATCTCGCCTGTTTTTGTGACGCCGCCATCGGTATTGTCTTGCCTGCCTCGGCTCGGGCTTCCTGCTTCGCTATACCTCCTGCATCCATGCAGTCGTCGCCTACGTTTTTCAACTACCTGCTCGCCGATTGGCGGGTATGGCTCCAACGCAGCGCTGCCGACTGATCACCGGCTGGGCCTTTTGCGGCCAGCGTGCTGCGCCTTCTGGCATACTGCCCGGCGCTTAATGCATAGCCACGAGGATTGCCGGTGAAGAAGATCGCCGTATTCGCCGATGTACAGAACCTCTATTACACGGTGCGCCAGGCCTATGGCTGCCACTTCAACTATGCCGCGCTGTGGGCCGATATCAGCCAGCACGGGCAGATAGTCGAGGCCTATGCCTATGCCATCGACCGTGGCGATGCCAAGCAGCAGCAGTTCCAGCAGATTCTGCGCAACCTCGGTTTTACCGTGAAGCTCAAACCCTATATCCAGCGCAGCGACGGCTCGGCCAAGGGCGACTGGGACGTGGGCATCACCATCGACATCATGGACGCCGCGCCACGGGTCGATCAGGTGGTACTGGCCTCCGGCGATGGCGACTTCGACCTGCTACTGGAGAAGATTCGCGGCAGCCACGGTGTCGAGGCGGTGGCCTACGGCGTGCCGGGGCTGACCGCGCAATCGCTGGTGCGCGCCGCCAGCCGCTATGTGCCGATCGAAGGCAGCCTGTTGCTGAGAAACTGATAAATGCTTGCAGATTCCATCGCCGTACTCGATTTCGAAACCACCGGCCTGTCGCCGGCCCAGCAGGCCCGCGCCACCGAGATCGGTGTGGTGATAGTCGAAGGTGGGCAGATCGTTGCCCGTTACCAGAGCCTGATGAACAGCGGTGCCTGGGTACCGCCCTTTATCGAGCAGCTCACCGGTATCAGCAACGCCATGCTGCGCAACGCCCCGCCTGCCGCTCAGGTGATGAACGAGGTGGCGGACTTCGTCGGTGAGCGACCGTTGCTGGCGCACAACGCCAGTTTCGACCAGAAGTTCTGGGATGCCGAACTGGCCCTGGTACGCCGTCGCCGGGTGCAACCCTTCGCCTGCTCGCTGCTGCTGGCGCGCCGGCTGCTGCCCATGGCCCCCAGTCACAAACTCGGCAACCTTAATAGCTGGATCGGCTTGCCCGACACCGGCCAGGCTCACCGGGCCCTGGCCGATGCGGAAATGGCCGCCAACCTGACCTGCTTTATGGCCGCGCTGCTGCGCGAGCGTCATGGCCTTGCCGAGGTGTCCCACTCATTGCTCTGCAGCCTGCAAAAAGTCCCCGCCGCCAAAATGGCCCAGGCGCTGCAGCGGGTGCGTGGGTTCTAGCGGATAGGTATTTATTCGCTGATCGCGGCCAAGGCCGCTCCTACGGGGCACCCCAACCCCCGGAATGCGCCAACCTGTCCGGGCTTCCAGGTATCGCTTTTGTAGGGAGGACATGGCGAAGCCTTGTCCACCGTTGGCCCCCGAGGTGGCGTAAGACCCGTAGCCCGGATGCAATCCGGGGATGGCCTTATGGCTACCACCGATGCCCCGGATTTCATCCGGGCTACAAGGCCGCGTAGGTTGGCGCTGAGCTTGCGAAGCCCAGCGAGGCATCTGTGAGCACCGAGGTGCCCTGACCTCAAGACAGCACCACCAGATGGTTGGGCAGTTCGTTGCGTTGGTGGGTGGCTGGCACATGTTGCTTGAGCTGTGCGCCGCAGGCCTCGATGCAGCCGAGAAAGCCTTGCAGGGTCTGGCCCTGTTTCACCTGTTGGGTAAAGGTCGCGACTATCGCCTGCCAGGTTTCGTCGGGTAGATGGGCGGAAATGCCGCGGTCGACCAGAATCTCCACGTAGTGCTCGGCCTCCGAGACGAAGATCAGCATGCCGGTGGCACCTGTGGTGTGGTGCAGGTTGTGTTCGAGAAACTGCCGGCGCGCCATATTGGCCGCGCGCCAATGGCGTACCGCGCGGGGGATCAAGCGGCTGGTCAGCGCCGGGGTGCGCAGCAGCAGGCTCAAGCCGGCAAAGCTCAGCCATTGCACCAGCAGCAGCTCCTGGGCGCTAAGCCAGCCACCAAAATAATTCAGCGCGCCTGGCACCAGCAGTGCCAGCACGCTGGCCCAGAGCAAGGGGATATAGGTGTAATCGTCGGCCCGCGCCGCGAGTACTGTGACCAGTTCGGCATCGGTCTCGCGCTCGACCGCGTTGATCGCCGCGGCGACCTGCCGCTGTTCGCTTTCATTCAATAAGGCCATGGGGTTTTTTACTCGTTGAATTGAATTACCAACCGCCGGAAGCGCCGCCGCCACCGAAGCTGCCGCCACCGCCGCTAAAACCACCGCCGCCACCGCCACCGAAACCGCCGCGGCCGAGGCTCGCACCCAGCAGGCCTGCTGCCAGTGCGCCACGACGTCCACGGCCACCGCCGCCGCCGATCAGGCCCATGACAACCATCATCAGGACGAAGAACAGGAGGGCCGGGGGTTTCTCTTCCTTGGCCCCATCCGCGCGTTCGACCTCCACCATCGGCTCGCCGCCGAGCACCTGGAGAATCGCCGCCACGCCGTCGCTAATGCCTTGGGCGTAGTCGCCGCTTTTGAATGCCGGGGTGATCACCTGGTTGATGATCACCGAAGACTGCGCATCGGTCAGGCGACCCTCGAGGCCGTAGCCGACCTCGATGCGCAATTTGCGCTCGTCGCGGGCGACCAATAGCAGAGCACCGTTGTCCTTGTCTTTCTCGCCGATGCCCCAGTGGCGGCCCAGCTGATAGCCAAAATCCTCGATCGGCAACCCTTGCAGATTCTCCAGGGTGACCACCACCAGCTGTTCGCCGTTGGCCTTCTCGTGGGCCGCCAGCTGCTCTGTCAGGCGGGCCACGGTGGCGGCGTCGAGCATCTGCGCCTGATCCACCACACGCCCGCTCAGCGCCGGAAACTCGGGTTGCGCCTGGGCCAGCCAGGCCCAGGCGCACAGCAGCAGAAACAGCGGCAAGCGCAGTGCGGCTGCCATCAGAATTTCACTTCCGGGGCTTTTTCCGCCGCCGGTGTGGTCGCTTCGAAGTTCGCCCGCGGCTGCATTTCGCCGTACATCAGGCTATGCCAGATGCGTCCGGGGAAGGTGCGCAGCTCGGTGTTGTAGCGCTCGACCGTGGTGATGAAATCGCGTCGGGCCACCGCGATGCGGTTTTCCGTGCCTTCCAGTTGCGACTGCAGGGCGAGGAAGTTCTGGTTGGATTTCAGATCCGGGTAGCGCTCGGAGACCATCATCAAGCGGCTCAAGGCACCGCTCAATTGCTGCTGGGCTTGCTCGAACTGGCGCATTTTTTCCGGCTGGTTGAGGGTGCTGGCGTCCACTTGAATGGAGGTGGCCTTGGCCCGCGCCTCGATCACTGCGACCAGGGTGTCCTGCTCCTGTTTGGCGAAGCCTTTGACGGTTTCCACCAGGTTGGGGATCAGGTCGGCACGCCGCTGGTATTGGTTTTCCACCTGGGCCCAGGCCGCTTTGACCTGTTCGTCGTAGGTGGGGATGTTGTTGATGCCGCAGCCGCTGAGCAGCACTGCCATCACCAGCAGGGCGGCTATCCGCCCACTGAACCCATATCCCGCTGTTGTCTGCATCTGCATGATTCGTCGATTTCCATTTCAGTCGTGAAAAAGAGGGCCACCCTAACGCGCCCTCGGCGGATAAGCCAAGCGCGACGGCTGTCGGATAAGGACAGCGAGTGACGTTCGACAGCCCTGCGCGCGGAAGATTCGTTGTTCTTCCCGAGGCGCGGGCCACCTGCGCAACAGAAACGCGATGCTCGGCTCCGGGCAGGGTAAACTGCGCGCATCCGTCTATTTGCCTTGCTGGTTACCCCCATGAGCTTCGCTTCCCTCGGCTTGATCGAGCCCCTGCTGCGCACCCTCGATAGCCTCGACTACAAAACCCCCACCGCCGTGCAGGCTCAGGCCATTGTGCCGATCCTCCAGGGCCGCGACCTGATGGCCGCAGCGCAGACCGGCACCGGCAAAACCGCAGGCTTTGCCCTGCCCGTGCTGCAACGGCTGATGATGGAAGGGCCGCAGGTTGCCAGCAACTCGGTGCGCGCCCTGGTGCTGGTACCGACCCGTGAGCTGGCCGAGCAGGTGCTGCAGAGCTTTATCACCTACGGCCAGGACCTGCCGCTGCGCAGTTATGCGGTGTATGGCGGGGTCAGCATCAACCCGCAGATGATGAAGCTGCGCAAGGGCCTCGACGTGCTGGTGGCCACCCCTGGTCGCTTGCTCGACCTCTACCGGCAGAACGCGGTGAAATTCAACCAGGTGCAAACCCTGGTGCTGGATGAAGCCGACCGCATGCTCGACCTGGGTTTTGCCAACGAGTTGGAAAGTGTGTTCCGCGCACTGCCGAAAAAGCGCCAGACCCTGCTGTTTTCCGCGACCTTCTCCGAAGCGATTCGCAGCATGGCCGGTGAGATGCTCAATGATCCGCTGAGCATCGAGGTCAGCCCGCGCAACGCCGCCGCCAAGTCGGTCAAGCAATGGCTGATCCCGGTGGACAAGAAGCGCAAGAGCGAGCTGTTTCTGCACCTGTATCAGGCCAAACGCTGGAGCCAGGCCTTGGTGTTTGTGAAAACCCGCAAGGGCGTCGACGAGCTGGAAGCCGAGATGCAGCGCCACGGCATCAGCGCCGACTCGATCCACGGCGACAAACCCCAGGCCACCCGCCAGCGCGCCCTACAACGGTTCAAGGATGGCGAGGTCAAGGTGCTGGTGGCCACCGATGTGGCGGCCCGCGGCCTGGATATCGACGATATGCCGCTGGTGGTCAACTTCGATTTGCCCATCGTCGCCGAGGACTATGTGCACCGCATCGGCCGCACCGGCCGTGCCGGCGCGGTGGGGCAGGCGGTATCGCTGGTGTGCGCCGATGAAGTGCAGCTGCTGTCGGCCATCGAAACCCTGACCCAGCAAGTGCTGCAGCGCATCGACGAGCCGGACTTTATCCCCGACCACCGCGTACCGCAGACCCTGCCCGGTGGCCAGGTAGTGAAAAAGCCGAAGAAGGCCAAGAAGCCGAAAGTAGTCGGCGGCGGCAAGGGCGGCAGCCTGGGCCGTTGGATGGAGGCAGATGAGCCGGCCGCACCGTCGGTCAAGGCCGTGCGCAAGGTGCCGAGCCTGGGCTCGCCTGCCAGGCCCACTTCCAAGAAGCGTTAACCGCTACGGCTTGGCCCGCTCGTAGGCACCGAGGTCGCAACGAGCCACGCCGTCTCCATCGCCATCGCGCGGCCGGGTCAGGCGTCTTTGATCATGGGCAGTGCAGGAGCCGATACCGGCGTCCACCGCCAGGCTGCCTTTGCGCAGCGCGTGCGAGGGTAATGTGGAGTTATTGCTGGCAAGCGGGTAAAGCAGGCGGGTAAAGGTGTTGGCGTTTTCGATGTAGAGATCGGCGGTGCAGTTGCCCGGCCCATTGCCCAGCAGCAGGCCGCGCGCCTGATAGGTGTAGACGTCGCCGCCATTGAGGCAGTTGAGGTTGTCCTCGTAGTAACCCGTATTGCCCGCGATCAGGCTGTTGCGGATCAGCAGCGTGCCGTAGTTGAGCAGCCCCAGGGTTTGGTTACTGGCAATGGTCACGTTGATCAACTGCATGGACGGCACGCCGGCATACATCGGGTAGTAGGAGCCGTTGGCGACAGCCGCGTCGTTGTCGGATGCGCTGCTGAAGCTATTGCCCGAGACGGTGACGTTGGTCAGCTTGAGTACGCCGCTGCCATCGTTGCGGATGGTGGCACCGGGGCCGTTCGCCGAGTGATACAGGAAGCTGCTGCGCGCCACGTCGGCGACGCCGATGTTGAACAACGCACCGCCGAGGGCGACCACATCGTCACCACTGGTAAAGTTGCTGTTGAACAGGCTGTCGCGTACCAGCAGTTCCCCCTGATTGAACAGCGCCCCGCCAAGGGCAAGGCCGGAGTCGCCGAAGCTGGTGTAATTGTCTTGAAAGTTCGCCCAGTACACCTCCAGCATCCCCTGGTTGTCGATTGCACCGCCCCCGCCCCGGCTGAATGGATGGGTAGCCTTGTTGGCGCGCAGGTGAACATGGTGCAACAGGCTGTGCCCATGGTTCTGCAACGCGCCGCCCGCTGCGGAGGTGCGGCCGTTGAGCAGGGTGAGATTGCGCAGAACCAGGCGGGCACCACTGAGCACCTCGAAGAGGCGGTCGTTGTTGTTGCCGTCGATGAGTGTCTGCTCGGCCCCCGCGCCGATGATCTCCAGGGTGCCGGTGATATCCAGATCACCATTGAGGTTGGCGTCCTCTTCGAGGATATCGAAGCCCTCGCTGTCGCGTGGGGTGGGTAGGGTCAGGCTGTAGGTAGCGGCACCCAGGCTAATGCGGTCCGCTCCTGGGGTGCTATTGGCCAGTACTACGGCTTCGCGCAGCGAGCAGTCGACATCACAAGCGCCATCAAGACTGTCCTCGGTTTTGCTGACCTGAATATCCAAGGCGGATGCGGCCAGCGGCACGAGTAGCAGGCCAAGTAGCGGAGCGTGAAAACGACGGGGGTGGGAGAGCAGCATGGTGACTCCATTCGGCCTGGGCCGTGCGTAGGGCGCGAACACTGCTTGGCTTCCGTGCATGGGTAGGGGGTGCGTCGGACTAAGGCCTGGCCCGCTCAAACGCGCCCAGGTCGCACACCGTCACTCCGTCGCCATTGCCGTCGCGTGGGCGGGTCAGGCGGCGCTGGTCGTGCTGGGTGCAGGAGCCGACGCCGCTGTCCAGGGCCAGGCTACCGCGGCGCAGGCCATAGGTCTGGGTGCGGCCGTTGTTGTCGGCCAGGGGCAGTAGCAATTTGGTAAAGGTCTGCTCGTAGGGCAGGTAAAGGTCGGCCGAACAGTTGCTCGGCTCGCTATTGAGCAGCAAGCCAATGGCTTGGTAGCGATACCTGGGGCCTTGATTGAGGCAGTTGGTCACCTCGTCGCCAAAATAGCCGAGGTTACCGGCGATCAGGCTGTTGCGAATCAGCAACTGGCCGCTGTTCTGCACGCCGTAGCCGGTGTTACCGGCAATGGTCACGTTGATCAGCGTGGCTTTGGGGTCATTGCTCGGCGGATTGCTGTAGTAGCCGTTGCTCAGCGCGCCGCCCGTGCCTACGTGGCCGCTGAGGGTGCTGTTGGTCAGCTTCAGCTCGCCGTTGTCGTCGTTGGCGATGGCGAAGCCGCGGCCGCCTTCCGAACCGCTGTTGGCGAAGAAGGTACTGCGGGAGATATCCGCCCGCCCGCCGTTGAAGATACCGCTGCCGACGGAGCGTTCGGCTTCGTCCGAGGCCTGGTTGCGCAGGAAGTTGCTGTCGCGCACCAACAGGTTGCCGCGGTTGAAGATGGCACCGCCGCGACCGAGGTTGTCGTCCATGTCGCCGCGCGAGCGGTTCTGCAGAAAGTCCGAGGAGTAAACCTCCAGGCTGCCGTAGTTGGCGATGCCGCCGCCCTGGCCGTAGCTATAGCCTTCCTCGCCGACGATTTCGCGATAGCTCGGGTTGCTGGTCGCGGCATGGTTGCCTTGCACCCGAACCCGCAGCAAATGCAGTTGGCCATGGTTTTCCACCGCGGCACCGTTGAATGCGCTGCGACCGTTTTCCAGAGCCAGGCTTTGCAGGTGCAGACTGGCACCGCTCAACACTTCCAGCAGGCGGTCGTTGCGGTAGGGCGGCTGGGCCGGGTCGATGCCGCTGATGATGGTCGACTCGCTACCGGTGCCGCGGATGTTCAGGGCATCGCTGATATCCAGGTCGCCATTGAGGTTGGCATCCTCGTCATAGCGAATTCCGGGTTCGCCGAATTCGGCGAGCAGGCTCAATACATAGCGTCCGGCCGGCAGCAGGATAAGGTCGGGGCCTGGCTGGCGATTGGCCGTGCTCACCGCATCGCGCAGCGAGCAGTGGGCATCGCAGATGCCGTCATGCTCATCCTCGGTGGTCGTGACTGGCAGTTCGGCCGCCTGCAGCGACAGGCTGCAGACGTAGAGGGCGGCGGCACCAAGACAATGGCTAAGGTGTGTGAGATGCATGGTGATTCTCCGGCAGACGAGCGGCTGCGCGGAGAAGACAGGGTTTCCGCGTGGGGAATAAATCTGACCTGGGCGATCAGGTACTGGTTCCGCACGGTAATGGGGAGTTACTCAGGGCGCGGCCTGAAGCGCCGCCAATTGCTTCTTGTGGGTAGCTGCAGCGGTCATGTCGTAGATCACCACGCAGACATGCTCGACGCTGCCCTGGCCGCCGGCCAGCGGCAGCAGGGTGACGTTCTGGTACATAAAGTCTTCCTGTCCGGTGATCGGCTGGTAGTTCTTGAAGTGCATCAGATAGGGGCGCTGTTCCCACAGGCTGAACGCGCGGGTGCCCAACTGCACCACGGTATCGACCTTGCGCCGTAGCCAGGTTTCGTCGATTTCCGGGAACAGGCTGAACAGGGTTTTGCCCTGCACTTCATCCGGGCCCATGCCTGAGTGGTTTTCCATAAAGCTGTTCCACACCTCCACCTGGTACTGGCGGTCGAGGACGATCACCCCGACATCGATGCACTGCACGATGTCGAGCAGCCAGTGCACTTCTTGGATATCTATCTGTGCGGGCATGGGCGTACCGTCTAGTTCATCAGGTAGTTGAGTTTGTGGGTCAGGCGTTTGATCGAGTCTTCGGTAAACAGCAACAGCAGGTCGAAGTGGATATTCTGCGCCTCCAGGCTGTAGCTGATTTCCACCGCCAGGGTCTTTTTCCAGCGCCGCTGGTTGATATGGATCAGCCGCTCGATGGAGGCATGCTGGCCCAGCAGCAGGGGGTGGCCCTGGGAGAAGCGCACATCGATCTGTTCGGCAATCCCGGCCAGGCACGCACCGATCAGGATGCTGGCCATGTCCAGGAGCATTTCCGAGGTTTCCAGGTCGTCCTTCGGCTGCCAGCCGAGCAGGCGCGCCATATCATCGGTTTCCGAGTCGTGGAACAGCAGCAGCGCCTCGCCAGCGATGCCGTCGCCGATAAAGCCCTGGCACACCGCGCTCAGGCGCTCGCCGCGCATGGCGTCGGTCAGGGTCATATGCAGCTCGCTGACTTCGAAGATATTCACCTGGGGCAGCGGCAACTGCACAAACACCCCCAGCACCTGAGCCAGCAGCGCCGCCGCGCGGCCCATGGCGACGTTGCTGACCTCGCGCAGGGCATCGCGAAAATTCACCTTCAGCTCATCGATCATCGCCGCCTGGGCCATGGCCCCGGGCGTGGCCTTGGGGTCGAACAGACCGAGTTCGAGCAGGGTGCTGCGCAGTATTTCGGGGTCGGCGGGCTTTTTGATAAAGGCCAGCGCGCCGAGTGCCTTGACCCGCCGTACGGCTTCGTCCTGCACGTCACCGGAAACCACCACCACCTTGCAGGCCAGGCCTTCGGCGCGCAGCGCGGCAAGGGTTTCGTAGCCATCCAGCACCGGCATGGTCAGGTCCAGCAGCATCACCTGGCCCAGGCCCTGGCGGATCGCCGCAAGGGCCTCCTCGCCATTGCCGGCCTGGCTGATGGTTACCGGCCATTCGGGCGGCAGGGCGCGGATCAACTGCTTGCGCGCCATATTCGAGTCGTCGCAGACCACTAGAGGGATCACGGCTGGAGAGCACCTGTGCGCGTGGAAAGAGCGCCGCTCTGGTCGGGGGCGGCTTCAGCCAAGCATAGTCGCAGATGTTTGCGGCGCGCGGTTACAGACCTGCATTTGGACCAACGCAGCATGCCCAAGCCCTGCTGTTGGCGAGGCGGACGGTAGATAACCGCTTTGCCCCATGGGTGGCCGGGGGCGAGAGGGGCCGGTGGTTGCGGCCGGTTAGCGTGGTTGGCGACCAGAGGGGCCACCAACCAGCCATATTGATTATTGAGCGGTTTGAATCAGTGTGCTTTCAGTCACGCCTTTACGGCCGGTGCTGTCATCCACCAGTTGCAGCTTATTGCGGGCAGAGAGCATCCCCATTTTTACTTCTTGCCAAACGAAATAGTTCTTCCCGGCTTCGGTTGCCAGCTGCAGAACAGAATCATTTTCTGCTTCGGATTTCAGCGTGTGCTGGCCGGCGGGCACTGTTAGTAGCATGTAGGTTTTGGCTACGGTCTTGCCCACTTTCTGGTCATTCAACGAAACGTCCATCTTCACGGCGGCACCCAGGTTTTCGTTGCGATACAGGTAAATGTTCGCTTTGTCGGCGGGGGCAGTGAAAGACTTGGCCTGAGCGTCATGGCTGGCATCTGCCATGGGGACGGAGGCGCAGCCTGTAGAGAGAGCAGCAGCGGTTAGAACGGTGGCCAGAGAGAGGTACTTCAGCATCCTTGACTCCTTGAGGTAGGTGCGCGAAGAGGCAGAAAGCCTCGCGCTTTTTGGGCTCGTCAAGGAGAGGTGGTTTTAGCTCGCACATCCTTGTCGAGGCGGCGAGAATAGAACGGGTGATGGCTAAATGCTAGTGCTTGAGCCGGTCCAATATGCCTAGGGCGGCGTGGCGGCCGCTGGCAAAGCAGGCAGTCAGCAGGTAGCCGCCAGTGGGGGCTTCCCAGTCGAGCATTTCCCCGGCGCAGAAGGTGCCGGGTAGGGCCTTGAGCATCAGCTGTGTATCTAGCTGCTCGAAAGGCACGCCGCCGGCTGTGCTGATGGCTTCATCCAGTGGCCGTGGGCGGATCAGCGTGATGGGCAGAGCCTTGATCGCGCCGGCCAGCTGCACGGGATCGTTAAAGGCGTCCTTGCTGGCCAGTTCACGCAGTAGCGCGACTTTGACTCCGTCGATACCGGCCTGGCGATGCAGGTGTTTGGCCATCGACTGCGAGCCGCGTGGCTTGCTCAGCGCCGCCTGCAGCTTGCTCAGCGGCGTCTGTGGCAGCAGATCGAGCTGCACGGTAGCGCTGCCATGCTGGTTGATCGTCTCGCGAATATCGGCCGACAGGGCGTAGACCAAGCTGCCTTCGATACCGCTGGCGGTCAGCACACACTCGCCCAGACGCGGCGCTGCACCAGCCAGGTTAAGACTGACGTTCTTTAGCGGCGCGCCGGCGAACTTGTCGCGCAGAAAGGGGCTCCAGGCGCTGACATCGAAGCCGCAGTTGCTCGCCTGCAAGGGCGCGATCTGCACGCCGCGTGCTTGTAGCAGCGGCACCCAGGTACCGTCCGAACCCAGTCGCGCCCAGCTGCCGCCGCCCAGGGCCAGCAGGGTGGCATCGACATGTACTGCGTGTTCGCCTGTGGGCGAGGCGATGCGCAGCGCGCCATGGTTATCCCAGCCCAGCCAGCGATGCCGTGTATGGATTTGCACGCCCAGTTCGCGCAGGCGCTTGAGCCAGGCGCGCAGCAGCGGCGCGGCTTTCATATCGGTGGGGAACACCCGACCCGAAGTGCCGACAAAAGTGTCGATACCCAGGCCATGAATCCAGACGCACAGGGCGTCGGCATCGAAGTCCTGCAGCAGTTCGGTCACTTCCGCTTGGCGCGCGCCATAGCGGCCGACAAAGGCCGGCTTGGCTTCGGAATGGGTGATATTCATGCCGCCGACCCCGGCCAGGAGAAACTTGCGCCCCACCGAGGGCATGCCGTCATACAGCTCGACCTGCACGCCACCCTGGGCCAATACCTCGGCCGCCATCAACCCGGCGGGGCCGCCGCCGATAATGGCAACGCGAGAGGCGGGCTGTTGAACGTGAGTGGTCATGGCTATGCCGGGCGGGAAATAAGGGCGTGCATTCTAACCGAGGCTGCCGCGACCTTGTTATTTGCCCGGGCTTCGGGCAGGGTCACGAGGAGCCTGTCGGACTTAACACTGTTCTACTGCGGAAAAACCGGACTTGGCCATTTTTGCTGCTCTTTCTCGTTAAATAGCCAGCTATTCGCGGGGCGGCCCCCCGCCTCGAAAGACCAACAAAACTGACTCAAGCCGGGCTTTTCCTCGCTACGAACGGTCAAGCCCGACAGGCTCCTAGAGAAATTTCTGCCTGGAGCCCCCTTATGTCTGACCTCTATCCCAGCATCGACCCTGACGGCCTGATCGAATACTCGGTGGTCTACACCGACCGCTCCCTCAACCATATGTCGCAGTCGTTTCAGGGCGTGATGAAGGATATCTCCAGCACCCTGAAGCATGTCTACAACGCCCATGCCGTGGCCATCGTGCCCGGTAGCGGCACCTTCGGCATGGAAGCGGTAGCGCGCCAGCTGGCCACCGGGCAGAAATGCCTGGTGCTGCGTAACGGCTGGTTCAGCTACCGCTGGACGCAGATTTTCGAGATGGGTCAGATACCCTCTGAGTCGATTGTGCTCAAGGCCCGCCAGGTAACCGACGGCAGCCAGGCGGCATTCGCTCCGCCCCGGCTTGCTGATGTGCTCGCGGTTATCGCTCTGGAAAAGCCCCGGGTGGTTTTCGCCCCGCATGTGGAAACCTCATCCGGCATGATCCTGCCGGATGATTACCTGCGCGCCGTGGCGGATGCCGTGCATGCGGTTGGCGGCCTGTTTGTGCTCGACTGCATTGCCTCCGGCACCCTCTGGGTGGATATGCAGGCCTGCGGCATCGACGTGCTGATCAGCGCCCCGCAAAAAGGCTGGAGCGCCTCGCCGTGCTGCGCCCTGGTGATGCTTAGCGAGGCAGCCCAGGCCCGCGTCGAAGCCACCCAGAGCACCAGCTTTGCCTGCGACCTGAAGAAATGGCTGCAGATCATGCAGGCCTACGAGCAGGGCGGTCACGCCTACCACGCCACCATGCCCAGCGATGCCCTGGCGCGTTTCCGCGACGCCATGTTCGAGGCCAAGACCCTCGGCTTTGCCGCCGTACGCAACCAGCAGCAGGAACTCGGCGAGCGCGTGCGCGCATTGCTGGCTAGCAAAGGCTTTAAAAGTGTCGCCGCTGAAGGCTTCGAAGCCCCCGGCGTGGTGGTCTGCTACACCACCGATGCCAGCATCAAGAACGGCAGCAAATTCGCCGCCCAAGGCCTGCAGATCGCCGCGGGCGTGCCGCTGCAGTGCGATGAGCCGGCGGACTTCCAGACCTTCCGCCTGGGGCTGTTCGGGCTGGACAAGCTGGGCAATATCCAACGCACTGTAGAAACGCTGGAGCAGGCGTTGGATAAGGTGTTGGCGGGGTAATTCCCGGGGCGCTGTTGGGTAAGTACACGTTGCTTACCCAGCAGTGCGGTATTAGGTTTCGGCTAGTTTTTTAATATTCGTTGTGCTTGTTGATAGATTTCAAGGTTTGAGTCTTTAAGTATTTTTATTATTTCGTTGTTTAGTTTTGTGCATTGGAGACTTATGTATATGCAGGTTTTTTGGCCTGTTGATTCAATGGTGTCGTTGACGATTTTCGTTAAATCTTTATTTATTTTCTCTCGCAGCTCGTATGGCGGTATTGGAAATTTTTCAATGTCTTTCTCTGACAAAAATAAAATGCAATTACGCCATGCTTTCGTATACCGCTCTATGGCGATGCTCCATTTTATACCTGTGTCGTCAAGTGCTTTCCTAATTTCTGTTAAGGTCGAATCCTCAGAGCCTGATGCTTTAGAGCAGTAATAGTGCTCCATGTTTGTTATGTGTCTATGGATTACTCTCAGGTCGTCAATGCTGTAGCCGAGCTCCTGAAATGCTTCAAATTTTTTCTGGTGGCGGAACTGCTCTCTCCACGCGTTTAGGGTATAAATCGCCACGGCAGCCATTGCAATAGCGGATAGATTGTTTAAAGGCTCTAGAATTTTTCCCCACTTAAGAAGGTGGTTTATTTCTATTCCAGCTATAGATGCTCCAATCACTATGCCCGTGGCTAGCAGCAAAATGCAGATGACGTATCTGTACTTATCCATGAATTTATCAATCGCCTTTATTGGTTTTATTTTGCGGAGTGTAAGTTTAAGCCGCAGGTACGATGGCTAGCGTAGCAGCCCGTAGGATGGGTTGAGCAACGCGATACCCATCAAACCGTCAATAAATCCCCCTGTTAATCCATCTCCTCGGTCAACCGCTCCCCATAACCCATCGGCTCTAACAGCCGATGGGTATCGCTACGCTCAACGCCATCCTACGGGCTGTTCTGTGCTTATTGCTCGGGCGCGTTCGTGGTTTTATCCAGCGCGCTCAGTATGGCGTGCGCGACCTTGATCCTGGCTGTGTTGGGGTAGTTCTTGTTGGCCAGCAGTACCAGGCCCAGATTCTGGCTGGGGACAAATACGGCGTAGGCACCGAAGCCGCCGGTGGAGCCGGTTTTATTGAACAGGCTATCGCCCGGCTCGAACTCCGGTGGCAGCAGGCGCGTGGCGGGTTGCGCTTCCAGGGCCATGGCCGGGGAGTTGCCAGCCTGCAGTCGTTCCAGGCTGATCGGGTAGGGGTAGCGCTCCCAGCCGAGGCCCTGGGTCATCTCGCCGACGCGGTAATAGCCGCTGTGGGTCATGGCGATGGCGCGTTGTAGGTCTTCGCTCAGGCCTGCAGGATTGAGGTTGGCCTGGACAAAACGCAGCATGTCCTTGGCGTTGGTTTTTACCCCGTAGGCTTCGGCGTCGAGCATCCCCGGTGTAACCCGCAGCGGTTGGTTGTCTTTGCTGTAGCCGTAGGCATAGCGCGGCATCTGCGCAGTCGGCACCTGGATATAGCTGTGCGGCATGCCGAGCGCGGGGAACAGCGTGCCTTCCATAAGGGTGGGGAACGGCTGGCCCATGCTCTTGGCGGCGAGCATGCCGAGCAGACCAATGCTGGGGTTGGAATAGCGTCTGTGAGTACCAGCGATATGCTCGGGCTGCCACTGGCGGTAATAGGCGAGCATGCTGGCCGGGTCGGTCACGTTGTCAGGGAACTGCAGCGGCAGCCCCCCGGCGGTGTAGGTGCCGAGGTTGAGCAGGCTGGCGTGTTCCAGCTGGCTGCCGCGCAGCTCAGGCCAGTGCTGTCCGGCGCTGTCGGAGAGGGTCAGTTTGCCGGTGGTCTGCGCCAGGGCGGCTAGGGTGGCGGTGAGGGGTTTACTCAGTGAGCCGATTTCAAACAGGGTGTCGCGGGTCACCGCTTGCTGGTCGTCCAGGCGCGCCACGCCATAGTTGAAGTAGTGGGCCTGGCCGTTGTGGCTGATCGCTACGGCCATGCCGGCGATATCGTATTCCTCCATTACCGGGCGGACGCTGGCGTCCACCAGCGATTGCAGCCTGTCTGTTGCTTGCGCGGCAGTGCAGGTGGCAAGTGCGAGTGCGGTCAGCAGTGTTTTGAGTCTTCCGTGCATAGTGTGCGAGATTCCTTGATCGTGAAGATGCGCGATATGACCGCGCCCGGTGCTGGTTTTATCCCGGCTCTGTGCCGTTGATGCGTGGCATGACTGGGCAGGCCAGAACCCGTCTTGCAAAGACTGCAACAGGTAGGGTGCGCCGTGCGCACCAAGGATTTGCAACCGGGTTGGTGCGCACGGCGCACCCTACGGGCCAGGCCATCCCAGGCTCAGTGGTGATGGTCGAATGCAATACGTTATCCCAGCCCGCGTGCCTGCCAGACCTTTGCCGCGCTGTGATGCAGTATGCCGTGGCGTTTGGCCAGGGCCATGCGGTCCTTGTCGTAGCCGCCGCCGATCAGCCCGACTACGGGGATATCGCGGCCCAGGCAGTGGTTGAGCACTGCTTGGTCACGGGCGGCGATGCCGGCGTCAGTCAGGTTGAGGTAGCCGAGGGCGTCGTGCTGGTGCACATCGACGCCGGCGTCGTAGAGCACGATATCCGGCTGATACAGCGGCAGCAGGTAGTTCAGGGTGTCATCCACCACCTTGAGATACTCGGCATCGCCCATACCGTTGGGCAGGGGAATATCCCAGTCGCTAAGCGCCTTGCGCGCCGGGTAGTTCTTCTCGCAATGCAGCGATACGGTGATCGCCTCCGGGGTGTTTTCCAGCAGGCGCGCGCTGCCGTCGCCCTGGTGCACGTCGCAGTCGAAGATCAGCACACGCTGGGCCTTGCCGCTGGCCAGCAGGTACTGACTGATCACCGCCAGGTCGTTGAAGATGCAGAAACCGGCTGGGTGATCGTAATGCGCATGGTGGGTGCCGCCGGCCAGGTGGCAGGCCAGGCCGTGCTGCAGGGCTTGTTCAGCGGCCAGCAGCGAGCCGCCCACGGCGCGAATGGTGCGCTGCGCCAGGGCTGCACTCCAGGGCAGGCCGAGGCGGCGCTGCTCTTCATGGGCCAGTTCGCCGCTGGCAAAACGCTGGATATAGGCCGGGCAATGGGCCAGGGCCAGCACGTCCGCTGGACAGCGTTCTGGGCGTAGCAGCTCGGCGTCGGTGCACAGGCCGCTATCGATCAAGTGATCGCGCAGCAAGCGAAACTTTTCCATAGGGAAGCGGTGGCTGGCCGGGAAGGGCGGGCTGTAATCGTCGTGATAGACCAGCGGCAGGCGCATGGTGGCGGGCTCGAGCGGAAGTGGCCGAAGTATGGCGGCAGGCTCTGCTTACGCTCAAGCCCAGCAGTCTATTGGCTAAAATGCTGCCATTATTGTCCGCATCCATCTTTCAGCCGGGCCGACAAGCCTTGGCAAAGTCTTTACCATCGTGCCCCCAGTCAGGTGCGTTAACAGGAGAGCATGCATGAGTCAGGTGTTGAATGAGTTGGTTGCCCTGCTGACCCTGGAAACCATCGAAGAAAATCTATTCCGCGGCGTCAGCCAGGACCTCGGTTTTCGCCAGCTGTTCGGCGGCCAGGTGTTGGGCCAGTGCGTCTCGGCGGCCAGCCAGACGGTCGACTCCGCGCGCCATGTGCACTCCATGCACGGCTACTTTTTGCGCCCCGGCGATGCCACGCTGCCGGTGGTCTATCAGGTCGACCGGGTGCGCGATGGCGGCAGTTTCAGCACGCGGCGGGTGACGGCGATCCAGAAGGGCAAGCCGATCTTTACCTGCAGCGCGTCGTTCCAGTTCGATGAAGAAGGTT
This sequence comes from Pseudomonas sp., assembly GCF_035512415.1. Classification (GTDB taxonomy): domain Bacteria; phylum Pseudomonadota; class Gammaproteobacteria; order Pseudomonadales; family Pseudomonadaceae; genus Aquipseudomonas. The sequence goes on along the minus strand of NZ_DATKDZ010000008.1, from coordinate 11,675 downwards.
TTCATCACCAGAACCCCATGCCGGAAGTGCCGGGGCCGGAAGAGCTGAAGTCGGAAACCGAGCTGGCTCGCATGGTTGCGGCGATGATTCCCGAGCGTATGCGCGAGCGCGCTACCAGCGACAAACCCATCGAAATTCGCCCGGTAACCTTGATCAACCCCTTTGCGCCCAAGCCCTGCGAGCCGGTCAAGCATGTGTGGTTCCGCGCCGCCGCGCCGCTGCCAGACGAGCCGCAACTGCACAAGTTGCTGCTGGCCTACGCGAGTGATTTCAACCTGCTGACCACCTCGATGCAGCCCCATGGCGTGTCGGTGTTCCAGAAGTTTATGCAGGTCGCCAGCCTCGACCACTCCCTGTGGTTCCACGGCAACCTGCGGATGGACGACTGGTTGCTGTACAGCATGGACAGCCCCTGGGCCGGCAACGCCCGTGGCTTCTCCCGTGGAAGCATCTTCAATCGCCAGGGCCAGTTGGTCGCCTCGGTGGCGCAAGAGGGGCTGACCCGCGTGCGTGAGGATTGGAAGTGAAGCTGAGCAGTATCCGTCACTGGGTATTCGATATGGACGGCACCCTGACCCTGGCGGTGCACGACTTCGAGGCCATCAAGCGGGCGCTGGATATTCCTCTGGAGGACGACATCCTCGGCCATCTGGCCGCGCTGCCTGAGGCTGTGGCAGCAGCCAAGCACGCCTGGCTGCTGGAGCATGAGCGCGAATTGGCGCTGACCGCCGAGCCGGCACCGGGTGCGATCGAACTGGTGCGCGAGCTGCATGGGCGTGGCTGTCGCCTCGGCATCCTTACTCGCAATGCCCATGAACTGGCGCTGCTGACCCTGCGCGCCATTGGCCTGGATGACTGCTTTGCCGTACCGGACGTGATCGGCCGTGATGAAGCGCCGCCCAAGCCCGACCCCGGCGGTTTGCTGCATTTCGCCAGAACCTGGCAGGTTGCGCCGAGCGAGCTGGTGATGGTCGGCGATTACCGCTTCGACCTGGAATGCGCCCGCGCTGCCGGGGCGCGCAGCGTGCTGGTCAACCTGACGGAAAACCCCTGGCCGGAGCTGGCCGACCATTTCGCCGTGGATTGCCGGGCGTTGCAGCAGGCGTTGTAGGGTGCGCTGTGCGCACCGTCTGGCAACCGCAGTGTGTAGCCCGGATGCAATCCGGGGCAGCGTGCGTCGGCCCCGCAATTCCTCGGATTGCATCCGGGCTACGGGCAAGTGCAGTGTCGTTTAATGACAGCAGCCGGACTCCAGATCCTTGAGGATCGGGCAGTCCGGGCGGTCGTTGCCCTGGCAGTGGTCCATCAAGTCCTTGAGGGTGTCGCGCAGGCCGCTGAGTTCCTCGATCTTGCGTTCCAGTTCGGCGATATGCCCGGCGGCCAGGGCCTTGACGTCGGCGCTGGCGCGCTGGCGATCCTGCCACAGGGCCAGTAGCTGGCTGACTTCGGCGAGGGAAAAGCCCAGATCACGCGAGCGTTTGATAAAGGCCAGGCGATGCAGGTCGTGCGCGTTGTACTGACGGTAGCCGCTGTCGGTGCGGCCGGCGGCGGGTAGCAGGTCGATGCTTTCGTAGTAGCGAATCATCTTGGCGCTAAGGCCGGTTTGCTTGGCGGCTTGGCCGATATTCATTTTTTGTCTCCCAATCTGCTTGCGTAGGATGGGTGAAACCCATCAGGCGATGATGGGTTGGCACCCATCCTACGAATCGATCATGCCAAGGCTGCTAGCGCTGATCCTTGGGTTTCCAGGTCTTCAGCAGCAGAGCATTGCTCACCACGCTAACACTGGACAGCGCCATGGCTGCGCCGGCGAGCATCGGGTTAAGCAGCCCGGCGGCCGCCAGGGGAATGCCGACCAGGTTGTAAGCGAAGGCCCAGAACAGGTTCTGGCGGATCTTGTTGTAGGTGCGCCGGCTGATATCCAGGGCGTCGGCCACCAGGCGCGGGTCGCCGCGCATCAGGGTGATGCCGGCGGCGTGCATAGCCACATCGGTGCCGCTGCCCATGGCAATGCCAACATCGGCGGCGGCCAGAGCTGGGGCGTCGTTGATGCCGTCGCCGACCATGGCCACCACCGCATCTTTTTTCAGCTTGCTGATGATCGCCGCCTTGTCCGCTGGCAGCACTTCGGCATGGGCCGCCGTGATGCCCAGGGTCTGAGCCACGGCCTGCACGCTGCCCTGGTTGTCGCCGCTGATCAGGTGGCTGGCGATGCCCTGGGCGTTCAGTGCGGCGATGGCTTCGCCTGCGCCTTCTTTCAGGGTGTCGCCAAAGGCGAACAGGCCGAGCACCCGCGGTTGCGGTGCCAGCTCCAGCAGCCAGGACAGGGTGCGGCCTTCGGCTTCCCAGGCCTGGGCGTCGGCGGCCAGTTCTTCGTTGTGCAACTGCTGTTCGTCGAGCAGGCGTTTGTTGCCCAGGGCCAGTTGCCGTTCGCCTATCCGTCCGGCGATACCACGGCCGGCCAGGGCCTTGCTTTCCGTGACCTCGGCCAGTTCCAGCTGTTGCTGGGTGCAGGCATCCAGCACGGCCTTGGCCAGTGAGTGTTCGCTGCCGCGCTGCAGGGCACCGGCCAGTTGCAGCAGGGTCGCGCTGTCGCCGTCGAGCGCCGTCATATGGGCGATGCGTGGCGCGCCCGAGGTCAGGGTGCCGGTCTTGTCGAAGGCCACCAGGGTTACTGAGTGAGCGATTTCCAAGGCTTCGGCGTCCTTGATCAGGATGCCGTGGCGCGCTGCCACGCCGGTGCCGGCCATGATTGCGGTGGGGGTGGCCAGGCCCAGGGCGCAGGGGCAGGCGATGACCAGTACCGCCACGGCATTGAGCAGCGCGGCTTCGATGCCCGCACCGAGCAACAGCCAGACCAGCAGGGTGGCGAGGGCAATCAGCAGCACCGCCGGGACGAACACCTGGCTGACTTTATCCACCAGTTTCTGGATCGGCGCTTTCGCGGCCTGGGCGTCCTCGACCAGGCGGATGATGCGGGACAGCACGGTTTCCGCGCCTAGAGCGGTGGTTTCCACCAGCAGGCGGCCCTCGCCGTTGATCGCCCCGGCGGTGACGCTGTCACCCGGCTGTTTGGGCTGCGGCAGGCTCTCGCCGCTGATCAGCGCCTCGTCGGCATGGCTCTGGCCTTGCGTGACCCGCCCGTCGACCGGGAAGCGTTCGCCGGGCTTGACCACGATGGCGTCGCCCAGTTGCAGCTCACCCAGCGCCACCCATTGTTCGACGCCATCTTGCAGGCGCAAGGCGCGCTCCGGGCGTAGCGCCTGCAAGGCGCGGATGGCGCTGCTGGTCTGGCGTTTGGCGCGGCTTTCCAGGTATTTGCCGAGCAGGATCAGGGTGATGATCACCGCCGAGGCTTCGAAATACAGATGGGGCATGCTGCCGGGCGGGCTTATCGCCCACTGATAGAGGCTCAGGCCGTAGGCGGCGCTGGTGCCGATGGCCACCAGCTGATCCATATTCCCGGCCCGGGCGCGCAGGGCGCTCCAGGCGGCGCGGTAGAAGCGTGCACCGAAGACGAACTGCACCGGGGTGGCCAGGGCGAATTGCACCCAGGCCGGTAGCATCCAGTGCAGGCCGAAGGGGTCGGCGAGCATGGGGATAACCAGGGGCAGGGTCAGTAGCATGGCCAGGCCCAGCGCCCAGCGCTCCCGTTGTAGCAGGCGCTCGGCCCCGGCCTGCGCGGGACGCTCGGCGTCTACCAGGCTGGCGCTATAGCCGGCCTGCTGCACCGCACTCAGCAGGGTTTGTGGGTCGAGACCGCGAACGATCTGCACTTGCGCGCGCTCGCTGGCCAGGTTGACGCTGACCGACAGCACGCCCGGCTGCTTGGCCAGGGCGCGTTCGATGCGTCCGGCGCAGCTGGCGCAGGTCATACCGCCGAGGGCCAGTTCCAGGCGTGTGCTGGGTACCTGGTAGCCGGCGCTTTCGACGGCGTTCACCAGGCGCTCGAGGCTGTCGGCCGGAGCCTGGATGCGCGCCTGCTCGCTGGCCAGGTTGACGCTGACCGTGCCGACCTCGGTTACTTTGGCCAGGGCGCGCTCGACGCGTCCGGCACAGCTGGCGCAGGTCATCCCGCTGATCGGCAGGTCGAAGGTGGTAAGGCTGGACATGGGTGGTCCTCCATTGAGTTCCAGCACAGGATCAACCTTGCCATGCTGGCAAGGTCAAGTGCTGTTTTATGCCTTGACCTTACCCATGGGGCAAGCCTGACACTAGTGTCGCGTCACAGAGCATTTGTCGTGGAGTCCGGGTTGTAGGAGCTGCTGGACGGCACTCCGCCATGCCGGCGATTCGCACGCATGGCGTGCTCCTACAGGTTTGCGACATGTGCACACACTAGCGGTCATCCATTCAAGCAGGAGAGTAAAGATGCAGGTATCTCAGGTTCACGCATTCCGGGTCGATGGCATGACCTGCCAACATTGCGTCAAGACCATTACCGAGGCGCTGTTGGCCTGCGACCCGGCGGCTGATGTGAAGGTGAAGTTTCCCGGCGGCGAAGTGCGGGTGAGCAGCACTGTGGCGGTGGATCAGCTGATGGTGGCGATCGTCGAGCAGGGCTACGGCGTCAGCCTGGCGTAAGTACTGCAGTGTCTGGCCAGTCGCGGATCAGCCCGCGAAAGCAGGCATCGACCATCGGCGCGGTGTCGCTGAGCGGGTCGAACAGATTGGGGTCGCGCGACCAGTCGTGGAACAGACCGATCAGCAGCGCGTGTACCGACCGCGCAGCCAGGCGCGGGCTTAGCCCCGGGTGCAAGCGCGGGGCGACGGCCGGGGCACTGAACTGCTGCTCGCAGAGTTCGATAAACAGGTTGATAAAGGCCTCGTGGCGCTCTTCGGCTTCGCGCAGCTCTTCGGTGAATTCGCAGCGGCGCAGCAGGATGGTGAAGATGCGCTTCTTCTGCGGGTCGCGGGCCAGGTTTTCGATGGCCTCGATGCACAGCTCGCGCAGGGTCAGCAGTGGGTCGTGCTCGGGGCAGCCACGCATGCGTTCGGCCAGCTGTTCGGGCGGCAGGCGTACCTGGCCGAGCATGGCGTTGAACAGGTGCGCCTTGTTGGCAAAGTGCCAATACACCGCGCCGCGCGTCACCCCAGCATGCCGCGCAATGTGCTCCAGGCTGGTGTGCGCCACGCCTTTTTCCAGAAACAGGGTTTCGGCAGCGGCCAGGATGGCGCAGCGGGTTTGCTCGGCTTCTTCTTTGGTTCGGCGCATGGCGGCAGGCTGATTTCTGGCTAGGCTCAAGGCGTTGGTGGCCAAAGTGTAATGAAGTTAAGGGTAATGTTCTATTTACAAACACTTGTGTATGTAACTAGCATTGCCAGTCTCAAATGAAGCGCCCCGCTTTGCCCCGGAGACACTCATGCTTTTTTCCCGTCATTTCCCCGTTACCCTCGGGGCTTTGTTGTTTGCATCCCTCGCGTCTGCACTGCAGGCCGCCGATGCACCGCCTGCACCCGAGGTGGTGGTGGAAACCGTCAAGGCCGAGGCGTTGCCGCTGGAGTTGGAATATTCCGCGCGTACCGCCGGTTACCGCGAGGTGCAGGTGCGCGCTCAGGTCAGTGGCATCCTGCAGGAACGCACCTATCTGGAAGGTAGCCAGGTCAAGCAGGGCCAGGTGATGTTTCGCATCGACCCGCGCACCTATCAGGCCGCACTGAGCCGCGCCAAGGGCGCGCTGGCCCAGGAGCAGGCGCGCTACCGGCAGACCGAGCGCGATCTCAAGCGCATCCGCGAGCTGCAGAAAAAGGGCTTCGCCAGCGAGAGTGAGCTGGATAACGCCATCTCCAACTTCGAACAGAGCAAGGCCAATATCCAGGCTGCCGAGGCCGAGGTGCTGTCCAAGCAGATCGACCTCGACTACACCACGGTGAAAGCGCCGATTTCCGGGATCACCAGCAAGGAAACCGTCTCCGAAGGCAGCCTGATGGTGGCCGGCGACCCGAATGCCAGCCTGCTGAGCAATATCACCCAGCTCGATCCCATCTACGTCAACTTCGCCGCCCCGGACTCCGATGTGGAAGGCGTGCGCAGCGGCCTGCAGAACGGCAGCCTGGTGCTGCCTGAAGACGGCAAGATGAGTGTGCAGATCACCCTGGGCGACGGCGCGATCTACCCGCTGGAAGGCAAGGTGGACTTTACCGACAGCCTGATCGATCGCGGCACCGGCACTGTCAGCGCCCGCGCCGTGGTCCCCAACCCCGAGCAGAAGCTGCTGCCCGGGCAGTTCGTGCGGGTGCGGGTTCTGGGCTTGAATATGCCCAACGCGATGACCCTGCCTGAGCGGGCGGTTGCCCAGGGCCCAGGCGGCACCTTTGTTTATGTGGTGGATGAAGGCGGCGTGGCGCGTATGCGTCAGGTCACCACCGGGCACACCGCCAAGGGGCGCTGGGTGATCGTCTCCGGCATCAGCGCTGGCGAGCGGGTAATTGTTGAGGGCCTGCCCAAGGTGCGCCCGGACAGCCCGGTAAAAGTTGTCGCCCCCGCCGCCAGCCAATCCTAAGGAGCGTTTCCGGTGATCTCACGCTTCTTTATCGACCGCCCGGTGTTCGCCGCGGTCATTTCCATCGTTATCGTGCTGGCGGGCCTGATGGCCATGCGCAGCCTGCCGATTGCCCAGTACCCGCAGATCCTCCCGCCGCAGGTGTCGGTCAGCGCCAGCTATGGCGGGGCCAGCGCCCAGGTGATCGCCGAAACGGTGGCCGCGCCGCTGGAGCAGTCGATCAACGGCGTCGAGGGGATGATCTACCAGCAGTCCAACTCCGGCGGCAACGCCATGAGCCTGTCGGTGTATTTCGAGGTCGGGCGCGACCCGGACCAGGCCACTATCGACGTCAACAACCGGGTGCAGGCCGCCCTGGCCAAACTGCCGGAGGAAGTGCGTCGGCAGGGCGTCAAGGTGCAGAAGAAGTCTTCGGACATCCTTCAGGTGGTGACCCTGTATTCCCCGGATGGCTCGCGCGACCCGGTGTATATCAGCAACTACGCGCTGATCAACGTGATCGACGAACTCAAGCGCCTGCCGGGTATCGGCGACGTCACCCAGTTCGGTTCGAAAGACTATTCCATGCGTATCTGGCTGCGCCCGGACAAGCTGGCGCAGTTCAACCTGACGCCCACCGACGTGGTCAATGCGATCCGTGAGCAGAACTCGCAGTTCGCCGCCGGCAGCTTCGGCCAGCAGCCGCTCAAGCAGGAGCAGGACTTCACCTACACGGTGACCACCCAGGGCCGCTTCACCGACCCGAAAGAATTCGAAAACGTGATTCTGCGTACCGATGACACCGGTGCCAGCCTGTTGCTCAAGGATGTCGCGCGGATCGAGCTGGGGGCCCAGGACTACTCGCTGATGACCTCGCTCAACGGTCAGCAGAACGCCGCCTTCGGCGTCTACCTGCAACCCGGAGCCAATGCCCTGGACGCCGCGGCCGCGGTCAACGCCACGCTGGAACGACTGTCGAAGAACTTCCCCAGCGGCATGACCTACACGGTGCCCTACGACACCACCAAATTCGTTCAGGTGTCGATCAAGGAGGTGATCCACACCTTCTTCGAGGCCCTGGTGCTGGTGGTGCTGGTGGTGTTTATCTTCCTGCAGAACTGGCGCGCCACGCTGATCCCGGTGCTGGCCATTCCGGTGTCGTTGATCGGCACCTTTGCCGGCATGTATCTGCTCGGCTTCTCCATCAACCTGCTGACCCTGTTCGGCATGGTGCTGGCCATCGGTATCGTGGTGGACGACGCCATTGTGGTGATCGAAAACGTCGAGCGGGTCATGGCCACCGACAAGCTCGGCCCGCGCGAGGCGACCATCAAGGCCATGGAGGAAGTCACCGGGCCGATCATCGCCATCGTCCTGGTGCTCTGCGCGGTATTCGTGCCGGTGGGCTTCCTCGGCGGCCTGGCCGGGGAGATGTATAAACAGTTCGCCATCACCATTGCCGTGTCGGTGGTGATCTCCGGCATCGTCGCTCTGACCCTGAGCCCGGCACTGTGCGCCTTGCTGCTCAAACCGGGTCATCACGAGCCGGCGGCCCCTTTCCGCGCTTTCAACCGGGTCTTCGACAAGCTGACTAGCGGCTACACCGCAGGGGTGCGCTTCTTCCTCAAGCGTTCGGCGGTCGGCCTGCTGTTGTTCGGCGCGATGGCTGCGCTGATCGTGGTGCTGTTCAACCGGGTGCCCAGCTCCCTGGTGCCCAATGAAGACCAGGGCTATGTGATCAACGCCTACTTCCTGCCACCCGCCGCCTCGCTGACCCGCACCGAGAAGCTCACCAGCGACGTGACCCAGCAGCTGATGGCGCACCCTGCAGTAAAGGACGTGGTGACCTTCGCCGGCTTCGACGTGCTGACCTTCGGTACCCGTAGCAACGCCGGGGTGTCCTTTGTACCGCTGAAAGACTGGAGCGAGCGCACCACCCCCGAGCTGGACGCGCGCAACCTGACCGGCGAATTTATGGGCATGGGTGCGGCGCAGAAGGACGGCATGGTGATGAGCTTCAATCCGCCGCCGATCACTGGCATGAGCACCACCGGCGGTTTCGAAGGCTATATCCAGGATCGCAGCGGCGGCACCACCGCGCAGCTGGCCGAGAAGGTCCAGGCCTTCCTCGCCGCTGCGGCCCAGCGCCCTGAGCTGGCTGGGGTGCAGAGCACCTTCAGCGCCAACGTGCCGCAGTACTTTATCGACCTGGACCGCACCAAGGCGCGCGCCCTGGGCGTACCGGTCAATGATGTATTCACCGCTATGCAGGCGACCTTCGGCAGCTACTACGTCAACGACTTCAGCCTGTATGGACGCACCTTCCAGGTCAGCCTGCAGGCCGAGGCGGAGTTCCGCAGCAAGCCGGAAGACCTGTCCCAGGTCTATGTGCGCGCCGCCAGTGGTGAGCTGGTGTCGCTGGCCAGCCTGGTCAAGGTCGAGCGGATTCTCGGCCCGGATACCTACGCGCGCTTCAACGTCTACCCGGCGGCGAAGATTCTCGGCGGGCCGGCACCGGGTTACAGCTCAGGTCAGGCGTTAGGCGCGATTCAGCAAGTGGCGGATGAAGTGCTGGGCAGCGATTACAGCATCGGCTGGACCGGCTCGGCCTTCCAGGAACTGGCGTCCCAGGGCTCGGGCAGCAGTGCCTTCATCTTCGGCCTGATCATGGTGTTCCTGATTCTCGCCGCGCAGTACGAGCGCTGGACCCTGCCGCTGGCGGTGGTTACCGCGGTGCCGTTTGCGGTATTCGGGGCGATTCTCGCGGTGTGGCTGCGCGGTATCGAGAACGACCTGTACTTCCAGGTCGGCCTGGTCACCCTGATCGGTCTGGCGGCGAAAAACGCCATCCTGATCGTCGAGTTTGCGGTGTTAAACCGGCAGCAGGGCATGGGCATCTTCGAGTCGGCGCTGGAGGCCTCGCGCCTGCGTTTCCGCCCGATCATCATGACCTCCCTGGCGTTTATCCTCGGCGTTGTGCCGCTGGCGATCAGCTCGGGCGCAGGCTCGGCCAGTCGTCATTCGATCGGCACCGGGGTGATCGGCGGCATGCTGGCGGCGACCTTCCTGGCGATCTTCCTGATTCCGATGTTCTACCTGCTGGTGGAATCGCTGGCAGAGAAGATCGGCAAGGGCCGTAGGGTGGGTTAGGCGCGTGCGCAGAGGCTCGGTCAGGCCGGAGCCTTTGGCGCGCCGTAACCCACCAGGCGGGATATACCGATTACCGCCTGGTGGGTTACGTGGCGCGCTACTTTCGTCGTTGTCGTGCTAGCCCGGTTCCGCGCCACTAACCCACCCTACGAACCGGAACGTCATTCGTTTAACCGCTTGCACTATTGAGCCACCATGCCCCTACGTATTCTGCTGATCCTTGGCGCGCTGAGCGCCTTCGGGCCTCTGGCCATCGATTTCTATCTGCCGAGCTTCCCCACCCTGGCGCGGGTGTTCGCCACCGATGTTGAGCATGTGCAGCTATCGCTGTCGGCCTATTTTGCCGGGCTGGCCATTGGTCAGCTGATCTATGGGCCCCTGGCCGATCGTTTCGGCCGGCGCAAGCCGCTGCTGGCCGGGGTACTGCTGTTCAGCCTGGCGTCGCTGGCCTGCGCCCTGGCCCCGAGCCTGGAGTGGCTGATCGGCGCGCGCTTCGTCCAGGCCCTGGGCGGCTGCGCCGGCATGGTGGTGTCGCGGGCGGTGGTGCGCGACCTGTGCGACCCGATCAATTCAGCCAAGGCGTTTTCCCAGCTGATGCTGGTGATGGGCCTGGCCCCGATCCTCGCGCCGCTGGCGGGTGGCTTGCTGCTGAGCACCCTGGGCTGGCCGTCGATCTTTATCTGCCTGGCCCTGTTCGGCACCCTGTGCCTGCTGGCCGTGGCCTTGTGGCTGCCGGAAACCCTGGCCAAGGATGCACCGCCTGTTCAGCCGGGATACATGGGTAACGCCTGTCGGGAGACATGGGTAACGGGTTGTTGATCCTCACTTGCGCTTTCTCAAGTCGAGCTGGCGGATGGTCTTGTGGATGAAAATTACATCGTAGACGTCATCCACCTTGGTCGGGCGGATGGCCACTCGCTCGCCCAGCAGACCGCCACCAACAAAACGGCTTTTACCTTCAAATCGAACCTGCCCTGTTCCACTCACCTTGAGCACCCTATCTCCAGGTTCATACTCAATTTCCGGCAGTTGTTCCGGATAGCTGCGCACGCTGGGCTGGTAGCGCGATATCGGTGGTAACTGGCCCAGCGCCTCATGAGGCCGCTGCTGGTTGTATTGTGACCGCCAGTGATCCATCACGCGCTGGCAGTGTTGCAGATCGCTGAAGGTGCGATGTAGCAGCTCCCGCTTGAGGGTTTGATGGAAGCGCTCCAGCTTGCCCTGGGTCTGTGGGTGATGAGGGCGGCTATGGCTAACTTCGATGCCCAGGCGCATCAGCCAGACCTCCAGTGTCGATAAGCCGCCTTCGATGTTCGAACCCCAGGGTGGGCCGTTATCTGCCGTTATTCGGCGAGGCAGGCCATAGCGACGAAAAACCTGGATCAGCTTGGGGCGGACCAGCTCCAAACGCTCCCCCTCACAGGACTCCAGGCAAAGCGCAAAGCGTGAGTGGTCATCCAGCACCGTCAGTGGGTGACAGCGTGGAGAGTGGCGATCCGAGAGGTGGAAGTTGCCCTTGAAGTCGATCTGCCACAGCTCGTTTGGCCGCTCATGCTCAAAGCGCCGAGTCGCCGGGGCATGCGCCTCCCCGGCGTTATAGCGCACCTGGCAACCGTGGCGGCGGAGAATCGCATCGATGGTGCTGTGGTGCGGTCGCTTAACCCCATCGGGCAACAAGCAGAGAAGCTTGCGAGCCCCCCAGTAAGGAAATTGGTGGTGTAGCCGCACCACCTCCTGCTCCAGCTCAGAACTACTTCGTCTTGGACTTTGCAGTGGGCATCGGGATTGATCCTGAAGCCCTGTATCGCCTTGCTCTCGATAGCGATGCAGCCATTTGTACGCGGTCTTGGGGCTGATCTCATAGCGTCGACAGAGCTCTCGAATATTGCTCTGGGGCTGCTCGGCTAACAACACGAATTCGCGTCGTATCGACATGGTGGTGCACTCCTGCCACGGCATCGCTCGAACTCCTCATTCGAAAGATTCCGTAAGCCTAAATGCGTTACCTATGTCTCCCGACACCTGTTACCTATGTCTCCCGGC
>NZ_DATKDZ010000007.1:0-1869 GCF_035512415.1 Pseudomonas sp. | reverse complement strand
CGGCTGGCTTGGCAGGCTCAGCCGCAACTGGTCCAGCAACATCCGGTGCTCCGGCTCGGGCTGCGTGTAGCGCGACAAGGTCAGCTCGCGGCCATCGGTGGTGGGCAGGTGCACGTCCACCATCTGCAAGGTCTTGAACTTGTCGAGCACCTCGCGCGGCGTGGTGCCGCCGGCCAGCGTCCTGAGCTTGGCCTTCAACGTGACCTGCAGGCAGTAGGCCAGGAAGGCCACGAAGATGTGCGCCTCGATGCGCTGTTCGGTCTTGTGGAAGATCGGCCGGATCGCCAGGTCGTGCTTGATCTCCTTGAAGGCCTGCTCGACCTCGGTGAGCTGGATGTAGAAGGTCCACAACTGCGCCGGGTCGTGTGCGCCAAGGTTGGTGCGCAGCAGATAGCGGCCCTCTCTTCGACGCACCTGGCGCAGCTTGTCGCGGTCCAGGCTGAACTCCAGGCTCGCCGTCGTCGCGGCCTGTTTGGGGCACGTGACCTTCACCACAGCGGATGCCCGCCCGGCGTCGTGCTTGGCCGCACCGAGCTTCATCAGCAGCTGGTCGCGTGTGAGGGCCTGGCCCTGCAGCGCCTTCAGGCGTTCGACGTAGCGGCGCAGCCGCTTCCTGCGCATGCCGCGCTCCTTGTCGATGCGCGCGTCGCTTTGCGCGAGCACATACACGTCTTCCTCGGTGGCCAGTCGCTTGACCTGCACGCCCTCGCGCACCCGCGCCCAGGGCTGGGCAAGGAAGGACTGCTCCAGCTTGGTCAGCCGCCCCTTGGGCGTGCCCACCAGGTAACTCGCGCCGATGCTTCGCATCTTGGCCAGGCTGTCCTCGGTGGGGATGCCGCGGTCCATCACCCAGATGCGGTTGGCCCGGCCATAGCGCTGTGCGATGCGGTCGAGGAAGCCGCTCAAGGTGGTGGAGTCGGCGGTGTCCCCGCTCATGACCTCGTAGCTCAGCGGGAAGCCCTCGGGCGTGACGATCAGCGCGATGACCACCTGGCGGCAGTCGCCTCGCTTGTCGCGGCTGTAGCCGAACTGGCGCAGGTCCTCGCGCCCGCGGTCTTCGTCGGTCTCGAAGTAGGTGCTGGTCAGGTCGTACAGCAGCACGTCGAACTTCGCACCGAAGAGTTCGCCCCAGCGCCGCACGAGGAACTTGAAGAGCGCGTCCTTGTGCTCGAGCAGCCGGTCCAGGCAGCGGTACAGCGTGTTCTTCTCGGCCAGCGCGAAGTCCGAATCGAGCAGGTCGGCCATCGCGCTGGCGTCGAACCAATGGCGGTGCAGCCGCCATTCGGAGCCCGGATCGATGAGCCGGTAGGTCACCAGCGTCTTGAGCACCTTCAGCCACGGCGTGCTGCCTTGCGCACGCGCGAACCTCGGGCGCCAGAAGCTGTCGAGTTCGAGTTGCTGCCACAGCTGCAGGGCCAGCCAGCACGCACCCCACTGGCGGGGCCGCTGCAGGCGCAGCTCGCTCAAGCGCACGCCGATCGCATCGACGTCGTCCACCGGCATCGAGCCGGCGGGGAACAGCGCCACTTGGCGCCGCGTGCCGGCGTCTTGCAGCTCGATGGTCTTGCGCCACGCCTCGCGCTGGCTGGCGTTGATCTCGCCCAGGTACAGCACTTGGCGCTGCACCACACGACCATCGCTGCAGCGGCGGTTCTCCACCACGCTCCAGTAATCGTGGCTCTTGCCGTCCTTCTTGCGTCGGTTGCAGCGCAGGAACATGGCCGCAAATTTAGGCACCCCACGCATCGCGCGCAAGGACCAAGGTCTCCACTACACGCCTCGTCGCCTCGCGCTCCTTGCAGATCAACGACTTGCGCTGCAGGCAACGCTCAACTCACAGGTTATCCACGGAAAAGTGAGAAAGACGGG
>NZ_DATKDZ010000006.1:0-1195 GCF_035512415.1 Pseudomonas sp. | reverse complement strand
ATCAGGTTTTCCGCGCCCGCCCGCTGGTTGTAGAACCAGGCCACGTGCGCCACCGGCTCGCTGAAGTTGGTGACGAACACTCGATACTGATACTGGCTGGTTTCGAACAACTGGTATTGTTCGGCTTCTCCCGGCTCCCCTGTGGGGCGCGCTCTCTCGTAGCGCAAGGCCACGAAGCGGCAGGGCTGCTTCCAGCCCTCGGGCTGATAGTAGAATTCACACTCCGCCTCGGCATCCAGGTCGGCCGAGGGCTGCCAGGCGGCTTGGCGCAGTTGCTCGACCAGCCGCGAGGTCTTGCGCGCTACCACCACGAAGCGGCAGTGGGCTTCGAGATAGGCCGCGATCGCTTCCCAGCAATAGAATCCCGAATCGGCGCGGGCGAAAATCTGCTTCACGCCCGGCGGCAGGGTGGCCAACACCGCCCGCAGGTGAGCGGCGATCTGTTTGCCCGTGGGCCGATCGCCGTTGCGTAACTCGCCAGCCAGGTATTCTCGCGTCTCGGCCAGAAACGTCAGCAGCGGCTGGTAGCTCTTCTTGCCTTTGTTCTTCGGGTTGTAGCTCTTGCGCCCGCCCATCTGACGGCCGTAGAGCGTGTGCACGGTGGTGTCGGTGTCGAGCGTGACGGTCTGCAGTTTCACGTTGGCCGCCTGCCAGACGCGTTCCCGCAGCCGGGCGATCACGGTCAGCATCTGCCGCGCCACGTTGAGATGCAGCGCCGCCAGGAACCGCCAGAAGGTCGATTGCACCGGCAGCTTGCGGATCTCGAGAATGCCGCTGAGGATCGGATCGCGCGCCACGAAGCGCAACTGATGCAGCCGTGGAAATCCGATGTAGAGGCCCAGCACAATGGCCAGCACGAAGCGGTAACGGTCCATGGCGCGGGGGATGCGTTGCGAGGTCAGCGTTTCGTTCAGCAGCGCTCGGAAGCCGAGTTTCTCCAGCATCGTAATTACCGGCAGCAGTCCCCCGTAGGGAGTTAGATTTTTGCCGCTGAAGTCATAAGGCGTAGAAGCGCTGATTTTATTGGGCTGCCGGGCGTTGTTCCGGCGGCCTTGTCCGACGGGCGTTTTGTCGCTATGCTTTCTTCTGTCTTTCACCATTTGGGTGACCTCCTTGGGGTTGGGCTGCGAAGCTGCGAACTTCGCGGATTCCCTGTTTTACCCCATGTTTCGGGGTCGCCCAAATGGTTGAGTAC
>NZ_DATKDZ010000005.1:0-410239 GCF_035512415.1 Pseudomonas sp. | reverse complement strand
GAGCAGTTTCAGTCCCTTGTGAACGGTTTTGAATCGAGGCATCGCCCCGCGCCTCCCTGCGATTGAATGAGTCGGAGATTATCAGCCTGCGAATCGGAGGGCAGCAGGTTTTTCTACAGCCTCAACGTTTGGTTAAGGGGCGGGCTTTAGCCCGTCCCAGTGAGCGAAGCGAGCGGTTTGAACCAATTGTTATGTGGCAATTACACGAAGCAACTTGTGCGGCTCCTTAATAATTGACAAATTAATTGCAGCTCACACCGTATACGTCAATTCTGGAGATCGCAGAATTTGCTGTGGAAGCCTCATGTTCAGCTTGAGAGGCTGATGTTTCTGCGTTTGATGCAGCCCTTGCTGCATCGGCTGCTGATGCAGCTGCATCTGATGCCTCAGATGAAGCATTAGCTGCTTCGTAGTATGCGGATTCGGCATCTCCAGATGCGCGATAGGAAAAATAACATGCGCCTATGGCAAAGAGCGCTGTAAAAAAATTAGAGATTATTAATACCTTAAGTAATTTATTAGTTTCCATTGCTTTCTCTAAAAATGTAGTGGTTGGTCAGCCTTTGCCACATAACGTTTGGTTAAGGGGCGGGCTTTAGCCCGTCCCAGTGAGCGAAGCGAACGGTTTGAACCACTTGTTAGCCGGCTCTTATGTGGGCGCTGCTTTTCTGAGTTTTAGGTTGATGAATATAACGCCGCCATAGAATACGCTAAGCATGAGCAATGAATGAACTGCAGCATATATGAATACATGATCATGCATTAGTCGTACGAGGGCGTAACCTGCTCGTGCTGATGATGTTGCGCCTGGACCGCTAAGAGCAGAGGTGCAAGGTATAAAGAATAGGCTAAGAAAAATAGATAGCCAGACAGTTAGAAAGCCAGCGGCGGCTACGCTTGCTCCGTTATTTTTTCTTTTTAATTTTGCCTCTGAGAGGCTTTTTGTAAATGGATAAGCAATGGTTGCAAGAAATGCGATGATTGTTGTTGTTAATGTTGCGAATGCAATTGCTGGGGATTGCCATGTGTTTTGTGAACATGCGCCTAGCATTAGAGTGTATGCAATGTCTGTTATGTGCAACGTGCTTGCAGTGTAGTATGCGGACATGAAAACCAAGAAGAACATTCCGACAATTATGTTTATCGTGGTCGATGACGCATTCATATTTTCGTTCATTGAATGGGGTTCTGACTGTTTTATGGCTAACGTTTGGTTAAGGGGCGGGCTTTAGCCCGTCCCAGTGAGCGCAGCGAACGGTTTGAACCAATTGTTAAGCGCCAACACTCAATTACTTATTACAAGACTGTTAAGTATTTCTTTTATTTCACCTCTAGAGCCTGTTTTTTCGTCTTGCCGTGTTCCAGCTCCAACCATGAAGAAGTAATCACCCCTTGGGATAATCCATAACTCTGAAGTGGTAGGGAACTCTCTGCCGTCTGGGATTGCTATCGAGTAGTTGACCCGCATGTATGCGGCATTTAACCCAGATAGTTTTTCATCAATTGGTTCTTGAGCTAACACAAAGTCTTTGAACATTTTTTGAAATTGTGGCAGGAATAGATTAAGTATTTGCTTTGGGTCTACACCTTTAAGTTGCCCAAGAGGCTTGATATTGACTTTGAAGCTGGGGTTCAAGTCGTCATATGGTTCTGGGTATTTCATCATGGCTACTAATGGTGCAGTAGCGTATTTTTGCATCAACTGTTGAAATTCTTGGTCGTTTAGCTCGATTTTCTTCAGGTTCTCAAGATTCTCGTCAGCACTGAGAAACTGCCAATCAGTCGGCTTTGTGACCTTCAACCCAACTGTTACGCTCTCAAATTCATTTGGCGGTGCAGCGAAAACGGAACTTGAAATCAAAACTAGTAATGCGATTCTGATGATTTTCATAGTAATTTCTTTTGGCATTTAACGTTTGGTTAAGGGGCGGGCTTTAGCCCGTCCCAGTGAGCGAAGCGAACGGTTTGAACCAATTGTTAGAGGCTTCCCTCGATTCTATTTCGTGCGATCACGGCATGAATTGATATGCCGAAATTCATAACGATAAAAGCTGTTGCAATGTAGCTGATTTCTGGGCCATAAACGAAGAAGCCACCAGCCAGTAAAACTATGAAGCATAGAGCCACTAGCTTGAGTTGCTTTGTGAAATGCTCTTTAAATCCTGTGGCGACATACGTAATTGCTAAAGGTAAACCTAGTAGCAATATGTAAATTGCCACGGTGCTGATTATTAATTCGTACCCAGAAAATCCGGTGCCGAAGCAATCGTACATTCTAGACTTGCCTCTAACTATAAATAGACACCAAATGGTGTGATAACGCCTGCTGCATTTGGTGGATAACCTTCCTTGTGCCCTTCACCATCTCTATCTAGGCTGAGTAATGCAGCGGTCGGGTGACCGTATAAGGAGTTATGCACCATGGATGGCAAGCCCCGTTTGCTCGATCAGGTTCGTGAACAGATTCGTTTGAAACATTACTCGATTCGCACTGAGCGAGTCTATTGCGAGTGGATCAGGCGATTTATTCGTTTTCACCAGTATCGGCATCCATCGGAAATGGGTGCGGCGGAGGTGGAGGCTTTTTTGTCTGATCTGGCGGTGCGACGCAATGTGTCAGCTTCGACGCAGAATCAGGCGCTGGCTGCGTTGCTCTTCCTTTATAAACAGGTACTCAAACTGGACTTGCCCTGGCTGGGGGAGGTGGTGAGAGCGAAGAAGCCGCAGCGTTTGCCGGTGGTGTTGAGTGTCGAGGAAGTGCAGGCGGTATTGGCGCAGTTGCAGGGCGAGCTATGGTTGATCGCCAGTTTGTTGTATGGCTCGGGCATGCGCTTGATGGAGGTGCTGCGTTTGCGGGTCAAGGATGTGGACTTCTCCAGCCGGCAGATTATGGTGCGCGATGGCAAGGGCGCGAAGGATCGAGTCACGGTTCTGCCGTTGCGTTTACTTGAGCCGTTGAAGCGCCAGTTGCAACTGGTGAAGGCACTGCACAATGCGGAGTTGTTGGCCGGGCGTGGCGATGTGTATTTGCCTGATGCGTTGGCGCGCAAGTATTCCAAGGGGCCTTGGGAGTGGGCCTGGCAGTATATGTTTCCCGCGCAGGGGCTGTCGGTCGATCCGCGCAGCGGTGCGCGGCGGCGTCATCATGTTGATGAGAAGCGCTTGCAGCGGGCCTTCAAGAGAGCGGTCAGGGCTGCGGGGATTGCTAAGCTGGCCACGCCGCATACCCTGCGCCACTCCTTCGCCACGCACTTGCTGGAAAGTGGTCAGGATATTCGCACGGTACAGGAGTTGCTCGGCCATGCCGATGTGAAGACCACGATGATCTACACCCATGTCCTTAACCGTGGCGGGCTGGCGGTGTTGAGCCCGCTGGACCGGGTGTAACAGGCGGGCTACAGGGTCGACAGCCGGCAGCATTAAGGTGTGGCCGACGAGCACGGCAATCAGGCCGAGCAGGGCGATGGCGGAATCAGTAGCAGGCGTTTCATCTCTTTAGGGCACCTCTAAAAACTACCTGCGTGGTCATCGCTGCGTTAAAAACAGGCTCAAAATGCTCATTTACAGCTCGTAAACTACGCTTTTTCGCCTGTTTTGCCTTGCGCTGACTGCCTCGCCTACGTTTTTAGAGGTGCCCTTTACGGGCGCAGTACCAGTTGGCTGCGGCTATTGACCTTGATCGCCTCGGTATCCAGGTGCATCGGCACGTACTCGCCGCGCATATAGGCTTCGGCCTGGTCCTTGTAGTGCTTATCGAACAGTACGCCGCTCTGGCCCACCGGGTTGATGCCCAGGGCGGTGCTGGCGTCGGCCAGGTCGATCAGGCGGCGGGTCGAGGGGCCGTAGACTACCGGCCAGGGTGCGGGGCCGATTGGTTGCGAAAGGTTGTTCGGGGTTTCGCGGCCGCCGGGTGCGGCGAAGGGGCCGACGTTGAACAGTTTATCCAGCGGCTTCTGCTGGCCCAGTGGGTGGCTATGGGTGAGGGTGTGGGCGCTGCCCCAGGTCCACTTAGTCGCCTCGGTACCCAGGGTGCTGCGCAGGTGGGCGAGGCTGGCTTGCCAGGCGGCCTTGACGGTATCGGCGCGGCTTTCTACGGCAGCGCTGCCGCGCTTGTCCCACCAGGGCGAGCTGGCGTCGGCGACCAGGCGCGGCAGGGCGCTGTCGAGCACGCGGGTTTGCAGCAGGTTGGTGAAGAAGGCTTCGCCCAGCTCGTCGGCCATGGCCTCAAAGGTCAGTTGATAGGCCAGCTGGTTGAACAGCGTGGCGGCCGTGGCGTCGAGGGTATGTTGGCCATCCCAGCTCAGTAGTTGCTCGACCAGGGCTTGTTCCTCGGCATTCCCAGCGGCTGCGCGCAGGTCGGCGGCCAGCGGCGCAAGCAGGCGCTGCGGGTAGCCGGTGCCGGGCTCAAGTTGCAGGGCCTGGCTGTTGCTCAGGTTCCATTTCACGCTGTTGTCGCTAAGTCGCTCGTCCAGGCGTTGGCCGCGGTCGGCCAGGTTGTAATAGCCCGGTATCGCCATGCCGGTCGGCGAAACCGGCTGGTAGTTGGCCGAGAGGACATAGCCGCGCGCCGGGTTCTCTTCCTGCGGGTTGGCGCTGAACGGGTAGTAGCCGTCCTTCTCCGCCTCGCCGCTGGCACCGTCGAGGATAAAGTTCGGGTTAACCCCGGCCGGGCGGCGCGGCAGTTTCGCCGCCGCCCACCAGCCGATATCGCCGGTGGCATTGGCCCACACCACGTTCAGCCCCGGTGCCTCGATATGCTCGACGGCGGCGCGGGCCTGCTCCAGGCTGGCGGCGCGGTTGAGCTGGTAGAAGCCATCGAGGATCGGGTTGTTGGTTTCGAGAAACGCCCACCACATGGCAATCGGCGTGCTGCCGACGGTTTCGCCCAGGGCGCTGTTGATGATCGGGCCGTGGGGCGAGCGGCGGATGGTCAGGCTGATCGGCTCGGCGTCCTTGACCCTGATCTGCTCGACGCGGCTTTGCAGCTCGACCCACTGGCCGCGGTACCAGACCTGATTGGGGTTGGCCGGGTTGGTTTTCTCGGCGATCAGGTCCAGGTCGTCGTTCTGGAACATGGTGATGCTCCAGGCGAACGCTTTGTTATGCCCAAGTGACGCCACCGGGTTGAGCGCCTGGTGGTGGCCGTACAGGCTGAAACCGGGGTAGCTCAGGTTGGCCTCGTACCACACCGACGGCACGGCGAAGCGGATATGCGGGTCGCCGGCCAGCAGCGGTTTGCCGCTGGCGGTACGGCTGCCGGAGACTGCCCAGGCATTGCTGCCCTCGAACTGCGGCAGGCCGGCATTCAGCAGCGCGGCGTGGCTCAACTCGGCGATGGCGTTGAGGTCTTGCCAATCCCCGGCGGCGAGGTGCTGCCCGACCACGCCCTGGGGGTGCCAGTCGAGGTCGAAGGCCTTGAGGTAGTCGGCCCCCAGCTGATCGCGGATATGCGTCAGCACCGGCTCGGTACGAAACGCCGCGGCAAAGCTGTAGGCCATATAGCCGGCGACGCTGATGGTGTCGGCCGCGGTAAAGGGGCGTTTCTCGATGCCCAGTACATCGAACTCCAGCGGTGCCGGGCGGCTGGCCTGGTACTGGTTGATACCGTCCAGATAGGCCAGCAGCGCTTTGCTCCCGGGCGTGGTCATGTCCATCTGTGCGGCGTAGCGGTCGGCGTGCTCGCGAAGACCCAGGGTGCGGAACAGGCGGTCGGTGTCGACCAGCTTGCTGCCGAGAATCTCCGCTAGCTCGCCACGGGCCAGGCGACGGAGGATTTCCATCTGGAACAGCCGGTCCTGCGCGTGCACATAACCCAGTGTGCGGTACATATCGGCTTCGTTCTGCGCCTGGATATGCGGCACGCCGCGCTCGTCGTAATCCACCGTGACCGGCGCTTGCAGTGAACTCAGGCTCAGCTCGCCTGCGCGTTGCGGCTGCTTGCTGTCGAGGTACCAGTAAGCGCCGGCGGCAGAGGCGGCGATTATCAGGGCAAGGGCGGTCAGGGAGCGCTTCATCGGTTTTCCTTATTCTGGGCTGTGGCGCGGCCATTGTGCGGGGCACTCTGCAGGGCTGGCATTGACCAAATGTCTGGAGGATGAAAGTCTTTGGTCATTAGCGTGAAAGTCGCGCAGCGACGCCTCCCTTTGTCCTTCTCCCCCGGGAGGCGGCTCCCGCTACCGTTAACTGGAGGCTCGATGGACGCTGATCCGCATAACGGCATGGCCAGTGCCCTGACCCATTCCTCGACCTTGCGCCGGCTGCTCTACGAGGCCCTGGCCGAGCTCGGCCTCGACCCTACCGATACCTATCGCCAGGCCTACCGCGGCGTGGCCCTGGCTCCGCCGCTGCTCAACGCCCGCGAGGACCACGACAACGCGCCACGCTTCTGGCAGGACCTGGCGGCCATCAGCGGCGACGCGGACATCGGCCTGCATCTGGGCGCGGTGATGCAGCCGCGGCCGCTGGATGTGGTCGGCTACCTGCTGCTGGCCAGCCGCGATCTGGGTCAGGCGCTGGAGTGTTTTGTGCGTTTTCAACACATCCTTTCCGGCGGGTTCGCTGCGCGGCTGGAGTTGGAGGGCGAGCAGGCGCGGCTGATCTTCGACCTCAACTACCGCGGCATCGGCTCGCTGCGCCAGCAGATGGAGTGCCTGGCGCTGTTGCTGCTGAAGATGCTGGGCAGTGTCTGCGATGGCGCTTTCACCCTGGACGGCGTGGATTTTCGCCACCCCGCACCGCGCCGGCTCAGCGAGCACCGGCGACTGTTCGGCCTGCTGCCGCGTTTCGCCCAGCCCCACGATGCGCTGCTTTTCCCCCGCGCCTGGCTAACCCGGCCATCACGCAGCGCCAACCCGCGGCTGTTTGCCGTGCTCTGGGCGCAGGCCGAAGTGGAGCTGGCGGAGCTTGAGGAAAACCAGCTGCTCAACCGCGTGCGCTACTGGCTGGAGGTCAACCTGGGCGTGCAGCTGTGTAATTTACCGAGTTGCGCCAAGGCCCTCGGTTACAGCGCCGGTGGCCTGCAGCGCGCCCTGGCCGAACAGCAGCAGAGCTTTCGCCAGCTGCATGATGAAGTGCGCCGCCTGCGCGCCCAGGCCCTGCTCGACAGCGGCCTGGCCATTCGCGAGGTGGCGCGGGCCTGTGGTTTTGCCGAACTGTCGCCGTTTTATCGGGCGTTCAAACGCTGGCAGGGTGAGACGCCGCAGGGTTATCGCCAGCAGGCAGGAGTTATCTAGTGCTGTGTTGCGTTTAAATCGCCAAGAACCTGCGGCCTGCGCGATTCGGTAAGCAGGTTGCTAGTCGTCCGCCGCCGACCATTGGCAAAAGCAGCCGACGGCCAGGGTGTTGCTAGCGCTGACCGGGCGATTGGCGGCCAGGGCTTCGAGGATCGGCTCGATAAAGCTGTTGCTGGAGGTACAGGTGGCCCCTTCGCTGTAAGGGCCGAAGTAGGCCAGCTGGCCGTCGCGGTCCCAGATCGCCACTGCCGGGCTGGCCGGGATCTGCGCGCTGCCTTCTAGATCGGGCAGGGCTTGCAGGGCGCTCAGGGTGGCGGGCAGCTGGCCTTTGCTGCCGGGTTTCTGCACGGCATAAAAGCTCACACCCAGAGGGCCATAGTGTTCGAGCAGTTCGGCCAGGTGCTGCTGGTTGCCGACATTGCAGGGGCAGGCCGGGTCCCAGAAGTGCACCAGGCGGATCGGCCCTGGGCCGGCCAGCTCGGCGGGCAGGCGCAGGCGTTCGCCATAGAACAGCGCCGTCTGGTCGCTGAAGCTGCGGATAAAGCGCGCCTCGTACCACTGGTAGGCGGCAAGCATGGCCGCGCCCCAGAGCAGAAGCAGCAGGCCGGCGAGCAGGCGTTTGTAGGTTCTGGGCATGGTGGGCCTTCGTAAACAGGTGCGCAGCTTGCCACGGCTGGCGCGACAGCTGAATATCCCTAACCTGAACCGCGCAGCGTCGCCGCCCTGCCAATCACTCGTCGGATAGTTGGAAGCCCCATGTCAGAGCCCTTTCAGCCGGATCACCTGATCGCCAGTCTGCGACCCTTGGCCGCAGCGGCGTCGCTTACCCCGGCCGAGCTGGATTACCGGCGCTTTTACGGTTTCGCCGGCATTGGCGCAGCGCACAGTCGCCTGGGCACTATTCAGGTTGGCGCTTACCGGATTGTTTTGCAGGCCTGGTGGCCCGAGCAGCCGCGCGCCACCTTGGTGCTGCTGCACGGCTATTACGACCACAGCGCGCTGTACCGCCATGTGATCGACTGGGCCCTGGCGATGGGCTTCGCCGTGCTGACCTTCGATTTGCCCGGGCATGGTCTGTCCAGTGGCGCGCGGGCCAGCATCGACGACTTTGCCGAGTATCAGCTGGTGCTGCAGGCGGTACTGGCCGAAGCGGCCGCCCTGGCGCTGCCGCAACCCTGGCATCTGTGTGGCCAGAGCACCGGCGGGGCGATTTTGATCGACTACCTGCTTAGCGGCCAGCCCGCCCCCGAGGTGGGCCAGACCATCCTGCTTGCGCCCCTGATCCGGCCGCGGGCCTGGGGTTGGTCGCAGCTCAGCTATCGGGTGATGAAACACTTCGTCCGGGAGATTCCGCGGCGGTTCAGCGTCAACTCCAGCGATGCGGACTTTATCGACTTTATCCACAACCAGGACCCGCTGCAGCCGCGTTGCCTGCCGACTGCCTGGGTGGGGGCGCTCAGCCAGTGGGTGCCACGCATCGAGTCGGCCGCGCGCAGCAGCCACAGCCCGCTGATTATCCAGGGTGAGGCGGATATGACGGTGGCCTGGCAGCACAACCTCGAAGTGCTGCAGGACAAGTTCGCCGCGCCACAGATCCTGCGTCTAAACCAGGCGCGCCATCATCTGGCCAATGAGATGCCTGACTTGCGCCAGCGCTATTTCGACTTTCTCACCGAGCGCCTGACGTAGGTTGGCGCTGAGCGCAGCGAAGCCCAACATGGAGTGCGTAGCACTACGCTCGACGATGGGCCGCCGAGCCGCAGTATTTGGCCGTTCAGATCCCCTGCGGTGCCGGGGCCAGGTTGGCGCTGCTCTGGCCCACCGCCAGGCCGCTGCGGATGGCGGCCAGGGCGGCCTGGTAGTAGGTCTTGCCGGCGTCTGACTGGGCAAAGCCGACAAACTCTTCCAGCTCCGGATCGCTCAGCTCGCGGTAAACGTGCAGCAGGGTGTTATCGAGGTCCGTGCCAATCTGTTCCATCAGGCGTTGGCGCTGACCGTTAAGCAGGGCTTGCGCGCTATCGCCACCGAGCAGGCCGGGAAGCATCTGGCTAAGGCTGTCGGCGGCCACGCCGGCCAGGGCCAGGCTGACTTCCGCGCCGGCTTCCTTGGCCGGTAGCACCTGGGCCAGGTGACGAATCAGCAGGCGGCGGGTAGCGCTGGCCTCGTTGCGCGGCAGGCCGTTGGCATAGCGCGCCAGTTGGTCGCTGCGGGTGGCGAGCAGTTCGGCGTCGATGATCTTGCGTCCCAGCGGCGACTGGAAGAACTGCAGCGCCGGTGTGGGCTCGCCGAGGTTGTCGCGCAGGCCCTGCTGGGCGCGCTGGTCGATGGCCTGGGGGGCGAAGCGCTGGTTGCTGTTATTCACCAGGGCCTGGTACACCGCTGGCGGCAGGCTGGCGCGATAACGTTCCTGAGCGGCTTGCAGGGCGTCGCTGAAATGCATGCGCTGCTGCGGCCAGCCGGCGGCCTGATACAACTGCAGGTAATCGTCGGCGAGGGCGGGCAGGCTGAGTAGCAGGGTCAACAGCAATGAAGTGACGCGCATAAGGACTCCGTTCGGGAAGGCGGCTATTTTCGGTGGGCAGTGGGCGCTTGTCGAGGCACAGTCGGCGGCCTGCTAGAATCGCCGTCCTGCATAGATGCAGGTACTCATTTCCTGGGGCAATAATTGACAACCCTGTCTGGCGATAACCTGAGTGCGTGCCTGGCACGCATCATCGACGACCTGGCCGTGCACGGCTGGTCGCTGCAACCCCTGTTCACACCTCCTACTCTGACCCTCGATCTGGCCCAAGAGTGCCATAGGCGCGCAGCCGCCGGTGCGCTGGTGCCGGCCAGTGTCGGTCGCGGCACTCTGGTGGTGGTCAGTGAAGGGGTGCGCGGCGACCGTATCCAGTGGCTGGAAGCCGGCCAGGATGCGGCCTGCGATCAGTATCTGGCGATCATGGATGGGCTGCGTCAGGCGCTAAATCAGGGGCTGTATTTGGGGCTGGAGGATTTCGAAAGCCACTTCGCCCTGTATCCGCCGGGAGCTTTCTACCTCAAGCACCTGGATCGCTTTCGCGATAACGACCGCCGTACGGTGTCGGCGGTGCTCTACCTCAATCAGGATTGGCAGGCCGAACAGGGCGGTGCGCTGCGCCTGTACCTGGCGGATGGCGAGACGCGCGATGTATTGCCTGAGGCGGGCACGCTGCTGGTGTTTCTTTCAGCCGACATGCCCCATGAGGTGTTGCCGGCGACCCGCGAGCGCCTGTCGCTGACCGGCTGGTTTCGTCGGCGTGGGGATGGGCCGCTGTAGGATGGGTGAAACCCATCAATCGACCGATGGGTTATCACCTGGGCGGCCCCACCCATCCTACGGCCCTAGAACACCTGAAGGTCTCAATGGCCCCAGATGCGCAGCTGCCCCTGCAGGTTGCTGAGGTCGCGGATTTCAACTCGGCCCAGGGTGCTGGAACCAGACGCGCCGGCATCACCGATACCGATGTCGGCGGCGATGCGCATGCGGATGGTCAGTGGCGTGGTGATCAGGCCGTCGGCCATCAGCTGATCGCTGGTGGTTTTCGTACAAGGGGAGAGTGTGATGCAGAAAATACTGGTAAGCCGCTGCCTGTTGGGCCATGCCGTGCGCTACGACGGCGGTGCCCATGGCCCCTTTACCGTGCTTGAGCGCTGGCAGCAGGAGGGGCGCATTGTGCCGCTGTGTCCGGAAGTCGCCGGCGGCCTGCCGACCCCACGCGCGCCGGCGGAAATTGCCGGTGGCCAGGGTGCGCAGGTGCTCGATGGGCATTTACCGGTGCTGACCGTGGATGGCGAAGATGTCAGCGCCGCCTTTCTTGCAGGTGCAGAACAGGCCCTGGCGCTGGTGGCGAAATATGGCATCCGGATGGCGCTGCTCAAGGCGCGCAGCCCGTCATGCGGTAACCGGGAAAATTACGATGGCAGTTTTAGCGGCACCAGGGTTGCCGGTGAGGGCGTGACCGCTGCGGCCTTGCGCCGTGCCGGGGTGCAGGTATTTAG
This sequence comes from Pseudomonas sp., assembly GCF_035512415.1. Classification (GTDB taxonomy): domain Bacteria; phylum Pseudomonadota; class Gammaproteobacteria; order Pseudomonadales; family Pseudomonadaceae; genus Aquipseudomonas. Next base: position 398,987 of record NZ_DATKDZ010000005.1, on the reverse strand, counting down.
CGAAGAAGAGCTGCCGGCGGCCGAAGCGGCGTTGCGTGAATTAGAGACCTGAACCGGCTGCGGGGGGCTTTAGCAGGTAGGTTGGGTTGAGGAGCAAGGCGACGAAGCCCAACGACGCAGCTGGGTTCTGTTGGGCTTCGCTGCGCTCAACGCCAACCTACGACACCGCGTCGCTCGGCCACGTGGCCGTTGAGAGCGCCATAAAAAAGGGAAGCCGAAGCTTCCCTTTTGCGTATCGCGGCCCTCGAAGAAGTCGCGTAGCGACGCCATCCTTTATCCTTCTCCCTTCGGGAGAAGGTGGCGCGAAGCGCCGGATGAGGGAGCGGGTATGCCCGCTTAGAACAGTACGCGGCTACGGATGGTGCCTTTAACGTGCTGCAGCTTCTCCAGCGCCAGGTCGGAGTAATCGGCGTCGACGTCGATTACTACATAGCCGACCTTGTCGTTGGTCTGCAGGAACTGGCCGGAGATGTTGATGCCGTTTTCGGCAAACACGTTGTTGATCTCGCTCATCACACCCGGAATGTTCTCGTGGATGTGCAGCAAGCGGTGCTTGCCTGGGTGCGCCGGCAGGGCCACTTCGGGGAAGTTGACCGAGGATACCGAGGTACCGTTGTCGCTGTACTTGACCAGCTTCTCGGCCACTTCCAGACCAATATTGGCCTGGGCTTCGGCAGTCGAGCCGCCGATATGCGGAGTCAGGATCACGCGATCCAGGCCACGCAGCGGGCTTGCGAACTCTTCGTCGTTGGACTTCGGCTCGACCGGGAATACGTCGATGGCCGCGCCGATCAGGTGCTCGTCCTTGATCGCGGCTGCCAGGTGATCCAGCTCGACCACGGTGCCGCGTGCGGCGTTGATCAGGATGCCGCCCTTCTTCATGGCGCGGATTTCTTTCTCGCCGATCATCCACTGGGTGGATGGCAGCTCAGGCACGTGCAGCGACACGATGTCGCACAGGCCCAGCAGGTCGTGCAGCTTGGCGATCTGGGTGGCGTTACCCAGCGGCAGTTTGGTCACGGTGTCGTAGAAGAACACCTGCATGCCCAGCGCCTCGGCGAGTACCGAAAGCTGGGTGCCGATCGAGCCGTAACCGACGATACCCAGCTTTTTACCGCGGATTTCGAAGGAGTTGGCCGCCGATTTGATCCAGCCGCCACGGTGGCAGGAGGCGTTTTTCTCGGGGATGCCGCGCAGCAGCAGGATGGCCTGAGCCAGCACCAGTTCGGCCACCGAGCGGGTGTTCGAGTAGGGCGCGTTGAATACGGCGATACCACGCTCGCGGGCGGCGTCCAGGTTGACTTGGTTGGTGCCGATGCAGAAGCAACCGACCGCGACCAGGCGCTTGGCGCAGTCGAAGACTTCGGCAGTCAGCTGGGTGCGCGAACGGATACCGATAAAGTGCGCGTCGGCGATCTTTTCTTTCAGCTCGTCGTCGGAGAGTGCGCCCTTGAGGTACTCGATGTTGGTGTAACCAGCGGCCTTCAGGGTGTCCACTGCATTCTGGTGGACGCCTTCAAGAAGAAGGAACTTGATCTTGCTCTTGTCGAGAGAGGTCTTGCTCATCGGAGTACCTGTTGTCCCACAAATGGTGTCAGGGAAGGGTCAGCGGCGGGGGCTGACTGCACCCGCAGATCGGCGCGGGGGCACGATTCACGGGGGGCGTATGCTAGCATACGAGCCCCGCGAAGCACCTACCCTGGCAGATGAAGCGTGCTCAGGGTGACCATGAATCGTTTGAGAGTTCCGTAGATGACCAACCCTGCGCTGATCGAAGAGCTGAAGACCCTGGTTGAGCCCGGCAAGGTGCTGACCGATGCCGATTCCCTCAACGCCTACGGCAAGGACTGGACCAAGCACTTCGCCCCAGCGCCGCTGGCGATTGCCTTCCCCAAGAGCATCGAGCAGGTGCAGGCCATTGTCCGTTGGGCCAATCAGCACAAGGTCGCGCTGGTGCCGTCCGGTGGCCGTACCGGCCTCTCCGCCGGCGCCGTGGCCGCCAATGGTGAAGTGGTGGTGTCCTTCGACTATATGAATCAAATTCTCGACTTCAACGAATTCGACCGCACCGCCGTGTGTCAGCCGGGCGTGGTCACCCAGCAACTGCAGATGTTCGCCGAAGACAAGGGTCTGTATTACCCGGTGGACTTCGCATCTGCTGGTTCCAGCCAGATTGGCGGCAATATCGGCACCAATGCCGGCGGGATCAAGGTGATTCGCTATGGCATGACCCGCAACTGGGTGGCTGGTTTGAAGGTCGTCACCGGCACCGGCGAGTTGCTGGAGCTGAACAAGGACCTGATCAAAAACGCCACCGGTTATGACATGCGTCAGCTGTTTATCGGTGCCGAAGGCACCCTGGGCTTTGTCGTCGAGGCCACCATGCGCCTGGACCGTGCGCCGAAGAACCTCACTGCGATGGTGCTCGGCACCCCGGACTTCGACTCGATCATGCCGGTGCTGCACGCCTTCCAGAACAAGCTGGACCTGACCGCTTTCGAGTTCTTCTCCGACAAGGCCCTGGCCAAGATCATGGCCCGTGGCGACGTGCCGGCGGCTTTTGAGACCGATTGCCCGTTCTACGCCCTGCTGGAGTTCGAAGCCACCACCGAAGAAGTTGCCGAAGCGGCCCTGGCCACCTTCGAGCATTGTGTCGAGCAGGGCTGGGTGCTCGATGGCGTGATGAGCCAGAGCGAGCAGCAGTTGCAGAACCTGTGGAAGCTGCGCGAGTACATCTCCGAGACCATCAGCCACTGGACGCCGTACAAAAACGACATCTCGGTCACCGTGTCGAAAGTGCCGGCGTTTTTGCACGATATCGACGCCATCGTCGGCGAGCATTACCCGGACTTCGAAATCGTCTGGTTCGGCCATATCGGCGATGGCAACCTGCACCTGAATATCCTCAAGCCGGAGAACCTGTCCAAGGACGAGTTCTTCGCCAAGTGCGCCACCGTCAACAAGTGGGTGTTCGAGACCGTGCAGAAGTACAACGGCTCGATCAGCGCCGAACACGGCGTGGGCATGACCAAGCGCGATTACCTGACCTACAGCCGTTCGGAAGCCGAGATTGGCTATATGAAGGCGATCAAGGCGGTGTTCGATCCGAACGGCATCATGAACCCGGGCAAAATCTTCCCGCTCTGACGGTTGAACCCACGTCTGTAGGAGCGGCCTTGGCCGCGATGTTTTGGGGTTCTGGACCCTTCGCGGCCAAGGCCGCTCCTACACGCGTTCAGATCGTAGGGCGGGTGTAACCCGCCACCTGTTAGCGGCGAATTGCACCCGCCCTACACCGCAGGCTCCCACAAAGAGCCGCGCACCGAATTCCCATAAGGAGTCGCCCATGAGTTACCAGCATCAGTACATCGACGGCACCCATATCCATTTCCCCATGGGCAAGGTGGTGTGTATCGGCCGCAACTACGCTGAGCATGCCAAGGAGCTGAACAACCCGGTGCCCACCGAGCCGTTGCTGTTTATCAAGGCTGGCAGCTGTGTAGTGCCGCTGGATGACGGCTTTACCTTGGTCGAGGGTAAAGGTGATGTGCATTACGAGGCGGAAATCGCCGTGCTGATCGGCAAGCCGCTGTCGCGCACGCCTAACGCTGAAGAAGTCATGGACGCCATTTCCGGCTTCGCCCCAGCCCTGGACCTGACCCTGCGTGACCTGCAAGCCACGCTCAAGGCCAAGGGTTATCCTTGGGAAACCGCCAAGAGTTTCGACGGTGCCTGCGTGCTGGCACCTTTTGTTCCAGGCGATGCAGTCGAGGACCTGGCCGATATCGGCATTCGTCTGAGCATCAACGGCGAAGTGCGTCAGGACGGTAACAGTCGCGACATGCTCAACCCGATTCTGCCGATGATCCAGCACATCTGCGGCCACTTCAGCCTGCAGCCGGGTGATGTGATCCTTACCGGCACGCCAGTCGGCGTCGGCCCGCTGCACAAGGGCGATGAGTTGGTGCTGGAGCTGGTCGGCCACAGTCGCTTCGCCAGTCGCGCGCTCTAGTCACTGCCGGGGCAGGATCTATGCGGGCATCTGGAGATGTCCGCCTAATCAAAACTTAAGCGTTGCGCTCTAGTCTGATCGTCATCGTTCTGTCGAGTCGTGTGCGATGTCTGGCCGGTTTTCCTCTTTGCTGCGTCCGCGCTGGTGGGCGCTGTTGTTGCTGGTGGCGGTGATCCTGTTGGCGGGTTACCGGCATTGGGATGATCGCCTGCACTTCTGGTTTAAACAGCAGCAGTCGAGCCCTGCCGAGCAGCAGGCGAGTATCTGGCTGCCCGGCTATCGCGCGGTGCTGCAGGGCAAGCCGGTACAGGGCCTGGAAGACGATGAGCTGTCCGGCCTGACCTACAGCCCGGAGAGCAACACGCTGTTTACCGTGACGGGTAAACACTCGCAGCTGATCGAGCTGACCCTGGATGGTCAGGTGTTGCGGCGCATCAGTCTGCATGGCTTTTCCAATCCAGAAGGGGTGGAAATGCTCGCCGGTGGTCGCTTGGCGATTATCGATGAACGCAAGCGTACTCTGACTACCTTCAAGCTGGGCGCTTTGACCCGCAGCCTTGAATTTGCCGATCTAGCGTCTTTCGACTTGGGCTTTGCCAATGCCGGCAACAAGGGCTTCGAGGGTATCGCCTGGGACTCGCGCAACGAGCGCGTGCTGCTGGGCAAGGAGCGCGGCCCGCTGGGGCTGTTCAGTCTGCCCTTTCCTGGTGAGGATGGGGCTGCGGGCGTATTGCAGCCGCTGCCAACCGGGCACCTGTTTCTGCGCGATATCTCCTCCCTGAGCTACGACGCCCGTACCGGCCATGCGCTGGTGCTGTCGGACGAGTCGCGCCTGCTACTGGAAGTCGATGCCGAGGGCGAACCGGTCAGCTTTATCAGTCTGAGCGGCGGCTTTAACGGCCTGCACCGGGGGATAAAGCAGGCGGAAGGGGTGACCATGGATGCGGCGGGCAATATCTATATCGTCAGCGAACCCAACCTGTTTTATGTGCTGAGCAAGCTGCCCCCGGCGGACCGCCCGGAGGACGATTGATTTAAGTTTGGCTTAAGCCGCGATTAAGCCTGGATTCAGCTGTGCCCTCTAGTCTTGCCCCATCACCTAACCGACTAGAGGCTTACACCATGAAGCGTTTCACTTTGGCTTTGCTGCTTGCTCCGCTATTCTCCACTGCCGCTCTGGCGGCCGGCTACACCGGCCCCGGCGCTACGGCTCAGGTCACCAGTGTGGCGGCGGCGTTGAAAGCCAGCGATGACACCCCGGTGATGTTGCAGGGGCAGATCGTCAAGCGTCTGCAGGACGAACTCTATGAGTTCAAGGATGCCAGCGGCACCATCAATGTCGAGATCGACGATGAAGATTGGCCGGCTCAGGCGATCTCCGAGAACGTTACGGTCAAGCTAGCCGGCGAAGTCGATCACGACCTGACCAGCCGCGAGATCGATGTCGATTCCCTCGAACTGGTCAAATAAGCCACGCCCTCGTTACCCGCGCCAGCCCGAAGCCATGCTTCGGGCTGGCGTCGTTGTGTCACCCGTTACTGTTTGAGAGTGAATCGCCATGCGAGACCATTTAACCCTGAAGCGCCTGCTGCTGAGCCTTGCCGTGCTGGCGTTGCTACTACTTGGCCTGTTCGCCCAGGAGTACCGCCTGTTCGAGCGGGCCTGGTTCAATGTGCAGCAATGGCAGCGGGCGGGCGAAGGGCAGGCGCGCGACATATTGTTGTCGGGCTATCAGGTGGATATCGAAGCCAAGGTGATCGAGGGGCTGGATGACGATGTCTCGGCGCTGACTTACGACCCGGATCGCAACAGCCTGTTTACCGTGACCAACCAGAAACCACAGCTGATCGAGCTGTCGCTCGATGGCGCGCTGCTGCGGCGTATCGACCTGCACGGCTTTGGCGATGCCGAGGCGGTGGAGTACATCAGTCAGGGCCTGTATGTGATCACCGATGAGCGCCAGCAGCGGCTGATCAAGGTGCGGGTGGATGATGCCACCACCGAATTGCATGCCGATCAGGCGCAGCAGTTCTCCCTGGGCATCGGCCTGAATGGCAACAAGGGCTTCGAGGGCCTGGCCTACGATTCGGCCGGCCAGCGCCTGTTTGTCGCCAAGGAGCGCGACCCGATCCGCATCTATGAGATTCACGGTTTTCCCCAGCGCGATCCGCAGCAACCCTTCGCCGTGCATGTGGTGGATGACCAGAAACGCGATGCCGGGTTGTTTGTGCGCGACCTTTCCAGCCTGCAGTTCGATGAGCGCAGCGGCCATCTGCTGGCGCTGTCCGATGAGTCGCGCCTGGTGCTGGAGCTGAATGTCGAGGGCAAGCCGATCAGCAGCCTGTCGCTGCTCGGCGGACGTAATGGCCTGACCCGCAGCGTGCCTCAGGGTGAGGGCATCGCCATGGATAACCAGGGTGTGCTCTATCTGGTTAGCGAGCCGAACCTGTTCTATCGCTTCAAGAAACCAGGCGCTTAGGCTGTGGCGTGAAGGCTGCGGCTGTTGGTTGCAGCAGGCGCGCAGTTTTCCATTCGAAGCCCAGGGTCAGGCCGATAGCGGCGCAGGCCAGGCCGCCGGCCAGCCCCCACCACACGCCTTCTGCGCCCCAGCCCAGCGGGAAGGCCAGCGCCCAGGCCAGCGGCGCGCCAACGGTCCAGTAGCAGCCGAGACCGACCCAGAAGGTGGTCTTGGCATCCTTGAGGCCACGAATCGCGCCCATGGCGATGGTCTGGATACCATCGAAGAACTCGAACCAGGCGGCAATCGCCAGCAGCGCCACGGCCAGGGCCACCACCTCGGCATAGGCTGGGTCGCGGTGGTCGAGAAACAAACCCACCACCCACTGCGGGGCCAGCCAGAACAGGCAGGCAAAACCCAGCATGCACACTGCGCCCAGGCCGATGCCCAGGCGGCCAGCCTGACGTGCTTGCAACAGGCGACCGGCACCGAAGTGCTGACCGATACGGAAGGTCACCGCGTAGGAAATGCCCACCGGCACCATAAAGGCCACGTACACCGACATGATCGCAATCTGGTGCGCCGCCAGCTGCTGGCTGCCCAGGGCTCCCATGCTCAGGGCGGCGAAGGCGAACAGCCCGGACTCCACCGCATAGGTGCCGCCAATCGGCAGGCCCAGGCGCAGCAGCTCTTTCAACTCGGCCCAGACCGGCCGCAGCAGCCCGCGCCACAGTGGGTAAGGGCTGTAGGCGCTATGGTGCAGCACATGCCAGGCCAGCAGCAGGGCCATGACATTCATCACCACGGCGGTGACCAGGCCGATCCCGGCCAGGCCCAGGTGCGGCAGGCCGAACCAGCCCTTGATCAGGGCGTAGTTGAGGACAAAGTTGGCCAGCGCCCCGCCAATGCTGATGGCCATCACCGGGCCAGGTCGGCCGATGGCGCTGGTAAAACCGCGCAGGGCCATAAAACTCATATAGCCGGGCAGGGCAAACACTAGGGTTGAAAGAAACTGCATGCCGCCGCTGACGTTCTCCGGCTGCTGGCCGAAGTACAGCAGTGCCGGGCCCAGGTTCCACAATGCCAGGCCGGCCAGCAGCGCCAGGCCCCAGCCCAGCCACAGACCGTTCTGCGTCAGCCGAGTCACCCCGGCGGCGTCCTGCGCGCCGTGACGGATGGCCACCAGATTGCCGACCGAGGCAATCACCCCGACGCAGAAGATCGACACAAAGGAATAACTGGCAGCGCCCAGCCCACCGGCAGCCAAGGTCGCGGGGCCGAGCAGGCCCATCATCACGGTGTCGGTAAATACCATCAGCACATGTGCCAATTGCGCAGCAATCAGTGGCCCGGCGAGTTTCAGGATGGCGCGCAGTTCGCCACGAAGCTGATGCAGCATGATGAGTTCTACTCAGTCTGAAGGCTTGCTCGGGTGATCCGTGCAGGCAGAGAATGCGCCTATTCTCATGAGCCAACTGCTACAGCACAAAAGGATAATAGCGATGACAGGCATGACTATTACTCATGAGTCGGGTGCATGAGCCAGCGCCTGCCACCGCTTTATGCCTTGCGCGCCTTCGAAGCTGCGGCACGGCACAGCTCCTTTACCCGCGCCGCCGAAGAACTGGCGATTACCCAGAGTGCGGTCAGCCGGCATGTGCGCACCCTGGAAGATCACTTCGCTTGCCGCTTGTTCGAGCGCCGTGGCCGCAGCCTGCAACTCACCGAGACGGCGCGCATGTTGCTGCCGGGGCTGCGCGATGGCTTCGAGGCGCTGGAGCGGGCCTGCAACACCCTGCGTGTCGACGACACGGTGCTGCGCCTGAAGGCTCCCTCGACGCTGACCATGCGCTGGTTGCTGGCGCGCCTGTCGCGCTATCGCCTGCTCAGCGCCAGTGAGGTGCAACTGACCAGCGCCTGGATGGATGTGGACAAGGTGGACTTTCTCCATGAGCCCTTCGACTGCGCCGTACTGCTCAGTCAGGGCGACTTCCCGGAGGAATGGGAGAGCACAGAGCTGTTCGCCGAGTGGCTGATCCCGGTCTGCGCGCCTGAGGCTTTGAGCGAGCAAGCCTGGGATCTGCCGCGCCTGCAGGCCGCCGAGCTGCTGCATCCCACTCCGGACCGCCGTGACTGGCGGCAGTGGTTGCAGGCCATGGGCCTGGCCGATCAGGTGGCGCTCAAGGGTGGCCAGGTGTTCGATACCCTGGAGCTGGGCATGGTGGCTGCGGCGCGCGGCTATGGCGTATCGATCGGCGATCTGGTGATGGTTGCCGAGGATGTCGCTCAGGGTCGGCTGAGTCTGCCCTGGCCCTGCGCGGTGCCCAGTGGTTGCAGCTACTACCTGGTCTGGCCCAAGGCACGCCGCGGTCAGGAGCGTTTCCGCCGTTTGCGTGATTATCTGGTGGCCGATGTGGCGGCGATGCAGTTGCCAGTGGTGGAGCGCGTCCGCTAGTACGGCTGTAGTGCTGAGCGTAAAAAATATTGGACTATCAGTTCTTGGCTTTCACAGATAAGTGATTATAAAACAGCCATTTATGGCATTTTTTAGAGTGAACTGCCTGCTGCTCTCGGTCTGATTTCTTAACAATTCACGCTTATTTGTTTGACATATTTTACGGCTTTGGCAGACTGGCTTCAGAGTTGTGACTGCCAGATGAGCGTTTCTAGCGCATCTGATGCCGCTGCGGCAGGCCTTTTGACAGGCGCAACCAGCTGTAAAAACAGGAGGTGCATGACAACCGTCAGCCCTTCTGCACAACAACGGCAGCCAATCCGGGCTGCCCCAAGGTGATGTATGTCCAACAACAATTCGAAACAGCGCCAAGGCGCGCGTAAACCGGTTGTCCTGATGTCCATGGGTGCTCAAGAGCGCAAAGGACATGCCTATCAAGTCATGACCCACAAATATATAAATCCCCTGGTTGAACTGTCTGGCTGCGTGCCGCTGCTGGTGCCCAGTTGCTGCGGCATCGATGACATCGACCAGTACCTGTCGATGGTCGATGGGGTCTACCTGACCGGTGCCGGCAGCAATATCGACCCGGCCCTCTACGGCCAGGAAAACCTGACCCCGAGCAAGGGCCAGGATCAGGAGCGTGACCTCTTCGATATCCCACTGATTCACGCAGCCCTGGCCCGTGGCTTGCCGCTGTTCGGCATCTGCCGCGGCATGCAGGAAATCAATGTGGCCCTGGGTGGCAGCATCCACCAGAAGGCCTATGAAGTGCCGGGCATCAGCGACCATCGCGAAGATCCGAGCACCTCGGTTGCCGAACAATATGCCGACCGCCACAGCGTGCGCGCGCTGCCGGGCAGCTGGTTTGCCGAACTGATGGGGCATGCCGAGTTCCCGGTCAACTCCCTCCACGGTCAGGCCGTAGACCGCCTGGGTGCTGGCGTCGAAGCCCTGGCCCATGCCGAGGATGGCCTGATCGAGGCGATTCACCTGCCGGACGCGGAGCAGTTCACCCTGGCCGTGCAATGGCACCCGGAATGGCAGGCCGCAGAGAACCCGCACTCGGTGAAGATCTTCCAGGCCTTTGGCGACGCCTGCCGTGAACAGGCCGCCCGGCGCGACCAGTAAGCACGGAACCGAAATAAAGAAGCCCCGCAAATGCGGGGCTTCTTTTTGGACAATGTTTGTTGGAGAAATCTGCGCGGCTGAGATTGGAGTCGGCGTTTTGTACCGAGAGGGTCGGACCTAGGTTTGACGTAGCAACGAGCAAACAGGCATTCCCACTGCTCAATTCGCGGCTAGTCAGTCCAGAACAACTTTTCCAGCACAGCTGCCCAGGCAGTGGTGCCAGGACAGAAAGCGGCCAAGGATCTTCCCTGCCAATATTTCCGTGTCGACACCGTTTTGCGAAGTGTGCCGTTAAACTTGGCGTGTGTAACTCAGAGAGCGAATTTCTTTCGTCGCATCATTACACGCCCCCCTGGCGATCCCGCCAAGTGACGGCCCCATGCGTTTGCCACTGTCACGACACCAGTCTGGCTGCGCAAAACGCCAGAGCGTGCCACACGACTGGGGGGCGTATTAATGTCGTGCGGAAGAACGCCGTTTTTTAGATAGTTTGCTCGCACGAACATCATCCATCAAACCGGCGTTCTTGTTTCTGTGTTTCCCGGGGGTCCGTGAAAACCTTTTTGTGTGGTGAAACCTAGCCCTACGTCACGGCAGCTGTTTTGGCAGGTTCGCCGTCGATCACGACATTGAAAGGTGCCTGTTCACGATCACGCAGGCCGTAGTCCCGGATCACCGAGGTAACACGTACACGGTAGTCATCGAAGATCTTGTCGCGCCCCGCTTTCTGCGCCGACAGGTGTGCGGTTACGTTGCGCCACTGCACCACGGCTTCCTCATCACGCCAGGTAGTGACCGACATGACTTTCTTGGGGTTCAGCGTGCTTTGAAAACATTCGACAGAAATAAAGCCTTCCATAGGTTCGAGCATCGGCGTCAGCTTGTTTACTAGGTCAACATAGGTCTTGCCTTGACCCGGCAGCGCCTGCAACTCAAACAAAACTACGATCATTTTTGACTCCTCATCCTTGCATTTATAGATATGAAAAACGTATGCACTTATCCATCAAGACGTGAAAGCCCTAGTTTGCGTGAAGGATGAGAAGGTCGTAGTGCAACGGCCAATGACGTGCCGCTAGGGCACCTTCTCTTCTTCCTTAGTTCCTCGGGAGCCCAGTTGATGGAGGTGGCTTGCAGCCAACTTATCGCTGGAAAACAGGTCGCTTTCAGGCCGAAACGTGCTCATCTAGGTTGTTCAGCCAGTCGCTGAGTACTGCACGTGCCCCATGGGTCAGCCGGTCACCGACGGTGACGGCAGCGCTCCGCAGTGAGCAAGGGTCAATACTTGCGTGCGCCAATTCGCTGGCATGTCCCACCAGCCACTGTTCGAGTTTGCGTATATCGGCTTCTAGGTGGAACTGCAGTCCAAGGACGTTGCGGCCCACCGCAAACGCCTGATGGGTGCCTATAGCGGTACTGGCCAAGTGCACGCCCCCTTCGGGAATGTCGAACTGGTCACCGTGCCAGTGCAACACGGGCGTACCCTCCAGTTTGGCCAGCGCCGAATCCTGCCCCGCAGGGGTGAGGGTCAGTGGTGAAAAGCCGATTTCCTTGACTCCTAGCGGATACACTTTGGCACCCAGGGCCCGAGCGATCAATTGCGCGCCCAGGCAGATACCCAGCATGGGTTTACCGGACTGTAAGCGCTGACGTACCAGCGCTAGCTCGTTCTGAAGGAACGGATAAAGCTGTTCGTCATAGGCACCAATGGGGCCGCCGAGCACGATCAGCAGGTGGGCTTGCTGCACCTGGGGGCTGTCCAGTGTGTCGAGGGAGGGGGCAAGGTAACGCAGTTCATAACCCTGCTCGACGAGCACGGTATCGAGGGTGCCAACATCCTCGAAGTGAATGTGTCGCAGTGCAATTGCGGTTTTCATGGAAAATTTACCTGTGAAAGAAATGGAGGTGGCTCAGGCCTGCGGGTTCAGATCTACCTTGAGTGTCCCAGACTGGGGGAAGGTGCAGCACGCCAGTGCATACCCTTCGCTCTTGTCCTGATCACTGAGGCAGAAGTCTGGCTCAAGGGTGTATTCACCGTCTGAAACCTTGATCCGGCAGTTGCCGCAGATGCCGGCCCGGCACTGGCTGCGCACTGCAATACCGCTGGACTCGAGCATGTCCAGCAGGCTCTTGCCTGCTGGCATTTCAAGCATCTGGTCGTTAGTAGTCAGGTGCAACCGCACCGACGCCTGGGCGTCTGTAGGCTCTGTTGTTACGAGTGCCGTCGGGGGCGTGAATGACTCAATCAGAAGCTTGCTGGTGGGGAACATCGTCAGGGTGTGCTCGCGCAGCCCTTGAGCAAAGCGGTGGCTGCCGCAAATCACCACGGTCTCTGGCATGTCTAGAAGGCTCAGGTCTTTATCGCCAGGGCGGCCCTGCTTGAAGTGGCCGTTGCTCTTGACCGCTTCGCGGGTGACGAACACCTGCAAGGAGAACCAGTGTGTGGTCAACTCTAGTTCCAGCAACTCGTGCAGGAAGGGGATATCGGCAATAGTCGACACACACAGCAGCAGGGTGACATTTGGCACCGATGACCCGCGACGTGAGCGTTCACGCAATCCGCGTAGCAAGGCAACCGGCAGGGTGACACCAATGCCGCCGGCGAGCATGCCGACCCGCTGACAGCCTGCGACCGACGCTAGGGAAATCTCTCCGGCCACAAATTGTATCGGTGCTATCGAGCCCTCCCGCAAGGTGGCATGCAGATGATCCGATACTCCGCCGTGGCCTGCGCGCTTGACCGCTATTTCGAATAGATCCGCGCCTTGCTTACGGGTGATCGAATACAACCGCTGGTGACGGGTGCCCGACGTGTCTGGGTAATGTAGGGCCACATGTTTGCCCGGTTCCAGGTTGTTGAGGAACTCGGTATGGGCACCTTGCACACGGAGGGTGAAGACTTTCACGTCCGCCGTTTCAGTGATCACACCCTCGCAGCGCGCCTGTAGGGTAGTGCTGTTCATGCGCGGACCTTTTCGCGTAAGACTTCAAGGGCGCCTTCAGCATTACCAAGGCCGTTGCCGGTCAGTCCGATGCGGTTGATCAGAGCCTCGACCGAGTCGGTGTAGACGCTGATCTCGTTTCTATCGCCCACGTCATGCAGGATGTCTCTGGCATGGGGAAACGCCAACATCGAAAACACCGTTGCCCAAGCCCCCATTTCATTGTTGGCGAACATCTGTACGGTCTTGAGAATGACCGAGCGCAGGTACTCGCGTTCTTTGCGGCTCAGGCCATGAACGATATCGGAGGCGACGAAGCTGAAGACACTGGAATGGCTCCATTCATCCATGGCATGGGTGCGGGTGACTTCATGGCAGATGGGCTGGATTCCAGTGTCTTCGGCCATGGTCTTGAGGTAGTCGGTTATCAACGTTTCACTGGCGCACGCGATACCGAAGCGCGTCAGGCGACGCTCCCACTCGGCATTGCAGTTGGCCAGAAGACCTTCGCGCCACGTCACCAGGTTGAAGTCGCAGAAGTCGAGTGGTGGGAGTGCGCGTCTGTCATAGATATAGTTACAGGCCATGATCGACATGCGAGTGTGCAGCGCTTCGTCCAACAGTGCCTGGGACATTACGTCCTGCAGCAATGCGCGGTTCTGGCTCGGCGGAGCCGTCTTGATAATGTCCTCGCACGCAGGTACCACCACATCGCATTCGATGTAGATGGTTTTGAGGTTATAGATTCCCCAGGCATAGGAGAGGCACTTGGATTGCAGTGCTTCAGGAGCTTCGCGCCATGCCTGGTGATGCCGGAAAGGCAGTAGGGAAGCACTGAAGTCCTGCTTGGATGGGTTGAAGGCAAGGTTCCAGTAGTCCGGTTGGTCATTGTTGACGGCGGCTCGGGTTTTCCAGAGTCCGGACAGTTTTGCCAGCATGTTATGAACCACGTCATCGGTTCCACAGTTCAAACGTTCCATGTTCTCGTTCCCATTGGTCAGGCTATCTTTAAGGTGTTAACACGCTAGACATTGCTTAAACATCACTCACCACCGCAAGCCCTCGCGCCGCAAAGGGAGCGGGTGACCTGCATGGATTTTTTCATCATTCTGGATCTTGCCTGGTACCACTCCTGTATCAGGGTCAGCACGACTGTCAGGCTCATGAATGTCACGCAGCCCCAGAAGATGACTGTGGGGTGTCCCTGGTCCAGCATCCATCCGAAGCTGATGGGGCCGATTGCACCACCGATATTGAAGCCGGTGGAGACGATGCCGAAGGTTTTTCCTTCGGCATCCTTGGGCGATGCTGCCCGCACCAACATATCGCGCGATGGTGCGATCAACCCCGTCAGGAACCCTATGGCACCAAGGGCGATGATCAGCGCGAGTTCGCTAAAACGGGCCATGGCGACGATGGCCATTAACAAGGTGGCCAGCGAAAAAGCGGTGGCGGCAACCACTCCATGACGCTGGGTACGATCGGCCAGCGCACCACCGGCCAGTACGCCAAAGGCGCTGGCAAACAGGAATGCCGTCAGCGCCGCATTGGCCCAGGGTAGCGCTGCCCCCTGCCCTTGCATCAGGGCTGCTACAGAGAATTTTTCAATTGTGCCGGTGCTCAAGTTCAACAACATGAACAGCAAAACCAGGCTCAGGATCATTGGCGAGAGCAGTGACAGCCGTCGGATACTGGTGGTGTTGAGTGCAGGTGCGAGCAGGTTACGCACTTGGGCAGCCTGTATCAGCCCGGGATTGGGTATCAACAACAGCCCCAGCGCGACAAAGCCCACCAGCGCAGCACTAGCGAATGCCAGGCTGGGGTCGCTCGCGGTGGCAGTCCCGAGCAGAAACACCGGTGCAATGGCGGCACCCAGAAACCCGGCAAAGGTATGGATAGAGAACGCCTTGCCGACATGGGCAGGATTGATCTCTTGAGAGAGCAGCGCATAGTTGGCCGGGTGGTAGACGGCGTTGGCAACACCGGCCAACGCCATGGCAATGAGCAAACAGCTGTAGCTTGAGAACAGTGCGATTAGCAGGAACTGATGCTGCCTAGAGCAACTCCGGCGATTAGTAAACGCCTGGGTCCGTAATGATCGACGGCGAAACCCATGGGGGGCTGCACTAGCGTCGTAATGATATTGAAGATGCTCAGGGCTAGGCCCAGCTCCACGTAACCTACTCCAAAGAAAACCGGTAGCACGGGGAGCAGGGCCGCCAACACCATGATGTGCAAATGACTGACAAAGTGCGCCGCTGCTACCTGAGGAAGCAGTCCGATACGGATAATCGACATGGCTAAACCTGTTCTATGAGTATCAACGTTCTGGCAAGACGTGTTCTGCGATCCGGCGGAGTCGCTGCCTGCTGACGTTAGGGAAGCCATGGCGAGTCGGATCGACGCAGATATTAAGCACGCCATGGTCTTGTGTGATAGTCCATTATTGGCAAGGAAACCAGACCGCTTTAGGGTAAGGCTGAATTCTGTGCGGTTTCGCTTAGGCGCGTATACGTCGAGGCGGTTTGCAGTTAAGTGGTCTGTAGAGTGCAGAATAAAACTGCACATATAGTCAGCCCGTTGGCAGGTGGGGTGGTCGCCAGTTGATAAGCCCACAAGCAGGTGCGGCTTGTTATTCAGCGTTTACCGATAGGAGCCAATATGCCGTATTCCACTTAGACAGGCGGGCACGTACTGAGCGGGTCGCTACCGAGAGTTTCGTCAGTCGCGCAGTGCTTGAGGCTCAGGGATCGGTATTGACCAGCATGCACGCCGAGGGCTATCCGGGGCGTCGTTACTACGCCGGTTGCTGTAGTGTCGGTGCGATTGAAGATATCGCCAGTGAGCGCGCAAAATGGCTGTTCAAGTGTGCCTACGCCAACCCTCAGCCTTATTCCGGCATTCAGACGAACCAGGCGGTGTTTCTGGCACTTTTGACACCTGGCGATAAGATCCTAGGGTTGGATCTTAAGGCCGGTGGGCATCTGCCCCGTGGCAGCGCGACCATCACCCCACGTGGGGCCCGTGGAGGGATGATCCTGTGTAACGAGCGAGTTATTGCGAAAGAAATCAACGCGACAGTGGCCCCTCGGCCTGGTGGGGGGACGTAGCGGAACCATAGACAGCCGCACGCAGCTGTCTATTCGTGAGGGGGTTGCCAATCTGGTCAGGCGTTTTAGGATGCCTTGCTAATTAACCTCTTTACCTTTTATCTGAACAGGAATTGCAATGCCAGATATCAACCAGGCCGACAGGGGGGCGGAAAGCCTGAGGCTTAAGGTTCTACCTGGTTCTCAGCGCAGTGGCCAGGCGTAGCATGGCGGCTTCGATTTCATAAGCGGTCAAGGACGAGTAGCCCAATAGCCAGCCAGGTTTCTTCTCATCGCCGGCGTATAACCGGCTAAGGCCAGAAAGCTGCACGCCCGCGCTGGCTGCTTGGCGGATGGTTTTCTCCTCCGACCAGCCATCGTGTAGCAAACAGGGAATTTGCAGCCCACCCTGGGGGCGCAAGGCGGTGACGATGCAGTCCAGGTGTTTGCTAATGGCATCGAGCATGGTGGTTCTGCGTCCGGCATAGAGCTTGCGCATGGCCCGGACATGGGCGTTGTAATGGCCGTCCTCCATAAAGCGCGCCAGGGTCAGTTGCAGAATTTGTGGCGTGTGGCCGTCCATCATGCTGCGCGCGTAGGTGAAGGCTTTAACCAACTCATGGGGCAGTACCATGTAGCCCATTCGCAGCCCGGGGTAGAGGGTCTTGCTGAAGGTGCCGAGGTAGAGGGTGCGCTGGTACTTGTCCAGGCCCTGCACACAGGCGGTTGGTTGCCCGTCGTAGTGAAACTCGCTGTCGTAGTCATCTTCGATGATCCACTTGCCCTTCTCCGCAGCCCAATTGATCAGCTCAAGGCGGCGCTCCAGCGGCAAGGTCGCGCCGGTTGGGTATTGATGGGACGGCGTGACATAGACGCAATTGGCACCGCTGCGGTCGGCGTATAGCAGGTCTGTGCGTATGCCCAGTTCATCGACATCGATGGGCGCAACCTTAGTCTCGGCGGTTTCAAAGGCTTTCTTGGCACCGTAATAGCCTGGGTTCTCCAGCAGGATCGGTCTGCCGGAGTCCACCAGCAACTGCGCACACAGAAAGAGCGCCTGGCGAGTGCTGCTCAGCACTAGGATCTGGTCGGGGGAGCATTTGGCCCCGCGCTCGAGGTTCAAGTAGGTGGCGATGGCCTTGCGCAGCGGCTCGGCACCTTGTGGGTCGCCGTGCAACAGCACGTTGGCGCGATAGTCCTTCATCACCTGGCGCTGCAGGCGTTCCCAGACATTGGTCGGAAAGGTGCGGGTTTCCGGCAGGCCGGTGGCAAACGCCTTGATCACCTGCTGATCGTTCACGCCGCCACTGTCGAAGATCATCCGTCCGCGCTGGCTCAGCCCCGCCCCCGGAACAGCCTGGCTGCTTTTGACTTCTTGCGCCTTGATGCGTCGGCGAGCTGCGCCGCGCAATTCGGTGCCCACGGTTTCGCAGACATAACTGCCTGAGCCCGCGCGCCGCAGGATAAAACCATCCCGGTGCAGTTGTACGTAGGCGTTTTCCACGGTGTCGCGGGCAACCCCGAGTGACTTGGCCAAGACCCGGGTCGCGGGCAGCTTCAGGCCCGGGTCAAGGGCACCATCGAGGATCAGTGCCCGCAGTGCGCGCTGAATCCGCTGGTGCAGATCCAGCAGCTGAAGCTCAGCATCGCTCAGGCGCATTTTCAGGGTTTCCAGCTCGAACGTTTTTGCCATGCGGTCTGCCTGATCTTAATGAATTGGCCTGCAAAGGCAGGCCAGTCTATCCGTAGAATTCGTCCCTCGCCACAGCCGTTTCGCTCGGCGAACACCCACGCTGCGAGCAATTTTGAACAAGGGTTACTCAGCTATGGCCAGGTCACATAACTTCAGCGCAGGCCCGACCGCGTTGCCGATGGAGGTTCTTCAGCAAGCGCATGAGGAGTTTTTTGACTTCGCGGGTACGGGTATGTCTGTGATGGAGATCAGCCATCGCTGCGAGGTGTTCAAGGAGGTTGCTTACCAGGCTGAACATGACCTACGGGAAATCTTGCAGGTGCCCGGCGAGTACAGGGTGTTGTTCTTGCAGGGAGGGGCCTCGCTGCAATTTTCCCAGGTGCCGATGAACCTGTTGGGTGATAAACGTACGGCGGACTATCTGCATACCGGTCTCTGGTCAGGCAAGGCTATTGAGGCCGCCCGGCGATACTGCGACGTACGCATCGCCGCCAGTGGCAAAGCGTCTGGCTTTGACCGCGTTCCGGAGGTGACGGACTGGAGCCTCAACCCGAACGCCGCCTACCTGCACTACACCGAGAACGAAACCGTCCACGGCGTGCAATTCATCGACGTGCCTGAGAGCTCGGCACCTTTGGTGTGTGACGCCTGTTCAAGCCTGCTTTCCAAGCCGATTGACGTGGCTAAGCATGGCCTTGTGTATGCCTCCGCGCAAAAGAACATGGGAGTGGCGGGGCTGACGGTGGTCATCGTTGCTCCGGCATTGCTCGATGCGGCGCAGGCATTCACCCCCGACTTGCTCAACTACGCGCGCATCACCGACGCTCAGTCGATGCTCAACACTCCGGCGACCTTTCCTTGGTACCTCACCGGTCTGACGCTCAAGTGGATCAAGCGCAGCGGCGGCCTCGACGCCCTTCACCGGCTTAACCGGGTCAAGGCCGAGTTGCTGTATCGCACCATAGACGACAGCGGTGGGTTTTACCGCAACAGCGTGCAAGTGCCGTTTCGTTCGATTAACAACGTGCCGTTCGTGCTCGCCGATGCTGCGCTGGACAAGACCTTTGTGCGGCGCGCCGAGCAGGCCGGGCTCTACGGGCTCAAGGGGCACGCCTCGGTCGGTGGGATGCGGGCCAGTCTCTATAACGCGGTCACGCTGCAGGCGGTGGAGGCATTGAGCGATTTTATGAAGGGTTTTGCCCGCGTGCATGGCTGAGGCTGGCAGCGCAGCAGAGAGGCTGGAAAGTGGCCTGTCTATATACGGACAAGTGCAGGGGTAAGACCTTCCATTTCAGCGTTATAAATCACTTATTTCCCGAGGCCAAATACCTCGTTTTGCAAGGAGCAAAGCAATCGTGTCTTCTTCAGCATCTCCGTCGCCCCTGCGTCTACGCGACCTTCTGCATCCGGTTGTCGCCGGGCTGATTTCAGTCATCGTCAACTATGGCGGCACGTTTATCCTGGTCTTTCAGGCTGCCAAGGTTGCCGGGCTCAGCCCCGAACTGACGGCGTCGTGGGTATGGTCGGTGTCGATTGGTGTGGGGATTACCGGGCTGTTCCTCAGTTGGTTGAGCCGTGAGCCGATCATTACCGCCTGGTCGACACCCGCCGCGGCCTTTCTGGTGGTCGCGCTGTCCACCACGCCTTACGCCGAGGCAGTGGGTGCATACATCATTTCAGCTGCTGCCTTCGTACTGCTGGGGGTGTCCGGCTGCTTTGAAAAGGTTATCCGCCTGATTCCGCCGGGCGTGGCGGCGGCGCTGCTGGCCGGCATCTTGCTGCAGTTCGGTATCGGTGCGTTTGCAGGCATGAGCCTTGACCCCGTGCTGGTCGGGTTGCTGATTGCCACTTATGTAGTGTTCAAACGCTTCACCGCGCGCTACGCGGTGGTGGGCATTCTGGTACTGGGGCTGGGGTTTCTGCTGACGCAGGACCGTGTGGATCTTTCGGGGCTGTCTCTGCAATTCGCGACACCGCTATTCACCCGGCCCGAATTCTCACTCAATGCGTTGCTCAGCGTGGCGCTGCCGCTGTTTCTGATTACCCTCACCGGCCAGTACATGCCGGGCATGCTGGTGCTGCGCAACGATGGGTTCAGCACCAGCGCCAACCCCATCCTGACTGTCACAGGACTGGGCTCCCTGCTGATGGCCCCCTTCGGCTCGCACGCCTTCAACGTTGCCGCTATCACGGCAGCCATCTGCACCGGCAAGGAAGCCTCGGAGGATCCGTCCAAGCGCTGGATCGCCGGGGTTGCCGCGGGCGTGTTCTACGTCCTCGTTGGGGTTTTCGGGGTGACCCTCGCTGCCGTGTTTATGGCGCTCCCGGCCGCCTTCATTACCACGCTGGCCGGGTTGGCCCTGCTCGGCACTATCGGCGCGAGCCTGGCCAGCGCCATGGCTGACGTCAAATCCCGCGAAGCCTCGCTGATCACCTTTCTGGCGTGCGCCGCGAACATCACTCTGCTGGGGGTCGGTGGGGCGTTCTGGGGATTGTTGATCGGGCTGGTGGCGCACGCTCTGCTCAATGGTCGCTTGCCGCGTCGCGAGGCGTTGCTCATCCCGGCTGCCGACGCTGTTGTGACGACCAAAGGAGCGACTCACTGATGTTCGCTCAACAAGAAGAAGCCGCCGCCTTGCATGAGCGTCATGGCCGTTACCCCCAGGCTGCCAGCGTCGACGACTTTCGCCGCAATCTGGCAGCTGTGCAGCAGCGTATCGCCAAGGCTTGCCAGCGGGTCGGACGCGATCCGGCGAGCGTGCGGCTGCTGCCGGTCAGCAAGACCTTTGACGAAGCTCATCTGCGTCTGGCCTACGCCGCGGGCTGCCGGTTACTGGGTGAGAACAAGGTGCAGGAAGCGCAGCGAAAATGGCAGGCCATGACCGACCTGGCTGACCTGCAATGGTCGGTTATCGGCCACCTGCAAACCAACAAGGCCAAGCAGGTGGCGCGTTTTGCCAGCGAGTTTCAGGCGCTGGACAGCCTGCGAGTGGCCGAGGCCCTGGATCGACGCCTGCACATCGAGGGGCGTCAGCTGGATGTGTTCGTCCAGGTCAATACCTCCGGCGAGGCCAGCAAGTACGGCTTGGCACCCGAAGCCGTCGCGGGCTTCTTACACGCGCTGCCGGCGTTCTCGGCGTTACGGGTGCGTGGGCTGATGACGTTGGCGCTGTTTTCAGCCGATGTGGTCCGTGTCCGTCCTTGCTTTGCAGGGCTGCGCGAACTGCGCGAGCGCCTGCGCCAGCACGCCCCTGCGGGTGTCGGGCTGGAGGAGTTGTCTATGGGCATGTCCGGTGATTTTGAAGTCGCCATTGAAGAGGGGGCCACCGTGGTGCGTGTCGGTCAGGCCATCTTCGGTGCCCGGGCCATGCCGGATGCCTACTACTGGCCAACCGCGGATGTCCGTCCGGCAAGTGCTGACTAACCTCCGCTGACAACAGCCTAACGTCTTGATTCACCTCTGACAGGAAACCATGCGATGTCCTCTGCGCCTTCGTACCTTATGCACACCTATGCCCGCCAGCCGGTCTCTTTCAGCCGCGGCCAGGGGGCGTTTCTGTGGGACACACACGGGGTTCAATACCTGGATGCAATCGCCGGGGTGGCGGTGACCAGCCTCGGCCATGCCAACCCCGAAATCGCCGCTGCCATTGCCGCGCAGGCGGGCCAGTTGCTGCACACCACCAATATGTTTCGCATCGAATGGCAGGAGCAGTTGGGTGAGCGCTTGTGCACCTTGTCGGGCATGCAGCGGGCGTTTTTTTGCAACTCTGGGGCTGAAGCCAACGAAGCGGCGCTCAAGTTGGCTCGACTGCACGCCAACGCCAGGCATGTGGCCCAGCCGCAGGTGCTGGTGATGGAGAACAGCTTTCATGGTCGCACCCTGGCGACCCTTGCGGCCACCGGCAACCCGGCAGTACAGCGTGGCTTTGAGCCCTTGATGCCAGGCTTTATCCGGGTGCCTTACGACAATATTGCGGCGATCCGCGAAGCGGCGGCGCAATCACCCGACATCGTCGCGGTATTGGTTGAGCCCGTGCAGGGGGAGGGCGGTGTGCATGCGGCATCCGCCGGGTATCTACAGGCCCTGCGGCAACTGTGCGACGAGCACGATTGGCTGATGATGGTCGATGAAGTGCAAACCGGGTTGGGCCGTACCGGCACCTGGTTTGGCTTCCAGCACGCGGGAATAGTGCCGGATGTGATTACCCTGGCCAAGGCACTGGGCAATGGTTTTCCCATTGGTGCCTGCCTGGCGCGGGGCCAGGCCGCTGAACTGTTTTCCCCTGGCCATCATGCGTCCACGTTCGGCGGCAACCCCCTGGCCTGCCGCGTGGGGTGCAGCGTACTCGACATCATGGAGCGCGATCACATCCCGCTGCGCGCAGCTACCTCTGGCCGTCGCCTGCTGGCCGCGCTGCAGGAGGCGCTGGGCAATCACCACGAGGTTGTTGCCATTCGCGGCCTGGGCATGATGGTCGGTATCGAGCTGAATCGGCCCTGCGCCGAACTGGTTGGCCGGGCGCGGGACGAACAACGCCTGCTGATCACGGTGACTCGCGGCACCACCATTCGACTGCTGCCGCCGTTGATCTGTGAGGACGTCGAGATCGACGATATCGCTGCGCGTGTCACTCGGCTGTTGTCGTAAACCGGCTTACTTTCCCAATTAAGGACCCTTCAATGTACGACTCAACGCTGACCCTTAACGCCTTCGACGCCGAGCTGTGTGAGGCGATTTATAACGAAGAGCATCGTCAGGAAGACCACGTCGAACTGATCGCTTCCGAGAACTATGCCAGCCCTCTGGTCATGCAAATCCAAAGCACCGTGCTGACCAACAAATACGCTGAAGGTTACCCGGGCAAGCGCTACTACAGCGGCTGCGAGTATGTCGATGTGGCTGAGTGCCTGGCCATCGAGCGGGTCAAGACTCTGTTCGACTGCGACTATGCCAATGTGCAGCCCCATGCGGGTGCCCAGGCGAACGCTGCGGTATTCCTGGCCTTGATCAATCCAGGCGATACGGTGATGGGCATGAATCTGGCCCAGGGCGGTCACCTGACTCACGGCAATCCGTCGAATTTCTCGGGTCGTCATTACAAGATCGTTCCGTATGGTCTTGATCCGGAAACGGGCTTGCTCGACTACGACGAGATGGAGCGTATCGCCCTGGAAGCACGACCGAAGATGCTGATCGGTGGTTTTTCGGCCTACTCCCGGCACAAGGACTGGGCGCGCATGCGGGCTATTGCCGACAAGGTCGGGGCCATTTTCTGGGTCGACATGGCCCACGTTGCAGGTCTGGTGGCCGCAGGCGAATACCCGGACCCCTTGCCGCATGCCCATGTGGTCACCAGCACCACGCACAAGACCCTGCGGGGGCCACGGGGTGGCCTGATTTTGTCCAAGGGGCAAGATGATGCGCTCTACAAAAAGCTCGATTCCGCAGTATTTCCGGGTGTCCAGGGCGGTCCACTGATGCACCAGATCGCCGCCAAGGCCGTTGCCTTCAAGGAGGCATTAGCCCCCGAGTTCAAAACCTATCAGGCCCAGGTGGTGATCAACGCCCGGAGCATGGCGGCCGTGCTGCAACGGCGTGGTTACAAGATCGTCTCGGGTGGCACCGATAACCACATGATGCTTATCGACCTGTCCGACAGGCCTTACACCGGCAAGGACGCCGATGCGGCCCTGAGCAACGCTTACATCACCGCCAACAAGAATTCGGTGCCCAACGACCCGCGCTCACCGTTCGTGACCTCCGGGCTGCGCATCGGTACTCCAGCCGTCACCACCCGAGGATTCGGCGTGCTCGAATGCGAGCAACTGGCGGGCTGGTTGTGCGACGTACTGGACGCCCTGGAGAACGGCGACAGCGAGAAAGTCGCGCACCAGGTGCGCGAGCAGGTAGTTGCGCTTTGCCGCCGCTATCCTGTCTACGGTTAAGCGGGCTTTTGGGTTAACGTTCGGCGTCCTATCGGCAGAACGCTTGGGAAACGCTCAACAATCGATGCAAAGCCTGCCATCTATGGAGGTTGCATTGTCGCAGTCTCAGCTTTGGAGGCTGGGGCGATACTGCAGGGCTTCGGCCAGGTGAGTGCGGCTGATACTGGCTGCGCCATCCAGGTCGGCCAGGGTGCGCGCCACTTTCATCACCCGGTGCGCGGCGCGCAGGCTCAGGCCCAGGCGTTCGCAGGCGTTTTCCAGCCAGTGCCGATCCTCGTTGTCGAGGCTGCAGTGTTGTTGCACGCCGGCCAGGTCCAGGTGGGCGTTGGCGCAGCCCTGGCGTGCCAGTTGCTGCTGGCGTGCGCGGACTACCAGGGCGGCCAGTTCGGCGCTGCTGGGGCCGTGGTCGCTGCTGGTTTCCAGGCGGGTGGTTTCCCGCGGTACGCTCAGGTGCAGGTCGATGCGGTCGAGCAGTGGGCCGGATAGTTTGCTGCGGTAGCGCTGGATCTGTTCCGCCGAGCAGCGGCAGCGCCCGGAAGGGTCGCCCAAATGTCCACAGGGGCAGGGGTTCATCGCTGCCACCAGTTGAAAGCGCGCCGGGAAGCGCACCTTGTCGCGAGCCCGGGCGATGACGATTTGTCCACTTTCCAGGGGCTCGCGCAAAACTTCCAAGACCTTTCGATCAAACTCGGGGAGTTCATCGAGGAACAAAATGCCGTGATGGGCCAATGTTATTTCGCCAGGTTGCGGGCGACTGCCACCGCCGACCAGCGCCGGGCCTGATGCGCTATGGTGAGGCGAGCGAAAAGGCCTTTGTGGCCAAGCACTTAGCGGAGTATGGCTGGCCACGGAATGAATGGCCGCCACTTCCAGTGCTTCCTGTTCGTCCAGCGGTGGCAGCAGGCCCGGCAGACGGCTGGCCAGCAGGGTTTTGCCGGTGCCGGGCGGCCCGCTAAATAGTAGATTGTGCGAGCCGGCCGCTGCCACCAGCAGGGCGCGTTTGGCCGCGATCTGCCCCTGCACTTCGGCCAAATCCGGGTAAGGCAGCACCTGGCGCAGCAGGCCCTGGGCCTGATACGGCGCAATCGGTCCTTGGCCATTAAGATGGGCGGCGACTTCTAATAAGTGCTCCACGGCGATCACGTCTAGCCCCGAGGCCAGACTGGCTTCTTCGGCGTTGGCCTTCGGCACCATTAAGGTGCGGCCGGCGGCGCGGGCGGCCAGTGCGGCGGGCAGTACGCCCTGTACTGGGCGAATCGCCCCGGACAGCGCCAGCTCGCCGAGGCATTCGAGCCGTTCCAGTGCGCTGGCCGGCACCTGGCCGCTGGCGGCGAGAATCCCTAAGGCAATCGCCAGGTCGAAACGCCCGCCGTCTTTGGGTAAATCCGCCGGGGCCAGATTGAGGGTGATGCGTCTAGGCGGGAACTCGAAGGCGCAGTTGAGGATGGCGCTGCGCACCCGGTCCTTGCTTTCCTTGACCGCCGTTTCCGGCAGGCCGACCAGGGCCAGGGAGGGCAGGCCGTTGGCCAGATGGGCCTCGACCGTCACCGCTGGAGCTTCGACGCCGACTTGGGCGCGGCTGTGGACTATGGCCAGGGACATCGATCACTCCTTGATCGGCTGAGGCATCCGCTGCGGGCGTTACTCGTGGGTGGCGGCGGCTTCTGGGCTGCGGGCTTCCATCTCGGCGACCTTGGCTTCCAGTGCTTCGAGGCGGGCGCGGGTGCGGGCCAGCACTACCATCTGGCTGTCGAACTCTTCCCGGCTGACCAGATCGAGCTTGCTGAAGCCGCTTTGCAGCAACAGTTTGAACTGGGCTTCGAGTTCGCTGCGTGGCAGCGGGCTGTCGCCATTGAACAGGCGGGAGGCCTGGTGGCTAAGGGCGTCGAGCAAAGCTTTGGGTGGCAGCATGGTGAGGTTCCGGTAACAGATGGTCGCCAGTGTAGCACGCAGTGTTGGGCGGCTTGCCTGGGCGAGGTTGGCGCACTGGGCGGGCGCGCTGCACGCTTTTCGCGCGTGCGGTGGCAGGGTGTCGCACCATTGTTGTGCGTTGATTGCGTCAAAACGGCAGGAAAAATCCCCTGTTTAGTCGGTAACTGCATGAAATAAGTGACTTTTACGTGAGTTGGCAGGCTTTCTGCTTTGTCTCTTGCGACGCATGCTCCGATGCAGTTCCGGTGCGTCAGGCGAAGCGGGGAAGTGCTTCGCCGGGATCTGTTGGTGAGCATCGGTGCCGCTAGGTCAGGGCCGCGATGCATTACAAAAGCCAGACACTGCGCTTAGACTTGAGTCGGGTTCGTAATTCCTGGGGCAAGTCCACCTTACACGGGAGAAAGTTACATGAAGCTAGTCACTGCCATCATCAAGCCGTTCAAGCTGGACGACGTCCGTGAGTCACTGTCGGAGATCGGCGTGCAGGGCATCACTGTCACTGAAGTCAAAGGCTTCGGTCGTCAGAAAGGCCATACCGAGTTGTACCGCGGTGCCGAATACGTGGTCGATTTTTTGCCGAAGGTGAAAATCGACGTGGCCATCGCTGACGATCAGCTCGATCGTGTGATCGAGGCCATTACCAAGGCCGCCAACACCGGCAAGATCGGTGACGGCAAGATTTTCGTTGTAAACCTGGAGCAGGCGATCCGCATCCGTACCGGCGAAACCGATACCGACGCGATCTAAACGCCCTTCGAACCCCACACGCCCCAGGAGTTAAACCATGACTCTGCGAAAAATCGCAGGGCTAGGAGCCCTGTTGTCTCTCGTTCCTGGCTTTGCCATGGCCGAAGAGGCAAGCCTGAACAGCGGCGACACAGCCTGGATGCTGGTCGCCACTGTGCTGGTGCTGTTTATGACCATTCCCGGTCTGGCGCTGTTCTATGCCGGCATGGTGCGTTCCAAGAACGTGCTGTCGGTGTTGATGCAGTGCTTTGCCGTGACCGGTCTGATCAGCATCCTGTGGGTCGTTTACGGCTACAGCCTGGCATTTGACACCACCGGCATGGAGCAGGGTGTGGTCAATCTCAACTCCTTTGTCGGCGGTTTCTCCAAAGCCTTCCTCAGTGGTCTGACCCTGGACAGCCTGGTGGCCACGGTGCCGGAATCGGTGTTTATCACCTTCCAGATGACCTTCGCCATTATCACTCCCGCCCTGATCGTCGGAGCCTTTGCCGAGCGTATGAAGTTCTCGGCCATGCTGATCTTTATGGCGGTGTGGTTCACCCTGGTCTATGCGCCCATCGCGCACATGGTCTGGGGTGGTGACGGCGCACTGATGTGGGACTGGGGCGTGCTGGACTTCGCTGGCGGCACCGTGGTGCATATCAACGCCGGTATCGCCGGGCTGGTGGCCTGTCTGGTGTTGGGCAAGCGCAAGGGCTTCCCGACTACCGCCATGCCGCCGCACAACCTCGGCTATACCCTGATCGGCGCAAGCATGCTCTGGGTCGGCTGGTTCGGCTTCAACGCCGGCTCGGCGCTGGCCGCCAACGGCAGCGCCGGTATGGCCATGCTGGTGACCCAGATTGCCACTGCCACCGCGGCGCTGAGCTGGATGTTCGCCGAGTGGATTACCCATCGCAAACCCAGCGTGCTGGGCATTGCTTCGGGTGCAGTGGCGGGCCTCGTGGCGATTACTCCGGCGTCCGGTACGGCCGGTCCCATGGGGGCCCTGGCAATCGGCTTGGCCAGCGGGGTGATCTGCTTCTTCTGTGCCACCAGCCTGAAACGCAAGCTGGGTTATGACGATTCTCTGGACGTTTTCGGCGTGCATGCCGTGGGCGGTATTGTCGGGGCTATTCTCACCGGGGCGTTCGCTGCGCCGGCGCTGGGTGGCTTTGGCGAAGTGGAGAACATTCCTGCGCAGTTGTGGGTGCAGTTCGAGGGGGTGGCCTTCACGGTGGTGTACACCGCGCTGGTGACCTTCGTGATCCTGAAAGTGATCGACCTAGTAATGGGCCTGCGTGTCAGTGACGAGGAAGAGACCATCGGCCTCGATCTCGCCCTGCATAACGAGCGCGGCTACAACCTGTAAGCACACGGAGCGCGTCCGGAGCCAACCCCGGACGCCTTAACCGAATAGCGCTATAAAGCGCACGGCAAGAGGTGAACCATGGACAACACAGCATTGACTGCACTGCAGTACGGTTTTGATACCTTCTACTTTTTGGTTTGCGGCGCCCTGGTGATGTGGATGGCAGCGGGTTTTGCCATGCTCGAAGCCGGGTTGGTGCGGGCCAAGAACACCACCGAAATTCTCACCAAGAACATCGCCCTGTACGCAGTGGCCAGCGTGATGTACCTGGTGATCGGCTACCACATCATGTACTCCAGCCCGGAAGGCGGCATCCTGCCAAGCCTGGGCTTCCTGATTGGTGACGAGAACAGCGTTGAGTCGGTACTCGCCGGCGGTGACGACGCGCCCTACTACTCGGCCCGTTCGGACTTCTTCTTCCAGGTGGTGTTCGCCGCGACCTGCATGTCGATCGTCTCCGGTGCCGTGGCCGAGCGCATGAAACTGTGGGCCTTCCTGGCTTTCGCCGTGGTCATGACCGGTTTCATCTACCCGGTACAGGGCTTCTGGAAATGGGGTTCGGGCTTCCTCAACGAAGCTGGCTTCCTCGACTTCGCCGGTTCCGGCGTGGTGCATATGGCCGGTGCTGCCGCTGCTCTGGCTGGCGTGCTGCTGCTGGGTGCGCGTAAAGGCAAGTACGGCGCTAACGGCCAGGTCAACGCCATTCCGGGTGCCAACCTGCCGATGGCAGCGCTGGGTACCTTTATCCTGTGGATGGGCTGGTTCGGTTTCAACGGCGGCTCGCAGCTGAAGATGAGCACCATCGAAGACGCCAACGCCGTGGCCAACGTGTTTGTTAACACCAACATGTCCGCTGCTGGCGGCCTGATTGCGGCGCTGATCGTGGCGCGCATCCTGTTCGGCAAGGCTGACCTGACCATGGCCCTCAACGGTGCCCTGGCTGGCCTGGTGGCCATCACCGCCGAGCCGCTGACCCCGACGGCCCTGCAGTCGACCCTGATCGGTGGCGTGGGTGGCGTGCTGGTGGTGTTCGCCATCCTCGGCCTGGACAAGCTCAAGCTCGACGATCCAGTCGGTGCCATCTCCGTCCACGGTGTGGTCGGTATCTGGGGCCTGCTGGCTGTCTGCCTGACCAACAGCGACTCCAGCCTGGGCGCACAGCTGCTGGGTATCGGTGCGATCTTCGCCTGGGTGTTTATCGCCAGCCTGATCGTCTGGTCCATCATCAAGCTGGTGATCGGCCTGCGGGTAACCGAGGAAGAAGAATACGAAGGCGTGGACATCGCCGAGTGCGGTATGGAAGCCTATCCAGAGTTCACCAAGAACTGATTGTCCGGCGTTTCAACGAGGGCGCCTTATGGCGCCCTTTGTTTTTTCTGCGGGCCGTCAGCGGGCCGCCGGAGTTTGCGCACAACGTTGTTGTGATGCACCGGCAACAGCCCCTAGAATGCGCGCCGTTGAGCGCAGATCGCCGATGCGTAGCACTCTGCCTGGGCTAGGCCACAGGATTTTTTTCCGGCGACGTTAGAAAGCTGACGCAGCTGGGCTATAACTACTCTGCTTTTCGCAAGTCATGAGGTTGGAACATGAGCGACGAAGATCTGGAACACGACGAACTGGAAGGCGCTGACGAGGACGAAGGCGAGGAACTGGCCGCCGCCGATGATGGCGACAGTGTGGATGATGACGGTGACGACGAAGTCGTACCCGCCAGCAAAAGCAAGAAGGTCAAGGCTGCCGTTGACGTCGAAGAGCTGCCCAGCATCGAAGCCAAGCAGAAAGAGCGCGACGCCCTGGCCCGCGCCATGGAAGAGTTTCTCTCCCGCGGCGGCAAGGTGCAGGAAGTCGAGCCGAATGTCGTCTCCGACCCGCCCAAGAAGCCGGACAGCAAGTACGGCAGCCGCCCCATTTAAGAGCCTATTTACGATCTGCTGCGCGTCGGCCCTGCTGCGTTAAAAACAGGCACTAGCTCGCGAGATCGTAAACAGCCTCTAGGCGACTGTACGAATGCAAAAAGCCCGCATGGCAGACGCCGTGCGGGCTTTTTTGTGGCTTTTCCCGTCCGCTGCTGCGTCCAGGTGTCGGCGCTTAAGTGTGAAGGGATCAGATTTCGTAGGGTGCGCTGTGCGCACCAACTCTGGCCGTCGATTCTTGGTGCGCGCGCACCCTAACCAGGGTGGCTCCTGCAAGCAGTGTCACGCCTCCCAAGCAGCCACTCTACGGGCCGTCGCTGCGCGACGTAGGGCTTGTGGCTGCGGCATTATCGGCTTACTCCCAGCTATGTAGCAGCGCCGGCAGCTCGGCGAGGCTGCGGATCTGCCCGTCCGGGGTGTTGTCGGCCTCCCAGGCCTTGCCCTGGGGGTTGAACCAGATGGCGCGCAAACCTGCCGCCTGCGCCCCGGCGATATCGTCGCTGGGGTGGTCGCCGATATGCACCGCATGCTCGGCGGCAATGCCGGCGCGTTTCAGCGCTTCGATAAAAGGTTTCGGGTCTGGTTTGCCAACCCCCAGTTCCTCGGCGCACAGGGCGAACTGGAAGTAATCGGCCAGGCCCAGGCGGCGCACATCGGCATTACCGTTGGTGATTACCCCAAGCTGGAAGCGATTGGCCAAGGCTTCAAGGGTTGGGTGCACCTCGGCGAACAGTTCGACCTGATGGCGCGCGGCAAGAAATACCTGAAAGCCGGCCTCTGCCAGTGCCTGCGCATCCGAGTTTGCATAGCCGGCGTCTGTCAGGGCATGCAGCAGGATGCGTCGGCGCAGTTCGCTAAGGCGATGCTTGAGCATCGGCTCGGCCTGCAACAAGGTAGCGCGAATCGACCACAGATGCTCCACCGGCACTGCACCCAGGCGCGGCGCATGCATCGCCAGCCAGTTGCGCAGCGCGGCTTCGGCGTCCTGCATCACCGGGGTGACATCCCACAGGGTGTCGTCGAGGTCGAAGGTAATCAGCTGAATGCTCATTCTGTGCTGCCTTTACGTTTGGCTCGGGGGTGGGCCTTGTCATAGACCGTGGCCAGGTGCTGGAAATCCAGGTGGGTGTAGACCTGGGTGGTGGCGATATCGGCGTGGCCGAGCAGTTCCTGCACCGCGCGCAGGTCCTGGGACGATTCCAGCATATGGCTGGCGAAGCTGTGGCGCAGCATATGCGGATGCAGGTGCTGGCCGAGCTCGCGCACGCCGGCCTGGCGCACCCGCAGCTGCACCGCGCGCGGGCCGATGCGGCGGCCCTGCTGGCTGATAAACACCGCGCCGTCAGCCGGGTTGGCCAGGGCGCGCAACGGTAGCCACTGTTCCATGGCCTGGCGCGCCATGCGTCCGAGCGGCAGTTCGCGGGTCTTGTTGCCCTTGCCGAGCACCCGCACCAGGCCGGCGGGCAGATCCAGGCCATCCAGGTTGAGGCTGACCAGCTCCGACAGGCGCAGGCCCGAGGAGTAGAACAGCTCGAGCATGGCCTGGTCGCGGCGGGCGATAAAGTCGTCTTCCAGTGCGCCGTCGAGCAGCTGTGCGGTGCGGTCGGCGTCCAGGGTTTTCGGCAGACGGCGCTCGCCCTTGGGCGGCATCAGGCCGCTGGCCGGATCACTCTGGCAGTGGCCTTCACGAATCAAATAACGATAGAGCCCGCGGGTCGCCGAGAGCAGACGCGCCAGGCTGCGGCTTGATTGCCCCTGCATATTCAGGCGGCCGACCATACGCCGTAGGCGCGCGGTATCGAGCGCGGTCCAGCTGTCGATCTGCTCCTGGGTGCAGAACGCCAACAGCGTGCTCAGGTCGTGGCGATAACCGGTGAGGGTATGCGGCGACAACTGGCGCTCGCTGCGCAGGTGTTCGAGGTAGGCGTCCAGGAGGTCTTGCATGGAAGCTCCCTGCGGGGGCGGGCGTAGGATGGGTCGGGCCGCGCAGGTGAGCGGCGCGCGGGACAAGATTCAAGCGCCAGGTATTAATCGTGCGCCGCGTAACCCATCGCGGCGATTTTGATGGGTATCGCTTTGCTCAACCCATCCTACGACTTGCCGCTGCTGTTATCTCACCGAACGCAGCGGCGTGGCGAAGCCCGGTACGACGCGGGCCAGGACTTCGGCGATATAGCCGAGGAACAGGGTGCCCAGGGAGCTCTTGTAGTGCTGCGGGTCGCTGCTGCCGATCGCCAGTACGCCGTGCAGGCCCTGAAAGGACAGCGCCACCACCGCGGCGGAGCCGACCTGGGCACCTTCCGCGCCGAACAGGAAGCTCAGTTCGTGTTCGCGCAGCACGCCGCAGATGGTCTTGCCGCCGGCCAGCAGGCCGCCAATGGCCTGGTGCGCTTCGGCGCTGCTGACCGAGCGGCCGACCGGCAGGGCGGCGTCGCTAAACAGGATAAGGCTGACGAAGGGCACCTGGAACTCGCTGCGCAGGCTGTCTTCGACGCAGCTGACGACTTCTTCCAGGCTGCTGGCGTCGAGCAGGTCGAGCACCAGGCGGCGGGTCTTGTCGAACAGGCGGTCGTTGTCGCGGGCCACGTCCATCAGTTGCGAGAGGCGATGGCGCATTTCGATATTGCGCTCGCGCAGCAGTTTGACCTGGCGCTCGACCAGCGACACGGTGTCGCCGCGCTGGTGCGGAATGCGCAGCTCGGGGATCAACTCGTCGTGGTCGATAAAAAATTCCGGATGCAGGCGCAGGTAGGCGGCGACTGTTTCCGAATCCAGTGGTTTGGGCGAATTCTGCTTGTCGGTCATAGGCGCACCTGTCCTTCGTACACGCGTACCGCGGGTCCGGTCATCATAACGGGCTGACCTGGGCCTGCCCACTCGATGGACAGCTTGCCGCCCGGCAGTTCGATCTGCACCGGCGAGTCCATCCAGCCCTGGCTGATGGCCGCCACGGCCGCGGCGCAGGCACCGGTGCCGCAGGCCTGGGTTTCCCCGGCACCGCGTTCCCAGACGCGCAGCTTGGCGCGTTGACGGTCGAGAACCTGGAGGAAACCGACATTGACCCGCTGCGGAAAGCGCGGGTGGTGTTCGAGTTTCGCGCCCAGGCTGTGCACCGGCGCGCTGTCGAGGTTATCGACGCGCAGCACCGCATGGGGGTTGCCCATGGACACGGCGGCCAGCTCGACATTCACCCCGTCGACCTCGACCACATAGCTCAGTGCCTGCTGCTCGGCCTGGAACGGAATATCGGCCGGCACCAGGCGCGGCGGGCCCATATTGACGCCGATCTGGCCGTCGCTGCGCACGTCCAGCTCGATGATGCCGCCCTTGGTTTCCACGCGCATCTGCCGCTTTACCGTCAGGCGCTTGTCCAGCACGAAGCGGGCGAAGCAGCGCGCACCGTTGCCGCACTGCTCCACTTCCGAGCCGTCGGCATTGAAGATGCGGTAGCGGAAGTCGACGTCCGGGTTGCTCGGCGGCTCGACGATCAGCAGTTGATCGAAGCCCACGCCGGTGTGGCGGTCGCCCCACTGCTTGGCGTTCTTCGGCTGGATATGCGCGTGCTGGCTGACCAGGTCGAGGACCATAAAGTCGTTGCCGAGGCCGTGCATCTTGGTAAAGCGCAATAACATGAGCTTGTCCTTAGCGGGCGGGCGGCAGGCAGCTTTCGCCGGCAAACAGCTCGCTGAGCGTCTCGCGGCGACGCACTTCGAAGGCCTGGTCACCCTCTACCATCACCTCGGCGGCGCGGCCGCGGGTGTTGTAGTTGGAACTCATGACAAAACCATAGGCACCGGCCGAACGCACGGCCAGCAAATCGCCTTCGGCCAGGACCAGGTCGCGGTCCTTGGCGAGGAAGTCGCCGGTTTCGCAGATCGGCCCGACGATGTCGTAGTTGCGGCTGCTGCCGTCGCGCGGCTGCACTGCCTGCACGTCCATCCAGGCCTGGTACAGGGCCGGACGGATCAGGTCGTTCATCGCCGCATCGACGATGGCGAAGTCCTTGTGCTCGGTGTGCTTGAGGTACTCGACCCGGGTCAGCAGCACGCCGGCGTTGGCCACGATGGAGCGGCCCGGCTCGAATACCAGGGCCAGGTCACGGCCGGCAATGCGCTCACGCACCGCCTTGATATAGTCGCCGGCCAGCGGTGGCTGCTCGTCGCGGTACTGCACGCCGAGGCCGCCGCCCAGGTCCAGGTGCTTGATCTGGATGCCGCGTGCGGCCAAGCGGTCGATCAGCGTCAACAGGCGATCGAGGGCATCGAGGAAGGGCGGCAGGGTGGTCAGCTGCGAGCCGATATGGCAATCGACGCCGACGATCTGCAGATTCGCCAATTCGGCGGCGCGGGCGTAGACCGCTTCGGCCTGCTCGATATCGATGCCGAACTTGTTCTCTTTCAGCCCCGTGGAAATATAGGGGTGGGTGCCGGCGTCGACGTCCGGGTTGACCCGCAGGGAAATCGCCGCGGTCTTGCCCATTTCGGCGGCAACCAGTTGCAGGCGTTCCAGCTCTTCGGTGGACTCGACGTTAAAGCAGTGCACGCCCACTTCCAGGGCGCGGCGCATATCGTCGCGGCTCTTGCCGACGCCGGAGAAGACGATCTTGCTCGCCTCGCCACCGGCAGCCAGCACTCGCTCCAGCTCGCCGCGGGAGACGATATCGAAGCCCGCACCGAGACGCGTCAGCACATTCAGCACGCCGAGGTTGGAGTTGGCCTTGACCGCAAAACACACCAGATGGGGCATGCCGGCCAGGGCATCGGCATAGGCATGGTATTGCGCCTCGATATGAGCACGGGAGTAGACGTAGGTCGGCGTACCGAAGCGTTGGGCGATGGCGGACAAGGCCACGCCTTCCGCGAACAGCGCGCCGTCGCGGTAGTTGAAGGCGTTCATGGGGCTGTCCTTATTCGGTCTGCGCAGGGGCGGGCTGGCTTTCTTCCGGGAGGAACAGCGGGCCTTTCTGACCACAACCGGCGAGCAGTGTGGTGACGGCGACCAAGGCAATAAGGGCAGTAAACAACCGCTTCATGGTGGAATCCTTGTAATAAAGCATGATTGCGCAGGAGTATACCGACCCCCCGGACCCTTGCCTATGCGCCAGGATTCCCGTCTGGCGGGGCTTTGCTTGTATCTTGGCGGATATCTTTGGGCGCATGGCCAGTGATCAGGAGTCGGAATGGACAATCCCGTAGCGCTTGCTAGCTCTGTTTCAGTGGCCTATCTGCAGGGTTTGCTCGACTACCTGGAGCGCCATGGCGTGGCCAGCGCCGCTCTGCTTGAGCGGGCGCAACTGAGCCCGCAGCTGCTCGCCCAGCGCGATCAGCGCATCGCTGCCAGTGCCTACCTGGAACTGCTCGGCCTGGGCGTGCAGCTGAGCGGCGACGACTGTCTCGGCCTGCACCTGGGCGAGGCGGTGCGCCCCGGTTATTACGGCGTGCTGGGTTACCTGATCATGAGCTGCGCGACCCTGGCCGACGCCCTCCATCGTCAGGCCCGCTATGCCGCCCTGGTGGGCAACCTGGGCCGGGTCGACCTGGCCGACGAGCCGCCCCGGGAAGGCCTCGAACCCCAGGTGGCGCACAGCTGGCAGCCCTTGCTAGCGCAACAGCAGCGTCAGCTCAGCGAAGAAACCCTGGCAGCCTGGGTGACCTTCGGCCACTGGATCAGCGGCCTGGATGTGCCGCCCAGTGAAGTGCGCTTCCAGCATGCAGCACCGGCGGATACCCGCGAACACCAGCGCATCTTCCGTTGCCCGGTGCTGTTCGAGCAGGCCGATAACGCCCTGGTCTTTCCCAAGCGCTTGCTGAGCACGCCGCTCGGCCAGGCCGACGCTCAAGTCCGCCTGATGCTCGATGCCTACGCCGATCGTCTGCTCGGCGAAATCCAGCAGGGCCATAGCGTGCTCGACCGCGCGCGGCTGGAGCTGGCGCGGCAGTTGCCTGAGGCCGGTGCCGACCTGGGCCTGATCGCCGCGCGCCTGGCCCTTAGCCCGCGCACCCTGCAGCGGCGCTTGCGCGAGGCGGGTCTGTCCTTCAACCAGCTGGTCGACGAGACGCGTCAGCAACTGGTGTTGCATTACCTGCGCGACCCGGCGCTGGAACTGGCGGAAATCGCCTTTCTGGTCGGCTTTAGCGAGCCGGGTTCGCTGGCCCGAGCCTTTCGCCGCTGGACCGGACAGAGCCCCGGCGAGTATCGCCGCCACCTGGGATTATGAAAGCTACTGCGCCGACGGATGCCGTGCAGCGTCTTGCGCAGGGGCCTGATCGGGGCAATGCTCATGTACACTTTGCCGCTTGCGCCTGCCATGCGGGCCCTGCCTGACCCTGGCGGCTGGCGCGTTGATAACGCCTATTCTGTGCAGTCGCTGATTTTTTGAGGTAAGTCGCAATGAGTTTGACCGAAGCCCGCTTTCACGATCTGGTCGATGCCACCCAGCAGGCGGTGGAAGATATTTTCGATGACAGCGACCTGGACCTGGATCTGGAAAACTCTGCCGGCGTGCTGACCGTGCGCTTCGAGAACGGCACCCAGCTGATCTTCAGCCGCCAGGAACCGCTGCGCCAGCTGTGGCTGGCGGCGCGCTCCGGTGGTTTTCATTTCGACTATGACCAGGCCAGCGAGCGCTGGATCTGCGACAGCAGCGACGAGCAGCTGGGTGAGATGCTGGTACGCATCACCCTGGAACAATCCGGTGCCGACCTTGAGTTCGAAGAGCTCTGACAGCCCAGGCGCAGGCCCGCAGGTCGACTCGCCCTGCCGCCGGCAGTGCTGCCTGGACGAGCGGGATATCTGCCTGGGCTGCGGCCGCACGCTGGCGGAGATTCTCGAGTGGGGCCAGGCCGACTCCCCGCGTCGCCGCGCCATCTGCACCGCTGCCGAGGCACGCTTGCAGCAGCGTCCCGGCTTCCCTTGACCTGGCGGCCTTGTTTATTTGAGTGGCTGTGATACGGTCGGGATCACTCTTGCAAAACCCCATCCCCGTGATGGGGTTTTGCTTTTTTCGCAACCGGCAAAGGCCGTCTGGAATGCAGCACCGTGTTCGTGCGGTGGTTTCCGCCGGTTAGACCAAGGAGATTTACCCGCACCATGACCAGCGCACCTTCGATCACCATTACCCGTCTGGACCTACAGCGTCTGGAGCATCTGCTCGACAGCCTGGACGACTTCGGCCCCGGTGCCGTGGCCTTGCAGGCCGAGCTGGACCGCGCTGACGTGGTCGGCCACGACGAGGTGCCGGCGGGGGTGGTGACCATGAATTCGCAGGTGCATTGCCGCGAAGAAAGCAGCGGCAAGGACTATCACCTGAAGCTGGTATATCCCCAGGACGCTGGCGGCGAAGGCACGGTATCGATCCTCGCGCCGGTTGGCAGCGCCCTCCTGGGCTTGTCCGTGGGCCAGCATATCGACTGGACTTCCCCCACCGGCAAGGTGCTCCAACTGACCCTGCTGGCGGTTGAATATCAGCCCGAGGCTGCGGGCGAATACAACCGCTGAGCTGTTTGGCTAGCAGTCGGGAGTGTTTGGGCTAGGCTGCATCCTGGTGATGTATCCCATTCGGCAAGGAGGCCACTCATGTCCAGTCTGCCCCTGTATTTCCCCCAGGGCTTTGCCCTGACCCGGGCGCTGCAATGCGCCCAACTGATTGCTGCGGCCTATGCACAGTACGCTCAATGGCAAGCCCAGGACCGGCCGCGACGGCCTCAGGAGTTTGCCTGGCAACCGCCGGCGCTGCCCGGCTGGCGCTTTTCCGCGCCGATCTGGAGCGTGCTCAGCGAGCTGCACTTTCTCAACGAATCCGAACCCTTCGGCTTTGCCGCGCGCGATCCCGAGGGGGAGCTGTACCTGGTATTTCGCGGCACCGACACGGTGCAGGACTGGTTGGACGACCTGGACGCCGATCAACGCGACTACCCCTGGCAATCCGGGGTGGGGCAGGTACACCATGGCTTCCTGAAACTCTATACCTCGTTGCGCGACCTGGCTCTGCACGAGGTGGATGCCCTGCAGCCCAATGAGCGGCTCTGGGTCTGTGGCCACAGCCTGGGCTGTACGTTGTCGAGCCTGGCGGTGCTGGATCTGCGCGAGCGCTGGCCCGATCTGCCGCTGGAGCATTACAACTTCGCCAGCCCGCGTTTGGCCGCGGCGGATTTCGCCGCCTATTACAACGGCCTGGGCGTGCCGACCTTCCGCGTGGTCAACGACAGCGATCTGGTGCCGCAGGTACCGCCCGGCGCGGTGGATGGCTTGCGCTATCAGCACCTGGGGCAGGCCGTGACCTTCACCGCCAGCTATGCCGATGTAGCGGCCAATCACAGTCTGGCGGACTGCTACCTGTACGCGCTGCAAAACCCGCAGGCACCGATGCGCGGCTGATTTCGATCAGGCCGCGCAGGCCCAGCCTGCGCGGCCCGGTCCAGTCGAGAAAACTTCACCCGCGGGCAGTCTTTTAGTCGCCGCCGCCACCACAGCCGCCGCTGTCCCCGCCACCATCACTGCTCCCGCCACAGCCGCCAGCGCACCCCGAACTGCAGCCGATATGCCCGGCGCAGTAGGTGTCGCCTTGCCTGTTTTTTCCGCCGCGGCAGTTGAGGCTGTAGTGGAAGCCGTCGGCGATGGCCAGTTCGGCATCCAGGGCGAACAGCAGCGGCAAGCGCTGCGGAGCCTTCGGTGCTATGCCCTCGGCGACACATGCCAGGCGCCAGGCGCGGCGGATGCCCTGCTGCGCCAGCGTCGGGCTTTGCATGGCTTCGCTCGGTACATGGTGGAGGAAGCGTCCGATGCCCTGGTTGCAGAACTGCTGGTACTGGCGGGTATGCAGGATGAATTCGTGCCAGAGCACATCGACCGCCTGGGACGGCATGGCGACCATGCGCCGTTTGGCCTGGCGGCAGAGTTGAAAATATTGGCGCAAGCCGCGCAGGGCATGGGCAGTTTGCTGTTCGCTAAGGTGCGGGTAGCGCTCGGCCAGCTTGCGCCGCAAGCGTTGGGGAAAGGCGTAGCTTTCGATAAAGCGTTCGCGGGCGCGCACGCGACTGTGGCGTAGCAGCAAACCAGCGGGGATCAGGGTAAGGCCGAGAAACAACAACAGGCTCATAGGCGATTTTCTGCGCTCAGGCTTTTTGCAGGGCGGTATTCAGGGCTTCCTCGAGGCGGGCTTTGTAGCGCAGGTAGTGCACGGTCTGCGCATGGCCCTCGCCGAGTACCGCCGAGAGGTCGAGGTCGGTGATATAGCAGGGGTAGCGTTCGCCGTCGCGGCGCTGGGCGAGGATGTGCCGCGCCACTGCAGCGAACAGATCGCCCCCGAACTCCAGTTCGGAAAACTCGCGGTGGTTGCAGTACAGGGTGACGTGCGCGTTCTTGCCGCCGGCCGGCTCGACGATTGCCTGCACGTCATAGAAGGGATGGCTCACCGGCGAGCGCGGCGGTGTCCGCGACTCCAGCCGTTGCGCCCGCCCTGGTAGCTGCGGCAGCACTTCGTAATAAAGCACTTGCAGCATCATCTCCAGGGGGTGTTGGCCATCGAGCGGCAACGAGGCGTTGCGCCGGTACAGCAAGGATTGCAGAAAGCGTTGCAGTGGGGTCAGCAGGCTGTGTTGATCGTGAAACGGCAGATGCTGGCGCCACAGCGCGTTGTGCTCGTCGAGCACGGTCAGTTCGGCCTGCCCCGCGGCCTCGTTGAGGCGATAGAACACCTGGATGCAGGCAGGTCGGCCGTGCGGCAGGATCAGCGCCAGATCGTCGCCTTCCAGGGCGTTGCGATCCAGATGCAGGGCGCTGTAGACCGGCTGCTCCTTGCCCAGGTGTTCGAGCAGGGCCGGCAAATCGGCGAGGGCCTTGTGGCTGACTTGGCCGGGGATCAGGTCGAGCAAATGGAATTGATGCTTGATCTGCAGCAGGTAGCGGTTGTGCGCCTTGCTGCCGAAGTTGTCGAGGGTGTCGCGGAACAGCTCTTCGACCCGTTCGGCGATCGCCGTAGCGCGATTGCGACAGAAGCAGCGCACCCGCAAATTGGGTTTTTTCGATGTTGACGGCAGGCTGTTGAGAAAGTCGCGCAGGCAGTCGAGCAGCGCGTGGGGGCCGTCGTAACGGCTGACCAGCAGCTCGTTCCAGCTGTTCAGGCTGACCTGGTCGATGGTCAGAATCAGGTTCTCGCGCACCCCGGAATAGCCCAGGGCATCGGTACGCTCGCTGGTCATATGCACATTCAGCTGGCTGAAGTGCTTGAGCGGATCAATGCCGACGTTCACCAAGAGCAGCACTTCGCTGGGGACGCTGGCGCTGAGCAGGGCGGTTTCATCGACCGCCGGCAGCGGCAGGGGCACCACCTGCTGCAGGCTGGCCAGCAGATTGGTCAGCTCGTACTCGTTCAGGTCGCTGCTGCCTGGGTGTAGTGACAGCCGCGTGCTGCTGTCGATCACGCCGTTGCGCTGACACCAGGCGAGCAGCTCGATCAGCTCGCGAGTGCGCTTGAGCGGCGAGAAGTTTTCCAGCTCCTGGGCGTTGATGCTGCCGCTATAGAGGGCCCACTGGCTTTCGTTGGGTGCATCCGGGCTGGGGCTCTGGGACAGGGTCAGGGTGTCTTCGGCAAGGTCCGGGGCGATCCCTGGGTTGATAAATTCGACCTTGCCGGCCTTGCGTTCGAAGGCCGCATACAGGCGGCGGCCGAGTACCCCGAGGTCGCGGCTGTTGAGGGAGCTGCCGGCATGTTCGCTGCGGGCAAAGGCGGAGAGAAAGCGATAGCTATAAGTCAGCTCGTTGACCAGCATGCGCCGCTCGGCCCCGACCTGGCGCACCTTCCACTGGCTGCGGCTGTCGAGCAGGGCCAGCTGGCGGGCGTCCCAGTTCCAGTCGTGGGTCAGGCGTTCGAGCAGCTGGCGCTGCCAACTCTTGTGCGGGTTGCGCGGCGGACGGCTGAGTTTCTTGTCCACTTTCAGGTACAGGCAGCGGCGGATCAGCTCCAGGCGCTCATGCTCACCGCGGGCCTTGAGGTACTCCTCCAGCCGCCGGTACACCACGATATAGGGGTCGAGTTCGTCGAGGTCCAGCTGGTTGGCGAACACCGCCTGTTTGAAGCGCAGCGACAGGCACTGGACTTTCGGGTGTTCGCTGGCATAGACCTCGGTGAGCAGCAGCTTGAGTACCGACTTGTAGGGCGACTCGATGCCCTTGAACAGCTGCCACATGCCGGCCCCGATAAATTCATCGGGGGGGATGCGCGCCAGGTGACCGAGATCGAGCACCTCTTCGGCGCGAATAAAGCGCTTCGAGAGCAGGGTGTCGATGTAGTGCTGGTAGCGTTGTTCTTCGTAGACCGGTACCAGCCACCACAGCGGCGTGCGCCCGCCGAGCCAGATGGCGGTGCGGTAGAACTCGTCGAGAAGCAGGTAGTGCTGGGTGGTGCCGCAGTCGTCCGAGGTCAGCTGGGCGGCGCGGTCGCCCAGGGTGAAACGCACCGGGTCGATCAGAAAGAAATGCGCTTCGGCTCCCTGGGTTGCGGCCCAGGCTTCGAGCAGGGCGCACTTCTTGTGCAACTCGTCGAGCTGCAGGGCGCTGAGATCGTTGGCATGGCACAGCCACAAGTCCATGTCGCTGTTCTCGGCTTGGGCCACAGTGCCCAGGCTGCCCATCAGAAACAGGCCGTGAATCGGCAGCGCCTGTTTGCCGCGGTAAGGCTTGTAGGCGAAGGAGCGGGTCAGGCGCTGGACCTCGCCGAGCAGCTCGTCGGACGGCTCGAAACCGCTGAGGCCGGCCGGGGTCAGCCCCGAGACATAGCCGGGGAGCAGTGGGTGGTTGACGTGAAACAGCAGCGGCAGCAGCTTGAGTACCAGCTGCTGGCGTGTCGACAGGGCCTGCATGGCGCGCTGTAGACGGCCCTGGTTGAGTTTGAGGAAACGCGCGCGCAGCAGGCTAAGGACCTTGCGGTCGATACCTTCGTCAATATCCGGGCGAATTTCCTGGGTGCGACTCATGCTCGGGCTCTGCGGGACGGTAGGCCAAGGGGATGAGGCCGCTGGTCGGTGTGGCGGCCTGCGTCGATACCCGCTCCAGGCGTTGCGGGGCGACGCAGGCGGTGGTGGGTCAGACCACTTCCGGTACGTTGAGGATGGTCAGTAGAACCTGGGTGTGCTCGGCGGCATCCAGGCCCAGGCTGGTCAGGTAACCGCCGTCGGCCTGGCTGATCAGGCCTTTGTCGTGCAGACGTTTGGCGGCGGCGATGGCAGTCGGGGCGGCAGTGTGGTGAACCTTGATGCCCTCCTGGGTGTTGCCCAGATTGAACAGCGCGAGAATTTCCAGTTCGGCAAGCAACTCGGGGGTAAAGGCCATAAATACTCCTGCTTCTTGTTTTGGGGAGCCGTGGCCCAGTGGCCGACAGCGGAAGCGGTATGCGGCATTCGAGGAAGCTGCAGCACCCAGTCCAGGCAGTGTAGTGAAGCCCGGCCTAATCTGCCGCCACTCGATGCTGCCAGAAGTCGCGCGGCTGCGGGTTAAAAATTTGCGACGTAATCAAGAAAGATCGGACGGATCCTGCGGCAGTTCCGGCAGGGCGCGCAGACCCTGCTCATAGCGGGCGGCGTCGAAGGGGCGGTCGTCGCGCAGCATGGCGTCGATTTCATCGGCCAGCACCAGGGCCATCAGCTGGAGAATTTCCTCGCGCTCATAGCCCACCAGCAGCAGCTTGTTCAGCACCGCCTGGACAAAGGCCGGCTCGCCGGCTTCCAGCTGGTTTTCCACGGCCTGGATCAAGGTTGCTTCGGCAAAGCGCTCTTCGCTGTCGTCGTCTTCGTTCATGGTCGCTCCTGCTGCGGGTCGGGGGTGGGATGTTGGTAGTAACCTTCGGTCAGGGCCTGGCCATGGCGTTTGCTCAGCAGCTTGCGCAGCGTGCCGTCGGCAATCATGGCCTGTATATGCAGGCGCAGCCAGTCGATGCTGGGCTGGTCCAGGGTCAGGCGCGAGAGGTACAGGCCGACGCTGAAGGCATCCGACTCCGGCACCTGGATAATCCGCAGTTGTTCGTGCAGGGCCAGATCGTCGACTTCCTTCTGGTAGATCCCGGCGGTCATCACCGTGGCCTGGATGCGCCCGGCCTTGAGTTTGTGAAACAGGTTGCGCGGGGTGGTGGACAGTTGGATGCGCTGCTGGTCAATAAGCGGCAGCAGCTGCCAGTCGAAGTAGGGGCCGTTGGAGTGGCCGCGGATCAGGCCGATGTTGATGCTCGGGTCGGCCAGCAACTGGGCCAGCGAGTCGATTCCCGCGCCGTGCCTGCGGTCGATAAGGATATCGTTGCGGTTCTTGAAGTATTCGACGAACACGCCCTGCTGGTCGCGTTGGGCGGTGCGGATAGTCGGCGAGATGATGTCCAGATGCTGCAGGCCGGCTTCGTGCCAGGCGCGCATGCGCGGCAGCGGCCAGAGTTGGAACGTGCAGCCGCTGCGCCGGCCCAGCTCGGTGTAGAAGTCGAAGGCCGAACCCGCGGGGGTGCCATCCTCTAGCAGGTAATAGCTGTAGCCGATTTGCGAAATGCCCACGCGATAGGCATGGGAGCAGTTGCTGGCGGCCTGGGCCGCGCCGCTGAGCAACAGCAGGCAGAGCAGAAGCACAATGGCAGGCATGGCAACTCTTGGTTGAGTGCAGGGAATGGGCCGGTTGCATAAACCGGCCCTGTCTTGCCTTAGTCTAGCGGCTGGTCAGCAGCTCGCGGCCGCGCTGTACCGCGGCGCGTACCTGGTTTGGCGCGGTACCGCCGATATGGTTGCGGGCATTGACCGAGCCTTCCAGGGTCAGCACGGCGAACACGTCCGCATCGATCTGGTCGCTGAACTGGCGCAGCTCGTCCAGGCTCATCTCGGCCAGGTCCTTGCCGGAGTCGACGCCGTACTTCACTGCATGGCCGACGATCTCGTGGCAGTCGCGGAACGGCAGGCCCTTGCGCACCAGGTAGTCGGCCAGATCGGTGGCGGTGGAGAAGCCGCGCAGCGCCGCTTCACGCATGATCGCGTGCTTGGGCTTGATTGCCGGGATCATGTCGGCGAAGGCGCGCAGCGAGTCGCGCAGGGTATCGGCGGCGTCGAACAGCGGTTCTTTGTCTTCCTGGTTGTCCTTGTTGTAAGCCAGCGGCTGGCCCTTCATCAGGGTCAGCAGGCCCATCAGCGCGCCGAATACACGGCCGGTCTTGCCGCGCACCAGCTCGGGTACGTCGGGGTTTTTCTTTTGCGGCATGATCGAGCTGCCGGTGCAGAAGCGATCCGGCAGGTCGATAAATTGGAACTGCGCCGAGGTCCACAGCACCAGCTCTTCGGAGAAGCGCGACAGGTGCATCATGGCAATCGAGGCAGCAGCGCAGAATTCGATGGCGAAGTCGCGATCCGACACGCCATCCAGCGAGTTGCCGCCGACGGCGTCGAAACCCAGCAGCTGTGCGGTAACTTCGCGCTGAATCGGGTAGGTGGTGCCGGCCAGCGCCGCCGAGCCCAGCGGCATGCGGTTGGTGCGCTTGCGGCAGTCGACCAGGCGCTCGTAATCGCGGCTGAGCATTT
Source organism: Pseudomonas sp. (assembly GCF_035512415.1). Lineage (GTDB taxonomy): Bacteria > Pseudomonadota > Gammaproteobacteria > Pseudomonadales > Pseudomonadaceae > Aquipseudomonas. The sequence goes on along the minus strand of NZ_DATKDZ010000005.1, from coordinate 354,778 downwards.
CGAACCAGGCCAGCAGGTGGTGGCCGAAGGTCACCGGTTGCGCGGTTTGCAGGTGGGTAAAGCCGGGCATGATGCTCTCGGCTTCACGCTCGGCCTGCTCCAGCAGGCCCTGCTGCAGGCGGGTGATTTCAGCGAGGATCAGGTCGATCTCGTCGCGCAGCCACAGACGGATATCGGTGGCCACCTGGTCGTTGCGCGAACGGCCGGTGTGCAGCTTCTTGCCGGTGACGCCGATGCGGTCGGTCAGGCGCGCTTCGATGTTCATATGCACGTCTTCCAGATCGACGCGCCAGTCGAACTGGCCGGCCTCGATCTCGCCCTGGATCTGCGTCAGACCCTCGATGATGGTGTCGCGCTCGGCGTCGCTCAGCACGCCGACCTTGGCCAACATGGTGGCGTGGGCGATGGAGCCCATGATGTCGTGGCGATACAGGCGCTTGTCGAATTCGACCGAGGCGGTAAAGCGCGCAACAAAGGCATCGACGGGTTCGCTGAAGCGGCCGCCCCAGGATTGATTGGTTTTTTCAGTGCTCATGGGCTTCACTCGGCTGGTGCGCTAAAGCGCGCTGGCTGGCTTGCAGCCAGCAAGGCGGAAAATTGTGCGGATAATAACAGGGCTAGCGAGCATGCCACGAGAGGCATCCCGAATATGAAAGCCGCCGTGGCCTGCCCACCTCCCTCATCCGGCGCTGCGCGCCACCTTCTCCCCTGGGGCGAAGGACAAAAGGAGTGCGTCGCTGCGCGACTTCCACGTTCACGGGCAAAGTCGCCGCGCGGCTTTATCGGCGCGGTCTGCTGCCGGGCTCTGTTGCCTGCGTCACAGTTTGAGCGGCCGCGGCGCATCCCGGCGCTTTATTTTGCCCGGCTGGGGCTGTCTATCTTGCCGCTGGGCTGGGCTACGCGGAAACTGCGCCGATGAAAACAACAATATCCACTCCCGTCGCCACACCCCTTGATGACTTCTTCGTGCCCGAGCTATGCCAGCCCGATGCGCTGTTGAGCATGGTTCTGCTGGCCGAGCTGCTGGTGCTGGTGCTGGTGCTCTCGGAACCCATGCTGCCCGGCTTCGACTGGGTGCGCCTGGCCCTGACTTCGCTGTTCGTGCAATGGAACGTGCTGCTCTCGGCGGCCCTGCTGTGCCGGTTGCGGCCATTGATGGCGCGCATGCGCGTGGCCGTGGCCGGGGTGCTGTGTTGCGCCATAGTGGTTGGCCTGACCCTGATCTGTACCGCGGTGGCCGAGTACTACCAGCTGGGCGGGCCGTTGCCGCGCACCGGCGAGGTCAATCTGTACCTGCGCCACGCCCTGATCAGCCTGATCATGTCGGCGTTGCTGCTACGCTATTTTTATCTGCAAAGCCAATGGCGCCGGCAGGAGCAGGCCGAGCTGCGTGCGCGCATCGAGTCGTTGCAGGCGCGCATCCGTCCGCACTTTCTGTTCAACAGCCTGAACAGTATCGCCAGCCTGGTGGTGATCGATCCGCACAAGGCCGAGCAGGCGGTGCTGGACCTGTCCGACCTGTTCCGCGCCAGCCTGGCCAAGCCCGGCAGTCTGGTGCCCTGGTGCGAGGAGCTGGAGTTGGCGCAGCGATATTTGTCGATCGAGCGCTATCGGCTTGGCGAACGGCTACAGTTGCAGTGGGAGATAGTCGACGTACCGGAGGATTTACCCATTCCACAGCTGACCTTGCAGCCCTTGCTGGAGAACGCCCTGATCTACGGCATACAGCCGCGCATCGAGGGTGGTTTGGTGCGCGTTGAAGCGAGCTATCACGAGGGCATCTTCCAGCTGTGCGTGAGCAACCCCTACGATCAACCGGTTGCGCCGCAGGTTTCGCGAGGGACTCAGCAGGCGCTGAATAATATTGATGCGCGGCTGGTGGCACTTTTCGGGCCGCGGGCCAGTCTCAGCGTAGAGCGCCGTGACGGCCGCCACTTCACTTGTCTACGCTATCCTTGTGCGAGACCCATGCAGGAAGCCAGTGCATTATGAATGTCCTGATTGTCGATGACGAACCCCTGGCCCGCGAGCGCCTGAGCCGAATGGTGGGCGAACTCGAGGGCTACCGTGTGCTTGAACCCGCGGCAAGCAACGGCGAAGAAGCGCTGAGCCTGATTGATAGCCTGAAGCCCGATGTGGTGCTGCTCGATATCCGTATGCCGGGCCTGGATGGCCTGCAGGTTGCCGCCAAGCTCTGCGAACGCGAAGCGCCACCGGCGGTGATCTTCTGTACCGCCCATGACGAATTTGCCCTGGAGGCGTTCAGGGTCAGTGCGGTGGGCTATCTGGTCAAACCGGTGCGCGCGGAAAGCCTCAGCGAAGCGCTGAAGAAAGCCGAGCGCCCCAATCGAGTACAACTGGCAGCCCTGACCCGGCCCGCCGGCGAGAGCGGCGGTGGGCCACGCAGTCATATCAGTGCGCGCACCCGCAAGGGTATCGAGCTGATTCCCCTGGATCAGGTGATCTACTTTATCGCTGATCACAAGTACGTGACTCTGCGCCACGCTGGCGGCGAAGTGCTGCTGGATGAACCGCTGAAAGCCCTGGAAGACGAATTCGGTGATCGCTTCGTGCGCATCCACCGCAACGCCCTGGTCTCCCGCGAGCGCATCGAACGTCTGCAACGCACGCCCCTGGGCCACTTCCAGCTGTACCTCAAGGGGATGGGTGAGGAGGCGTTGATCGTCAGCCGCCGGCATGTGGCCGGGGTGCGCAAGTTGATGCATCACCTCTGAGGCTGAACGGGCAACCCGGATGACTCCGGGTCGCAGGCCTGATGTGAGCCAGCCTGTTATTATCCCCGGCAGTCCGTTTTCTGGAATTGCCCATGTCCCGCGAAATCCGTATCGCCACCCGTAAAAGCGCCCTGGCCCTTTGGCAGGCCGAGCATGTCAAGGCGCGCCTGGAACAGGCCCATCCCGGCCTGGTCGTCAGCCTGGTCCCCATGGTCAGTCGCGGCGACAAGCTGCTCGATGCGCCCCTGGCGAAAATCGGCGGCAAGGGCTTGTTCGTCAAGGAGCTGGAAACCGCTCTGCTCGAAGGCCAGGCCGATATCGCCGTGCATTCGATGAAGGATGTGCCCATGGATTTCCCCGAAGGCCTGGGCCTGTACTGCATCTGCGAGCGCGAAGACCCGCGCGATGCCTTTGTTTCCAATACCTACGCCAGCCTCGATGCACTGCCGCCCGGCAGCGTGGTCGGCACTTCCAGCCTGCGCCGCCAGGCCCAGCTGCTGGCGCGCCGTCCGGATCTGAAAATCCAGTTCCTGCGTGGCAACGTCAACACCCGCCTGGCCAAGCTGGATGCCGGCGAGTACGACGCCATCATTCTCGCCGCCGCCGGCCTGATTCGCCTCGGTTTTGAGGCACGCATCCGCTCCTCGATCAGCGCCGAGGACAGCCTGCCGGCCGGTGGCCAGGGCGCGGTGGGCATCGAATGCCGCAGCGCCGATAGTGAAATCCATGCCCTGCTCGCGCCCTTGCATCACCGCGATACCGCATTGCGGGTGACCGCCGAGCGCGCCTTGAACAAGCATCTGAATGGCGGCTGCCAGGTGCCAATCGCCTGCTACGCGGTGCTGGAAGGCGAGCAGCTGTGGCTGCGTGGCCTGGTCGGTCAGCCGGATGGCGGCTTGCTGTTGCGGGCGGAAAACCGTGCGCCGGCGGTGCAGGCCGAGCAGCTGGGGGTGCAGGTGGCCGAGGCGCTGCTGGCCCAGGGTGCCGCGGCCATTCTGCAAGCGGTGTATGGCGAGGCCGCCGCCGAGTGAGCGCCTGGCGTCTGTTGCTGACCCGTCCGGCCGAGGAATCGGCGGACCTGGCGGCAACCCTGGCGGCGCGCGGCATTTATAGCAGCAGCCTGCCGCTGCTGCGCATCGAGGCCCTGGCGCAAAGCCCTGAGCAGCGCGCGGTGCTGCAGGATCTGCAGCGTTATTGCGCGGTGATTGTGGTGAGCAAGCCGGCGGCGCGGTTGGCTCTGGCCCTGCTTGATCGCTATCAGGTTCAGCTTGCGGCCGAACAGCCCTGGTTCAGTGTCGGTGCCGCCACGGCGCAAATTCTCCGTGAGCATGGCCTGAGTGTGTATTACCCCGAGCAGGGCGATGACAGCGAGGCCCTGCTTGCCCTGCCGCAGTTGCAGCAGGCGCTGGCCGCGGCCGTTGCCCCGCAGGTATTGATCCTGCGCGGCGAGGGTGGCCGAGAGTTACTCGCCGACTGCTTGCGCGGCCAAGGTGTGCAGGTGGACTATCTGCCACTGTACCGCCGCCTGTTGCCGGAATACCCACCGGCGGCGCTGCCTCAGCGCATTGCCGGCGAACGACTGAATGGCCTGGTGGTCAGCAGTGGGCAGGGTTTTGCGCATTTGCGCGAACTGGCCGACCACGACTGGCCACAGCTGGCCCGTCTACCCTTGTTTGTACCCAGTCCGCGGGTGGCCGAAATGGCCCGCGCGGCCGGTGCGCAATTTGTTGTGGACTGCCGCGGCGCGAATGCCGCGGCCTTGCTGGCGGCGTTGCAGGCGCAACCTGCCCCCGACCTCTGATGCAAAGGATGGATACGTGAGCGAAGCGACTACCCCGAACGTGCAGGAACCAACCGTTGTGGACACCTCCGCTGCCAAGCCGGTGCCGCCTCCGGCCAAGCCGCCATCCCGCGGCAACGCCCTGGCCGCTGTGGCTTTGCTGGTGGGGGCTGCCGGTGTGGGCGTAGGCGGGTGGAGTGTCTGGCAGCTGCGCGCGCTGGACGTGCGTGACCAGCAGCAGGTGGGCCAGCTGCAGCAGACCCGCGGGCAGACCGATGACCTGGTGGCCAAGACCCGGGCCCTGGACAGCCGCCTGCAGCAATTGCCGCAGCCGGCCGAATTGGACGGCCAGCGCCGTCTGCTGAGCCAGCTGCAGGGCGACCAGCAACTGCTTAACCAGCGTCTGGAAAGCCTGCTGGGGGCTAGTCGTCAGGACTGGCGACTGGCCGAAGCCGAGCATCTGCTGCGTCTGGCCAGCCTGCGGCTGTCGGCGCTGCAGGACATCAACAGTGCCCTGGCGCTGGTCGATGGCGCAGACGAAATCCTGCGCAGCCAGGATGACCCGGCGGCCTTTGCGGCCCGCGAGCAGCTGGCGAAGAGTCTCGCAGCGTTGCGCGGCAGTTTCGATCCGGATCGTACCGGGTTGTTTCTGCAACTCGGCGCGTTGCGCGATCAGGCCGCTCAACTCGAAGCCCTGCCACCGACCTTTGCCGGCGATGGCGAAGGTGGCGCGCTGAGCGAGCTGGCCGCCGAGGGTGAGCCGCAGAGCTGGTGGGTGCGCGGCCTGGAAACCCTGGCGCAGTATGTGCGCCTGGATTTCAGTGCCGATCAGAATATTCGCCCGCTGCTGGCCGGCCAGGCGCTGTCGCAAGTGCGCCTGGCCCTGAGCATGAGCTTCGAGCAGGCGCAGTGGGCCGCCCTGCATGGCCATACCGCGGTCTACCAGCAGGCCCTGCGCCAGGCCCGGGATGTATTGGCCAGCCACTTCAATGCAGAAAATCCGGACAGCCGTGCCCTGGCGGCGCGCATCGACGAGCTGCTGGGGCGGCCCATCGAGGTCAAGGTGCCTGACCTGAGCAATAGCCTCAATGCGATCCAGGCCTATATCGCCAGCAAACAATCGGCCCGTGCCCAGTTCGAGGCCGATAGCGCGGTCGAAGTCGAGTCGACCGAGCTGGAGCCGCGCCCATGAAACGCCTTTATCTGATTCTCCTGGTGCTGGCGGCAATAGTCGGCCTGACACTGCTGGGGCTGGCCATCGCGCAGCATCAGGGCTATGTGCTGCTGGCCTACAAGGGCTTTCGCTTCGAGTCCAGTCTGTGGGCCTTTGTCGGGCTGCTGCTGGTGCTCTGGATGCTGCTGTACGGCCTGCGCCTGTTGCTGCGGTTTGCCCTGACCTCGGCCGGCCTGGTCAATCCCTGGTCGGGCCTGCATGAGCGCCGGCGCACGCGCATGGCCGCCGAGCTGGGTTTTGTCGACCTGGCCGAGGGCCACTGGGCGCGCGCGCTGCGCCATTTGCGCCGCGCCGCCGAGAGTGCGCCGCAACCCCTGATGTATTACCTGGGAGCGGCGCGAGCGGCGCAGCAACTGGGCCAGCATGAGGACAGCGATGCGCTGCTGGAACGGGCGCTGGAGCGCCAGCCCAAGGCCGAACTGGCCGTGGCCCTGACCCATGCCGAACTGCAACTGGCCCGCGGCCAGGGCGAAGCGGCCCGGGACACTTTGCAGGTCATGCGCGAGCGGTATCCGCAGCAGCATCAGGTGCTGTTGCGGCTGCAGCAGCTGTATCTGCAGCAGCAGGACTGGTCGGGTCTGCTGGGCCTGCTGCCGGAACTGCGTAAGCAGCGGCTGCTCGGCGACGCCACTCTGAGCGAGCTGGAGCGGCAGGCCTGGCACGGTCGCCTGGCGAGTATCGGACAGACTGCCGAGGACAGTCGTGGAGAGCGCCTGGCGGCACTGGCCAAGATCTGGCAGCAGCTGTCCACGGCGCAGCGCCAGGAGCCGGATATGCTCGCGGCCTATGTCGAGCAGCTGCGCCACCTGGGTGCCGAGGCGGAGGCCGAAACCTTGCTGCAGAGCGCCCTCAAGCGTCAGTACGACAGCCATCTGGTGCGCCTCTATGGCTTGCTGCATGGCAGCGATGCCGCCCGTCAACTGCAGGTGGCTGAAGGCCTGTTGCAGGCTCACCCGCAGGATGCCGGGCTGCTGCTGACCCTGGGTCGCCTGTGCGTGCACAACCAGTTATGGGGCAAGGCGCGCGGCTATCTCGAGAGCAGCCTGACCTTCGAGCGACACCCGGAAACCTGCGCCGAGCTGGCGCGTCTGCTTGCCCAGCTGGGTGAGATCGAGGCGAGCAACCAGCTGTTTCAGGACGGTCTGGGGCTGCTGGATCGCCGCCTGGCTGGCTAGGCCGGCGCGAATAAGCTTATCGGTCACGCCGCGGGGAATGCTTTACAGTGGCGCTACAGGTCGAGGCGAGAGCAGCCTGCTCGGTTGCTTGTGCGGGCCGGACGGTGCGGGTGGATAAGCGCATGATGCTTGATGCGGGCCCGCGCCAGCCGGTCAGGCGTGGCGCTGTGGCCGGTTACCCTGTGCTTTTACAGGCCGCTTGCGCCGTGGGCGCGAGACCGGGAACAAGTTAAACGCTTGTATGAAATTTTCTCCGGGGCTGTCTTGAAGGCTTAGGCGGGCGGGCATAATCTGGCTCGCAGGTACCGCCGGAAAGTTGCCGTTCCACGGTTTTCTTCCCAAGCCCCTGGGCTAATTGACAGAAAAATGTCTCGACCAGGCGAACAACACTAATAGCAATAGGGAAGTGAGGTCATCATGCTCGAGAGTTGTCAGAACGCCCAGGAACGTTGGGGTGGAGTTCACCTGCTGATCGACCGCTGGCTGCAAGAACGTCAAGAACTGGTGCACGCCTATGCGGCCATCAACAGTTCGCCGCAAGCGCCGAGTGCCAACGCCGAGACCCTGCAAAAATTCTGCGAAATCCTCGTCGACTACGTGTCGGCCGGCCACTTCGAGGTCTACGAACAGCTGACCAACGAAGCCAAGGCATTTGGTGATGAGCGCGGACTGGAACTGGCCAAGCAGATTTATCCGCGTATCGAAGTGATCACCGAAGTGGCATTGGCATTCAACGACCGTTGCGACAATGGTGACTGCCATGATTCGGGCTCGTTGATCGATGAGCTGGTGCGCCTCGGGCAGTTGCTGCACGAGCGCTTCGAGTTGGAAGACTGCCTGATCGAAGTCCTGCACAACGCCCATCAAGAGCAGGCTGCACCGGCCCTCTGATGCATTGACCGGTTATTCCTTGGTGTCGAGCAACTCCAGCTCGAACACCAGGGGCGAGTAGGGTGGAATCAGATCCCCCGCACCTTCCTCGCCATAGGCCTGCGCCGACGGAATGACCAACCGCCACTGCGCGCCCACCGGCATCTGCTGCAATGCACTGCGCCAGCCGGCAATCACGCTGGGCAGGCTGAACCACTGGGGCGTCTGGCTCTCATCGAACTGGCTACCGTCCGCCAGTTGACCGCTATAGCGTACCTGCACACGGCTTTTCGCCTTGGGTTTGGCCCCACGTCCCGGGCGCAGCTCCAGCACCAGCACACCATTGTCCAGCTCGCGCATACCGGCTTTGGCTTTTTCCCGGGCAAGGAAGCGTCGCTCTGCCGTCATGGCTCGCTCGCGTAGCGCCGAGGCGCTGGCCAGCTGGGCCTCATGGGCGGCCAGCAGGCTGTCGATGCGTTCGCCATCCAGAGCCAGGGGCTCATTGCGATAGGCCTGGCGCAGGCCGTCGAGCAGGGCCTGCAGGTCCAGTTGCGGTACTTCCTCACGCAGCCGTTCACCCAGGCGCACACCCAGGCTGTAGGCCAGATCCTGTGAGTCTTCCTGGGCCTGCGCGAGTGGTGCGAGCAGGCACAGCAGTAGCAGCGAAATCCGCGGCATGGACGTTCTCCGACCAAAGTTGCGCTGATTATGCCTGTTAGCCTAATGGGCGAGGTAGCGACGCAGTGGCGAGGAGGACTAGTATTAGTGGCATCTTCACTCGCCAGGAGGCGCGTTATGTCGGCTACAAAGAACGCAAAGAAAAAGTCGGTCAGTACCCCGTTGCATTTGCTCCAGCAACTTTCCACCAGCCTGCTCGAGCATCTTGAAGATGCTTGCAGCCGCGCCTTGATCGATGCAGAGAAACTGCTCGCCAAACTGGAGAAGCAGCGCGGCAACGCCCAGGAAAAACTGCACAAGGCGCGCAGCAAGCTGCAGGATGCCGCTGTAGCCGGTAAGGCCAAGGCCCAGAACAAGGCCAAGGAAGCAGTGGCTGAACTCGAAGAACTGCTGGATGCGCTCAAGGCGCGTCAAACCGAAACCCGCAGCTATATTGCCGGGCTCAAGCGCGATGCCCAGGAAAGCCTGAAGCTGGCCCAGGGCGTAGGCAAGGTCAAAGAGGCTGTGAGCAAGGCACTGGACAGCCGTACGGCCAAGGCGGCGATGGTTGCCCCTGCTGCCAAACCGGCAGTGGCCAAAACCGCGGCCAAAGCCCCGGCCAAGCCTGTCGCGAGCAAAGTTGCCGCCAAACCGGCGAGCAAGCCTGCTCCAGCGACCAAGGCTGCAGCCAAGCCTGCGAACAAGGCTCCGGCTCGAGCCGCGGCCAAACCAGCGGCCAAGGCTCCAGCTGCACCGGCAGCCAAGTCCCCAGCCAGCACCACGGCGAAGAAGCCTGCTGCTAGCGCTAGCGCCAAACCTGCGGCCAAGCCCGCAGTGAAAGCCGCTGCCAAGCCGGCCGCGAGCAAGGCCCCTGCAACCAAGGCAGCTACCAAACCCGTGACCAAGCCTGCAGCCAAACCGGCGGTGAAAAAGCCAGCAGCGGCCAAGCCGGTTGCACCTGCCAAACCCGCCGCTGCACCTGCCGCAGCTGCCAGCAGCGACAACACCAGCACCGCCCCAAGCGCGTCCTAAGTCAGGGACGGGCCGCCGCGTCGCGCAGCACCTGCATCGCGGCGTGTTCGGCGGCGGGGGCGAGCTGCTCCAGCCAGCAGCCCGTCTGCGTGGTCTCTGCACTGGGCCAGTCACGACTCTGCAGTGCCAGGCGCTGCAGCAGTTCGCGCTCGGCTTCCAGTTCGAGTGTTTTTACCTGTTCGCGCAAGCTCGCCAGAGCGGGGTCGTCCTGTGCGGCGCTGCGCCAACCCTGGCGCAACTGCCGCAACGGCGTCACCACCTGCGCTTGCCAGGGCTGGGCGATGCTGCGTAATGCCGCGATGCGTTGCTCAGTGCAGGGCACGTTGCGTACCTCGCACCAGAGTGCGCAGAGCAGCAGGCAGACATCCGCGCCCTGGGCCTGCAACTGCAGGCAGGCGGCCTCGACGCCGGGACGTCGATAGAACTCTTCGGCAAATCGCCACAGGTCAGGGTACATGGTGCTTTCCGCGTAACTGATAGGCGACTCTGGTAGACTCCGCCGCCATTATGATCCGACTTCAGAACCTCACTTTACAGCGTGGCCCTCAGCGTCTGCTAGAAGACGCCGAGATGACCCTGCACCCCGGCCATAAAGCCGGCCTGATCGGTGCCAACGGTGCCGGCAAATCCAGCCTATTCGCTTTGCTGCGCGGCGAGCTCAGCGCGGACGCGGGCGACTGCCTGATTCCCGCCGACTGGCGCATCGCCCATATGCGCCAGGAGATCGACGCGGTCGAGCGCCAGGCGGTGGACTATGTGCTCGACGGTGATGTGCAGCTGCGCAAGGTGCAAGCCGAGCTGGCCGTGGCCGAGGCCGCGCACGATGGCTCGGCCATTGCTCGCCTGCACACCGAACTGGACAACCTCGACGGTTATGCCGCCGATGCCCGAGCGCGCAAGCTGCTTGCCGGTCTGGGTTTCGACAGTGCGCAGATGGACCGCCGCGTCGGCGACTTCTCCGGTGGCTGGCGCATGCGCCTGAACCTGGCCCAGGCGCTGATGTGTCCGTCCGACCTGCTGCTGCTCGACGAGCCGACCAACCACCTGGATCTGGATGCGATCCTCTGGCTGGAAGGCTGGTTGCAGAGTTATCCCGGCACCCTGCTGCTGATTTCTCACGACCGCGATTTTCTCGATGCCGTGGTCGATCACGTCGCCCATGTTGAACAGCGCAAGCTGACGCTGTATCGCGGCGGCTATTCGGCTTTCGAGCGCACCCGCGCCGAGCGTCTGGCCCAGCAGCAGCAGGCCTACGAGAAGCAGCAAGTGCAGCGCGCGCATATGGAAAAGTACATCGCCCGCTTCAAGGCCCAGGCGACCAAGGCCCGTCAGGCGCAGAGCCGGATCAAGGCCCTGGAGCGTATGGAGGAACTGTCGGCTGCGCATGTCGATTCGCCCTTCGACTTCAGCTTCCGCGAGGCCGACAAGATCTCCAGCCCGCTGCTGGATCTTAGCGAAGGCCGCCTGGGTTACGGCGACAAGGTGGTGCTGGAGCAGGTCAAGCTGCAGCTGACCCCTGGCGCGCGCCTGGGCCTGCTCGGGCCCAACGGGGCAGGCAAGTCGACCCTGATCAAGAACCTCGCCGGCGAACTGCAGCCCATCAGCGGCCGCTTGCAGCGTGGCGAGAACCTGGTGGTGGGCTACTTCGCCCAGCACCAGCTCGATGCCCTGGACGACAAGGCCAGCCCCTTGCTGCATTTCCAGCGCCTGGCCCCCACCGAGCGCGAGCAGACCTTGCGCGATTTCCTCGGTGGCTTCGATTTCCGCGGCCCGCGCTGCGACGAGCCGGTGCTGAACTTCTCCGGCGGTGAAAAAGCCCGTCTGGCCCTGGCTCTGATCGCCTGGGGCAAGCCCAACCTGCTGCTGCTCGATGAACCGACCAACCACCTCGACCTGGAAATGCGTCTGGCCCTGACCATGGCCCTGCAGGAGTTCAGCGGCGCGGTGGTGGTGGTATCCCACGATCGCCACCTGCTCAAGAGCACCACTGACGAGTTCCTCCTCGTTGCCGATGGCCGCGTGCAGTCGTTCGATGGCGACCTGGAAGACTACGCCCGCTGGCTGGTGGATTACCGTGTGCGCCAGGCCGCGCCGAGCAGTGCCGAGATCAATCTGGACAAGACCGACAAGCGCGCCCAGCGCCAGGTCGCGGCGGCCCTGCGCCAGCAGCTGGCCCCGCACAAGCGTGAGGCCGACAAACTGGAAAAGGAGCTGGGGCAGTTGCATACCCAGCTCGCCGCGGTGGAACAGCGTCTGGGCGACAGCGCTATCTACGAAGCGGCGCGCAAGGATGAGCTGCGCGATGCCCTGGCCGATCAGGCCCGGCTGAAAAGCCGCGAAGCCGATCTGGAGGAACGCTGGATGCTGGCGCTGGAAACCCTGGAGGCCTTGCAGGCCGAGCTGGAGGCCGCAAGTTGAAACTCGAATGGCCCGCGGGCGAATGGCTGCTCGTCTACAGCGAACCCTTGATCCGTGGTGGTCAGGTGCTGCTGATCCTGTTGCTTGCCTGGTTGCTGCAGCGCCTGCTGGCTCGCGGCCTGAGCCGTCTGGCCACGCGCTACCCGCAGTTGCCGACGGAGGTCCTGTGGCCCCTGCGTGGCGCACTGCGCTGGTTGATCATGGGCAGCGCCTTTATGCTGGTGCTGGAGCGCCTGGGGGTTTCCGCCCAGGTACTGTGGACGGCGCTGACCGGCTTTGTCGCCGTGGCCGCAGTGGCCTTCTTCGCCATCTGGAGCGTGCTGTCCAACCTGTTCTGTGCGCTGCTGATCGTGACCCTGACGCCGTTTCGCATCGGCGACTGCGTGGAAGTGATCGAAAGTGCCGACAAGCCCGGTGTCAAAGGTCGGGTGCTGTCGATCAACCTGTTCTACACCACCCTCGAAGACCTCAGTGGCGATGCCCCGGGTTGCTGGGTGCAGGTGCCCAATAGTCTGTTCTTCCAGAAAGCCGTGCGCCGCTGGCGCAATGGCGAACTCCCCACCGTGAACAAAGTCGAGACACAAGCATGATGGAATGGCTGGCCAACCCTGAACTCTGGGTCGCGTTTCTGACCCTGACCGCCCTGGAAATCGTCCTCGGCATTGACAACATTATCTTTATCTCGATTCTGGTCAGTCGCCTGCCCAAACATCAGCAACCCAAGGCGCGCTTCTTCGGCCTGGCCCTGGCCATGGGCACGCGGATTCTGCTGCTGTTGTCGATCAGCTGGGTGATGCGCCTGACCACCGATCTGTTCCATGTCTTCGGCGAAGGCTTCTCCGGGCGCGATCTGATTCTATTTTTCGGCGGCCTGTTCCTGCTGTTCAAGAGCACCGCGGAAATCTACCACAGCCTGGAAGGCGAAGAAGAGGCCCAGGCTGGTGGCGGCAAGGCCTATGGCTTTATGGGCATCATCGTGCAGATCGCCATCATCGATATCATCTTCTCCCTGGACTCGGTAATCACCGCGGTTGGGCTGGTGGATAACGTGCCGGTGATGGTCGCGGCCATCGTCATCTCGGTGATCGTGATGATGCTTTCGGCCGGCACCATCAGCGACTTTATCGACAAGCACCCGAGCCTGAAGATGCTCGCCCTGTCGTTCCTGATCGTGGTGGGTACCGTGTTGATCGCCGAAGCCTTCGATGTGCATGTACCCAAGGGCTACGTGTACTTCGCCATGGCCTTCTCGTTGGCGGTGGAAGCCATCAATATCCGCCTGCGCACGGCCCGTGCCCGGGCGCGCAAGGAAGAGATGGATCCGGTGCAATTGCGCAAGGGTTCGCCGGACTGATTAGCAGGCTGGGCGAGTAACCCAACAAGGGGTAGGCTACGTGGCCTACCCCTTTTTTTGATCTTTTTATCGACCTGTCTGAGGTATCGCCGTGGCACTGGAAACTTGGCTCGCGTTCTTCGTCGCCTGTTGGATCATCAGCCTGTCGCCAGGTGCCGGGGCGATTGCCTCGATGTCCGCAGGGTTGCAGTACGGTTTTCTGCGCGGCTACTGGAACGCTCTGGGCCTGCAGCTGGGGCTGGCTTTGCAGATCGTTATCGTCGCCGCCGGTGTCGGGGCGATTCTCGCCGCTTCGGAGCTGGCCTTTAGCCTGATCAAATGGTTCGGCGTGGTCTATCTGGTGTACCTCGGCTATCGCCAGTGGCAGGCGCTGCCCAGCGACATGGCGGCACCCGCCGAGCGGCCTATCGGTCGGCCGCTGACCCTGGTGCTGCGCGGTTTTCTGGTTAACTTCAGCAACCCCAAGGCCATTGTCTTTATGCTCGCGGTGCTGCCGCAGTTCCTCAACCCGCAGGCCCCGCTGCTAAGCCAGTATCTGGTGATGGGCGTGACCATGATCTGCGTCGACCTGATCGTCATGGCCGGCTACACCGGCCTGGCCGCGCGGCTGCTGCGGGCGCTGCGTTCGCCACGTCAGCAGCGTCTGATGAATCGCACCTTCGGCGCGCTATTTATTGGTGCGGCGGCATTGCTGGCCACGGTGCGCCGCGCGCCGGTGTGAGTGGGAGTGCTTGGTTGTGAATGAGCAAAGCGCGCCGCTGCGGGTATGGATAGATGCCGACGCCTGCCCCAGGGCGGCCAAGGATCAGGTGGTCAAGTTCGCCCTCAAGCGCCGCTTCGAGGTGCTGCTGGTGGCTGGCCAGGCCCAGGTCAAACCGGCCTACAGCTGTGTGCGGCTTATTGTGGTGCCCAGCGGCCCGGACGCTGCCGACGATTATCTGGTGGAACACGCCCTGCCCGGCGAACTGGTGATCTGCAGCGATGTGCCCCTGGCCGATCGCCTGGTGAAAAAGGGCGTGGCTGCCCTCGATCCGCGCGGACGCGAGTTCGATGAACGCAATATGGGCGACAAGCTGGCGGTGCGAAACCTATTTACCGAGCTGCGCGAGCAGGGCCAGGTCGGTGGCGGTCAGCCGCCTTATAACGAGCGCGACAAGCAGACCTTTGCCAATGCCCTGGATCGTATTCTGACCCGCTTGCAGCGTCAGGCTGGCGGCTAACGCCTAGCCGCATAGATAGGTGCCGGTACCCACCGCCACCAGGGTGCCATCGTCGCTGTGCAATTCGCTGCGTACCACCGCCACCTTGTTGCCCGAGCGCAGCAGCACCGCCGTGGCGGTAAAGCGCTGGCCGCGGCCGGGGCGCAGGTAGTCGATGCGCAGGTCGATGGTGCCGAGCTTGGACAGCCGCGTCATGCGCTCGGCACTGGACAGGTGCTGGTGCTTGTCGAACGCGCCGATCAGCGCCATGGCACCGCCGGCCACATCCAGCAGCGAGGAGATCACCCCGCCATGCAGGATGCCGTGAACGAAGTTGCCGATCAGCTCGGGCTTCATCGGCAGGTGCATGGTGACCCGCTCCAGGCTCAGTTCATCCAGCTCGATACCGAGCATCTGATTGAAGGGGATGCGTTGGAAGAAGCCGGCCACGGCCTGCTGCAGTTCCGGGTCGAAGGCGGGTGTGGTGCTCATGCGGGCGACATCCTGGGAGGGAGGCAGTCAAACTGCCGCAGTGCGCAGCGCTTGGCCAGGGTCGCGGCGGGAGTGCCGCGACCATTGGCGTAAACAGCTTGCTAGAACGTGTTTACGATCTCGCGAGCTAGAGTCCTACAAGGCAAAAACAGGCGAGGACGCGGAGTTTACGAGCTGTAAATGAGCAGTCCGAGTCTGTTTTTAACGCAGTAGGGCCGACGCGCAGCAGATCGTAAGCGTGTTCTTAGTCGTGGTGAGCCAGCTCCAGCACTCGATCAACCAGCTTATTGATGCCCGAGGCCGCTTCGCTGATCGACTGGGCGAGCATATAGGCCGGGGTACTGACCAGTTTGCGCGCAGGGTCTTCAATGATGTCGCTGACTTCGCACTCATGGTGGACCGCGCCCATCTGGGTCATGGCCGCGGCGGTGTCGTGGTCGTTGCCGATGGTGCAGATCACCCCGTTGCCGAAGATTTTCGCCGCCAGGGCCGGCGCGATGCAGATCAGGCCGACTGGCTTGCCAGCCTTGACGAAGGCCTGGGCGGCGCTTAGCACGTCGGCTTGCACCGTGCAGTTGGCTCCGCTGATGGCGAAGTCGGAGAGGTTCTTCGCCACGCCAAAACCTCCGGGCAGGATCAGTGCGTCGAAATCGCCGACATGCAGCTCCTTGACGTCCTTGATCTTGCCGCGGGCGATGCGCGCCGACTCCACCAGCACGTTGCGCGTCTCGTCCATCTCGTCGCCGCTGTAATGGTCGACCACGTGCAGTTGCGCCACGTTGGGGGCATAGCACTGCACCTGGGCACCGCGCTGGTCGAGACGCAGCAGGGTGATCACGCTTTCATGGATTTCCGCGCCATCGTAGACGCCACAGCCGGAAAGAATCACCGCAACCTTTTTGTTCATTAAATGCTCCTGAATTGCCGAGTCGTAGCGGATTGAATGGGGTTGTTGTCTGTCGCCATATGCCACCCAGGTTGGCATGGTGCGCCGCGAAGCAGATGTGGCGCTCGGCTAGGATTCTCTTAGCAATCCTAGCTGCACATCGATATGGCGACACTATGAATTACATCCTCTACGCCGTACCTTTTTTCTTTGTACTGATCGCCCTGGAACTGCTGGCTGATCGCTGGCGTGGGGTCAGCAGTTATCGTCTGGCCGACGCTATCAACAGCCTTAGCGCCGGTGTGTTGTCGACCACCGCGGGCCTGCTGACCAGAACCATTGGCCTGCTTATCTATACCCTGGCCTGGCAGCAGCTGGCAGTTTTCGAGCTGTCCGCCGAACCGCTCTGGGTTTGGCTGCTGGCCTTCGTCTTCTACGACTTCTGTTATTACTGGAACCACCGCCTGGGCCACGAGCGCAATGTGCTTTGGGCGGCCCACTCGGTGCATCACCAGAGTGAGGACTACAACCTCTCCACCGCTCTGCGCCAGACCAGCACCGGGTTTATCTTCGGCTGGATTTTCTACCTGCCCATGGCCGTAGCCGGCGTGCCGCCGCTGGTGTTTCTGACGGTGGCGGCGCTCAACCTGCTTTACCAGTTCTGGGTGCATACCCGGCATATTCCCAAGCTGGGCTGGTTCGAGTGGCTGTTTGTCTCGCCGTCCAACCACCGCGTGCACCATGCGCAGAATGCTGTGTATATGGATCGCAACTACGGTGGAGTGTTCATTCTCTGGGACAGGTTATTCGGCACCTTTCAGGAAGAGCTGGATGAGCAGCCGGTAATCTTCGGCGTGACCACGCCGCTGGCCAGCTGGAACCCGCTGTGGGCCAATGCGCAGTTCTATGTGGCGCTATGGCGCGATGCGCAGCGGGCCGAGTCCTGGTGGGACAGGCTGCGCATCTGGTTTATGCCCACCGGCTGGCGGCCAGCCGATGTGGCGGCCAAGTATCCGCAGGCAAAGCCGGACCTCAGTCAGTTCGTCAAATTCGACGTGCCGCTGAGCCGTGGCCAGCAAGTGTAT
The DNA here is from genome assembly GCF_035512415.1 of Pseudomonas sp. GTDB lineage: Bacteria > Pseudomonadota > Gammaproteobacteria > Pseudomonadales > Pseudomonadaceae > Aquipseudomonas. The sequence goes on along the minus strand of NZ_DATKDZ010000005.1, from coordinate 337,861 downwards.
GCCGCGACCCAGTTCAGCCTCTATGTGCTCGCCGGCACCGGCCTGCTGGCGTTGGCTGCCGAGCTGAGCACGGCGGCATTGCTATTGGGGCTGGCCTGGATGGCCGGTGGCCTGTACGTGATCGGCACCTGGCTGGAGAACCGCCCGACGGCCAGGCGTCTGGAGCTGCTGCGTCTGGCGCTCAACCTGCCGGTGGTATGGCTGGCGCTGCAACTCGGTCTGTTGCCGGAGCTGCCGCTGCTCTGGCCGTTGCTGCTGGGCTACAGCCTGCTCAGCCTGGTGGCGTTGTACTACACGCCAGGTGAACGGAGCACGGTAGCAGTCCGTTGAAAAACTACCTGCGTTGGCAATACTGCGTTAAAAACGGCCCGGGACGCGGCGTCTCGGAATGCTCATTTACAGCCAGTAAACTCGTGTGCGAGCTCAGTCCGCTTCCTCGGCCGTTTTTGTGGGGCCGCCATCGGTATTGTCTTGCCCGCCTCGCCTACATTTTTCAACGGCCTGCTAGCGGCCTGAGCTTGAGGTGTTGAGTGCGGCCTGCCAGGGGCCGGACTGCTGAAATAAAGACGCTGCCCGCGGCGTGCCGCACTATGCCGCGGTTTTTTCGCCCGCTATCCTGAGCCTGCTTGCGGCAAGCGGTCGCAGCGCTGTCGTGTGCTGTCATACTTTGGTCATAATGGCCGCTTATAACTGTCACACTCGCCCGTCGATCCGGGCTCTGGAGCCTGTCGTGAGCTTTACCCCCGCCAACCGTCTGTTCCCCGCCACCCGCCTGCGTCGCAACCGCCGTGATGAGTTTTCCCGGCGACTGGTGCGTGAGCATCGTTTGAGCGTTGATGACCTGATTTTGCCGGTATTTGTCCTCGATGGTGAAAACCGCCGCGAAGCGATTGCCTCGATGCCGGGCGTCGAGCGCCTGTCCATCGACCTGCTGCTGCAGGAAGCGGAGAAGTGGGTGGCTCTGGGCATTCCCGCCCTGGCGCTGTTCCCTGTGACGCCGCTGGAGAACAAATCCCTGCTCGGCGAGGAGGCCTGGAACCCTGAGGGCATCGCCCAGCGCGCGATCCGTGCCCTGCGCGGCAAGTTCCCCGAGTTGGGGGTGATCAGCGATGTGGCTCTCGATCCGTTTACCACCCACGGTCAGGACGGCATCCTCGACGAAGATGGCTATGTGCAGAACGACATCACCGTCGATGCCCTAGTCAAGCAGGCCCTGTCCCATGCCGCCGCTGGTGCCCAGGTGGTCGCGCCCTCTGACATGATGGACGGCCGCGTGCAGGCGATTCGCGAGGCCCTGGAACTGGCTGATCACAGCAATGTGCGGATCATGGCCTATTCGGCCAAGTACGCCAGCGCCTACTACGGCCCGTTCCGCGACGCGGTGGGTTCGGCGGCGAATCTGGGCAAGGCCAACAAGGCCAGCTACCAGATGGACCCGGCCAACGGCGACGAAGCCCTGCATGAAGTGGCGGCGGATCTGGCCGAAGGCGCAGACATGGTTATGGTCAAGCCGGGCATGCCCTATCTGGACATCCTCTGGCGGGTCAAGGCGGAATTCAAGGTGCCGACCTTTGTCTATCAGGTCAGCGGCGAGTACGCCATGCATATGGCCGCAATCCAGAACGGTTGGCTGGGCGAGGCGGTGATCCTCGAATCGCTGACCGCCTTCAAACGCGCGGGTGCCGATGGCATCCTGACTTATTTCGCCGTACGTGCGGCAGAACTGCTTAAGCAGGGGCAATGACGCCCCCGGGACATTTGTGATGAACACCGAAGGACTCAGTAACAGCGAATTGCAGGACGCCCAGCCGGTCGTCGACGAGACCGTAGCCGCGGAGGCCCCGCCGGTCGACGTGGTGGTACCTGCGCCTGTGCCGGCCCCGCCACCGCCAGTGGCGATTCCGAATCTGGACGACAGCAGCCTGTATATCCACCGCGAGCTGTCGCAGCTGAAGTTCAATATCCGCGTGCTGGAGCAGGCGCTGGACGAGTCCTATCCGTTGCTGGAGCGGCTGAAGTTTCTGCTGATCTTCTCCAGTAACCTCGACGAGTTCTTCGAGATCCGCGTTGCCGGGCTGAAGAAGCAGATCAACTTCGCCCGCGAGCAGGCCGGTGCCGATGGCCTGCAACCGCACCAGGCGCTGGCACGGATTGCCGAGCTGGTGCACGAGCAGGTGGATCGCCAGTACGCGATTCTCAACGACAACCTGTTCCCGGCGCTGGCCAAGCACAACGTCAACTTTATCCGTCGCCGCTTCTGGACGGCCAAGCACAAGGCCTGGGTACGTCGCTATTTCCGCGACGAAATCGCGCCGATCATCACTCCGATCGGCCTCGACCCGACACACCCGTTCCCGCTGTTGGTGAACAAGAGCCTGAACTTTATCGTCGAGCTGGAAGGCATCGACGCCTTTGGCCGCGACTCGGGTCTGGCGATCATCCCGGCTCCGCGTCTGCTGCCACGCATCATCAAGGTGCCGGAGGATGTCGGCGGCCCCGGTGCCAACTTCGTGTTCCTTTCCTCGATGATCCATGCCCACGCCGATGATCTGTTCCAGGGCATGAAGGTCAAGGGTTGCTACCAGTTCCGCCTGACCCGTAACGCCGACCTGTCGGTGGATACCGAGGACGTCGAAGACCTGGCCCGCGCCCTGCGCGGCGAGCTGTTCAGCCGCCGTTATGGCGATGCGGTTCGCCTGGAAGTGGTCGACACCTGCCCACGGCCGCTGTTGGATTACCTGCTCAAGCAGTTCAACCTCAGCGAGAGCGAGCTGTACCGGGTCAACGGCCCGGTCAACCTGACCCGCCTGTTCAGCATCACCGGCCTGGACAGTCACCCGGAGCTGCAATACAAGCCCTTCACCCCGGTGATCCCCAAGCTGCTGCAGAACGCCGAGAACATCTTCAGTGTGGTCAGCAAGCAGGACATCCTCCTGTTGCACCCTTTCGAGTCGTTTACCCCAGTGGTCGACCTGCTGCGTCAGGCGGCAAAAGACCCGCACGTGCTGGCGATCAAGCAGACCCTGTACCGCAGCGGGGCCAACTCGGAAATCGTCGACGCCCTGGTGGAAGCGGCACGCAACGGCAAGGAGGTCACCGCGGTGATCGAGCTGCGTGCGCGTTTCGATGAAGAGTCCAACCTGGCTCTGGCCAGCCGCCTGCAGGCTGCCGGTGCGGTGGTGATCTATGGTGTGGTGGGCTACAAGACCCACGCCAAGATGATGCTGATTTTGCGCCGCGAGAGCGGCGATATCGTTCGCTATGCGCACCTCGGCACCGGCAACTACCACGCTGGCAACGCCAGGCTGTACACCGACTACAGCCTGCTCACCGCCGACGTGGCGCTGTGCGAGGACGTGTCCAAACTGTTCAGCCAGCTGATCGGTATGGGCAAGACCCTGCGCATGAAGAAGCTGCTGCACGCACCCTTCACCCTGAAAAAGACCCTGCTCGATATGATCGCCAAGGAGACCGCCCTGGCGGCCGACGGCAAGCCGGCGCATATCATTGCCAAGTTCAACTCGCTGACCGATCCGAAGATCATCCGCGCGCTGTACAAGGCCAGCCAGACTGGGGTGAAGATCGACCTGGTGGTGCGCGGTATGTGCTGCCTGCGTCCGGGCATTGCCGGGGTCTCGCACAATATCCAGGTGCGTTCGATCATCGGCCGCTTCCTTGAGCACACGCGGGTGTTCTACTTCCTTAATGGCGGCGAAGAGAAGATCTACCTCTCCAGCGCCGACTGGATGGAGCGCAACCTCGACAAGCGCGTCGAGACCTGCTTCCCGGTGGAAGGCAAGAAACTGATCCTGCGGGTGAAGAAGGAGCTGGAGGTTTACCTGACCGACAACACCCACGCCTGGCTGCTGCAGCCGGATGGGCGCTATGTACGTCTGCAGCCCACCGGTAATCAGAACCCGCGCAGCGCCCAGGCCGGGCTGCTGGACAAGCTGACGGTGCCGCTGGTCAGCGTACGATAAGAAATAGCCGGGCGCTATTGTCAACGTCGCATGGCGACGGCCCGTAGGGTGCTCGCCATGGAGGGTGGGCCACAAAGGCTGCTGCAGCTTCTCCTGTTTAGGGCGGTACGCCCTAGTGGAGAGGGTGCCCGAAGGGCGGGAGCGTCAGCGTACGCTCAGTTCGATATCGATGCGCTTGAGCCATTCCGCTTCCTGGGTGAAGTCCGCCTGGGTCAGCGGGTTGGCGGCTAGCCAATCCTGCGGAAAGGCGATTTCCAGGCGCTGCTGGCTGGCCTTGAGTTCCACCTGGGGCATTTCCTGAGTCCCACGGATATGGTGGAACAGGATGGCGAAGCGCAGCAGCACGCACAGGCGCATCAGTTTGACGCCTTCCTCGCCGAAGGCAGCGAACTTGTCCTTGGGAATATTGCGTCGATGGCCGCGCACCAGCAGCGCCAGCATCTGCTGGTCCTGGCGGGAGAAACCGGACAGGTCGGAGTGCTCGACCAGGTAGGCTCCGTGCTTGTGGTACTGGTAGTGGGCAATGTCCAGGCCGACCTCGTGTACCTTGGCTGCCCAGCTGAGCAGTTCGCGGTGCCAGTCGTCGTTCAGCTCCCAGTCGTCTGCGACCTTGTCGAGAGCCGAGAGCGCCTTGCTTTCCACCCGTGCGGCCTGTTCCAGGTCGACGTGGTAACGCTCCATCAGTGAGCTGAGGGTGCGTTCGCGCACGTCCTCATGCTGATGGCGGCCAAGCAGGTCATACAGCACGCCTTCACGCAGCGCCCCTTCGGAATGGCTCATGCGCTGGATATCGCAGGCATCGAAGATCGCTTCGAGAATCGCCAGGCCGGCGGGGAAGATGCTGCGGCGATCCGGCTTGATGCCGTCGAGGTCGAGCTTGTCGGCCTCACCCATCTTGAATATTTTGCGTTTCAGCCAGGCCAGACCTTCGGCATTGACCTCGCCGCTGCCGAGACCGGCGGCCTGGATGGTCAGGCCGATGGCCTTGATGGTGCCCGAGGCCCCCACCGCATCTTCCCAGCCCAGGCGGCGCAGGCCGTGCTCGATGCCCATGATCTCCAGCCGCGCCGCGGTGTAGGCCTGGGCGTAGCGAGCCGGGGTGATCTTGCCGTCCTTGAAGAAGCGCTGGGTAAAGCTCACGCAGCCCATCTGCAGGCTTTCGCGCAGCAGCGGTTCAAAGCGCTGGCCAATGACGAATTCGGTACTGCCGCCGCCGATATCGGCGACCAGGCGTTTGCCCGGGGTGTCGGCGATGCTGTGTGACACGCCGAGGTAGATCAGCCGCGCTTCCTCGCGTCCGGAGATCACTTCAACCGGGTGACCGAGGATGGCCTCCGCGCGCTGGATAAATACATCGCGGTTGCGCGCCTCGCGCAGGGCATTGGTGCCGACGATGCGCACCGCACCCTCGGGCAGGCTGGCGGTCAGCTGGGCAAAGCGGCGCAGGCAGTCGAGCCCGCGCTGCATGGCTTCTTCGCTAAGCAGGCGCTGCTCGTCGATTCCGGCGGCCAGCTGCACCTTGTCGCCGAGGCGTTCGAGGATGCGGATTTCGCCATGGTCGGCTTTGGCCAGCACCATATGGAAGCTGTTGGAGCCCAGGTCGATGGCTGCAATCAAGGGGAAGGACTCTGCAGGGGTATGCGGCATGACGGAGACATCTCAATGCGGAACCCGGCCATCCTGCCACGATAGCCCGGCCTCGCCAACGCATACTGATGTCGCAGGCCCTGCGCGTGTCCCTGAAAAAGCCTCGACGCTCTGCTGCGGACTGCTGCTCAAGGCGCATATCGGCCGTTCGTCGCGGGCGCATCACGCTTAGCTTGAGCGCGCCATCAGGCGGGTAAAAGGCTGGATTTACAGGTTCACCGAGCCGATAAACTGGCGTAGCTCTGCAGTCTGCGGCTCGGCGAACAGCAGCTTGGGATCGCCGACCTCATGCACCTTGCCCTGGTGCATAAACACCAGTTTGTCGCCGACCTCGCGGGCGAAGCGCATTTCGTGGGTGACCATAATCAGGGTCATGCCCTCGCTGGCCAGTTGCTTGACCACCGCCAGTACCTCGTTGACCAGCTCCGGGTCGAGCGCCGAGGTGATCTCGTCACACAGCAGCACCCGGGGCGACATGGCCAGGGCGCGGGCAATCGCCACCCGCTGTTGCTGGCCGCCGGACAACCGCTCCGGGTAGGCGTTGAATTTCTCGCCCAGTCCGACCCGTTCGAGCATTTGCCGCGCCAGTTGTTGCGCGTCGTCGCGGCCCATCTTCTTCACCACCTGGGGTGCCAGCATAATGTTCTCGCCAACGCTCAGGTGGGGGAACAGGTTGAACTGCTGAAACACCATGCCGACCTTCTGCCGCAGGCTGCGCAGGTCCGCGCGGGCGGCGTCGATATAGTCGCCATCAACCTCGATAACCCCGTCGTTGATCGATTCCAGGCCGTTGAGGGTGCGCAGCAGGGTGCTCTTGCCCGAACCGCTGCGGCCGATGATGGCGACCACTTCGCCTTCCTCGACCTTCAGATCGATGCCTTTGAGCACATGGTTGTCGCCGTAGTACTTGTGCAGGGCGGTGACGTTAAGCAGTGACATTCAGCCTCCTTTCCAGGCGGTATGCGGCAAGCGACAAGGGGTAACAGAGCAGGAAGTAGCCGAGCGCCACCAGGCCGTAGACCATGAATGGTTCGAAAGTGGCGTTGGCCAGCATGCCGCCGGTCTTGGTCAGTTCGGTAAAGCCGATGATCGAGGTCACTGCGGTGCCTTTCACCACCTGCACCGAGAAACCCACGGTGGGCGCGATGGCGATGCGCATGGCCTGCGGCAGCACCACGTGACGCAGCACTTCGAGGCGGCTCATGGCCAGGCTTTCGGCGGCTTCCCACTGGCCATGGCTGATCGACTCGACGCAGCCGCGCCAGATCTCGGCGAGAAAGGCGCTGGTGAATAGGGTCAGGGCGCAGGCCGCCGCCAGCCAGGGCGAGACGTCGATGCCGAGCAGGGCGATGCCGAAGAACACCATAAACAGCTGCATCAGCAGCGGCGTGCCCTGGAACAGCTCGATATAGCCGCGCGCCAGAACTCGCAGCGGTTGCAGCGGTGAAATCCGTGCCAGCAGAAGCAGCAATCCGGCTACGCCGCCGCAGGCGAAGGCCACCAGCGACAGCAACAGGGTCCACTGCAGGCCCACCAGCAGGTTGCGCAGGATGTCCCAGAAGGTGAAGTCCATCAGCGGCCTCCGACAACAAAGCGGCGGCCGACCCAGGCCAGCAGCTGGCGGATCAGAATCGCCATGGCCAGATAGAGCAAGGTGGTCACCAGGTAGGTTTCAAAGGCGCGGAAGTTGCGCGACTGGATAAAGTTGGCGGCGAACGACAGCTCCTCGGTGGAAATCTGCGAACACACCGCCGAGCCGAGCATGACGATGATGATCTGGCTCGACAGCGCCGGCCAGACCTTGGCCAGGGCCGGGCGTAGCACCACGTGGCGGAAGATCTCGATGCGGTTCATGGCCAGGGCCGCAGCGGCTTCCAGTTGCCCGCCAGGGATGGCTTGAATGCCGGCGCGGATGATCTCGGTGGAGTAGGCCCCCAGGTTGATCACCATCGCCAGCACCGCCGCCTCCCACTCGTTCATCCGTACGCCCAGGGCCGGCAGGCCGAAGAAGATAAAGAACAGCTGAACGATAAAGGGCGTGTTGCGGATCAGTTCGACATACAGGCCAAACAGCTGGTTGAAGGGCTTGATCCGCCAGGCGCGCATCACCGCACCGATGATGCCCAGGCCAACCCCCAGCAGGGTGCCGACGGCGGTCAGGCTCAGGGTGAAGAATGCGCCTTGCAGCAACAGGTCAACGTTCTGCAGAACCGGAATGAAGTCGAACTGATACGCCATCGTTACGCGCCTCCTGGCTGTGCGGGGTTACAGGCCAGCCGGCAGGGGTTGGTGCAGCCACTTTTCACTGATGGCGCTGAGGGTGCCATCGGCCTTGCCTGCGCTGAGGATGGCGTTGACCTTCTCCAGCAGGGCGGTTTCGTTCTTGTTCACGCCGACATAGACCGGGGAGTCTTTCAGCTTGATCTTCATCGCTGGCACGCGCTTCGGGTTGCGCTCGGCGATGGCCACCATGACCACGTTGCCGCTGGCGATCAGGTCAACCTGGTTGGAAAGGTAAGCGGCGATGGTCGAGTTGTTGTCCTCGAAGCGCTTGAGCGTTGCGCCCTTGGGGGCCACCTTGCTCAGTTCGATATCCTCGATCGAGCCGCGGGTCACGCTGATGGTCTTGCCATCCAGATCGGCGAGGCTGCTCACGGCGGCATCTTCCGGGCCGAATACGCCGAGGTAGAAGGGCGCGTAGGCGGCGGAGAAATCGATCACCGCTTCACGCTCGGGGTTCTTGCCCAGGCTGGAGATCACCAGGTCGACCTTGCCGGTGGTAAGGAAGGGGATGCGGTTGGTGCTGTTGACCGGGGTCAGTTCCAGTTTGACCGCCAGTTGGTCGGCCAGTAGCTGGGCGGTGTCGATATCCAGGCCGCGCGGCTGCATGTCTGGGCCGACTGAGCCGAAGGGCGGGAAGTCCTGCGGTACGGCGACTTTCAGCACGCCGCGCTCGGTGACGTCGCTAAGGCCGTCGGCGAAGGCGCTGGGCAGACCCAGGGCCAGGCCGGCGATAAACAGGTTGAGTAGGTGGCGCTGAATCTTGTGCATGGCGTGCTCCCGTTGGGTAATTAAAAACCGATAGGTTTGGTTGGTTGCCAGATTGCATTGCTCATGCCAATTTCATTTGATTCATGCACTTAGGCTTATTGCTTTTGTAAAACAAGGTCTTACTGGTATGAACAGTTGTAAAGCTGACTCGCTGGTCAATTGCGATGCTGCGCCATTCGGGTGCAAGGCCGTGAAATGGGCTTCAAAATGGCGCAATGCTTGCCTGCAAGGCCGCTCTGGCCGTACAAAGAGCACCTTTACTGGACCGACTGGCCTGAACAGTTATGCATGCTCCCGCTCCCCGCGCCGTCCCCGAATACGCCCTGCAGGCGATCCGCAAGTTGATCGCCGACGAGGACTATCGCCCAGGCGACGCCTTGCCTTCGCAACGCGACCTGGCTGAGCGCCTGGGGGTCAGCCGCACCTCCCTGCGTGAAGCGCTGTCATCCCTGAGTGCCCTGGGCATGATCAGCGTGCAGCCGGGCAAAGGCGTGTTCGTCCAGGCCACCTCCGCCCAGGCCACGGCCCCGACGGGCTTCTCCTGGCCCTTCGCCGAGCAGGTGTCGGCGGCGGATACCTTTCAATTGCGCTTCGCTCTGGAAGGTTTTGCCTGTGGTCTAGCGGCAGCCACCCTGACTGCGGCAGAGCTGGATGCGCTGCAGGACAATGTCGAGCAGATGCGCCTGGCCCTGCGCGGCGGTGATTTCGAGGGCGCTTCACGCCTGGATTTCGACTTTCATCGGCGCATCCTGCTGGCCAGTGGCAACCAGGCCATGTGCGGCATCGTCACCTCCAGTGCGGATATTTTTCTGGAAAGTCAGAAACTACCGTTTATCCGCCCGGAGCGCGCAATGGAGACCTGGCAGGAGCACCGCAAGATCCTCAAGGCCCTGGGCCGGCACGCCTCGGGGCCGGCGCAGAAGGCCATGCAGCAGCATATCCGCGCGGCTGCCCTGCGCACCGGCATCGCTTTTGTCACCCTCGGCGACTAGCTGCGAGGTAAATTCTTTGCGAGCCTCTTTTGCGAGGCCATAGAGAAGCTCAATTGCGCCCGCCTTCCTGTGCCGGGAAAGCCGGGCTATGATGTCGACCATCTTTTGCTTCCGAACACGGAGACTTCCATGAGCGAATTCATCACCAATGTCAGCGACGCCAGTTTCGACCAGGACGTCATTCAGGCCGAGGGTCCGGTGCTGGTCGACTACTGGGCTGAGTGGTGCGGTCCGTGCAAGATGATTGCCCCCGTACTCGATGAGATTGCCCAGACCTACCAGGGCAAGCTGAAAGTCTGCAAGCTGAACATCGACGAAAACCAGGACACCCCGCCCAAGTACGGCGTGCGTGGCATCCCGACCCTGATGCTGTTCAAGAACGGCAATGTCGAAGCCACCAAGGTCGGCGCGCTGTCGAAGTCGCAGCTGGCGGCCTTCCTCGACAGCAATATCTAACGACTGTGCTGTTGAATAAGCCCTGCAAATAGCGGGGCTTTTTTCTGCCCGGCGCGAAGCGCCTCCCTCATCCGGCGCTTCGCGCCACCTTCTCCCAGAGGGAGAAGGTCATCAGAAGGCGTCGCTGCGCGACTTTCGCCCTAGGGGCTGGACGTGCCGCTAAAACCGGTGTTACATTCGGCCTCGCTGCATTTCCTATGCCGCCCCCTGCAAGCCGTCGTCGACGCATTCCTACGCGAATACCTTCGAAGCACGCTAGCGATCCAATCGCCTTTATAGCGGCACGGCTTCCCAAGCTGAATAGCTTATTTCCCCCTCCTTCATGATTACGTCATTCCCTATGAATCTGACCGAACTCAAGCAAAAGCCGATCACCGAACTGCTGGAAATCGCCGAACAGATGGGCCTGGAAAACATGGCCCGTTCGCGCAAGCAGGACGTGATTTTCTCCCTGTTGAAAAAACACGCTAAAAGCGGTGAGGAAATCTCCGGTGATGGCGTGCTGGAGATTCTCCAGGACGGTTTCGGCTTTCTCCGCTCCGCGGATGCCTCGTACCTCGCTGGCCCCGATGACATCTACGTCTCGCCGAGCCAGATCCGCCGCTTCAACCTGCGTACCGGCGACACCATTGTCGGCAAGATCCGCCCGCCGAAAGAAGGCGAGCGCTATTTTGCCCTGCTCAAAGTTGACACCATCAACTATGACCGCCCGGAAAACGCCAAGAACAAGATTCTGTTCGAAAACCTGACGCCGCTGTTCCCCACCAAGCGTCTGGTCATGGAAGCCGGTAACGGCTCCACCGAAGACATCACCGGCCGCGTTATCGACCTCTGCGCGCCGATCGGCAAGGGCCAGCGCGGCCTGATCGTCGCACCGCCGAAAGCCGGTAAGACCATCATGCTGCAGAACATTGCGGCCAACATCACCCGCAACAACCCCGAGTGCCACCTGATCGTTCTGCTGATCGACGAGCGCCCGGAAGAAGTGACCGAAATGCAGCGCACCGTGCGCGGCGAAGTGGTTGCATCGACCTTCGACGAACCGCCGACCCGCCACGTGCAGGTTGCCGAAATGGTCATCGAAAAGGCTAAGCGCCTGGTCGAGCACAAGAAGGACGTGGTCATTCTGCTCGACTCCATCACCCGTCTGGCGCGTGCCTACAACACCGTGATCCCGAGCTCCGGCAAGGTACTCACCGGTGGTGTCGACGCCCACGCCCTGGAGAAGCCAAAGCGCTTTTTCGGTGCCGCGCGTAACATCGAGGAAGGCGGTTCGCTGACCATCATCGCCACCGCGCTGGTGGAAACCGGCTCGAAGATGGACGAAGTGATCTACGAAGAATTCAAGGGTACCGGCAACATGGAGCTGCCCCTGGATCGTCGTATCGCCGAGAAGCGCGTGTTCCCCGCGATCAACATCAACCGCTCCGGCACCCGCCGCGAAGAGTTGCTGACCGCCGAAGACGAGTTGCAGCGCATGTGGATTCTGCGCAAGCTGCTGCACCCGATGGACGAAATTGCCGCCATCGAGTTCCTCATCGACAAGCTGAAAGCGACCAAGACCAACGAAGAGTTCTTTATGTCGATGAAGCGTAAGTAAGAGGATCTACTGCGCTCGGTGATGCTGCGTTAAAAACAGACTCAGAATGCTCATGTACAAAAGCACGTAGGATGGGTGATAACCCATCGGCCAATGATGGGTTATCACCCATCCTACGGCTTCAGGTGCAAAGAATGCCGCTTCCCTGGTAAGGGGAAGCGGCATTTTTATTAAGTCCACGGCATTGGCTAAGCCCGGCTTTTGTGTTCCAGGGTATTGGCTTTCCCTTCTGAAAGACCGAGTTCGGCGCTAAACTTTGCGCCCTTATTTGGCCCGCTCGACACGAGGCTCGAACATGCAGTATCGCGACCTGCGCGACTTTATCCGCGGTCTGGAACAGCGCGGCGAACTCAAGCGCATCCAGGTGCCGGTTTCCCCTGTGCTGGAAATGACCGAAGTCTGTGACCGCACCCTGCGTAAGGGCGGGCCGGCGCTGCTGTTCGAGAACCCCACGGGCTTCGATATGCCGGTGCTCGGCAACTTGTTCGGCACGCCCAAGCGCGTGGCCTTAGGGATGGGCGCGGAAGAAGTCAGCGAGCTGCGCGAAATCGGCAAGCTGCTGGCGTTCCTGAAAGAGCCGGAGCCGCCGAAAGGCCTGAAAGACGCCTGGAACAAGCTGCCGATTTTCCGCAAGGTGCTGGCCATGGCCCCCAAGGTGCTGAAAGACGCGCCGTGTCAGGAAGTGATCGAGGAAGGCGACGACGTCGACCTGAGCAAACTGCCGGTGCAGACCTGCTGGCCAGGCGATGTCGGTCCGCTGATTACCTGGGGCCTGACCATTACCAAGGGCCCGAACAAGGAGCGGCAGAACCTCGGTATCTATCGCCAGCAGGTGATCGGCCGCAACAAGCTGATCATGCGCTGGCTCAGCCACCGCGGCGGTGCCCTGGATTTCCGTGAGTGGTGCCAGAAGTATCCGGATCGTCCCTACCCGGTGTGCGTCGCCCTCGGTGCCGACCCTGCGACCATTCTCGGCGCGGTCACTCCGGTGCCCGATAGCCTCTCCGAATATGCTTTTGCCGGCCTATTACGCGGTCATCGCACCGAGCTGATCAAAGCCCGTGGCAGCGACCTGCAGGTGCCGGCCAGTGCTGAAATCGTCCTCGAAGGGGTGATTCATCCGGGCGAGACCGCACCGGAAGGTCCGTACGGCGACCACACCGGCTACTACAACGAGGTCGATACCTTCCCGGTGTTTACCGTCGAGCGCATCACCCGTCGGCAAAAACCGATCTATCACAGCACCTATACCGGCCGTCCGCCGGATGAGCCGGCGATTCTCGGTGTGGCGCTCAATGAAGTCTTCGTGCCGATCCTGCAGAAGCAGTTTCCGGAGATCACTGACTTCTATCTGCCGCCGGAAGGTTGCTCCTACCGCTTGGCGGTGGTGACCATCAAGAAGCAGTACCCCGGCCACGCCAAGCGGGTAATGCTCGGTGTCTGGTCGTTTTTGCGACAGTTTATGTACACCAAGTTCGTTATCGTCACCGACGACGACATCAACGCACGGGACTGGAACGACGTGATCTGGGCGATTACCACGCGCATGGACCCCAAGCGCGACACGGTGCTGATCGACAACACGCCGATCGACTACCTCGACTTTGCCTCGCCGATCTCCGGCCTGGGCTCGAAGATGGGCCTGGACGCCACCCATAAATGGCCGGGCGAAACCACCCGCGAGTGGGGCCGGGCTATCGTTCAGGATGAGGCGGTCAAGCAGCGCGTCGATGCGCTGTGGTCTGAGTTGGGAATCGATTGATGAAAGTCACCCTGAATCCTTCGGGTGCTGTGCTGGAAGTACAGGCCGGCGAGCGCATCCTCGATGCCGCACGACGTCTGGGTTATGACTGCCCGCAGAGCTGTCGCAATGGCAACTGCCATATCTGTGCGGCGCTGCTGGTGGAGGGCCGCGTGCAGCAGGGCGCGAGCACGCTGGACCATGGTGAACTGTTCACCTGCCTGGCCGAGCCGCTGGAAGACTGTGTGCTGCACTGGGACGGCGTGCTGGCCCCCGGCGAGCTGCCGGTGCGCGAGTTGGCCTGCCAGGTTGTTGCGTGCGATGAGCTGGGCGGTGATGTGTTCCGCCTGCGCCTCAACGCCCCGGCCGGCAAGGTGCCGCGCTACCACGCTGGCCAGTATTTATTGCTACGGCGCGAGGATGACGATTACGCCGCTTTCTCCCTGGCCTCGGCACCCCACTGTGGGCGTGAGCTGGAGCTGCATATCCTGGCCCGTGACGAAGGCACCGTGAAGCTCATCGCACAGCTGCGCAGCCAGGGCCTGGCGCGGGTGAAAATGCCCTTCGGCGATACCCACCTGGCCGAGCTGCCGGATGGCCCGCTGGTGCTGATCGCGGCCGGTACCGGCATGGCGCAGATGCACAGCCTGATCGAGCACTGTCGCGCTGCTGGCTTTAGCCATCCGGTGCATCTGTACTGGGGCGCTCGCCGCCCGGAGGATTTCTACGCGCTGGAGCACTGGGCGCAGTGGCAGCAGGTACCCAATCTGTTTCTGCATCAGGTGGTCAGCGACCCGTGCGGTTGGCAAGGCCGCTGCGGCCTGCTGCACGAAGCCGTGCGCGAAGACTTCGCCGACCTCAAGGCGCTGCACCTGTACGCCAGCGGCTCGCCGGCCATGGTCTACGCGACCCTGGATGCGCTGGTGGACGCCGGCATGGACGCCCATCAGATGCGCGCCGATGTGTTTGCTTACGCGCCGCGTGGCTGAATGAAAGAAGCCGCTCTGGGGCGGCTTCGTAGGGTGGATCACGCTTCACCGATCCACCAATTTGGGCGTGAGTGGTGGATGAATAAGGCGTCATCCACCCTACATTTACCGCACCTGCACCACCACCTTGCCCACGGCCTTGCGCTGGCCCAGGGTGTCGATGGCTGCGCCGGCCTGTTCCAGTGGGAAGGTCTGCGACACCAGGGGCTTGAGCTTGCCTTCGGCATGCCAGGCGAACAGCTGCTGGAAATTGCTGGCGTTGTCCTGGGGCTGGCGCTGGGCGAAGGAGCCCCAGAATACGCCGACCACTGCCGCGCCCTTGAGCAGGGCGAGGTTGACCGGCAGCTCGGGGATGCGTCCGCTGGCGAAGCCCACCACCAGCAGGCGGCCGTTCCAGGCGATGCAGCGGATAGCGGCATCGAACAGGTCGCCACCCACCGGGTCGTAGATCACGTCCGCGCCCTGGCCGCCGGTCAGGCGTTTGACTTCGTCCTTGAGGCTGCCTTCGCTGTAGTTGATCAGCTCGTCGGCACCGGCCGCCCGGGCCACTTCCAGCTTTTCGGCGCTGCTCGCTGCGGCGATCACCCTGGCACCCATGGCCTTGCCGATTTCCACCGCCGCCAGGCCGACACCGCCGGATGCGCCGAGCACCAGCAGGGTTTCACCCGGTTGCAGATTGGCGCGCTGCTTGAGGGCGTGCATCGAGGTGCCGTAGGTCATACCGAAGGCGGCAGCGCTGGCAAAATCCATGCTCGCCGGGATCGGCATGACGTTATAGCCGGGTACCGCCACTTCTTCGGCAAAGCTGCCCCAGCCGGTCAGGGCCATGACCCGGTCGCCGACTTTCAGGTGGCTGACTTTTTCGCCCACCGCGCTGACCACGCCGGCTGCTTCGCCACCCGGAGAGAACGGGAAGGGCGGCTTGAACTGGTATTTGCCTTCGATGATCAGGGTGTCGGGAAAGTTGACCCCGGCCGCATGGACTTGCAGGAGCACTTCGTTCTTCTTCGCTTCGGGGCTGGCGACTTCTTCCAGTACCAGGGTTTCGGCGGGGCCGAAGGCTTTGCACAGCACGGCTTTCATCGGGCGATTCCTCTCGGGTTGATGGGGTTGCAGTGTAGGGGGGCACAGGTCGCGGTCAACGAGCATGCCTGCTCCTGATGGCCTTGCATAAGCATAGGGCTTGGGCCTGGCCGCCGCTGTGGCTATGCTAGGGGCTGCTAGCCGTACCGGCCCCTTGAGGAATACACCGTGAAAGTCTGGATCGCATTGCTGATGGCCCTGTCCCTGCCGCTGTTGGCGCAGGCCGAGGAGGACGAAAAAACTGCGGAGGAGGCGGTCCCTGTAGTGGCCTATGTCTCCCTGTTCCCGGCCCTGGTGGGCAATTTCGGCACGGGGCCGAAGCTCAAGTTCTTCAAGGCGGATATTTCCCTGCGGGTCGCCAGTGTCGAGGCCGAGACTGCGGTCAAGCACCACGATCCGCTGATCCGCAATCAGTTGGTGATGCTGTTTTCGGAGCAGACCGAGGCCAGCATGGCGGCGGCTGATTCCAAGGAGTTGCTGCGTCAGCAGGCGCTCAAGCAGGTTCAGGATGTGCTCACCGCGGAAGAGGGCAAGCCGCTGGTGGAGGACCTGCTGTTCAATAACCTGATTATTCAGTAGCCCGTACCTGCTGCCATTCGCAGGTGCAATTGCGGCCCTGATGTTTGGCCTGGTAGAGCGCCTGGTCGCTCTGAGCGATCAGCATATAGGGTTGGTTGTCTTGGCTCGGCTCGATACAGGCCAGGCCAATGCTCAGGGTTATCCGCCCGAGTGGGCTGCCTGGGTGGGGAATGTCCAGTTCAGCCAGCTGCTGGTGCACCCGGGCGGCCACCAGGGCCCCGCTGTGCAGGCCGGCGTTGGCCAGGATGATGGCGAATTCTTCGCCGCCATAGCGACAGGCGGCATCGTCCTCGCGCTGCATGCAGCGCTGCAGCAGTTCGGCGACCTGCTGCAGGACATCGTCACCGGCCAGGTGGCCGAGTTGGTCGTTATAGGCCTTGAAGTAGTCGATATCCAGCATCAGCAGGGTCAGCGAAGCGTTATGCCGGCGCATGCGCCGCCACTCGCTGGCCAGGCGGTTATCGAAGTAACGGCGGTTATACAGGCCGGTCAGGCCGTCCTGTTGCGACAGGCGCTGCAGTTGCGCCTCGATCTGCAGGCGTTCGTTGTTATCGCGGGAAACCCCGATCAGGTATTCATGGCCATTGAGGACCATTAGCTGGGCGCTGATTTCGGCGGCCTGCAGGCTGCCATCGCGGCGGCGCATCTGCCTTTGGAATATCTGTGACAGCTTGTCCTGTTGCGCCTGGCGCACGCCTTCCAGCCACTGGTGAAAGCCCGGCAGCAGCTGCTCAGGGTCTTCCTTGAGCAGCTGGCTGAAGGTCTCGGCGCTATAGCCCAGGCTGCTGTACATGGCTTGGTTCATATGCAGGATGTCGCGGGTCTGCGGGTCGATGATAAACAGGCCGTCGCGGCTGGAGTCGGTCAGGTCGAGCACCAGTTGCAGGCGTTCCCGGCTGTCACGCAGCACTCGCTCAATCTGTTCGCGCTGGCTGACCTGTTCGTTCAGCTGGCGATTGCTGTTGTGCAGGGCGTGGGCGCGGCGGGCATTTTCCAGGGCCAGGGCGAGGGCGGCGACCAGCAGCAGGCTGATAATCAGGCTGGCACCGAGGACGAACTCGGGCAATGGCGTGCTCAGGCGCTGTACCAGGTGTTCGCTGGGCTTGAGGCGCAGCGCGAAGTTGCTGTTATTCAGCAGCTGCAACGCCACCACCTGCTGCAGGGCTTCTACTGTCGGGCCGGGGGTACGACGGTAAATGGGTTGTCCGCCCTCCAGCAGGGAGGCGCTGAAGTCGCCGTTGTCGAGGCTGCTGAGCAGCTCGTCCATCAGTTGTTCGACGCGAAACACGCCTTGCAGAAAACCGTCGAAGACCGGTTGCTGTTGCGCATTGGCGATATACAGCGGGGTGTAGAGGATAAAACCGCGGCCACCCTGGACCAGAGCGAAGCTGTTGGAGAAGCGCGGTGCGCCGCTGGCCTTGGCCTGCATCGCCAGGTTGAAGTTGGGGTGGGCCGGGGTCAGGCGGAATTGCTGGGCGGCTTCGTTGCCTTGCAGGGGTTCGATCCAGCGCATGGCGAGATCGCTGCCCAGCCACTGGATGGCCTGATAGCCCTTGAAGTGGTTGAGGGAAAACTGGCTGTCGAGGGTCCACTCATCCCTGGGGATGCGGCCGCGATGGTTCCATGCCTGCGCCAGGCGCTGCAGGTCGTCGACCTGATAGATCAGGCTGGCTTCCAGCTGGCGGGCCAGGCTGTGGGCCTGATAACTCACGCGCTCGGCAATACGCTGCTGTTGCGCGCTCAGCAGTTGCTGCCAGACCAGCAGGCTGGCCAGGCATAGCGTCAGCAGCAGGGCTGCAAGCGCGAGGTGGGCTGGCCAGGGCGAGAGAGAGCGCTGTGACATAGATAGCCCCAAAAGGTTCCTCTACCTAATAGCACAGTGCTATTTCAGCGCATAGCCAGGATTGCCGCCCACTCCTGGCTGCTGACGGGCATCACCGACAGGCGGCTGCCTTTCTGTACCAGTGGTAGCTCCAGCAGGGCACTCTGCGCTTTCAGTTGCGCCAGCGGGATAACCTGCCGGAAGGCCTCGACAAAGGCCACATCGAGGGCGCTCCAGGGGTTCTTGGCGGTGCTGGCCTTGGCATCGAAGTAGTGGCTCTCTGGCTCTAGCGCCGTGGGGTCGGGGTAGTGCGCTGAGACAATCCGGGCGATGCCGGCGATACCTGGCTGCGGGCAACTGGAGTGATAGAAGAAGAACAGGTCGTCCGTTTGCATGCTGCGGATAAAGTTGCGCGCCTGGTAATTGCGCACCCCGTCCCAGCGGGTTTGCCCCAGACGCTGCAGGTCGTGGATCGAGAGTTCGTCGGGCTCCGACTTCATCAACCAATAAGGCATGAACTTTGCTCCTGTATGCCAGTCCTTAAACGGGCCGACCCGGTCGGCGCGACTCAGGCAGTGTCTGTACCGGCCTGGCTGTCAGGCCGCCGCGGGGTCAATAAGAATAAACGCCACGGGTCCACTGTGGGATCATGCCTGCAAGGGGGAGGCATTCCATGAAAAAACGTAAACCAGATGTGTTGTGGGTATTGGTGATTCTGTTCAGCCTGGGCGTGGTAACAACGGGTTATACCCAGAGTCTATGGGAGCGCCAGCCGGACGTGCCAGTCATTCAGCACGCCGCCGGTTGAGTCAGCCGAGTGCCGCAAGGAGTGCGGCACCATGCACCTTTTCAGTACCAGGCTTTGTCCGTCACTGTCGCTTGCAGCGGCACATCCCAGCTGGCCAGCGCCAGTCGATCCACCTGCTGACATTCGTGAGCCAGGCCGAGTAGCGTCGGTTTGTGCCAATTTTTGCGCATTTTCCGGTAGGCCAGGCTGCGGTCATAGAATCCGCCGCCCATGCCCAGGCGTCCGCCGTGGCGATCGAAGCCGACCAAAGGCAGCAGAATCAGATCCAGCGCCCAGATCTTGCGTTGCCGTGCGCGGTTGCGTCGCGGTTCGGCAATGCCGAAGCGGTTGGGTCGTAGCGCCTCGCCCGCAGTGATGCGTTGAAACACCATCTTGCTCTGCGACCAGGGACTGAGTACCGGCAGGTAGGTCGCCTTGCCGCAGCGCTGGGCGGCGCGCAGCAGGGGGCGGGGGTCGATCTCGCCGTCATTGGGCAGGTACAGGGCAATATGCCGGGCGCGGCGGAACAGCGGATGCTGCGCCAGCTGCCGGTACAGGCCGCGGGCGGCCTGGCGTTGGGCCTGGCGACCGAGCGCGCGCCGCTGCTGGCGCAACTGGCGACGCAGTTGCGCACGGCTGAGAGCGCTGGATTCGATCATGGTTGCTGGCGCTGGCCGTTACCGCGGAGGGGCAACGGGCTGGAAAGAGTGACTCCCCGACGTGCCGCTGTCGGTTTAGCCCTTGAACCCGAAAGTTCAAGGTGGAGGGTGCAGGAGGCGTTAAGGCTTTCCGTCAGGCGGACATGCACACCGGCCTCAACATGCAACCTCCGGGTTTGTGCGTATCGGCTCAGGGACATCACCAACTGGCGCACACTCCAGGGAGCGGTGGCCAGTATACCCGAAAGCGTCGGCGAATCAGCTGCCGCGTTCATCCGCGTCGCTGTCGAGGGCGTGATCGACCCGGCTGAGCAGGCTGCGCACCTGCTCGCTGTTGGCGCTGGCCTGTTGGTCAAGGTGTTGCTGTTTGTGTAACAGGTCGTGGGTGATGTTCAGGGCGGCCATGACCGCGACGCGGTCGGCTCCGATGACTTTGCCGCTCGAGCGAATCTCACGCATCTTGCCGTCTAGGTAACGCGCGGCGCTCTCCAGATTGCTGCGTTCATCGCTCGGGCAGGCGATGCAATATTCTTTGTCCAGGATCTGGACGGTAACCGTATTCGACTGAGTCATTAATCCTGCTCCAGGGCTTTCAGGCGCGAAATCATGGATTCGACCTTATGCCGGGCCATTTCGTTCTTTTCAATAAGATGGGCGCGTTCCTCGCGCCAAGCCTTTTCATTTGCCAGGAGAGCGCGGTTGTGGGCCTTGAGCTGCTCGACACGCTGGATCAGCAAGTCCAGCTTGGTCGTAAGGGCATGCAGGTCGGCATCTTCCATGGAATCTTCTACTCGTGGGTAAATGAGCGGGACTGAGAAGCGAAAAATAGCGTCTTTCAGTCGTCTTCGACAGTGTCGGAGGCGCTGTTGAAGCGTTTTCTAGCCAACCATTCAAGTCGTAATGCCTGCACATGTAAAACCTTGCGCAGGCCTTTCTGTACGCGGCGCTGGCTGATGATAAGCGCCAGCCGCGAGAGTGTCTGGGTGCGGCGAGCAATGCGGATGTCGGGGTGTTCGCGGATGTTGCGCACGGCGGCCGAAACAATGGTGCCGCTGTAGGCCTGGGGTGCGCTGATCTCGACTCGCGGGATGGGCGGCTCCTTTTCATTGAGAATGGCGCAAAATTTCGATGCGCCGATGGCCTGGCTGTAGATCAGGTGTTCAAGGGCATCGAGCTGAGCCTTGGCCTGGGCATCGCCTGGGGCGCATGACTCCAGATGCGGCATGGGGTAGACGACTATCTTATAGACCTCGAACGGGTCGAGCACGCTCATGGCCACCGCATCGGTGCGCTGGTTGGTCAGGTGCCTTTTGATGCGCGTGCGGATCGACTCTTTGGTCTGGCCGACATAGATAGGTTCATTGTCGTAATCATAAAAGGCATACACGCCCCACTTGTAGTTGCCGAGCTTGAGCGGCCTCTGGGTCAGTGGGTTGATCACTTCCTGGTTGAGAAAGTCGTCCAGCAGGCGGCGCAGCTCCCGGGTCTCCAGGGGCAGCTCGTTGGTGGACATGGAGGCCGCGGGGACGTCCTGGATCACCATGGTCAGCTGTTCGTGCAGGCTCACAGAGCCTCCCGCAGTTGCTGCTGGGCGCGTTGCAGGGGCAGCAGCAGGTGCTGGTTGAGGTGCGCCACCACCGCCACCACGACGCCGTCCCCCAGCAGGCGATAGGCGTCGTTGTAGTTGGTGGGCAGCCGATAGCTGTCGGCCAGGCCCATCAGCCGTGCGGCCTCGCGGGGGGAAATCAGCCGCGAGCGAATCGACTGGCCGTGAACGATCATGATGGTCTGCCGGCTGGAGCCGCCGGAAGGGGTGCGCAGGCAGCCGGCGATACCGTCGAAGCGCACTTCGGCGCGCTGCAGGTTATTGCGTGTGCGCTTGTAGATGGTGCCCACCTGCAGCCTGCCGAGCTGCTGGGCGGCCAGCACCTTCTGTCGGTTCAGTGGGCTCATCAGCGCCAGCAGCCGTTGCGTCTGCGCCTCGCTATGCCAGCTCACGCCGCTGGGCTCGGCCTCGATAATGTCGTCCAGGGTGTGCATGGGCGTGGCCGGTTCGGCCAGTTTCCACCAGCGCCATTGCTGTTGGACCTTCTTTGCCAGGTTGTTATGGCAGGCGATCAGCTTTTCCGGGTGCCAGGCCGGCGAAGGGCGCTGGCCGATCAGTTCGGCGGGGAGCTGCAGGGCCTGGTCGACGCAGAGGATAAACAGCCGTGGCCGCGATTGCGGCACGAACTGCACCGCGTCGATCACCAGGGCACCGAACACATAGCCTGCATCGGCAATGGCGGCGGCAATGGCTTCGAAGTCCTTGCCTTCGTGGGAGGTCAGGGTGCCGTAGACGTTCTCGATAACGATCATGCCCGGCTTGCGCCCGCCCTGCGCCAATTCGCGAATCAGGCGCATAAAGCCCCAGAACGAGCCCGAGCGCTGACCGCGCAAGCCGGCACCGTTGCCCGCCAGGGATAGGTCCTGGCAAGGGAACGAGGCCCAGGCCAGATCCGCGTGGCCGGGCAGGTCGTGGCCGCTCAGGGCATTGATATCGTCGACCCGCAGATGCTCGCCGCCCCAGTTGGCGACATAGGACTCGGCCTTCTTGGCGGAAAAGTCGTTGGCAAAGCTGCAGGTCCATTCTTCGCCAAGGCCTGCGCGGGCCATGCCGCCACCGGCAAAGAATTCATAGAAAAACGGCATGTGACGCTTACCTTGTGCACAGACTGAGGTCGGAACGCGGTGGGCTGGGGCGGATCCGTCGAGCACCTTGAATAGTCTTGGCGCGCTTGCCGGTGCTAGGATACAAGGCCTCCATTCTAGTGATTGCGCAGCTTTGCGCCTAGTTATCTATGCCAACTTCGAACTCTCCGTACGCCGCTTTCGCCGCCCTGCTCACCAGCAGCGGCCATTCCGTTTCCCCGGCCGAGTTGCATGGCCTGTTGCTCGGTCGCAGTTGTGCCGGTGCCGGTTTTGATATCGAGCCCTGGCTGATCGATGCCGCCGAGCTGCTCGGTACCGCCGCCGAAGACACCGTGCGCCAGGCCTTGATCGGTCTGCAGGAAATGGTCAAGAACGAGCTGTCGAGCAACGATGTCACCGTGGTGCTGCTGTTGCCCAGCGACGATGCGCCGCTTGGCGAACGCGCCGTGGCGCTGGGACAATGGTGTCAGGGCTTTCTCGGCGGCTTCGGTCTGACCGTGCGCGACAAGGCCCTGAGCGCCGAGGCCATGGAAGTGCTGCAGGACCTGTCGGCCATTGCCCAGGTGCAGAACGCCCTGGAAGAGTCCGAGGACGGCGAGAGCGATTACATGGAAGTGATGGAGTACCTGCGCGTTGCGCCGCTGCTGCTGTTTAGCGAGTGCGCCAAGCCCGAAGCGCCGGCGGTAAAACCTTCGCTGCATTGATTTTTATGTCAGCTCTTTTCATGTAACTGGAAGTGGACCCTATCTGCCCATGATCAGCATCCCCAAGTCGGAATACGCCCGTCGGCGCAAGGCGCTGATGGCGCAGATGGAACCCAACAGCATCGCGATTCTGCCGGCTGCGCCGGTGTATATCCGCAACCGCGATGTCGAGCATATCTACCGCCAGGACAGCGACTTCCAGTACCTCTCCGGCTTTCCCGAGCCGGAGGCGGTAATTGCGCTGATTCCCGGGCGCGAGCATGGCGAGTACGTATTGTTCTGCCGCGAGCGCGATCCGCTGCGGGAAATGTGGGACGGTCTGCGCGCCGGCCAGGATGGTGCGATCAGCCAGTACGGTGCCGATGATGCTTTCCCGATTGGTGATATCGACGACATCCTGCCGGGGTTGATCGAGGGCCGCGACCGGGTCTATTCCTCCATGGGCACCCACCATGAGTTCGACCGCCAACTGATGGAGTGGATCAACGTGATCCGCTCCAAGGCGCGCCAGGGGGCCTCGCCGCCCAACGAATTCATCACCCTCGAACACCTGCTGCACGACCTGCGCCTGTACAAGTCGGCGGCCGAAGTCAAAGTCATGAAGGAAGCGGCGGAGATCTCCTGCCGCGCCCACGTGCGCGCCATGCAGGCCAGCCGCGCCGGCTTGTTCGAGTACCACCTGGAAGCCGAGCTGGATTACGAGTTCCGCAAGGGCGGGGCGAAGATGCCGGCCTATGGCAGCATCGTCGCCGCCGGCAAGAACGCCTGCATCCTGCATTACCGCGAGAACGACGCGCCGCTGAAAGACGGCGACCTGGTGTTGATCGACGCCGGTTGCGAGATTGACTGCTACGCCAGCGACATCACCCGCACCTTCCCGGTCAGTGGCAAATTCTCCCCCGAACAGAAGGCCATCTACGAGCTGGTGCTGGCTTCCCAGGAAGCCGCGTTCAAGGAAATCGGCCCTGGCAAACACTGGAACCAGGCCCATGAAGCCACGGTGCAGGTAATCACCGCCGGGCTGGTTGAGCTTGGCCTGTTGCAGGGCGATGTCGCCGAGCTGATCGCCACTGAGGCCTACAAACCCTTCTATATGCACCGTGCCGGCCACTGGCTGGGTATGGATGTGCACGATGTCGGCGAGTACAAGGTCGGCGGCGAATGGCGCGAGCTGGAAGTCGGCATGGCCATGACCGTTGAGCCGGGCATCTATATCGCCATGGACAATCAGGACGTGGCGAAGAAGTGGCGCGGCATCGGTGTGCGCATCGAGGACGACGTGGTGGTGACCAAGACCGGTTGCGAGATTCTCACCAGCGGCGTGCCGAAAACCGTCGCCGAGATCGAAGCGCTGATGGCCGCCGCACGCAGCGTGGCTGCCTAAATCATGCAACGCGTCGACATTGCGATTATCGGTGGCGGCCTGGTCGGTGCCAGCCTGGCCGTGGCCCTGCAGGCCGAGGCCAAGCAGCGCGGCTGGAGCATTTGCCTGATCGAGCCATTCACCCCGGGCAACGGTTATCAGCCCAGCTACGATGCGCGCTCCACTGCGCTGTCGTTTGGTTCGCAGCAGATCTACCAGCGCCTCGGCCTGTGGCAGCAGATCAGCCAGCGCGCCGAACCGATCAAGCAGATTCATGTCTCCGACCGTGGCCGTTTCGCCGCCGCGCGCCTCAGCGCCGAGGAAGAAGGCGTGCCGGCGCTGGGTTATGTGGTGGAAAACGCCTGGCTCGGCGAATGTCTGTGGCAGGCGCTGGACCAGCAGGTGGTGAGCTGGCGCAGCCCGGCGCAGGTTACGCGTATGCAGGCCCTGGCCGATGGCTACCGCCTGAGCCTGGACGATGGCAGCGAGCTTGAATGCAACCTGGCGATTCTCGCCGAGGGCGGCCGTTCTGGGTTGCGTGAGCAACTGGGTATCGCCGTCAGTAGTACGCCGTATGGACAGAGCGCGCTGATCGCCAATATCAGCCCGCAAGAGGCGCATAACGGTCTGGCCTTCGAGCGCTTTACCGAAGAAGGGCCGATGGCCATGCTGCCGCTGGCGGATAACCGCTGCGCTCTGGTCTGGACCCGCGCCACCCTGGAAGCCGAACGGCTTTCTGAGCTGGGCGATGCGGCGTTTCTCGCCGAGCTGCAGCAGGCCTTCGGTTATCGCCTGGGCAGTCTGCGTCAGGTCGGTGCGCGCCATCTCTATCCGCTGGCACTGACTGCGGCCAAGGAGCAGGTGCGTCAGCATCTGGTGGTACTCGGCAATGCCGCGCACAGCCTGCATCCGATTGCCGGCCAGGGCTACAACCTGTCGCTGCGCGACACCCTGGTGTTGGCGGAAACCCTGTTGGCCAGCAGCGCGCCGTTGGGCGATCTAGCGACCCTGCAGCGTTATCTGAATAGTCAGCAGATGGACCAGCAGCTGACCGTGGGTTTTTCCGACCAGGTCACCCGCTTGTTCAGCACCGGCCAGCCGCTGTTGGCCGCTGGGCGCAATCTCGGCCTGCTTGGCCTGGATCTGCTACCCCCGGCGAAACGCTGGTTTGCCCGCCAGGCCATGGGCCTGGGCACCCGGCCGCAGTAGCAGCCAGGCACTCTCTTAAGGAAGCATGATGCAAGCGGATCTGATTATCGTTGGTGCTGGAATGGTGGGCAGTGCCCTGGCGCTGGCCCTGCAGGATCAGGGGCTGGAAATTCTGCTGATCGATGGCGGCCCGCTGAGCGTCAAACCCTTTGACCCGCAGGCTGCCTTCGAGCCACGGGTCAGCGCCCTGTCGGTGGCCAGTCAGCGCATTCTCGACCGCCTCGGCGTATGGGACGGCATCGCCGTGCGGCGCGCCTGCCCCTATGGCGAGATGCAGGTGTGGGACGGCTCCGGCACCGGGCAGATTCATTTCAGCGCCGCCAGCGTGCATGCCGAATCGCTTGGCCATATCGTCGAGAACCGGGTAGTGCAGGATGCCCTGCTCGAGCGCCTGCACGACAGCTCGATTGGCCTGCTGCCGGGCGCGCGCCTGGAGCAGTTGCGCCGCTCCGGCGATGGCTGGCTGCTGAGCCTGAATGACGGCCGCGAACTGCGTGCGCCATTACTGATTGCCGCAGACGGGGCCAACTCGGCGGTGCGTCGCCTGGCCGGTTGCGCCACCCGCGAATGGGATTACCTGCACCACGCCATCGTCACCAGCGTGCGTTGCAGCAAGCCGCACCAGGCCACCGCCTGGCAGCGCTTTACCGATGACGGTCCATTGGCCTTTCTGCCGCTGGCTGGCCCCGAAGGCGAGCATTGGTGCTCGATTGTCTGGTCGGTCACCCCAGCTGAAGCCGAGCGCCTGATGGCCCTGGACGAGGCCGATTTCCGTCGCGCCCTCGGTTTTGCCTTCGAACACCGGCTGGGCGATATCCTCCACGCCGATCCACGCCTGTGCATTCCACTGCGTCAGCGTCACGCCAAACGCTATGTCGAAGAGGGCCTGGTCCTGGTCGGCGATGCGGCCCACAGCATCCATCCGCTGGCCGGTCAGGGCGTCAACCTGGGCTTTCTCGATGTCGCGGTGCTGGCCGATGTGCTGCAGCATGCCGCACAGCGCGGCGAGCGCCTGAGCGATGTGAAGGTGTTGAGCCGCTACGAGCGCCGGCGCATGCCGCACAACCTGGCGATGATGGCGGCGATGGAAGGCTTCGAGCGGCTGTTCCAGGCCGACCCGCTGCCCGTGCGCTGGCTGCGCAATGCCGGGCTCAACTGGGTCGACGACCTGCCCGAGGCCAAGGCGCTGTTTGTGCGTCAGGCCCTGGGCCTGGCCGGCGATCTGCCGGAGCTGGCGCGGGCCTGAGGCCGGGCCTGTTGCCTTCGGCGCACCCAGGCCGCCCAGCAGTATTTCGATTGTTCCCGACGGTCCGGGCTCGGTGCCGCGCCGCGCCCGGCTTTTGCGCCGGGCTTGATCTGGATCATGGCGGATTGATCTTGCGAAGCGAACAATGGTTGAGAAACTAAATGCTATTCACTAGTATTTGGCTCCTTAATCAGTCCTTAGCAAGAGGCAGTCTCCATGCAGGTCAGCAAATCGTTGTTTGCCGCTCTTACCCTCACCGCGCTGGCTGGCGCTGTGCAGGCCGCCGATGAAGTGGTGGTGTACTCCGCGCGTATCGACGAGCTGATCAAGCCGGTCTTCGATGCCTACACCGAAAAAACCGGGGTCAAGGTCAAGTTCATCACCGACAAGGAAGCGCCGCTGCTGGCCCGCCTCAAGGCCGAGGGTGCCAATACCCCAGCCGATATGCTGATCACCGTGGACGCCGGCAACCTCTGGCAGGCCGAGCAGGAAGGCGTGCTCAAGCCGCTGGACTCCAAGGTCATCCAGGCCAATATCCCTGCCCAGTACCGCTCCAGCACCGGCAGCTGGACTGGCCTGTCGCTGCGTGCGCGGACCATCGTCTACTCCCCTGAGCGGGTCAAGGCGGGCGAGCTGACCACCTACGAAGCCCTGGCCGACAAGAACTGGGAAGGCCGCCTGTGCCTGCGTACCAGCAAGAAGGTCTATAACCAGTCGCTGACCGCCACCCTGATCGAGACCCACGGTGCCGACAAGGCCGAGGCGATCATCAAGGGCTGGGTTGGCAACCTGGCCACCGACGTATTCCCGGACGACACCGCGCTGATCCAGGCCGTCGATGCCGGTCAGTGTGATGTTGGCATCGTCAACACCTACTACTTCGGCCGTCTGCACAAGCAGCAGCCGGATCTGAAAGCCAAGCTGTTCTGGCCGAACCAGGCCGACCGTGGCGTGCACGTCAACCTGTCCGGTGCCGCCGTTACTTTGCATGCGCCGCACGCCGATGCCGCGCAGAAGCTGTTGGAGTGGATGACCACCGAAGAGGCCCAGGGCCTGTTCGCCGGTCTCAATCAGGAGTTCCCGGCTAACCCGCAGATCGCGCCTTCCGCCGAAGTGGCTGCCTGGGGCAGCTTCAAGGCCGACGCTATCCCGCTGGAAGTGGCGGGCAAGCGCCAGGCCGAAGCGACCATGCTGATGGATCGCGCCGGCTGGAACTAATCGGCACGTGTCGGATGGGTCGGGCCGCGCAGGTCGGGCCGCGTAGCGTCGTACCCATCGCTGCTGGATCGATGGGTATCGCTGCGCTCAACCCATCCTACGGCTGCAGTTATACTCGACGCCCCGGCCCAGTCCGGGGCGTTGTGTTTTTCGTCTTGAGGATAGTGCGTGGCCCTTCCTGCCCAGCGTCGCTGGTACCCCATCGCCTTTGCCGCCGCCTTGCTGGTCCTGCTACCGCTGAGCGTATTGCTGTTCAGCTGGCATGAGATCGACCGGCAGATCTGGTCGCACCTGTGGCAGACCCAGTTGCCGCGGCTGATCGGCAATACCCTGGTATTGGTGTTCGGGGTGGGCGTGGGGGTGACGGTGCTGGGCGTCAGCCTGGCCTGGTTGACCAGCCTCTGCGAGTTTCCCGGCCGGCGCTGGCTGGACTGGGCGTTGATGCTGCCCTTTGCCATTCCCGCCTATGTGCTGGCCTTTGTCTTCGTTGGCCTGCTGGATTTTGCCGGGCCGCTGCAGACCCTGCTGCGCGACTGGTTTGGGCCCGATTTGCGCCTGCCGCGGGTGCGCTCCACCGGCGGGGTGATCATCGTTCTGGTGCTGGTGTTCTATCCCTATGTCTACCTGCTGGCGCGCAACGCCTTTCTGGCCCAGGGCAAGGGCCTGATGGAGGCGGCGCGGGTGCTTGGGCTAAGCCCCTGGCGGGCGTTCTGGCGCGTCGCCCTGCCGATGGCGCGCCCAGCTATCGGTGCCGGCCTGGCCCTGGCAATTATGGAAACCCTTGCCGATTTCGGCGCGGTTTCGGTGTTCAATTTCGACACCTTTACCACGGCCATCTACAAGACCTGGTACAGCTTCTACAGCCTGACCAGCGCCACTCAGCTGGCTAGCCTGCTGCTGCTCGCGGTGATGCTGGTGCTCTATGGCGAGCGCCGCGCCCGCGGTGCGGTGCGCCCGGCCAACGAGCGGCCGCGGGGCAAGGCGCTGTATCACCTCAAGGGTGGCCAGGCGCTGGCAGCGAGCGCCTGGTGCGGCCTGGTGTTCGCCTGCGGTTTCGTGATTCCCGTGCTGCAGTTGATCGTTTGGTTCTGGCAACGTGGCCGTTTCGATCTGGATGAGCGTTACACGGCGCTGATCCTGCACACCCTCTACCTGGGCGGCATGGCGGCGCTGATCACCGTCAGCGTGGCGCTGCTGCTGGCCTTCGCCCTGCGTCTGGCCCCGACCCGGCTGATGCGCGGGACGGTCGGCCTGGCCAATGTCGGCTATGCCTTGCCGGGTTCGATGCTGGCGGTGGCGATCATGCTGGCCTTCAGTTACCTCGACCGCGAACTGGTGATTCCGCTATCCGCCTGGCTGGGCGGGGCCGGTAAGCCGATCCTGCTCGGCAGCCTGTCGGCGCTGCTGCTGGCCTACCTGGTGCGCTTTATGGCGGTGGCCTTCGGCCCACTGGAAAACAGCCTGGCGCGGGTGCGTCAGTCGCTGCCGGAGGCCTCGCGTAGCCTGGGGGTCGGCGGTATCGGCCTGTTCTTCCGGGTTTACCTGCCGTTGTTGCTGCCGGGGGCCCTGTCGGCGGCGCTGCTGGTATTCGTCGATGTGCTCAAGGAAATGCCGGCGACGCTGCTGATGCGTCCCTTCGGCTGGGACACCCTGTCGGTGCGGGTGTTCGAGATGACCAGCGAGGGCGAATGGGCGCGTGCCGCGCTGCCGGCCCTGACCCTGGTGCTGGTCGGGCTGCTGCCGGTGATTCTGCTGATTCGCCGTTCGGCTCGGCGGGTGGGGTAGCAGGCCGGGCGGCAGGCGAAGCAGCCTAGGCTTTGCGAGTACGCCCTACGGCCAAGATGACCCGTCGCAGTCTTGCGGCTACAATGCGCGCCATTCGCAGCGGCCCATCATCTCGATAGCCCGTGCCAGCACCCGATTTTTGTGGGTTCAGCCGAGTTGCCGCCGCACTGCCCAGCCCGCAAGGAGACACTTATGGGACAGCGCACACCCCTCTACGACCTGCACCTCGCTTTGGGTGCCAAGATGGTCGACTTCGGCGGTTGGGACATGCCGTTGCACTATGGCTCGCAGGTCGAGGAGCACCATCAGGTGCGTCGCGACTGCGGCGTGTTCGATGTGTCGCACATGACCGTGGTGGATGTCAGCGGCAGCCAGGCCAAGGCCTATCTGCAACACCTGCTGGCCAACGATATCGAGCGTCTGCAAAGCATCGGCAAAGCCCTCTACAGCGGCATGCTCAACGAGCAGGGCGGGGTGGTGGATGACCTTATTGTCTATCTGACCGACTTTGGCTATCGCGTGGTGGTGAATGCTTCGACCCGCGACAAGGACCTGGCCTGGATGCACTTGCAGAGCGTCGATTTCGACGTGCAATTGCACGAGCGTGCCGAGCTGGGCATGTTGGCGATTCAAGGCCCGCACGCACGCAGCAAGACCGCCGAGCTGGTCAGCCAGTCGCGTGCCAACCTGATTCAGAGCCTCAAGCCTTTTGAAGGCCGGCCCGATGGCGACTGGTTTATCGCCCGCACCGGTTACACCGGCGAAGATGGCCTGGAAATCATGCTGCCGGCCAGCGAAGTGGTGGCCTTTCTCAATGAACTGGTCGGTGCCGGTATTTCCCCGATCGGTCTTGGCGCGCGTGACACCCTGCGCCTGGAAGCCGGAATGAACCTCTACGGCCAGGACATGGACGAAAGCGTCACCCCGTTGGCCGCCAATATGGCCTGGACCATCGCCTGGGAGCCGGCCAGCCGTGGCTTCGTGGGCCGCGCCGCGCTGCAGAAGCAGAAAGCTGAAGGCGTCGCCTCCAAGCTGGTCGGCCTGGTGCTGGAAGAACGCGGCGTGCTGCGCGCCCATCAGGTGGTGCGGGTTGAAGGGGTGGGCGAAGGTGAGATCACCAGCGGCAGCTTCTCGCCGACCCTGGGTAAATCCATTGCCCTGGCCCGCGTGCCGGCGGCTACCAACGAACGCGCCGAAGTAGAAATTCGCGGCAAGTGGTACCCGGTGCGGGTGGTCAAGCCGACTTTTGTGCGTAACGGCAAAGCTCTGATCTGAGTGTTGATTTGGCCATGGATGGTCGAGAGCGCCCGTGTTGGAGCGGCTCGCTAGGTTTTTAAAGACTTTCTTTCGCTATGGCCAAGGCCTGCTAAATTTCCATGACGGCGTGGTCGCCGTCATGTCTGATGAGGAACGACACATGAGCAATATCCCCGCCGATCTGCGTTACGCCGCCAGCCACGAGTGGGCGCGCCTGGAAGCCGATGGCAGCGTTACCGTAGGCATTTCCGATCACGCGCAGGAAGCTTTGGGCGATGTGGTATTTATCGAGCTGCCGGAAGTCGGCAAGACCCTGAGTGCCGGTCAGGAAGCCGGGGTGGTGGAATCGGTCAAGGCCGCGTCCGACATCTATGCACCGGTCTCCGGCGAAGTAATCGCCATCAACGAAGGCCTGGCCGACAGCCCGGAAAGCGTCAACAGCGATCCGTACGGCAGCTGGTTCTTCAAGCTCAAGCCGAGCGATGCCAGCGAGCTGGACAAGCTACTCGACGCCGCCGCCTACAAGGCCGCTTCCGACAGCGACGCCTGATTCGCTCGGCTGCAACTAGCCACCGCTAGCCAGCACGGCCTGCGCCAGCTCCATATCGCTGGCCTGCAGCTGCGGGTCGTTTTCGCGTAGCTGCTGCAGCAGGGCTTGCAGATAGGGCCCGCGAATCTGCCCGTCGCTGGCGACAAAGCTGCTGGCATCGTCGCGTAGCGGGACGATCATTTTTCTGTCTTTGACGGTCAGGTAGGTCGAGGCCGTGGTGGCTCCGGATGAGAGTACGTCACGCCAGTCCGCTGCGAGTAGCTGAGTGCTGCTCAGGCACAGCAGCGCGAGCATGGCTAGATTGAGTGGGCGCATAGCGGTATCTCCATAACATAGGGCCTACCTGAAATCGGATCGCGTCACGCGCTCACGGTTCCGGGCGATTCGTCATGGTTTCAGCTGGCGCTGTCCGTCGCGGTGTCGTGGTTTTCCAGATAGTGCTGCAGCAAGCCGGGGAATTGCCGGCGGGCGCTCAGCTGAAAGCCATGCCGCTGATACAGCGCTAAGTTGCGTGGCGCGCCGGTTTCCAGGGCGATGCTCAAGCAGCCGCTGGCGCGCAGTTGCGCCAGGCTTTGCCTTAGCAGGGCGCTGCCCAGGCCCATGCCCTGATGTTCCGTGGCTACTGCAATAAATTCGATGCGACCGCTTTCGGCCGGGGCATGCTGGTCGAACGCCTCCAGCAGCAGGTCCAGGCGCTCCAGGCAGTCAGCCCCGCACTGGCTGCGGATAACTTCGCCGAAGTGTTCCAGGCTGGCGGCGCTGGGCTGATGCCCGGCGGGGCTGAAGTAGCTCAGGCCGAGCAACTGCTGGTTTTGCCAGGCGGCCAGAATCGGCAGCCGGTTGGCACGGTGAAAGGCCTGGTAGCCGGCCAGGTAGGCGCGCCGCCTGGCCTCGTAGCCGGGGCGCTGGCCGAACAGGTACCAGGCCAGCGTCGGGTCGTCGGCAAAGGCCTGATCGAGCAGGGCGAGCGCCTCTGCCTCCTGCGCCGCGGGCAGCGGCGCAAGTTGCAGCGGGCTCATTGGCTGGCTTCGACCTTGAGGATCACGCCATCCTGACCGGTGACCCGCACCGTGGTGCCGGCCGGCAGATCCGGGCCGCTGACCAGCCACAGCGAGTCGCCCGCCTTGACCTTGCCGCGGCCTTCATGGATGGCCTCATGGAGGACAAGCTGACGGCCGAGCAATTCGCTGCCGCGGCGGTTCAGCCCCGGCTGGTCGGAAGGCTTGGCCGCACTGCGCTGGCGTCGCCACCAGAGCACCGCGGTCAGTACCGAGAGCACCCCAAACAGGATGAACTGCAGGGCCCAGGGCAGCTCGGGGAAGATAAAGGTCAGCACGCCGACGCTGGCGGCGGCCAGGCCGATCCACAGCAGGTAGCCGCCAGCGCCGAAGACCTCGAGGATCAGCAGCAGGGTGCCGATCGCCAGCCAGTTCCAGTGCGACAGATGTTGCAGGCTGTCCCACATGGCTTAACCCTTCTTCTCGCTGCCAAAGGTGGCTTTGACGATTTCGCCGATACCGCCCACCGCGCCGATCACCTGGCTGGCTTCCAGCGGCATCAGGATCACCTTACTGTTATTGGCGCTGGCCAGCTGGCCGAGGGCGTCGATGTATTTCTGCGCGACGAAGTAGTTGATCGCCTGCACGTTACCGCTAGCGATGGCGTCGGAAACCACCCGGGTGGCTTCGGCTTCGGCACCGGCGGCACGTTCGCGGGCTTCGGCTTCGAGGAAGGCGGCCTGACGTTGACCTTCGGCCTCGAGGATCTGCGCCTGCTTCTTGCCTTCGGCGGTGAGGATGGCGGCGGCGCGCAGGCCTTCGGCTTCGAGGATTTGCGCGCGCTTGATACGTTCTGCCTTCATCTGCCCGGACATGGCCGCCATCAGGTCGGCGGGCGGGCTGATGTCCTTGATCTCGATACGGGTGATCTTGATGCCCCAGGGCGCGGTTGCCTCATCCACGGTGCGCAGCAGTTTCTCGTTGATCGCGTCGCGCTGGCTAAGCATGGCGTCCAGCTCCATGGAGCCGAGCACGGTACGGATATTGGTCTGCAGCAGGTTGCGGATCGCGTGGGTGAGGTTGTTTACCTCGTAGGCGGCCTGGGCGGCGTTGATCACCTGGAAGAAGCACACGGCGTCAATCTGCACGGTGGCGTTATCGGCAGTGATGACTTCCTGCGGCGGAATATCCAGCACGGTTTCCATCACGCTGAGCTTGTGGCCGATACGGTCCATCACCGGCACGATGATGTTCAGGCCCGGGGTCAGGGTGTTGGTGTAGCGGCCGAAACGCTCCACCGTCCACTGCGAACCCTGGGGTACCACCTTGAAGCCCATAAACACCACGGCGACCGCGAGGCCGACGAAGAGAAAGATCACACTGCCGATTTCCATATGTAGCAACTCCAGTTGTCTGAATTATCTGAACATCTAAGCACAGTTGTAGTCGCGCGGAGGGTACATAAGCGTTACCGCGTCTGTTTGCCGACCACAGCTGTGCTGCCGTTGGCCATTTTGCGTTGTGGCGGCGGCTTTCAGTTGGCCTCTAGGGCGCTTGGCAGCGCCGCGATCAGTCGGGCATCAAAGCCATAAATGTCGGGCGCATAGCGCAGCGTGCCGTTGTCCAGAGCCTCGGCCGTCCAGTAGGCGATCAGCAGCGGGGCGGGTTGCTGCAGACGGTACTCCTGGGTTTTACCGCTGGTGATGCGGGTCTGCACCGTGGTCAGCTCCTCGGCAGGCAGCAGCCAGGTGAGCAGGGTGTCCACGGCTTCGACCCGCACGCAGCCGGAGCTGAAGGGCCGCGGGGCCTTGGCAAACAGATGCTGGCTGGGGGTGTCGTGCAGGTAGACCGAGAAGGGGTTGGCGAAGCGCAGGGCCACGCGGCCCAGAGGATTGCGGCTACCGGCGGCCTGACGCAGGAGGATGACTCCGGGGTTGTCCCAGTCCACCAGATGCGGATCGAGGGCATTGCCGTGACGGTCGAGAACGCTCAATTCCTGGCGCTCAAGGTAGGCCAGGTCTTCACGGATCGCCGGTAGCTTGTCCTCGCGCAGGATGGTCGGCGGTACGGTCCAGGTCGGGTTGAGGGTCAGCCGCGCGATGCGCGAGGCGAGCAGCGGCGTCTGTCGTTCCGCGCGGCCGACCTGGGTGCGGCTGCGCCAGAGCGGCTGGCCCTGGCGCATGACCTGCAGCTCGGCGCTGGCCACGTTGATCAGCACTTCGGCGCTGTGCATGTCGTCGGCCAGCCAGCGCAGGCGCTCCAGGTTGGCGCGCAACTGGTCGCGGCGGTTTTGCGCGCTGAGGTTCAGCTCGGCCAGGCTGCCTGCGCCGAGAATGCCGTCGTCCTGCAGGCCGTGAGCGGTCTGAAAGGCTTGCAGGGCGGTGACCGTCGCCGCGTCGAAGAGCAGGCCTGGGTCGTCCGTCAGGGCACCCAGATAGCCTTCGGCGATCAGTCGCGCGCGCAGGGCCGGCACCCGGGCATCGCTGCGTTCGGGCTTGAGCAATGGGCCCGCGGGCAGTGCCGCCCAGTGCCCCAGCGGTTGCTGGCGCTGTTGCGCGTAGGCGCTGCGCAGGCGTTGATACTGCGGCGTGCCCGGGCGCGCGCTGGCGAATGCCTCGGCCGGGCTATGTAGATGCAGCAGGGCCAGTGACAGGATGGCCAGTTGCGAATCGGACATGGGCCAGTCGGCGGGCCGCCAAAGGGGTTCGAAGCGCTGCTGCAGCAGGCGGCCGCGGCGTAGATGGAGCAGGGCCTGCAGGTAGCTGTGGCTGGTCAGCAGGTCGGTGCAGTCGGGCTGCCCAGCCTGGGCGACGGTCGTCAGGCTGGCGGGTAACGGGTATTCCCCGGGGTGCAGGCCGTCGTCCGCCAGCTGTTCGATTTGCACGTGCAGCTGTTGCAGCTGCGCCTCGTCGCGCCAGGCAGGACTGTGCTCGCGCTGGGCGTAAAAGTCCGTGAGGAGTTTGCGTGCATTCTCGTCTAGGCTTGCCGGAAGGGGCGCGCAGGAGTCCAGCAGCGCCTCTAGCACCGGGGTTGGCTCGCTGATGGTAACGGCCGGCGGCTCTACGGCATTCACGACCAGTGGCAGGGTGAGCAGGGCAGCGCTCAGGTAAGATGTACGTTTATTGAACAATTAAGCTGGCTCCGATCCTTGGTTTGCGTTGCACCTCTATAGATGCGGTGTACCACGAGCGGCAGGGACGGGTCGAACGGGATCTGCTGACAGGACGTCCTGGATTCGTGCTTTGGAGGTATTTGCGCACATGTTGGGACGTATTGCTCGCTCGTGTCTGGCCGGCCTGTGGCTGCTGGGCGTACCGCTGGCGGCCACGGCTGCTCAGGCGGATGGATTGGCCAGAGACCTGGCGCGTATCGCACCCAGCCTTAATAAGCAGGCCCTGCAGCATGCCCTGGCGGCCATGCAATGTGCGGTCAACCATGGTGCCGCGCCAGCGCGGCGTCTGGCGGTGATCGACTATTCGCAACCTTCCACCGAGCGCCGTTTGTGGATTTTCGATCTGCAGCGCAAGAGCCTGCTGTTGCGCGATTTCGTCGCCCACGGCCGGCAGTCGGGGGAAAACTTCGCCGATCGCTTCTCCAATACCCTGGGCAGTCACCAGACCAGCCTGGGGCTGTTCCGCACCGCGGAGAGCTACCGGGGCAAACACGGCTATTCCTTGCGCATGGATGGTCTGGAGCCGGGCCTCAACGATCTGGCCCGCGAGCGCGCCATCGTTATCCACGGGGCCGGTTATGTGAACCCGCGTTGGGCGCAGAAGCATGGCCGTATCGGCCGTAGCCTGGGTTGTCCGGCGGTGCGTCCGGAAGTGGCGCGGATGGTGGTCGATCAGCTCAAGGGCGGGCAGTTCCTCTTCGCCTGGCACTCCGACCAGCGCTGGCTGCAAAACTCGGCTTACCTGGATTGCCAGCCGCAGCGGATGGCGGGCATCCTGGCTCGCCAGCAGCGTTTGCCGCGCAGCTAAGCCGTTCGCGCAACCAAGACTGCAGGTAACCCGCAGCACGTCTTTGATGCTGGTCAAGCCTGCCGCAACCTTCTGCGCGCCCTGGGGGCGATGACGCCTGTCTTATCCATCACGCGATTTGGTGGATGGATAAAGCGTCATCCACCCTACGAGATTGTGGGCCTTGCAGAGAAACCTAATCGCGGCGCTATTTCTGCTCGCTTTGCGGAGTCACCCGCAGCACTTCCTCGATGGTGGTCAGGCCGGCGGCGACCTTTTGCGCGCCGGACAGGCGCAGGCTGCGCATACCTTCCTTGAACGCGTGTCGGCGCAGCGCAATCAGGTCGGTGTCGGCGCTGATCAGGGGCTTCATCGCATCGTTGATCAGCATGATTTCGTAGACCCCGGCGCGGCCGCGGTAACCGGTATCGCGGCATTCCAGGCAACCCACGGCGTGACACGCCTGGGTCGGTAGCGGTGCGTTCCAGGGCTTGGTCAGGCTCTGCCAATCATCCTCGCTCAGGGTGTGGGGAGCCTTGCAGTGCGGGCACAGGGTGCGCACCAGGCGCTGGGCCATAACCCCGAGCAGGGTGGCCTTGAGCAGGTAGTGCGGCACGCCCAGTTCGAGCAGGCGGGTGATGGCGCTGGGGGCGTCGTTGGTGTGCAGGGTGGACAGCACCAGGTGCCCGGTAAGCGCCGCCTGGATCGCCATCTCGGCGGTTTCCAGGTCGCGAATTTCGCCGACCATGATGATGTCCGGATCCTGGCGCATTAACGCGCGCACGCCGCTGGCGAAGGTTAGGTCGATATTGCTCTGCACCTGCATCTGGTTGAAGGCCCCCTCGATCATCTCGATCGGGTCTTCGATGGTGCAGACGTTGACCTCGTCGGTGGCCAGCTGCTTGAGCGTGGTGTAGAGCGTGGTGGTCTTGCCCGAACCGGTGGGGCCGGTGACCAGGATGATGCCGTTGGGCTGGCCGGTCATGCTTAGCCAGCGCTTCAGGTCATCGGGAGAGAAGCCCAGCTGGTCGAAGCTTTTCAGCAGCACTTCCGGGTCGAAAATCCGCATCACCATCTTTTCGCCAAAGGCGGTGGGCAGGGTCGACAGGCGCAGCTCCACCTCGCCGCCTTCCGGGGTCTTGGTCTTAACCCGGCCGTCCTGGGGTTTGCGCTTCTCCGCGACGTTCATCCGGCCCAGGCTTTTCAGGCGGCTGACTACCGCCATGGTTACCTGCGGCGGGAACTGGTAGACGGTGTGCAGCACGCCGTCGATGCGAAAGCGCACGCTGCCCTGCTCGCGGCGCGGTTCGATATGGATATCGCTGGCGCGCTGCTGGAAGGCGTACTGGAACAGCCAGTCGACGATATTGACGATATGCGCGTCGTTGGCGTCCGGCTCCTGGTCCTGGGCACCGAGGTTGAGCAGTTGCTCGAAGTTGCCGACGCCGCTGATCTTCTGATCGGTGTTGGTGGCACCGCTGACCGATTTAGCCAGGCGATAGAACTCCACCGTCAGGCGCTGGATATCCACGGGGTTGGCTACCACCCGCTTGATCGGGCGCTTGAGCACGTGGGTCAGGTTGGCTTCCCAGCTATTGACCAGGGGCTGCGCGCTGGCGATGGTGACGCTGTCGCTGTCCACCGCCACGGCGAGGATCTTGTGGCGCTGGGCGAAGGCATAGGACATCAGCGGGGTGACGGCGGCGACATCGATCTTCAGCGGGTCGATGCGCAGATAGGCTTGCCCGCTTTGTTCCGCCAGCCACACGGTGAGGCTTTCCAGGTCGAGCTTCTTGCCTGGACGGCTGAGGTCGTCGAGCTGCTGGGCGGCGAGAAATTCCAGGGGATGTTGCTGGGTATTCAGCGCGCTGCGGCGGATGGCCAGGCACTGCTCGGCGCTGTCCTGGGCGACCCGGCACTGGGCGACCAGCTCGCGCAGCAGGTCGCTGAGCTCCAATGGGCGGTCATGGTCGGTTGCAGCAAAGGCGGGCATGCGGGCTCCTCGGTCACTCTTGGCCTACAGCATGCCCGAAACTGGCTCCGAGGGTGAAGCACCGAGCGTGACCGGGCGCACGGCCTGCGCTGCCCGCGGTGCGCCGACGGTCATTCCTGGTGTGCGGGTTGGCGGAGCGGCAGTTCCATACGGAAGGTGGTGCCCACGCCCACTTCGCTGTGCGCCGTGAGCGTGCCGTTATGCTTTTGCACGATGCCGTAGGCGAGCGACAAGCCGAGCCCCGTGCCCTGGCCTATGGGTTTGGTGGTGAAGAAGGGGTCGAAGATCCGCGGCAGGGTGTCCGGGGCGATGCCCTGCCCGGTATCCGCCACCTCTATCCAGACCCGCTGATCCAGCGTGCCGGTGCGTATGTGGATAGTGCCGCGAGCGGCTCCCATCGCCTGGGCGGCGTTGACCAGCAGGTTCAAGACCACCTGGTTGAGTTGAGCCGGCAGGCATTCGATCTGGGCAATGCCGCCGTATTCCTTGATTACCTCGGCCTTGTACTTGAGTTCGCTGGCGACGATGTTGAGGGTCGAGTCGATGCCCCGCTCCGGGTTGGCCAACTGCCACTCCTGGCTCGAGTCGACCCGCGAGAAATCCTTCAGGTCCGCGACTATCTGCTGGACCCGGGCGATGCCTTGCTTGGACTCGCGCATCAGTTGCGGTATGTCTTCCTTTAGGAAGTCGATTTCCACGCGCTCACGCAAGCGTTGCAGCTTGGCCGCGACCTCCGTTGTGCCCACGGTCTGTTCCACGGCCTCGTAGGCCGTGAGCATCTCCAACAAGCCGGCGTAATAACCCTCGAGCGTGCCGAAGTTGGAGGAGATATAGCCGAGCGGATTATTGATCTCATGGGCGACGCCCGCCGCTAGTTGGCCGATGGAGGCCAGTTTCTCGGCTTGCAGCAGCTGGCTTTGCAGTTGCTTGCGTTCGACGATTTCCACTTGCAGCGCTTCGCTGGCCTGCTTGATCTCAACCGTGCGCTCCTGCACCTTCTCCTCGAGCTCGCTCATCTGCACGGCCAGCTGCTGGGTCATCTCCCACTTGGCCGTCAGCGTATTGGCCAGTTGGCAGACCTCTATATTGTCGAAGGGCTTCTTCAGAATCAGCAGGCGGTCGCGGCTGTCGAGGCGGTCCAGCACCTCTTCCCAGGAGTAGTCGGCGTAAGCGGTGCAGATCACTATCTGCAGGCGCGGGTCTTCTTGCCAGAGTTGTTCGATGGTCTCGACGCCGTCCCAGCCCAGCGGCATGCGCATGTCGACGAACGCCATGGCGTAGGGGCGGTTGTGCGCAATCGACTCACAGACCATGGCCAGACCCTCCTGGCCCCGATAGGCCGAGTCGAGTTCGAAGGGGGCTGCGCTGATTTTGACCTCATGGTCGAACAGGGCCGCTTCGATCGCATCCAGTTCGGCCTCTGCCCGGGTATCGAGCAGCAGGATCTTGCGGAAATCCTCATGAATCGAGGGCGTGTCGTCGATCAGCAAAATGCGCCGGTTGGGCAGCCTATTCATAGGTTATCCCCTGCTGTTCTAAAGGGTAGCTCGAGGGTGAAGAGCGCGCCCTTGCCCGGTCCGTCGCTGTGGGCCGTCAAGCGCCCCCCCATCTCCAGCGCCGCCACCGCACAACTGTGCAGGCCAAAGCCATGGCCCTCTTTACGGGTGGTGAAACCGTGGGCAAAGATCATAGTCAGGTTCTCTGGCGCAATGCCTTCGCCCTCATCCTTCACGCAGATGCGCAGGGTGCTGTCGGGTAGCATCTCCACGCTCAGGGTCATGGTTTGGGAATGGTCATCCAGGCCCGACATCGCATACTTGGCATTACTGATCAGGTTGATCAGGATCAGTAACAGCCGGTGCTTATCCAGCAACAGCACGGGAACCTCGGCATACGCCTTCACCACCTGCACCTGATGTCGCACCAGCGCTCCAGCGTGCATGCACAGGGCGTCCTCGAGCAAGTCGGTTATCTGCACGGGCTCGACCATGCTGGCCGCGCCCGCATAAGACTGCTGGATGGCGACTATTTCCTTGATGTGGTCAATGCTCTTGGTCAGCTGTGCGAGCTCTTCGACTATGCCTTGTTGTTCGCTCGCGAGCACCGCCACCAGTTGGTTCAGGTAGCCTGGCAGCAGCTTGCCCTTCTCGTCGTGGGTCATAAAGTTGCCCAGATCGCCGCTGTGCTCATTGATCAGTTGCACCGCCTTGGCCAGGCCTTGGGCCTTGGAGCCGCGCACCTGGCGGCTGACCATATCGGCCGAGACGTTCACGCTATTGAGCACGTTGCCGACGTTGTGCAGTACGTTACTGGCGATTTCGGCCATGCCGGCCTGGCGCGCGGTGCTCACCAGTTCGCTTTGCGCCTCGCGCAGTTCGCGGGTGCGCTCTTGCACCCGCTGTTCCAGGCTTTCGTTGGCGCCCTGGAGCGCCTTGTTGACCCGGTGGATCACCGCGTAGCTGCGCACCAGGCGGTTGGCCACGTACAGCAGCAAGCCCGCCAGCACCGCCGAGAAGGTCAGCAGGTACTGGCGATATCGTTGGGCCTGCGCAGCGGCCAGGAGCTGTTCCCGACTGAGCACCTCGTTGAGGTCGTCGATCCGCGCGGCCACCGGCACGGCGGCGATGCTGTTCAGCAGCCCGTTGACCACGCTTTGCTCGCGCAAGAGGGTGCGCACATGCGCCCTGAAGATGTCCAGGGCAGTGTCGAGGGCGTTCGCCGGCTGCCCGCTTTCCCTGGGCAGACGCTCCAGCCCGGCGGCGATGTCAGCCGCCAAGTCGGCGGCGGTCGTTTGGTTGTACCTCATGCTGGCCAGCAGCAGTGTGTTCACCGCCCCCTCCACTGAGGTTAGCGCGCGGCGTTCACTGCCCTGGGTCTGTTCGATCAAGCGGTGGATGTCGTCCGCCGCCGTGGGCAGAAACGCCAGCGAGTTGCGCAGCACCGCGCTATGCGACTTGAAATGCTCGATTAGCCGGGTTTTCTCCTCGATGGCTTGCTGGTACGCCGCGCGTCCATCGTTCCAGGCCCTGGCGTCGTCGCGCGTCTGCGGGGTGCCGAGGGTGGCCACTTGCGCGTGCAGCTTGTGCAGATTGCTCAACGGGTTCACCAGCTGGTCGTAGCTTTGATTAAGGCCGATTTTCGACTTCAGCACGTCCAGTTCCCACTGCGCGTCCAGCTGTTTGTTCTGCCGGAGCAGGGCGACCTTCTCGAAGTAATTGGCCGGGTCGTAGGCCTGGGTCTTGATATAG
This sequence comes from Pseudomonas sp., assembly GCF_035512415.1. GTDB lineage: Bacteria > Pseudomonadota > Gammaproteobacteria > Pseudomonadales > Pseudomonadaceae > Aquipseudomonas. Next base: position 296,254 of record NZ_DATKDZ010000005.1, on the reverse strand, counting down.
AGGAAGAGCAGAGCTGCGGCGAAGACCAGGGTTAACCCGAGCATGGCGGGCCAGCTTAGTTGTCGGGGCAGGTTCATTGCGCTTTGCCCTCCAATTCGCCGGTCAGGGTGTTGAGGAATTGAATGATGGCGTGCTTGTCTTCCTGCGAGGCGCTACGCCCGAGCTGGTACCTGAACATGACATCGACCGCTTCTTCGAGGGTCTTGGCCGTGGCGTCGTGGAAGTAGGGCGCGGTGAGGGCGACGTTGCGCAGGCTGGGCACCTTGAATACGTGTTTGTCGTCTTCCTCTTGGGTGACCAGATAGCGGCCCAGATCGGCCTCGGTCGGGTTGCCGCGCGTGGCGAAGTAGTCGCCCATCACGCCAAATTTCTGGAACATATTGCCGCCGATGTTCACCCCCTGGTGGCAGGCGATGCAGCCGTATTGTTTGAACTTCACATAGCCGGCTTGCTCCTCCGCGGTGATCGCCTCGGCGTCGCCCTGCAAATATTGGTCGAAGCGCGAGTTGGGCGTGAGCAGGGTATGCTCGAAGGTCGCGATCGCGTTCTGGATACTGGTCTGGGTGATGCCCTCAGGATAGGCTGCCGCAAAAGCCGTGCGGTAGCTGGCATCTTGAGCCACTTTGCGTATCACATCCGGCCACTTCGAGCCCATTTCGAGGGGGTTTTGCACGACGGCGTCGATCTGCGCCTCCAGCGAGTCCGCCCGACCATCCCAGAACTGCCTGAAGTTGAGCGCGGCATTGAGCACGGTAGGCGCGTTGACGGCCGTCGGCTGGCCGCTAAGGCCCAGCGAAAAGGCCAGCCGGTCGGCGCCGCCGCTCTGCAGTTGGTGGCAGCTGGCGCAAGAGCGGCTGTTGTTGGCGGATAGGCGCACATCATGAAACAGCCGGCGACCCAGTTCGACTCGGGCAGGATCCTGTGCCTCAACCTGGGGAATCGGCCGGATAGGTTCGTCGAGTGGCGTGCCGGCGAGTAGAGCGGCCGCCGCGAACGGCCCGGCCATGGTGCCCAGCAAGGCGAGCAGCGGCAGTTGCCGGCGTTTTGGCCCGACGGGCCTGAGCAACGCAGCGTTGCTGTGCGCTCCATCCTCGGCCCCACGCGGGGCGCTGTTGGGCGCGCGGCTCATGAGCGATCCTGCGGTGGCTCAAGGAAGCTGGCGTAGGCCAAGCCGGCTTCGTCATTCGGTGCCTGCGGTGTGATGTGGCCGCGGCGCAGCAGTTCGCCGGCGCGCCGGTTGTCCATCGCCATGCTGAAATAGAAACCCTGGGCCTCGGTGGTGGAGCCGGCCGAGATCAGCGGGGCGCGCTGCTCGCGGGTTTCCACGCCTTCGGCGATGATGGCGCGGAGCGTCGTTGCGTCGGTGGCCGAGTTGATAAAAGACTGAGCGATCTTCACTCCACGCTCACGAAGCTGGGGCAGCACGTCGTTGCGTGTCCATTTGGTCTGGGCCAGCACGCCCGCGTTCGCCGGCTCGCCCATGTTGGTCTGTGCTATGGCGAATTCATCGCCGCCCAGGCGGGCGACCAGATCGCTCTCGCGGGTACAGCTGCCGATGCGTCTGGCGACTTTTTGCAGGAGCAGGTCGCCCACCGGGTGGCCGAGGCTATCGTTGACCTCCTTGAAGTGGTCGAGATCCAGGTAAAAGATCGCGAACGAGGGCGCTCCGCGCTCGGCCGCGGCGAAGACTTGCCGCAGGCGCTCGATAAAGGTCGCCCGGTCAGCCAAGCCGGTGAGGCTGTCGGTACGGGCGAGCAGGGCGATTTTCTCCTCCGCCAGCTTGCGCTCGGTGATGTCGAGAACGATCCCTTCGATCTCGATTAACCGCCCCTCTTTGTTGCGCACCGGGATGTAGCGGTTCTCGACCCAGCGGTAAGCTTCAGCGCCGGTCAGCAGGCGGAACTCGATCGAAGCGCCCTGTGCGCTTTTCTCCAGTACCCGCGCCATTGCCGTGTCGAACATCTCCTGATCGTCGGGATGGACGAGTTCTTGCGCCCAGTTCGGCGACGCCAGCAGTTGGGCGGCATCGTGGTCGAACTTAGTGATGTTGTGCGAGATATACATCAGCGGAAATGAGGGCTCGCCGCGCAGGCAGTAGAGGATCGTCGAGCTGTTGCGGACGATGATGTTGGCGTCGGACAGCTCCTTGGTTCTTTCCTCGACCGCCTGCTCCAGGGCGCTCATCTTCATGGCCGCGTCTTGCGTCATCTGCCACTTTACGGTCAGCGCTTCCTGGCCCAGATAGGCGGAGTCGAGCTCAAAGCTGGGACCGGCAAGCGGGGCGTCGCCGAACAGCGCCGCCTCGGTGTCGGCCAGCAGGGCTTGGCCGTCCTGGCCGGGGTCGAGAGTCTTGCGAAAATCCTGGTGAATAGCCGGGGTGTCGTCGATCAGAATGCGCCGGTTGCCGGCATAGGGTGGCCTGATCATTGCTGGAGCCTCCGGGGAGGGGCCGTGCGACGCAGGAGGTCGCGGCCAGGTCGATGTCGTTGCCTTTGCGTCCCAGCGATCCGCCCCGTTCCTTCACGGCCCAGGCTCCGCTGTGCAGCTCTCAGCCAGTGTAGGTGTTTTGTTCGAATGTGCAGGCGCGCGGCGGCTCTGGGCTGGCGGCCTGGTTTCAATCAGGGGGGGCATGGATTCGCTGCTGCCCGCCCCGGTTGGGCCAGGCATCGAGCCGGTAATTCCACCGCATCCGTATTTACGGACAGGCCGCAAGGCGCTGGCATGGCGTCAGCGCGGCGGTTTTGTTGGTTCAGGGAACGGCCGGGTGCCGGCCGCGCTTTAGCGCGTGAGGCGTTGCACCCCGGTGGCGGTGCCGAGCAGCAGCAGGTCGGCCGGACGCGCGGCGAACAGGCCGTTGGTGACTACGCCGACTATGGCATTGATCTGTGCTTCCAGCTCGCGTGGATTGACGATCGACAGGTTGTGCACATCGAGAATCACGTTGCCGTTATCGGTCAACACGCCTTCGCGGTACACCGGATCGCCGCCCAGGCGTACCAGTTGGCGGGCGACATGGCTGCGGGCCATGGGGATTACCTCAACCGGCAGCGGAAAATTCCCCAGTACCGGCACCAGCTTGCTGGCGTCGGCGATGCAGATAAAGGTCTGGGCCACCGCCGCGACGATTTTCTCGCGGGTCAGGGCCGCGCCGCCGCCCTTGATCAGGTTGAGGTGCTCATCGCTCTCGTCGGCACCGTCGACATAGAACTCCAGGTCGCTGACGTTGTTCAGCTCGTACACCGCAATGCCGTGGCCCTTGAGCCGTGCAGCGGTGGCTTCGGAGCTGGCCACGGCTCCATCGAACTCCATCTTGTGCTTGGCCAGGGCGTCGATAAAGCAGTTGGCGGTGGAGCCGGTGCCGACCCCGATCACACTCTTGGCGTCGAGTTTGGGAAGAATAAAGTCGACGGCAGCCTGGGCAACGGCTTGCTTGAGTTGATCCTGGTTCATCATGGAGGCCTGGCGTGGGAGTGGGGAAAGGCGCGAATTATAGCGCGGGAACGCGGCAAAACCTTATCCGTCATCGGTGTTTGCTGGGCAAGGCCTGCGGGTGCGGGGAACGATGCAATGCGGGCCTCTTGCGTTCGTCGCCGGCCACTGTGCGCGGCGCGCAATCCCCGTAGGGCGGACATGCCGAAGGCTTGTCCGCCATCAGGTTGGCAGCGGTGGACAAGGCTTCGCCATGTCACACCCTACAATTGCGCTGTCATGAGCCCCCGCAGATCATGTGGTCGTGCGGCGCAGCCCTGGGGTAGACTCGCGGACTCCCCGAAAAGCTGCCTGCGATCTCGCCATGCTCGAACAGTACGTCAAGAAGATCCTCACCTCGCGCGTCTATGACGTGGCGGTGGAAACCCCGCTGCAAGCCGCCAACCAGCTTTCCGAGCGTCTGGGCAACCAGATTCTGCTCAAGCGCGAAGACCTGCAGCCGGTGTACTCGTTCAAGATTCGCGGGGCCTACAACAAGCTGGCGCAGCTCTCGGCCGAAGAGCAGGCCCGCGGCGTGGTCACTGCCTCGGCCGGCAACCATGCCCAGGGCCTGGCCCTGGCGGCCAAGGTGCTGGGGGTCAAGGCCACCATCGTGATGCCCAAGACCACTCCGGAGATCAAGGTCCAGGGCGTGCGCTCCCGTGGCGGCAAGGTGGTGCTGCACGGCGACAGCTTCCCCGAGGCGCTGGCCTATTCGCTGAAACTGGTGGATGAGAAGGGCTACATCTATATCCACCCCTACGACGATCCGCACACCATCGCCGGCCAAGGCACGGTGGCCATGGAAATCCTCCGTCAGCACCCTGGCCAGCTCGATGCGATCTTCGTGCCGGTGGGCGGCGGCGGCCTGATTGCCGGTATCGCGGCCTATGTGAAATACCTGCGTCCGGACATTCGGGTGATCGGCGTTGAGCCGGATGACTCCAACTGCCTGCAGGCCGCCATGGCCGCTGGCGAGCGGGTGGTGCTAAGCCAGGTCGGCTTGTTCGCCGACGGCGTGGCGGTGGCGCAGATCGGCCAGCACACCTTCGAGGTGTGCAAGGACTATGTCGATGAGGTGATCACCGTCAGCACCGACGAGATCTGCGCGGCGATCAAGGACATCTACGACGACACCCGCTCGATTACCGAGCCGGCTGGCGCGCTTAGCGTGGCCGGGATCAAGAAGTACGTGGAGCGCGAAGGTTGCAGCGGCCAGGTGCTGGTGGGTATCGACTCGGGTGCCAACGTCAACTTCGACCGCCTGCGCCATGTCGCCGAGCGCGCCGAGCTGGGCGAGAAACGCGAGGCGATCATCGCCGTGACCATCCCCGAGCAGCCGGGCAGCTTCAAGGCCTTCTGCGAGGCCATAGGCAAACGCCAGATCACCGAATTCAACTACCGCTATCACACCGATCGTGAGGCGCACATCTTCGTCGGTGTGCAGACCCACCCGGAAACCGACCCGCGCGCCGCGCTGGTGGAAAGCCTGCGTAGTCAGGGTTTCCCGGTGCAGGACCTGACCGACAACGAACTGGCCAAGTTGCATATCCGCCATATGGTGGGCGGGCATGCCGCGGCGGTGCCGGATGAAGTGGTACTGCGCTTCGAATTCCCCGAGCGGCCGGGCGCACTGTTTAATTTCTTACAAAAACTCGGTGGCCGCTGGAACATCTCGATGTTCCACTACCGCAACCACGGCGCTGCCGATGGTCGTGTGGTTGCTGGCCTGCAAGTGCCCAGCGACGAGCGCCATCTGCTGCCGGCTGCGCTGGAGGCCATCGGCTATCCCTACTGGGATGAGAGCGACAATCCGGCCTACAAACTCTTTTTGGGCTAAAAACCTGTTCAATGTCTGCTGCGCGTCGGCCCTGCGGCGTTAAAAACCGGCTCGGAATGCTCATGTACAACAGTACACTCCGCTTCCTCGCCTGTTTTTGCCTTGCAGGACTCTAGCTCGCGAGACCTTGAACAGATCTTGAACGGCAGGAGCTGCACCGATGGAACATTACCAATTGCTGAAAATCGCCCACAGCGCACCGGGCATTCTGGTGCTGCTGGGCGTGCTGGCCCATATCTTTATGCTGTGGAAGGCGGCGCGCGGCAGCGATGCCGCAGTGCTGCAGCGCAAGCTCAAACGCACCCGCCTGATCAGCCTGCCGGTGCTCGGCCTGCTGGCCCTGAGCCTGCCGGTTAGCGGCTGGTGGCTGGTCGACCTGGCGGGCTTCCCGCTGGGGCAGACCTGGCTGCTCGCCAGTAGCGTGCTGTTCGGCGTGCTGGTGTTGATCGGCCTGCTGCTCAATGGCCGTCTGGCCGCCTGGCAAGCGTTGGCTGGCAGCCCTGCGCCGGCGAGCCTGCTGCGCTTCTGCGCGGTCTATGCCGGGCTGATTGTGCTGCTGTTGCTGGTGATCATGGGGTTGATGGGGGCCAAGCCGGCTTAAGCGACAGGTTAAAGGCTCGGCCCCCGGGCCCTGTTGCGTTCATACGGGCTGGCCTGATGCCGTAGGGTGCACCGTGCGCACCGGGAACCCGTAGTTTGAGCTGGTGCGCGGCGCACCCTACCCAGTATTGGGGCTCCCCCGAACGTCTTATGCAATACAAGGCGGCAGCATCGCCAAATAAAAACGCCGCCTGATCAGGCGGCGTTTTTCGTTGTGGTGGTTCTTAGCGCAGCGAGATCACCGGCCAGCCGCGCTTTTCGGCCTCGGCGCGCAGGTTCGGGTCGGGGTCGACTGCTACCGGGCGGGTGACCTGCTCCAGCAGGGGCAGGTCATTCATCGAGTCGCTGTAGAAGCAGCTGCCTTCCAGGTTCATGCCGTTTTCCGCTAGCCAGCGGTTAAGCCGGGTGACCTTGCCTTCCTTGAAGCACGGCACGTCGGTGGTGCGCCCGGTGTAGCGGCCGTCCTGCATTTCGCATTCGGTGGCCAGCAGGGTGTCGACGCCCAGGCGCGCGGCAATCGGCGCGGTGACGAAGCGGTTGGTGGCGGTGATGATCAGCAGCTTGTCACCGGCGGCGCGGTGTTCGGCCAGCAGGGCCTCGCCCTTGGCCAGGATGATCGGCTCGACGCAGTCGCGCATAAACTCGCGGTGCCACTGGTCCAGCTGGGTCATCTCGCTGCGGCCGAGAATCTCCAGGCTGAAATTCAGGTAATCGGTGATATTCAGCTGGCCCGCCAGGTAGTCCTGGTAGAAAGCGTCGTTGCGCGCCTTGTAGGCGATGCCGTCGAGGATGCCGCGCTCGCACAGGTAATCGCCCCAGGCGTGGTCGCTGTCGCCGCCGAGCAGGGTATTGTCGAGATCGAATAAAGCCAAACGCACGGGGCACCTACCGGAGCAAAGGTCGAAGGACGGCAGAATACCGGCTTTTATTCGCCATTCCCAATAACCGCAACGCGCTAAGGTTGCAGTGCCTGGGCAGGGCAGGTTTACGCCTGGCACCCGCTCGCGTTGCCGCTGCCGCGACCTTTGTGGAACAATGCCGGAACATGCGTTTACGAGGTTGTGCGCCGTGATCGATCCTGATGGTTTTCGCCCCAACGTCGGCATCATTCTGACCAATGATGTTGGCCAGGTGCTTTGGGCGCGTCGGATAAACCAGGACGCCTGGCAGTTCCCGCAAGGCGGGATCAATGACCATGAGTCGCCGGAAGAAGCGCTTTATCGCGAATTGAACGAAGAAGTGGGCCTTGAGCAGCAGGATGTGAAAATTCTCGCCTGCACCCGGGGCTGGTTGCGTTATCGTCTGCCTCAGCGCCTGGTGCGCACCCATAGCCAACCGTTGTGTATCGGCCAGAAACAGAAGTGGTTCCTGCTGCGCCTGACCTCGGATGAGCAGCGGGTGCGCATGGATCTGACTGGCAAGCCGGAGTTCGATGGTTGGCGTTGGGTCAGTTACTGGTACCCGTTGGGCCAGGTCGTCACATTCAAGCGCGAAGTCTACCGTCGCGCCCTTAAGGAACTCGCTCCGCGCCTCTTGGCGCGGGACTGACACTGATTAGAGCCGAGCCATGCTCAATACGCTGCGCAAGATCGTCCAGGAAGTCAACGCCGCCAAGGACCTCAAGGCGGCGCTGGGGATTATCGTGCAGCGGGTGCGCGAGGCCATGGGCAGCCAGGTCTGCTCGGTGTATCTGCTTGATCCGGAAACCAACCGCTTCGTCCTGATGGCCACCGAGGGCCTGAACAAGAAGGCCATCGGCAAGGTCAGCATGGCCCTGAACGAGGGCCTGGTTGGCCTGGTCGGCACCCGCGAGGAGCCGCTCAACCTCGAACACGCCTCCGAACACCCACGCTACCGCTACTTCGCCGAAACCGGCGAGGAACGCTACGCCTCCTTCCTAGGGTCGCCGATTATCCACCACCGTAAGGTGATGGGCGTGTTGGTGATCCAGCAAAAGGAGCAGCGCAGGTTCGACGAGGGCGAAGAGGCCTTCCTTGTCACCATGAGCGCGCAGCTCGCCGGGGTTATAGCCCACGCAGAGGCCACAGGCTCTATCCGCGGCCTGGGCAAACAGGGCAAGGGCATTCAGGAAGCCAAGTTCGTCGGCGTGCCAGGCTCGCCCGGCGCAGCCGTGGGCACGGCGGTGGTGGTGTTGCCGCCAGCCGATCTGGACGTGGTGCCGGACAAGGCAGTCGACGACATTGCCGCAGAGTTGCTGCTGTTCAACACCGCCTTGGAAGGCGTTCGTTCGGATATGCGCGCGCTTTCGGCGAAGATGGCCACTCAGTTGCGCCCAGAAGAACGCGCGCTGTTTGACGTGTACTTGATGATGCTGGAAGACGCCGCCCTGGGTAACGAGGTGGTCAAGATCATCCGCACCGGTCAGTGGGCCCAGGGTGCCTTGCGCCAGGTGGTGACCGAGCACGTCAATCGCTTCGAACTGATGGATGACGCCTACCTGCGCGAGCGCGCCAGCGACGTCAAGGATCTCGGCCGGCGCCTGCTTGCCTATCTGCAGCAGGCTCGTCAGCAAACCCTGGTGTATCCGGACAACTGCATCCTGGTTAGCGAAGAACTGTCGCCGGCCATGCTCGGCGAGGTGCCGGAAGGCAAGCTGGTCGGCCTGGTCTCGGTGCAGGGTTCGGGCAACTCCCACGTGGCGATTTTCGCCCGCGCCATGGGTATTCCCACGGTCATGGGGGCGGTCGACCTGCCCTATTCGAAGATCGACGGCATCCAGCTGATCGTCGACGGCTATCACGGCGAAGTCTTTACCAACCCCAGTGAAATGCTGCGCAAGCAGTATGCCGAGGTGGTCGAGGAGGAGCGCCAGCTGACCCAGGGCCTGACGGCTCTGCGCGGCCTGCCGTGCGAGACCCTGGACGGCCACCGTATGCCGCTGTGGGTCAACACCGGCCTGCTCGCCGATGTGAAGCGCGCTCAGGAGCGTGGCGCCGAGGGCGTCGGTCTGTACCGCACCGAAGTGCCCTTTATGATCAAGGAGCGCTTCCCCAGCGAAAAGGAACAGCTGGCCATCTACCGTGAGCAACTGGCGGCCTTCCACCCGCTGCCGGTGACCATGCGCAGCCTGGATATTGGTGGCGACAAGGCCCTGAGCTACTTCCCGATCAAGGAAGAAAACCCCTTCCTCGGCTGGCGCGGTATTCGCGTCACCCTCGACCACCCGGAAATCTTCCTGGTGCAGACACGCGCCATGCTCAAGGCCAGCGAGGGGCTGGACAACCTGCGCATCCTGCTGCCGATGATCTCCGGTACCCAGGAGCTGGAAGAGGCCCTGCACCTGATTCACCGCGCCTGGGGCGAGGTGCGCGATGAAGGCACCGATGTACCCTTGCCGCCGATCGGCGTGATGATCGAGATCCCCGCCGCGGTCTACCAGACCCGCGAACTGGCGCGCCAGGTGGACTTCCTCTCGGTCGGCTCGAATGACCTGACCCAGTATCTGCTGGCGGTGGACCGCAACAATCCGCGGGTCGCCGACCTCTACGATTTCCTTCATCCGGCGGTGTTGCAGGCCCTGTGCAAAGTGGTCGAAGGGGCCCATGCCGAAGGCAAGCCGGTGAGCATCTGCGGTGAAATGGCCGGCGATCCGGCTGCCGCCGTGCTGCTGATGGCCATGGGCTTCGATGGCCTGTCGATGAACGCCACCAACCTGCCCAAGGTGAAGTGGCTGCTGCGCCAGATCAGCCTGGGCAAAGCCAAGGAATTGCTTGCCCAGGTGCTGACCATCGACAGCCCTCAGGTGATCCACAGCACCCTGCAACTGGCCCTGCGCAACCTCGGCCTGGGCCGCATGATCAATCCCGCGTCGGATATCCAGACGTGAGGGTGCGGAGCTTGTGCTGAACCCCGTGGTTAATGTCCTGGCATTGCGTCAACTCGCCACTTTGCGTCTGTCGGCGGCCAGTGCTCTGGTGTGTCAGGGCCAGAGCCTATGGGTGTTGGCCGACGATGCGCTGGTGCTGCAGCGCTACAACCTGAGTGGCGACTGGCAGGCCGAGCAGATCCTGCTACCGGGCGAGTTACCCAGCGACCCAAAACAACGCAAGCGCCTCAAGCCGGACTTCGAGGCGTTGCTGTTATTGCCTGAAGGCAGCCTGCTGGCCCTGGGCTCGGGTTCGACCAAGCGGCGTTGTCGCGGTTGTCTGATTGAGTCTGGGAGTGTGTGCGTTATCGATCTCGGCCCCTTGTATCGGGCGCTCGCCGAGCACTTTCAGGACCTGAATATTGAAGGCGGCGTGGTTTATCACGGGCAGTTGCTGCTGGCGCAGCGCGGCAATGGTCGAGGCCGGGAAAATGCTCTGGTGCTGCTCGACTTGGCCCAGGTGCTACGTGACCTGCAGGATGGGCAGCTGAGCGGTGCCGCGCTGCAGCGGATTGTGCCGTTGTCATTGCCGGAGCTGGATGGCGTGCCGTTGAGCCTGACCGATCTCAGTGTGGCACCCGGTGGCGCGCTGTATTTCACCGCGACAGCGGAAGCCACCGACTCCAGCTACCTGGACGGTGCCTGTGTCGGCAGCGTGCTTGGGCGGCTGGATGCGCAGCTGAGCATTGTCGAGCTGAGTCGCCTGACGCCTGTGGTCAAGATCGAGGGGCTGGCCTTTCAGGCTGATGGTCGGCCATTGTTGGTCGCCGATGCAGATGATCCGACGATTGCCTCGCCGCTGTTTACCCTTGATGAACTCAGCGAGCTCGCACGCAGCAGCTGAGCGGCGGTGCCGGTATCAACATTCCAGAGCAACCTCCCCCAGATAGCGGCCATGAGGGCCGAAACTGCGTTCGGCTAGCAGGCGACTGCCGTCGGCATTGACGATCAGGGCGCTGCTGGCACGGGTGCCGTAAGTCGCGCTGGCGATAAACACGCTGGACAACAGACGTTCGCCGGTCAGGCCGATACCGGTTTGCGGCAGGTGTTCGTCGGCCGCCTGGGTCGGGTCACTCAGCAGGGTAAGCAAGGTCTGCGGCTGCGCCGTGTCGAGGCACTGGTGCAGTGCGGTTTTCGCCCGTTGCAGCTTGGGCCAGGGCGTATCCAGATCGGCATTCGACAGGCCATGCACGCCTTCCGCCAGCGCCGTGGCGCGCCCCGTCCGGGAGTTGAAGTGCCAGAGCTGGTGGTGATCGCCCAACAACAAATTGAAGCCGCTGTAGTGGCGGCGCTGCTCGCTCAGCTGCTGAAGAAAAGCTTCGGCGTTCAGGTTGCCGCCGAGAAAGGCCGTCGGTAGTTCGCCGCGCGAATGCAGGCCCTGGGCCTGGTTGGGGTCGCGGATATTGGTCAGGGCGGCAAAACGTCCGCCCGGGCCTATGCCCAGCCAGGTGCCGCCGGCCTGCAGGTCGCGTCCGGCAAACACACCCGGCATATCGGGCCATTCGGCCAGTGGCTGGCTCGGCCGTTCATAGAACTCATCACGGTTGGCTGCCAGCAGCAGCGGCTGGGCATGGCCCGGTCGCCAGGCCAGGACGATCAGGCACATGGATTAGCTCCTTAACTTGGCCAGCACGCCGGCATTGTCCAGTTCCGCGCCCAGATGCAGGCGCACCTTGCGCGCGCCGCCGCCCAGGCCGAGTTCAAGCAGGATGCGTTCCTCGACCTGCGACAGGCCGCCTTCCAGGTATTCCAGCGGTTGAATCAGCAGCTGCGGCGGTAGGCTCAGGCGCAGAAAGCGCTTGGGCAGCAGCTCCGTGAGTCCGCGCTGGAGCAACTGCTGCGCCGCGCTAAAGTCCGCCACCAACAGGCGCTGGTTGCTGAACGGCGGGTCGGCCTGCAGACGTAGCTCGCGGCCACTTGGCAGAAGGCTCAGGTGCATCTGGTTACAACTCAGCTTCAGGTACAGAATCGGGCTCACGGCGGTCTGTTCCGAGGTGGATTCTGGCACTTTACGCAAAGGCCGGGCGTACATCCATCGTCCGAAGTAGAGTCCGGGCCTGTGCATCCGTTACCATGCCGCATCGTTTGCGGGGGTGTTGATGGAACTGCTGCTGTATTTACTGCTGGGTGCGGCTGCCGGAGTGCTGGCCGGGCTGTTCGGGGTGGGTGGCGGCATTATTATCGTGCCGGTGCTGGTGTTCAGCTTCGCCGCTCAGGGCTTCGAGCCGGCGGTGTTGACCCATCTGGCCGTGGGCACATCCCTGGCGACCATTATCTTTACTTCGATCAATTCGGTACTGGAGCATCAGCGTAAAGGCGCGGTGCGCTGGCCGATCTTCGTCTGGATGACCCTGGGTATCCTGCTCGGCGCGGCCCTTGGGGCGGTCACGGCCTCGGCGATCCAGGGCGAGATGCTGCAGAAGATCATCGGCGTATTCGCCATCGTTATCGCCCTGCAAATGGCCCTGGAGCTGAAACCCAAGGCAAACCGCGTGGTCCCAGGCAATCCGGGGCTGACCCTGGCCGGTGCAGTGATTGGCTGGGCTTCGGCGATTTTCGGTATCGGTGGCGGTTCGCTGACCGTGCCCTTCCTGACCTGGCGCAGCGTGCCGATGCAGCAGGCGGTGGCTACGTCCTCGGCCTGCGGCCTGCCGATTGCCCTGGCCGGTGCCCTGGCCTTTATCTGGCTGGGCTGGGACTCGCCCGAGCTGCCGGAGTGGAGCCTGGGTTTTGTCTACCTGCCGGCCATGGTCGGCGTTGCCATTACCAGCATGTTTTTTGCCCGCTTTGGCGCGCGCCTGGCACACAAGCTGTCGCCGCGCCTGCTCAAGCGTCTGTTTGCCCTGCTGCTATTTAGCGTGGGCCTGAGTTTTCTGATCTAGAAACCTGTCACGATCTGCTGCGCGTCGGCCCTGCTGCGTTAAAAACAGGCTCGGAATGCTCATGTACAGCTCGTACACTGCGCTTCCTCGCCGTTTTGAACAGCCGTAGGCTGTTACTAACGTAGCGCCTTGCATGGCTCTAGCTCGCGAGATCGTGAACAGGTTCTAAGGAGTTTGTGATGTTGCCTTACCCGCAGATAGACCCGGTGGCGCTGGCCCTAGGCCCGCTGAAAATCCATTGGTATGGCCTGATGTACCTGGTCGGCATCGGCGGTGCCTGGTGGCTGGCTTCGCGCCGGGTCAACGCCTTCGAACCGAGCTGGAACAAGGAGAAGCTCTCCGATCTGGTGTTCTGGGTGGCCATGGGGGTGATCCTCGGTGGTCGCCTGGGTTATGTACTGTTCTACGACCTGGCTGCCTATATCGCCGAGCCGGTAAAGATGCTGCGTATCTGGGAAGGCGGCATGTCCTTCCACGGAGGTCTGATCGGCGTAATGCTGGCGACCTGGTGGTTTGGCCTGCGTAACAACAAGAGCTTCTTCCAGCTGATGGACTTTATCGCCCCGCTGGTGCCGATCGGCCTGGGTGCCGGGCGCATCGGCAACTTTATCAATGCCGAACTGTGGGGCAAGGCGACCGACGTGCCCTGGGCAATGATCTTCCCCACCGACCCCGAGCAGCTGGCGCGGCACCCTTCGCAGCTGTATCAGTTCGCCCTGGAAGGCGTGGCGCTGTTCACCATCCTCTGGTTCTACTCGCGGGGGCCCAGGCCGACCATGGCGGTGTCCGGCATGTTTGCCCTGTGCTACGGCATCTTCCGCTTTATCGTCGAATTCGTCCGCGTGCCGGACGCCCAGCTCGGTTACCTGGCCGGCGGCTGGTTGACCATGGGCCAGGTGCTCTGTGTGCCGATGGTGCTCGGCGGCTTGGGTCTGATCGCCTATGCCTATAAGCGCCAGGCTGCCCAGGAGGTTGCCCGATGAAACAGTACCTCGACCTAATGCGCCTGGTGCGCGACACCGGCACCTTCAAACAGGACCGCACCGGCACAGGCACCTACAGCATCTTCGCCCATCAGATGCGCTTCAACCTGGCCGACGGCTTCCCGCTGGTGACCACCAAGAAGTGCCACCTGAAATCGATCATTCACGAGCTGTTGTGGTTCCTCCAGGGCGACACCAATATCAAGTACCTGAAGGAAAATGGCGTACGCATCTGGGACGAATGGGCCGACGAAAACGGCGACCTCGGCCCGGTGTACGGCTATCAATGGCGCAGCTGGCCCGCACCCAATGGCGAGTCGATCGACCAGATCAGCAAGCTGATCGAGATGATCAAAAAGAACCCGGACTCGCGCCGCCTGATCGTCTCCGCCTGGAACCCGGCGCTGGTCGAGCAAATGGCCCTGCCGCCGTGTCACGCGCTGTTTCAGTTCTATGTGGCCGACGGCAAGCTGAGCTGCCAGTTGTATCAGCGCTCGGCCGACATTTTTTTGGGCGTGCCTTTCAATATCGCCAGCTACGCGCTGCTGACCCTGATGGTCGCCCAGGTCTGCGGCCTGCAACCGGGTGACTTTATCTGGACCGGCGGCGACTGCCACCTGTACGCCAACCATATCGAACAGACCGATCTGCAGCTCTCCCGCGAGCCGCTGCCGTTGCCGGTGATGAAACTCAACCCCGAGGTGAAGGACCTGCTGGCGTTCAAGTTCGAGGACTTCGAGCTGGTTGGTTACCAGGCGCATCCGCATATCCCTGCGCCTGTCGCGGTCTGAGGTTCTGGGCAGACTACAGACTATAGATGGGAAGATCTTGAGGAGGTATGAGGAAAGCTCTCGCTCGCTGCGACCGTCTCCGGCCAGGTGATCGAGTTGTTTTAAGAACGCATGAGGGATGGTGCGCTGTTTTTAAAAGGGAGCTCAAGATGCGGTCAGCAAAGAAGTCGCCAGCCCAGCCAGCAAGGTCTTTCTCCTGGATGCTGGAGCTGCTGAAGGAACACTACGGTTGGATTTCAGCGATCATCGCCGCCCTGGCCACGCTCGCAGGCATCGTCAATCTCGTGACCTACTCTCATTACATCGGTCGCTCAGATGTGTTCATGCCCTCTCTGGAGCTCGGGCCTGGGCTGATTTTGCTTTGGCTGGCCTACATCCTGTTTTTTGTTCTGCTAATCGGCAGCATGTTGGTCTCTTCACTCTTTCTCTCTTTCGGACTGGGTGAGCTTCGCCCGAAGCCTCAGTATGCGGCATCGATTGTCCGCATCATTACGGTCGTGACAGCTGTAACGATGTTGATCGTTGTGATTCCGGTCGGCATTCAGGCCTTTCGGGGTGAGACGGCGAGTGTCTTGTGGGCGCTACTCGTCTTTGCCACCCCAGCACTGTGTTCTTGGTTTTTCATCGCCGGGAACATTGATAAGGCTGAATCGCTAGGCCGCGTGGTTAAGCCCTGGCAATGGCTTTGGGCTTGCGTCGCGTTTACCTTGGTAGTGGGCTTTGCTGCACTCTCCGGTATCTATCCTGCCTGGTTCGTGACT
The DNA here is from genome assembly GCF_035512415.1 of Pseudomonas sp. GTDB lineage: Bacteria > Pseudomonadota > Gammaproteobacteria > Pseudomonadales > Pseudomonadaceae > Aquipseudomonas. The sequence goes on along the minus strand of NZ_DATKDZ010000005.1, from coordinate 281,043 downwards.
GTGTTCTATCAAGAGCGTGGAATAGCTGGGGGAGCAGCAGAAGCCGGGGCTTTCTGTATCATCGCTATGCTCTTTTCGCTTGCCCCTTGCATTGGTTACTACCAACTGGAATCCAAGGGCAGAGCGGCCCAGATTAGAGGGGCTCTTGGGGGGCTCGTTGTGTTCCTGGCCGTACTGATGCTCATGATTCCGGCGTTGCTGACTTTCCCGTCGGTGTTTGCGGTCAAGTTTCTCGGTATCAGTGACCGGCAGGTCAATCGATACCTGATTACCAACGCTGAGTACCCAGCCGACAGCCTGGACGTTGAGCGTTGGTCGATATCACGTAGCATGGAGCGCAAGTACCTTATTGAAGGGTTCGCGCTATATCGCTATGGCGCTATTGTTCTCTTATGCCCCTCTCGCCTGGCAGATACCAAGGAGAAGGAGCTGGATCAGCACACAGGTCAGTGCATCCCGTTTGCGAAAAGTGATGTGAAGCAACTAGATCAGGTAGCGAAAACGCCTTGATCTACGGGTACTCCCGCAGTGGATAGGGCCCATGGCTCACTCCGGAAAATTACACCTTACTTGAGCGGACGTTTGCATTGGACGTGGCCACCGCGTGTGGTGGTATCGGTCGGCAGTTCTCGATTTGGTGCACAGCGGCGACCGGCAGAAACGGCCAGGATCAGACGCTCAAAGCATCTAAGAAAACCGGGGCGATTCACCCTGTATTTACCGCTACTACTCTCAGCTGATTGGGGCTAGCAGCCAGTATGGGTATCCAGATCGACCGGATCTCCATCTCTCCAATCCAGTTTTATGCACCGATTAGCCAAACGAAGACACTGTTAAGTACGTCTCGCAGGTGGCGGATGTTTATGTGCGTAATGTCCCGCAGGTTTTCTTGCGTTGCACCTACGGGTCGTTGGCGGCGCATTTCTTACATAGCACTTTTTATGTGTAAGGTTGTACGGGGATACCTTACATACATAAGTACATATGTAAGGTATACGGGGCGATTCTTACATATGGCTTTCTGTGTGTAAGCCATCCAGGGTGTTTAGTTCCATAGCAGCGATGCGTTTCGCGGGCATGGCCCGCTCCTACAGGTCTTTATTCAGGGTTTATTTCTATATAAAACAATGAGTTATTTTATATTTGATAAGGAGGCTTTAGCCGCGATGTTTTCACGCTAGAGCAACTCCGCCGCCAACTGCTGCACCTGTTCCTGGCGCTCGCCATCTTCCAGCAGTGCGCCGGGGTTGAGTGATGACCATTCGGGGTGGGCGCGGGCTTTGTGCAGGGCGTCCGGCAGTTTGCCCTCGCGCCAGCTGGCGTCCTGCGGGGCTGTCAGCTTGATGGTTTCGACCGCGGCATGGCCGCGGGCTTCCAGTGCTTGTAATAGCAGCTGCTGGCGCAGGGCGAGCAGGCGCAGCACGGCGTCGTCCACGGTCAGTTCGCGCTGGCCTTTGAGTTTGCCTTTCAGCCGTGCGCCGTAGCTGCGCAGGGTCTGTGCGCTGCCGCCGAGCACGGCTCCGATAAGCGCCGCCGCGCCGAGGGTGATGCCGCCGACCAGCAGATCGACGCCGACGCCGGTAGCCGCGCCAGCGGCCATACCGCCGCCGACTTTGACGCCAAGCTGCTTGAGGGTTTCCGGGTTGAACAGGTCATCGCCCCAGCGCCCGTCGAGCAAGGGTAGGTCGCCGGCCATGGCGTCGTCTTGGCGGAAGGCATACAGGCGCAGCAGGGCTTCCACGCAGCGTTGTTCGCGTTGGCGGATGACCTGGTGCAGCTCGCGGATCGCGCCCTGTTCCAGGGTGGCCTGGGCGGCGACGCTACGGCGGCAGGCGGCGCAGTCCAGCAGCAATTCGGCGATCAGCCGCGCGCCGCTGCTCTTGCGCAGCAGGCGCTGGGCCTGGTGGTCGTCGATCAGCCGTTGCAGCTGCGGGCGGGCCTTTTCCTGCAGCAGGGCCAGGCTCTCGTACAGGCGGCGCTCGCCATCCAGCGGCGGCGCGACGCTGTCGAAACACACCAGGGCATGCAGGCCCTGGCGGGCCAGGGCTTCGCGCCAGTCGTGCTCGCGGTGGTTGCTGCCGGCGACGAAGTTGAGCACCGGCAGCAGCGGTTTGCCGCACATGGCCAGCACGGCCAGTTCGTCGCGGTATTTGGCCAGCACCGGCTCGCGGGCGTCGATCACATAAAGGCCTGCGTCCGAGACCAGCAATTGGCGCAACACCTTGGCTTCCTGTTCGAAACGCTGGCGCGCCTCGCTGCCGTCGAGAAAGCGCGCCAGCCGCTGTGGACCGTCCAGACGTTCGCCGGGTCGGTCGAGGCGCTCCAGGTAGTCGAGCAGGGCGATGGCATCTTCCAGGCCGGGGGTGTCGTACAGCTCCAGCAGTGCAGTGCCGTCCACCGACAGCCGCGCGCCCTCGACATGGCGGGTGGTGCTGGGACGATGGGACACCTCGCCGAAGCCGACGTCGCGGGTCAGGGTGCGCAGCAGCGAGGTCTTGCCGGCATTGGTATGGCCGACCATAGCGAGTTTTAGCGGATTACTCATAAGGGGCGGTGCCTGCCTGAATAACCGGAGTGCGGCTGCGCGCGGCTGACCGGGGAGCGTGGATTCGTAGGTTGGTGCTGAGCTTGCGAAGCCCAACAAGGCGCGCAAAGCGCGCCCCCGGGCCGAAGGGTGAATATCCTGGTCCGATCAGCGCACGGGGCGTTGGGCTTCGCTTCGCTCAGCGCCAACCTACGGGAAATTGCGCCATGGCGACTAATCATGCCCGGTCTCCAGCCAGCTAAGTGGCGCGCTGTCGCTGTAGTTGAGCTGCAGTTGCTCCAGCGCGCGGTGCCAGTCGCCCAGGCGGGCGCTGTCCAGTGCTTCGCCCGGCGGCGGTGGCAGCAGCCAGATTCGGGTGGCGCTGGCCGTGCGTGCCAGTTCGCCGAGTAATCCCAGGCTACCGCGGTCCGGCGAGCGGCGTGGGTCGCAGGCAATCAGCAGGCGTGCCGGGGGAAAACGGCTGAGCTGATCGAGCAGTTGCTTGCGCTGTTCGCGGCTGTCGATCACCCCGGCATCGCCAATACCTTTGGGCAAGGCGGGCGGCCAGCTGCGCTGCGGGTCCAGTTCGATGGCCACCAGCAGCGCGCCCTGGCTGCCGTGCGCGTTGCTGCCGGCCTGGGGATGATGCAGCTGCGCGGGCGCGGCATCGCACACGCCCAGGCGTTCGCTGCTTGGTTGCAGACGCTCGCGCAGCAGGCTGTAGCCGGGCAGGTGGATATCCAGCGTGAGGGCGGCGCAGCCCCGTCGCCAGCGCCACAGGCAGAGCAGTAACAGCAGCAGACGCGGCAGTACGCCGTAGATCAGCACTGCGCCGACCAGCCACACGGCCCAGCGCTGGCGCACCAGCTCGCTGTTGTACAGGTCGCTGGTGCTGGCGTGGATCATCTCTACCGTTGGCGCGCTGAAGCCCAGGGCCCGGGGCAGCACGCTAAGGGCGTTGGTGATGGCGACAAAGGTATCGGCACCGAGCAGGGTGCTTTCCCAGACAAAGCCATAGCGGCGGGTCATCAGCAGGCCGAGCAGGGTCAGTAGCGCGGTGAGCAGGGTCAGCAGCCAGAAGCCATGCACCAGCACGCCCAGGCCCCAGCGGCCGAGACGTTGGCGTTGCAGCACCAGCAGCAGGGCGGGGGGCAGCTGTGCGGCCTGGGCGTCGCGGGCGAGTTTTTCGCTCAGCCACAACCACAGATGCCCGAGGGCACCCGCGCCGTTGCGGCTCAGCAGCAGGCCCAGGCCCCAGCCGAGCAACAACAGCAGGTGCAGGCCGAGCAGGCTGCCCAGGGCCCAGAACACGTTGACCGGTCGCTGGCCATCGCCCAGTGCCGCCACGGCCAGGGCGCTGCCGCCAATAATGGCCAGCAGCACTAGCAGCAGCCCGGCCAGGCGTGCGCCCTGCAGCCAGTGTTGCAGCGCCTTTACCTGGCCGTCGCGTTCGGCGAGCAGCCAGGCGCGGGTCTGGATGCGTTCGCCGAGCGTGCCGCCCTGGGCCTGGGCGCGGCGGTTGGCCTCGCTGTCTTCCAGCGGGCCGGCATGCTCCTCGCGCAGGCGAATGGTCTCGCTTAGCCAGAGGCGGTGCAGACGGTTGGGTGGGGATTTATCGAGTGGGCTCACACGGCGACTCATTGATCAGGACAGGGCCTGAGCATAACCGCTGCCGCCGTGTAGGGCTAAATCCGCTCTGCTTCAGGGTTTTGCGCGTAGACGCACGGCGATGTCCGGCTGGTCGATAAACAGGCCGTCGATCCCCGTGTCGAGAAAGCGCTGCAGTTCCGCTTCAAGGTTGCCGCGGGCCTGCGGGTCGTCGCCGTTGCGCAACTCGGTTGGCAGAAAGTTGTTTTCCGCACGGAAGGTATAAGGATGCACCTTGAGCCCGGCGGCGTGGGCGTCGCGCACCAGGTTTGTGGCGCTGGTCAGATTGCCGTTGGCGTCGCGGGGGATGACCTGGCCCTTTTCCGGGCCGATGCCGGCGGCATAGCGGGCAATGGCGGTAAGGCCGGCGGGCGTGGCCATCTGCGCGTAACTCAGGTCGCTGCCCAGCACTTGCTGGTCATAGGGCTGGCCGTCGATCCACAGCAGCTGCACCAGGCGCAGCGGCGTCATGCGGCGGAGGGTCTTGAGGTTCTCGACCTCGAATGACTGGATATACACCGGTGCCTTGGCGCTGTTGTAGCCGTTCTTCTTCAGCAGCCTGACCAGTGGTTGTTCCAGGCCCAGACCGAGTTGCTGGAAGTGGCTCGGGTGCTTGGTTTCCGGGTACAGGCCAACTACGCGTTGCTGGCTCAGTTGCAGGGTTTTCACCAGGTCGATGATTTCCTGCAGAGTCGGGATGGTGAAGCTGCCGTCCAGACGAGCGTTGCCTGGGCGAATCTGCGGGATGCGCTCGATGGCGCGCAAGGTCTTCAGTTCGGCGAGGGTAAAGTCTTCGCTGAACCAGCCGTTGAGGCTGACCCCGTCGACGCTCTGGGTGCGCTGGCGGTCGGCGAATTCGGGGCGCTGGGCGACGTCGGTGGTCAGGCCCAGTTCGTTGTCGTGGCGGGCGACCAGTTGACCGTCCTTGCTGATCACCAGGTCCGGCTCGATGTAATCGGCACCTTGCAGGATCGCCAGGGCATAGGCGGCCAGGGTGTGTTCGGGGACATAACCGCTGGCACCGCGGTGGGCGATGATCAGCGGTTTGGCATCGCCCCTGGGCTTGCCGTTGTGGGTTTGCGGCTGCTGCCTGGCCCAGTCGATAGCGGCCTGTACGCCGTCGGCCTGGGCCGGGGCGGCAATGGCCAGCAGTGGGGCCAGCAAGCTGGCGCAGAACAGAGTGCGGAGGTTGAGGAACATGGCGGCGTCTCCTTGCGCGGGGGGGAAGTGCAAGCCTGCCTGGGCAACGGTGACGGTTCGACTACGGCCTGGCAACAAGCGGATGAACGCGCGGCAGTTTGTGCGTGGGTTGGCAGTGCCAAAGGTGGGCTGCGACTGGCCGCGGCCCTCTGCTATGCTCGCCTTTATGAAAAATACTCTTCCTCTCTGCCTGATCGCTGCCCTCGCGGAAAACCGCGTGATCGGCCGCGATAATCAACTGCCCTGGCATCTGCCGGCGGACCTCAAGCACTTCAAGGCGCTGACCCTGGGCAAGCCAATCATCATGGGTCGCAAGACCTGGGATTCCCTCGGCCGTCCCCTGCCGGGCCGGCTCAACCTGGTGGTCAGCCGTCAGCCGGATCTGCAGTTGGAGGGCGCGGAAGTCTTTACCAGCCTCGACGCAGCGCTTGAACGTGCCGAGGCCTGGGCCCGCGAGGAAGACGCCGACGAGCTGATGCTGATCGGCGGTGCCCAGCTCTACGAACTGGGCCTGGCCCGGGCCGAGCGGCTGTACCTGACCCGCGTCGCTATCACCCCCCAGGGCGATGCCTGGTTCCCCGAGGTAAACGAGGCCGAGTGGCACCCGTCTTCCGCTATCGAACATGCGCCAGGGCTGGAAACCCCGGGCTATGTGTTTGAGGTGTGGGATCGCAAGTAGTCCGTTCGGACTGATCTTTTCAGCGCGGTATTGACGTACGCCAAGGCGGGCGTTTGTATGGCCTGCCATCCTGGCGGCCACCCAGCGGACCGCCGCTGCACGACGTTAAAAATCACTCCAGGTGATTTTTTGTTGGCCGCTACGCTGTTTACTTTCGTTCCTCGCTTACAGGTTGTCCCCCATGCATGACGCTGATGCCGATCACGCCGAGCCGGATCGTATTGCCGCGATCTTTATTCGCCATCCACTCTGGGAAGACGGCCTGGCGCTGCTGCTGGGTACGGCCATGGTGGCCCTGGGCATTACCCTCTACAGCCAGGCGGGTCTGTTGACCGGCGGTACCGTTGGTTTGGCCTTTCTGATGAAGTACTTGCTCGGCTGGCCGTTCGGCCTGATGTTCTTTCTGATCAACCTGCCGTTCTATGCCCTGGCCATCTGGCGCATGGGCTGGCCGTTCACCCTGCGCACCTTCTGCGCGGTGGGGATGGTTTCGCTGCTGGCGGAGCTGACCCCGCACTGGATTGGCTTCACCCACCTGAACGTGATCTATGCCGCGCTGTTCGGTGGTTTCGCCATGGGCCTGGGGCTGCTGATGCTGTTCCGTCACCGCGCCAGCCTGGGCGGGGTGAACATTCTCGCGCTGTATCTGCAGGAGCGCTTCGGCCTGCGCGCCGGCAAGGTGCAGATGGGCATCGATGTGCTGATCGTGCTGGGTGCGGTGATGGTGGTTCCGCTGGACAAGGTGGCGCTGTCGATCCTCGGCGCACTGGCGCTGAATATGGTGCTGGCGATCAACCACCGCGCCGGGCGTTATATGGGCGTGAGCTAAAGGTGCCGTGTTAGAGCGTGTAGGCGTTGCCCGGTGCGCGCGGCGCACCCTACGGAAAACGCAAAAGCCCGGCACTAGGCCGGGCTTCTGAGTGCGCCTATTGGCTTATGGCACCAGTTTTTCCAGCAGCGCCTTGTCACGTACCGCGCCCTTGTCGGCGCTGGTGGCGAGCAGGGCGTAAGCCTTGAGCGCGGTGGTGACCTTGCGTGGGCGGTTTTCTACCGGCTTCCAGCCCTTCTTGTCCTGCTCGTGGCGGCGATGGGAGATTTCCTCATCGCTTACCAGCAGGTTGATGGTGCGCTCGTGGATATTGATCAGGATCTTGTCGCCTTCGCGCACCAGGCCGATAGCGCCGCCTGCTGCGGCTTCCGGCGAGGCGTGGCCGATGGACAGGCCCGAGGTGCCGCCGGAGAAGCGGCCGTCGGTGAGCAGGGCGCAGGCTTTGCCCAGGCCCTTGGACTTCAGATAAGAAGTCGGATAGAGCATTTCCTGCATGCCCGGGCCGCCTTTCGGGCCTTCGTAGCGGATGATGACGATATCGCCGGCCTGCACTTCGTCATTGAGGATGCCGCGCACGGCGCTGTCCTGGCTTTCGAAGATTTTCGCGTTGCCTTCGAAGATATGGATCGACTCATCCACGCCCGCAGTTTTCACCACGCAGCCGTCGAGGGCGATATTGCCGTAGAGCACGGCCAGGCCGCCTTCTTGCGAGTAGGCATGCTCGACGCTGCGGATGCAGCCGTTTTCGCGGTCGTCATCCACTGTGTCCCAGCGGGTGCTCTGGCTGAACGCGGTCTGGGTCGGGATACCGGCCGGGCCGGCGCGGAAGAAGGTGTGTACGGCTTCATCGTCGGTCTGGGTGATGTCCCATTTGGCGATGGCCTCGGCCATGGACTTGCTGTGTACGGTCGGCAGGTCGGTGTGCAGCAGGCCGCCACGGGCCAGGGAGCCGAGGATGCTGAAGATGCCGCCGGCGCGGTGCACGTCTTCCATATGGTACTTCTGGATGTTCGGCGCGACTTTGCACAGCTGCGGCACTTTGCGCGACAGACGGTCGATATCGCGCAGGTCGAAATCGACTTCGCCTTCCTGCGCGGCGGCCAGCAGGTGCAGGATGGTGTTGGTTGAACCGCCCATGGCGATGTCCAGGGTCATGGCGTTCTCGAACGCCTTAAAGTTGGCGATGTTGCGCGGCAGCACCGACTCGTCGCCTTCACCGTAGTAGCGTTTGCACAGCTCGACGGCAGTGCGGCCGGCTTGCAGGAACAGCTGTTCGCGGTCGCTGTGGGTGGCCAGGGTCGAACCGTTACCCGGTAGGGCGAGCCCTAAGGCTTCCATCAGGCAGTTCATCGAGTTGGCGGTGAACATGCCGGAGCAGCTGCCGCAGGTCGGGCAGGCGCTGCGCTCATATTCGGCGACTTTTTCGTCACTGGCCGAATCGTCGGCGGCGATCACCATGGCGTCGACCAGGTCCAGGCCGTGGCTGGCCAGCTTGGTTTTGCCAGCTTCCATCGGCCCGCCGGAAACGAAGATCACCGGGATGTTCAGGCGTAGCGAAGCCAGCAGCATGCCGGGGGTGATCTTGTCGCAGTTACTGATGCAGACGATGGCGTCGGCGCAGTGGGCGTTGACCATATATTCGACGGAGTCGGCGATGATCTCGCGGCTCGGTAGCGAATAGAGCATGCCGTCGTGACCCATGGCGATGCCATCGTCGACTGCGATGGTGTTGAACTCCTTGGCCACGCCGCCGGCCTTTTCGATCTCGCGGGCGACCAGCTGGCCCATGTCCTTCAGGTGCACGTGGCCGGGCACGAACTGGGTGAAGGAGTTGGCGATGGCGATGATTGGCTTCTTGAAGTCCTCGTCTTTCATCCCGGTGGCACGCCACAGGGCGCGGGCACCGGCCATATTGCGGCCGTGGGTGGAGGTTTTCGAGCGGTAATCGGGCATGGCGCAGTTCCTGCGGTTAATCAGGTGATGTTCGTATGGTGAGCGTCGATTGGACCGGATGCAAACGGAGGTGGCCGTGCGTTCGGTAGAGACCACGGGACGTTGCGGGGTGGCCGCTCGTCTGGCTCTTGCTCAGTGACTCGCTGGGGGGTGGGTGGCGAGGAATGTGCCGATTCTACGCCCGCCGCGTCCATGGAGCCAAGGAGGGACGCTTGTCGGTGTGCGCCATTGGTTTAGCGGGTGTGTCGGGTTGTCGTCTTTGCGCGCGCCCAGGGCACTCTGTGGCAGGGCCGTGGTTCTGGCGGCGTGTCGCCCGTTGGAGTGATGCCATTCATCCGGTAGAGCCGTTCGACTGACTGCTGCATGACCGCTCGGTCACATAGGCTTCGTTGCGGTGCACAGTGTCCATTGGGCGCGCGCCCGCACTCGTCAGCGCATACCTATATGTAGTGCCGCCCCGCCCGATGGGGGGGGGCGGTAGGGCGAGGGCGACGCGTATAAAACAATATTAGAAGAGAAAGAGGAATCTCCAATGCTCGACTTGAAACTCGGCGGCCTGGTGGCTGCTTGCCTGCTTATGTCCGCTGCGGCCTTCGGTGCCGCTCTGCCGGATACACCGGGGGCACCCTTTCCGACCGTTACCAACTTTGAACGCAATGGTCCCTATGCCACCTCTAACCAGAGCGAGGGCCCGAGCTGTCGCATTTACCGGCCCAGCACGCTGGGGCAGAACGGTGTGCGTCACCCCGTAATCATCTGGGGCAATGGCACCGGTACCGGGCCGAGCACCTATGCTGCGCTGTTGTCGCATTGGGCCAGCCACGGTTTTGTGGTGGCGGCGGCGGAAACGTCTAACGCCGGCACGGGTAAGGACATGCTGGCCTGCCTGGATTACCTGGTGCAGGAAAACAGCAACGCTTATGGCACTTATGCTGGCAAGCTCAATACCGGGCGCGTGGCTACTTCAGGGCATTCCCAGGGCGGCGGCGGGTCGATCATGGCCGGGCAGGACGAGCGGGTGCGAACCACTGCGCCGATTCAGCCTTACACCATCGGTCTGGGTCACAATACCGCTTCGCAGAGTCGCCAGCAGGGGCCAATGTTCCTGATGTCCGGCGGCGGTGACACCATCGTATTTCCTTACCTGAACGCTCAGCCGGTCTATCTGCGCACCAATGTGCCGGTGTTTTGGGGCGAGCGGCGCTTTGTCAGCCACTTTGAACCCGTGGGTGATGGCGGTGCCTACCGCGGGCCAACCACGGCCTGGTTCCGCTTCCAGCTGATGGACGATCAGAGCGCGCGCGGCACCTTCTTCGGTACGCGCTGCAGCCTTTGCAGCAGCTTTCAGTGGTCGGTCAAGCGTCGCGGTATCGAGTAGGGCGCAGTGCCCCGCCCTTCGGGGCGGGGTTTTAGTTGGGCAGCTCGGCCCCGCGCAGGCGCTCGGAGCGGCGGCGTAGCAGTTCGAGGGTCACCAGCAGGGCGATGGACACCAGGATCAGTAGGGTGGCGATGGCCAGGATGCTCGGGTTGATCTGCTCGCGCAGGCCCGAGAACATCTGCCGGGGGATAGTGCGCTGCTGCGGGCCGGCCATAAACAGGATCACCACCACCTCGTCGAACGAGGTGATAAAGGCGAACAGCGCGCCGGAAATCACCCCAGGGCGGATCAGCGGCATGATGATGTCGAAGAACACCCGCAGCGGCGTGGCACCCAGATTCAGCGCGGCGCGCGCCAGGCTGTAGTCGAAACCGGTCAGGGTGGCGGTCACGGTGATGATCACAAACGGCGTACCCAACGCGGCGTGGGCAATGATCACCCCGAGGTAGTTGCCGGCCAGGCCCAGATCCGAATAGAAGAAGAACATCCCGGCGGCGGTGATGATCAGCGGCACGATCATCGGCGACAGCAGCAGCGCGGTGATCAGCCGGCGGTAGGGCATGTCGTCGCGAGCCAGGCCGACGGCGGCGCAGGTGCCCAGCACGGTGGCGATCAGGGTGGCGAAAATGCCGATCAGAAAGCTGTTCTTGATTGCCAGCAGCCATTTGTCGTCGCTGAAGATGGCGCTGTACCAGCGCAGCGAGTAGGCCTCGGGCTGGAAGGTGAGCATGCCCTCGGTAAAGCTGAAAAACGGCTCGACGTTGAACGACAGCGGGATGATCACCAGGATCGGCAGGATCAGAAACAGCAGCACCAGCCAGGAGCTGGTCTTCAGTAGCCAGGCTCCCAGATGGTGCCAGAAGCCGTAGTAGGCGGGAATCTTCATGGTCGGATCTGTTCCTTAGCCCAGTTTGATATTGCTGGCACCGACAAAGCGGTCGTATACCCAGTACAGCACGAGGATCAGGCCCAGCAGCAGGGAGCCCAGGGCGGCGGCCAGTTCCCAGTTGTTCGAGCGCTGCATATGGAAGGCGATGATATTGCTGATCATCTGCCCATCGGTGCCGCCAACCAGGGCCGGGGTGATGTAGTAGCCGACCGAGATGATAAACACCAAGAGCGCACCGGCACTCAGGCCCGGCAGGGTCATGGGGAAGTAGATCCGGGCAAATGCCGGAATCGGCCGCGCGCCCAATGACAGCGCCGCGCGCAGGTAACTGGGGTCGATGCCGCGCATCACGCTGTACAGCGGCAGGATCATAAAGGGCAGCAGGATATGGGTCATGGCCACCACGGTGGCGAACGAGGTGTAGAGCATCTCGATGGGTTGACCGATGACGCCAATGCCGAGCAGGAAGGAGTTGATCACCCCGTTGGTCTGCAGCAGGGCGATCCAGGCGGTGGTGCGCACCAGCAGCGAGGTCCAGAACGGCAGCAGCACCAGCACCAGCAGCAGGTTGGCGCGGTTTTCCGGCAGGCCGGCCAGGTAGTAGGCCAGTGGGTACCCGAGCAGGGCGCAGAAAATGGTGATGACCAGCGCCATGCTCAGGGTCTTGCTGTACAGCTGCAGGTAGATCTGTGTGTCTTCGCGCACCTGGATGCCGTTCTCGGGGTCCAGCTCCAGATCCAGGGCGGTCAGGTAATAGTCATAGGTGTAGACCTTGCCTGCGCGTTGAAGGGCATTCCAGACCTCGGGTTTGCTCCAGTTGCCATGAGCCTCGAGCAGGGTCTGCGCACCTTGCGCTTGCAGTTCTTCGGGTTTCAGTCGGCCCACTTTGCGAGCGGTGGATTTGACCACGCTGGACATGCCGGCAAGGGCGCGGTTGAACTCTTCGGCCAGCTTGCCCGACAGGCGGACTTTATCCAGCCCGTGCAATTCCTGGACGAAGGTGTCCAGTGTAGGGGTATCCGGGATGCTCTTGCCGTCCCAACGTTGCAGCTCGGTCAGGGTCAGCGGAATCAGTTCGGCTACTACAGGGTGGTGCACGCTGCGCCAGAGCATGCTGGCGATGGGCGCGACGAAGGTCAGCAGGATAAACACCAGCAACGGCACGACAAACAGAAACGCCGTGAGGCGTTTCTTACTGCGGGCGCTGGCGGCTTGGCCGGCTTCGGTGGTGGTCAGAGAGGACAAGGTGTTACTCCGCTAATCCTGGTGAGGTCGATACCCTCACCCCAACCCCTCTCCCGGAGGGAGAGGGGCTATTACGGGTTACTTCAACAGTGCGTAGTCAGAGCCTGGACTCGGTCAGGCGACGCGTTATCTGTGCGCTGCGTAACCCGCCGAGCGGAACCAGGGTCGCCTCAATGGTGGGTTACGGCGCAACAAGCTTTGCCTGTGTCGACAGTTTTGCGCCAAGCGCCTAACCCACCCTACGGACTGCCTTTACTTCAACAGCCACTCGTTGAATTTCTCGCCGAGGGACTCGCCATAGTCAGCCCAGAACTCGGAGCCGGCCTGGATGCCCTTGTCCAGATGGGCGGTAGGCAGGTGCGGCGCGGCGCTCTGGTCGGCCAGCGGCATGGACGACTTGCGGGTCGGACCATAGGCCACATCCGGCATGCCGGCCAGCGGCGTGGAACCGGTGGCGTAGTTGATGAACTTCATGGCCAGGTCTTTCTTCGGTGAGCCCTTGACGATGGCCCAGGCGTCGAGGTCGTAGACGTGGCCGTCCCAGACGATCACGAAGGGTTTATTTTCCTGGCGGATGGCGTCGTAGAAGCGGCCGTTAGCCGATTGCACCAGCACCGCGCCACCGTCGTTGAGCAGCTGCGGGGCCTGGGACCAGGAGTCGAACCAGACGATGTCCTTCTTCAGGCTGTCCAGCTTGGTGAAAGCGCGAGCCTGGCCTTCCGGCGTGGCCAGCACTTCGTAAACGTCCTTGGGCTCTACACCGTCAGCCAGCAGGGCCCACTCCATGTTCACTTGCGGGCGTTTGCGCAGGGCGCGCTTGCCGGGGATTTTCGCGGTGTCGAAGAAGTCCTCAATGCTCGCCGCCTTGGTGCCGCCGATGGTCTGCTCGTTATAGGCAAACACCACGGACCAGACGATATTGCCGACCGCGCATTCGCTGGACAGGGCTTCGGGGATAAAGTCCTGGGCGGCCGGGGAACCGTCGATACCCGCTGGCAGGACGCTGTGGTCGAGGGGTTCGAGCAGGCCTTCGGAGCAGGCGCGCTCAAGGTCGATTACTTCGAAGTCGACCACGTCCCACTGGATATTGCCGGACTCGACCTGGGCCTTGATCTCGGCCACGCCACCGGTGTAATCCTCGAACAGCACTTTTACGCCGCTCTCCTTCATATAGGGATCGATCACGTGCTTCTGTTGCGCCGCACCATAGGCACCGCCCCAGGATACGACGGTCAGGCTGTCCTCGGCGCTGGCGGCGAAACTCGCTGTGCCCAGGGCTGCTGCGAGGGCGAAGGTGGAAAAGCGGGTGGTCAGTGTTCTAGCCATTGCTGTGCTCCATTGCTTCTTATAGGTCAGGGGGTTGTGACGGGGCGATCCAGGGCCTGGCTGTCTTGTGGCAGCCAGGCCAGGGCGACTTCTTCCTTGGCACTGAGTTGCGGGGCGCTGCTGTCATTCATGTTTTTCACTACCAGCTCGGTGCCGTCGCGGGTTTCGAAGTGGTAGCGGATGTATTCGCCTACGTAATGCCGGGTGACGAAGCGCGCCATTACCTGATTGCCGGTGCTGCCGAGTCGCTCGGTAAAGCTGAGTTTTTCCGGGCGGATCGAAACGGTGGTGGGTTGGCCGATTTCGGTGCAGTTGGCTTTTAGCGAACTGACCACGGCCCCGTCGTCCAGGCGCACTTGCACGGTCTCGCCATCAACCGATTCGATCACGCCCTTGAGCTTGTTGCTCTCACCGATAAAGTCGGCGACGAACAGGTTGGCCGGGCGCTCATAGAGCACGTGGGGCGGCGCGCATTGCTGGACGATACCGTTGTTGAATACGGCGATGCGGTCGCTCATGGTCAGCGCTTCGGTCTGGTCGTGGGTCACGTAGATCACGGTGAAACCGAGCTGTTCGTGCAGGCGCTTGATCTCGAACTGCATCTGCTCGCGCAGCTTCTTGTCCAGGGCACCCAGGGGTTCGTCCATCAGGATGATGTCCGGGGCGAAGATCAGGGCACGGGCCAGGGCCACGCGCTGGCGCTGGCCACCGGAGAGTTGCCCGGGAAAGCGGTTGCCGAACTCCAGCAACTCGACCAGGGACAGGTATTCGTCGACCTTGGCCTTGATCTCGTCCTTGGGTCTTTTGCGGATTTTCAGCGGGTAGGCGAGGTTTTCGCGCAGGGTCATATGCGGAAACAGGGCGTACTGCTGGAACACCATGCCGATGTTGCGGGCGTAGGGGGCGATGCTGGTGACCGAGCGGCCGTTGATCAGGATTTCGCCGCTGGTCACGTCCTCGAAGCCGGCGAGCATCATCAGGCAGGTGGTCTTGCCGGAGCCGGAGGGACCGAGCAGGGTGATAAATTCGCCCTTGGCCACATCCAGGTTGAAGTCCTTGACCACCAGATTCTTGTGGTCGTAGGTCTTTTTTACATTGGTGAATTGCAGGAACGGTTTGTCCCCAGCTTGCTCAGCCATATTCCTCCCCAGCGTTCCATCAAAATAGGCGTCCCGCGCGTGGCGTTTACCTGACTGCTTCAGTCAACCGTCTCGTTCACTTGTAGTGACGAGCAGTTGTTATGGAAATAACCAGAAGCAATAACCACGCCAGCCAGCCATAACCGCCTGCAGCTGCGCAACGCGTGCCTCTAAGCCTAGTTCAGCCTGGGGTTTGCGCTAGCGGGGTGGGAGAAGTGGTAACAACACAAGGGCAAGGGGATACCCACCGAAACGCACTCGGTGGGTGCACGGGACCCCATCCTTACGGGGTGCGCGCCAAGTTGTGCCAGGCGCTGTTACAGGATTTGGCCAGGGAGCGACCATTAGCGACGTAATTTGTCACGGCAATGCGGGGGCGATGGAAGCCTCTAGCTATTGGGCAGCAGGCGTACGGTCAGACTCTTGATATAGCGGGTCTCATTGATGGCCGGGTGTACCGGGTGATCCGGGCCCTGGGCACCGCGTTCGAGCAGCTGGATATTGCGGTCCAGATGGCGGGCGCTGGTCAGCAGGATGTTCTGCAGGTCGTCTTCCGGCAGGTGCATGGAGCAGCTGGCGCTGATCAGGATGCCGTCCTTGTTGAGCAGGCGCATGGCTTGCTCGTTGAGGCGGCGGTAGGCACCTTCGCCGTTCTTCAGATCTTTTTTGCGTTTGATAAAGGCGGGTGGGTCGGCAACGATCACGTCGAAGCGCTCTTCCGAGGCTTTCAGCTGCTTGAGCGCTTCGAACACGTCGCCTTCAACGCAGGCGACCTGGTCGGTCAAGCCGTTCAGTGCGGCGTTGCGCTCCACGCCATCGAGGGCGAAGCTGGAGGCGTCGACACACATCACGTCGCTGGCACCAAAGGCCGCCGCCTGTACACCCCAGCCGCCGATATAGCTGAACAGGTCGAGCACGCGCTTGCCTTTGACGTAGGGAGCCAGGCGCGCGCGGTTCATGCGGTGGTCATAGAACCAGCCGGTCTTTTGCCCTTCGATTACCGGCGCCTCGAACTTCACGCCGTTCTCTTCCAGGGCGACCCACTCCGGTACCACGCCAAACGGGGTTTCCACATAACGCGCCAGGCCTTCGGCATCGCGGGCGGCGGAGTCGTTCTTGAGCAGGATGCCGCTGGGCTTGCACACCTGGATCAGGGCCGCGAGCACCTCGTCCTTGTGCCGCTCCATGGCCGCGGACGCCAGCTGCACCACCAGGATGTCGAAGAAACGATCCACCACCAGGCCCGGCAGCAGGTCGGAGTCGCCGTACACCAGGCGGTAGCAGGGCTTGTCGAACAGGCGATCGCGCAGGCTCATGGCCACATTGATACGGTGCACCAGCAGGGACTTGTCCAGCACATGCTTGACGTCACGCGACAGCAGGCGGGCGCAGATCAGATTGTTCGGGCTCAGCGCGACAACCCCCAGGGGTTTGCCGCCGGCGGCCTCGAGAATGGCCTGATCGCCCGCAGCAAAACCGCTGAGGGGCGTGGCGGCTACGTCAATCTCATTGCTGTAGACCCACAGATGGCCGGCGCGCAGGCGTCGGTCGGCGTTGGCTTTCAGGCGCAGGCTGGGCAGGGACATAAGGAGGGCTCCGAAAAAAGAGCGGAATTATAGCGGGTTCGTAGAGACTGTTGCCGTTTCATCGCGCGAATGAAACGGCAACAGACCCCATCCTGCGCGGCTTTTTCCGCCCGTAGGCAAAAGTGGGCTGTAGAACTCCGCTGGCTTCGCTAGACTGCGATGCACCTCTTATTCTGGTTGTCGCCCGCATGGCTCACGAGCTCTCCTCCGAACAGCTTAAGAAATTTCTCCAGGGCATCAGCGTGCCGCCGCAGCCGCAGATCATGGTCGACCTGCAGATGGAGCAATTTATGCCATCGCCGGACCTGCGCAGCATCGCCCGGCTGATCAGCCAGGACCCGGGATTGTCCGGTGCGCTGCTGAAAATCGTCAATTCGCCGCATTTCGGCCTGACTAATCGCATTGCCTCGATCCAGCAGGCGGTCAACCTGCTCGGTTGCGACACGGTGATCAATCTGATCAACGCCCAGTCGATCAAGGGCGAACTGACCGATGAAGCCATCCTCACCCTCAACCGCTTCTGGGACACCGCCCAAGATGTGGCCATGACCTGCCTGACCCTGGCCAAGCGCATCGGCTACCACTCGCCGGACGAGGCCTACACCCTGGGGCTGTTCCATAACTGCGGCATCCCGCTGATGATCAAGCGCTTTCCCAGCTATATGACGGTGCTGGAGGAGGCCTATGCCAGCGCCACCGGCGAGCGCCGGGTAGTGGACACCGAGAACCGTCTGCTCAACACCAACCATGCGGTGGTCGGCTACTTCACCGCCAAGTCATGGAACTTGCCGCTGCACCTGTGCGAGGCGATTGCCAGCCATCACAACGCCCTGGTGATATTTACCGAGGACGCTGCCCGCGATGCTCCGTTGAAGACCCTGCTGGCGATCCTCAAGATGGCCGAGCACATCTGCGAAAGCCACCGGGTGCTGGGCAACCAGACCGAAGACCATGAATGGGCCAGCATCGAGCAGCTGGTGCTGGAGTATGTTGGCCTGTCCGAGTACGACTTCGAGAACCTGCGTGAAAGCATTCGCGAGCTGGGGGCGGCCTAAGGGTGGTGTAGGTCCTGTCCGGCTCGTCGCTCCAGGGCATTCCTGCTAAGGTAAGACGGCCTCCCGTACCACTCAATTGAACCCCCTATGCCCGAACTCCCCGAAGTCGAAACCACCCGCCGCGGTATCGCCCCCTATCTTGAGGGCCAGCGCGTCAGCCGGGTGATTGTGCGCGAGAGGCGCTTGCGCTGGCCAATCCCGGAAGACCTGGATATCCAGTTGTCCGGGCAGCGTATCGAGTGCGTCGAGCGGCGCGCCAAGTACCTGCTGATCAAGGCCGAGACCGGCAGCCTGATCAGTCATCTGGGCATGTCCGGCAGCCTACGTCTGGTCGAGTGCGGGTTGCCGGCGGCCAAGCACGAGCATGTGGATATCGAGCTGGAGTCCGGGCTGGCGCTGCGCTACACCGACCCGCGGCGTTTCGGGGCCCTGCTCTGGAGCGCCGATCCCCTGGGGCACGTGCTGCTCAGCAAGCTCGGCCCGGAGCCCCTGACCGAGCTGTTCGACGGCGAGCGCCTGTTTCAGCACTCGCGTGGCCGCAGCATGGCGGTCAAGCCCTTTATCATGGACAACGCGGTGGTGGTCGGGGTCGGCAATATCTATGCGACCGAAGCCCTGTTCGCCGCTGGTATTGATCCGCGACGCGAAGCCGGCTCGATCTCGCGGGCGCGTTATTTAAAGCTGGCGGATGAGATCAAACGCATCCTCGCCCACGCCATCGAACGCGGCGGCACCACCCTGCGCGATTTCGTCGGCGGCGACGGTCAGCCCGGCTACTTTCAACAGGAGCTGTTCGTCTACGGCCGTGGCGGCGAGTTCTGCAAGCTCTGCGGCAGCACTCTGCGCGAGATCAAGCTGGGCCAGCGGGCAAGTGTCTATTGCCCGCGCTGTCAGCGCTAAGAACCGTTACGATCTGCTGCGCGTCGGCCCTGCTGCGTTAAAAACAGGCCGGGACGCGGCGTCTCGGCAAGCCGCGTGCGGCTAACGCGCGTCAGCGCGGCCCGTAGGGCGAGTGAAACGAGTAATGCTCATGTACAAAAGTACACTCGCATGCGAGCCCAGTCCGCTTGATTCGCTACGCTCACCCTGCGGGCCAGCCGTTGGCTGTTACTTCGCTGCGCTATGTTTCTCGCCGCTTTGACCAGCCGGAGGCTGTTACTACGTAGCGCCTTGCATGACTCTAGCTCGCGAGATCGTAAATACGATCTGAGGCGACAAATTCGGGTTTTACCGACCCTTTATCCCGAAAAACCTGAGTACGGCTTTTATGGCGATTGATGTCGGTCACGCTGACAATTGGCGGAGCGCTGTTATAGTTAATCGCACCGCCTCCTAATAGCTGAAGGATCGCTCCATGAAACTGTTTCGTTCAACCGCTGCTGCTCTGGCGCTGACCACTGGCTTGCTGGCTCTGCCGGTGCATGCTCAGCAGAATTCCAGTGGCGACCCTCTGTATACCGCTGACTCCCCGGCTGCCTTCTCGATGGTGGCCGATCTGCTGATTGCCCGGCCCCTGCTGATCGCGGCGACAGTAATCGGTGCCGGGGTGTTCGTGGTGGCGCTGCCGTTCGCTGCTACCGGTGGTGGTATTGGCGAGGCCGGCAGGGCACTGGTGGTCGAGCCCGGCAAGGCTGCCTTTGTACGCTGCCTGGGTTGCACGGGCGACGGTTACAACAAGCGTCAGTGATCGTGTCTGATGGGGCTTTAGATGCCCAGTAGTAGTCGCGAATTTCTGCAGCGCTGGCGGCCTCTGGCCTGGATCCTGGTGTTTGCTCTGCTGGCCCTGAGCTTCTGGTTCAGCGATGGCTGGTTGACGCTGTGTGCCGGTCTGGCGTTCTTTCTGTTTGGCATGCAGTGCCTGGAAGAAGGCCTGCGCCAACTGGCTGGCAGCCAGCTTGAGCGCCTGCTGGCGCTGAGCACCGCTACCCCCTTCAAAAGCCTGATGTTCGGTGTGACGGCGACCATGCTGGTGCAGTCCAGCTCGCTGGTGTCGCTGTTGACCATCGCCTTTCTCAGTACCGGGCTGATTCAGCTGGCCGCCGGCATCTCCATCCTCTTTGGTGCCAACCTCGGCACCACCAGCGGGATCTGGCTGTTGGCCCTGGCTGGGCAGAATATCAGTCTCGGCCCCCTGGCCTTGCCCTTGCTGGTGTTCGGGGTGCTGGGCAGTTTTACCGGGCCCCGCGGTCAGGCCATCGGTCGTGTGGTGATGGGGGTTGCCTTTCTGTTCCTCGGTATCGATCAGATGAAGACCGGCTTTTCCGAGGTAGCCGGCGATTTCGATCCCCTTCAATACCAGTTGCCGGGTATCGCTGGCGCCCTGCTGTTCGCTGGGGTCGGCTTGCTGGTGACCGTGGTGCTGCAGTCCAGCCATGCCACTTTGATGCTGACCCTGGCCGCCCTCTCGGGTGGTCAGCTGGCTCTGGAACAGGGCCTGGCGATTGCCATAGGTTCCAACCTGGGCAGCACGGTCACGGCGGTGATCGGCGCGCTGGGCGGTGCGCGTGCAGGGCAGCGCCTGGCCCTGGCTCATGTGCTGTTCAACCTGACCACCGGAGCCCTGGCGCTGGTGCTGCTGGTTCCGTTGGCGGTGCTGGTGCAGGCCCTGACCGCGCCCCTGGGCCTGGGCAACAATGCGCTGATCCAGCTGGCGCTGTTTCACAGCCTGTTCAATGCCATGGGGGTTGCGCTGTTCTGGCCCTGGCAGGGCTGGTTGGCCGGCCGGCTAATGCGTTGGCTGCCCGAGCCAGTCGAGCCCCATGTGCTGATCACCGAGATCGTCCAGCCCGAGGAGCAGATCAGCCACGCCCGCTATCTGGATGAAAATGCCCTGGCCAGTGCCGATAGCGCTGCCAGCGCGGTGGTGCAGGAGCTCCAGCATCTGGGGCGCCTGAGCCTGGAGGTGATCTGCCATGCACTCTATCTGCCGGTGGATCAGCTCGCTCGCGAGCGTCCGGACGACGACCTGCTAAATGCCCGGCCGGAACCCCATGCCCTGGATGCCGAGCAGCTGTACCAGCGGCATATCAAAGGGGTGTACGGCGACCTGCTGGGTTTTATGGGGCGTCTGGAGGTTTCGCTGGATGAGGCCCACCAGCACTTCTGGGTCAGCTGCCAGTTGGCCGCTCTGCAACTGGTAGATGCGGTCAAGGATGCCAAGCACCTGCAGAAGAACCTGGGGCGCTATCTGCGCGAGGACGAAGGCGCGGCGCGTCAGGCCTATGTCGACTTGCGCCGGCATCTACTCGGCGTGCTGCATGAGGTGCGCGAGCTGGGGTATATGGATTTGCCCGAGCAGGCCTGGAGCGAGCGTCTCGACCTGCTCGATCAGCAGTCTGCGGCGTTCGACAGCCGCTTTCGCCAGCGCCTGTTCGCCGAGGTGCGCGAGCGTCAGCTGAATGGTCAGCAGGCCAGTTCGCTGATGAATGACCTGGGCTATGCCAGCCGCATCACCCAGAGCCTGCGCAATGTGCTGATGCTCGGCCAGGGCGATGGCAACGAACTGTTCCGCCCGCTGCGGCAGATGCTGGCCGAGGATGGGCCGCTGATCCAGTTAAGCTGATCGAGCCGAAGGTTAACAGGCTGTTGAAAAACTACCTGCGTTGGCGATCCGGCGTTAAAAATTGCCTAAAAATGCTCATTTACAACAGTAAACTCCGCTTTTTCGGCTATTTTTGCCTTGTCTCGCCTGCCTCGTCGACGTTTTTCAACGGCCTGTTACGGCTGTACCGGAGCCATCACGGCGCTGCTGCCAATACCCCGCGGGTCACTGGCGGCCTGTACCTGCCCTGTGGCCTTCTCCCAGAACAGCACCTGCTGATTGCCGTATGTCCTCTCGGTCGACTTCAGCCGATGGCCGAGCGCCTGCAGGGCGGCGATTTCGGCCGTGCTAAAGGTGTCCGGCTCATGCTCGATCAGGTCGGGGCGGAACTGGTGGTGGTAGCGGCCGACGCTGGGCCAGCGTTCGATGGGTTGGTTATCCAGGTACTGCAGAACCGCCAGCAGCACCATGCTGGGAATCCGGCTGCCACCGGGGGTGCCGAAGCTGGCGAACTCAGCGGGGCTTTCGATAAAGGACGGGCTCATGCTCGACAGGGGCCGCTTGCCGGCTGCGATGGCGTTGGCATGGCTGCCGGCCAGGCCGTAGGCGTTGGCTCCCTGCACGTCGGCGGCGAAGTCGTCCATTTCGTCGTTGAGCAATATCCCGGTGCCGGGCACGGTAAAGGCGGCCCCGAACGGCAGGTTGATCGACAGGGTGGCGGCCACCGCGTTGCCCTCGGCGTCCAGTACCGAGAAGTGGGTGGTGTGGTCGCCTTCCTGAAAGCCCCCTGCCGCCGGCAGGCTGTCGCTGGCGGTGGCCTGATCGCTGCGGATACTCGCTCCCAGCTGCTTCAGGTAGGCCGGTGCCAGCAGGCGCTCCAGTGGGTTGGCGACAAAATCCGGGTCGCCCAGCAGGCCGCGGTCGCGGTAGGCGCGACGCAGGGTTTCAACCACCAGGTGGGTGCGTTGTACCGAGTCGCCCTGTTGCCAGGGCAGCTGCTGCAACATCAGCAGACTCTGCCCCAAGGCCAGGCCGCCGGCCGATGGCGGTGGCGCGCTGATCAGCTCACGGCCATCCTGCAGGCTGACGCGTAGCGGCGTGCGTTCGACGGTACGGTATTGCGCCAGATCCTCCAGCGTCCAGATGCCGCCGGCTGCCTGTACGCCCTTGACCAGGCGCGCGGCCAGCTCGCCCTGATAGAACCCGGCATGCCCTTCGCTGCCCAGGCGCTCCAGGGTGCGAGCCAGATCGGGCTGGCGCAGCAGGGCCAGCTCTGCGGGGATCTCGCCTTGGTCGAGAAAGATGCGTGCACTTTCCGCATCGTCGCGCAGGGCCGCCAGTCGCCAGCCGGCTCGTTCGCGGTAGACCCGGTCGACACTGACGCCGCTGCGGGCCAGGCGAATGGCCGGGGCCAGGGAGTCGCGCAGCGGCAGGCGGCCAAAGCGTTCGGCCAGCTCGACCAGTGCGGCGGGCAGGCCGGGAATCGCGGCCGCCAGCGGACCATTGAGCGACAGCTGTTTCTGCACTTCGCCGTCGACCTTGTAGAGATCGGCATGGGCCGCCAGCGGCGCGCGTTCACGGGCATCGAGAAATCGATAGGTGGGTGTTGCGGCTGCTTCGCGCAGCAGGAAGAAACCACCGCCACCCAGCCCCGAACCGTAGGGTTCGACCACCGCAAGGGCGGCGCTGATGGCCACCGCAGCATCGAAGGCATTGCCGCCCAGGGCCAGGGTTTCCTGGCCGGCTACGGTCGCGGCGGGGTGGGCTGTGGCAATGGCGGCACGGCCGGGTTGTTCGGCCGCGTGCAGCTCAAGCGCGCAGAGTAGAGCAAGCGCACCGGACAGGGTGCGCCAGGGGAGGAGGCCGCGGTTTAGGCGGCCGCTCTTCATGCTTTACCTGTGATGATCAAGTACTTCTGCATCAACTCATCCTTGCTCTCGACATTGTTCTCATCGAGGGGGATGCAGTCGACCGGGCAAACCTGCTGGCACTGGGGTTCGTCGTAGTGGCCGACGCATTCGGTGCACAGGTTGGGGTCGATCTCGTAGATTTCCTCGCCCTGGGAAATCGCCGCGTTAGGGCACTCGGGTTCGCAGACGTCGCAGTTGATGCAGTCGTCGGTGATGATCAGGGACATCAAACACTCCTGCTGCGCCTATCAGGCGCAGCCTTAACACTCGGGGACATGCTGCAAATTGTGCCCCATCGAGGCCGCGCATGCACGCGGCTTGCCCAGTGCGATCAGCGCTTAAAGCGTTCGGTCAGCGCTGCAGCTACGGCCGGGTGCACGAAGTTGGAGATATCGCCGCCCAGGGCTGCGATCTCGCGCACCAGGGTTGAGGAGATAAAGGAGTACTTTTCCGACGGCGTCAGAAACAGGCTTTCCACGTCGGGGGCCAGTTGGCGGTTCATATTGGCCAGCTGGAATTCGTATTCGAAGTCGGACACCGCCCGCAGGCCGCGCAGGAACACATTCGCCCCCTGTTCCTTGGCGAAGTGCGCGAGCAGGGTGGAGAAGCCCACCACTTCGACGTTGGGCAGATGCTGGGTGACTTCCCGGGCCAGCTCGACGCGCTGCTCCAGGCTGAACAGCGGGTTCTTCTTCGGGCTGGCCGCTACCGCAATGATCACGCTGTCGAACAGCCGTGCGGCGCGCTCGACCAGGTCGCCGTGCCCCTTGGTGATGGGGTCGAAGGTGCCTGGGTATAACACTCGATTCATCGTGACGTCCTGGCGGATCCGTTGGGGAGTCGGATGGTAGCGCAGCGCTTCCCCGCGGCCAAGTCGGCCGCGGCTTATCCGGCCGATTCACGGGCGTAGAGCGGCCCGTGAATACCCTGGTATCAGGCGTGCTTGAGGCGTTCGGCGAGTTTTGTCGCCAGTTTGGCGGTCAGGCCGTAGATCGACAGCTGCGGGTTGGCCCCGATGCTGGTGGGGAACAGCGAGCCGTCGTGGATCGACAGGTTGCTCAGCTGGTGATGGCGACCGAGGCTGTCGGTCACTGCCTGCTGCGGGTCTTCGCCCATGGCGCAACCGCCCATCACATGAGCGCAGCCCAGGCGGGTGCGATAGAGCTCCAGGGGCAATGAGTCGATCAGTTGCTTGGCCTCGCCCAGGGTCTTCACATAGCCGGCGTCGGCGTGCAGCGGTAGCACCGCCTTGGCCCCGGCGGCGAACTGGATTTCCGCCATGCTGTGGAAGGCGCGGCGTACGCCGTCCCAGGTGTAGTCGGTCATCTGGTAGTCGAGTACCGGGCTGCCATCGCCGCGCAGTTCCACCCGACCTTCGGCGCTGTCCGGGTGAAAACCGTCGCGCAGCAGGGCCAGCATTACGTTGGTATTGGGCAGTTGCTCCATGCGCATGGCGTTGTCGATACCGAAGCGGCCGAGCAGGGTGGAGGTCAGGGCCGGTTGCAGCGGCGGTACTTCCAGCTTGTAGGAGAGCCTGCCGGTGGTGCCGTCATCCCACTGGAAGTGGTCGGAATAGATGGATTGCGGCGCGCCGTAGAAGGGGTTGATCACCTGCTCGAACAGCGCGGCGGAGAAATTCACCAAATGCAGATAGGTGCGCTTGCCGGTGCGCCGATGCGGGTCAGGTGCGTCCGAGCGCAAGAGAATCCCCGGGGTATTGATGCCGCCGCCGGCCAGTACATAGTGCTTGGCCTTGACCCGGATCTTGCGGCCTGTGGGCGCGACGCAGCGCTCATCCATGCCCAGGCACTCGATCCCCGTGACCCGGTCGCCCTCGATCAGCAGCTTGTCGGCGCGGGCCAGATAGAGCAGTTCGCCGCCTTTATCCAGGGTTGCCGGAATGGTGGTGACCAGCATCGACTGCTTGGCGTTGGTCGGGCAGCCCATGCCGCAATAGCCAAGGTTCCAGCAGCCGCGCACATTGCGCGGAATGACTTTCCACTCATAGCCGAGCTTGTCGCAGCCGCTGCTGATCACCGCGTTGTTGGCATTTGGCGGCACGGCCCAGGGAGCGACGCCCAGGCGCTGTTCCATCTGTTCGAACCAGGGGGCCATCTCTTCCGGGCTATGGCCCTGTACGCCGTGTTCCTTGGCCCAGTGCTCCAGCGTTGGCGCGGGGGTGCGAAAGCTCGAAGTCCAGTTGATCAGGGTGGTGCCGCCCACGGCGCGGCCCTGCATGATGGTGATCGCGCCGTCCTTGCTCATGCGACCGATGCCTTCCTGGTAGAGGCTGGCGTAGGCCTTGTCCTCAAGCATCTTGAAGTCGTCGCTGGTCTTCAGTGGACCTTCCTCGATCAGCAACACCTTGAAGCCGGCGGCGCTAAGGATCTCCGCGGTGGTGCCGCCCCCCGCGCCGCTGCCGACGATGGCCACGTCGGCTTCCAGGGTCAGGTCGCTGTCCAGGCGCGAACCGTTGTAGGTTTTCCAGCCGTTGGCCAGGCCTTGCTTGAACATGTCGGGTACGGGCATCTCAGGCGCTTCTCTTGTGGTTCTTGTATTGGAGGCTTTCTGTAGGCGCGGGCGGGTCCGCTAAAGCCGGCAGTGCAGGAGCATCGCGGGCAAGCCCGCTCCTACAGGTTCCGTGCATGTGTCTTATACCGTTGGCGGCCCGGGGTAGCCGCAATGAGCCCAGGATTCGGTTCGGCTATACCAGCTCATCATCACCAGTTGCAGCAACGAGGCATGGCCCATCTTCAGCAGGCCGATGGGGCTGTTCTGCCAGCGTTCGAGGAAGTTGCGTACGTCGGCGGCCGATGCGTTCTGCCAGCTGCCCCAGACTCCGGTCAGCGGGCCGCGGGTGATGGGCAGGGCCAGCACGTCGAACAGCTGCACCGTGAGCTTGAGCATTTCCGGCGACAGATGGCTAAGGCTGTAGTCCAGGTTTTCGATAGTGGCGCTCACGGCCGCAGGCATCTGCGCAGGCTTTACCGCGCCTGCGAGCATCACTGGTACCAGGGCCTGGAGGAAGGGCAGGTCGGACTCGCGCAGCACGGCAAAGCCGGCTTTGGGTGTGCTGGCCGAGCAACCACTAAGGGTGGCGGTGAGCCCTGCGGTGGCGAGAAAGGCTGAGCCCATCAAGCCGACCTTGAGCAGGCTGCGCCGGCTCAGGTTGGGCGCTTCAAACGTGGTGTTGTGCATTTATTGTTATCACCGAATCAGGCCATTTGGGGTTAGCGAACGAATAGCTTGTAGACCAGCTTATGTAGGGCTTTGCCGTAGGGCGGGTAGATCAGTTTGGCGGCGTTGAAACGTTGCTTGATAAACACGCCTTTGGCTTTGCTGAAGGTCAGAAAGCCTTCATGGCCGTGGTAGTGGCCCATGCCGGACGGACCGATGCCGCCGAAGGGCATATCGTCCTGGGCCACGTGCAGCAGGGTGTCGTTGAGGCACACGCCGCCAGAGTGGGTCTCGTGCAGCACGCGCTGTTGCTCGCCCTTGTCATAGCCGAAGTAGTACAGCGCCAGTGGCCGGTCGCGCTCGTTGATAAAGGCGAAGGCGTCTTCCAGTTTGTTGTAGGGGATGATCGGCAGCAGCGGGCCGAAGATCTCGTCCTGCATCACCTTCATCTCATCCGTCACGTTCAGCAGCACGGCCTGCGGCATGCGCCGGCCCTGGGCTTCGGGGTACAGCGAGATGATGGTCGCGCCTTTGCTCTCGGCGTCCTGCAGGTAACCGTTGAGGCGCTGCTGCTGGCGCTCGTTGATGATCGCGGTGTAATCCGGGTTGTTCGCCAGCGTTGGGTAGAAGCTCTGCACCGCTTTGCGGTAAGCCTCGACAAAACCCTCGACGCGGTCTTTTGGCACCAGCACGTAATCCGGGGCGACGCAGGTCTGACCGGCGTTCATGGTCTTGCCGAAGGCGATACGTTCGGCGGCGTCACTCAGGGGTACGGAAGCCGAAACGATGGCCGGCGACTTGCCGCCCAGCTCCAGGGTGACCGGGGTGAGGTTCTCGGCCGCGGCGCGCATCACGTGCTTGCCGATGCTGGTGGCACCGGTAAACAGCAGGTGGTCGAAGGGCAGTTTGGAGAAGGCCATGCCCACTTCCGCCTCGCCCAGCACCACTGTTACCAGGTCCTCGGGGAAGACCTTGGCCAGCAGATCCTTGATCAACTGCGAGGTGGCCGGGGTCGACTCGCTCATCTTGATCATCACCCGGTTGCCGGCGGCCAGCGCACCGGCCAGTGGGCCGATGGCGAGAAACAGCGGGTAGTTCCACGGCACTATCACCCCGACCACGCCCAGTGGTTGGTAGATGACCTTGGCCGAGGCCGGCATAAATTGCATGCCGACGCTGCGCCGCGAAGGTTTCATCCACTTCTTGATGCGTTTGCTGGCGTAGTGGATGCCATGCAGGCTGGGCATCAGCTCGGCGAGCAGGGTTTCGTCGGCGCTGCGGTTGCTGAAATCCTGGGAAATGGCGCTGATCAGGGCGTCACGCTCGTTGCTGAGCAACTCGCTGAGAACTTTCAGCCACTGGATGCGCTGCTCGGCCGAGGGCATGGGGTTGACCTTGAACGCCTGGCGCTGACGGGCAAAGCTGCTCTCCAGCTGGCTGAGTTGCTGTTGGCTGTGTTGCAGGCTTTGTTCTAGATAGGCGACGTCGGCGACCATGGTGTTGCTCCTCGGTATTCCAGCAATGCAGTGCGTCAGGTGAGCTGAGGCCGCTGCAGAAAAGGTGTGCTGGATTTTTAGAGCAATTGCTCTAATCTGTCAAATAGCATGGCGCGGTAAGCCACTCGACGCAGCCCAACGAAAAGTTAGCGCATGTTGCCAAGGTTTTTTCCGGTAACACTTCTGCTGTTTCTGCCTGTACCTTTGCCGGGCTTTTGAGTCGAGAACGAGCCGTTATGTCAGCCCCACTGAAAACCCGCGAGCGCATCATTCAGGCCAGCCTGGAGCTGTTCAACGCCCAGGGCGAGCGCAATGTCACCACCAACCATATCGCCGCGCACCTGGGTATTTCGCCGGGTAACCTGTACTACCACTTCCGTAACAAGCAGGTGATCATCGCCGAGCTGTTTGCCCTCTACGAAGGCCAGGTGGATACCTTTCTACGTCGCCCCGATACGCGGGCGCTGACCGTGGCGGACAAGACCTTCTATCTGGAGGCGCTGCTGGCGGCGATGTGGCACTACCGGTTTCTGCACCGCGATCTGGAACACCTGCTCGACAGCGACGCTGAACTGGCTGAGCGCTACCGACTGTTCGCCCAGCGCTGCCTGGCCCAGGCCCAGGAGGTTTATCGAGGCTTTGTCGAGGCCGGCATCCTGCTGATGAGTACAGCGCAGATCGAGGCGCTGGCCCTCAACAGCTGGATCATCATGACGTCCTGGGTGCGTTTTCTCTGCACCACCCGCAGCAAGCCCGGCGACCTCAGTCAGGAAATGCTGCGCCGTGGCATCTATCAGGTGCTGGCTCTCGAAGGCGGCTATATCGCCCCGCAGGCGCGGGAGGCGGTGGAGGCGTTGTACGCCAAACTGCATGTGCCGCTTGAGCAGGTGATCTGAGTTGTTTGTGGGTTGGTTGGGGTGACGCGATGCGCTTTTGTAGGGTGGGTTAGCCGCGCATTGCCACGATCTATTCCGATAGAACGACCTTTGCGCGCGGCGTAACCCACCATCGCGGCGGCTGGGATTGCGCCTGGTGGGTTACGCCGCGCGCAAACCCCGCTTCGCTTGCCAGGGCTGGCTTCCTGCGCGGCTAACCCACCCTACAGGGGCTTCGCTGCCTGTTCGGCCAGCCACTGCGGAATACGCCGCTCCAGGTAATAACCCGGTTTACCCAGGCTACCTTCGACAAAACCGACATGACCGCCGTGGGCGTGCAATTCGAATTCGATACTGGGCGACAGTTCGCTGGCTTCGGGCAGACTGTGGGCGAAGACGAAGGGGTCGTCGGCGGCCTGGATAATCAGCGTCGGCGTCTCGATCTGGCCAAGGAAGTAGCGGCTGGAGGCGCGGCGGTAATAGTCCTGGGCATCGGCATAGCCGTGCAGCGGCGCGGTGATGCGGCCGTCGAAATCCCAGAAAGTACGCATATTGTCCAGCGGGCCGAGTTTCTCCAGGGTGGACAGGCGATCGCTCAGGCCTTGGCGGGCGAACAGGCGCCGCTTGTCCTTCACGTAGGCCACCATTTCGCGCATAAAGTGGCTCTGGTAGACCCTGGAAAAGCCCATGCCGATGCGGTCGGCGCACTGATCCAGGCGAAACGGCACCGACACCGCCGCAGCGCCCTGCAGCTGGCTATCGGCCCCGGTTTCGCCGAGGTACTTGAGCAGCACATTGCCGCCCAGGGAGTAACCCACGGCATAGATAGGTGCCATCGGCCGCTGGGCGCGCAGGTGGCGCACGGTTTCCGCCAGGTCCTCGCTGGCCCCGGAGTGGTAACCACGGGCCAGCAGGTTGGGCTCGCCGGAGCAGCCGCGCCAGTTCAGCGCCACGCTGGCCCAGCCCTGGGCCGCCAGTTGCTGCTGCAGACCCAGCACATAGAGCGAGCTGGATGAGCCGGTCAAACCATGCAGCACCAGCACCAGCGGCGCGTCGGCCTGGTGCGGGCCGTGCCAGTCGAGGTCGAGAAAATCGCCATCTTCCAGCCACAGCCGTTCGCGCGTGCGTTCCAGTTTCGCCGGCTGGCGGCACATGGGGTTCCACAGGGTTTGCAGATGCGGGCCGGGCAGCCACCAGGCGGGTTTGAAGGCGGTGCTCATCACTTAACTGTCCCGCTGATTCAGATGCGCCTGCCCGGTGGGGGTCAGGCGATATTTTTGCAGCCGACTATTGGGTTTGTTCGGCAGGGTGTAGCTAATCAATTGCGCATCAAGCAGGCGACGCACGCTACGGTTGAGTGCCCCGGTTACGGCTGGCAGACCGAGACGGCTGGCCAGTTCGGCCTTGCTCAGTGGCTCGCCGGTCAGAGCGGCCAGCACGCGTCGCTCCTGCGACTCTGCCCCTGACTCTGCCCCTGACTCTGCCCTCGACTCTGCCCTCGACTCTGGCTGTGAGCCAATCGCAGTCACCGTGAGCGCCGGCAGCGTTCCGTTGACCAAGGCTAATTGCGGCAGCATCACAGTCACCCGGAAGATCGACTCCTCGCTGAGAGTTGGGTCCTGGCCGCCGAAGGCGCGGGCATACTTGAACAGGTTGCGCACCCCGGAGCCCAGCTCTTCGGCCCACTGCATTTCACGGAATACCCGGGCGATGGCCGGGTTTTTTGGCGAGGGGGCGAAGTCGTCTGGGCGCAGCAAACCGATGCCGTGGGGGTTATTACTGTTCTCGGTGATCACCCGGTCGCGTTGAATAACCAGTTTTGCTGGGAACGGATTGAGGTATTCACGGTGGATCAGCAGATTGGCCACCACCTCGCGGAAGATCCGCTCGCGCAGGCTGACGCGCTGATCACCTTCCAGATAGAAGGGATCGGCAATGTGCTTGCCGACAAAGGCCATCAGCCGGTCGTAGCTCTCCAGTAGGTTGGTGCGAATATCGTCGCGGTCGTCATAACGATCCAGGTCATGCACCCGCAGAATGGCGTCGGTGCGGTGGTGCGGCACCACGCCCAGCACCACCTCGTCGCGGCCGAACAGCAGGGCCCCGGCCATGGAGATGCCTTCTTCACCGGTCTGATAGTCGCGCTGATACAGCCGCGCACTTTTCAGCAGCTCGAGATCATCCAGCTCGGCCCACGGATGCCCGCTGCGTTGCAGGCGCACGTTATGCCGCACGCGCTCGATCAGATCGCTGCGCAAGTCATCCAATCGAATAAAGGGGAAGATGCGGTTCTCGCTGTAGCTCACCTGCTTGCGCAGGTAGAGCTCGCCCAGTAGCTGGCTATGGCCGGTGATATCGAAGTCGCCATCCTCGTTGCGGCTGAATATCCGGTTAGTGCAGCTGTGCACCTGGGAGCTTTCCGGCACGCTGAGTACCAGCAAAGTCTGCCCCTCCAGCTCAACCTGCTCGGGGGCCAGCTGCATCGGCGGGTTGATCTTCTGCGTGTTGTGCAGGGTGTTGACCAGATCCTTGCGCAGCTGCGCCACGGCCTCGGGCGCAACGCCGGTAACGCTGCCATCGTCCGCTGCACCCAGTACCAAGGTGCCACCGCGCTGGTTGAGAAAGGCGCAGATGGTTTCGTAGACATCACGATTGAGCGCCTCGCGGGCGCGTTTGAACTCGACCGTCAGGCCTTCACCATCACGTAGCAGGCGGGCCAAATGCTCCGGAGTCATGGCCGAACTCTCCGGGTAGCCCGCGTGCAGCAAGCATCCAGGCTCATAACGATACCCAGGTCTTGCGTCCAGGAGCATCGACCTGGGCCGCGAGCGGTTCGGGATTCTGATTGGGCTGTGACGTCATGGGCGGCCTTGCCTTCCGTGCCAAGAGAGCAGGTAGGGATAGTAACCGGCAGGCGGGGTAAAGCGTAGGTGTGGCTGGGGCTGGGGCTGGGGCAGTCGGGTAAAACCAGTTAGCCCCGAAAGCTCGCCGCTGAAGCGCCTCCCACAATATTGATCCGCAGTCTGATCGGGCCTGCCCACGCTATCGTGATGCCAAACCGTGGGAGGGGCTTTAGCCGCGACAAGCAAGCCGCCTTTATGCGATTGCCCTTGGGGCGGAACCCCAAGGGCTGTGGAACTGGAGCCATTGTGGGTGGGTTATGCCGCTGCGCGACTAACCCACAAAAGCACTACGCCACCGCCGTGCACTGCCACAGCGCGTAATACACCTGGCCGGCTTTCTGTTCGCGGTGCAAGCGCCAGTTGCCGGGCATGCCGAGGCTGGAAGGTGGGTTTTCGCTTTCGGTGTAGACCCAGGCGTCGGCGGCCAGCCAGCCGTTCTGCTCCAGCAGGGTGCAGGCCGGCAGCAGTAGGTTCTGGCTAAACGGTGGGTCGAGAAACACCAGGTCGAAGGCGGTGGCCGGCTGGTTTTGCAGGTAGATCAGGGCGTCGACCTGCTGCAGCTGGCCGTTGTCGCAGTTCAGCGTTTGCAGGTGGCCGCGCAGGCTGGTGATGGCTGCCGGGTTGAGGTCCAGGGCCAGGGCGCTGCCGGCCCCGCGGGACAGCGCTTCAAGAAACAGCGCGCCGCTGCCGGCGAACAGGTCGAGCACCTTGGCCCCTTCGACATAGGGCGCGAGCCAGTTGAACAGGGTTTCGCGCACCCGGTTAGGCGTCGGTCGCAGGCCCGCGGCCATGGGGAAGTTGAACTGACGCGAGCGCCATTGCCCGCCGATGATGCGCAGCTGGCCATCGCCGGCATGGGCGGGCGCGCCGTTGTGCGGCTTGGGTCGCTTGCTCATCAGTGCTCCGGTACGGCAGACGGTTGTTCGAGGGGTTTGTCGCTGGGGGGCGGCAGTTCCTTCTGCTCGACCGTTGGCCCGGCAGTAACGATTACCAGGGCTTCGGGGTCGAGGTGTCTGGCCATGGCGGCCTTGACCTGTTCGACGCTCAGGGCCTGCACGTCGCGCATAAAGTCTTCCAGGTAGCTCAGCGGCAGGTCGTAGAAGCCGATGGAGCCGAGCTGGCCGACGATGTCTGCGTTGCTGGCGGTGGACAGCGGGAAGCTGCCAGCCAGTTCGCGCTTGGCGTTGTGCAGTTCGTCCTCGGTCGGGCCGCTGCTTATAAACTCGCCGAGCATGCCCTTGACCAGCTCCAAGGTGCCGTCGCTGAGTTCGGCGCGGGTCTGCAGGTTGATCATAAAGGGGCCGCGCGCTTGCATGGCGCTAAAGCCGGAATACACGCCATAGGTCAGGCCGCGCTTCTCGCGCACTTCGGTCATCAGGCGGGTGCCGAAGCCACCGCCGCCGAACACCTGGTTGCCCAGGTACAGTGCGGCGTAATCCGGGTCGCGGCGGTCGATGCCCAGCTGGGCAATCATCAGGTGGGTCTGGTTCGACGGGAACTCGATATGTTGCAGGCCTGCCTTGGGCGTTTCCGGCTGGACGATACGCGGCAGCGCCGGGCCTTTCGGCAGGGCGGCGGAGACCTCGTTGGCGATGGCTTCGGCTTCTGCTCGGGACAGGTCGCCGACCAGGGCCAGTACCGCGTTGCCCGCGCCATAGGCCTTGGCGTGGAAGGCCTGCAGTTGCTCACGGGTGATCGCCGAGATCGACTCGGCGTTGCCGTCGCTGGGGTGGGCGTAGGGGTGGCTGCCGTACAGGCGCTCGAACAGCGCCAGGCTGGCCAGTTTGCCGGGGTTCTGCTTCTGGTATTCGAAGCCGGCCAGCAGCTGGTTCTTGATTCGCGCCAGGGCGTCCTCCGGGAAGGTCGGCTGGCCGATCACCTGGTTGAACAGCTGCAGGGCCGGTTCGCGCTGTTCAGTCGCGCTGAGGCTGCGCAGGCTGGCGATGGCCATGTCGCGAAACGCGCCGTTGCCGAAGTTGGCCCCCAGGTTTTCGAAGCCGGCGGCGATGGCACCGACGTCCTTACCCGGTACGCCTTCGTTGAGCATGGCGTTGGTCAGCATGGCCAGGCCGGCGATGCCCTCGTCATGGCTGCTGCCGGCGGCAAAGGTCAGTTGCAGGTCGAACATCGGCAGCTCGCGGGCTTCGACAAACAGCACCTTGGTGCCTTCGGCGGTCTGCCAGGTCTGGATGTTCAGGTCACGGCGGCTCGGGGCCTTATCGCCCAGCGCCGCCAGGGATTCGATAACGGGCGGCTCCGCAGGCGGAGTCGGGCTGTCTGTCAGGGGTTCGGGGCGGTTGATTACCAAGGCCAGCAGGCCCAGCAGAATCAGTAGCGCCAGGCCGAGCAGGCCGTAGCGCAGGCCATTGCGCTCACTCATCGTCCTTCTCCTCGGGTAGCACATGGGCGACGCTCAAGCGGTCGCGGGTAAAGAAGGTTTGCGCCGCACTCTGGATATCGGCCGGGGTTACGGCCTCCAGCTCGGCCAGTTCCTGGTCGATCAGCTTCCACGACAGGCCGACGGTTTCCAGCTGGCCGATGGCGGTGGCCTGGCTGGTGATGGAGTCGCGCTCGTAGACCAAGCCGGCGATCACCTGGGCACGCACGCGGGCCAGCTCCTCGGCGCTCGGCGGGTTTTGCTGCAGGTCCTGCAGTTCGCCCCACAGGCCGGCTTCGGCCTGTTCCAGGGTCTTGCCGGTTTGCACGTTGGGGGTGGCCGAGAGCACGAACAGGCTGTCGCCGCGGGGGTAGCCGTTGTACCAGGCGGATGCACCGGAAACCAGCTCCTCGCCACGTTCCAGGCGGGTCGCCAGGCGCGCGCTGTAACCACCATCGAGCAGGGCGGCGATCAGGCGCAGGGCATGCACCTGGCGCGGCTGTTCGGCGGTGGCCAGGCCGGGCACGTTAAAGCCCATCATCAGGCTCGGCAGCTGGGTTTTCAGGTACAGGGTGATGCGTCGCTCGCCGGGGGCGGCCAGCTCGCGCGGGGCTTTCGCCGGGGGCACGGCGCGCTGGGGAATGTCACCGAAATAGCGCTCGGCGAGGGTCTTTACCTCGGCGGCGCTGACATCGCCGACCACCACCAGGGTGGCGTTGTTGGGCGCATACCAGGCTTCGTACCAGGCGCGCAGTTCCTCAACCGTCATGCGCTCCAGGTCGGCCATCCAGCCGATGGTCGGGGTGTGGTAGCCGCTGGCCGGGTAGGCCATGGCCTTGAAGCGTTCGTAGGCCAGGGAGCCGGGCTTGTCGTCGGTGCGCAGGCGGCGCTCCTCCTTGATCACCTCGATTTCCCGAGCGAACTCCTCGGCCGGCAGCTTGAGGCTGGCCAGGCGGTCGGCCTCCAATTCCAGGGCCACGGCCAGACGATCGCGGGCCAGCACCTGGTAGTAGGCGGTGTAATCGTCGCTGGTAAAGGCGTTTTCCTCGGCACCCAGCTCACGCAGGATGCGCGAGGCTTCGCCGGGGCCGAGCTTGCGGCTGCCCTTGAACATCATATGTTCGAGGGCATGGGACAGGCCGGTCTGGCCGGGCGTCTCGTAGCTGGAGCCGACCTTGTACCAGAGCTGGGAAACCACCACCGGGGCGCGATGGTCTTCACGGACGATGACCTTGAGGCCGTTGTCCAGGCTGAATTCGTGGGTGGGTTGCGGCTCTGCGGCCAGGGCCAGCAGCGGTGTACAGAGTGCGCCGAGAAGCAAGGCGGTGGCGCGTTGGGCAATCATATGCATTATTTATCGACCTGTCGGACGGGCCCGCTTGGTCTTAGCGTCGGCGGGCGCGGAGGTGCTAGGATACGCATCCGTTTTACTGGCGGCCACGCCTACTCAGGTATCCAGCTATTACCGTGCCCCTTTTCAGCTTTATTCTGCGGCGCGGTGAGTGTTTTGGACCCGGATGGCTGGCGTGTCGCACCTTTGAGATAGCCGTCCTCCATGCTTGGTTCCAACGACGACAAGAAGACCGCTGCGCCTGCCGCAGCCGATAAGCCCGCCGAGAAAAAAGACCTGTTCGGCTGGCTGCGTAAAAAGCCGCAGCCCGGCCCTGAAACCGCTGCGCCTGCTGCGGCAGACCCGTCGCCAGCACCCGCCGAGCCAATGGCTGCGCCGGTCGAGGCAGTCGTGCCGCCGCTGGCCGAGCCTGCGCCTGCCGAGGCCCCGAAGCCGGTCGAAGCCGTCGAGGTCGCGCCATCAAGCCCTGTAGCGGTCGCCGAGGCCGTGCCCGCTGCACCCGTGGTAGAGACCCCGCCTGTCGCTGTTGCCCCGCGGCCTTCGCGTTTTCGCATCAATGCCGGCAGCGAAGTGCTGCATGCCCACATCGATCTGCCGCCCCAGCCGGAGCCTCAGCCTGAACCCGTGCCCCCGGTTGTCGCCCCCGTGCTGCCGGTGGTCGAGAGCAAGAGCGCCGAGGAAACCCGCGCCGGCTTTCTCGAGCGCCTCAAGCAGGGCCTGGCGAAAACCAGCGCCAGCCTGGGCGAGGGCATGGCCAGCCTGTTTCTCGGCAAGAAGGCCATCGACGATGAGTTGCTGGAAGATATCGAAACCCGCCTGCTGACCGCCGACGTTGGCGTCGAGGCCACCACCGCCATCGTGCAGAACCTCACCAAGCGTGTGGCGCGCAAGGAGCTGGCCGACAGCGGTGCGCTGTACAAGGCCCTGCAGGAAGAACTGACCGCGCTGCTCAAACCGGTCGAGCAGCCGCTGAAAATTGATAGCAGCAAGCAGCCCTATGTAATCCTGGTGGTCGGCGTCAACGGCGCGGGCAAGACCACCACCATCGGCAAACTGGCGAAAAAACTCCAGCAGGACGGCAAGAAAGTCATGCTGGCGGCCGGCGATACCTTCCGCGCCGCGGCGGTGGAGCAGTTGCAGGTGTGGGGCGAGCGCAACCAGGTTTCGGTGATCGCCCAGCACACCGGTGCCGACTCCGCCTCGGTGATCTTCGATGCGGTGCAGGCGGCCAAGTCCCGCGGCATGGACGTGCTGATCGCCGATACCGCCGGGCGTCTGCACACCAAAGACAACCTGATGGAAGAGCTGAAAAAGGTCCGCCGGGTGATCGGCAAGCTGGATGAAACTGCGCCCCACGAGGTGCTGCTGGTGCTGGATGCCGGCACCGGGCAGAACGCGATCAACCAGGCCAAGCAGTTCAACCAGACCGTCAACCTGACTGGCCTGGCCCTGACCAAGCTCGACGGCACCGCCAAGGGTGGGGTGATCTTCGCCCTGGCCAAGCAGTTCGCCCTGCCGATTCGCTATATAGGGGTGGGCGAAGGGATTGATGATCTGCGCACCTTCGAGGCCGAGGCCTTTGTCCAGGCGCTGTTTGCGGAGAAATAGGGATGATTCGTTTCGAACAGGTCGGTAAACGCTACCCCAACGGGCATATCGGTCTGCACGAGCTGAGTTTCCGTGTGCGCCGGGGTGAATTTCTCTTTGTCACCGGTCACTCCGGGGCCGGCAAGAGCACCCTGCTGCGCCTGCTCCTGGCCATGGAGCGCCCGACCAGCGGCAAGCTGCTGCTGGCCGGCCAGGACCTGGGGCAGATCACCAATGCCCAGATCCCCTACCTGCGCCGACAGATCGGCGTGGTGTTCCAGAATCACCAGCTGCTGTTCGATCGCAGCGTGTTCGACAACGTGGCCCTGCCGCTGCAGATTCTCGGCCTGTCCAAGGGCGAGATCGGCAAGCGCGTCGGCAGTGCCCTGGAGCGGGTGTCGCTGTCAGACAAGGCCGAGCAGTTTCCCGGCGACCTCTCCACCGGTCAGCAGCAGCGCGTCGGCATTGCTCGCGCGGTGGTGCATCAGCCGGCCCTGCTGCTGGCGGACGAACCGACGGGTAACCTCGATCCGCGCCTGGCCGCGGAAATCATGGGGGTGTTCGAAGACATCAACCGTCTGGGTACCAGCGTGCTGATCGCCAGCCACGACCTGGCCCTGATCGCGCGCATGCGCCACCGCATGCTGACCCTGCA
This sequence comes from Pseudomonas sp., assembly GCF_035512415.1. GTDB lineage: Bacteria > Pseudomonadota > Gammaproteobacteria > Pseudomonadales > Pseudomonadaceae > Aquipseudomonas. Next base: position 243,721 of record NZ_DATKDZ010000005.1, on the reverse strand, counting down.
ACGTGGTCGCCTGATCGGCGACGGGGAGGCCGTATGAGCGCAACCCGCATGCCGCCGCCGCAACCGGCGCAACGCGTCGGTGCAGCGCCGAAGAAGGCCGGCGCACCGACTCCGGATGACGGGCCGGATCTGCGCAGCCAGCTTAATGCCTGGCTGGAAAGCCATCGTGCCAGCCTGGTCGACAGCCTGCGCCGTCTGGGCAAGCAGCCCATCGGCAGCTTCTTCACCTGTCTGGTAATGGCCGTGGCCCTGAGCCTGCCCATGGGTCTGGCCCTGCTGCTGGACAATGTCGAGCGCCTCGGCGGCTCCTGGCAGCGCGCCGCGCAGATTTCCCTGTTTCTCCAGCTCGATGCCAGTGACGCCGAAGGCCAGGCGCTGCGCGAGCAGATCGCCGCCATGGCGGATGTCAGCGAAGCCGAGTGGATCAGTCGCGAGCAGGCTCTGAACGAATTCCAGCAGCAGTCGGGCCTGGGCGAGGCGCTCAAGGAGCTGCCGGACAATCCGCTGCCCGGCGTGGTGGTGGTGACCCCGCAGGAAGTCGACAAGGTCGCCCTCGAAGCCCTGCGCCTGCGCCTGGCCGAACTGCCCAAGGTGCAGCAGGCCCAGCTCGACCTGCTCTGGGTTGAACGCCTGAGTGCCATGCTCAAGCTTGGCGAGCGTTTCGTCTTCGGCCTGACGTTGTTGTTGGTGATGGCGCTGCTGTTGGTGATCGGCAATACCATTCGTCTGCATATCGAGAATCGTCGCACCGAGATCGAGGTGATCAAGCTGGTGGGCGGTACCGACAGCTATGTGCGCCGGCCTTTCCTCTATATGGGCACCCTCTACGGGTTTGGTGCCGGCTTGCTGGCCTGGCTGCTGCTGGCCTATGGCCTGGGCTGGCTGGACGATGCCGTGGTGCGCCTGGCCGGGCTCTATGGCAGCGATTTCGCCCTGGACGGGGTGCCGTTAGCCGATGGTCTATCCCTGCTGCTCGGGGCGGTACTCTTGGGCTATATTGGCGCCTGGCTGGCGGTTGCTCGTCACCTGAATGAATTAGCGCCAAGATAAGTTATTGTTTTTATTGATATTGACTATCTGTAACGGAACTTGTACCCCAGTACAAAGTCCCAAGGAGCAGTGCTAGACTGCTCCACGATTCGTAAGTCGGAGGATTCAAATGTCCACTTCTTTGCAACCTGTTCATGCTCTGGTTCCGGGTGCCAACCTGGAGGCATACGTGCATGCGGTCAACGGCATCCCGCTGCTGACCCCTGAGCAGGAGCGTGAACTGGCTGAAAGTCTCTACTACAAGCAGGACCTCGAAGCCGCCCGGCAAATGGTCTTGGCTCACCTGCGTTTTGTTGTGCATATCGCCCGCAGCTACTCCGGTTATGGCCTGGCCCAGGCCGACCTGATTCAGGAAGGCAACGTCGGCCTGATGAAGGCGGTCAAGCGTTTCAACCCGGAAATGGGTGTGCGCCTGGTGTCCTTCGCCGTGCACTGGATCCGCGCCGAGATCCACGAGTTCATCCTTAAGAACTGGCGCATCGTCAAAGTCGCCACCACCAAGGCGCAGCGCAAGCTGTTCTTCAACCTGCGCAGCCAGAAGAAGCGTCTGGCCTGGCTGAACAACGACGAAGTGCATGCTGTAGCCGAAACCCTGGGGGTTGAGCCGCGTGAAGTGCGCGAGATGGAAAGCCGTCTGACCGGCCACGACATGGCCTTCGACCCGGCCGCCGAGGCCGATGACGACAGTGCCTTCCAGTCGCCCGCGCATTACCTGGAAGACCATCGCTACGACCCGGCCCGTCAGCTGGAAGACTCGGACTGGAGCGACAGCTCCAATGCCAATCTGCACGAAGCCCTGGAAGGTCTGGACGAGCGTAGCCGCGACATTCTCTATCAGCGCTGGCTGGCTGAGGAAAAGGCCACCCTGCATGACCTGGCGGCCAAGTACAACGTATCGGCCGAGCGCATCCGTCAGCTGGAAAAGAACGCGATGAACAAGCTCAAGGGCTCGATCGCCGCGTAAATCGCGCTACTGTCAGAAGCCGCACCCAGGTGCGGCTTTTTTCTGCCTAAGGAAAAGCCAATGAAATTACCGCCTATACGTCCGCAGCACTGGCTGATCTTTGTCGTGGTTGCTGCCCTGTTCTTTGCCTGGGGGGCATGGCTGATGCGTCCGCAACCACCTGCGCAACCTCTGCCCTGGCTGGCCGAGTGGCAGGAACAGGTGCTCACGCCCCTGGCCGATGATCGCCTGAGCCTGGTGCACCTGGGTGATGCTCTGGATGGCGAGCTGTGGCTGCAGCCCAATCTGGACGGGGCGCGCCTGCTGTATCGCGGTGAATTGCAGGATGCTGATGGCAATTGGTCGCTGGAGGCGGAGGTCGGTCTGGACAAGGCTGAACGCGAGAGCCTGCTGGCGGCCGCCGGGTTAAAACCGACGGACAAGGAGCAGCCCCTGGGCAGCCAGCTGCTGGTGTCGTTGGCCAATCGCCCTATTACCGCCTTGACCCTGCTGCCGCCGGCCCCTCTGGATAGCGCGCGTCTGGCGGCCAGTCTCGGTCAGCCGCGCCGGACCTTGGTGCTGGCCGAGGGCCAGGCCTGGGTCTACCCCGAACTGGGCATGACCGCGCACCTGCAGGATGAGCAGCTGTACTTTCTCTATGCAGTGCCGCGGCGTTTGCTCAAGCAGCCTTAAGCGATCGGGGCCTGGTGCGGCGGGGCGGCTTTAGTCGTTCCCCAGCCACTGCGGGAGTTCCTTGGGCCACCAGCCCGGGCGTTGCGGTTGCATGCGGTTGAGGTAATGGCTGCCGCCCAGCTGCAACATCTGTTGGCGAATCCAGGCGGCGCGGCGGCTAACCTGGGCGCTGGGGCGGCTGGCGCTCCAGGCTCGCGGGTTGGGCAGCACGGCGGCCAGCAGGCTGGCCTGCTGGCGTGACAGGTAGGGCGCGCCGACCTTGAAGTGGTGTTGCGCCGCCGCTTCGGCCCCGAAGATGCCATCGCCCCATTCGACACTGTTGAGGTAGACCTCAAGAATCCGCTGCTTGGGCCAGAGCAGCTCGATCAGCCCGGTAAACCAGACCTCCAGGCCCTTGCGCAGCCAGCTGCGGCCCGACCAGAGAAACAGATTCTTCGCCACTTGCTGGCTGAGGGTGCTGGCCCCGCGTAGCGAGCCGCCCTGCTGGTTATGCTCCAGGGCCGCCTGGATCGCCGCGACATCAAAGCCCCAGTGTTCGGCGAACTTCTGATCTTCGGCGGCGATCACCGCCATCTTCAGGTGGTCCGGCAGTTTCCCCCAGGGTCGCCAGCTGCGTTGCAGGTCGATGGGTTTGCTGTCGACCCAGGACTCGATCTTGCGCTCGACCATCAGCGCGGTGCCTGGTGGCGGCACCCAGCGCAGCAGCAGCACCAGCAATGCCGAGCCGATAATCAGCCAGAGCAGGAGTTTGAGCAGGCGACGGACGATGGATCGAAACATGCGGGCTTGGCCGGAACGAATGAGCGGGCCATTATAGCCAGCTCATCCGCTGTTCCTGGAGTGATACATGGCGCGTCTTTGCCTGTTGCTGGCCGCATTTGCCGGATTTACCGGCGTGGCCCTGGGTGCTTTTGCCGCTCACGGACTTAAAGGCCAACTTACGGCAGACTACCTGGCGGTGTTCCAGACCGGCACCCACTACCAGCTGATCCACGCCCTGGCCCTGTTTGGCGTGGGCCTGCTGGCGCTGCAGCGGCCGGGTCGGCTGGTCAACTGCGCCGGTGCGCTGTTTGCCCTGGGCATTGTCCTGTTCTCCGGCAGCCTGTACCTGCTGACCCTTAGCGGTGTGAGCGCGCTGGGCATCGTGACCCCCTTCGGCGGTGTAGCGTTCCTCGCCGGCTGGCTGTGCCTGGGCCTGGCGGCCTGGAATATGGGGGCGGGCAAAAGCGCCTGACTCGTGAGTCAGAAAGCAGGACGAACGGCAGCCTTTAGCCTTGGTCCACGCCCTGCGATCAGGCTAGAATGCCGGCCCTTTCCCCAGTTGTGACCCTGCCGTCATGCATATTCAGTTAAACGGTGAAACATTCGAATTGCCCGACGGTGCCACTGTCGCTGGGCTGATCGACCGTCTGGATCTGGCCGGACGCCGCGTGGCGGTTGAGCTCAATTTGGACATCGTGCCGCGCAGCCAGCACGCCACCACCGCTTTGCGCGAAGGTGACCAAATTGAAGTGGTCCACGCCATTGGCGGTGGTTGATCCCCGCTCATCGGTTTATCGCGTTCTGACTGCTCGCCCACTTTACGAGGATTACCCATGAGCCACGTTCCCAGCGACAAGCCCTTTACCCTGGCCGGCCGTACCTACCAGTCGCGTCTGCTGGTCGGTACCGGCAAGTACAAGGACCTTGAGGAAACCCGTCTGGCCATCGAGGCTTCGGGTGCCGAGATCGTTACCGTGGCGGTGCGCCGTACCAATATCGGGCAAAATCCGGGCGAGCCGAACCTGCTGGATGTGATCTCGCCGGACAAGTACACCATCCTGCCGAACACCGCTGGTTGCTACGACGCCGTTGAAGCGGTGCGTACCTGCCGCCTGGCCCGCGAGCTGCTCGACGGCCACAAGCTGGTCAAGCTGGAAGTGCTGGCCGACCAGAAGACCCTGTTCCCCAATGTGATCGAAACCCTCAAGGCCGCCGAAGTGCTGGTCAAGGACGGCTTCGACGTGATGGTCTACACCAGCGATGATCCGATCATCGCCCGCGAGCTGGCGGCCATGGGCTGCATCGCGGTGATGCCGCTGGCGGGTTTGATCGGCACCGGCCTGGGTATTTGCAACCCGTACAACCTGCGCATCATCCTCGAAGAAGCTACCGTTCCCGTATTGGTCGATGCCGGTGTCGGCACCGCGTCCGATGCCACCATCGCCATGGAACTGGGCTGCGAGGCGGTGCTGATGAACAGCGCGATTGCCCATGCGCAGAATCCGATTCTGATGGGCGAGGCGATGAAACACGCAATCATCGCTGGGCGCATGGCCTACCTGGCCGGGCGCATGCCGAAAAAACTCTATGCCAGCGCTTCGTCGCCGCTGGATGGCCTGATCAAGTAAGAGCACGTTTACGATTTGCTGCGCTTCGGCCCTGCTGCGTTAAAAACAGGCTGGAGCGCCAGCCCGGTCGTAATGCTCATTTACAACTCGTAAACTCCGCTTCCTCGCCTGTTTTTGCCTTGCATGGCTCTAGCTCGCGAAATCGTAAAAGCACTCTAAAAGCACTTTAAGAGCACAGCATGACCGAATTGCAGCAACAGCCTGAGCCGGCTGAAGACACCTCCAAGCACCGCGCGATCAAGAGTTTCGTGATGCGTGCCGGGCGCATGACCGAAGGCCAGCAGCGCGGCCTCGATCAGGGCTGGCCGAAGTTCGGCTTGCAGCTGGACGACGGCTTGCGTGATTTCGACCAGGTGTTCGGTCGCAGCGCGCCGCGTACCTTCGAAATCGGTTTCGGCATGGGCCATTCCACTCTGGAAATGGCCGCCGCATCGCCCGAGCAGGACTTTATCGGGGTGGAAGTGCACCGCCCGGGTGTCGGCGCGTTGCTCAACGGCCTGATGACCCAGAACCTCAGCAATATGCGCGTCTACAGCTGCGATGCGCTGGAAGTGCTGCGCAACTGTGTGGCCGACGCCAGCCTCGACCGGGTGCTGCTATTCTTTCCGGACCCGTGGCACAAATCCCGTCATCACAAACGCCGCATCGTTCAGGCGTCCTTCGCCGAACTGGTCCGCCAGAAGCTCAAGGTCGGCGGTGTGCTGCACATGGCCACCGATTGGCAGCCTTACGCGGAGTACATGCTGGAAGTGATGAATGTGGCACCCGGTTACCAGAATCTGGCTGAAGAGGGACAGTATGTGCCGCGCCCGACGGAGCGTCCGACCACCAAGTTCGAGCGCCGCGGCGAGCGTCTCGGCCATGGCGTCTGGGACCTGAAATTCCAGCGTAACGACTGATCCCGGCAACGCCAGCGCATGGCTGGCGCACCCAACAAACACAGGGATGACTGCACAAGAGCGGCTCAGTCGCCTCCTGCCAGGATGGCTCCTCACCAAGACGGCCTATCAACCCGCCCGCTAACGGACGGGTCATAAGAACAGCAGCCCTGCTTCGGCCAGGTTGCGAGGAGATCGCTGTGTTGAAAGTATTTTCATGTCTATTGCTGACTGCCTTTGCCCTGCAGGTGCAGGCCCAGCCTGCCCGTCTCGGACAGGATCTGACTCCGCTGGGAGGTGAGCGCGCGGGCAATGCCGCCGGCACCATCCCCAGCTGGGAAGGTGGCCTGGCGCAACCGCCGGCCAACTACCGCGCGGGTATGCACCACCCCGACCCCTATGCCCAGGACGCTCCGCTGTACCAGGTCAACAGCCAGAACCTGGCGCAGTATCAGGCCCAGTTGCCGGCGGGGTTGAAAGTGTTGCTGGAGAAGAACCCGGATTACTTCCTGCGGGTTTTCCCGACTCGCCGTAGCGCGGCTGCGCCGCAACGCATCTATGACGCCTCCCGCTTCAATGCGCAGAGCGCCGAGCTGATTTCCGGCGGCAATGGCGTCGATGGTGTGGCGGCCGGTATCCCGTTCCCGCTGCCGAAAACCGGCCAGGAAGCCATCTGGAACCACATCATGCGTTACCGTGGCGAGCAGATCCGCTTCGTCACCAACCAGGCGGCAGTACTGGCCAACGGCTCGTATAACCTGCTCAAGCTGGAGCGCGACATCTACTTCCTCTACGGCCGCGAGGGCGTCACCCCGCAGGACCTGGACAACACCCTGTTCTATTACAAGTACAAGGTGGTCGCTCCCTCCAAGCTCTCGGGCTCGGCGCTGGTGGTGCAGGAAACCCTCGACCAGGTGCTGGCGATCCGCAAGGCCTGGCGCTTTAGCCGCGGCGAGCGGCGCGTGCGGCGTCTGCCGATGCTGGCCTACGATACCCTGCAGCCGGATACCAACGGCCTGGCCACCGCCGATCAGGTGGATGTCTATAACGGCGCGCCGGACCGCTACGACTGGCAGTTGATGGGCAAGCAGGAAATGCTGGTGCCCTACAACAGCTATGCGGTGCATCAGCAGGGCATCCCCTACGACAACATCCTGCAGCGCGATACCGTCAACCCGCAGTTGCTGCGTTACGAGCTGCACCGCGTGTGGGTGGTGGAGGCCGATTTGCGCAAGGGCTTCAGCCACCCCTACGCCAAGCGTCGTTTCTATATCGACGAAGACAGCTGGCAGGTGTTGGCGGTCGATCTGTACGACAAGGCTGGCGAGTTGATCGGGGTGCAGGAAAGCCATCCGATCAGCTATTACGACGTGCCTATGTTCGGCAGCACCCTGGAGACCATCTACGACTTCAAGGGCAAGCGCTACTTCGTCGACGGCCTGGATAACAACGAACCCATGTACAACTTCAAGGCCCAGCTCAGCCCCCGCGACTTCACCCCGCAGGCCCTGCGCCGCGAAGGTAACTGAGTTCGCCTTTTGGGCCTGCAGTTGACGCTGGTGCGCACGGCGCACCCTACCTATTAGCGAGTCTGTAACCCAGAAAAGGCCCGACCTTGAGTGATCAAGGTCGGGCCTTTTGCTGTGGCAATCAGGCTGTGAAGATCCAGCGCTGTAAGCGCAGCGGGGTACCCCGCTTCTACGGTGTCTGCATGACCCCGTAGGGTGCGTTGTGCGCACCAAGAATCAGCCGCTGACCCGGGTGCGCAAGGTGTACAAAGTCAGCTCCCTACGCACTCAAGGCCGCAACCTTAAGGCAGCGTGGTACTGGAACATAGCCTTTTATGGTCGTCACATTGATGCAGCGCAGAGGTCCCATGCTGAGCCTGGTCTAGGATCATAGGCCTTCGGATCCACTCAGGGAGCAAGGTGATGAGCATGATGAAGGCAGCGGTATTTATCGAGCCTGGGCGTATCGAACTGGTGGATAAGCCCATTCCAGAGGTGGGACCCAATGACGCGCTGGTGCGGCTCACCACCACCACGATCTGCGGCACCGATGTGCATATCCTCAAGGGTGAATACCCGGTGGCCAGGGGTCTGACCGTCGGCCATGAGCCGGTGGGCATTATCGAAAAGCTCGGCAGCAATGTGCAGGGCTATCAGGAAGGCCAGCGGGTCATCGCCGGAGCCATCTGCCCCAGTTTCAGCTCCTATGCCAGCCAGGACGGTTATCCGGCTCAGGATGGCGGCTGCAGGTGCCACGGCTACAAACCCATGGGCGGCTGGCGCTTTGGCAACAGCATCGACGGCACCCAGGCCGAGTATGTGCTGGTGCCCGACGCCCAGGGCAATCTGGCCCCGGTGCCGGATGGCCTGAGTGACGAACAGGTGCTGATGTGTCCGGACATCATGTCCACCGGCTTTGCCGGGGCCGAGGCTGCCAATATCAAGATCGGCGATGTGGTGGCGATCTTCGCCCAGGGCCCGATCGGCCTGTGCGCCACGGCGGGAGCCAAGCTGCGCGGGGCCAGCTGCATCATCGTGGTGGACGGGGTCGAGCAGCGCCTGCAGATCGCCCGGCAGATGGGCGCCGATATCACCCTCAACTTCAATCAGGTGGACGTGGTCGAGGAGATCCTGCGCCTGACCGGCGGCCGTGGCGTGGATGCCTCGATCGAAGCCCTGGGCCTACAGTCCACCTTCGAGAGTGCCCTGCGCGTGCTCAAGCCTGGCGGCACTCTGTCGAGCCTGGGCGTCTATTCCAGCGACCTGACCATCCCCTTGGGGGCCTTCCATGCCGGTCTGGGTGACAACAAGATCGTCACCTCGCTCTGCCCAGGTGGCAAGGAGCGCATGCGCCGGTTGATCAATGTGGTGGCCAGCGGGCGTATCGATCTCAGCCCCCTGGTCACTCACCACTATGCCCTGGACGACATAGTCGCGGCCTACGACCTGTTCGCTAACCAGCGTGACGGGGTGCTCAAGGTGGCGATCAAGCCGTTTGGCTGAGGCTAATTGCGATCGGCCAGGATGCCGATCACGAAGAACACCAGAATCAGCACCGGGGCCAGGGTGAAGTTGTTGAAGAAGCCCAGGCCCTTGGCCAGGTACGGCGTGGCGAAGACGATCAGCAGGCCGTAGCCCACGGCGCAGAGCAACACGAAGATCAGGGTGCGGAAAATGAAGTTCATGCTGCTGGTGTTGCGCTGCACCCAGGCGTTGATGCCGGGGCCGAACAACACCAGCAGGGTGGCCATGATCGCCAGGGAGATGTCGTAGAGGTGGCTGCGGCTCCAGCGCGACAGAGTGACGATCAGGTCGAGTAGCAGGTCCATCAGGTTTCCTTAGCCGTGTGGGCGCATGCGTCAGGGTAGAAAGTGTTGCAGCAGGTCGTTGAGAAACAGCTGGCCTTCGCGGGTGGCGCTCAGGCGTGCCGGGTCGCTGTGCAGCAGGCCACGTTGCTCGGCCTCGGCGCGCGCTGCAGTGAGTTGGCTGAGCGGTAAACCGGTGCGCTGAGTGAACAGTTCGCTGGCGACGCCGTCCGTGAGGCGCAGCACATTCATCAGAAATTCGAAGGGCAACTCATCTGCGCTCAACGGGCGCTCGCCGGCGCTAAAGCGCTTGCTGCGGTCCAGATAGTCCTTGGGCAGGCGGGTTTTCCAGCTGCGGCTGATGCTGCCGTCCGGGCGGCTCAGCTTGGCGTGAGCGCCGGCACCGATGCCGAGGAAATCGCCAAAGGTCCAGTAGTTGAGGTTATGCCGCGCCGCCTTGCCGGCCTGGGCGTAGGCCGAGACTTCGTACTGCGCGTAGCCTTCGGCGGCCAGCAGGGCCTGTCCGGCTTCCTGAATGTCCCAGAGAATATCGTCCTCGGGCATCACCGGTGGTTGGTTCCAGAACACCGTGTTCGGCTCCACGGTCAGCTGATACCAGGACAGATGCGTCGGCCCCTGGGCGATAGCGATACGCAAGTCGCTCAGGGCATCCTCGATGGACTGGTCCGGCAGGCCGTGCATCAGGTCGAGGTTGAAATTGTCGAAGCCGGCGGCGCGGGCCATATCGGCTGCGTGCACCGCTTCATCGCCGTCGTGGATCCGTCCCAGAGCGATCAGCTTTGGCCCCTGGAAGCTCTGCACGCCGATCGACAGACGATTGATACCGAGGCTGCGGTAGTCGCGGAACTTGGCTTGTTCGAAGGTGCCAGGGTTGGCTTCCAGGGTGATTTCGATATCTGAGGCAAACGGCACGCGCCGCTCCACACCTTCAAGCAGGCGGCCGAGGGCTTTGGCCGAAAACAGGCTGGGGGTGCCGCCGCCAAAGAAGATCGAACTCAGCGGACGGTTGTAGACCTGCGCCAGATCGGCATCCAGATCCGCCAGCAGGGCGTCGACGTATTCTTCTTCCGGCAGGTTCGGCCCGGCGGCGTGGGAGTTGAAGTCGCAGTAGGGGCACTTCTTCACGCACCAGGGGATGTGGATATACAGCGCCAGAGGCGGCAGCTGAAAGCCCCTCACCCCCGGCCCCTCTCCCGGGGGGAGAGGGGAGGATAAGCCCATCTCTTCTTGAGAGAGGGGGTTGGGCGAGGGCTGCGGTTTCATGCCAGGCCTAACCGCTGTTTCAGCAGCGCCATGGCGCGGGCGCGGTGGCTGATCTGGTTTTTCTCGGCAGACGGCAGTTCGGCGCTCGAGCATTCGCGCTCGGGCACCCAGAACAGCGGGTCGTAACCAAAGCCTTCCACGCCTTGCGCCGCGTGCAGGATGCGCCCATGCCAGAGGCCTTCGCAGATGATCGGCAGCGGGTCGTCGGCATGCCGCACCAGCGCCAGGCAGCAGACGAACTGTGCGCCGCGCTCGGCATCTGGCACATCCTTTAGCACGTCGAGCAGCTTGGCATTGTTTGCCGCATCACCCTGGCCATCGGCGTAGCGCGCCGAGTAGATACCCGGTGCGCCCCCGAGAAAGTCCACCGCCAGGCCGGAGTCGTCGGCCAGCGCTGGCAGGCCGGACAGCCGGGCGGCATTGCGCGCCTTGAGGATGGCGTTCTCGACAAAGGACAGACCGGTCTCTTCCGGCTCCACCTTGGAGAATTCGCCCACCGAGCGCACGCGTACGCTGCTGCCGAGCATGGCCTGCAGCTCTTTGAGTTTGCCGGCGTTATGGCTGGCGAGTACAAGCTCGTTGAAGTGGCTCATTCGTCTGGGAAGAATTCCTGGTTGAAGTCGAAGCTGCGCGCCACGCCATCGGCGGCGGTGACATTGATGGTAAAACGCAGCACTTCGCGCTGGGTGAAGGGGAACTGGGCCAGGTAATAGATGGCGGTGCCCTCGGTGACCTGCTTGAAGGCCAGCGGGTGGCTGCGCCCGACCAGGTCCTTGACCTCGCCACTGACGGTAGCGTTGCTGGGGATACCGGCCTTGAGCACGGAGATATTCACCACGCCCTGGGTCTTGCTGCGCACCAGGCCCACGGCTGCGGCGATATCCGGCTGCAGAAAGCCCGAATTGAAAGCGATGTAGTGCACGTCCAGGTCGCCGTAGCTCTGCTTGCGTTCGGCCAGGGCCGGCAGGCTCAGACACAGGGCGATAAGGAGGAGGGCAAGGCGGTTCATAGGGGGACTCCTGAAATAAGTGGTGCGGTGGCGACGGCCTGGCAGGCCGATGAAAAACTACCTACGTTGGCAATCCTGCGTTAAAAACGGCCTAAAAATGCTCATTTACAGCTCGTAAACTCCGCTTTTTCGGCCGTTTTTGCCTTGTCTTGCCTGCCTCGCCTACGTTTTTCAACGGCCTGCTAGGGGGCGAGCGGCGCATCCTGGGCGGTCGGTCCGCTGATCCGGTAAATGCCGATTTCACCTAACAGATTAGGCCAGATCCGGCTGGCCCAGCCGTGCCGGTGGTCGCGGTCGACCGCCAGGCGATCCATCACGCGGGCACCCTGGTCATGGCACAGGTTTTCGAAGTCTTCGAAGGTGCAGAAGTGGATATTCGGCGTGTTGTACCAGGTGTAGGGCAGGAAATCCGACACCGGCATACGGCCCTTGCTCGCCAGATACCAGCGGCAGCGCCAGTGGGCGAAGTTGGGGAAGGTGATGATGCAGGTCTTGCCGATGCGCAGCATCTCCGCCAGCACCTTGTCGGGGTAGTGCAGGGCCTGCAGCGACTGGGTCATGACCACCACGTCGAAGCTGTTGCTGGCGAAGTTGCCCAGGCCCTTGTCGAGGTTCTGCTCGATCACGTTGACGCCCTTGCTGACGCACTGGGCGATATTTTCCGCATCGATTTCCAGGCCGTAACCGCTGACCTGCTTGTGCTCAGTCAGCCAGGCCAGCAGCTCGCCATTGCCGCAACCCAGGTCGAGGACCCGGCTGCCGGCGGGAATCCATTCCTGAATGATGTCTAGGTCCGCTCGCATGGCTACACCTTGATCCGTTTCATATAGCTGTCGAAAGCCTGCAGATAGCGCGGGATGGGGATCAGGAAGGCGTCGTGGCCCTGGGGTGCGTCGATTTCCAGGTAGCAGACGTTCTTCCGTGCGGCGGTCAGGGCATCGACGATTTCCCGCGAGCGCGCCGGCGAGAAGCGCCAGTCGGTGGTAAAGGACATTACGCAGAAATCCGCGCTGACATGGGCCAGGGTCTTGGCCAGGTCGCCGTCATGGCTGGCCGCCGGGTCGAAATAATCCAGCGCCTTGGTCATCAGCAGGTAGGTGTTGGCGTCGAAACGCCCGGAGAACTCTTCACCCTGGTAGCGCAGGTAGCTTTCCACCTGGAACTCGACGCTGTGGAAGTCGTAGTTGAGCTTCTCGCTTTTCAGTCCGCGGCCGAATTTCTCGCCCATGGCGTCGTCGGACAGGTAGGTGATATGGCCGACCATGCGCGCCAGCATCAGGCCGCGTTTGGGGATCACGCCCTGTTCCTGAAAGTGCCCGCCATGGAAGTCCGGGTCGGTGAGGATGGCCTGGCGCGCCACTTCGTTGAAGGCGATATTTTGCGCCGACAGCTTGGGTGCCGAGGCGATGGCCAGGCAGTGGCGGATGCGCTCGGGGTAGCTGATCGCCCACTGCATGGCCTGCATGCCGCCCAGGCTACCGCCGATTACCGCGGCCCACTGGCTGATGCCGAGGCGGTCGGCCAGGCGCGCCTGGCTGTGCACCCAGTCTTCCACGGTCATCACCGGGAAGTCCGCGCCAAAGGGCTTGCCGGTGGCGGGGTTGAGGCTGCTGGGGCCGGTGGAACCGTTGCAGCCGCCGAGGTTGTTCAGGCTGACGACAAAGAACTTGTTGGTGTCGATCGGCTTGCCGGGGCCGATGCAGCTGTCCCACCAACCTGGTTTACGGTCTTCAGCGCTGTGATAACCGGCAGCGTGATGATGGCCGGACAGGGCGTGGCAGATCAGTACGGCGTTGCTCGCCGTGGCATTTAGCTGGCCATAGGTTTCATAGACCAGTTGGTAGTCGGCCAGGCTGCGCCCGCAGGCCAGCGCCAGGGGTTCGGCGAAATGCGCCAACTGGGGCGTCACCAGGCCAACAGAGTCTTGGGGGAAGGCAGTTGACATCGACCCTGCTCGTAATCAAAGAAGAGCCGCAGTCTAAAGAGCGCCGCCGCGGGCGGCAAGCGCACGGGCGGCGTTGGCGGGACCGGACTATTCGCCGACGCTGTGTGGGCGCGCTGCTCCTGGCAGGGTGACCACTTTGCCCTGGCGTTGTATCGGTGCCGGATGGCGCAAGATGCGCAGCATGTCGTTGGCCTGGGCCAACTGCTGCTCAAGCTCGGTAGCGTAGCGCCCCAGTTGCTGGCCGCGCTGGCGCGCCTGCTGGGTTTGTTGGGCCAGGGCCTTGAGCCGCAGCATATGGGTTTCCAGCTGTTGCTTGTGTTCCAGGCTGTGCTGCAGCAGCGGCATCAGGGCATCGTTGGCCCATTGCTCGGCTTCCCGGCGCACGCGCTGGTGCAAACCGATGACTTCCTGCACCAGGGTGGCGAAGAAGCGTTTGCTCAGGCTGCGTTGCTCGGTAAACAGGGTTTTCAGCTGCAGGCGGAACTGATCGGCCTTGGCCTTTTGCTGCGCGAGCTCGCGCTGGTAGCGGCCGATATTGAACTGCGGGGCGTCGACCCCGTGCAGTGGGTTCTCTTCGTTGTGCCGGCGGTAGATGGCCGCAACCATCTTGTTGGCCATCTCGGCTTCCTGGGCCAGGTTGTGCAGATCCTGCTTCACGCTGCGGAAGAAGTGCAGGATGGCTCGGTTGATGCCCAGGGTGGTCCAGCTGCCGGTAAGGTTGCGCCGCACCTTGTTCAGGTGTTCGTCCAGGCGCTCGCTGCGGGCGGCGCTGCGCAGCAGGTCGCCCTGGCGCTTGAGCAGGCGCTGGTTGGTTTTCAGGCCAAGCAGGCGGCGGTGATGCAGGCTGTGTTCCTGCTTGGTCTTGGCGGTCAGCTCGAACAACAGCTGGCCGTTGTCCTGCTGGTGATTGTCGAGCAGGGCCTGTTGCTCGTTGACTTTTTCCAGGCGCAGCTTGAGCACATGCTCGCTGTTCTGCAGCATGGCCAGCACCTGGTTGACCACGCGGCCCTCCAGCAGGCGCTCCTTTTGCGCGATGATGCGCTCGCAGAGCAGCTTCTCCAGGTTGGCCATCTGGCTGCGGGCCAGCAGCTCGGGGTCCTTGCGCACCTTGGCGAGCATTGCCTGTTTGGCCGACAGCGGCAGCACCTCGGAGGCATCGATGCCCAGCTGCCGGGCCGTGCTGGCCTGGATCTGGCGGATTGCGCTTTGCACGAAAGCTTCGCCGGCCAGGTCGTCCCAGAGTACGTCGATCTTGTTCAGCACAGCGAACAGGCAGGTCTGGGTATCGTCATCGAGTTGGCGGATATGTTGCTGCCACACCTCCATGTCACTGGCGGTGACGCCGGTGTCGGCGGACAGCAAAAAGATGATCGCCTGGGCGCTGGGCAGCATCGACAGGGTCAGCTCCGGCTCGCTGCCCAGGGCATTCAGCCCAGGGGTGTCGAGGATGCGCAGACCCTGGCGCAGCAGCGGGTGGTCGAGGTTGACCAGGGCATGGCGCCAGGCCGGTACCAGCACCTCGCCCGGTTTGTTGGTGCTTTCCAGCATGTCCGGGTGGAAGCCCAGGGCGATGGCCTGCTCGACTGGCATGGGTTTGGTCTTGGCCACCTGGGTAAAGGCCTGGACCATATTGTTCGGATCGCTAAGGTCCAGGGGGATATTCACCCAGTGCCGCGGGATGCGCTTGAACTGGGCGATGCTGGCCTCAGCGAGGCGGGTCTCGATCGGCAGCAGGCGGATATAGGAACGTTCCGAGCGCGGGTCGAAGAACAGCTCGGTGGGGCACATGGTGGTGCGCCCGGCCTGGGACGGCAGCATGCGCTGGCCGTAGGAGGAGAAGAACAGGCTGTTGATCAGCTCGGTCTTGCCGCGGGAAAACTCGCCGACAAAGGCCAGGGTGATGTGATCAGTACGCAGCAGCTTCAGCGCGCGTTCGAGCTGAGCTTCCACGGTTTCGGAGTTGAGCCGATTGGTTACCAGCCAGCTGCGATAGCGGGTGATCTCGCGCATCAGCTCGCGCTTCCAGGCGACGTAGGCATCGACCTGTTGAGTGAGACGTTCCATGCTCATCCGGGTTTCCTCCGCTTGATCCGTCCACAAGGGCTGACCCGGCGGGAAGTCCGCG
The DNA here is from genome assembly GCF_035512415.1 of Pseudomonas sp. GTDB lineage: Bacteria > Pseudomonadota > Gammaproteobacteria > Pseudomonadales > Pseudomonadaceae > Aquipseudomonas. The sequence continues at coordinate 228,091 of NZ_DATKDZ010000005.1, read as the reverse complement.
GGGGCTGAAGCGTCTGCTGCAACCATGCCGCTGCCACTTGGCGAAGGGGCGATTTTTGCGGGCTGGGTTGCCTGGCATTATGCGGTTCATATGAATGACGTCAATCACCCGTCATGCAGCTCCAGACTTAGGGTTGGTCAGGGGCCTCGATGGTGACTCCGAGGGTGGCCGGAAAGTGGCGCGGCTGTTTGATCCGCACGCGCTTCTGCCGGCTCTGCTGGCCACTTTCCAGGCTGACCTGGCTCTTGCCGACGGCAAAGGCGGCCGCCAGAAACGCCAGTAGTTGGGCATTGGCCTTGCCGTCCACTGGCGGTGCCGTGAGGCGGATCTTGATCCGCTCGCCGTGCAGCCCGGCGAATTCGTCCTTGCTCGCTTTGGGCTGGAGGTGGCAGTCGAGGATCAGGTCCTCGCCATCCCAGTGGTAATAACTCATCAGATCGCCAGGCTGAGACCCTTGTACATGCCGGTCATGATCGCCAGGTTGCGGATCACCAGCATGTCGATCAGGTTGAGCAGCAGAAAGGCCACGATCGGCGACAGGTCCATACCGCCCATGCTCGGCAGGATGCGGCGGATCGGCGCGAGCAGCGGTTCGCAGATCTGATTGATCAGCTCGGCCGCCGGGTTGTGGGTGCCGGGGGCCACCCAGGAGAGGATCACGCTGATGATCAGGGCGAAGAAGAACACCTTGAGGAACAGCGCGGTCACGCCAATGATCGACCACACCAGCAGCTGCAGCGGGTTATTCAGCTCATAGCCGAGTAGCAGCAGGGTCAGCGCCATCAGCACCAGCTGCACCAGGATCGCCAGCACCAGGGAGGCCAGGTCGAGACCCGCGAGGCTGGGAATTACCCGGCGCAGGGGGCGCAGCAGGGGTTGGGTGGCGCGCACGATAAACTGGCACACGGGGTTGTAGAAGTTGGCCCGCACCAGTTGCAGGATAAAGCGCAGCAGCACGATCAGCAGGTAGAGGCTGCCGATGGTTTGCAGGATATAAACCGCGGCGGTGTTGAGTCCGATCATGTTGGTTCCTTATTGACCCAGTTGTTCGGCCAGTTCCGCCGAACGGTTGGCGGCGGCGTTGAGGGCTTTCTCGACCAGGGCTTCGAAGCCGCCGGCCTGGAAGGTGTTGATTGCCGCTTCGGTGGTGCCGGCGGGAGAGGTTACGCGGCGACGCAGCTCGGCGGCATCGACGTCACTGGCCACCGCCATGCGCGCAGCCCCAAGGGCGGTGTGCAGGGTCAGTTGGGCGGCGGTGTCGCGGGGCAGGCCGAGTTTCTCCCCGGCGGCGGTCATGGCTTCCATCAGCAGGAAGAAATACGCCGGGCCGCTGCCGGACACCGCGGTGACGGCGTCGATCAGGTCTTCCTTATCCAGCCACAGGGCCAGGCCGACGGCGCTGAGCAGTTGCTCGGCCTGCTGGCGCTGGGTGGCGGAAACATGGCTGTTGGCATACAGGCCGCTAACGCCCTGGCGCAGCAGGGCCGGGGTGTTGGGCATGCAGCGCACGATGGCGCGAGGGCCCAGCCAGTTTTCCAGGCTGGCGCAGCTGATGCCCGCGGCAATCGACACCAGCAGCTGGCCCTCACTCAGGTGGGGGGCCAGATCCTGGCACACCGCCTTCATCACCTGAGGTTTGACCGCCAGCACGATGATATCGGCCCCGGCCGCAGCCTGGGCGTTGTCGGCGAACAGTTCGATGCCGTGCTCCGCGGCGATCTTCGCGCGCTGCTCGGCTCCGCGGTCGCTGGCCTTGATGGCGCTGGCGTCGATGCCCTGGGCGCGCAGGCCGCCGATCAGGCTGGCGGCCATATTGCCGGCACCGATAAAGGCAATGCGGGGAGTGGTCATAGGGGCTTCCTTAATAAGTCTGCTGGCAAATTCGATCAGTTGTGGCCGTAGTCGCGAGCTCCGAACAGGGCGGTGCCAATGCGCACCCAGGTCGCGCCTTCGCCGATGGCCGCTTCCAGGTCATGGCTCATGCCCATGGACAGGGTGTCGAGGCCCAACCCCAGGCCGTCCTGCAACTCGCGCAGGCGGGCGAAAGCAGCATGCTGACAAGCCACATCGTCGGTCGGCTCGGGGATTGTCATCAATCCACGCAGGCGGATGTTGGGCAGTTGTGTAACCGCCTGTGCCAGGGCCGGCAGTTCATCCGGGTTGCAACCGGACTTGCTGGCCTCGCCACTGACATTCACCTGCAGGCAGATATTCAGCGCCGGCAGATGCGCCGGGCGCTGATCGGACAGGCGCTGGGCGATCTTCAGGCGATCCACCGAATGAACCCAGGCGAAATGCTCGGCAATGGCCTTGGTCTTGTTCGATTGAATGGGGCCGATAAAGTGCCAGATCAAGGTCAGGTCGCCGAGTTCGAGCTGTTTTTCCAGAGCCTCCTGCAGGTAGTTCTCGCCAAAATCCCGTACGCCGGCGGCAAAAGCCTGGCGAATCGCCGCAGCCGGTTTGGTTTTGCTTACCGCAAGCAGGCCGACAGTCGCACAATCTCGCTGCGAGGCTTGCGCCGCCTCACGGATACGCACTCCGACCTTTGCAATATTCTCTGCTATCGTGGACATTACTTGCGCCCGCCGCCTGGGTTTCGCGGCATTCTACCGCCATTAGGGAGTCCCATGGATATCACTGAGTTGCTTGCCTTCAGCGCCAAGCAAGGTGCATCGGACCTGCATCTCTCCGCTGGTCTGCCGCCGATGATTCGGGTTGACGGCGATGTGCGCCGGATCAATTTGCCTGCCCTGGACCATAAACAGGTGCATGCGCTGATCTACGACATCATGAACGACAAGCAGCGCAAGGATTTCGAGGAATTCCTCGAGACCGACTTCTCCTTCGAGGTGCCTGGCGTGGCGCGCTTCCGGGTCAACGCCTTCAATCAGAATCGCGGTTCGGGTGCGGTGTTCCGGACTATTCCGTCGAAAGTGCTGAGCATGGAAGACCTCGGTATGGGCGAGATCTTCCGCAAGATTTCCGATGTGCCGCGCGGCCTGGTGCTGGTCACCGGGCCAACTGGCTCGGGCAAGTCGACCACCCTGGCGGCGATGCTCGACTACATCAACAGCAACAAGTACCACCACATCCTTACCGTGGAAGACCCGATTGAATTCGTTCACGAGTCGAAGAAGTGCCTGATCAACCAGCGTGAAGTGCACCGCGATACCCTCGGTTTCTCCGAAGCCTTGCGCTCGGCCCTGCGGGAAGACCCGGACATCATCCTGGTCGGCGAGATGCGTGACCTGGAAACCATCCGCCTGGCCCTGACCGCCGCGGAAACCGGTCACCTGGTGTTCGGCACCCTGCACACCACCTCGGCGGCCAAGACCATCGACCGGGTGGTCGACGTGTTCCCCGCCGAAGAAAAATCCATGGTTCGCTCCATGCTCTCCGAGTCCCTGCAATCGGTTATCTCCCAGACCCTGCTGAAGAAGATCGGCGGCGGTCGGGTGGCGGCCCACGAGATCATGATCGGCACCCCGGCGATCCGTAACCTGATCCGCGAGGACAAGGTGGCGCAGATGTATTCGGCGATCCAGACCGGCGGCACGCTGGGCATGCAGACCCTCGACTCCTGCCTCAAGGGGCTGGTGGCCAAAGGCATCGTCAGCCGCGAAGCGGCTCGTGAGAAAGCCAAGACGCCGGAAAACTTCTAACCAGACGATACCCGCGCGGCCTTGGGCCGCACGGGTTCAGGCCAGCGGCGAGTCACACGCGCCACCTGCTGGCCTTGGCCAAAACGCGTGATGCAGATGGGCGAGACAACGCATGGAATTCGAAAAACTGCTGCGCCTGATGGTGGAAAAGGGCGGCTCCGACCTGTTTATCACCGCCGGCGTGCCGCCCTCGATGAAGGTCAACGGCAAGATCATGCCGATTACCAAAACGCCCATGTCGCCGGAGCAGACCCGCGAGACCGTGCACTCGGTGATGAACGAGCAGCAACGCCGCGATTTTGCCGAAAATCATGAATGCAACTTCGCCATCAGTGCCCGCGGCATCGGCCGTTTCCGCGTCAGCGCTTTCTACCAGCGCAACCTGGCCGGCATGGTGCTGCGCCGCATCGAAACCAATATCCCGACTCTGGATGAGCTGAAACTGCCGGAAGTGCTGAAGAAGCTGGCCCTGACCAAGCGCGGCCTGGTGCTATTTGTCGGTGCCACCGGTACCGGTAAATCGACCTCCCTGGCGGCGATGATCGGCTACCGCAACAAGAACAGCAGCGGCCACATCATCTCGATCGAAGACCCGATCGAATATATCCACCAGCACCAGAGCTGCATCGTTACCCAGCGCGAGGTGGGCATCGACACCGAGTCCTTCGAGGTGGCGCTGAAAAACACTCTGCGCCAGGCCCCGGACGTGATCCTGATCGGTGAGGTGCGCACCCGCGAAACCATGGACCATGCCGTGGCCTTCGCCGAAACCGGCCACCTGTGCCTGGCCACCCTGCACGCCAACAACGCCAACCAGGCGCTGGACCGGATCATCAACTTCTTCCCGGCTGACCGGCAGAACCAGGTGTGGATGGATCTGTCGCTTAACCTCAAGGCTATCGTCGCTCAGCAGCTGATCCCGACCCCGGATGGCAAGGGCCGCCGCGCGGTGATCGAGGTGCTGATCAACACCCCGCTAGCCGCCGACCTGATCCGCAAGGGTGAAGTGCACGAGCTCAAGGCGCTGATGAAGCGCTCCACCGAGCTGGGCATGCAGACCTTCGATCAGGCCCTGTACAACCTCTATAGCCAGGGCGAAATCACCTACGAAGACGCGCTGCTCTATGCGGACTCGGCCAACGACCTGCGTCTGATGATCAAACTCGGTTCGGAAGCCGACGGCGATCACCTGAGCAGCATGTCCCAGGGCCTGTCGCTGGAAGTCAGCGAAGAGGATCCGGGCAAGCGCTTTCGCTGACAGGCAGCGCCTTCGCGCTGCTGGATCGAATGCTTTTGCCGCCTTGGCGCGCCACGGCTTCGGCCTGGCCGTTGCGCTGTGCGCCGGCGCGGGCCTGGCTCATCAGCTGTGGAATCAATGGCCCTTCCGGCAGGTTTTTCCAGAAGCGCACGGGCATGCTGGTCTCCAATACGCTGCGATTCAGTCGCGCCGGATTGAAGGTGCTGCCGTAATAGGCCAGCCACAACGCTTCACCATCATCTTCGGGCGTTTGCGCCAGGCGTTGCCACTCAGGCGGGCAGGGCCGCTGGTAGTGCAGGCGCTGGCCATCCCAGTACACACCATCATCCGCTGTGGCAATCAACCAGGTACTGCGCCCCAGGCGTTCGGCAAAGTGCCCGCTGGCACTGGCCAGAATGTCATGGGCGGGCTCATGCCAGGCCACCAGTTGTGGCCCTTCGGCGTTTTCCGGGCGCGGATGAAAGCGTAGAAAGGCATGCAGATGATGAGCCTCGCGACGCACCGCCTTGAGCCGTTTATGCAGCTGGCTGCCATCGATATCTCCCGGCAGCATGGCGGCGCGATCACCCAGGGCAACCCGCCAGAGAATCCGATAGAGCAGGCTCCAGCGATCTTCGACGCGAAAACGTGCAGCGCTCTGCAGCAGTTCAAGCAGCTGTTTGGGGATGCGCGGTGCGGGTGCCAGGGGCTGGATGCTGATGGCGTCAGGCGCGCGGTCGAACAGGCCGCCTTGATCGCCGTCACCCAGCCAGTTGACCTGGTGCGGCGGCACGCCTTGCTGCAATAACGCCCTGGCGACCTCGCGCCAGCCGGCGAAGCTGCCATCGAAGTGCGCGTTATGCATCACCACAGCGCCATCTGTGCGGGCGTTTCACTGAGCTGCTGGCGCAGCAGCAGGGATTCGCGGGAGGCCTGCAGAGGCCGATAATCCTGGGTGACGATAAAGGGCTTGGCTTTTTCCAGGGCGCAGCGCAGGCGCGTCAGGTCGTCGAAGCGGATGCGTTTCTGTCGGCGCAGGGCCACCAGGCGCTTGGCGCTGAGCATGCCGATGCCGGGCACGCGAGCGATCACCGCCGGTTCGGCGCGGTTAAGGTCGACCGGGAAATGCTCGCGGTTGTTTAGCGCCCAGGCCAGTTTCGGGTCGATATCCAGGGCCAGGTTGCCGGGGCCGCTAAGCAGTTCGGAGGCTGAGAAACCGTAGCCGCGCATCAGGAAGTCGGCCTGATACAGGCGGTGTTCGCGCAGCAAGGGCGGCGCTTCGAAGGGCACGGTATTCGGGCTTTGCGGGATCGGACTAAAGGCTGAGTAATACACCCGGCGCAGGCGGTAGTCGCCATAGAGCGAGGCGGCGGTGTGCAGGATGGTGCTGTCATCGGTGGCGTCGGCACCGATGATCATCTGCGTGCTCTGGCCCGCCGGGGCGAAACGCGGTGCACGTATTTCTGCGCGCGCCTCGCTCTCGCCCTGATGGATCGAGTGCATGGCCTGCTTGATGGTGAGCACCTTTTTCTCCGGGGCCAGGCGGATCAGGCTGCTCTCGGTGGGCAGTTCGATATTCACGCTCAGACGGTCGGCGTAGCGCCCGGCTTCGGCAATCAGTAGCGGGTCGGCGTCGGGGATGGTCTTGAGGTGGATATAGCCGCGGAACTCGTGCTCCTCGCGCAGCAGTTTGGCCACGCGGATCAGCTGCTCCATGGTGTAGTCGGCCGAGCGGATGATCCCGGAGCTGAGAAACAGCCCGCTGATGCAGTTGCGCTTGTAGAAGTCGATGGTCAGGGCCACCACTTCTTCCGGGGTAAAACGCGCGCGCGGCACGTCGCTGGAGCGGCGGTTGACGCAGTACTGGCAGTCATACAGGCAGAAGTTGGTCAGCAGGATCTTCAGCAGGGCCACGCAGCGCCCGTCCGGAGTAAAGCTGTGGCAGATGCCCATGCCGTTGGTCGAACCTATTCCGCTCTTACCCTTGGAGCTGCGGTTTGGCGCACCGCTGCTGGCGCAGGAGGCGTCGTACTTGGCGGCGTCGGCGAGTACGGTGAGTTTTTCGATCAGTTGCATGGTGCTGCCTGCTTAACTGGTTATGCATACAGTATTTAGCAATCTCCTGCAGGCATCAAGCGCTGATCTGGCGATGTGTGTGGCGGATTTCCCCGGGCGGCGAACCTTGCGTAGAGTGTGGCGTCAGATGCAGCTCAGGCCATCAGGAGGCACGCACATGCAGCGACAGGACACGCACAGCAAACTTATCGGCTATCTGCTGTGGATTTTCGGCTTTCTCGGCGCGCACCGTTTCTATTACGGCAAACCGGTGACCGGGACTATCTGGTTCTTCACCTTCGGTCTGCTGTTTATCGGCTGGATCGTCGACCTGTTCCTGATCCCTGCCATGGACCGTGAGGCCGACCTGCGTTTTAGCGCCGGCGACACCGACTACAACGTGGCCTGGATTCTGCTGACCTTCCTCGGCTTCTTCGGCGTGCACCGCATGTACCAGGGCAAATGGATCAGCGGCATTCTCTACCTGCTGACCTTCGGCTTTCTCGGCCTGGGCGTGCTCTATGACTTCTGGACGATGAACACGCAGATCTCCATCCAGAATGCCCGCAGCGCTTGAGCAAGGACTATCCTGCTACTGGAATACGCATGTAAGCGGGATTGGCAGGGTATGGGTGGATAGGCTGCAGCCATCTCTTTGATCTAGATGCGCCTGGTTGTTTGAGGGCCCTATGCACCGAATCGGGATTGTTTGTCTAGCACTGTGCTGCGTGTTGCTTGGCCTCGGGCCTGCCAATGTCCAGGCCCGAGAGCTGGTCATCGGCGGCATCCCCGAGGTGCCGGTGCGCTATGTGGATCCCCAGGATGGCCTTATCAAGGGCCTGGATATCGATGTGCTGGAGCATATTCTGGGGCGTCTCGAGGTGCCTTATCGGGTGCGTCTGGAATCCTCCTCGGCGCGCCTGGAAAGCAACTGGCGGCGGGGCAAGCTGTACGACATGGTGTTCACCTACTCCTTCAAGGAGGAGCGTACGCCCTACCTGCTGTACGCCGCTGAAGCGCATATCTACAACAACTGGCATTTCTTTGTGCTCAAGGAGAACCAGCAGCGTTTTCGCTATGAGCAGCTGGAGGACCTGAAAGGTCTGCGGGTCGGCGCGACCGAGGGCTTTTCCTATACCCAGGAGTTCTGGGCGGCGGTCGCTGCGGGTATCTGGCACACCGATCTGGTGACCCAGAACGCTCTGCAGATGCAGAAGCTGCTGCACGGGCGTATCGATACCGTGCCCCTGCCGGCCATGGTGACGCTGTATGGCGCGCACCAGGAGGGCTATGCGCAGCGCATCGCCTACTTGCCCAAGCCGATGAAGAGCGAGGCCTACTACAACACCTTCGTCAAGGCATCGGATTACCCGGATTTGCCGCTATTGGCCCAGCGTTATGACGAAGAGTTACGGCGCATGAAGGCCGACGGCAGCCTGCGTGCCATCTACCGCAAGCATGGCCTGGAAGAACATTACCCTTTCTGAAATGGATACCCAGGGTCGCCAGGGATTAATACAACAAACCCGCCAGCGGCGGGTTTGTTGTTTGCTGCAGTGGCTTAGGCCTGATAGCTGATATGCCCGTCTACCAGGGTGTAACGCACCGCGCCCGGCAGGCAGTGGCCGAGGAAGGGGCAGTTGCTGCCCTTGGAGTACCAGCGCTCCCCCGCCAGGGTCGAAGCCTGTGGATCAAACAGCAGCAGGTCGGCGGGGGTGCCTACGCTCAGGTTGCCAGCGGGCAGGCATAGTGCTTGCGCTGGGCCGCTGCTTAGGCGGGCGAGCAGGGTGGGCAGGTCGAGCAGGCCGTCCTGTACCAGGCTCATGGCCAGCGGCAGCAGCAGTTGCACGCTGCTGATGCCCGGCTCGGTGGCACCGAAGGGTGCGAGCTTGGCGTCGCGCTCATGGGGCTGGTGGTGGCTGGAGATGGCCGTGATCACCCCGTTCTTTACCGCGGCGCGCAGGCCGTCGCGGTCGGCCGCGGTGCGCAGCGGCGGCTGCACATGATAAAGGCTGGAGAAGTCGATCAGCGCCTCGTCGGTGAGGATCAGCTGATACAGCGCCACGTCGGCGGTTACCGGCAGGCCGCGGGCCTGGGCGTCGGCGATCAGTTGGGCACCGCGGGCGCTGGTCAGTTGGCTGAAGTGGGCGCGCACGCCGGTCTGCTCGACCAGCAGCAGGTCGCGGGCCAGGGCCACGGTTTCCGCGCTTTCCGGAATGCCCGGCAGGCCGAGGAAGCTGGCGGTGGCACCTTCATGGGCCAGGCCGCCTTCGGCCAGATCATGGTCCTGGGAGTGGAAGATCACCGTCAGATCGAAGGTCGCTGCATATTCCAGGGCGCGGCGCAGGGTGCGGTTATTGCGGAAGCTGTCCAGGCCGTTGCCGAAGGCCACGCAGCCGGCATCGCGCAGGGCCACCAGTTCGGCCAGCTGCTCGCCTTCCAGGCCTTTGCTCAGTGCGCCGATCGGGAACACCTTGGTGTGTCCGGCTTCGCGGGCGCGGTCGAGAATCAGCTCGGCCACCGCTGGGGTGTCCAGTATTGGCTTGGTAAAGGGGGGGCAGCACAGGCTGGTGACGCCGCCGGCCGCAGCCGCCAGGGTTTCCGTGGCGATGCTGCCCTTGCGGCTGTAGCCCGGCTCGCGCAGGGCGACGTTGAGGTCGACCAGGCCGGGTGCGGCCACCAGGCCCTGGGCGTTGATGCTCTGTTCGGCGACGAAGCCGGCCGGAACCTGGCCGATGGCGACAATCTTGCCGCCTTCGATATAGATATCGGCAAGCCGATCGAAACCGCTGCTGGGGTCGATAACACGGGCACCGAGGATCGCGATACGCATCAGTTCTGCTCCTCGGCGTCGAGTTGGCGTTGGGCGTTCTGCCCGCTCATGGCCATGGACAGCACCGCCATGCGCACGGCGATGCCGTAGGTGACCTGGTTGAGAATCACCGACTGTGGGCCGTCGGCCACCGCCGATTCGATCTCCACGCCGCGGTTGATTGGCCCCGGGTGCATCACCAGGGCGTCCGGCTTGGCCAGCTTGAGGCGCTGCTCGGTGAGACCGAACAGGCGGTAGAACTCGCCTTCGCTAGGCAGCAGGCCGCCGCTCATGCGTTCACGTTGCAGGCGCAGCATGATCACCACGTCGACGTCCTTGAGGCCGGCGTTCATGTCGCTGTAGACCGTCACGCCGTACTGCTCGATACCCACCGGCAGCAGGGTCTTCGGCGCGATCACGCGGATATCCGGGCAGCCCAGGGTTTTCAGGGCGAGCATATTCGAGCGCGCCACCCGCGAATGCAGAATATCGCCGACGATCGCCACCGAGAGGTTCTCGAAGCTGCCTTTATGCCGACGAATCGTCAGCATATCGAGCATGCCCTGGGTCGGGTGGGCGTGGCGGCCGTCGCCGCCGTTGATGATCGCCAGGTTTGGGCACACATGTTCGGCGATAAAGTGCGCGGCACCGGAGTCGGCATGGCGGACCACGAAGATATCGGCGGCCATGGCTTCCAGGTTGCGCAGGGTGTCGAACAGGGTCTCGCCCTTGCTGGTGGAGCTGGTCGACACGTTAAGGGTGATCACGTCGGCCGACAGGCGCTGGGCCGCCAGCTCGAAGGTGGTGCGGGTGCGTGTGGAGTTCTCGAAGAACACGTTGCACACGGTCTTGCCGCGCAGCAGCGGCACCTTCTTCACCGCCCGCGCGCCGACTTCGAGGAAGGAGTCGGCGGTGTCGAGGATCTCGGTCAGCAACTCGCGGGGCAGGCCGTCGAGGGAGAGGAAGTGGCGCAACTGGCCTTGGTCGTTGAGTTGCAGTGGGCGCTTGGCATCCATCGGTGTCATCGCGATCATTCTCAGTTGGCCAGCGTCTGGAGTTCGAGGGTCAGGGGCGTGGGGCCGGACAATTTTACCCGCTGCTCGCCTACCAGCGACAGGGTTGCGCCGACTACGTCCGGGCGGATCGGCAGCTCGCGGGCGTTGAGGTCGAGCAGGCTGACCAGGGTCACGCTGGCTGGGCGGCCGTAATCGAACAGTTCATTGAGGGCGGCGCGGATGGTGCGCCCGCTCATCAGCACGTCGTCGATCAGCACCAGGTGCTGGCCTTCGATCTCGAATGGCAGCTCGGACGGTTGCACCTGCGGGTGCAGGCCGTTCTGGGTGAAGTCGTCGCGGTAGAAGGACACATCGAGAATGCCCAATGCGTCGTCACGGCCCAGGGCTTCGAGCAGGGCCTGGGCAACCCAGACGCCGCCGGTGCGGATGCCGATAAAGCGTGGTTCGCTGATCTGCCGCTGATTCAGGTGGTTGGTCAGGGCGGCGGCCATTTGCGGTAGCAGTTCGGCCGGGTTGGGTAAGCTCATGGCAACACTCCAGGTACAAACTAAGTGGGCGTTAGCCCAGGCAATTTTCTTCGAGCCAGCCTTGTAGGAGTAAGGCTGCGGCCAGGGCGTCGACCGGGCGCTCGCGGTAGCCGCTGTTCTGCCCCTGCTGCAGGCGCTGGCCCTTGGCTTCGTAGGTGGTCAGGCGTTCGTCATGGGTGTGTACGGGCAGGTTGAAGCGGCCGTTAAGGCGGCGGGCGAATTTCTCGGCGCGCTCGCTCATCTCGCTTTTTGTGCCGTCCATATTCAGCGGCAGGCCAACGACGATGGCGTCCGGTTGCCATTCCTTGATCAGCGCTTCGACCTTCTGCCAGTCCGGCACGCCGTTCTGCGCCTTGAGGATGCACAGCTCGCGAGCCTGACCGGTGATCACCTGGCCGACCGCAACGCCGATCTGTTTGCTGCCGTAGTCGAAGCCCAGCAGCAGGCGCGGCGGTTTTGCTTCGCCCATCAGGCGTGCCCGGCTTGTGAGGTGAGCAGGCTGAGGTTGATGCCCAGGCGTGCGGCGGCGGCATTCCGGCGCTGGTCGAAGGGCAGGTCGAAGAGGATGGCGTTGTCCGCCGGGCAGGTCAGCCAGGCATTGTCGGCCAGCTCGGCCTCCAGCTGTCCGGCTTCCCAGCCGGCATAGCCGAGGGTGATCAGGTATTTCGCAGGTCCCGTGCCGTCGGCGATGGCGAACAGCACATCCTGAGAGGTCGACAGACCCAGTTCGCCCAGCTCCAGGGTGGCCTGGAACTGCGGGCCGCTGGGGTGCAGAACGAAGCCTCGGTCGCTCTGTACCGGGCCGCCGGAAAAGATCGGCAGGTTCTGGCACAGGGCCGGCGGCTCTTCGTCCGGGCGCAGCTGCTCAAGCACGTCGGCCAGGTTGAGGCCGTTGGGCTTGTTGATGACCAGGCCCATGGCACCGTGTTCGTTGTGGTCGATCAGGTAGGTCACGGTCTGGGCGAAATGTGGATCGGCCATGTGCGGCATGGCGATCAGGAAGTGATGCTTGAGGTAACTCGGGCTGGCGTCTTTCATGGCGTTAGTTTCAGGCTTCGCGGCAGTCGCTTCAAGCGCCACGCGCACGGCGCTAGAAAAAACGCGAGTGCCTCAGTTGCTGGAAAGGCGGTCGCCACGCTCGAAGCGCCAAGTGCGAATGATTTCCAGGCGATCGACATCGGCCAGGTCGCCGGTAAATGGGGCGAAGGGCGCGGCCAGGCGCACGATGCGCTGGGCGGCCTGGTCGAGCAGGCGCTGGCCCGAGGACTCCAGTACCAGCACCTCGTACAGGGTGCCGTCGCGGTTGATCGACACCAGCAGGCGCAGGTTGCCGTAGATGCCCTGGCGGCGTGCTTCGTCCGGGTAGTTGAGATTACCGATGCGCTCGACCTTCTTGCGCCACTCATCCTTGTACCAGGCTCCCTTGTCGCGCATGGTCGAGGCGGCGTTGAGGCGGTGGATCTTCGGGCGTTTGGCGTATTGCTGGACTTCCATGGCCAGCTCGGCTTCCAGGCTGGCGATTTCCGAGGACAGCTGCGCACTGTCGAATACCGGAGCCGGGCGGGTCTGCGGCGTCGGTTTGACTTCCTCGCGCTTGACCGGGGTCTTCTGTTGTTGTGGGGCGCGGGTGGCGACCGCGGCTTTCGGCGCTTGCTGACGTACGGCCGGCTGCTGGGGGGCGGCGGGCGGGGTGACGCGCTTGACCTCGGTATCCTGGAACAGCGCCTGTTCGGTGGTCTTGGGCGCGGCCTTGTGCTCCAGGGTACCGCTGCCCTGTTGATTGTCCTGGGCGAGGAAGTCGGCCTCCTTGGGCTTTTCTTCGCTCTTGAAGGTCGACAGGGTGATTTCCAGAGTTTTGCTGATCTGGTTGGGTTCACTGAGGGTGAAGCCCAGACCGAGGATCAGCGCGGCATGCAGGGCCGCGGCGAGAAACAGGGTAAAGCCCAGCCGGTCCGCCGGACGTACGCCGGCGCTGGAGAGTTCAGGTGGGTGGGCTGCTGCGTTCATCGCGTTTCGGGTCTGCTGAGGTTGCGCGCAGTCTGACGGTTTGGGGCCGCCAGCTGCAAGCTTCGCGCTTCAAGCTGCCACCTGCGTCAAGCTTTCACTGCGCGACCGGCGGCCTGCAACTTGTCTTCGATGACATCCATCAGGCGCTCACCAATGCGGGTGTCGTAGGCCGCGTCGATCTCGCGGATGCAGGTCGGGCTGGTGACGTTGATCTCGGTCAGGTGCTCGCCGATTACGTCCAGGCCGACGAACAGCAGGCCTTTCTCGCGCAGGGTCGGGCCCACCGCCGCGGCGATTTCGCGGTCGCGCTCGCTTAGCGGGCGAGCTTCGCCGCGACCGCCGGCGGCCAGGTTGCCACGGGTTTCGCCGGCGGCCGGGATGCGTGCCAGGCAATAAGGCACCGGTTCGCCGTCGATCATCAGGATGCGCTTGTCGCCATCCTTGATGCCCGGCAGATAACCCTGGGCCATGATCTGCTGCTGGCCATGGTTGGTCAGGGCCTCGAGGATCACAGAAAGGTTGGGATCGCCTTCGCGGTGGCGAAAAATCATCGATCCGCCCATGCCATCGAGGGGTTTGAGAATGATGTCACGGTGCTCCTGGGCAAACTCGCGCAGAATGTCGGCACGGCGACTGACCAGGGTTGGCGGTGTGTACTGGGAAAACTGGGTAGCAAAGTACTTTTCATTGCAGTCGCGCAGGCTCTGTGGGCGGTTGACCACCAATACGCCAGCCTGTTCGGCTTGTTCGAGCAAGTAGGTCGAGTAGATAAACTCGTTATCGAAGGGCGGATCCTTGCGCATCAGGATCACATCGAGCTCGGCGAGGGGCAGATCCTGTTCCGTACCCAGTTCGAACCAGCGCTGCGGGTCGTTGAATACACTAAGCTGTGAGAGACGGGCGCGCGCTTCACCTTTTTTCTGGTAAAGGTCCTTCTGCTCCATATAGAAGAGCGACCAGCCGCGCGCTTGGGCAGCCAGCAGCATGGCCAGCGAACTGTCCTTCTTGAAGGCGATCTGGCTGATGGGGTCCATGACTATGCCGAGGCGGACGCTCATGGCAGTGTTCTCCGTAAAATGGCAGCGAATAACGTAATGTGGCGTCAGGGTGGCGCTGACAAGTCGGGTGGTCAAGGAAAAACCTTGGCCCCGAGCGGCTTATAGATTGCATCTGGAGAGTGTGCTAAAAAGACTCGACGATTGGGTTGTAGCCCGTCGGTGACAGGGCCTCAGGCGCACTGATATAACGCAAAATAACGACTCACCGAGGCGATGGTAGGGCAATCATGGAACAGCATTCCGAGGGTTTGAGGGTGATGGTGATCGACGATTCGAAAACGATTCGTCGTACCGCGGAAACCCTGCTGAAAAAGGTGGGCTGCGAGGTAATTACCGCAGTTGACGGCTTCGATGCTTTGGCAAAGATCGCCGATACCCATCCGAATATCATTTTTGTCGACATTATGATGCCGCGGCTCGATGGCTATCAGACCTGTGCCTTGATCAAGAACAACAGCGCTTTCAAATCCACCCCGGTGATCATGCTGTCCTCCAAGGACGGCCTGTTCGATAAGGCCAAAGGCCGCATCGTCGGCTCTGATCAGTACCTGACCAAACCCTTCAGCAAAGAAGAGTTGCTGGGTGCGATCAAGGCCCACGTGCCGGACTTTATCCCGGTGGAGCAAGCCTCCTGACGTCTGGCGGCATCGCCCCAGGCGCCTATTAAAGTATTGGGAAACACCATGGCACGAATTCTGATTGTTGATGACTCGCCGACTGAGATGTACAAACTGACCGCCATGCTGGAAAAGCACGGGCATCAGGTACTCAAGGCGGAAAACGGTGCGGACGGCGTGGCGCTTGCTCGCCAGGAAAAGCCGGACGCGGTGCTGATGGATATCGTCATGCCGGGCCTCAATGGCTTCCAGGCGACCCGCCAGCTGACCAAGGATGCCGAGACCAGCCATATTCCGGTGATTATCGTCACCACCAAGGATCAGGAAACCGACAAGGTCTGGGGCAAACGCCAGGGCGCGAAGGATTACCTGACCAAGCCGGTTGACGAAGACACCCTGGTGAAAACCCTGAATGCGGTATTGGCCGGCTAAACACCGTGTCAGTCCGCAATTAAAAAAGAATAAGGCCGCAACAGGCATGTCGGACGCGCAAACACCTTTCCAAACTCTTCTCGATATCGACCAGCTCTGTCGTGCGCTGGCGGCCGGGCTGCCTTCGCAGCAGGCGCTGGTGCAGACCTGGAGCGGTATCGGCTTTCGCATGGGCGAGCGGTTCTTCGTCGCACCCATGGGCGAAGTTGGTGAAGTGCTGCACGAGCCGCGTCATACCCTGTTGCCTGGCGTGAAGAGCTGGGTCAAGGGTGTGGCCAACGTGCGCGGCCGCCTGTTGCCGGTGATGGACCTCTGCGGCTTCTTCGGCCATGAGCTGTCACCGCTGCGCAAGAAGCGGCGGGTACTGGTGGTCGACCATCAGGATGTCTTCGCCGGCCTTACGGTCGACGAAGTGTTCGGCATGCAGCATTTTCCAGTGGATACCTTCTCCGAGCGGCTGCCACCGCTGGAGGCATCCATCTCTCCTTTTATTCATGGAGTCTTCCAACGTGAACAGCCCTGGTTGGTGTTCAGCCCACACGCGCTGGCCCAGAACCCGGGTTTTCTCGACGTGGCGTATTAACAGTTTATCGGTGGGGTCGGCATTGCCGGCCTTTTGGCGTTACATGGGAACCGTAGTGCGGTCGGTCCAGGCGGGGGCCAGTAAATGAAAAAACTAAACACAGGTAATTTGTTAGCGGGTGCGCGTAGCAGCACGTTGATTGCAGGGCTGTTTATTGTCCTGATTGTCTCGATCGTGTTGTTGTTTGCCAACTTCGCCTATATCAACACCCAGTCCAACTACGACACGGAATACATCGGTCACGCCGGTGAGCTGCGTGTTCTGTCCCAGCGTATTGCGAAAAACTCCACGGAAGCAGCGGCCGGTACGGCCGAGGCGTTCGCCTTGTTGCGCGATGCCCGTAACGACTTCCAGACCCGTTGGGGCTATCTGACCGACGGCAGTGAGGAGAGTGGCCTGCCACCGGCACCCGAATCCCTGCAGCCGCAGATGGCTACGGTGCAGAAGGATTGGGACACGCTGCGGCAGAACACCGACGCCATCCTCGCCAACGAACAGACCGTACTGTCGCTGCATCAGGTAGCCGCCACCCTGGCGGAAACCATTCCGCAGCTGCAGGTCGAGTACGAGGAAGTGGTCGACATTCTGCTGGAAAGCGGTGCACCGGCGGCCCAGGTATCGGTAGCCCAGCGCCAGTCGCTGTTGGCTGAACGTATCCTCGGTTCGGTCAACAAGGTACTGGCCGGTGACCAGGACTCGGTGCAAGCCGCCGACATGTTCGGTCGTGACGCCAGCCTGTTCGGCCGGGTACTCAACGCCATGCTCGAAGGCAACGCCGCCATGGAAATCAGCCAGGTGAGCGATGCCGAAGCCCTCGAGCGTCTGGCGGAGATTTCCGAGCTGTTCGAGTTCGTTTCCGGTTCGGTGGACGAGATTCTCGAAACCTCGCCTGAACTGTTCCAGGTGCGCGAGTCGGCCAACGTGATCTTTAGCGTCTCGCAGACGCTGCTGGACCAGGCCTCCGAACTGGCCGCAGGTTTCGATGATCTGGCCGCTGGTCGGGCGCTGAATACCTTGGTCGGTTATGTGCTGGGTGCGCTGGCCCTGGGTTCGATCATTCTGATTGGTCTGGTGATGGTGCGTGAAACCAACCGCCGCCTGGGTGAGACCGCGGAGAAGAACGAACGTAACCAGACTGCGATTCTGCGTCTGCTCGACGAAATCGCCGACCTCGCCGACGGTGACTTGACCGTGGCCGCGACGGTAACCGAAGACTTTACCGGTGCCATCGCCGACTCCATCAACTACTCCATCGACCAACTGCGCGATCTGGTAGCCACGATTAACCTGACCGCCGTTCAGGTAGCCGGTGCGGCCCAGGAAACCCAGGCCACGGCGATGCACCTGGCTGAAGCCTCCGAGCACCAGGCCCAGGAAATTGCCGGTGCTTCTGCGGCGATCAACGAAATGGCCGTGTCGATTGACCAGGTATCGGCGAACGCCTCGGAGTCCTCCGCGGTAGCGGAACGTTCCGTAGCCATCGCCAACAAAGGCAACGAAGTGGTGCACAACACCATCACCGGTATGGATAACATCCGTGAACAGATCCAGGACACCTCGAAGCGGATCAAACGCCTCGGTGAATCGTCCCAGGAGATCGGTGACATCGTTAGCCTGATTAACGACATTGCTGACCAGACCAACATCCTCGCACTGAACGCCGCGATCCAGGCCTCCATGGCCGGTGATGCGGGTCGAGGCTTCGCCGTGGTAGCGGACGAAGTACAACGCCTCGCAGAACGTTCTTCTGCTGCAACCAAGCAGATCGAAGCGCTGGTTAAGACGATTCAGACCGACACCAACGAAGCCGTTATCTCGATGGAGCAGACGACTTCCGAAGTGGTGCGCGGTGCGCGTCTGGCGCAGGACGCCGGGGTAGCACTGGAAGAGATCGAGAAGGTATCGAAAACCCTCGCGGCCCTGATCCAGAACATCTCCAACGCCGCCCGTCAGCAGGCTTCGTCGGCCGGTCATATTTCCAACACCATGAACGTGATCCAGGAGATCACCTCGCAGACCTCGTCCGGTACCACGGCTACCGCCAAGAGCATTGGTAACCTGGCCAAGATGGCCAGCGAGATGCGCAAGTCGGTGTCCGGCTTTACCCTGCCGGGCGGAGAACAGGCCTAAGCCGGCGCTGTGCCGCGGCCTGAAAGGGTCACGGCATCTCGTCCATGGCCGTCAGCGAGGGGCACGACATGCAGTCAGGCGTCTGGGCCTTGCAGCAGCTGGTAGACATGTCCGCCACGGAGTTTCGTGACTGGCAGCAGTTGCTCGAGGAGCGTACCGGAGTCGTGCTCAACGAGCGGCGGCGGGCGTTTCTGCAGACCAATCTGACCGCGCGGATGCGAGAGCTGGGTGTAAGCGATTACGCCAGCTACTACCGCCAGGTGACCGATGGTCCCCGGGGCGCGGTTGAATGGTCGACCCTGCTGGATCGCCTGACCGTGCAGGAAACCCGCTTCTTTCGTCACCGACCCTCGTTCGAGGTGCTTGAGCGCTATCTGGCCGAGCGTCTGCAGCAAGGTTTAGGCAAACCCTGGGACATGTGGAGCGTGGGGTGCTCCAGCGGCGAAGAGCCCTATTCGATGGCGATCAGTGCCGCCGAGGTGCTGCGCGACACCGATAAGCCCGAACACTATGCGGTAACCGGTACCGATATCAGTCTTAACGCTCTGAGCAAGGCGCGCGATGGCCAATATGGCGCGCGGCGTTTGGAACAAATGGATGCAGACCTGTGTCAGCGTTATTTCCTGGCCCAGGCGGATGGTCGTTTCAAAGTGGTGCCGAGTCTGGCAGCACGGGTATGTTGCGCCAGGCTCAATGTGCTGGAGTTGGCGAAAGCGCCGATGTCCGGCATGGACGTTATTTTTTGTCAGAACTTGTTGATCTATTTTCGTCGCTGGCGTCGCCGCGAGATCCTCAACCGCCTGGCCGAGCGCCTGGCACTGGGTGGTCTGCTGGTGGTGGGAGTGGGCGAAATAGCGGGTTGGCAGCATCCGGAGTTGATCCCGGTGGCCGACGAGCGAGTGCTGGCGTTTACCCGCAAGGGATAAGGCAGAGCCAAGTTTATGAGTGGAGTGGCTATGGGTGATCGGCACGATTATGTCGCCCTGGAATGGGTCAAGGGCGAGATCGCGGAAACCCTGAAACAGGCGCGACAGGCCCTGGAGGCGTTCGTCGAGAACCCCCAGGACGCCACGCGCATGCGTTTCTGCCAGACCTATGTGCATCAGGTGCTGGGCACCCTGCAGATGGTCGAGTTTTTCGGCGCGGCCCTGCTCGCCGAGGAAATGGAGCAGCTGACCCAGGCGCTGATTGACGGCCGGGTGACCAACCAGGGCGAAGCCCTGGAAGTGCTGATGCAGGCGATCCTGCAGCTGCCGGTCTACCTCGACCGCATCCAGACCGCACGCCGCGACCTGCCGATGGTGGTGTTGCCGCTGCTCAACGACCTGCGCGCCGCCCGTGGCGAGAAACTGCTCTCGGAAACCAGCCTGTTCGCCCCGGATATGTCCGGGCGCACTCCGGCGTTGTCCAATGAATCGATCGACCAGCTGCGTACCGCCGAGTTGCCGGTACTGCTGCGCAAACTGCGGCAGATGCTGCAGATGGCCCTGGTTGGGGTGATCCGCAACCAGGATCTGCCGACCAATCTGGGCTATATGGCGCGGGTTTTCGCCCGCCTGGAAAACCTCTGCAAGGACTCCCCGCTTGGCCCGCTGTGGCAGATCGCCTCCGGCTTGGTCGAAGGGCTGGCCAATGGCAGCGTGGCCAACGGCACCTCGGTGCGTACCCTGCTGCGCCAGGTCGATAAAGAACTCAAACGCTTGCTCGAGCAGGGGGCCGATGGCCTCAACCAGCCCGCCCCCGATGAGCTGAACAAGAACCTGTTGTTCTATGTGGCCAAGTCGTCGGCCCTGTCGCCGCGTGTGCGTGGCCTGAAGGATCAGTACCGTCTCGACGATGCCCTGCCCGACAGCGACGTGGTTGACGAAGAACGCGCCCGCCTGGCCGGCCCCGATCGCGATGCCATGCGTTCAGTGGTTGCCGCTCTGTGCGAGGAGCTGGTGCGGGTCAAAGACAGCCTCGATCTGTTTGTGCGCAGCGATCGTTCCAACGTCGCCGACCTCGACAGCCTGGCCGCGCCGCTCAAGCAGATCGCCGATACCCTGGCGGTGCTGGGTTTCGCTCAGCCGCGCAAGGTAATCGTCGACCAGCTGGACGTGGTCAACGGCCTGGCCAAGGGCCAGGGCGAGCCGAGCGATGCGGTATTGATGGATGTCGCCGGTGCCCTGCTATACGTCGAGGCCACCCTGGCCGGTATGGTCGGCCCCGCCCAGGACGGCGGCCGCGAAGAAAGCCATCTGCCGACCACCGACGTGGCGCAGATTCACCAACTGGTTATTAAAGAAGCGCGCAACGGCCTGGAACAGGCCAAAGACGCGATCATCGAATTTATCGCCTCGCAGTGGAACCACGAACACCTGGCCCGCGTGCCCGAGCTGCTGACCCAGGTTCGCGGCGGTCTGGCGATGATCCCGCTGCAGCGCGCAGCCGATCTGCTCAATGCCTGTAACCGCTATATCCAGGAGCAGTTGCTGGTGCGCAAGGCCGTGCCCAACTGGCAGAACCTGGATACCCTGGCCGATGCCATCACCAGCGTCGAGTACTACCTCGAGCGCCTGGCTGAAGACCATGCCACCCAGGGCGACCTGATTCTCGACGTGGCCGAAGAAAGCCTGGAAAGCCTTGGCTATCCGCTGAAGGAAAAGCCGTCGATTCTCGATCGGGTCGAACCGCCAGTGGAGGGTTTTGCCCCCTTGGCCGATCCACTGGACGAGATGGACGTATTGGTGGATGAGCCGGAGCCGGAGTCCGAGTCCGAGTCCGAGTCCGAGTTGATCTCGTTCGAGGAGCTGTCGCTCGAATCGCCGCAGGAACCGGAGCAAGGCTTTAGCCTGGAGCTTGAAGACGACTTCAACCCAGCCTTTGCCGAACTGGAGTCGAGCACCACTGCAGACGAGCCGGCGGCCTTAGAAGGTGAGCCGGAGCTGCTCGACTTCAGCGTCACCGCAGAACCCGAGGTGTTGCCACTGCTGGAGTTGCAAGATGAGCCCGGCCAGCCGGTCAGTGCCGACGAGCTGCAGCTGGAAGCCCTGGACTTCGACCTTGCGGACAACCCGGCCGAGTGGGATGAAGCCGAGCTGGCCAGCCTGGAACTGCCCGAAGTGGACCTGCCGAGTGCGCCACTCGAGGTCGAGGCACTGCCGGCCGAGCCGGCCCTGTCGATGGCCGATGTAATGGCCGCGCCGGTGCAGGCGATCAATCCGCCCGCCCACGATGTGCCGCCGAGTCTGCTGCCGCCACCGGCCGATGAAGAACCTGTCGACGACGAGTTGATGGAGGTCTTTATCGAGGAGGTCGGTGAGGTGCTGGAAACCATCGCCGAGTACTTCCCGCAGTGGTGCGCCGATAGCGAGAACAAGGAAGCCCTGGCGGAAATCCGTCGTGCGTTCCACACCCTCAAGGGCAGCGGCCGCATGGTTCGAGCGCTGGTGATCGGCGAGCTGGGCTGGTCGATCGAGAACCTGCTTAACCGCGTGCTCGATCGCAGCATCAAGCCCGGTGCCGAAGTGCAGCAGGTGATCGCCGACGTGGTGGCCCTGATGCCGGCCCTGGTCGATGAGTTCGCCAACAAGGCCCAGCGTCAACGCGACGATGTCGACCTGTTGGCCGCCACCGCTCATGCCCTGGCCAAGGGGCAAAGCCTCCCAAAAACTGACGCCCCGGTTGCGCAGGTAGCCGAGCCCGAGGGCGACGTCGTAGCTACCGAAATCGTAGATGCCGAGGTGCAAGGGCACGATAGTGAGCCCCTCGACGGCGAGCCCCTTGATGCGCAATTGCTGGAGATCTTCCGCAATGAAGCGGAGATGCACCTCGATACTCTGGTGAGCTTCCTCGCCGATTGCGCCCAGGAACTGCCGCAGCCGGTGACCGATGACCTGCAGCGCGCTCTGCATACCCTCAAGGGCAGCGCGTCCATGGCCGGAATCGTGCCGGTGGCGGAAATCGCCTCGCCGCTGGAAAAATTGGTCAAGGAATTCAAAAGCAACCTGCTGCCCATGGACCTGGCCGAAGCCGAGCTGCTCAGCAGCGCGGAAAAACTCTTCCGCCAGGGCCTGGAACAGCTGGAAAGCCGGCCCCTGGCGGTATTGCCGGGAGCGGCAGCGTTTCTCGAACGAGTGCAGAAGCTGCACGACGAACGTCTGGAGAACGCGGCTGCCAACCGGCAGGGCGAGCAGGGTGAAAAGCGCGACCCGCAGATGATCAGCATCTTCCTCGCCGAAGGCATGGATATCCTGCTGGATGCCGAGGATCTGCTGCGCAAATGGCGCGAGCACCCGTCCGAGCGCCAGGAACTCAGCGCTTTGCTGGATGAGCTGACGACCCTGGGTCGCGGCGCGGAAATGGCCGAGTTGCCGCAGATCGATGAACTCTGCGAAGCCCTGCTCGACCTCTATAGTGCGGTGGAAGAGGGCCGCCTGGCGGTCAGCGAACGCTTCTTCAATGTGGCCGAACAGGCCCATGAAGTACTGATCGGCATGATGGACCAGGTTGCCGCCGGCCTGCAGGTCAGTGCCCAGCCCGAAGCCGTGGCAGCCGTGCGCGGTCTGATCGACGAGGCGCTGGACCCACGCACCCTGGCGTTGCTGTCCAACGATGGCGCGGGTATCGAGATCGTCGAACTGGATGCGGCCACTGCCGCTCTGGAGCTGGCTCAGCCTGCTGATAGCGAGTTCGACGCCGAGCTTGAGTTTGAGCCGTTGGAGAACGAGCCGGCCTTGCCAGAGGCGGACGCTGCCGAGTCGGCGCTACCGTTGGCGAGCGAAAGCAATGCCTATGCAGACCTGGACGAGGAAATGGTGTCGATCTTCCTCGAAGAGGCGGTCGATATCCTCGAAAGTGCCGGCCAGGCCCTGGAGCGCTGGCTGGTCGAGCCGGACAACAAGGCCGCACTGTCCTCCCTGCAACGGGATCTGCATACCCTCAAGGGTGGCGCGCGGATGGCCGAGATCAGCCCGATTGGCGACCTCGCCCACGAACTTGAATCCCTTTACGAAGGCCTGATGGACCGCCGCTACAGCTTTTCCACTGAGCTGGGCAGCTTGTTGCAACAGAGCCACGATTGCCTGGCGCGCCTGCTCGAGCAGTTGCAGAGCCGGGCCCCGATGCAGCAACCACTTGAGCTGATCGAGAGCATTCGTGCCTTCCGCCAGAGCGGCGGGCAAAGCTTGCCGGTTATCCCTGCGGCAGCTGAAACTGATTTCGAAGCCGAAGCCGAAGCCGAAGCCGAAGCCGAAGCCGAGCCGGACGATACGCTGGCAGACACGAACGACGAGCTACCCCTGGTGGATTTTGACGCGCCGCTCGATGAGCCGGCGCTGCTGGACGATCTGCAGCCGGAACCCGAAGCGGAGTTGGCTGACACTCCTGCCGAAGCCGAAGCCGAAGCCGAAGCCGAAGCCGAAGCCGAAGCCGAAGCCGAAGCCGAACCTGAGTTGATCGATGCGCCTGCGCCTCTGGCCGTCGAGCCGGTGGCAATGGTCGATGAGCGCGACCCCGAACTGGTGGAAATCTTCCTCGAGGAAGGTTTCGACATTATCGACAGTGCCGGCGCGGCCTTGCTGCGCTGGATGGACGAC
This sequence comes from Pseudomonas sp., assembly GCF_035512415.1. GTDB lineage: Bacteria > Pseudomonadota > Gammaproteobacteria > Pseudomonadales > Pseudomonadaceae > Aquipseudomonas. The sequence continues at coordinate 204,379 of NZ_DATKDZ010000005.1, read as the reverse complement.
ACCGATAACAGCCTGGAGCTGGAGTCTCTGCAGCGCGACCTGCACACCCTCAAGGGTGGTGCGCGGATGGCCGAAATCCGCGAGATCGGCGACCTGGCCCATGAGCTTGAATTCCTCTATGAAGGCCTTGGCGATGGCCGGCTGCGCGCCAGCGCGGGGTTATTCAGCCTGCTGCAGAGCTGCCATGACTGCCTGGCGGAAATGCTCGAAGCGGTGCGCGACCAGCGTCCAGTGGCCGATGGCCAGGAGCTGATCGCGACGATCAAGCGCTTTCGGGCCAACCCCGACGAGCAGCTGAGCATACCCTCAGCGGTGCAGCTCAAGGCGGCCGAGGCCGCCCAGGATGACGACACCGAGTCGGAGATTCTCGATATTTTCCTGGAGGAAGGTGATGAGCTGCTGGAGGCCATGGAGGTCTCCATTGGTCGCTGGGAGGCCGACCGTGACAACGGAGCCGCCATCGACGACCTGCTGCGCATCCTGCACACCCTCAAGGGCGGTGCTCGGCTGGCTGGGCAGAAACGCCTGGGCGACCTGACCCACAACCTCGAACAGCATTTGACCGAAGCGCAGCAGCACGGCGCGCCCTGGCCGCAGAGCCTGTTCGTCGACCTGCAGTCCGGCTTCGAAGGCCTGCAGCTGGAACTCGATGGCCTGCGCCAGCGCCTGAGTGACAGTCTCTCCGGCGATACAACAAATCCCGAACCTGCAGCCAGCAGTGCCCCCGCGGCAGCGCAGCGGGCTCCGGCGCTGAGTTCGCCGATTGTCGCGGCCAGCAGCATGCCGGCTAAGGAACTGGTGGCCAAGGTGCTGCCGTTCGTCCGCCGCGCCGAAGAAGCTGCCCAGGAAGCTGCCTCGCGGCGCGCGCCGCAGGAGCTGGTCAAGGTGCCGGCTGAACTGCTTGAAGGCCTGGTCAACCTGGCCGGTGAGACGTCGATCTTCCGCGGCCGGGTCGAACAGCAGGTCAGTGACTTTGGTTTCACCCTGAGCGAGATGGAAGCCACCATCGACCGCGTGCGCGATCAGTTGCGCCGCCTCGACACGGAAACCCAGGCGCAGATCCTCAGCCGTATCGAGGCCGAGGCCGAGCGTGTCGGCTATGAAGATTTCGACCCGCTGGAAATGGACCGTCACTCGCAGTTGCAGCAGCTGTCGCGCGCACTGTTCGAGTCCGCGTCCGACTTGCTCGACCTGAAGGAAACCCTGGCCGCGCGTAACCGCGATGCGGAAACCCTGTTGCTGCAACAGGCGCGGGTCAACTCCGAACTGCAGGAAGGCCTGATGCGTACGCGCATGGTGCCTTTCGATCGTCTGGTGCCGCGTCTGCGTCGTATCGTCCGGCAGATTTCCGGCGAGCTGGGCAAGCAGGTGGAATTCGTCCTCGGCAACGCAGAAGGCGAGATGGACCGTACCGTACTGGAACGCATCGTCGCGCCGCTGGAGCATATGCTGCGCAACGCCGTCGACCACGGCATCGAAGCCGCCGATGTGCGCCGCGCTGCCGGCAAGCCGGAGCAGGGCACCATTCGCCTGAACCTCGGCCGTGAGGGCGGCGATATCGTCCTCACCCTGTCCGACGATGGCGGCGGTATCCGTTTCGAAGCGGTCAAGCGCAAGGCCATCGAGCGCGGCCTGATGGACGCCGACTCCGACCTCAGCGACTACGAGATCCTGCAGTTCATCCTTGAGGCCGGTTTCTCCACCGCCGAGAAGGTTACGCAGATCTCCGGCCGCGGCGTCGGCATGGACGTGGTCCACTCCGAGGTCAAGCAGCTCGGTGGTTCGATGAGCATCGAGTCGCTGCCTGGTAGCGGCACCACCTTCACCATTCGCCTGCCGTTTACCGTATCGGTCAACCGCGCACTGATGGTGCTGTCCGGCGAAGACCTCTACGCCATTCCGCTGAACACCATCGAAGGTATCGTGCGGGTCTCCCCGTACGAACTGGAAGCCTACTACGCCCCCGACGCGCCGCGTTTCGAGTACGCCGGTCAGGCCTACGAGCTACGTTACCTGGGTGACCTGCTGAACAACGGCCAGCAACCCAAGCTGGTCGGTCAAAGCCTGCCGCTGCCGGTGATCCTGGTGCGTTCCAAGGAACACGCCGTAGCCGTGCAGGTCGACTCCCTGGCCGGTTCGCGGGAAATCGTGGTGAAGAGCCTCGGCCCGCAGTTCGCCGGGGTGCCCGGAATTTCCGGTGCGACCATCCTCGGTGACGGTCGCGTGGTGGTGATTCTCGACCTGCTGGCGACCATCCGCGTGCTGCACGCGCATCTGCTCAACCAGCTGCAACCGCGCCTGCTCAAGCAGTCGGCCACCGCCGCCGAGATCGAGGCGGATCGTCCGACCTTGGTGATGGTGGTCGACGACTCGGTCACCGTGCGCAAGGTCACCAGCCGTCTGCTCGAACGCAACGGGATGAACGTGATGACCGCCAAGGATGGGGTGGATGCCATTTCCCAGCTGCAGGAGCGGCGTCCCGACATCATGCTGCTGGACATCGAAATGCCGCGTATGGACGGCTTCGAGGTGGCGACCCTGGTGCGTCACGACGAGGGCCTGAAGGATCTGCCGATCATCATGATCACCTCGCGTACCGGTGAAAAACACCGTGAGCGGGCCATGGGCATCGGCGTCAACGAGTACCTCGGCAAGCCTTATCAAGAGTCCTTGCTGCTTGAAACCATTCAGCAACTGGTGGGCCGCCACCCGGTAAACCGTACATGACTGAGAAAACTGCAGCACGTATTGCGGTCATCGCCGACACCTCCCTGCAGCGCCATGTGCTGCAGCAGGCATTGACCGGCAGCGGCTATCAGGTGGTGATGAACAGTGACCCGGCACGCCTGGATGAAGGCATGCTGGGGGCTTGTGAGACCGACCTGTGGCTGGTGGACCTGGCCCAGTCGGACGACTTGCCGCTGGTCGACAGCCTGATGGAGAACGCTTCGGCCCCGGTGTTGTTTGGCGAAGGCCATGCCCCCGAGCGCCACTCGGAGAATTACCCGCGCTGGGAGCGGCGTCTGTTCGGCAAGCTGAAAAAGCTGGTCGGCGACCCCTCCGCAGCGGTCGGCCCCAGCCTCGAAGCCCTGTTGGCCGAAGCCCAGCGGCCGTCGCGGTTGGATCTGCCGGCGGCCCTGGCCGATACCCCACTGGTGGCTGGCGAGCCGGCCCGTCAGGTGTGGTTGCTGGCGGCCTCCATGGGCGGACCAGCAGCGGTAAAGGCTTTTCTCGATGCCCTGCCGGGGGGGTTGCCGGTGGGCTTCGTCTATGCCCAGCATATCGACGCCAGCTTCGAAACGACCCTGCCGCAGGCGGTTGGTCGGCACAGCCAGTGGCACGTCAATCCAGCCCGGCACGGCGACGCAGTGCGTTGCGGCGAAGTGGTGGTGGTACCGATCAGCCATGAACTTGGTTTTAGCGATGATGGCCAGATGCAGATATCCGCGCGCGGTTGGCCGGAACCCTACAGTCCGTCCATCGACCAGATGATGCTCAACCTGGCCCAGCACTTTGGCGCGCTTAGCGGCGTGATTGCCTTTAGCGGGATGGGCAGCGATGGGAGTGCCGCTGCTGCTTATGTGCGCCGTCAGGGTGGCCTGATCTGGACTCAACGTGCGGACAGCTGCGCCTGCCCGAGCATGCCGGACAGCCTGCGTGAAGGTGGTTACAGCAGCCTCAGCGGTGATCCGCGCGAGCTGGCCGAAGCCCTGGTCAATCACCTGGCCGAGCAGTGCCGTTAACGGCCAGGCCCGCGAGCAGTCATGTGCGCAATCGCGGCCTGTCCGTTCCCTCATCCGGCGCTGCGCGCCACCTTAAATCCACAGGGATGTGGTGCATGCGGTACTCCCGCCGGGAGCGGGAGCCGCCTCCCGGAGGGAGAAGGCTATGAGGAAGGCGTCGCTACGCGACTTTGATAATTCGGGCGTTGCCCTGTACAGGATATTTTTATGAGCCAAGCCGTAGTCAGCGAAAATAGCGTCAGCAGCCTGACCGGGTTGCTGATGCCGTTGGCCGATCGAGTTCTGCTGCTGCCCAACGTGGCGGTGGCCGAGCTGATTCCCTACCGTGCGCCGCAGGTCAGCGAAGGCATGCCGGATTGGTTTCTCGGCCAGATCGCCTGGCGCGACCTGCGCTTGCCCCTGTTGTCCTTCGAGGCCGCCTCCGGCGGCGAGGCGCAGGTCGGCGCGGGAGCGCGGGTCGCGGTGATCAACGCCCTGGGCGGCCGCCCGGCGGTGAAGTTTATTGCCCTGCTGGTGCAGGGTATTCCACGCTCGATCAAATTCGGCCCTGAGCTGGCCCGAGCCAATGTGCCGCTGGCACCGCTGGAGCTGGATGCGGTCAGCCTGGGCGACGCGGTGCTGAAAGTGCCCGACCTGATTGGTCTCGAGCAGAAGCTGGCGGATGCCGGCCTGATCTAAGCGGCCATAGCCAACAAAGCCCGCATCGCTGCCAATTCGCCTCACTTAAGAAAAATGCCGCTTCCCCTTACCAGGCAAGCGGTATTTTTCTGGGTTCAGAGCCGTAGGATGGGTGATAACCCATCGGCCAATTGATGGGTTATCACCCATCCTACGTCCTGTGCAGTGCGTAATGATGCTGCCGATGCAGGCCTACAAATCCCCCCACAGCTGCTGCGCCACGCTGAGTGCCACCACTGGCGCGGTTTCGGTGCGTAGCACCCGTGGGCCCAGGCGGGCGGCGTGGAAGCCGCGGGCCATGGCCTGTTGCACTTCGTCCTCGCTCAGGCCGCCCTCGGGGCCGATCAGCATGGCCAGGGAGGCGGGCTGCGGGTGGCTGGCCCAGGGTTCGGCCACCGGGTGTAGCACCAGCTTGAGATCGGCCTCGACCTGTTCGAGCCATTGCTCCAGGGTGATCGGCGGGTTGATCCGCGGCAGCGACGAGCGGCCGCACTGCTCGCAGGCGCTGATCGCGATCTGCCGCCAGTGGGCCATGCGCTTGTCGGCGCGCTCGTCCTTGAGGCGCACCTCGCAACGTGCGCTGACAATCGGGCTGATCTGGCTGGCCCCCAGTTCCGTGGCTTTCTGGATCGCCCAGTCCATGCGCTCGCCGCGGGACAGGCCCTGGCCCAGGTGAATGCTCAGGGGCGACTCGGCCATGCCGAGCAGAGACTCGCGCAGTTCGACCCGTACGCTTTTCTTGCCCACTTCGATCAGTTCGCCCAGGTATTCCTGACCGCTGCCGTCGAACAGCTGCACCGCATCGCCGGCGGCATGCCGCAGCACGCGGCCAATATAGTGGGCCTGGGCCTCCGGCAGCTCATGCTGGCCGACGGACAGAGGGGCATCGATAAAGAAACGGGATAGGCGCATAGGAGGCAAACCTGGAGCAAAGGCGCAAATTCTAGCCGTAGGGTGCGCCGTGCGCACCGATATCTGTAGGGTGGATGGCGCTCTTTTCATCCACCAGGCCACCGCAGCGGTGGATGGGTGAAGCGTCAGCTACGCGCGCCGATCCACCCTACATCAGCCCGGGTCGCGAAAACCGGGGTATTGGGTATTGCCCTGGGCCACGCTGACTGAGGTGCGGGTGGCGATATCGATGCCTTCGCTGGCCACCTCGGCGAGGAAGTCGATCTGCTCGAGGCTGATCACATAGGGCGGCAACAGATACACCACGCTGCCCAGGGGCCGCAGCAGCGCGCCGCGTTCAAGGGCATGCTGGTAGACCTTGAGGCCGCGGCGTTCCTGCCAGGGGTAGGCGGTCTTGCTGGCTTTGTCCTGCACCATCTCGATGGCCAGGGCCATGCCGGTCTGGCGTACTTCGGCGACATGCGGATGGTCGGCCAGGTGCGCGGTGGCGCTGGCCATTCGCGCGGACAGGGCCTTGTTGGCCTCGATCACATCGTCCTGCTCGAAGATATCCAGGGTCGCCAGGGCCGCGGCACAGGCCAGCGGGTTGCCGGTGTAACTGTGTGAGTGGAGAAACGCGCGCAGGGTGTTGTAGTCGTCGTAGAACGCCTGGTACACGGTGTCGGTGGTCAGGCAGGCGGCCAACGGCAGATAGCCGCCGGTCAGGGCCTTGGACAGACAGAGAAAGTCCGGCGTGATGCCGGCCTGCTCACAAGCGAACATAGTGCCAGTGCGGCCGAAGCCAACGGCGATCTCGTCGTGGATCAGGTGCACGCCATAGCGGTCGCAGGCCTCGCGCAGCAGCTTGAGGTAGACCGGGTGATACATGCGCATGCCGCCAGCACCCTGGATCAGCGGCTCGACTATCACCGCAGCGACCTCATGGCCGTGCTCGGCCAGGCACTGTTCCATATGGGCGAACATGGCCCGCGAGTGGGCTTCCCAACTGATGCCATCGGGGCGGAAATAGCAGTCCGGGCTGGGCACCTTGAGGGTGTCGAGCAGCAGCGCCTTGTAGGTGTCGGTAAACAGGCCGACATCGCCCACCGACATGGCCGCGATGGTTTCGCCGTGGTAGCTGTTGGTCAGGGTGACGAAGCGTTTTTTCTCGGGTTTACCGACGTTGAGCCAGTAGTGAAAGCTCATCTTCAGTGCGACTTCGATACAGGAAGAGCCGTTGTCGGCGTAGAACACCCGGTCCAGGCCGGCCGGGGTCAGCTTGACCAGGCGTTCGGACAGCTCGATCACCGGCTGATGGCTAAAGCCGGCGAGGATCACGTGTTCCAGCTGGTCGACCTGGTCCTTGATGCGCTGATTGATCCGCGGGTTGGCGTGGCCGAACACATTGACCCACCAGGAGCTAACCGCGTCGAGGTAGCGCTTGCCGTCGAAGTCCTCGAGCCACACGCCCTCACCGCGCTTGATCGGCACCAAGGGCAATTGCTCGTGGTCCTTCATTTGCGTACAGGGGTGCCAGAGCACTTTCAGGTCACGCTGCATCCATTGGTCGTTCAGGCTCATTGCTCTATTTATCCCCGGCTCTCAATCATCTGCGCCAAGCCTATCAGAAGCACCGTGGAGGATGGACGGCACAACGGTGGGGGATTATCCGGGCAGGCCGCTGATCCGCTCTATCATGCCGCTCGTAGCCTGGCCGCTGAACTTCTGTACGTGTTGCCCGCCTAAAACGGTTGGCTAAAAAGGCGCGGACAACACATCGTATTTCCCGATATTTCAAAGCGAAAATTTCCGCTTTTAGTCGATAGGTTTGTTGCTAGTCTTGCTCCACTCGCGGTCCTAGTCCTTCTTTCGGAAAGCTTTCAATGCAATGGCGCAATAGCTCTTCTCACTACGGTCTGGTCAGCATCCTGCTGCACTGGCTGGTCGCCGTGGCCGTGTTCGGTCTATTCGGCCTGGGTTACTGGATGGTTGGGCTGGACTACTACAGCAGCTGGTACAAGACCGCGCCGGATCTGCACAAGAGCATTGGCCTGGTGCTGTTTGCCGTGATGCTCGGGCGGGTGCTGTGGCGCTGGCTTAGCCCGCCGCCCTCGGCGTTGCCCAATCACGGGCGTGTGACCCGTCTGGCCAGCAAGCTGGGCCACGGCTTCCTGTACCTGGGGCTGCTGGTGCTGATGCTGTCCGGTTACCTGATTTCCACCGCCGATGGCCGGCCCATTGAGGTGTTCGGCCTGTTCTCGGTACCCGCCACCCTGACCGCCATTCCGGATCAGGAGGATGTGGCCGGGTTGGTGCACGAATACCTGGCCTGGACCCTGGTGATCTTTGCCGGCATTCATGCCCTGGCGGCCCTGAAACACCACTTTATCGACCGTGACCGCACCCTGGTGCGCATGTTCGGCCGCTGACCCCAGCCTTCAGCCAGCGTGGAATGGTCCGCGCTGGCACTTGTACAACCTCACAAGGAGTATGCCCATGTTGAAGAAAACCCTCGCAGCCCTGGCCCTCGGTACCGCGCTGCTCGGCGCAGGTCAGGCCATGGCGGCCGATTACGCCATCGACAAGCAAGGCCAGCACGCCTTCGTCAATTTCAAGATCAGCCACCTGGGCTACAGCTGGCTGTACGGCACCTTCAAGGACTTCGACGGCAGCTTCAGCTTCGACGAGAAGAACCCGGAAGCGAGCAAGGTCAGCGTGACGCTGAACACCGCCAGCGTCGACACCAACCATGCCGAGCGCGACAAGCATATCCGCAGCGATGACTTTCTCAGCGTCGGCAAGCACCCCACCGCAACCTTCGAGTCGACCGCAGTCAAGAGCACCGGCGAAGGCGCAGCCGATATCACTGGCAACCTGACCCTTAATGGCGTGACCAAGCCGGTGGTGATTGCGGCCAAGTTTATCGGCCAGGGCACCGACCCATGGGGCGGCTACCGTGCCGGTTTCGAAGGCAGCACCACCCTGCAGCTGAAGGACTTTGGCATCACCAAGGACCTGGGCCCGGCTTCGGAAAGCATCGAGCTGATCATCTCGGTTGAAGGTGTACGCAAGTAGGATGGGTTGAGCGCAGCGATACCCATGCCGATGGCGTGACTCACAGCGCTCACTCTGCACCAACAAAAACGCCGCCCCATTGGGCGGCGTTTTCGTATGCGGCTCGCTAACTATGACTCTTCGCGGTTGCGCGTCAGCAGGGCCGGCTTCTCGCCCCGTGGACGGGCACTCGCCAGTTCGTCGAGTTGCTCCGGGGTGGGCAGGCGATCCAGGCGCGAGCCCTTGTGCACGATCACCGGTTGCTTGTCCCGCGGGTTCTTCACCGCCGCTTCCTGACGCGGCAGTTCATCGCGGTTCAGCGAGGTGGTGCGGGTGTCGCGCGGCGGCCGTGCACGGCCGGAGCCATTACGCCCCTGACCGCCTTGGCCGCCCTGAGCACCTGCACCCTGACGACGGCCTTGGCCGCCGGCAGCGCCGGCACCCGCACCATTGCTGCGTGGAGGCTTGGCTGGGCGTGCGCCCTGGCCGACGCCATTGCTGGCGCTTGGGCCGCTGGCCACTGCAGGCGCACCGGGCCGACGGCCACGGTTCTGCTGCTTGTTCTGGTGCGGGCTTACATAGTCGGCACGGTTGCCGAAATTATCGATTTCATCGTCGCGGAACTCATCCGGCGCGCGGTCCGGAGGGAGTGCGGGCACTGCCGGCGCGGCAGCGCGCCCCGAGGACGCGCTACGCGGCTGTTGGCTGCGGCCGCCCTGGGGCTTGGCGGTACGGCTGTTGTGTTCCTTGCCGCTGTCCTTGCCCTTGTCCTTGCGGCCGCCGCCGTGGCGTTCGCCGTCCGGCTTGGCCCCGCGCGGTTGACGCGGCTTCTGCGGCTCACGCACTTCCGGGCGCTCGGCCTCGACGGTGCTGGCATCGAAGCCGAGCAGATCGCCGTCGCCGATCTTCTGCTTGGTCATGCGCTCGATGCCCTTGAGCAGCTTCTCTTCGTCCGGTGCAACCAGGGAGATGGCTTCACCGCTACGGCCTGCACGGCCGGTACGGCCAATACGGTGCACGTAGTCTTCTTCGATATTCGGCAGTTCGAAGTTGACCACATGGGGCAGCTGGTCGATGTCCAGGCCGCGGGCGGCGATATCGGTGGCCACCAGGATGCGCATCTTGCCGGCCTTGAAGTCAGCCAGGGCCTTGGTGCGGGCGTTCTGGCTCTTGTTGCCGTGGATCGCTACGGCCGGCAGGCTGTGCTTGTCGAGGTACTCGGCCAGGCGGTTGGCACCGTGCTTGGTGCGGGTGAACACCAGCACCTGTTCCCAGGCCCCGGCGGTGATCAGGTGGGCGAGCAGGGCGCGCTTGTGGCTGGCCTGAACGCGGAATACCCGTTGCTCGATACGCTCGACCGTGGTGTTCGGCGGCGTGACTTCGATGCGCTCGGGGTTGTGCAGCAGCTTGCCGGCCAGGTCGGTGATGTCCTTGGAGAAGGTCGCCGAGAACAGCAGGTTCTGGCGCTTGCTCGGCAGGCGCGCGAGGACTTTCTTGACGTCATGCACGAAACCCATGTCGAGCATGCGGTCGGCTTCGTCCAGCACCAGGATTTCCACGTGGGACAGATCCACGGCGCGCTGCCCGACCAGGTCGAGCAGGCGGCCCGGGCAGGCCACCAGGACGTCGACGCCCTTGGCCATGGCCTGTACCTGGGGGTTCATGCCGACACCGCCGAAGATGCAGGTGCTGACGAATTTCAGGTCGCGGGCATACAGCTTGAAGCTCTCATGCACCTGGGCGGCCAGTTCGCGGGTTGGGGTCAATACCAGCACGCGGGGTTGTTTCGGGCCGTGACGCTGCTCGCGATCCGGATGGCCGTTGGGGAACAGCCGCTCAAGGATCGGCAGGGCGAAACCGCCTGTCTTACCTGTACCCGTCTGGGCAGCAACCATCAGGTCACGGCCTTGCAACACGGCGGGGATGGCCCGCTGTTGCACCGGAGTGGGTTGGGTGTAGCCGGCGGATTCGACCGCACGGACTAATGCCTCGGAGAGACCGAGGGAGGCAAAGGACATGTGTAATCCTGTCTAGTGAGGGCGTCGCCCTATGGGGTGTATTGCCTGGCTTGAATCGCGCTTGGGGGGCGCAATCCCGTCCGGTACTGCTGGCCTCTGGGGGCTAGCATCCGGGCGCAAGCCTGGCGGGAAGGCCCGAGTATAACAGAGCCGTCCGTCTGTGCGAGTTTCCGCCTGCTCGGCGGTCGCGGGCCGGCCTGACAGCTGTTGGCCGGCCCGCGCGGGCACGTCGCGGCTTAGCCGGCCACTCGGTAGCAGGGCACATAGGCACTGTTGCCGGGCAGTTTCATGCGGTGCTGGTCGACGAAGGCCTGCAGTAGTTGGCCCAGGGGCTGGAGAATCTCAGAGTCACCGGTGAGCTCGTAGGGGCCGTGCTTTTCAATACGGCGGATGCCCTGATCCTTGACGTTGCCCGCAACGATGCCGGAGAACGCCCGACGCAGCTGGGCAGCCAGTTCATGCACCGGCTGTTGGCGGGTCAGCTTGAGGCTGGCCATATTCTCGTGGGTGGGCTCGAAGGGGTGCTGGAAGCTTTCGTCAATCTTCAGCAGCCAGTTGAAGTGGAAGGCGTCGTTGTGCTCGCGGCGGAACTGGGTGACCGCCTTGATGCCCGCGGCCATCTCCCGCGCCACCTGGCTGGGGTCGTTGAGAATGATCTTGCAGCGCTGCTGGGCTTGCTCGCCCAGGGTGGCCCCGACAAAGTCGTGCAGCTGCTGGAGGTAGGGCCCGGCGCTTTTCGGGCCGGTCAGCAGCAGCGGGAAGGGGATGTGCTGGTTGTCCGGGTGCATCAGGATGCCGAGGAAGTACAGCAGCTCCTCGGCCGTGCCCGCGCCGCCGGGGAAGATGATGATGCCGTGACCGACGCGAACGAAGGCCTCCAGGCGCTTCTCGATATCCGGCAGGATCACCAGCTCATTGACGATCGGGTTGGGCGCTTCGGCGGCGATGATCCCCGGCTCGGTCAGGCCCAGGTAACGCCCGCCGGTATTGCGCTGCTTGGCATGGGAGATGGTCGCGCCTTTCATCGGCCCCTTCATCACCCCAGGCCCGCAGCCGGTGCAGATATCCAGGCCGCGCAGGCCCAGTTCATGACCGACCACCTTGGTGTATTTGTACTCTTCGGTGCTGATCGAATGGCCGCCCCAGCACACCACGATTTTCGGCTCGACGCCGGCGCGCAGGGTGCGGGCGTTGCGCAGCAGGTGGAAAACGTAGTCGGTGATGCCCTGGGTGCTGCTGAAATCCACCCGCTGGTTTTCCAGCTCGCTCTGGGTGTAGACGATATCGCGCAGGGCGCTGAACAGCATCTCGCGGGTGCTGGCGATCATCTCGCCATCGACGAAGGCGTCGGCCGGCGCGTTGAACAGCTCCAGGCGGATGCCGCGATCCTGCTGCAGGATGCGGATTTCGAAGTCCGGATAGGCTTCCAGAATGGTCTTGGCGTTATCGCTGTGCGAACCGGTATTGAGGATCGCCAGGGCGCACTGCCGAAACAGTGCATAAACGCTGCCGGAGCCGGTCTCGCGCAGCTGCTGCACTTCGCGCTGCGAGAGGGTTTCCAGGCTGCCCTTGGGGGTCACGGTGGCGTTGGTGGTTTTGCGTGTGGCCATTGCGGCGCTCCATGGTTGTGTTGCCAGCCATACATGGCTAAGCGCTTGAGCAAATTATCGGCGTGGCTCGTTCGCTTGATGCCTGTCGAATTCAGGCGGGCGTAGCAAAAATGCCAGGGGCTGAGAGGTTTATATCAAGCAAATGAGGCTAACAGTCGCCCGATGTAACCAGTTTGAGTGGAAACCGGTCAATCGCCACGATCTGGCCTTGGGGAAAGCTGTCAGCAAAAAAGCGCTCCCGGATTGCATCCGGGCTACCAGAGCGGGACGCTGACGCCTTGCTCTACTTGTTGTAGCCCGGATGCAATCCGGGGAGTCCAACGCAAACATCTGCTAATAAGCGTTGTTGCTTAGCGCGGCAGCTTGAGGTTGTTCCAGATCGCCAGGCTCGGTTCTACCAGGTTCATGCTGTAGAAGTGCAGCCCCGGCGCGCCGCCCTGCAGCAGGCGTTCGCACATCTCGCTGACCACCTGCTCGCCGTAGGCGCGGATGCTGTCGCTGTCGTCGCCATAGGCTTCCAGCTGCTTGCGCACCCAGCGTGGGATCTCGGCACCACAGGCATCGGAGAAACGTGCCAGCTTGCTGTAGTTGGTGATCGGCATAATGCCTGGCACCACGGGGATATCTACACCCAGCTTGCGCACGCGCTCGACGAAGTAGAAGTAGCTGTCGGCGTTGAAGAAGTACTGGGTGATGGCGCTGTCGGCACCGGCCTTGGCCTTGCGTACGAAATTGGCGATATCGTCCTCGAAGTTGCGTGCCTGCGGATGCATCTCCGGGTAGGCGGCGATTTCGATATGGAAGTGATCGCCGGTTTCTTCACGGATAAAGCTGACCAGCTCGTTGGCGTAGCGCAGCTCGCCGCTGGCCATGCCCATGCCGGACGGCAGGTCACCGCGCAGGGCGACTATGCGTGTGATGCCGGCGTTCTTGTACAGGTTGAGCAGCTCGCGCAACTCGGCCTTGGAATCGCCGACGCAGGACAGGTGCGGCGCGGTGCTCACACCGACATCGTTATTCAGCTGCAGCACGGTGTTCAGGGTGCGATCACGGGTGGAGCCGCCGGCACCGTAGGTGCAGGAGAAGAAATCCGGCTTGTAGGTCGCCAGTTGGCGCGCCACGTTCATCAGTTTTTCGTGCCCGGCTTCGGTCTTGGTGGGGAAGAATTCGAAGCTGTAACGGCGTTCTTGGCTCATAAAGAGTTTCCACGTTCGTAGGGTGGACATGCGCAGCTTGTCCACCATCATGCTCAAACAGGTGGGCAAGCCGCTCAGCGACATGTCCACCCTACGCCTTGTGCTGCTTAGTAGCGGTAAGCGTGCGGCTTGAACGGGCCTTCGACGGTCACGCCGATATAGTCGGCCTGGGTCTTGGTCAGTTGAGTGACGACGCCGCCGAAGCCTTTGACCATTTCCAGGGCCACTTCTTCGTCGAGCTTCTTCGGCAGCACTTCCACGGTCAGGCGCTCGGCTTTCTGGGCTGGCGACAGGTCGGCGTACTTCTGGCCGAACAGGAAGATCTGCGCCAGCACCTGGTTGGCGAACGAGCCGTCCATGATCCGGCTTGGGTGGCCAGTGGCGTTGCCCAGGTTGACCAGACGGCCTTCGGCCAGCAGGATCAGGTAGTCATCGTTGTGCGGATCGAAGCTGCCGGCACCAGTGCGGTGGATCTTGTGCACCTGCGGCTTCACTTCTTCCCACGCCCAGTTCTTGCGCATGAAAGCGGTGTCGATTTCGTTGTCGAAGTGACCGATGTTGCAGACCACTGCGCGCTTCTTCAGGGCCTTGAGCATGTTGGCGTCGCAGACGTTGACGTTACCGGTGGTGGTGACGATCAGGTCGATCTTGCCCAGCAGCTGTGCGTCGATGCTGGCGGCGCTGCCGTCATTGATGCCGTCCTTGAACGGCGAAACCACTTCGTAGCCGTCCATGCAGGCCTGCATGGCGCAGATCGGATCGACTTCGGTGACCTTGACGATCATGCCTTCCTGACGCAGCGATTGTGCCGAGCCCTTGCCCACGTCGCCGTAGCCGATAACCAGCGCTTGCTTGCCGGACAGCAGGTGGTCGGTGCCGCGCTTGATCGCGTCGCTCAGGCTGTGACGGCAGCCGTATTTGTTGTCGTTCTTGCTCTTGGTCACCGAGTCGTTGACGTTGATGGCCGGGATTTTCAGCTCGCCCTTGGCCAGCATGTCCAGCAGGCGGTGTACGCCGGTGGTGGTTTCTTCGGTGACGCCGTGGATGCGCTCCAGCATCTGCGGGTATTTCTTGTGCAGGATCTCGGTCAGGTCGCCGCCGTCGTCGAGGATCATGTTGGCATCCCACGGTTGGCCATCTTTAAGGATGGTCTGCTCGATGCACCACTCGTACTCTTCTTCGGTCTCGCCCTTCCAGGCGAATACCGGGATACCAGCGGCGGCGATGGCGGCAGCGGCCTGGTCCTGAGTCGAGAAGATGTTGCACGACGACCAGCGTACTTCGGCACCCAGTGCAGTCAGGGTTTCGATCAGCACGGCAGTCTGGATGGTCATGTGGATGCAGCCGATGATCTTCGCGCCCTTGAGCGGCTGCTCACCGGCGTATTTGCGGCGCAGGCCCATCAGGGCTGGCATTTCCGATTCGGCGATGATGGTTTCGCGACGGCCCCAGGCAGCCAGGGAAATGTCGGCGACTTTGAAATCGGTGAAACCGGCAGGCGTCAGTACAGCGCTCATAAATGAGTTCTCCATTCGTTTGTGTCGAATGGGCGCCGTTGATGCGTATGGTTAACGCCCCATCCGAGCCTGACAAAACTCCGGTCTTCAGAGTTTGCTGCAGCGCCCCTCGGACAGGTGGCGGGAGCGACCGGGCGGTGCCGGTCGAGTGAAACGGAGGTGATTATAGCCATGCTGGCGCTTAAGCCAAAGGCTTTCCGTCGCCCCGTGCGGGCGCTGGTGGTAGCCTTGCGGCATCGCCCCGTCACGGACCCGCCATGGCCAATCACAAAATCGAGATTCGCCGACGCAATGTCGAGAAAATCCTCCTGTCCGCCGAAAAGGTGTTCGCCGAGAAGGGCTATGGCGGCACGTCCATGGGCGATATCGCCGAAGAAGTCGAACTACCGCGCTCCAACCTGCACTACTACTTCAGCACCAAGGACGACCTCTACCGCGCAGTGCTGCTCGACCTGCTCGATGTGTGGAAGCAGGACGCCCTGTGCTTCGAGATGTATGACGATCCGCGGGTGGTGCTCAGCACCTATATCCGCGCCAAGATGAACCACTCGCGCAGCCGCCCGCACGGCTCCAAGGTCTGGGCCGACGAAATCATCCATGGTGCGCCGAAGCTCGGCGAGACGCTTGATGACAGCCTCTACAGCTGGGCCAAGATGAAGGAAGCGAAGATCCGCCAGTGGGTCGAGGACAAACGCATCCTGGCTGTCGAGCCGTCCGCCTTGCTCTATATGATCTGGGCCTCGACTCAGCACTACGCCGACTTCAGCCATCAGGTGGCGATTCTCAACGATCACCAGGCGCTGTCCGAACTGCAGTTCGAGCGGGCGGTGCAGACCGTGACCAGTGTGATATTGCGTGGGATCGGGTTGGAGCCCTGAACGCCTGATCGCGGGCAAGTCCGCTCCTACAGGTGCAGAGTTGTTGTAGGAGCGGTGGGGACGCCTAGTCCTTGCCCGCGATAGATTCCGTCGAATTGCGGGGCTAGGACGCCACGCGATAGGGATTGCGCGGGTCGTGGTTCCAGTCGAGGAAGGGCTTGCCGGTGTCCTGGGGTACCATTTCGATGCAGTTCTCCACCGGGCAGGTGATCTGGCACAGGTTGCAGCCCACGCACTCTTCGTCGATCACCTCGTACTTATGCGTGCCGTCGGCCTGGGTCAGGCTGGCGATGGCCTGGTGCGAGGTGTCTTCGCAGGCGATATGGCAGCGGCCGCAGCCGATGCAGGCGTCCTGGTCGATCTTGGCGATGACCTGATAGTTGATATCCAGGTACTTCCAGTCGGTGGTATTGCCCACCGCGCGCCCGGAAAACTCGTTTAGGCTGGCGTAGCCTTGACTGTCCATCCAGCGCGACAGGCCGTCCTTCATCTCTTCGACGATGCGAAAGCCATGCAGCATGGCCGCCGTGCACACCTGCACCGCGCCGCAGCCCAGCGCCACGAACTCCGCCGCATCGCGCCAGCTGCCGATACCACCGATGCCGCAGATCGGCAGGCCGCGAGTCTCGGGATCGCGGGCGATTTCGGCGACCATATTCAGCGCAATCGGTTTGACCGCCGAGCCGCAGTAGCCGCCGTGGGTGCTCTGCGTGCCGACTATGGGGTGGGCGACCATGCGTTCCAGGTCGACGCTGGTGATCGAGTTGATGGTGTTGATCAGCGACACCGCATCGGCCCCGCCGCGATGGGCGGCGCGGGCGGACAGGCGCACGTCGGTGATATTCGGCGTCAGTTTGACGATCACCGGCAGCGAGCTGTAGGTCTTGCACCAGCGGGTGACCATCTCCACGTATTCCGGCACCTGGCCGACCGCCGCGCCCATGCCGCGCTCGGGCATGCCGTGGGGGCAGCCGAAGTTCAGCTCGATGCCGTCGCAGCCGGTGGCTTCCACCAGCGGCAGGATGGCTTTCCAGGATTCTTCGACGCAGGGCACCATCAAGGACACGATCAGCGCGCGGTCCGGCCAGTCCTTTTTCACCTGGGTGATTTCGCGCAGGTTGATTTCCAGTGAGCGGTCGGTGATCAGCTCGATATTGTTGATGCCTTGCACCTGGCGGTTCGGGCCAAAGTGCGCCGAGTAACGCGACGATACGTTGACCGCGGCCGGGTCTTCGCCGAGGGTCTTCCACACCACGCCGCCCCAGCCGGCCTCGAAGGCGCGGACCACGTTGTAGGCCTTGTCGGTGGGCGGCGCGCTGGCCAGCCAGAATGGGTTGGGGGCCTTGATACCGGCAAATTCGATGGATAGATCGGCCATTTATGCGGCCTCCACATTAAGCATCAGATGAGAGTGGATGGCCTCGGCGGCCAGCTTGCCGTGCTGCACGGCTTGTACGGTGAGGTCCTGGCCCTGTGCGGTGCAGTCGCCGCCGGCATACACACCAGGCACGCTGGTTTGCAGTTGGGCGTCGACCCAGATGCGTTCGCCCTCGCGCTTCAGCTCGCGGGCCAGCGGGTCGTTCAGGGCCTGGCCATCGAAGGCCTGACCGATGGCAGTGAAGATGGCGTCGGCGGCCAGCTCGAAGGTCTGTCCGGTGCTTTGCAAGCGACCGTTTTCCATGCGGGTGCGGGCGAAACGCATACCGCGTACCTGACCCTGCTCGTTGAGCAGCACGGCATCCGGTTGCGCCCAGGTCAGCAGGCGTACCTGATTGGCTTTGGCGATGTCCTGCTCGTGTTCGGTGGCACCCATTTCCTCGAAGCCGCGGCGATAGACCAGATTGACGTCGCGGGCACCGAGCTTGCTCATCTGCACCGCCATGTCGATGGCGGTATTGCCGGCACCAAGGACGATGCAGCGCTCGGCCACGGGCAACTGGGTCAGGTCATCACACTGGCGCAGTTCGCGGATGTAATCGGTGGCAGCGAGCAGGCCCGGCGCATCTTCGCCCGGCAGGCCGAGGCGCTTGCTAGCGGCCAGGCCGATGCCGAGGAACACCGCGTCGAACTGCTGGTGCAACTCGCTCAGGCTGAGGTCGTCGCCGAGTCTGTGGCCGTGGCGGATCTCGATGCCGCCGATCTGCAGGAGAAAATCCACTTCGCGTTGGGCGAAATCATCCACCAGTTTGTATTTGGCGATGCCGTATTCATTCAGGCCGCCAGCTTTCTCGCGGGCTTCGAAGATCACCACCTCGTGGCCGTGCATGGCCAAACGATGGGCGCAGGACAGGCCGGCTGGGCCCGCGCCGACCACGGCGATGCGCTTGCCGCTGGCCGGCGCGCGCTGGAACGGGTGCTCAGTGAACTGCGCGTTGTCGATGGCGTAGCGCTGTAACAGGCCAATCAGCACTGGCGCGCATTCCTGCGCGTTGTTACGCACGCAGGCTTGCTGGCAAAGAATTTCGGTGGGGCAGACGCGGGCGCAGCTGCCGCCGAGGATATTCGCTGAGAGAATTTTCTCCGCTGCGCCCTGAACGTTTTCATGGCTGATATTGCGGATAAACGAGGGGATGTCGATCTCGCTGGGGCAGGCGTTGACGCACGGAGCGTCGTAGCAATACAGACAGCGGGCGCTTTCCAGTGCGGCCTGGCGAGCGGTGAGCGGCGGGGCCAGATCGCTGAAACGATCGGCCAGTTCAGCGGCGCCGGCATCCGGTCGCGGCAAATGGCTGAGGGTGTCTATCACGGTTATTGCCTCACGGTTTTGTGGCTTTTATTGGGCAGTTAACAGCGTATAAGCGGCCGTCCGGCCTCTGCGGGCCGGTGTGGCGAAGTAATGAGTGGCACCTGTTTGGCGGCTTAGCGCTCGACGGCAGTCGGGCGATTCTGTTCGGCGCGTTTACTGAGCAGGTCGAACACCGCCGGGTAGGCCGGTCGCTCGATATAGCGACCGGCACCGCGTTCGGCACGCAGGTCGCCATCGGCCCAGACCAGCTTGCCCTGGCTGATGGTGTGGCTGGGCACACCGCGCACGGTCTTGCCTTCGAAGATATTGAAATCGACCTGCTGGTGATGCGTCTTGGCCGAGATGGTCCGCGTGCCCTGCGGGTCCCAGAGCACCAGGTCAGCATCGGCACCGACGCGCAGCGCACCTTTGCGCGGGAACAGGTTGAAGATTTTCGCGGTGTTGGTGCTGGTCAGCGCGACGAAGTCGGTGATCGACAGCTTGCCGCTGCCCACCCCTTCGTCCCACAGCACTGCCATACGGTCCTCAATCCCTGCCGTGCCGTTGGGGATCTTGCTGAAATCATCGCGTCCGGCGGCTTTTTGCTCGGCGCAGAAGCAACAGTGGTCGGTTGCGGTGGTGTGCAGGTTGCCCGATTGCAGGCCGCGCCACAGCGCCTCCTGATGCCCGCGCGGACGGAACGGCGGGCTCATCACGTAGCCGGCGGCGGTTTGCCAATCGGGATGGCGGTACACGCTGTCGTCCAGCAGCAGATGGCCGGCCAGCACCTCGCCGTACACCGGCTGGCCCTTGGCCCGGGCGTAGGTGATTTCATCCAGGGCTTCTTTGGTCGAGACATGCACCAGATACAGCGGTGTACCGAGGGTTTCGGCAATCCGAATGGCGCGGCTGGCGGCTTCGCCTTCAACCTGCGAGGGCCGCGACAGCGGGTGCGCTTCCGGCCCGGTGAGACCCTGGGCCAGGAGCTTTTGTTGCAGGTGATAGACCAACTCGCCGTTCTCGGCGTGCACGGTGGGCACCGCGCCCAGCTCAAGGCAGCGCTCGAAGCTCGCCACTAGGGTGTCGTCGGCGGCCATGATGGCGTTCTTGTAAGCCATAAAGTGCTTGAAGCTGTTGATCCCGTACTTGGCCACCAGCTCGCCCATTTCGCGGCTCACCTCGTCGCTCCACCAGGTGATGGCGACATGGAAGCCGTAGTCGGACGCGGACTTTTCCGCCCAGCCGCGCCAGGTATGGAAGGCTTCGAGCAAGGATTGCTGCGGATTGGGAATCACGAAGTCGATGATCGATGTAGTACCGCCAGCCAGACCGGCAGCGGTGCCGCTGAAGAAATCTTCGCTGGCCACCGTGCCCATAAAGGGCAATTGCATATGGGTGTGCGGGTCGATGCCGCCGGGCATCAGGTACTGGCCGCTGCCGTCGAGCACCTGACAGCCCGCGGGGGCGTCGAGGTTGTCGCCAATGGCCTGGATCAGGCCGTCGGCACAAAGCAGATCGGCGCGGTAGCTTTCCTCATGGGTGACCAGGGTGGCACCACGGATCAACAGCGACATAGCGAGTTCCTCTCAGGCTGACCGGTGCGTGCCGGTTCTTGGTGTTATGGCCTGCCAGGCGAGCGGTCTGTATTCCTGTCATGCCTGACAGGAATTGAATCTAGTCGCTGCTTGTGGATTGATCAAGATTATTTTTTGGCCTCTCTTTGTGATTGTAAGTTATTGAAAATAAACATAAAAAACTAAAAATCTGCAAAATGGTGCAGCTGCTCACCATTTTGACGCACTTGACAAGAACCAAATATGGTCAAGATTTCCTATGCAAAATCAGGCGTTTGAACCAGGTGGCGAGCAGGCGGTGGCGGCAGAAAAAATAGTTGCCTGCACCACTTTGAATCCTGACTGGGCAGACAGACTTGCGCGCTGGGTCGAGAACGGCCCGGCAGAGCAGGTGATGCAAACCCGCTTGGTTTATTGAAAGCCTTATAAAATAAGTGATTAGCCGTTTTTACCTTGAGTGATAGATGAGTTGAACAGGTCCCGGCACGCTTATTGATAGCCGTCGCTACCAAGCTGGCCGGCCCTGAGATGGAAATGTACTCCGGCCATCGCGAACGGCCGTTTGGCAGTGCAACCACTGCCCGGCGGCGGTTAAGCCCGATGAGCGAATAATCAGAACAATGACTGGAGAGGCCCATGCAACAGAGCAGATCACAAGTGACCGAACGCGATGGCTTGTACGAACTGGCCGCTGGCCCCGACGTACTCGACAGCCCGCGCTATAACCACGACATCGCCCCGACCAAGGTGCACGAGCGCACCTGGAACAAGTGGCATATCACCGCGCTGTGGGTCGGTATGTCGATCTGCGTGCCGACCTACACCCTGGGCGGCGTACTCACCGCCTACTTCGGCCTGTCTGTCGGCGAGGCGCTGCTGGCGATTCTGCTGGCCAATATCATCGTGCTGATTCCGCTGACGCTGAACGCCTTTCCTGGCACCAAGTACGGCATTCCCTTTCCGGTGTTGCTGCGCTCCTCATTCGGGGTGATCGGCTCCAACGTGCCCTGTCTGATTCGCGCCGTGGTCGCTTGCGGCTGGTTTGGTATTCAGACCATGTTCGGCGGCCTGGCCATTCACCTGCTGCTAGGCTCGATCTTCGAGGGCTGGAAGAGCCTGGGCGGCACCGGTGAGGTGATCGGCTTTATGATTTTCTGGGTGCTCAACCTGTGGGTGGTGCTGCGCGGTGCCGAGTCGATCAAGTGGCTGGAAACCCTTTCCGCACCGCTGCTGGTGCTGGTCGGTGCCGGCCTGCTGATGTGGGCGCTGCCTAATGTGTCGATGAGCGAACTGCTGGCGCAGCCGGCCAATCGTCCCGAGGGTGCCAGCGTGACCGGTTACTTCCTCGCCGGCCTGACTGCCATGGTCGGTTTCTGGGCCACCCTGTCGCTGAACATTCCCGACTTCAGCCGCTATGCGAAAAGTCAGAGGGACCAGATCATCGGCCAGGTCATCGGTCTGCCGCTGACCATGTTCCTGTTCGCCGCTCTCGGCGTGGTGATGACCGCCGCTTCGGCCTCCCTGGTGGGACAGACGGTGTCTGATCCGGTCAGCCTGATCGGCCATATCCAGAGCCCCGGCTGGGTCGCCCTGGCCATGGCGCTGATCATCGTTGCCACGCTGTCGACCAACACCGCGGCGAATATCGTCTCGCCCACCAACGACTTCCAGAACATCGCGCCCAAGCTGATCAACCGCACCAAGGCGGTGATCCTCACCGGCCTGATCGGTCTCGGCCTGATGGGTCACGAACTGCTGAAGAAGCTCGGCCTGCTGGTCTCCGACCTGAGCCTGGAAAGCGTCTATTCCAACTGGCTGCTGGGTTACTCCAGCCTGCTGGGGCCGATCGCCGGGATCATGGTGGTGGACTATTTCCTGATCAAGAAACAGCGCCTCGACCTGGCCGGCCTGTACCGAGACGACGTCTACCCAGCGTGGAACTGGATCGGTTTTGTCGCCTTTGCCGTACCCGTGGCATTGACCCTGATGTCACTGGGCAGCAGCGCCTTTAGCTGGTTCTACGACTACGGCTGGTTTACCGGCTCCTTCTTGGGCGGGCTGATCTACTTCGGGCTGTGCAGCCTACGTAGCGCGCAGCCTGTGGCGGCCAAGGCGCCGGTTTAAGGCAACAGCATCGCGGGCAATCGGAACGCCGCCCGGCCGCCTCTACAGATGCACATTGCCTTTGTAGGAGCGGGCTTGCCCGCGAAACGATTGAGCAGGCGCACCCAGCGCTAACGGAAAATCAGAAAGGCACAAGGAGATCACTATGAACACTGCCGTTGACGTCCTGCAATCCAGCCAGCCGCATATCAACAGCGAGCGCCTGTGGCAATCGCTGATGGAGCTGGCGCAGCTCGGGGCCACCGTCAAAGGCGGGGTCTGCCGCCTGGCCCTGACCGACCTCGACCGCCAGGCCCGCGACCTGTTTGTGCGCTGGTGCGAGGAGGCCGGCTGCACCGTGACCGTCGATGGCGTCGGCAATATCTTCGCCCGTCGCCCCGGCCGTAACGCCGCGCTGCCACCGGTGATGACCGGCAGCCATATCGATACCCAGCCCACCGGCGGCAAGTTCGACGGCTGCTTCGGCGTGCTGGCCGGCGTCGAGGTGCTGCGTACCCTCAATGACCTGGGTGTGCAGACCGAAGCGCCGCTGGAAGTGGTGGTGTGGACCAACGAGGAAGGCTCGCGGTTTGCCCCCTGCATGATGGGCTCCGGGGTATTTGCCGAGAAATTCACTCTGGAGGAAACCCTGGCCAAGCGTGACGCCGAGGGTGTCAGCGTCGGTGAGGCTCTGAACGCCATCGGCTACGCCGGCACTCGCACGGTGACCGGTCATGCGGTGGGGGCCTATTTCGAGGCGCATATCGAACAAGGGCCGATCCTCGAAGACCAGGGCAAGACCATTGGCGTGGTGCTCGGCGCACTCGGGCAGAAGTGGTTCGATCTGAATCTCAAGGGCGTCGAGGCCCATGCCGGGCCAACGCCGATGCACCTGCGCAAGGATGCGCTGGTCGGCGCGTCGGCCGTGGTCGCCGCAGTCAATCGGGTGGCGCTGGAGCACCAGCCGCATGCCTGCGGCACGGTCGGTTGTCTGCAGGCTTATCCCGGCTCGCGCAATGTGATTCCGGGCGAGGTGCGTATGACCCTGGACTTCCGTCACCTGGAGCCGGCGCGGCTGGATTCGATGATTGCCGAGGTGCGTGGGGTGATCGAGGCGACCTGCGCCAAGCACGGCCTGAGTTTCGAACTGACGCCGACGGCGGATTTCCCGCCCCTGTATTTCGATCAGGGCTGCGTCGAGGCCGTGCGTAGCGCGGCGGCTGGGCTCGGGTTGTCGCATATGGATATTGTCAGCGGCGCGGGACATGACGCGATCTTTCTTGCCGAGCTGGGCCCGGCCGGAATGATCTTCGTGCCGTGCGAAGGCGGCATCAGCCACAACGAGATCGAGAATGCTGCGCCGACGGATCTCGCCGCCGGTTGTGCAGTGCTGCTGCGCGCCATGCTTGCGGCCAGCGCGGCGCTGGCCAAGGGAAAACTGGCGGCATGATTGGCTGAATCGCCGCCGCATTGCCGGCGACAGTCATGGACTCAAGCTAAGGTTGCAGGCCAAGCTTCGGCTTCTGTGTCCAAACCTAGGGAGTTGCCATGACTGTTGCCTACTGGTGTGTGTTGATCGCGCTGTTTCTGCCTTACCTGTCCACTGCCACCGCCAAGGCTGTCAGCGGCGGCTTCAGCCCGCGGCACAACCACGATCCGCGGGCGTTACTGGATAACCTCAGTGGCTTTGGCCGGCGCGCCAACAATGCCCAGCTCAACAGCTTCGAAGTTACTCCAGCGTTTTCCGCTGCGGTGATCATCGCCCACCTGGCCGGCGGGGCCGAGCAGTCGCTGATCGATCAACTGGCGATGGCCTTTGTCGTCAGCCGTATCCTCTATTTCCTCTGCTACCTGGCCGACTGGGCGACGGTGCGTTCGCTGGTGTGGTTCGTCAATATGGGTCTGATTATCAGCCTGTTCGTCGTCTCGGCTTAACCTGGCTGGCGAGCGCGGGCGCGGGTTTTGTTCTCTGCGGCAAAACAACACGCTTGGCCGCAGGGTAGCGGGTGACGATACTGTCGCCCGTTATCCACCCGGTTGTTGGCTCTGAAGGTGTTATGAAGTTTAAAACCCTGTCCCTCGTTGTGCTGGCGCTGGCCCTAAGTGGCTGCGGCGGTGTCGACCCCAATTCGCCGCAAGGCCAGCGCCAGACCATCTTCAAGCAGATGCTCAAGGTCAGCGAAGACCTCGGCGGCATGCTGCGCGGGCGGATTGCATTCAAGGCGCAAGCCTTTGTCGATGGCGCTGCCGAGCTTGATCAATTGACCCGCACGCCCTGGCAGCACTTCCCCCAAGTGCGCGAAGAGGACGATGAAAGCCGCGCCAAGGATGACGTCTGGCAGCGTCAGGCGCGGTTTCAGGAACTGGCCCAGGCGATGGAAGCCAGCACCGCAGCGCTGGTTGTCGCCACCGCCGCACAACCGCTAACGCCCGAAGCGCTGACCGCGCCGATGCAACGGGTCGAGGACAGCTGCAAGGCCTGTCATGAAGAGTTTCGCGCGTTCTGACGATCGCTCAGAACCCCGCTATCTGCGCCTCGCGCAGTTGTGCGCGCAAGGCTTGCACTTCCGGGTGTTGAAAGAAGGCCCGCAATTGCGCCGCCCGCTGTGGACCGATGCCGGCTTGGCGTTGCCAGTCGGCTAGGCTGCGTTGCGCCAGGCTGTCCCAGTCGGCGTCCAGCGCCAGATTGCCATGGCCCGGTAGGCCGAGGGCGCGCAGCCAGTCCTGCATGGGCCGTTCGCGGGCCAGGCGAAAACTCTGCTGCAGCGCGGCTGAGCTGCGCGGGCCGAGACCTGGCACGCTACTGAGCTGCTCGCTTGAGAGGTGCAGCCAGTCGAGCAGGCTGTCGAGTTGTTGCGCATGCAATAGTTTTTCCCAGGTGCCGGGGCCTACGCCCGGCAACGCCAGGCCCTGTTTACTGCTAAGCCAAGCCAGGCGCGCGCGGAACTGGCTGGCGCAGGCCGGGGTGGCGCGCCAGCAGCTCAACGGGTGGTAGGCCGCCGCGTCAGGCACTTGCATTGCGGCGCGTTGCTGGGTGCGCCAGAGCACGTTGTCCAGCGCGGGGATGGTCAGGCCGGAGAGGCGGATCACCACCTGATCGCCCGGGCGAATATCCAGGGTTTGCCAGCGTTGCAGCGAGCCGGCGCTGACATATTCGATGCGTCGGTCATCCAGCTTTACCGGCTGCACGCGCAGCACCGGGGTGATACGCCCGCTGCGGCCGATGCGAAAATCCACCGCTTGCACCACGGCCAAGGCCTGGCTCGCCGGGTATTTCCAGGCCACGGCCCAGTGTGGCGGCTCGGCTTGCCAGCGCGCCGCTGCCGGGCGCTGACCCTGACGCAGGACCACGCCATCGGTGGCGAAGGGCAGGGCGCTGTTGTACCAGCGCTCGCGCCAATTAGCGGCTTGTTCGAGGCTGCGGATCGGCTGGCTGAAGCGCTGGCTGTCGGCAAATCCCAACTCCGCCAGCTGCTGCAAACGCTGGGGCATCAGTGCCGGGCCATCGGGCCAATCCCAGACAAACAGGCCAATACCGGCGGCTTCCTCGGTGGTCAGCGTTTGCTTGTTCATCAGCCCGGCGACCTTGCTGCGCGCGCCAAGGCTGCCGGACTTGCGCTGGGTATGCGCCGGCAGGTGCCAGTACAACTCGCCCTGCAACACCAGGCTAAGCGGCTTGGGCAGTTGTGCGGGAAGCGCCGGCAGGTGGCGGGCGTGGGCGCTCCAGTCCTGACCGCTGCGGCCATCGCCCCGGCTGATCAGCTGCTGCAGGTGGCCGTCGCGATAGATCAGGCTGACGGCAACGCCATCGACCTTGGGCTGAATCCACACGTCCTCGCGGTTGGCGACCCAGGTTGTCACTGCGGCGCTATCGGCCAGTTTGCGCAGGCCGGTATGGACGGTGGGGTGATGATGGCGGCCGCTGCTGGTGCGCAGTGGATCGGTAGGGGCGACTGTTACTTCGGGAAAGCAGGCACGCCAGCGCTGCAGGTTGGCGCTGGCCTGGTCATAGAGTTCGTCCGCCACCGGTGATTCGCCGTGGCGATGGTAGGCGTCGTCCCAGGCGGCCAGTTGCTGGCTCAGTGCGGCAATTTCCAGCTCGGCGCGTTGCCCCTGCCAGTCCGGGCAGGGGGTGGCCCAGGCGTCGAGGGTCAGGGCGGTAATAAATAGCAGCGCAGTGGCGGCTTTCATGCGGAGCGTCCTTGCTCGGAAGCGGTTTACTCAGCGTAGCAGCTATGCTTAATGAGTCAGTTTTGGCGCTTGTGTGAGTGGTGGCCGTTATGCCAATGGGTTTGCCTCGGTTGGGCCGTGTTTGCCTGTGTTTGCTTGTCGCAGGCCTTGCGCCGCTGGGTGCGCTGCATGCGACCGATGATATTGCGCCGCAGTGGCGTTTTGTCCACAACGCACCGGAGACCGAGGGTGACCAGCGTTATGCCTATCACTGGCGTGTACTGCGTGCGGCGCTGGAGGTTACCCGGAGCAAATACGGCGATTATCGGCTTGAGCCCGGCCGACCGATGAGCGAGAAGTTGCAGGTGATCGACATGCAGCGCCCGCAGGTCGGCCTCAATACCCTGGTGCTGGATGCCACGCAAACGCTGGAAGAAGCCCTGCTGCCGGTAAAGATACCGGTCGACAAGGGCTTGCTCGGTTATAGGGTGTTCCTGATCCAGGCCGCCGATCAGCCGCGCTTTGCCGGCGTACAGTCGCTTGAGCAGTTGCGCCAGCTGCGTTTTGGTCAGCAGCGTGAGTGGTCTGATGTGGCGGTGTATCAGGTGGCCGGATTACCGGTGGTTACCGGCAGCAGCTATGAAGGCTTGTTCCATATGCTGATGCTGCGGCGCTTCGATGCCTTCGGCCGTGGCGTGAGCGAAGTGAGCGGCGAGCTGGCGCATTGGCGCAAGAAGTACCCGCAGATGGCCATCGAGAGCGAATTGCTGCTGTATTACCCGTTGCCAGTGTACTTCTGGTTTGCCCGCACCGACGAGGGCCGGATACGCGCCCGGCGTGTCGAGGAAGGCATGCATACGCTGATGGCCGACGGCACCCTGGATCGCCTGTTCGCCGAAGAGTACGCCGCCACCATCGAGCAGCTGGGCCTGGATCGCCGGCGCATGCTGATGATTGCCAATCCTCATCTCTCCTCCAACCATCCCTTCGACAAGGCGGCTTACTGGTTTACGCCGACGCCCTAGGGCGATAAAGCGATAATCGAGAGCAATAAAAAACCCGCCGTAGCGGGTTTTTTCTGCAGCCGAGTAGGGCTTACAGGCCAGCGGCGGCGCGCAGGTCGGCGACCTTGTCGGTCTTTTCCCAGGTGAAGGTGGTGAAGGTGTCGTCGCCGACAGTCTTCTGCTCCGGGGTGCGGCCGAAGTGGCCGTAAGCCGCGGTTTCCTGGTACATCGGGTGCAGCAGGTCGAGCATCTTGGTGATGGCGTACGGGCGCAGGTCGAACACCTCGCGCACC
Source organism: Pseudomonas sp. (assembly GCF_035512415.1). Taxonomy (GTDB): domain Bacteria; phylum Pseudomonadota; class Gammaproteobacteria; order Pseudomonadales; family Pseudomonadaceae; genus Aquipseudomonas. The sequence continues at coordinate 176,925 of NZ_DATKDZ010000005.1, read as the reverse complement.
AGCTTGATGATCTTGTCTTCGGCGATCTTGTGGGTGCCGAAGGTGTTGATCGAGATCGAGGTCGGCTGGGCCACGCCGATGGCGTAGGACACCTGGATTTCGCAACGCTCGGCCAGGCCGGCGGCAACGATATTTTTGGCTACGTAACGACCGGCGTAGGCGGCCGAACGGTCAACCTTGGATGGATCCTTGCCGGAGAACGCGCCGCCGCCGTGACGGGCCATGCCGCCGTAGCTGTCGACGATGATCTTGCGACCAGTCAGGCCGCAGTCGCCCACCGGGCCGCCGATCACGAAGTTGCCGGTCGGGTTGATATGGAACTGGGTGTCCTTGTGCAGCAGTTCGGCTGGCAGTGCGTGCTTGATGATCAGCTCCATCACGCCTTCACGCAGGTCGGCAAGCGATACGTCCGGGCTGTGCTGGGTGGACAGCACCACGGCGTCGATGCCCACCACCTTGCCGTTTTCGTACTGGCAGGTGACCTGGGATTTCGCATCCGGGCGCAGCCACGGCAACAGGCCGGACTTGCGCGCTTCGGCCTGGCGCTCGACCAAAGCGTGGGAAAAGCGGATCGGTGCGGGCATCAGCACGTCGGTTTCGTTGCTGGCGTAGCCAAACATCAGGCCCTGGTCGCCAGCGCCCTGATCTTCCGGCTTGGCGCGGTCGACACCCTGGTTGATGTCCGGGGACTGCTTGCCAATGATGTTGATGATGCCGCAGGTATTGCCGTCGAAGCCGACATCGGAGCTGGTGTAGCCGATATCGCAGATGACCTTGCGCACCAGGTCTTCCAGGTCGACCCAGGCGCTGGTGGTGACTTCGCCGGCGACGATCGCCACACCGGTCTTGACCAGGGTTTCGCAGGCCACGCGGGCGTGCTTGTCCTGGGCGATGATGGCGTCCAGCACCGCATCGGAGATCTGGTCGGCAATCTTGTCCGGATGGCCTTCGGAGACGGACTCGGAGGTAAAGAGGGAGTATTCGCTCATCGATCGGTTTTCCTATTGTGTACCGCTGACGGTGGCCCTCAGGCCGCTGTTTTCATGGAGGTTGGCAAAGTGCCGGACCTGAATCTGGAAGCCGTTGCGCAGGCCGACATACAGGCTCTCGCTCGGCGTGAGGCCGGAGGCCGTGGCCCAGCGGGCCAGGTCGTCCTGTTCGAAGCCCAGCCACAGATCGCCGCAGGCCTGTTTGGCCCAGCTCTGGTTGTGGCTGCATAAATCGGTGATCAGCAGGCTGCCGCCTGGTTTGACCCGCCGGGCCAGCTGCTTCAGCGCCTCGGCCGGTGCGGCGAAATGGTGCAGCACCATATTCAGCACCAGGCAGTCGGCGGCTGGATAGTCATCATGTAGGGCGTCGGCCAGGTGTAACTCAACATTGCCCAGACCGTCCTGCTCGCAGCGCTGGCGGGTCAGTTCGAGCATCGCCGGGCTGTTATCCAGGGCTGTGACGTGGCTGAAGCGCTTGGCCAGTTCGGGCAGAAAACCGCCGTCGCCGGGGCCGATTTCCAGGGCCGTGGCGCTCGCTGCAAAGTTCAGCGAGTCGAGCAGGCTGAGGAGGCTGTCGCGGTACTGCGGCAGGCCGGCGATCAGGTCCTGCTGGGCCTGGAAGCTGGCCGCGCTGCGGGCGAAGAAGTCCTGGCTGGCGGCGGCGCGCTGGCTGTGCACCTCGGCAATCCGCCCGCGCACTTCGGCGGGCAGAGGCAGGCGGTCGACTTCTTCGAGCAGGGCCGCGTGCAGGCTGCCGCCGAGTTGTTCGTTATGGGCCAGGGCGCGGCGGTAGAAAATCGCATTGCCTTCGCGCCGCGTGGCCACCAGGCCGGCCTGGGCCAGCACCTTGAGGTGATGGCTGATGCCGGATTGGCCGATGGCAAAAATCTGCGCCAGCTCCAGCACGCCGAAGGAGTCGTTGCTCAGGGCGCGCAGCACATTCAGGCGCAGCGAATCGCCGCCGGCCTTGCACAGGGCGGCGAGGGCATCGACGGGCTCGAAGGTCGGAAGGGTGGCGCGCATATTCATAGGCTGGGCAGTCTAGTCGGTCATTTTTCATCCAGCAATACCAATATCAAAAAGTTTTGATATTGGTATTGCTGGGCCAAAGGCCAGAAAACCTTGGCTCTGCGACTATCTGTCATTGCCCCGGTGGGCCCCGCTGGGCGAAAATGGCCGCCTTTTTCGACCCCCAGTTGCCAAAGCAGCCCGTAGGAGATTCAGTGATGCCCAGCCGTCGTGAGCGAGCCAATGCCATTCGTGCCCTGAGCATGGATGCCGTGCAGAAAGCCAACAGCGGCCACCCCGGAGCCCCGATGGGCATGGCGGATATCGCCGAAGTCCTGTGGCGCGACTACCTCAAGCACAACCCGAGCAACCCGAGCTTCGCCGACCGCGACCGCTTCGTGCTGTCCAACGGCCACGGCTCGATGCTGATCTACTCGCTGCTGCACCTCACCGGCTATGACCTGGGCATCGAAGACCTGAAAAACTTCCGCCAACTGCACAGCCGCACCCCGGGCCACCCGGAATATGGCTACACCCCGGGCGTTGAGACCACCACTGGCCCGCTCGGCCAGGGCATCGCCAACGCCGTGGGTTTCGCCCTGGCGGAGAAGGTGCTGGGCGCGCAGTTCAACCGCGACGGCCACACCATCGTCGACCACTTCACCTACGCCTTCCTTGGCGACGGTTGCATGATGGAAGGCATCAGCCATGAAGTCTGCTCCCTGGCCGGCACCCTGGGTCTGGGCAAGCTGGTGGCGTTTTATGACGACAACGGCATCTCCATCGACGGCGAAGTCCACGGCTGGTTCACCGATGACACGCCGAAGCGCTTCGAGGCCTACGGCTGGCAGGTGATCCGCAATGTCGACGGCCACGACGCCGAAGAACTCAAGATCGCCATCGACACTGCGCGCAAGAGCAGCGACCAGCCGACTCTGATCTGCTGCAAGACCACCATCGGCTTCGGTTCGCCGAACAAGCAGGGCAAGGAAGACTGCCACGGCGCGCCGCTGGGCAATGACGAAATCGCCCTGACCCGCGCCACCCTGGGCTGGAACCATGGCCCGTTCGAAATCCCCGCCGATATCTACGCCGAGTGGGACGCCAAGGCCGCTGGTGCCGCCGCCGAAGCCGAGTGGGATCAGCGCTTCGCTGCCTACGCCGCCGCTTACCCCACGCTTGCCAGCGAGTTCAAGCGCCGCGTCGCCGGTGAGCTGCCAGCCGATTTCGCTGCCAAAGCCGCCGCCTATATCCAGGAAGTCGCCGAGAAGGGCGAAACCATCGCCAGCCGCAAAGCCAGCCAGAACGCGCTGAACGCTTTCGGCCCGCTGCTGCCGGAATTCCTCGGTGGTTCGGCGGACCTCGCCGGCTCCAACCTGACCCTGTGGAAAGGCTGCAAGGGCGTATCGGCCGAAGATGCTTCCGGCAATTATATGTTCTACGGCGTGCGCGAGTTCGGCATGAGCGCGATCATGAACGGCGTGGCCCTGCATGGCGGCTTTGTGCCGTACGGCGCGACCTTCCTGATCTTTATGGAATACGCGCGCAATGCGGTGCGCATGTCCGCCCTGATGAAAAAGCGCGTGCTCTATGTGTTCACCCACGACTCCATCGGTCTCGGTGAAGACGGCCCGACTCACCAGCCGATCGAGCAGTTGGCCAGCCTGCGTGGCACGCCGAACCTCGACACCTGGCGCCCATGCGACGCCGTGGAGTCGGCGGTGGCCTGGAAATACGCCATCGAGCGCAACGACGGCCCGAGCGCCCTGGTGTTCAGCCGGCAGAACCTGCCGCACCAGTCGCGTGATGCCCAGCAGCTGGCCGATGTGGCTCGCGGCGGTTACGTACTCAAGGACTGTGCTGGCGAGCCGGAACTGATCCTGATCGCCACCGGTTCGGAAATCGGCCTGGCCGTAGCGGCTTACGACAAGTTGACCGCTGAGGGCCGCCAGGTGCGTGTGGTCTCGATGCCGTCCACCAGCGTGTTCGACCAGCAGGACGCCGGCTACAAGCAGGCCGTGCTGCCGGTGCAAGTGGGCTCGCGGATCGCCATCGAGGCCTCGCATGCCGACTACTGGTACAAGTACGTCGGTCTGGAAGGCCGCATCATCGGTATGACCACCTTCGGTGAGTCCGCCCCGGCTCCGGCGCTGTTCGAGGAATTCGGCTTCACCGTCGAAAACATCCTGGAAACCGCCGCCGAATTGTTGGACGCCTGAAAACCTTGCTAGGAGCGAGCTTGCTCGCGATGCTCAAACATTGATCGCGAGCAAGCTCGCTCCTACAGGTTGACTGCACTCGTGCCAAACATGCCAAAAACCAAGCGCCCTTATCGAATCGCCCTCAATGGTTACGGCCGTATCGGCCGCTGCGTGCTGCGTGCGCTGCATGAGCGCGGTGCCGGGGCGAGCCTGGAAATCGTCGCGCTGAATGATCTGGCCGACCAGGCCAGCATCGAATACCTGACTCGCTTCGACTCCACCCACGGGCGTTTTCCCGGCGAGGTAAAGGTCGACGGCGATTGCCTGCATATCAATGGCGACTGCGTGCAGGTGCTGCGCCAGGCGACGCCGGAAGGCGTTGACTGGGCTGCGCTGGATATCGACCTGCTGCTCGAATGCTCCGGCCAATACACCAGCCGCGCCGATGCCCAGCGCTTTATCGATGCCGGCGCGCCACGGCTGCTGTTGTCACAACCGATGGCCAGCGAGGCGGATATCGACGCCACGGTGGTCTACGGGGTCAATCAGGATTGCCTGAGCGGCCGCGAGCTGCTGGTGTCGAACGCCTCCTGCACCACCAACTGCGGTGTACCGCTGCTCAAATTGCTCAATGAGACGGTGGGCATCGACTACGTGTCGATCACCACCATCCACTCGGCGATGAACGATCAGCCGGTGATCGACGCCTATCACCACGAAGACCTGCGCCGTACGCGCTCGGCCTTCCAGTCGGTGATTCCGGTGTCCACTGGTCTGGCCCGCGGTATCGAACGCCTGTTGCCGGAACTAAGCGGGCGCATTCAGGCCAAAGCTATTCGCGTGCCGACGGTAAACGTCTCGTGCCTGGATATCACCCTGCAGACCGCCCGCGATACGTCGGCGGCCGAAATCAACGCGGTGTTGCGTCAGGCGGCCGAGAGCGGCCCGCTAAAAGGCCTGCTGGCCTACACCGAACTGCCCCACGCCAGCTGCGATTTCAACCATGACCCGCATTCGGCGATTGTCGACGGTAGTCAGACCCGGGTCTCTGGCCCGCGCCTAGTCAACCTGCTGGCCTGGTTCGATAACGAGTGGGGCTTTGCCAATCGCATGCTTGATGTTGCCGAACACTTTCTTTCCCTGACTACTCCTGCTGCCGTGAAGGACTGATTTAATGACCGTTCTGAAGATGACCGACCTCGACCTCGCCGGTAAGCGCGTGCTGATCCGCGAAGACCTCAACGTGCCGGTAAAAGACGGCGTGGTGAAGAGCGACGCGCGCATCCTCGCCTCCCTGCCGACCATCAAGCTGGCGCTGGAGAAGGGCGCAGCCGTGATGGTCTGCTCGCACCTGGGTCGCCCGACCGAAGGTGAATTCAGCGCAGAGAACAGCCTCAAACCAGTCGCCGATTACCTGAGCAAGGCCCTAGGCCGCGACGTGCCGCTGGTGGCGGATTACCTGAACGGTGTCGAGCTCAAGGCTGGCGAGATCGTGCTGTTCGAGAACGTGCGCTTCAACAAGGGCGAGAAAAAGAACGCTGATGAACTGGCTCAGCAATACGCCGCCCTGTGCGACGTGTTCGTTATGGACGCTTTCGGCACTGCTCACCGCGCCGAGGGTTCGACCCATGGCGTAGCCAAGTTCGCCAAGGTTGCCTGCGCCGGCCCGCTGCTGGCTGCTGAGCTGGACGCCCTGGGCAAGGCCCTGGGTAACCCGGCCAAGCCAATGGCGGCGATTGTTGCGGGCTCCAAGGTGTCGACCAAGCTCGATGTGCTTAATAGCCTGAGCCAGATCTGCGACCAACTGATCGTCGGCGGCGGCATTGCCAACACCTTCCTCGCTGCCGCCGGTTTCCCGGTGGGCAAATCGCTGTATGAAGCCGATCTGGTCGACACCGCCAAGGCCATCGCGGCCAAGGTCAGCGTGCCGCTGCCGGTCGACGTGGTAGTCGCCAAGGCCTTCGCTGAAGATGCCGAAGCCACGGTCAAACTGGTGGCCGATGTGGCTGAAGACGACATGATTCTGGATATCGGCCCGCAAACCGCTGCGCAGTTCGCCGAGTTGCTGAAGTCCTCGAAGACCATTCTGTGGAACGGCCCGGTTGGCGTGTTCGAATTCGACCAGTTCGGCAACGGCACCAAGGTGCTGGCCCAGGCCATCGCCGAAAGCCCGGCGTTTTCCATTGCTGGTGGTGGCGACACCCTGGCGGCCATCGACAAATACGGCGTTGGCGCGCAGATCAGCTATATCTCCACCGGTGGCGGCGCATTCCTCGAGTTCGTCGAGGGCAAGGTGCTGCCGGCCGTGGAAGTGCTGGAACAACGCGCCAAGGCCTGAGTCGCACCGAATACTTGAATAGCGCCTGCCCCTACGGCAGGCTTGCACGATTAACGAGCCCCACCGGGAGAAAGAACACCATGGCACTTATCAGCATGCGCCAGATGCTCGACCACGCCGCCGAATTCGGCTACGGCGTGCCGGCCTTCAACGTCAATAACCTCGAGCAGATGCGCGCGATCATGGAAGCGGCCGACAAGACCGATTCCCCGGTGATCGTCCAGGCTTCCGCCGGTGCCCGTAAATACGCTGGCGCGCCGTTCCTGCGCCACCTGATCCTGGCGGCCATCGAAGAATTCCCGCATATCCCGGTGTGCATGCACCAGGACCACGGCACCAGCCCGGATGTCTGCCAGCGCTCGATCCAGCTGGGCTTCAGCTCGGTGATGATGGACGGCTCGCTGAAAGAAGACGGCAAGACCCCGGCCGACTACGACTACAATGTCGCCGTTACTCAGCAAACCGTGGCTTTCGCCCACGCCTGCGGCGTGTCGGTGGAAGGTGAGCTGGGTTGCCTGGGCAGCCTGGAAACCGGCATGGCCGGTGAAGAAGACGGCGTTGGCGCCGAAGGCGTGCTCGATCACAGCCAAATGCTGACCGACCCGGAAGAGGCCGCCGACTTCGTCAAGCGCACCCAGGTCGATGCTCTGGCCATCGCCATCGGTACCAGTCACGGCGCTTACAAGTTCACCAAGCCGCCCACCGGTGACATTCTCGCCATCGACCGCATCAAGGAAATCCACAAGCGCATCCCCAATACCCACCTGGTGATGCATGGTTCCAGCTCGGTTCCGCAAGAGTGGCTGGCGATCATCAACCAGTACGGCGGCGACATCAAAGAAACCTACGGCGTGCCGGTTGAGGAAATCGTCGAAGGCATCAAGTACGGCGTGCGCAAGGTCAATATCGACACCGACCTGCGCCTGGCCTCCACCGGTGCCATGCGCCGCCTGATGGCCACCAACCCGAGCGAGTTCGACCCGCGTAAATTCTTCGGTGCCACCGTCACCGCCATGCGCGACATCTGCATCGCCCGTTACGAAGCCTTCGGCACCGCCGGCAACGCCTCGAAGATCAAGCCGATCTCCCTGGAAGGCATGTTCCAGCGTTATGCCAAGGGTGAGCTGGCCGCCAAGGTCAACTAACTCTGGCACCCGTCCTGCGCGCCGAACAGGCCCGCAGCGCGTGACAAGCTGTGCGCTAAAGAAAACGCCGCGACTCCACCAGGGGGCGCGGCGTTTTTTATGCTGCTGGGTGCGCCTTACGGCGCGGTGCTGAGCAATGGTCGGTGTTCGATGCTCAGTTTGTCGAAGCGCGCCGCGCCGGCTTCGGTTTCATAGCCGCTGTTGTCCTGGGGGTAGATCCCCGCCTTGAAATACAGCGGTTTGCTCGCCCAGGCTGAGTTGACCCGGGTGCTCCACTTGACCCCGTTGAGGTTGATTGCCAGCGTTCCCTTCGGCGTCAGGTGCAGGACGTAGGTGAAGCGCTGGTTCAGCGCGATGCCGCTGGCCAGGGTTACGACCTGGATCGGTGCCTCGGGTGTGAGGCGAACCTTGGCGACGATATTGCCGTTGGCGGAGGAGGTCTTGTACTGATACTCCAGCTTGAGCAGTGGCATGGAGCTTTTGTAAGCGTGGATCTGGCCAATTACCAGTTTGCCGGTGGAGGGCACCTGGCTGACGTTTAGCGCCGCGCGCAGGAAGTGATCCGCGCTGGGGTAGGTCCAGTTGCGCAGGCTGCCGTCGGGGTAAGTTTCGCGCAGCTCACTACGTGGGAACTTAGCGGTTTCGGTGGTGGTGCCGTTGACCGGGGACCAGAAGAAGATCGCGCCGTTCTTGGACTGGAAATAGTGATCCTGGTAACCGCCGACCAGCAATGGGGTTTCGATGGTGGTGGCGGGTACGCCGACTGGGATGCTCAGATTCCACGTGTCGAGGTCGATCATGCTTGATGCTCCTGAAAGGCAGAGGCTTCAGTCAGTCGAGGGCACAACTCATCCAGGAGTTAGTAAGGGCTACTTGGCGTTCCAGCGGGTGACGCAGGCGAACTAGAAGGGGGCAGGTGTTGCCCTTGTCGGGAGGCAGGACTGCCGCCGCGACACCTGTATAGCGGCAGAAGTTCCAAATGGGCTACCACCGTTCGTCGTATGTTTGACGCCAATATTTTGTCTTTTTGGCGCGCGGGCCGGATCGTCGCCCCAAACCGTCTGACCTGCCGCCGGTTATGGCGCGCGAATTGGCGCAGCCGCTGCGATAGACGCCGCCGGGGCGACAGGTAAAACCCTGTAAAACACCCAGGCCACGACGGTCGGCGGGCTGCGCCATACTCCCTGTTCTGTCTTCCCGGGAAATCTCCACCCATGTCCAGCAAGCCACGCCTGTTGCTCGCTTTCGTTCTCGCCGTGTTGCTGGCCACTCTGCTTGCTTCGATCTTTCAGACTCAGAGCAACCTCGCCGCCCTGCAGGCGCTCGGCGCGCCCATGCCGATGGGCGTGCGCCTGGGTACCACCTGCCTGGACCTGCTCGGCTTCGGTCCGACCTTCGCCCTGCTGGCCGCCTTCGGCTTCGCCTTCGCCCTGCCGCTGGCGGCGTGGAGCGCGCGCCGCCTGCCGTCCCTGCGCTGGGCGATCTTCGTTCTGGCCGGTGCCGCGGCGATCTGGACGGCCCTGGCGCTGGCCAATGCGCTGGCACCTATGCCGACGCTGATCGCCGCCGACCGCAACCTGTTCGGCACCCTGGGGCTGATGGCCTGCGGTAGCGCAGGCGCGCTGCTGTTCGGTCTGCTCGGTCGGCGGGTGCGTTATCGAGCGCAACCGACGCCTTCCGCCTCCCTATGACAAGGTCCTGCCCATGTTGAGAACCACCCTGGTGCTGCTTGGCACCCTGGCCGCCAGCACGCTGGCGCTGGCTCAGGATTACCGTATCGAAACCGTCACCGCCGGCCTCGAGCACCCCTGGTCCCTGGCCTTTTTGCCGGACGGGCGGATGCTGGTGACCGAGCGCGTCGGGCGCCTGCGGATTATCGCCAAGGACGGCAGCCTCGACCCCGAGCCGGTCGCTGGCGTGCCCGAGGCGTTCGTGGCTGCCCAGGCGGGCCTGATGGAGGTGCTGCCCGACCCTGACTTCGGCCGTAATCAATGGATATATCTGAGCTACGCCTATGGCACCGAGCAGGCCAACAACACCCGCCTGGCCCGCGGCCGCCTGGTGGAGGGGCGCTTACAGGACGTCGAGGTGCTGTTTAGCGCCCTGCCGGCCAAGGCCGGGGCGGCTCACTATGGTGGGCGCATGGCCTTTCTCCCGGACCAGACCCTGGTGCTGACCCTGGGCGATGGCTTCGATTGGCGCGAGCAGGCGCAGAACCCGGCCAACCATCTGGGCAAGATCGTGCGGCTACACCGCGATGGCAGCGTACCGGCCGATAACCCCCTGGTCGGGCAGGCCGGGGCGGCAGCGGAGATCTACAGCCTGGGCCATCGCAATGTTCAGGGCATCTACTACGATGCCCGCCTGCAGCGCCTCTACAGCCACGAGCACGGCCCCCGCGGCGGCGACGAGCTGAACCTGATCGAGCCCGGCCACAACTATGGCTGGCCGCTGATCACCTATGGGGTGGATTACACCGGCGCGCAGATCTCGCCCTATAGCGAACTACCCGGCCTGCAGCAGCCGCTGCTGCATTGGACGCCTTCGGTGGCCCCCTCCGGCCTGACCCTGTACCGCGGTGCGCTGCTTGCGCAGTGGCAGGATGATCTGTTCGTGGCCACCCTGGCCGAGCGCAGCGTGCGGCGCATCCGCATGTTGGATGGCAAGCTGGCGGGCGAGGAGGTTCTGTTCGAAGAGCTGGGTGAGCGGATTCGCGATGTTCGCAGCGGCCCGGACGGTGCGCTTTACCTGCTTACCGACAATGCCCAGGGGCGGGTGCTGCGGGTAGTGCCGGCCGATTAGATTGGCCATACTCTGCGCCCCCAGGATTTGCCCCTACACGCTATGACTCCGCTGAAATACCTGCAAGGCTACCCCGTCGAACTTCAGGACAAGATCCGCCAGCTGATCGCCGAGCAACGCCTGGGCGATTACCTGGCGCGTTCCTACGGCGGCACGCATGGCATCCAGAGCGACAAGGCGCTGTACGCCTATATCCAGGGCCTCAAGCAGGGGCACCTGCGCAATGCCCCGGCCATCGACAAGGTGCTGTATGACAATCGCCTCGACCTGACCCACCGCGCCCTCGGCCTGCATACGGCGATCTCCCGGGTGCAGGGCGGCAAGCTCAAGGCGAAGAAGGAGATTCGCGTCGCCGCCCTGTTCAAGGACGCCGCGCCGGAGTTTCTGCAAATGATCGTGGTGCACGAACTGGCGCACTTGAAGGAGGCCGAACACAACAAGGCTTTCTACAAACTCTGCGAATACATGCTGCCGGGCTACCACCAGCTGGAGTTCGACCTGCGCGTCTACCTGACCTGGCGCGAGCTGCCCTAGGGCTGCGGTGTCGATAATTCGGCACTTCGTAGGGTGCGCCGTGCGCACCGCCCAGGCTGAGGGTTCTGGGTGCACAACGCGCAGACTGCGGGCTCCTAGGGTAAGGCTCACCGGCCGCCGGTGAGCGGGGCGCTTAGTCGCGCAGCAGCAGGTTGAGCTGGTCGACCACCTCGGCCCAGTCGGCGTCCTCGAGGATTTCCTCGCGCAGGAAATCTGCCTGGGCCTTATCCCAGAAGGATGCGTCGGCCAGTTGGCAGCCTTGCGGCAACGGCGAATGCTGTTTGATAAAGCGCTCGATGGAGGTCGAGTCCTCTCTCAGGCCGAGTTGCTTGAACAGTGCGGAAAGGCTGTGGGTGGGCGCTTGCATGCTGGTCTCCCTAAATAAGACGGGGATGATTCCCTGGGCCTTGTGATAACACCTTTAGTCGACCGACAGAAGCTCGAACAGTTGCACGCCGCTGGCGATATGCAGGCTCACCTGGTCGCCGCAGCCCTTGCCGAGCAGGGCGCGGCCCAGAGGTGCCTGGGGGCCGATAACCTGCACGCTGTGGCCGTCCTGCTGCAGTTTTATTGCCGCACCGTCCGGGCCGAGGAACAGGCACTGGCGCTTGTCGTGTTCGTCGGCCAGCCAGACCAGGGCACCGAGCTGGACGCCCCGGCCTTCGTCGAAGGGGCGCAGGACCAGCTGTTTCCAGGTGCTCAGGGTGTGGCGGATGGCCTGTGCGCGGCGGGCCTGGCCGGTGGCCAGGTAGGAAGCCTCCAGGCCCAGGGTGTCGTACTTGTTCTCGGCGATGTTTTCTTCATCGGTGGCCGTTTCGTAGGCGGTCTGGGCCGCCTGCTGCGCCTGGGTCAGGGCAGTTTCGAGGTGGGCGATAACCTGATGCAGCAGCTGCGTTTTGTTTAGGGTCGGCATGTTCTTGGCTGAGGCTCGGCAGAAGGGGCGAGAGTAGCGGAAAACCGCCCCCTCGGGTGGTTACGCGATACCCGGGTAGGATGGCGTTGAGCGTAGCGATACCCATCGAAGTCAATGTCTGCTCTCAGGCCTGCGCGCCCTTGCGCAGGTGGGCGGCCAGGGTGCGCAGCGGCCCGAGCTGACGGCAGATCAGCGCCAGCTGGGTCTGCACCAGGCGCTGCTGGTCGTCCAGGCTGTCGTCGGGCTGCTCCAGGCGACTGGCCAGCTGTTCTTCCGCATCGCTGTGAATCGCCACCGGGCGTCCTTCGTTCAGGCACTGGGCGATTTCATTGAGGCTGTCCGCCAGGTAATCGGCCCCCAGGCGCAGCGGATTGTCGCTGCCTTCCAGGCGGGTTTCGCCGCGGTGCGCGCCGAGCCCCGAGAGATAACTCAGGAGGGTGTGCGACAGCACCAGAAAACGGAAGCCGATATCCGCCTCCTTACGAAAGTGTCCGGGCTCCATCAGCATATTGCCCAGGGTGGTCGACAGGGTGGCATCGGCGTTGTGCGCGTTGCGCCGCGCCAGGCGATAGGCCAGATCATCGCGTTTGCCGTTGGCGTACTGGGCGATGATCTGCTGCAGGTAGCGGCTGTTGCAGCTCAGGGTATTGGCCAGCAAACGGTTGAGCCGGCGGCCCTGCCAGTCCGGAAGGATCAGAAACACCGCCAGGCCGGCGATCAGGCTGCCGAGCAGGGTGTCCACCAGGCGCGGGATAAACAGGCCGTAGCCGTCGCCCACCTGGTTGAAGCAGAACAGTACCAGCAGGGTGATGGCCGCCGTGGCCAGGGTGTAACGGCTGCTGCGTAGGGCGAAGAACACCACCCCGGCCACCACCGCGAACAAGGCCTGCACCAGCGGGTTGGGGAACAGGTCGAACAGCGCCCAGCCGAGCAGCAGGCCGAGCACGGTGCCGCTGATCCGCTGCACCAGCTTGAGCCGGGTCGCGCCGTAGTTCGGCTGGCAGACGAACAGGGTGGTCAGCAGAATCCAGTAGCCCTGGGTCGGGTGGATCCAGTGCAGCAGGCCGTAGCCGACCGTCAGGGCACAGGACAGGCGCAGGGCATGGCGGAACAGCAGCGAGGTCGGGGTCAGCTGCAGGCGCAGACGCTCCCAGACGTCCTTGAGCGATTGCGGCTCGCGGTCGAGCAGGCTGCTGTCCTGTTCCTCGGCCAGGGCATCGGGGCTGCTGGCGTTGCTCAGCAGTTCATCGAGGCTGCGCAGGTTGCCGGCCAGGGCCGTGAGGGAGCGCAGCAGGTGCCGCCAGGCCGGGTTGCTCTGTACCCGCAGGTGTTCCAGGGAGTCGTGCAGGTCGTCGAGGGCCTGGCTGCACAGGGTGCGGTATTCGAATGGTTGGCGCAGTTCGATGGCCTGGGCCAGGCGCTGGCAGGCCTGACCGTGCAGGCGCAGCAGACGCTGACAGCGGAACAGCACATCACTGTGGAAGAAGGCTTCGGCCAGTTCGTTGTAGGGGTAGTGCGAGGAGCTGGCGCGCTCGTGCAGGTCCTGGGCGAGGAAATACAGCTTGAGGTAGCGGCTGACCTTGGGCCCGGGACGGCCATTGCCGACCCGGTGCAGGATCACCTCCTTGCAGGCATTGAGCGCGGCCACCACCCGGCCGTTCTGCCTGGCCAGGGCCAGACGGCGTTCTTCTACATCCAGCTGGCGTAGCGGCTCGAACAGCGCGGCCTTGAGCTTGAGGTACAGGCCCAGCTCGCGAAACAGGCGGGCCAGGCTGTGCTGCACCGGCTGGTTGGCGAACAGCGCATTCCAGATCACCGACAGCAGGCCGTACCAGGCCGCGCCCGCCACCAGCAGCAAGGGTTCCAGCCAGAGCCCGGCGCTGCCGCCGCGCTGCTCCACGCCGATCATGCTGTACACCGCCAGGATCAGGGTCGCCGAACCCAGGGTGGCATAACGTTCGCCCAGGGCCCCGAGCATGGTCAGGGCAAAGCTAGCCAGGGCCAGGGCACTGACGAATAACCAGGGGTGAGGAAACAGCAATTCCACCGCATAGGCCGCCGCGCTGAAACACCCCAGGGTCACCAGCAGCGCCATCAGGCGGCCCTGCCAACTGTCGTCGGTCTCGGCCAGGGCGCTGGCGATAACCCCGAGGAACAGCGGGATCAGGGCATGCATCCAGCCCTGCGCCCAGCACAGCAACAGCGCGCCGCTGAGGGCGATAAACACCCGCAGGCTGTAGCTGAACTTGTCCAGGGCCCAGAGGCGGCGCAAGGAGTGGCTGAGGGGGCGGGACGGCATGGGTTGGAGTCTTGTTCAGCGGGAATAGCGAGCAGCCTAACGGACTCCGTGCGACGACGGCAGCCCCCGCTGAAGCTGTCAGGTAAATTTGGTCGCCAGGGGCCATGCAGCTGCGCGCTATGCCAACCCTGAGTGAGATTGCCGGCACAAGCGTTCGACCAGCGCCTTGCCGCTGCCGCCCGAACTGCTGTGAAGTGGCGGCTTTCAGTTGAATTCCCTGAAAGCCGTGGTCAATTCAGGTCGGTTGGTGCCGAGGGTTTTCTAGACTTGCAGATAGGTTCGTTGGCTGGAGGTGGTTATGCGTATTGGTGTACCCAAGGAAATCAAGAATCACGAATATCGCGTCGGCCTGACCCCGCAATCGGTGGCCGAACTGGCTGCCCTGGGGCATCAGGTCTGGGTCGAAACCCAGGCCGGGGCGGCCATCGGCTTCAGCGATAACGACTACCAGCAGGCCGGCGCGCAGATCACCCGGGATGCCGCCGAGGTATTTGCCGAAGCCGAGCTGATCGTCAAGGTCAAGGAGCCTCTGGCGGTCGAGCGCGCCCGGCTACGGCCCGAGCATTGCCTGTTTACCTACCTGCACCTGGCCCCGGATCGGGCGCAGACCGAGGAGCTGATGGCCAGCGGGGCTCTCTGCATCGCCTACGAGACGGTCACCGATGGCCACGGTCGCCTGCCGCTGCTGGCCCCGATGTCCGAGGTGGCCGGGCGCATGTCGATCCAGGCCGGTGCCGGTTGCCTGGAAAAGGCCCGTGGCGGCCGGGGCGTGCTGCTTGGCGGCGTACCTGGGGTCGCGCCGGGCAAGGTGGTAATACTCGGCGGCGGGGTGGTCGGTAGTAATGCCCTTGCCATGGCGGTCGGCCTGGGGGCCGACGTCAGGGTGCTGGACAAGAATATGGAGGCCTTGCGCCGTCTGGACGCCCAGTACGGCAACCGCATCACCACCCTCTATTCGACCCGCGCCGCACTGCGTGAGCAGGTGCTGGCCGCCGACCTGGTGATCGGCGGCGTGCTGATACCCGGGGCCGCCGCACCCAAGCTGATCAGCGCCGAGATGATTCGGCAGATGCAACCCGGAGCGGTGCTAGTGGACGTGGCCATCGACCAGGGCGGCTGCGCCGAGACCTCGAAAGCCACCACCCATGCCGACCCCACCTATGTGGTCGACGAGGTGGTGCATTACTGCGTGGCCAATATGCCCGGCGCGGTGGCGCGCACTTCGACCCTGGCGCTGAACAACGCCACCCTGCCGTTTGTGATCGCCCTGGCCGAGAAAGGCCCCCGCCGCGCCCTGGAGGAGGACCCGCACCTGCTGGCCGGGCTGAATGTGGCCCGCGGCGCGATCACCTGCGCCAGCGTGGCCGAAGCCCATGGCCTGGTCTATCAGCCGGCGAGCGCGGTGTTGGCCAGCCTCTAGTTTTGCGCTGCCTCGTAGGGGGCGCGGGGCCACCTAGGCTGCGCGCACCAGCCAGGTTAGGCTGTAAACACCAACAGTCGAGCGGGAGGCCGCATGCTCAAATCGTCTATCAGTCGTCGCCAGTTGCTGGTCGGGCTTGGCGGCGGCGCTCTGCTGCTGAACCCGCCACTGCTCCTGGCCCAGCGCCTGCTGACCCCGGCGCAGACCCTGGGGCCCTTCTACCCGGACGAATTGCCGCTGGACCGCGATAACGACCTGTTGCAGGTCGAGGGCCATGCCGAACTGGCCGAGGGTATTCGCGTGCAGCTGCACGGGCGGATTCTCGATGCCCGCGGTGCGCCGCTTGAGGGGGCGTTGGTGGAGATCTGGCAGGTCGATGCCCACGGTATCTACCTGCACAGCCGTGGCGGCGACAGGGCGCGGCGCGACAGTCATTTCCAGGGTTATGGGCGCTTTACCACCGCCGCCGATGGCCGCTACCGCTTTCGCACCATTCGCCCGGTGGCCTATCCGGGGCGCACCCCGCATATCCACTTCGCCGTCACCCTGCCGGGGCAGCCGCGTTTTGCCACCCAGTGCTATATCCGCGGCGAGCCGCGCAACCAGCGCGACGGTCTGCTCAACGCGATTCGCGAGCCGGCCCTGCGCGAGCTGCTGGTGGTGCCCTTTGTCCCGGTTGCGGGGGCGCGCGAGCCTGAGCAGGTGGCGCGTTTCGATATCGTCCTGGGGTTGACGCCAGCTTCCTGACATCGCCCATGGTACTTGTGGGTCAAGCCGACTACCCTGAAGGAACATCCCCTGCCATGAGGCATTTCCCGTGACTGCAGTCAGGTTTCGCGGGTGGCTCTGTCTGCTGCTGGTTTGCTGCCTGCCCACGCAGCTGCTGGCCCAGCCCCAGCCCCAACCCTTGCACCTGTACACGGAAGAGTACCCGCCGATCAACTTCAGCCTGAATGGCCAGCCCACTGGCCTGGCCACCGAGATGGTGCGCGCGATTATGCGCCGCACCGGGCAGAATGCGCCGATCAGCCTGGTGCCCTGGGCCCGCGGTTACCAGCTGGCGCTGACGCGGCCCAATACCGGGTTGTTCGTGACCATGCGCACCCCGGAGCGCGAGCGGCTGTTCAAATGGGTCGGCCCGCTCACGCGCAATGTCACCAGCTTTTATGCCCTGCGCAGCTCCGGCCTGAGCATCGACCGCCTGGAGCAGGCCCGCGAGGCCGACGAGATCGCCGTGCCGCGCGACTGGTACAGCCATCAGCGCTTGCTGGCCGAGGGCTTCAGCAACCTGACCCCGGTCACTGGGCCGAGCCAGGTGGTGAGCATGCTCAAGCGGGGCCGGGTCAAGCTGATGGTGCTGGACAACCTCAGCCTCAGCGCTTTGCTGGTCCAGGGCGATATCCGTGCCGAGGAGGTGCAGTTGCTATTTACCCTGATGTACAGCGACAGCTATATCGCTTTTTCCGCGCAGACCGATGCGGCTCTGATCAGGCTCTGGCAGCGCGAGCTGGACGGGATGAAGGCCGACGGCAGTTTTGCTGCCATCTACCGCAAGTGGCTGCCCCACGAGCCGCTGCCGGATAGGGTCGAGCCCTAGGGCTTGCCTTGGCCTGCGCGGCCGTATAGCGCAGTGGCTTTAGTGTGGTTGCCACAGCAGCAGGTAACCGGCCTCGTGGGAGGTATCCAGGCCGACATTGAGGTCCTTGGCCTCGCGCAGCACCTCGAAGGTCACCACCAGGGGGCGGGCCACATAGCCGCTGTGTGGCTGGCCGGAGAAGGCCCGGTTCAGTTCGTCGAGTACCTGCCAGCCCTGAACACCGAGCGGCTCGGCAATGCTGGCGATCTGCTGGGACAGCCCGGAGTTGATTCGCCCCAGGGCCTTGGCCGAGCCATCACCGGCTGCGACATGACGAATATCCTTGCGCCCGACGCGCGCCAGGGGCACATGGATATGGTCGAAGTAGACGTCGTTGATCGCCAGGCTATGGGTCCAGGCCGAGCCGAAGCGCTGCTGCAGTTGTTTGACTCGCTCGGGGATTTGCGCCGAGGCACCGGAGATCGGCAGGTCTTCGATACTCAGCAGGCGGCAGTTCGGGCACTCGCGGATGCGCTTGGCCATGCGCTCGGTCTTGGCCCGGGCGATGGCGAACTGGTTATCGGTGAAGATCACCACCCCGATCGCGCCTTCGGCGATCACCAGTTCGGCGGCCAGGTCGGCGACCACCAGCGGGTCGCTGGTGACATTGCTGAACAGCCATTCGTCGGGCCCCGGCTTGTCCCCAGCGTGCCAGCCGACCAAGGGGATATTGCGTTGCTGGAACAGCGCCGGTAGATCTTCGCCCAAGGCCCCCACGCCGAAGCCCCCCAGTACCACCCCATCGGGTTCCATCGCCAGCGCTTGCTCGGCGATACGCCGCCATTGCGCGGCATCACCACGGCCGTCCAAAGCGTGCACCTGCCAGCTGACCAGCTTGGCCGCGCGCTCGACGCTGCGGTACACCCCGACCACGCCGCCGTTACGAAAGTCGGCCGCAAGGAACACTATGCGCTTGCCCGGCGTGACCGCCGGCCCATCACGGGGGCCTGGCCAGTCGGCGTGGCTGGCGGCGCTGAGCAGGCCGAACAGGCCGAACAGGCAGGCAATCAGCAGGCGCAGCAATACAACAGCCTTGATCATGGTTCGCCCTCCGCTCGAATGCGTACACCCGCGCATGCCTCCAATCAGCGCTGGCGCTCTGCCATATAGCATAGCTGGCGCAGAGCGGCTGACCGGTGGAACTGCCAGGCGGTGGCGAAAAGATCCGGTCGGGGAAACGTCTATATTCGCTCGGCGCTGGGGTATGGGGGCTGCGCGGCTACGCAGGGCCTATGCGGCCCCGCGCGCAGGTCTGTACTGCTAGACGTATTGCGCCGCCGCATAGCCCGAGGCCCAGGCCCACTGAAAGTTGAAGCCGCCCAGATGGCCGGTGACGTCCAGCACCTCGCCGACAAAATACAGCCCCGGGGACTTCAGCGATTCCATGGTCTTCGACGACACCTCGCGGGTGTCCACGCCGCCCAGGGTCACCTCGGCGGTGCGATAGCCCTCGGTGCCGGCCGGCACCAGTTGCCAGTCGGACAGCTGTTCGGCAATCGCCTTGAGTTCGCCGGGCGTGTACTGCTTGATCGGCTTGTTGGCGAACCAGTTGTCCACCAGCAGGGTGGCCATCTTCTTGGTAAACAGCTCGGCGAGCAGGGTTTTCAGCTCGCTGTTGGGCCGCTCGCGCTGCTGTTCGGCCAGCCACTCGGGTAGGTCGATATGCGGCAGCAGGTCGATATGCACGACGTCGCCGGGCTGCCAGAACGAGGAGATCTGCAGGATCGCCGGGCCGGACAGGCCGCGGTGGGTGAACAGGATATTCTCGCGGAAACTCTGGCCGTTGCAGCTGACCAGGCAGTCCTCCACCGAGGTGCCGGACAGCTCGTTGCACAGCGCCTTGAGCTGCGGGTCGGTGATGCTGAACGGCACCAGGCCGGCGCGGGTTGACAGCAACTGGTGGCCGAACTGTTTGGCCACCTGGTAGCCGAAGCCGGTTGCGCCCAGGGTCGGGATCGACAGGCCGCCGGTGGCGATCACCAGGGACTCGCAGCGCACCGCGCCGGCGCTGGTCTGCAGCTGGTAGCCGCTGTCCAGCTTGCTGATCTCGCTGACCGAGGTGTCCAGGCGCAGCTCGACGCCAGCCTGCGCGCATTCGCTGAGCAGCATCTCGAGGATGTCGCTGGCCTTGTTATCGCAGAACAGCTGGCCGAGCTTTTTCTCGTGATAAGGCACGCCGTGCTTGCCCACCAGGCCGATAAAGTCCCACTGGGTGTAGCGCGCCAGGGCGGATTTGCAGAAGTGCGGATTTTCCGAGAGAAAATTGCTCGGCTCGCAGTACATATTGGTGAAGTTGCAGCGCCCGCCGCCCGACATCAGGATCTTCTTGCCGGCCTTGTTGGCGTGATCCAGCAGCAGCACCCGGCGGCCACGCGCGGCAGCCGTCAATGCGCACATAAGCCCGGCGGCACCGGCTCCGATAATCACGACCTGGGGTGTAAGCACAGCAATTTCCTCAACCTGCGACGTGCGCCACGGCGGGCGCAAAACAGCGCGCATCTTACCTGAAAGGGGCCGGGTGGCGGCGCGGCAGGCCGCCAGGCAACTTTGCTGCGGGGCCCGCGGCCACTGTCTTGTCGGCCAATAAGCGCGCACAATGCGCGGGTCACCGATACTTATTCGAACAAAAGGGACCTACCTGATGACACTTGCACTGACCCCTCTGATTTCCCTGATTGCCGGCATCCTGATCCTGGTTATGCCGCGGCTGTTGAACTACATCGTGGCCATCTACCTGATCATGATTGGTCTGGTGGGTATTTTTGGTGGCAACCTCAACCTGACCCTCTAGGGCCTGTTGAACAACCACCTGCGTTACCGATACGGCGTTAAAAACAGAATCGGACGATAAAACCGCTTTATTGAAGGGGTTTGGCCTGGGCGTCTTGCCTGGGTTTTCCACGACTCTGTACCCGTGAGGCAGCGCGCAACAAAGCCCAACAGGCAGTGGCATGCCTGGTTGGGCTTTGTCGTTTTTAGCGGCCTGGAAAGCGGTTACTGCCAGCAGTTGCGCCCGCGTCCGGCTTTTTTGGCCTGGTACAGGCGCATATCGGCCTGGTGCAGGGCGCTCTCCAGATCGTCCGGCGCGCCCTGGAAGATCCCTGCGCTAAAGGACAGCGGTGGTGCGCCTGTGGCGTATTTCAGGCGGGCACACTGGCTGCGCAGCTGATCCAGAGTGTCGCTCAGGGCGGCCGCGTCCTGCTGGCTGAGCATGGCGAACTCCTCGCCGCCCAGACGGCCGAGCAGGGCGTCGGGGAAGGCCACGGAAAAGGCCCGGGAGAAGGTGATCAGCGCCGCATCGCCACTGGCATGGCCGTGTTCGTCGTTGATCCGCTTGAAGTGATCCAGATCGATCATCGCCACGCTGAGGTCGCGCCCGCCGCTCTTGGCCTGGGCGAACAGCTGCTGGCCGTGTTCGTAGAAGGCGCGGCGGTTGTTCAGCCCGGTGAGGGCATCGAACTGCGCGGCCTGACGCAGGGCCAGCAGCAGGTCGCGGCGCTCCAGGGTCGACATCACCCGGCAGTTGAGTTCTTCCGGGCAGAATGGCTTGCGCAGGAAGTCGTCGGCACCGTGCTTGATAAACATGGCGCTAAGCGAGCCTTTCGCGTCAGCCGAAAGGCCGAGAATGATCAGCTCGTGGCGCTTCATCTTCTGCCGCAGCAGCTTGACCAGCTCGAAGCCGCTCATGCCCGGCATGCTGTGGTCCACCAGCAGCAGGTCGATATCCGGCTGCTCCTTGAGAATTCGCAGGGCCTCGTCACCGTCGCGGGCGTCGATAATCTGATAGCGGTGCGGGGTCAGCACATTGCGGATGTAGTGGCGGGTGGCTTCGCTGTCCTCGGCAATCAGGATCTTCACCCGGCTGTTGCTTTCCAGGCGGTGCAGCAGGCGGAAGGCGTACTCGTAGGAGTGCTGGCTTTCCTTGAGCACATAGTCGACCACGCCCTTGAGCAGCATCTGGTCGCGGCGCTGCTCGTTGTAGCTGCCGCTGAGCACGATGCAGGGCAGGTGGTAGCCCATCACCAGGTCGACGATCTGGCCATCCGGTGCGTCCGGCAGGTTGAGGTCGACAATGGCGGCGAAGAACAGCTCGGCGGAGGTTTCCAGCATCACCCGGGCTTCGTCCAGGCTGGCGCAGAAGATCGGTTGCAGGCCGCTTTCCTTACGGAACAGATGTTCGAGAATTTTCAGCACCAGGGGGCTGTCTTCGACCACCAGAATGTTGCGCACGGGCTGCTCCTCCACACGGGCCGCGCTGGGGCGGCCGCTCTGTTTGAACTATAGGGTGCGTACGCGCAGCGTGCGGCCCTTGATCTTGCCTTCGGTCAGGCACTTGAGCGCCTGCATGGCCACGACGCGCTCAACAGCCACATAAGCCTGGAAGTCGAAGATGGCGATCTTGCCGACCTGGGTGCCGGGGATGCCAGCCTCGCCAGTCAGTGCGCCGAGAATATCGCCCGGGCGCAGTTTTTCTTTGCGCCCAGCGCCGATGCACAGGGTAATCATGGGCGGCTGTAACGGCGCGCCGCCCTGATGTTTCAGGCTGCTCAGCGGGTGCCAGTTGAGCGGAGCCCTTTGCAGGGTTTCGATGGCCTGGGCGCGATGGCCTTCGGCTGGGGCAACCAGGCTCATGGCCAGGCCCTTTTCGCCGGCACGACCGGTACGGCCGACGCGGTGAATGTGAATTTCCGAGTCACGCGCCAGTTCCACGTTGATCACCATGTCCAGCGCATCGATATCCAGGCCACGGGCGGCCACATCGGTGGCTACCAGCACCGACAAGCTGCGATTGGCAAACATTGCCAGCACCTGATCACGGTCGCGTTGCTCCAGGTCACCGTTCAGTGCGGCGGCCGAGATGCCTTTGGCGGTGAGGTGATCGACCACTTCCTGGCACTGCTGCTTGGTAAAGCAGAAGGCCACGCAGGATTGCGGGCGGTAGCAGTTGAGCAGCTTGACCACCGCGTCCATGCGCTCTTCCGGGGCGATCTCGTAGAAGCGCTGCTCGATCTGGGTATCGTCGTGCAGGGCGTCGGCTTTGACCTGCTGCGGGTTGCGCATAAACGCCGCGGACAGTTGCTTGATCCCGCTCGGGTAGGTGGCGGAGAACAGCAGGGTCTGCCGGCGTGTCGGGGTCTGGCCGATGATCTCGGCGATGCTGTCGTAGAAACCCATGTCGAGCATGCGGTCGGCTTCGTCGAGCACCAGGGTGTTGAGGCCGTCGAGCTTCAGGGTGCCCTTGCTCAGATGCTGCTGGATGCGCCCGGGGGTGCCGACGATGATCTGCGCGCCATGTTCCAGGGAGCCGATCTGCGGGCCGAACGGCACGCCGCCGCACAGGGTGAGAATCTTGATGTTGTCCGCGGAGCGGGCCAGGCGGCGCAGCTCTTTGGCCACCTGGTCGGCCAGCTCGCGGGTCGGGCACAGCACCAGTGCCTGACAGCCGAAGAAGCGCGGATTAAGTGGGTTGAGCAGGCCGATACCGAAGGCCGCGGTTTTGCCGCTGCCGGTCTTGGCCTGGGCGATCAGGTCCATGCCCTTGAGCATCACCGGCAGGCTCTGGGCCTGGATCGGGGTCATCTCCGTGTAGCCGAGGGACTCGAGATTGGCCAGCATGGCGGCGGAAAGGGGCAGAGAAGAGAACGCGGTGTTGGTCACGGTACAGGCCTGATAAGCAAAATGGCGCGCAGTGTAGCAGGCGCGCGCCCCGGGCAGGCGTTGCTGCGACCGGGGGCTGGCCTATTGCCGTAGGCGCACTCTATTTAGCCGACCTAGCCTGCGCGTTGCGCCGTGCCGCGTACCGGCGCACTGCCGGCCACGTAGTAGGGCGCGGTGCTGCGCGGCAGGGGCGTGCGACCGCGGATTTTGTCGGCGATTTTCTCGGCCATCATGATGGTTGGCGCATTCAGGTTACCGGTGGTGATCAGCGGCATGATCGACGCATCGACCACCCGCAGCCCTTCCATGCCGTGGACCCGGCCCTGGCCATCGACCACTGCCATGTCGTCCTCGCCCATCTTGCATGAGCAGGAGGGGTGGAAGGCGGTTTCCGCGTGCTCGCGGATAAAGGCGTCCAGTTCTGCGTCGCTCTGCACTTCTTTGCCGGGGCTGAGTTCGCGGCCACGGAACGGATCGAGGGCCGACTGCGCCATGATCTCGCGGGTGATGCGGATGCCGTCGCGGAACTCCTGCCAGTCCTGCTCGCTGCTCATATAGTTGAACAGGATGCTCGGGTGCTGGCGCGGATCCTTCGACTTGACCTGGATGCGACCGCGGCTGGGCGAGCGCATGGAGCCCATATGGGCCTGGAAACCGTGCTCCTTGACCGCGTTGCTGCCGTTGTAATTGATCGCCACCGGCAGGAAGTGGTACTGGATATTCGGCCATTCGAACTCGGCGCGGGAGCGGATAAAGCCGCCGGCCTCGAACTGGTTGCTGGCCCCCAGGCCCTTGCCGCGCAGCAGCCAGTTGGCCCCGATGGCCGGCTGGTTCCACCATTGCAACGCCGGGTAGAGCGACACCGGCTGCTTGCAGGCGTACTGCAGGTACAGCTCCAGGTGGTCTTGCAGGTTCTGGCCGACGCCGGGCAGTTCGTGCACCAGCGGGATATCCAGCTCGCGCAGCAGGGCGGCCGGGCCGACTCCGGAGCGCTGGAGGATCTGCGGCGAGGCGATGGCACCGCTGCACAGCAGCACTTCGCGGCGGGCGTTGACGATCACCGGGGTATCGCCGTCGCCCTGCAGGTAGGCCACGCCGATGGCGCGCTTGCCACTGAACAGGATGCGGTCGGTAAGGGCGTGGGTGACGATGCTCAGATTTGGCCGTTCACGGGCCTGGTCCAGGTAGCCGCGGGCGGTGCTGGCGCGTCGACCCTTGGGCGTGACAGTACGGTCCATGGGGCCGAAGCCTTCCTGCTGGTAACCGTTGAGGTCGTCGGTGCGCGGGAAGCCAGCCTGCACGCCGGCCTCGACCATGGCGTGGAACAGCGGGTTATTGCCGTTCTTCGGCGTGGTGACCGACACCGGGCCGTCGCCACCGTGGTAGGCGTTGGCCCCGATATCGCGGGTTTCTGCTTTCCTGAAATACGGCAGGCAGTCCAGATAGCTCCAATCTTCCAGGCCCTTTTCCTTGGCCCAGCCGTCGTAGTCCATGGCGTTACCGCGGATATAGCACATGCCGTTGATCAGCGACGAGCCACCCAGGCCCTTGCCACGCCCGCATTCCATGCGGCGGTTATTCATATAGGGCTCGGGGTCGGTTTCGTAGGCCCAGTTGTAGCGCCGGCCCTGCAGCGGGTAGGCCAGGGCGGCGGGCATCTGGGTGCGAAAGTCGAGACGGTAGTCCGGGCCGCCGGCTTCCAGCAGCAGCACGCTGACGCCCTCGTCCTCGGTCAGGCGGGTGGCCAGCACGTTACCGGCCGAGCCGGCACCGATGATGATGTAATCGAATTCTTGGGACATAAATTTTCCTGTAGCCCGGATGCAATCCGGGAAAAACGCGCTGACTGCTCCCGGATTGCATCCGGGCTACGGGGCGGCCCTATGTAGGGTGGATGACGCTGTTTTCATCCACCATTGCAGTTGGTGGATGGGTGAAGCGTCATCCACCCTACGAGTAAGTCTTTAGAACACCGAGGCGTAGCCGCCCAGTTCGACCTGTACCGATTTGATCCGAGTGTAATGCGCCAGGGTGGTCAGGCCGTTCTCGCGGCCGACGCCGGATTGCTTGTAACCGCCCACCGGCATTTCCGCCGGCGACTCGCCCCAGGTGTTGATCCAGCAGATGCCGGCTTCCAGCTGGTGGATGACCCGGTGCGCGCGGGCCAGGTCGCGGGTTACCACGCCGGCCGCCAGACCGTAGTCGGTGTCGTTGGCGCGGCGGATCACTTCTTCTTCGCTGTCGTAGACCAGGATGCTCATCACCGGGCCGAAGATCTCTTCGCGGACGATGGTCATCTGATCCGTGCAATCGGTGAATACGGTCGGGGCGACATAGGCCCCCTTGGCGTACTCGCCTTCGGTCACGCGTTGGCCGCCGATCAGCAGGCGTGCGCCTTGCGCGCGGCCCTTGTCGATATAGCCGAGCACGCTGTCCATTTGCGCCGCGCTTACCAGTGGGCCGAAATTGGTGGCCTCATCTTCGGGGTTGCCCAGGCGGATGCGCTTGACCCGCTCCAGCACCTTGGCCTCGAAGCGCGCCTGCAGCATGCGCGGAATAAATACCCGGGTGCCGTTGGTGCAGACCTGGCCCGAGCTGTAAAAGTTGGCCATGACCGCGATATCGGCGGCGCGGTCGAGGTCGGCGTCTTCGAAGATGATCAGCGGCGACTTGCCGCCCAGTTCCATGGTCACTTCCTTGAGGCTAGAGCTGGAGGCGCTGGCCATGACCTTCTTGCCGGTGGCGGTGCCGCCGGTAAAGGAGATTTTCTCGATGCCGGGGTGTTCGGTCAGCCACTGACCGACTTCGCGGCCGCTGCCGGTGAGCACGTTGAACACGCCATCGGGCAGGCCGGCCTCGGTGTAGATCTCGGCCAGCTTCAAGGTGGTCAGCGAGGTGACTTCGCTGGGCTTGAAGATCATTGCGTTGCCGGCGGCCAGGGCCGGGGCGGACTTCCACAGGGCGATCTGGATCGGGTAGTTCCACGCGCCGATACCGGCGACCACGCCCAGGGGCTCGCGACGGGTGTAGACGAAGCTGGTGTCGCGCAGCGGGATCTGCTCGCCCTCGATGGCCGGGATCAGGCCGGCGTAGTACTCCAGCACGTCGGCACCGGTGACGATATCGACGTAGCGGGTTTCGCTCAGAGGCTTGCCGGTGTCGAGGGTTTCCAGCGCGGCCAGCTCATCGTTGCGCTCACGCAGGATGTCCACGGCCTTGCGCAGGATGCGCGAGCGCTGCATGGCGGTCATCGCCGCCCAGACCTTCTGCCCAGCGGCGGCGCTGGCCACGGCCAGCTCGACATCGGCCTGGCTGGCGCGCTGCAGATTGGCCAGGACTTCACCGTTGGCCGGATTGATCGACTCGAAGGTGCTGCCGCTGCTGGCTTCCACATAGCGGCCGCCAATATAGAGCTTCTGTTCGCCGAATCGGGCCATGGGTGCGTCCTCTCTTATATCTGTTGGCTGGGGGCATGACGGGTGCGGACCGCCAGAGGCAAGGTGGTTTGAGCCTACTTTATTTTTATTGAACGTTCAAACAACAAAGAATAAGCTCGCCGCAACGACCCCCGCTGCGGCACATCGCCGCAGACGGGTGAGCCGTCTGCAAGGTGCGCCGTAGAGGCGTGCAGACAGTCGGCCGGTTCTCTCGGCGCAATCGCTGGCGTACAGCGGTGCGTACGTTTCCATTGCCTTGGAGCTCATCTCCACCATGCCTACTGCCTCTCTGACAACAACAAGCCCCGCCAAGGTGCGCTTGAATCCGCTCGTGTTCTTCGGCTCCACGGCACTGATTCTAGGCCTTACCCTGGCTCTGATCCTGTTTCCGGACGCCGCCGGTGTCTGGCTGGGCAAAGTCCAGATCTGGCTGTCGCGCAGCTTCGGCTGGTATTACATGCTGGCCATCGGTGCCTACCTGTTTTTCGTGCTCTATGTGGCGTTCTCACGCTACGGCAACCTGCGCCTGGGTGAAGACCATGAACGTCCGGAATTCAGCTACGGGGCCTGGGCCGGCATGCTGTTCTCCTCGGGGATCGGCATTTCGCTGCTGTATTTCGCCGCCTCCGAGCCGATCGATCATCTGTTCAATCCGCCGGAAGGCGAAGCGGGCACCGCCTCGGCTGCGCGCCAGGCACTGCAGCTGACTTTTCTCCATTGGGGCGTGCACGGCTGGGCGATCTACGCTCTGGTCGGGCTGGCCGTGGGCTACTTCGCTTACCGCCACAAGCAGCCGCTGGCCCTGCGTTCGGCGCTCTACCCGCTGTTCGGCGAGCGCCTGACCCGTGGTTGGGTGGGCAATGTGGTGGACTGCTTCGGCATCTTCGTCACCCTGCTGGGCCTGGTGACCAATCTGGGCATCGGCTCGTTGCAGGTGGCGTCCGGGCTGGAATATCTGTTCGATCTGCCCAACAGCCAGGGCGCGTTGCTGGCGGTAATTCTGGTGATGAGCGCGGTGGCGACCCTGGCGGCCGTGTCCGGGGTGGAGAAGGGCATCCGCCGCCTGTCCAACTTGAATATCGTGCTGTTCAGCGGCCTGCTGCTGTTTGTGCTGCTGGCCGGCGACACCCTGCACCTGCTCAACAGCCTGGTGCAGAACCTCGGCGACTACCTCAACGGCCTGGTGCTGAAGACCTTCGACCTCTACGTGTACACCGGCCAGTCCGGCAAGAGCGAAGAGTGGATGGGCCTATGGACCCTGTTCTACTGGGCCTGGTGGATTTCCTGGGCCCCCTTTGTGGGCATGTTTATCGCGCGTATCTCCCGTGGCCGCACGGTGCGTGAGCTGATTTACGGCGTGCTGCTGATTCCCCTGGGCTTCACCCTGGCCTGGCTGTCGATCTTCGGCAACAGCGCCCTGGATCTGGTGATGAACCACAACGCGGCGGATCTGGGCAAGGCCGCGCTGGAGCAGCCGGCCATGTCGATCTACCTGTTGCTGGAGCATTACCCCTGGTCCAAGGTGGTGATTGGTGTATCGATCTGCGTCGGCTTTGTGCTGTTCCTCACCCCGGCGGATTCCGGTTCGGTGATGCTGGCCAACCTGTCGCGTCAGGGCAGTGAACTGGACGAAGACGCGCCAGCCTGGCTGCGGATCTTCTGGAGTGTGGTGATTACCCTGGTGACCATCGGCCTGCTGTTCGCCGGCAACTTCACCGCCATGCAGACCGTGGTGGTGCTGGCCGGGTTGCCATTCTCGGTGGTGTTGCTGCTGTATATGGTCGCCCTGCTCAAGGCGATGAAGGCCGATCTGGCCGCCAGCGAGCAGCCGGTTGTGCCACCGCTGCCACAGGGCGCAGGCATCCAGTAGGGTGCGCCGTGCGCACCGGGCGTTCGGCTGTGTAACGGGCTGACCAAGGCGTTCGGTGGTGGACAAGCTTCGCGTTGTTCACCCTACGAGGTTAGCCCGCCTTGGCCAACTGCAGGTCCAGGTATTCGTAGGCGATCTGCATGGCCTGTTCGGTATCGAAGCCTTCGCCAGACAGCGCCCCGCGCAGCCACAGGCCATCGATCAGAGCGGCCAGGCCACGGGCGGCGGTGCGCGCTTGTTCCTGCGGCAATACCCGGTGGAACTGCCCGCACAGATTGGAATACAGGCGATGGTCGTTGACCCGCTGCAGGCGGCGCAGCGCCGGCTGGTGCATGCTGGTGGCCCAGAAGGCCAGCCAGGTTTTCATTGCCGGGCCGTTGACCTGGCTGTCGTCGAAGTTGCCTTCAATCATCGCCCGCAGGTGCTCGCGCGGCTGGTCCGGCGGCAGGCTGGCGCGGCGTTCGCGCACGGCATCGCTAAGCGCCTGCATCAGATGGCGCATGGTGGCGTCGAGCAGGCCGTTTTTGTCCTTGAAATAGTGGCTGATGATGCCGTTGGACACCCCGGCCAGCCGCGCGATATAGGCGATGCTGGCATCGCCCATGCCGACCTGGTCGACCGCTTCGAGGGTGGCCGCGATCAGTTGTGAGCGGCGGATCGGTTGCATTCCGACCTTGGGCATCTGCTTCTCCGTCGATAAGGGGTAGCCCCTGGATGGGCGCAGTCTAGGCCGA
This sequence comes from Pseudomonas sp., assembly GCF_035512415.1. GTDB lineage: Bacteria > Pseudomonadota > Gammaproteobacteria > Pseudomonadales > Pseudomonadaceae > Aquipseudomonas. Next base: position 147,941 of record NZ_DATKDZ010000005.1, on the reverse strand, counting down.
TTTTTATTGATCGATCAAACAAACATCGGGCGTTTACCACCAGCCGTTATCGCCCAGCACCTTCTTCTTGTAGAAATCGATATTGGCTCGCACCGCGAAGACCGCGCTGACGCCATAACCAAGGGCGTTGGCGATCTTGCTGTAGCCGAAGTAGTCGAGGCCCATGCCCAGCCCTATCACCACCACGGCGCAGGCCAGAAGCAGGCTCAGGCCCTTTTTCCACATGCCCTTGATGGCGTAGTAGATCGGCCCGAAAAAGAACCCGTAGACGTTAAAGCTGAAGGCTTTGCGCCGCTCTTTTGGCTCCAGTTGCTTGAGCTTGTCGAGCTTGACCCCGCCGGCGTGGTGGATGGCCTTGAAGCGTGCCTTCCAGGTGTCGGAGACGTCCAGGGCGTCGATCGCCTCGTCGCTGACGCCCTCTTCCAGGGTGCCGATGGCGGCGTTGGGGGTGGCGTAGGGGTTGTGTGGGGGCATGCAGGTAACTTCCATGTAGTTGAGGTGGGGCGGGTCCGTGGGCCGACGCTACCCATTATCTCCGCGGCTGTCCATGCAGCCCCTCGGGATCTTCATCGAGTCTGCATATCCGCTCCATAAAGCCACCACCAGCGCCGCCCAGACTCTGCCTACCTAAACCGTATCGGAGAGTTGCCCCATGAATCGCATTCTGGGTTTCAAGCTGGGTGCCATCGCCCTGCTGATTATGTTGTTGCTGGTCCCGCTGTCGATGATCGGTGGGCTGGTAAGCGAGCGGCAGTATCAGCGCGCCGAGGTGCTGCAGGACATCGCGCGCAGCTCCAGTTACCGCCAGCAGCTCACCGGACCGATCCTGGTAATGCCCTACACCAAGGTCTGGCACCAGTGGAAAACCCACGCCAAGACCGGCGAGCGTTATATGGAAGAGCAGCGCAGCCGTGGCCGCCTGTACTTCCTGCCGGAACGCTTTGTGCTCAATGGCCAGGTCGCCACCGAGGAACGTGCGCGCGGCATTTACAAGGCGCTGCTGTACCGCAGTGACAACCAGATCAGTGGTGCCTTCAAGCTGCCGGCGCGCCTGGGGTTGGGGGACGATCTGGGTCTGTATCAATTCGACCGGCCATTTCTCTCGGTCGGCATCAGCGATATCCGCGGTATCAGCAATGACCTGCAGCTGCGCTTCAACGGGCAAGACCTGAGCTTTGCCCCAGGCAGCGCCGAAGAGCGTTTCGGTGCCGGTGTACATGCGCCGCTGCCGGCGCTGGATACCCAGGGCGGGCAAACTCTGGAGTTCGCCTTCGACCTCAAACTGCAGGGCACCGAGCAGCTGAGCATCACCCCGGTGGGCCGCGACAGCCGGGTCGAACTGAGCTCCAGCTGGCCGCATCCGAGCTTTGTCGGCGAATACCTGCCGAGTAGCCGTGAGGTAACGGCCAAGGGCTTCACGGCGCATTGGCAGACCAGTTTCTTCGCCACCAACCTGGAAGAGGCGCTGGCCGATTGCGTACGTGAAGACAGCTGCAATGCGCTGACTGCGCGCAACTTCGGCGTGAGCTTTGTCGACCCGGTGGACCAGTATCTGAAGACCGAGCGGGCGATCAAATATGCGCTGCTGTTTATTGGCCTGACCTTCGCCGTGTTCTTCCTCTTTGAAGTGCTCAAACGCATGGCCGTACACCCGGTGCAATACGCCCTGGTGGGCATGTCGCTGGCGCTGTTTTACCTGCTGCTGCTGTCGCTGTCCGAGCACCTGAGTTTTGCCCTGGCCTATGGCATTGCGGCGACCGCCTGCGTGCTGCTGATTGGCTTCTACGTCAGCTATGTGCTGCATAGCGCTCTGCGTGGCGCGGGTTTTGGTGCCGTGCTGGCGCTGCTCTACGCCATGTTGTTCGGCCTGCTCGGGGCCGAGGACTACGCCCTGCTGATGGGCTCGGTGTTGGTATTCGGCGTGCTCGCCGGGGTGATGGTGCTGACGCGCAAACTCGACTGGTACGGCGTCGGCCGCCTGCCACTTGCCAGCCCAGCCAGCAAGCTTTGACAGACAGCAGCGCAGGCCCGGCCTGCGCTGCTAGGGGAGATAAAGATGGTGCGTTTGATTATGCAGTTTTCTGCTTGTTTCGCCCTGGGGCTGGCGGTGGCCTTTATGGTGCTGCTGGGCCTGATGTTCTGTGCTCAGTTCGACCTGATCAAGGGCCTGCAACTGACCGGCCAGCCCCTGGCGCAACTGAGCCTGGCGCTGCTGCCAGATGCTTTCTGGGAGAGCCTGACCGGGCTGGCCGATGCGGCGCAAAACCGCCATGTGCTGTCCTTTCTCAGCCTGTGCGTGGCGCTTGGTCAGGTGGGTTTGTTGCTCGCCGCCGGTTTCTTCCGCCTGTGGTACGGGCGATGAGCGGGCATGTGGGTTTGCGCGAGGATGCGCAGGTGGGGCACAAGCTGGCGTTGATGATTGCGGCGTTGTTTCCGCCGCGCGGAGCGATGAGACGCCCGGCGGGTTGCACCCGCCCTACGCGGTCGAGACCGTAGGGTGTCGCGGGGCCGTCTAGGCCGCGCGCACCGCTGGCAACCGGGGGCTGTTTCCCTTGGGGGGGCGGCCGAAGCCCCGGTTGAACACCATGCGCTCCATCGGCGAGCGCAGGTGTGGTGCGCACGGCGTTCAGCTACGAACCTGCGTCGCCCGAGCCATCGCTTAGCGCCGCTTTTGTTGCGGCTGCACAAACACCGCCACGGTCAGCCCGGGCACCTGGAACTGCCCATCCGCCACCTTGGCCTCGCGGTTGCGCGCATCGCTGGAGTTGCGCAGCACGGGGTGCAGGCTGAAGCCGGACAGGGCATCAGGTAGGTTGATCGGATCGGGGCTGGCGTTAAGGATGACCATCAGCGCTTGATGCTCGGGGTCGAGATCGCGGCCGGCCTGCTGGCTGTCGTCCAGGCTAAAGGCGATCACGCCGGGCAACTGGTGCGGCCCGGTGTTGTGAAAGCGCAGGAGCTTATTGATCTCCTTGGCGCTGGCGAGCTGGAACAGCGGGCTGCTGCTGCGAATTCTCAACAGTTCGAGGAACTGGCGTTTGGCCGCGAGGATATCGGCGCTGCTCGGTTTGGCGTTGGGATCGGCGATGATCTGGCGGATCAGCGGCCAGTTGTCGCCGTCCTTGTCCTGGCGCGGCAAGCCTCTATTCCAGCTGTTGTCCTGGTAGCCGAAGTCCAGCGCATTGAACCAGTCGCCGGAGTCGTAGCTGTCGCGCTCCATGGATTTGGAGCGGAGGATATCCGAACCCATATGGATAAAGGGCACGCCCTGGCTCAGCAGCGGCACGGCCAGGCCGAGCAGCTGCAGGCGCACCCGTTCGGCGCTGCTCAGGGAGGCGGCCAGCTTGTACTGGTTGATGTCCCAGAGGGTCTGGTTGTCGTGCTTGGAGACGTAGTTGAGGGTCTCCTGCGGGTCGCGGGTGTAGCCGGCTGGCTGGCCGTTGTAGTCGATCTCGGCTCCGCGCTTGAGGCTGCCGTCGGCGCTTTCGAAGGCATAGTCGCGCAGCCCGCCGGCGATGCCGACGCGAATCAGATCGGCCAATTTCAGCAGCTCGGCTTTCTCATTGGCGCTGCCGCTGTTCAGCTCGTTGGGCCGCACGTACAGGCCATTGGCGAAACCCTGGTTGCGCCGCAGGCTGTCGCCGCCATCGAAAGGCCCGCCGCCGCGCACGGCATCGCGCTGGCGATCATTGAAGGTGCCGATGCCGCTGCCGGCCATATTCAACTGGGTGGCGTTGACACCGCGGGCGTCGTTGGCCACCTCGCCGAAATTCCAGCCTTCGCCGTAGAAGTAAGTGTTGCGGTCGATCTTGCGCACCGCCTTGTACGCTTTAAGCAGATTGCCGCGCATATGGTGGCCCATCAGGTCGAAGCGAAAGCCACCGATCTTGTAGTCGCGCGCCCAGACCTGCAGCGAGTCGACCATCAGTTTTTCCATCATGGCGTGCTCGGCGGCGGTGTTGTCGCAGCAGGTGGAGCGCTCCACCGCGCCGCTGACCGGGTCGCGCCTGTGGTAGTAGCCGGGCACCAGCTTGTCGAGCACCGATTGTTCGCCCAGGCCCGAGGCGTGGGTGTGGTTGTAGACCACATCCATCACCGTATTCAGGCCGAGATGAGCCAGGGCCTGAACCATATGGCGGAACTCGCGGATCCGCCGCACGCCCTCGGCGTCGCTGGCGTAGCTGCCTTCCGGCACCGTGAAGTGGAAGGGGTCGTAGCCCCAGTTGAAGGCATCCAGGGCGCGCAGGTCGGCGTACAGCGCCTGGGCCTCGGAGCCGGCCGGGTCGAAGCCCTGCAGCACCTCGCGGATGGTCCCCGAATTGCAGTAACCCGCCCAGTTGCGCCGGGCGGTGGCGGACAGCGCGCAGAGCTTGGCGAAGGGCTCGTCCAGTTCGACGCGCTGGGCTGGGTCCTCGTCGACCGTGGCGATATCGAACACCGGCAGCAGTTGCACGTCGGTCAGCCCGGCCTGGCGCAACTCGAGCAGGTGCTGCACGCCGCGGCTTTGCACCTGGCTGAAGGCCAGGTAGGTGCCGCGCTGGGCCGCGGGCAGCGCGGTGTCGGCGGCGCTGAAGTCGCGCACATGGGTTTCGTAGATCACCCGTGCCTCGGGCTTGGCCGCGCGTGGCGGCTGCAGCGCATCCCAGCCGGCGGGCTTGAGGTCGGCGGCATCCAGGTCGACCACCTGGGCGTACTGGCTATTGCGCGACAGGCTGAGGGCATAGGGATCGCTGGTCAGACTGGTCTCGATGCGGCCACTGACCGGGTGATAGACGCTGACCTCGTACTGGTAGTACTGGCGGTCCAGGGTTTTCGGGCCGTTGTAGGTCCATACGCCGTGGCGCTCGCGCATCTCCCTGGGGAAGCCGGGCAGCAGCCGTTTATCCCGGCCGAAGGCATGCAGGCGTACCCGCTGGGCGGTCGGGGCCCACAGACGAAAGCGCACATCGTGGCCGGAGACTTCGGCACCGAGCGGGCCGGAGTAGGCATAGAGGGTGTCCAGCACGCCGGGTGTCTGCACCTGGGTGGCGCTGATCAGGCGCTCGTCCTGGTCATAGGCGAGCAACAGCAACTGGCTTTTCAGGGCTCTGCGCAGGGTCTTGGCCCCGGCTTCCAGGCGGTAGGCGGGCTGCTCGGCCAGGTGTGGAAACCTGGCCTGGAGCGCCGCACTGAGGCTGCCGGGGCGCAGGGCGATGGCCTTGCCCCCGCTGACGCTGCGCTGCTCGGCGTCGATGCGGATATCCGCTTGCGGCGCGTAGCGCAGCTCCAGCCGCGCCGCAGCGCTGCCGCCGTGCAGCACCAGGGTATGCACATCCAGCCAGTGCGCGCGGGCTCCGTCGATAGCCAGGGGCGCGCCGCCTATGGGCGTGGCGGATAACTGCGCGCTGCCGCTCAGGCTAAACACCCGCCGGCCCAGCTCGTCGAAGCGCCAGAGCAGATCGTCGCCCAGGTCCTTGTCGTCACCCTTGTGCATGATCAGGTTCAGGCAGTTGGCATCGGTAGCCAGCGGGATGCGATACCAGGCCCCGTATTCGGGGTCGATGCCGGCCGCTGTCAGGGGCTGATCCCAGCTGGTGCCGTCGCGAACGCCGGCGCACTGTGGGTTGTTCCACAGGTGCAGGCCCCAGCCGGCGTAGGCGTTGTCGCTGCGCTGGTAATAGAGCAGGGCCTCGTCGGGGCCGGGTTCGAGCGGTTCGGCAGCGGCCGTGCTGGCCAGCCCTCCGAGCAACAAGGTGAGCAGATAGCGCGGCAATCCGATTCTGTGCATGGCGTCGTCCTGAGTTTTTTGTTGTCAGGCGATGCTGCGCGCGGCAAGTGCCGCAGCACATCCTCTGCGCGGTGATTTGCAGGGGCGTAGAGCGGGGTAGGAGAGGGGGGTAATGGCGTTTTGCCCTGGCTAATACCGCCTTGCGCGAGTCGTCGAGGCCGCTCGCTGCATCTCGCGCCGGCACCCGGCGGATTCTTGGACTAAAGTCATCCCGCTTTGTCGGCCAGTTGCTGGCGTGTTTCAAGTGCTTGTTAGATCGACAAAAAGGGGGGCGCTTGAAGCGGTGCCAGGTGGCTAATACCAATGTCTAGCTGTCGGGCTTAGTGGCCTGCTGCTAGCTTGAAGGTGCATGAGAATAACAATAACCGGAGGAGTTTATGACTTCTGATCAAGCTAACGCTGCAGCGTACTGGAAGGCGAATGTTCGTCTGATTACTTGGAGCCTGGTTGTCTGGGCCCTGGTGTCTTACGGCTTCGCCATACTTCTTCGACCCATGCTGGCAGGTATTTCTGTCGGCGGTACCGACCTTGGCTTCTGGTTCGCCCAGCAAGGTTCGATTATCACCTTTGTCGTGATCATTTTCTTTTACGCCTGGAAAATGAACAAACTCGATAAACAATTCGGTGTCGAGGAATAATCCATGAGCCAGTTTGTAATCAATATGCTGTTTGTGGGCGCTTCCTTCGCGCTCTACTTCGGCATCGCTGTCTGGGCACGTGCCGGCTCGACCAAAGAGTTCTACGTCGCCGGCGGTGGTGTTCACCCCGTCACCAACGGCATGGCAACTGCAGCCGACTGGATGTCCGCGGCTTCCTTTATTTCCATGGCGGGTCTGATCGCCGCCGGTGGTTATGCCAACTCAACCTTCCTGATGGGCTGGACCGGTGGCTATGTGCTGCTGGCCATGCTGCTGGCACCTTACTTGCGCAAATTCGGCAAGTTCACCGTGCCGGACTTTATCGGTGATCGCTTCTACAGCAACGGCGCACGCCTGGCTGCAGTGGTCTGCCTGATCATCATCTGCGTTACTTATGTGATCGGTCAGATGGCCGGTGCTGGTGTGGCGTTCTCGCGCTTCCTTGAAGTGAGCAACTCGACCGGTATCTGGATCGCTGCTGGCGTGGTGTTCTGCTACGCGGTGTTCGGCGGGATGAAGGGCATTACCTACACCCAGGTGGCCCAGTACGTGGTGTTGATCATCGCCTACACCATTCCCGCGGTATTCATCTCCCTGCAACTGACCGGCAACCCTATTCCGATGTTCGGTATGTTCAGTGAGCATACTGAGTCAGGTATGCCGCTGCTGCAGAAGCTCAATGAAGTCGTGGCGGGCCTGGGCTTTACCGACTACACCGCCGATGTCACCAACAAGCTGAACATGGTGCTCTTCACCATGTCGCTGATGATTGGTACGGCTGGTTTGCCGCACGTAATCATTCGCTTCTTCACCGTGCCGAAAGTCGCCGACGCTCGTTGGTCGGCCGGCTGGACCCTGGTGTTTATCGCCCTGCTGTACCTCACCGCTCCGGCTGTGGCGTCCATGGCGCGCCTGAACCTGCTGACCACTGTTTATCCGCAGGGTGTTGAAGCTCCAGCACTGGCGTATGAAGAGCGTCCTGAGTGGGTTAAGACCTGGGAAACCACCGGTTTGATCAAGTGGGAAGACAAGAACGCTGACGGTCGCATCCAGCTGTACAACGATGTTGCCCCTGCCTTCACCCCGACCGCTGAAACTCGCGGCTGGAAGGGCAACGAGTTGACCGTTAACAACGACATTCTGGTATTGGCTAACCCGGAAATCGCCAACTTGCCGGGCTGGGTTATTGGCCTGATTGCAGCGGGTGCAATTGCCGCGGCGTTGTCCACGGCTGCCGGTCTGTTGCTGGCCATTTCTTCGGCGGTGAGTCATGACCTGATCAAGAACATGATCAATCCGAAAATCAGCGAGAAGGGGGAGATGCTCGCTGCGCGGGTCTCCATGGGTGTCGCGATCCTGCTGGCCACCTGGCTGGGGCTCAATCCGCCCGGCTTTGCGGCGCAGGTGGTGGCGTTGGCCTTCGGTATCGCCGCGGCTACGCTGTTCCCGGCGCTGATGATGGGGATCTTCTCCAAGCGGGTAAACGACAAGGGCGCTATTGCCGGCATGCTGGTGGGTCTGGTGTTCACCGTCGTGTACATCTTCCTGTACCTGGGTTGGTTCTTTATCCCTGGCACTGCGACCTTCCCCAACACCCCGGATAACTGGATGTTCGGCATCTCGCCGCTGTCCATCGGTACTGTGGGTGCTCTGATCAACTTCGCAGTTGCCTATGGCGTGTCGCTGGTCAGCGTTGCACCGCCGCAGGAAATTCAGGACCTGGTAGAAAGCGTGCGTACTCCCAAAGGTGCTGGTGGCGCGTTGAGCCACTGAGCATAATCACCCCCGATCATGTTTGATCAGGGTCTTACCAGCGGGCCTCCTTAGGAGGCCCGTTTTATTTCCAGCTATCTATGGCGGCCACCCTTCGGGCGCGTCGCAGCGCAACGTTAAAAATTGCGCCAGGCAGTTTTTTATTATCGGGAGTCAGTCAATGCTGTGGACAATACTTGCCATCGTGGTTTCGGGGTTGGGGGCAGCTGGTATTGCCATGCTGCTGCGCAAACTGACGCGCAACCGCTTGCCGAAGTGGATCATTCCGGCGTTTGGCGGTTTGGGCATGCTGAGCTACCAGATTTACTACGAGTACTCCTGGTTCGACCACCAGCTGCAGCGTCAGCCGGCGGAGTCGGTGCTGGTGGCCAGTGAAACCGGCGAAGTGTTCTGGCGGCCTTGGACGTTCTACTGGCCGATGACCACGGCCTTTACCGTGCTCGACAGCAAAAGCCTGCAGCGTCAGGAGGCGGACGGCAGTGCGGTTGTTGCCTTTAACCTGTACCGCTTTGAAAAGCAGCATATCGACCGTGTCACCCATCAACCCCATCTGCTTAATTGCACCACGGCGGAACTGCTGCCCCTGGATGCAGAGAAAAAGCCGCTGCTGGAACAGTTGAAGCGGATTGCCAAGGACGATGAGCTCTACCGGCAGGTCTGCCAGTAGCGAATGGATTGAGATGGAGCCCTGATCCGCAGTGCGGGTTCAGGGCTTTTGCCATAACAGCCTGCCTCCATTTGGAGTCGCAGGCGCTGGCATAGATCCAGATCAATGCGGCTACCCGCCCGGCTCTCTAGAATCCCATCCCCCCTGGATTTACGAGCCCGCGGTTTATGGCCATCTCCACCTATAGCCCCCCCGAACTGCTGTCCCCTGCAGGCACCCTGAAAAACATGCGCTACGCCTTCGCCTATGGTGCGGATGCAGTGTATGCCGGGCAGCCGCGCTACAGCCTGCGGGTGCGCAACAACGAGTTCGACCACGCCAACCTGGAAGCGGGTATCCGCGAGGCCCACGCCCAGGGCAAGCAGTTCTATGTGGTGGTTAACATTGCGCCGCATAACGCCAAGCTAAAGACCTTTCTGCGTGACCTGCTGCCGGTGGTTTTGATGGGCCCGGATGCGCTGATCATGTCCGACCCCGGCTTGATCATGCTGGTGCGTGAGCACTTTCCGCAGATGCCGATTCACCTGTCGGTGCAGGCCAATGCGGTGAACTGGGCCAGTGTGAAGTTCTGGCAGCAGCAGGGCTTGAGCCGGGTGATCCTCTCCCGCGAGCTGTCGTTGGAGGAGATTGCCGAGATCCGCAGCGAAGTGCCGGGCATGGAGCTGGAGGTGTTTGTCCACGGCGCGCTGTGCATGGCCTATTCCGGGCGCTGCCTGCTGTCGGGCTATATCAACAAGCGCGACCCCAACCAGGGCAGCTGCACCAACGCCTGCCGCTGGCAGTACCAGGCTGAGGCGGCCCGCGAGAACGAGCTGGGCGAGATCGTGCAGATTGTCGAGCCGACCCTGGGCGTGGGCGCGCCCACCGAACAGGTCTTTCTGCTGGAGGATGCCAGCCGTCCCGGCGAGCAGATGGCCGCCTACGAGGACGAGCACGGCACCTACATCATGAACTCCAAGGACCTGCGCGCGGTGCAGCATGTCGAGCGTCTGGTGCAGATGGGTGTGCACTCGCTGAAGATCGAGGGTCGCACCAAATCCCATTACTACGTGGCGCGCACCGCCCAGGTGTACCGCAAGGCCATTGACGATGCCGTCGCCGGCAGGCCCTTCGACAAGAGCCTGATGAACACCCTGGAGTCCCTGGCCCACCGTGGCTACACCGAGGGGTTTCTACGCCGCCATGTTCACGACGAATATCAGAATTATGAGCGCGGCAGTTCGCTGTCCGAACAGCAGCAGTTTGTCGGCGAGTTGACTGGTGAGCGCCGTGGCGAACTGGCCGAGGTGCGGGTAAAGAACCGCTTTGCCGTTGGCGATGGCCTGGAGCTGATGACGCCCCAGGGCAATCTGCGCTTTACCCTCGCACAGCTGGAAAACCGCCAGGGCCAGGCCGTAACGGTAGCCCCCGGCGACGGCTACGTGCTGTACCTGCCGGTGTCGGTGGACGTGCAGCTGGAATATGGGCTGCTGATGCGGGATTTGTAGGGGGCACGCTGCGGCGCTGCTTTTGCGCTGTTGTAGGAGCCAGCTTGCTGGCGATCTTTCAGGTCAAAAGCATCGCCAGCAAGCTGGCTCCTACATTGTTTGCTGCGCGACAGCGCGGGGTCTGGACGACGGGGCTCTCCTGCGCAGGGCTGTTAAATCGAGTGTGCCCGCTGGCGGCGGCTATTGAGTTGTTGCAGCAGCGCCGGCAGGTTGTCGAGGCCCTGCTGGCGGGCCTTGCTGAACAGGATTAGGGCCAGTTCGGCGGTGGTCAGAGCGTCGGCGCTGGCGTGGTGGCGTTGTTGCACCTGCAGGCCGAAATGCTGGGTCCAGTCGTCCAGGCCGGCGTGGCTCAGCTTGGCCTGGGGGCAGACCAGCGGGGCGATCTCGGCGACATCGAAGAAAGCATGATGCAGACGGTAACCCAGGCTCTGCTTGAGGGCGCGGGCCAGCATGCGCTCATCGAACTCGGCCGGCTCGCTGAGCAGGCGCAGGCGTTCCATAGGCCAGATGGGCTGTGTCCATCTGATTGAACGGCGGAAACTTCTGCAGGAATTCCATGGTGCCATGGATGTTCTGCAATACGGCCGTTTTACCTGCCGGGGCGAATTCGTCAGCTGTGCTCATGTGCAGCCTCGACGGTTCACTGGAGGGGTATGGGCGGCCTAGGCCGTGCGGATTCCCATTGGACGTAAGTCTAGGCGTTCTCCTCGGCAACGTATTTGGCTGACTTTGGTGGCGCAATCCCCGTCGCCAATCATGGCGAAGTGCTTTCCCCGTCACCTGCTAGAGTTATTTGCAGCACAACTGGAGACGCGCATGTACTCCGCTATCTTGCTCGCTTTGCTGTTGAGCGTTGCAGCGTACACCTATGCCGAAGACCCGCTGCAGTCCGCCTTGAGCGAGCTGCAACCCAGCTCTTTATCGGCCAGTGAACAGCGTGCCGAGCTGGCCTGGTTCGTCGAAGCGAGCAAACCCTTTCAGGGTGTGCAGGTGCGGGTGATTGCCGAGCGCATCCATACCCATTGGTACGAAGCCAACGTCTTGGCACCGCTGTTCAGCCAGCTCACCGGTATCCGTGTGATCCACGAGATCAGCGACGAAGACGATGTGGTGAACAAGCTGCGTACCCAGCAGGAAACCGGCCTGGCGCTGTACGACGCCTATGTCAACGACAGCGATTTGATCGGCCAGCACTTCCGCGAGAATCAGGTGCTGGTGCTCAGCGACTTTATGGTCGGCGAAGGTGCCAGCGTGACCCTGCCGACGCTTAATCTTGCGGACTTTATCGGCCTGCCCTTCGTCACCGCGCCGGACGGTAAGCTCTATCAACTGCCCGATCAGCAATTCGCCAACCTCTATTGGTACCGTCAGGATTGGTTCGCCCGCCCGGAACTGCGCAAAGCGTTCCGCGAGCGTTACGGCTACGAGCTGGACGTGCCGCAGAACTGGTCGGCGTATGAGGATATAGCCGCGTTCTTCAGCGAGCAGGTCAAGGAAATCGACGGTCAGCGGGTTTACGGTCATATGGATTACGGCGGCTTCGACCCGTCCTTGGGCTGGCGCTTGTCGGACGCCTGGCTGGGCATGGCCGGCGTCGGCGACACCGGTCTGCCCAACGGTCTGCCGGTTGACGACTGGGGCATCCGTGTCGAGGATTGCCGCCCGGTCGGTGCCAGCATGGCCCGCGGCGGTGCTCTCGACAGTCCGGCGGCGGTCTATGCGCTGCAACACTACATCGATTGGCTGCAACGCTACGCCCCCGCCGATGCCAGGCAAATGAGTTTCAACCAGCACACCAATGTCGCGGCTCAAGGCCATATCGCCCAGCAGATCTTCTGGTACACCGCCTTTATCGCCGATTACGCCCGGGCGGGCTCGGCGGTGGTGGATGGTGACGGTAAGCCGAAGTGGCGGGTCGCGCCTTCGCCGCGCGGTGCCTATTGGCGCGAGGGGATGAAATCCGGCTACCAGGATGTCGGTGCCTGGACCCTGTTCAAGGCCACGCCGTTGCGCCAACGCCAGGCCGCCTGGCTGTATGCGCAGTTCGTGGTGTCGAAGAGCGTGTCGCTGCGCAAGACGCTGGTCGGCCTGACGCCGATCCGCCACTCCGATATCGAGTCGCCGGCCCTGCTCGCCGCCGCGCCTCGGCTCGGCGGGCTGATCGAGTTCTACCGCAGCCCCGCCGCCCAGCGCTGGACGCCGACCGGTGCCAATGTGCCGGACTACAGCGGCATGGCCAACCAATGGTGGCGCCAGTTGCACCCTGCGGTGGCCGGCCAGCTCAGCGCGGCTCAGGCCCTGCAGAACCTGGCGGCCGCCTTCGACCGGCATTTGCAACAGGTCGGCCAACGCCAGCAGCATATCTGCGCACCGAGGCTGAATCCGCCGCGCGCGCCCATCGAGTGGTTGCAACAGGCTGGCGCGCCCTGGCCGGCCTTGACCGACGAAAGGCCCGCTGGGCGGACTCTGCCCTATGAGGAGGCCCTGCGTGCTTGGGACTAGCGGCTGCTTCGCACTACTGCGGGCGCGCAGCGTCCTGGCCTGGCTCTGGGGCGGGCTATTGCTGGCGCTGCTGTGCAGCTTGCCGTTGCGTGCCGAAGTACAGCTGTACGCCTGGGAACGTCCGCCCTTGGTCCAGCAAACCACCTCGGGTAAGGCCGAGGGCCTGGTGCCCGAGCTGGCCGAAGAGCTGTTCCGCCGCGCGCAAACCCCTTATCTGCTGCGTTTTATGCCGTTGCAGCGGGCGTTGCGCCAGGTGCAGGAGCAACCGGACAGCTGCGTGCTGCTAGTCGAACGCCAGCAGGAGCGCGAGCCGGGCTACGTCTGGATAGGTCCGGTACTGATTTCGCGCCTCGGCCTCTATGCCCGCGCCGACGACGAGTTGCAGCTGTTAAGCCTGGAGCAGGCGCGCGACCTGGGCATCCTCAGCCACCAGGGCTCGGGGGCGGGCAAGTACCTGCAAGGCATCGGCCTCGATGTGCACTATTCGAATAACGAAGCGCTCAATCTGCGCATGCTGCAGCGTCAGCGTTCGCGCTTATGGGCCACCAGCTCGGCGGTGGTGCGCGCCCAGCGGGATGGCCCCGCGCCGCGTGAGGTATTGCCTTTTTTGACCTTGATGGAAGACATCGCCTGCCATCCGCAGCTCGACCCGGCGCTGTTGCGGCGCCTGCAAGCCGAACTGCGACAGATGTATGGCGACGGTTGGGTACAGGCATTGTACGGGCGCTATGGCATGCAGTTGGACTGACGCCGTGGCAGGTAACGGCGCGGCGAACTGGCCGAGGTGCGGGTAAAGAACCGCTTTGCCGTCGGCGATGGCCTGGAGTTGATGACGCCCCAGGGCAATCTGCGCTTTACCCTCGAACAGCTGGAAAACCGCCAGGGCCAGGCCGTAACGGTAGCCCCCGGCGACGGCCATGTGCTGTACCTGCCGGTGCCGGTGCCGGTGCCGGTGCCGGTGGACGTGCAGCTGGAATATGGTCTGCTGATGCGGGATCTGTAGGCCGTGCGCGCCTGAGAGGGTGAGAGTGTTTTTTGCCTGTGGTGCGTGCCTGAGGAAGGCTGGTGCGCACGGCGCACCCTACGATCCCATGCCTTCTCGCACTCAGTGGCAATAGCCAAAGCAACAGGCTATTGGTACATAGCCATATAAATCCTTGCCCCAGTTGGAACGGGCCCTACCGACCCCGTAGGGTGCGCCGCGCGCACCAATGTTGGTTGTCTGCGTTGGTGCGCACGGCCTGGGCGGCCCCGCGCCAGCTTAGCTATTGCCTCCTCTGCTAGACGGACTCAGGTCTGAATCCCTCTATTCACTCAAACCATCATCGGGACAGTACCTTTTATATCGAGTGCGCCCGCTGGCGGCGGCGGCTATTGAGTTGTTGCAGCAGCGCCGGCAGGTTGTCGAGGCCTTGCTGGCGGGCCTTGCTGAACAGGATCAGGGCCAGTTCGGCGGTGGCCAGGGCGTCGGCGCTGGCGTGGTGGCGCTGTTGTACCTGCAGGCCGAAATGCTGGGTCCAGTCGTCCAGGCCGGCGTGGCTCAGCTTGGCCTGGGGGCAGACCAGCGGGGCGATCTCGGCGACGTCGAAGAAGGCGTGGCGCAGGCGGTAGCCCAGGCTCTGCTTGAGGGCGCGGGCCAGCATGCGCTGGTCGAACTCGGCGTGGAAGGCCAGCAGCGGGCTATCGCCGACAAACTCCATAAAGCTCAGCAGGGCTTCGGCTGGCTCGACGCCATTGGCGATCTCGCTGGGGGCGATGCCATGGATCAGGGTGCTGGCGCTGGCCCGGTGGCCGTCACGCTGCAGGGTGCACTCGAACTGCCGGCTAAGGTCGATGCCGCCGTTTTCGATCACCACCGCGCCGATCGACAACACCTGGTCGCGGCGCATGTTCAGGCCGCTGGTCTCCAGATCGAGGACGACGAAACGCTGCTGGCGCAGGCTGCGCTCATCGAACTCGGCCGGCTCGCTGAGCAGGCGCAGGCGTTCCAGTTGGCTGTGGGTCAGGGCCGGGCCACGCCCGGTAAACCAGGTGAATTTGCTCATAGCTGATACCTCAGCGCCAAGCTGCTTTGCAGGCGCTGCGCCTGGCGGAAGGATTCACGCAGGATACGCCGGTCCAGATGATTGAGGTGATCCGGATCGACACGGTTGGAGTAGGGCTGGTCATTGCGCGCCTGCAGTTGATGCTGCTGCATGCGCGCCTGCTGGATGTAGTGGTAGGCCTCTTCGTAGGCCGCGCCGTCCTGGGCCTCGATCACGCCCTGGCTGCTTAGCGCGCGCAGGCGCTCCAGGGTGTTGCAGGCCTCCACGCCATGGGCCAGGGCCAGCAGGCGGGCACCGTCGACAAAGGGTGTGAGGCCCTGCACCTTGAGGTCCAGGGTGTCTTTCTCGGCCCCTTTGCGGGCCACCACGAAGTCGCGAAACATGCCGACCGGTGGCCGCTGGCGCAGGGCGTTCTCGGCCATCATGCGCTGGAACAGGATATTGCCGGCCACCTGCTTGAGCAGGCCCTGGCGCAATTGCTCGCAGCCCTGGGGCTCGCCCCAGACCGCGCGCAGGTCGAAGTAGATGCTCGAAGCCAGCAGGTTTTCCGGGGTGGCTTCCAGCACAAAGCTGCTGAAGCGCTTGGCCCACTCCTGGCGCGACAGGCATAGCTCGGGGTTGCCGGCCATGATATTGCCCTTGCACAGGCTGAAGTCGCACTGCGCCAGACGCAGGTTGATCTCGTGGGCCAGGGGCAGCAGGCGCGCACGAATGGCTGCGGCCTCGCTGGCGTCGGCGGCTTCGAAGAGGATGCCGTTGTCCTGATCGGTGTGCAGGGTCTGTTCGCTGCGTCCTTCGCTGCCGAACACCAGCCAGGTGAAGGGCACGCCAGGATCGCCGAGGTCTTCCAGGGTCAGTTCGATCACCCGGCACACGGTATGGTCGTTGAGCAGGGTGATCAGCTGGGTAATCTGGGTCGAGCTGGCCCCGTGGGCGAGCATGCTATCGACCAGTTGGCGCACATCGCTGCGCAGCGCCGCCAGGGTCTCGACCCGCCCAGCGTGGCGAATGGTGCGGGCCAGATGCACCAGATCGACGCGCTGCAGGCTGAACAGGTCGCGCTCGGAAATCACCCCGCACAGCTGGTCATGCTCAACCAGGCAGACGTGGGCGATATGCCGCTCGGTCATGGCCATCGCCGCATCGAAGGCGCTGGCATCCGGCGGTAGGTGGAAGGGGGACTGGGTCATCAGGCGGTCGATGGGCTGGGTCAGGTCGACGCCGTCTGCTACCACGCGACGCAGGTCGCGCAGGGTAAATATGCCGAGCGGTTTCAGCTTGGGGTCAACGATCACGATGCTGCCGACCTGCTGCTCGTGCATCAGCTTGACCGCATCGCGCAGCGGCATGTCCGGGCCACAGCTGATCGGGTTGCGCATCGCCAGCACGCCCAGGCGGGTGTCCAGAGAGTACTGCGCGCCGAGGGTTTCCACCGCGCGCATCTGCACCTGCTGGTTGACCTGGTCGAGCAGGCTGCTGACCCCGCGCAGGGCGAAGTCGCGCAGCGGGTTGGATAGGGAGAACAGCTTGATAAATGCGGCTTTGCCCAGCAGCAGGCAGAAGGTGTCTTCGGCGGCCAGGTGCTCGGTGCGGGTGGCGCGTTCGCCGATCAGCGCGGCCAGGGGGAAGCATTCGCCGCTGGTGATCTCGAAGGTGGTCTCGGTGCCACGGCGCGCCGAATGCGGACGCTCACCATGTACGCGGCCTTGTTTGACGATAAAGAAGTGCTCAACCGGGCCGTCGGTCGGCTTGATAATGGTTTCACCTTCGCCGTAGAAGCGCAGCTGGCAGTTCTCCACCAGATAGGCCAGATGGGCTGTGTCCATCTGATTGAACGGCGGAAACTTCTGCAGGAACTCCATGGTGCCATGGATGTTCTGCAATACGGCCGTTTTACCTGCCTGGGCGAATGCGTCCGCTGTGCTCATGTGCGGCCTCGGGAGTTTGCTGTATGGGAATAATCGGCCGCTTCTGTCACCTGGGCCATTGGACATAAGTCTAGACGCGGGCGCAGCACGATTTTGTAGGGTGTGCTGCGCGCACCAGCAATTTGCTGCCGGAGTTGGAACACACAGCGCACCCTACGCCTTGCGGCCATTTGCTATGGGGTTATCGCCATAAAAAAACCGCCCCGAAGGGCGGTTTCTTATATGGCTACAGCTGCGAATTACAGGCCGTTGGCGGCTTTGAATTCGCGGCGGCGGCGGTGCAGGACTGGCTCGGTGTAGCCGTTCGGCTGCTTGGTACCTTCGACTACCAGTTCCAGGGCGGCCTGGAAGGCGATGTTGCTGTCGAAGTTCGGTGCCAGCGGACGGTACAGCGGGTCGCTGGCGTTCTGACGGTCAACCACCGGGGCCATGCGCTTGAGGCTGGCCACGATCTGCTCCTCGGTGGCGATGCCATGACGCAGCCAGTTGGCCAGCAGCTGGCTGGAGATACGCAGGGTAGCGCGGTCTTCCATTAGGCCGACGTCGTTGATATCCGGCACCTTGGAGCAGCCGACGCCCTGGTCGATCCAGCGCACTACATAACCGAGAATGCCCTGGGAGTTGTTGTCCAGTTCGTTCTGGATTTCCTCAGGCGTCCAGTTGGTGTTCTGCGCCAACGGAATGCTGAGGATATCGTCGATGGAGGCGCGCTCACGCTTGGCCAGTTCGGCCTGGCGGGCGAACACGTCGACCTTGTGGTAGTGCAGTGCGTGCAGCGCGGCGGCGGTCGGCGACGGAACCCAGGCGGTGTTGGCACCGGCCAGTGGGTGAGCGATCTTCTGCTCAAGCATGCCGGCCATCAGGTCGGGCATGGCCCACATGCCTTTACCGATCTGCGCGCGACCTTGCAGGCCGGTGGCGAGGCCGATATCGACGTTCCAGTTCTCGTAGGCGCTGATCCACTTTTCGGACTTCATGGCGGCTTTACGCACCACGGCGCCAGCTTCCATGGAGGTGTGGATCTCGTCACCGGTACGGTCGAGGAAGCCGGTGTTGATGAATACCACGCGCTCGCTGGCGGCCTTGATGCAGGCTTTCAGGTTGACGGTGGTGCGGCGCTCTTCGTCCATGATGCCGACTTTCAGGGTGTTGCGAGTCAGGCCGAGGACATCTTCAACGCGCCCGAAGATTTCGGTGGTGAAGGCCACTTCTTCCGGGCCGTGCATCTTCGGCTTAACGATATAGACCGAACCGGTGCGGGTGTTCTTGCGGCTGGTGTTGCCATTCAGGTTGTGGATGGCAATCAGGCTGGTGAACAGCGCATCCTGGATGCCTTCCGGAATCTCGTTGCCCTGGGCATCGAGGATTGCCGGGTTGGTCATCAGGTGGCCGACGTTACGCACGAACAGCAGGCTACGACCGTGCAGGGTCAGCTCACTGCCGTCGGTCTTGGTGTAGACGCGGTCCGGGTTCATGGTACGGGTGAAGGTCTGGCCGCCCTTGACCACTTCTTCCGCCAGGTCGCCCTTCATCAGGCCGAGCCAGTTCTTGTAGATCACCACTTTGTCGTCGGCATCGACGGCCGCTACGGAGTCTTCGCAGTCCATGATGGTGGTCAGCGCAGCTTCCATCAGCACGTCTTTGACGCCGGCAGCGTCGGTCTGGCCGACCGGGGTGCTGGCGTCGATCTGAATTTCGAAATGCAGGCCGTTGTGCTTAAGCAGTACGGCGATAGGCGCGTGTACATCGCCCTGGAAACCGACCAGTTGTGCGTCGTCACGCAGGCCGCTGTTGCTGCCGCCTTTAAGGCTGACAACCAGCTTGCCGGCTTCGATGCGGTAACCGGTGGAGTCGACGTGGGAGCCAGCAGCCAGCGGCGCGGCTTCGTCGAGGAAGGCGCGGGCGAAGGCAATCACCTTGTCGCCGCGGACCTTGTTATAGCCACGGCCTTTCTCGGCACCGCCTTCTTCGCTGATTACGTCGGTGCCGTACAGGGCATCGTACAGCGAGCCCCAGCGGGCGTTGGAGGCGTTGAGGGCGAAACGCGCGTTCATCACCGGCACTACCAGCTGCGGGCCGGCCAGACGGGCGATTTCTTCGTCAACGTTCTGCGTGGTGGCCTGGAAGTCAGCCGGTTCCGGCAGCAGGTAACCGATTTCTTCAAGGAAGGCCTTGTAGGCGACCGGGTCATGGGCCTGGCCTTGACGCGCCTGATGCCAGGCGTCGATCTGCGCCTGGAGCTGGTCGCGCTTGGCGAGCAGGGCACGGTTTTTCGGGGCCAGGTCATTGATAACCGCCTCGGCACCCGCCCAGAACGTCTCGGCAGCGATGCCGGTACCGGGGATGGCTTCGTTGTTCACGAAGTCGAACAGCACTTTGGCAACCTGCAGGCTGCCTACTTGAACGCGTTCAGTCATCACTTGCCTCACTCTGCTCAGCTCTACTCAATAGCCGCGTCGGACATGGGAAATACGTCTTGTAGTCCGAGGCGCGGCATACTACATCAAGATCCGGGGAAAATCAGTGGGTGCGCGTCGCTCTGCGACCAAGAAGTGCTTTGCGGTCACTACATGCAGTGATTTGTCGCGTTAAATTTCGATTATTGTTTCATATAAGTTAAAAAGCAGTACACAGTTTATTGGCGAGTGCGTTCGGATCCAGCGTCAGTGCGCTCTGGCTATACTGCTGCAGCCCTTCTCTGGAGTGCTGAGCCATGCCCATACATTCGGCCACTGTGGCCGATCTCGACGAACTGGCCATGCTGTTTGCCGGTTATCTGACCTTCTATCAGGTGGACAAGCCGTTGACGGCGGTACGGGACTTTCTCGCCGACCGTTTGCGTCGCGGCGACTCGACCCTTCTGTTGGCCCGCGATGGCCAGGGCGTGGCTTGCGGCTTCGTCCAGCTCTACCCGTTTTATTCTTCCCTGGCGCTAGGGCAGGCCTGGTTGTTGAGCGATCTTTATGTGCGTGAAGCGGCGCGCCGCCAAGGCATCGGCGAGGCGCTGATGAATGCCGCCCGCGCCCATGCCGAGGCCAGTGGTGCCTGCGGTTTGCAGTTGGAGACGGCAAAGAGCAATCTGCCAGGACAGGCCCTCTACGAACGCCTCGGTTATGTCCGCGATAAGGCGTTTTACACTTACTGGCTGAGTCTGCCCTGAGCAGCCAGCGAACAAGGAGTTGCATATGGATCATCTGGTATTGACGGTTATTGCCCAGGACCAGCCTGGCCTGGTCGAACGCATCGCCCAGTGCATCAGCGAGCACGGCGGTAACTGGTTGGAAAGCCGCATGTCGCGCATGGCCGGGCAGTTCGCCGGGATCTTGCGGGTCGATGTGCCGCTGGATGCGCACTCCGGGTTGGTCACGGCGCTGGAGGAATTGCAGGCCCATGGCATCCGTGTGCAGATCGCCGCAGGCGGTACCGAGCCGGCAACCGTCTGGCAGGCCATTCGCCTGGAACTGGTGGGCAATGATCGTCCGGGCATCGTGCGCGATATCACCCGCCTGCTCAGCAGCCATGGGGTCAACCTGGAAAGCCTGAACACCGAAGTGGTTCCCGCGCCCATGAGCGGCGAGCTGCTGTTCCAGGCCCAGGCTGTGCTGGGCGTGCCGCAGAGCCTGAGCCTAGAACAGTTGCAGACGCACCTGGAAACCCTGGCGGATGATCTGATGGTGGAGCTAAAGCTGCAGGCTGAGGACTAGCCGCGGGGTTTATCCACGATCCATGTGGATAACTCTGTGCGTAGCTTGAGGAGCCCCGGAGCACTGCTTAGTGCCCCGGGGCTTTTTGCTAATTGCTTAGAAATTAAACACTTAGCTATTGGTTGTGCACAAAGGCCGGGGATGCTTCTGTGGATAAGCCGGGGGCAACTGCCTGCAGCCCAGGCGCAGCGCCCGCTACATGGGATTGGTTGTTTTTTAGGCGATGTCCAATGCAGCGTCGCCCTTGACTATCACCCCTATGGGCGAGGTGACCGGCTCCGTAGGGTGCGCCGTGTGTACCAGCTCTGGTCCTGGCTACAACTTCAGCGGCAGATTCTCGCTGCGCACGGCACCCCCTGCCCATGTGGCCCCTGATACCGCCATACAGCATTCAGCCGTTTTTATACCGCCTGGCGTTTGCGCAGGCTTAGCCAGGCATCCAGGCTGTAGAGCGCCAGGCCGGCCCAGATGCAGATAAAGGCCAGTAGGGTGCTGGGGGCGAAGTGCTCGTCGAACAGGAAGATCGCCTGTAGCAGCACCAGGGTCGGCGCGAGGTATTGCAGAAAGCCCAGGGTGGTATAGGGCAGGTGGCGGGCGGCGGCGTTGAAACACACCAGCGGCACCAGGGTGATAGGCCCAGCGGCGATCAACCAGAGCGCTTGCGGGGTGCTCCAGAAATCGGCCTGGGTGCTCATCGCCGCCGGGTTCAGCAGTAACCAGCCAAGCGCCAGCGGCAGTAACAACCAGGTTTCCACCACCAGGCCGGGTAGCGCGGCAACCGGTGCCTGTTTGCGGATCAACCCGTAGAAACCGAAGGTCAGTGCCAGCACCAGCGACACCCAGGGCAGGCTGCCCAGCTGCCACACCTGCTGCGCCACGCCGAGGGCGGCCAGGCCCACCGCCAGCCATTGCAGGCGGCGCAGGCGTTCGCCGAGAATCAGCATGCCCAGCAGCACGTTGACCAGCGGGTTGATGTAGTAGCCCAGGCTGGCTTCGAGCATGCGCTCGTTATTCACCGCCCACACATACACCAGCCAGTTGCTGGCTATCAGCACGCCGCTCAGGGCCAGCACGGCGAAGCGTCTGGGGTTGTCGAGCAATTCGCGCAGCCAGCCGGGATGCTTCCATACCAGCAGTAACAGCGCGCCGAACAGCGCCGACCAGAGCGCGCGATGGACGATGATCTCCAGCGCCGGCACGCCCTGAATGGCTTTGAAATAGAGCGGGAACAGGCCCCAGATGATGTAGGCGGTCAGGCCGAGGATATACCCGCGGCGCGGGTTGGCGGTGGCCATGCTGGGTCCTTGCTGAGGTTGCGAGCTAAAGACCTGCGATTCTAGTCGGGGCGACGCGGGCTTGTCTGGGCGGGCAGGTTTTTCTTCAATGCCATAAGCCACTTGGCTGTAACAAAGACGTTACGGCTAAACAGGCAACTGTAGTGCTCAGCCCTGTAGCCCGGATGCAATCCGGGACACCCTTCCCGGATTGCATCCGGGCTACGCAGGGTGCGTCAAAACAGGCGTAGCGGCTCTTCATCCAGAGCCGACAACTGCTCGCGCAGGATCAGGATCTGTTCGCCCCAGTAACGCTCGCTGCCGAACCAGGGAAAGCTGATGGGGAACGCCGGGTCGTCCCAGCGCCGTGCCAGCCAGGCGCTGTAGTGCATCAGGCGCAGGCTACGCAGGCCTTCGATCAGCGGCAGTTCGCGTGGGTTGAAGTCGTGGAACTCCTGGTAGCCGTCCATCAGCTCGGACAGTTGGCCGAGGCGCTCGTGGCGCTCGCCGGCCAGCATCATCCACAAATCCTGCACAGCGGGGCCCATACGGCAGTCATCGAGGTCGACCATATGGAAGGTGTCGTCGCGGCATAGCAGGTTGCCGGGGTGGCAGTCGCCATGTAGGCGGATGGCTTTTACCGGGTTGGCGGTGAACAACGCATCCACGCGTTTGAGCAGGTCGCGGGCCACCGACTCGTAGGCCGGCAACAGGCTGCGCGGAATAAAGTTGCCATCGAGCAGGGTGGCCAGGGATTCGTGGCCGAAGTTACTGACCTGCAAGGCTTCGCGATGGGCGAAAGGGCGCAGCGAGCCGACGGCATGCAGGCGGCCGAGCAGTTGGCCGAGGCGATACAGTTGGTCGAGGTTGCCCGGCTCCGGCGCGCGGCCGCCACGGCGGGGGAACAGGGCGAAGCGAAAGCCGGCGTGTTCAAACAGGGTTTCGCCATCGCGCACCAGGGGCGCGACCACTGGCACTTCGCACTCGGCCAGTTCGAAGGTGAAGCTATGCTCCTCGCGAATCGCCGCGTCAGACCAGCGATCCGGGCGATAGAACTTGGCGATCAGCGGCGTCTCATCCTCGATGCCCACCTGATAGACGCGGTTCTCGTAACTGTTGAGGGCCAGCACGCGGGCGTCGCTGAGGTAGCCGATGCTCTCCACGGCATCCAGCACCAGGTCGGGTGTGAGTGCGGCAAATGGATGGGACATGGGCGACTCCGGAACAATTGGCCGCAGAGTGTAGCGCTTATCCGGCGTCGGGCGTGTGGCCCATGGGCGCGATAAAGCACAGTAGCCGGATAAGCGCAGCGCAATCCGGATAGCACTCCCGGATTGCGCCAAGGCTTATTCGGACTACAGCGGCTGGCTAATCCCCCGGTTTTGGCGTGCGCGCCAGGCAGTACACATCGACCCGCGTCGCTCCGGCTTTGTTTAATAGACGCGCCAGGCTCTCGGCCGTTGCGCCAGTGGTGAGCACATCATCGACCAGGGCTATATGTAGGCCGCTGACTGCGCTGTCCGGTGCCAAAGCAAAAGCCTTGCGCAGGTTGCGTTTGCGCGTGGCGGCATCCAGTTGCTGCTGCGCTGGGGTATCGAGCACCCGCAGCAGCCAGGCGTCCTGCCTGGGCAGTTGCAGGGCGATGCTCAGCCATTGGCCGAGCATCGCCGCCTGGTTAAAGCCGCGCTGGCGTTGCCTGCGGCCGGCCAGGGGCACGGGCAGCAATAGATCGGGGCGCGGCAGGCCCTCATCGAAGGCGTGCAGTAAATGCTGTGACAAAAGCTCGCCGAGCAGACGTCCCAATGGCCACCTGGCCTGGTGCTTGAACCGGGTTATTAGGCTGTCGATGGGGAAGGCGTAGCGCCAGGGCACTTCGACCTTGCTAAAGCTGGGCGGCTTCTTCAGGCAGGCACCGCATACCAGGCCGTGGCTGGGCAACGGCAAGGCGCAGACCTGGCAATGCCCGCCGAGCCAGGGCAGCTCGGCCTCACAACTGGTGCAGATGGCCAGCGCGCCGTCTGCGCGTTCGTCGCAGAGTAGGCACTGTTGTTTGTTTTTTAACCAGTTGTAAACCTGGTTGAGCTTGCTGGGTTGACAGCGCATAAACCTTCCATAACTATGCCGAACATCCGTGTGCGTCTGCTGAATCTAGCAGGGCGCAGCCAACAATAAGGAATTACCGATGAGCGCCACCACCGCCGCCAACCTGCGTCACGACTGGACCCTCAGTGAGGTCAAGGCGCTCTTCGAGCAACCGTTCAACGACCTGTTGTTCCAGGCGCAAACCGTGCACCGCGCGCATTTCGATGCCAACCGCGTGCAGGTCTCGACTCTGCTGTCGATCAAGACCGGTGCCTGCCCGGAAGACTGCAAGTACTGCCCGCAGTCCGGCCACTACAACACCGGCCTGGACAAGCAAAAGCTGATGGAAGTGCAGAAGGTGCTGGAGGCAGCCGCCGAGGCCAAGGCCATCGGCTCCACCCGCTTCTGCATGGGCGCGGCGTGGAAACACCCGTCGGCCAAGGACATGCCCTACGTGCTGAAGATGGTTGAGGGCGTCAAAGCCCTGGGCCTGGAAACCTGCATGACCCTGGGCAAGCTGGACAAGGAGCAGACCGCCGCCCTGGCCGCTGCCGGCCTGGACTATTACAACCACAACCTGGACACCTCGCCGGAGTTCTACGGCAATATCATCACCACCCGTACCTACGCCGAGCGCCTGGAAACCCTGGCCTATGTGCGTGATTCGGGGATGAAGATCTGCTCCGGCGGTATCCTTGGCATGGGCGAGTCGCTGGACGACCGCGCAGGGCTGCTGATTCAGCTGGCCAACTTGCCGGAGCATCCGGAGTCGGTGCCGATCAATATGCTGGTGAAAGTGCAGGGCACGCCGCTGGCCGATGAGCAGGATGTCGATCCGTTCGACTTTATCCGCATGCTCGCCGTGGCGCGGATCATGATGCCGCAGTCCCACGTGCGCCTGTCCGCCGGCCGCGAGGCGATGAACGAGCAGATGCAGGCCCTGGCGTTTTTTGCCGGTGCCAACTCGATCTTCTACGGTGAAAAACTGCTGACCACCGCCAACCCGCAAGCCAGCAAGGATATGCAGCTGTTCGCCCGCCTCGGCATCAAGCCGGAAGAGCGCCAGGAGCATGCCGACGAAGTGCACCAGGCCGCCATCGAGCAGGCCCTGGTCGAGCAGCGCGACTCCAAGCTGTTCTATAACGCTGCGGTCTGACCCGTCGCAGGGTGGATGGGTAAATCATCCGCCCTGCGATGTTTGATGTTTTCGGGTAGGAGCGGGCCATGCCCGCGAAATGCGAACAGCCTCCGCGGGCATGGAACTAGGCATCCCCCCTCACTCCTACATCGCTGCTTTTTTCGAGGCTTGCATGCCCTTCGATCTGTCCTCTCGCCTCGCCGAGCGCCGCGCCGCCAACCTCTATCGCCAGCGCCCTTTGCTTGAATCACCGCAGGGTCCTCTGGTTACAGTCGATGGCCGCCAGCTGCTGGCTTTCTGCTCCAACGACTACCTGGGCCTGGCCAATCACCCGCAGGTGATCGAGGCCTGGCGCGCCGGTGCGCAGCAATGGGGCGTGGGCGGCGGCGCATCGCATCTGGTGATCGGCCACAGCACCCCGCATCACCAGTTGGAGGAAGCCCTCGCCGAATTTACCGGGCGACCGCGCGCGCTGCTGTTTTCCACCGGCTATATGGCCAACCTCGGCGCGGTCACCGCGCTGGTCGGTCGTGATGACACGGTGCTGGAAGACCGCCTTAATCACGCCTCCCTGCTGGATGCAGGTTTGCTTAGCGGCGCGCGTTTTTCCCGTTATCTGCATAACGATTCGGCCAGTCTGACCTCACGCCTGAGCAAGGCCAGCGGCAATACCCTGGTGGTCACCGACGGCGTATTTAGCATGGACGGCAACCTGGCCGACCTGCCGGCGCTGTGCGCGGAAGCGCGCCGGACCAATGCCTGGGTAATGGTCGATGATGCCCATGGTTTCGGCCCGCTGGGCGCAACCGGTGGCGGCATCGTCGAGCACTTCGGTCTGGGCATCGACGATGTGCAAGTGCTGGTCGGCACTTTGGGCAAAGCCTTTGGCACTGCAGGCGCGTTTGTCGCCGGCAGTGAGGCGTTGATCGAAACCCTGGTGCAATTCGCCCGCCCCTATATCTACACCACCAGCCAGCCGCCGGCTCTGGCCTGCGCCACCCTGAAAAGCCTGGAACTGCTGCGCAGCGAACACTGGCGGCGTGAGCACCTGAACGTTCTGATCAAGCGCTTCCGCGAAGGTGCCCAGGCCATCGGTCTGGAGCTGATGGACAGCGCCACGCCGATCCAGCCGATTCTGATTGGCGACAGCGGCCGCGCCATGCAGCTGTCGCAGATGCTGCGTGAACGCGGCCTGCTGGTCACCGCAATTCGCCCGCCCACCGTGCCAGCCGGTAGTGCTCGCCTGCGGGTAACCCTGTCGGCTGCCCATAGCCTGGAACAGCTGGAACTGCTGCTGGAAGCTCTGGCCGAGTGCTGGCCGCTGCTGACGGTCGAGGATGCCGCCCATGCGTGATCGACTGATTCTGCTGCCCGGTTGGGGCCTCGGTACTGCGCCATTGCAACCACTGGCTGATGCCTTGCGCGGCCTCGATCCACGTCTGCATGTGCAGATCGAGCCGCTGCCTTTATTGGATTCCAGCGACCCGGCCGACTGGCTGGATGAACTCGACGCCAACCTGGACCAGGACGCCTGGCTCGGCGGTTGGTCCCTCGGTGGCATGCTCGCCGCTGAACTGGCGGCACGCCGTGGTGAGCGTTGCAGCGGCCTGCTGACCCTGGCCAGCAACCTGCGCTTTGTTGCCGAGCCAGACTGGTCTGCGGCTATGCCGGCCGAGACCTTTAATGCCTTTCGCCAGGGCTGCGCCGCCGATGCGTCCGCCACTTTGAAGCGTTTTGCCCTGCTCTGCGCCCAGGGTGCAGCGGATGCCCGCGGCCTGTCGCGGCAGTTGCTCGGCGCGGCACCGCTGCCGCAGTCCGCCACTCTGCTGGCCGGATTGGATCTGCTCGCTGCCCTGGACACCCGGGTCGCGCTGCAGGCTTTTGTCGGCCCGCAGCTGCATTTGTTTGCAGGTGCCGATGCTCTGGTTCCTGCGGGGGCCGCGCCGGCGCTGCTCGAACTGTTGCCCGATGTGGAAATTGGCTTAATTGATAACGCCAGCCACGCCTTCGCCCTGGAACGCCCCCATGAAGTGGCGGCGGCGATCCAGGCCTTTCTGCACGAGGCTGGCGATGACTGATGTTGTGGGGTGCGCCGTGCGCACCGTGGCAGAGGCCACCCTGAGCGCAGGGCGGGCTCGCCGATGAGCGAAGCCTTCCAGCTCGGCGGCCTGCCGGACAAACGCCAGGTCGCCGCATCGTTCTCCCGCGCGGCGGAAAGCTACGACAGCGTGGCCGCCTTGCAGCGTAATGTCGGCCAGCAGCTGCTGGCCCATTTGCCCGCTGCCATTACTCCTGAGCGTTGGTTGGATCTGGGCTGCGGCACCGGCTATTTCAGCCGCGCTTTGGGCGAACGTTTTCCGGCCAGTCAGGGCGTGGCCCTGGATATCGCCGAAGGCATGTTGCGCCACGCCCGGCCACTGGGCGGGGCGCAGCAATTTATTGCCGGCGATGCCGAGCGCCTGCCGCTGCGCGATGCATCCTGCGAGCTGCTGTTTTCCAGTCTGGCCTTGCAGTGGTGTGCAGACTTTTCCGCCGTGCTTAGCGAAGCCGAACGCGTGCTCAAGCCTGGCGGTGTGCTGGCCTTTAGCAGCCTGTGTGTCGGCACCCTGCAGGAGCTGCGCGACAGCTGGCAGGCGGTGGATGGCTTTGTTCACGTCAATCGCTTCCGCCGCTTCGAGGATTATCAGCGCCTGTGCGACGGCAGCGGCCTGACGCGCCTGAGCCTGCAGACCACCCCGGAAACCCTGTACTACCCGGATCTGCGCAGCCTGACCCATGAACTGAAAGCCCTCGGCGCACACAACCTCAACCCTGGTCGGCCAGGCGGTTTGACCGGGCGAGCGCGCATGCTGGCGCTGCTCAATGCCTATGAACAGTTCCGCCAGCCGCAGGGCCTGCCGGCGACCTATCAGGTGGTTTACGGCGTACTGCGTAAGAATTGATATAAGCGCGGCTTGTCCTGAGTTACCCCAAAGCGTCGCCAATACCCCCGTCAGAGATCGTTATGAGCCAAGCATTTTTCGTTACCGGCACTGATACAGAAATCGGCAAAACCACCATCGCCGCCGGCCTGTTGCATGCAGCGCGGCTGGCCGGCCTGTCCACGGCTGCGGCCAAGCCGGTGGCTTCTGGCTGCGTGCGGACGGCGGACGGTCTGCGCAATGATGACGCTTTGGCGTTGCTGGGCGAATGCACCCTGGCGTTGCGTTATGAAGAGGTCAATCCGCTGGCATTCGAGCCGGCGATTGCCCCGCACCTGGCCGCCCGCGAAGCGGGTGTGTTGCTGGATATTGCGGCGCTGCAAGGGCCGGTGCAGGCGATTCTGGACAAGCAGGCGGACCTCACCCTGGTCGAAGGCGCGGGCGGTTGGCGTGTGCCCCTGGCCGGGCAGGCGGCGCTGTCGGACCTGGCGATAGCCCTGCAGTTGCCGGTGATTCTGGTGGTCGGCGTTCGTCTGGGTTGCATCAATCAGGCGCTGCTCACCGCCGAAGCCATTATCCGTGATGGGCTGCCCCTGGCCGGCTGGGTGGCCAATCTGGTCGATCCAAACACCTCGCGGCTGCACGATAACCTGGCGACCCTGGCTGAACGCCTGCCGGCACCCTGCCTCGGCTATGTGCCGCGCCTGGAGCAGGCCACGCCGGCCGCGGTTTCCGGCTATCTGGACCTGAGCATTCTGGACCTCGCGCTATAAGCGGGCTCACTGCCATAGCCTTTTGCTTGTACGTTTTTCCAGCTGCATCTGCTTCAATGAAGAACGTCAGTGTGTTGCGACAGCAGGAGTCTGGGCATGGAAATTTCGGGTAACGCCTTCAATTCGGGCATTAGTACCATTCAGTCTGGCCAGCGTCGGGTCGATCAGGCTGCGGCCGATATTGCCAGCAATGCCGTCACGCCGCCGCTGCAGCCAAGCTCCACACCGCCGGCCAATCAGGTTAATCCCGCGCCCAGCTCGGCAGAACAGTCGCGTCCTGACCTGGCGGAAAGCCTGGTGGCGCTGCGTCAGGGCCAGAACGAGGCAGCCGTCGGAGCCAAGCTGGTGAAAACGGCCGATGAAGTGCTCGGCACCCTGATCGATACCAGCGCCTGAGCCACTTGCTTCGACCCGCCCAGGACAATCCTATTGGCGGTGCTTGGGGCGAGGAGTGATACATGCAGATTGGCGGCGCATCGTCCTATTTCGCGCCAGCAGCCCTACTGCCGGCCCGCCCCCCTGCGTCCGCCGGTCCTCCCGATACTTCCACTGACAGCAGCCGCGCCGCTCCCACGCAGGTAAGCGCTGCTCAGTCGCTGATCGATGAGCAATCGGCTTCTGCCCGTGAAGAAGCCGATAAGCCTAGTGACTCCTCGGCCAATTCCGACAAAGCCAAAAGCCGCGAAGGCGAACCCAGCCCGCAGCAGCAGCGCCTCGAACAACTGGAAATCGCCGAACTGGTCAGCCGTGATCAGGAAGTGCGTGCCCATGAGCAGGCCCATTCGGCCGTGGGCGGACGCTACGCCGGTGCGCCGACCTACACCTTTAGCCGTGGTCCGGATGGCAAGCGTTATGCGGTGGGTGGTGAGGTCAGCATCGATGTGGGCGCGGTGCCGAACAATCCCGAAGCCACCTTGCGCAAGATGGAAATCGTTCTGCGCGCAGCCCTGGCTCCTGCGGAGCCTTCCGCCCAGGACCTACGCGTAGCCTCCCAGGCCCAGGCGCAGATGACTCAGGCCCGTGTCGACTTGGTCGAACAGCGCCGCACCGAAGCGCAGCAGGCCCGGGAGTCCAGTGCCGAGGGCGCAGAGCAGGACGAGGAGGCGACAGGTCGGGAAGAATCCGCCGCATCGTCCCGGCAGGAACGACCCGCGCCACCTAGTCTTGATCTGTATCGGAAACTGGGCGGCCTGGGCGAAACGACTCCGGCGATAGATCTGCTTGCATAATCGAAGGGCGGGGTGCTTGACATTAAATAGGCATAAACGTATGTTTCAAACGCTTGTTTGATTCGCTCGGTTGCCAAGGGGCATGCGAGCGCCGGGATTGCTCCCGAAAACGACCGAATATCCGGTCACCTACACTCTAAGAATCCACCGCAGAGGTTAACCGCTATGCCTGATTACAAGGCCCCCTTGCGCGATATCCGTTTCGTACGCGACGAACTGCTCGGCTACGAAGCGCATTATCAGAGCCTGCCTGGCTGCCAGGACGCTACTCCGGACATGGTCAGCGCCATCCTTGAGGAAGGTGCCAAGTTCTGTGAGCAGGTGCTGTCGCCGCTGAACCGTGTAGGTGACACCGAAGGTTGCACCTGGTCCCCGGAAGGCGTGAAAACCCCTACCGGCTTCAAAGAGGCCTATCAGCAGTTCGTTGAAGGCGGCTGGCCGAGCCTGGCCCACGACGTTGACCACGGCGGCCAAGGCCTGCCTGAGTCCCTGGGTCTGGCAATCAGCGAAATGGTGGGTACCTCGAACTGGTCGTGGGGCATGTACCCAGGCCTGTCGCACGGTGCGATGAACACCATCTCCGAGCACGGCACCGACGATCAGAAGCACACCTACCTGACCAAGCTGGTATCCGGCGAGTGGACCGGCACCATGTGCCTGACCGAACCGCATTGCGGTACCGACCTGGGCATGCTGCGTACCAAGGCCGAGCCGCAGGCTGATGGCTCGTACAAGGTTTCCGGCACCAAGATCTTTATCTCCGCTGGTGAACACGACATGGCCGGTAACATCGTCCACATCGTGCTGGCCCGCCTGCCCGACGCGCCGCAAGGCACCAAAGGCATCTCGCTGTTTATCGTGCCGAAGTTCTCGGTCAACGCTGACGGCAGCATCGGTGCGCGTAACGCCGTTTCCTGTGGCTCGCTTGAGCACAAGATGGGTATCCACGGTAACGCCACTTGCGTGATGAACTTTGACGGTGCCACCGGTTACCTGATCGGTCCAGCCAACAAAGGCCTGAACTGCATGTTCACCTTTATGAACACGGCTCGTCTGGGTACTGCTCTGCAAGGTCTGGCTCACGCCGAAATCGGTTTCCAGGGCGGCCTGAAGTACGCTCGTGAGCGTCTGCAGATGCGTGCTCTGACTGGCCCGAAAGCGCCGGAAAAAGCCGCTGACCCGATCATCGTCCACCCGGACGTACGTCGTATGCTGCTGACCATGAAAGCCTTCGCTGAAGGTAACCGTGCGATGGTGTACTTCACTGCCAAGCAGGTCGACATCGTCAAGTACAGCCAGGACGAAGCCGAGAAGAAGCAAGCCGACGCACTGCTGGCTTTCCTCACTCCGATCGCCAAAGCCTTTATGACCGAAGTCGGCTTTGAAGCCGCCAACCACGGCGTACAGATCTATGGCGGCCACGGCTTTATCGCCGAGTGGGGCATGGAGCAGAACGTTCGCGACAGCCGTATTTCCATGCTGTACGAAGGCACCACCGGTATCCAGGCACTCGACCTGCTGGGCCGTAAAGTGCTGCAGACTCAAGGCGAAGCGCTGAAAGGCTTCACCAAGATCGTGCACAAGTTCTGCCAGGCCAACGAAGGCAACGACGCTGTCAAAGCGCTGGTTGCACCGCTGGCCAAGCTGAACAAGGAGTGGGGCGACATCACCATGAAAGTGGGCATGGCCGCCATGAAAGATCGTGAAGAAGTCGGTGCCGCTTCGGTGGATTACCTGATGTACTCCGGTTACGTCTGCCTGGCTTACTTCTGGGCTGACATGGCTCGCCTGGCTGCCGAGAAGATCGCTGCTGGCGCTGAAGACGCGGCTTTCTACAAAGCCAAGCTGCAGACTGCCAACTTCTACTTCGCTCGCATCCTGCCGCGCACCCGTGGCCATGTGGAAGCCATGCTCTCCGGCGCTGGCAATCTGATGGACATGAACGAAGAAGATTTCGCCCTGGGTTACTAAGTTTCCCGGCGTTATCGCTGCACAAAAAACCGCTGCCCTTAAAAGCAGCGGTTTTTTCATTGAGGCTTGCATGCCGCGCTCACCGATGGATTCGCTGCCCCAGATGCCGTCAGCAGACGAGCAAAGCCCGTAGCCCGAATAAGCCTAAGCGCAATCCGGGAGCGGTGGTGCATGCGCATCCTTTCCCGGATTGCATCCGGGCTACAAGGTACCGCAGCATGTACATGTAACGGACACCGCCCAAAAAATCGCAGATTTGCGAGCCATGTGCATGTGCAAGAAGCAAATGGCGGGCAGAATGCTCGTTTGCATTCAACGTCGCTGTGCTCCCGGAGCCCGTCTTGTCGCGCCATGCCCCTGCACGCTTCAGCCATTTCCTGCCTTCGTTGCTGCTTCTAATCAGCGGCTTGCTGTTGGCGCGGCTGGCGGTGCTGAACGAGTTCTTCACCTCGCTGTTCAATGTGCTGCCCACCCTGCTGCTATTGCTCGGTGGGGCGTTCTGCCTGGTCTATGGCCGTCAGCGCGAGGTGTTTCTGCTGCTGACGCTGTACCTCGGCTACTTTCTGCTCGATACCCAGGTCGATCATTTCCGCGCCACGGGGCAGGTGCGCAGTGACGCGGCGCTGACCTTCCACCTCGGCAGCCTGCTGCTGCCGCTGCTCTACAGCCTGTATGCCGCCTGGCAGGAACGCACCCATCTGCTGCAGGACCTGATCGCCCGGGCCGCAGTTTTGCTTGCGGTCAGTGCGGTGGCGGTGGGCCTGGCGCAGCGCTTTCCCGAAGCCTTGCTGCACTGGTTGTCGTTGGTGCGTTGGCCGGCGCTGCAGGTCGAGTGGCTGGCACTGATCCAGCTGGCCTATCCGGTATTTGTCCTTGGCGTGATTCTGCTGGTGGTGCAGTACCTGCGCGCGCCGCGGCCGCTGCATGCGGCGCAGCTGCTGGGGCTGTGCGGCCTGCTGTGGATGCTGCCGAACACTTTTATCCTGCCCAATGCGCTGAATGTGATGAGCAGTCAGATCATGCTGATCCTGGTTGCCGCCGTTGCGCATGAGGCCTATCAGATGGCCTTCCGTGACGAACTCACCGGCCTGCCGGGTCGCCGCGCCTTGAATGAACGCCTGCAGCGTCTGGGTCGCAGTTATGTGATCGCCATGGCCGATGTCGATCACTTCAAGAAATTCAACGACACCCACGGCCACGATGTCGGTGATCAGGTGCTGCGCCTGGTCGCCGCTCAGCTGCGCAAGATCGGCGGCGGGGGCAAAGCCTACCGCTATGGCGGCGAGGAATTCACCCTGGTGTTCCCCGGCAAGACCCTCGACGAGTGCCTGCCGCACCTTGAGGTGATACGCCAGGCCATCGAGACCTATCGCATCCAGCTGCGTGATAAACAGCAGCGCCCGCAGGACGATAAACAGGGCAGGGCGCGGCGGGCCGGCAGTTCGGCCAATCAAGTGTCGGTGACCGTCAGCATGGGCGTGGCCGAGCGCGGGCTGGAGCAGCGCAGCCCGGAAGAGGTGCTCAAGGCCGCCGACCAAGCGCTGTATAACGCCAAGAGTGCCGGGCGTAACTGCGTGCGCAGTTATGGGCAGCGGCGCGGGGCGGTCAAGCTGGAAGCCTCGCGCAACTGAGGCTGCCGGCTAATGGCAGTGTATTCAGCATCTGCACTGTGATTGTTGGAGCGCCGCATCAGCCGTAGCTTAAAGAGCTAATCCACGCTCTAGCTGACGGAGAAGCCAGCATGCCCGAGTACAAAGCCCCCCTGCGCGATATGCACTTTCTGATCGACGAGGTCTTCGACTTTCATGCCGGCTACGCCGCGATGGGTGCCAGCGACGCCACCCCGGATATGGTCAGCGCGATCCTTGCCGAGGGTGCGAAATTCTGTGAGCAGGTGCTGGCACCGCTGAATCGCTCCGGCGATGAAGAGGAATGTCAGATCAACGACGGCGTGGTGACCACACCCAAGGGCTTCAAGGAAGCCTTTGCCCAGTACGTCGAAGGCGGCTGGAATGGCCTGGCGGCGGACCCGGCCTACGGCGGCCAAGGCCTGCCGCATTCCCTCGGTCTGTTGATCGGCGAAATGGTCGGTGCCAGCAACACCTCCTGGGGCATGTACCCCGGCCTGACCCACGGCGCGATGTCGGCGATCCACGCCCACGGCACGCAAGCGCAGAAGCAGACCTACCTGAGCAAACTCACAGAAGGCAGCTGGACCGGCACCATGTGCCTGACCGAAGCCCACTGCGGCACCGACCTGGGACTGATCAAGACCCGCGCCGTGCCCCAGGCAGACGGCAGCTATGCGGTCAGCGGCAGCAAGATCTTTATCTCCGCCGGCGAGCACGATATGAGCGAGAACATCGTGCATTTGGTGCTGGCCAAGCTGCCCGACGCGCCGGCTGGTACCAAGGGCATCTCGCTGTTTATCGTGCCCAAATTCCTGCCCAACGCTGACGGTCAGGCCGGCGCGCGCAACGGCGTCAGCTGCGGCTCGATCGAACACAAGATGGGTATCAAGGCTTCGGCCACCTGCGTGATGAACTTCGACAGCGCCACTGGCTACCTGATCGGCGAGGCCAACAAGGGCCTTAACTGCATGTTCACCATGATGAACCACGCGCGCCTGGGCACTGGCATGCAGGGCCTGTGTTTGGGCGAGACCAGTTTCCAGGGCGCGATCAAATACGCCAGCGAACGCCTGCAGATGCGTGCGCTGACCGGGCCGAAAGCGCCGGATAAAGCCGCCGACCCGATCATCGTGCATCCCGATGTGCGGCGCATGCTGCTGACCATGAAAGCCTTCAACGAAGGCAACCGCGCCCTGGCCTATTTCACCGCGCAGCTGATCGATCAGGCGCACCGTGGTGATAGCGCCGAGCAGCGTGAAGAAGCAGAGAACCTGTTGGCCTTCCTCACGCCGATCTGCAAGGCGTTTATGACCGAGACCGGCCTGGAGGTAACCAACCACGGCATGCAGGTATTCGGCGGCCATGGCTTTATCCGCGAGTGGGGCATGGAGCAGCTGGTGCGCGACTGCCGCATTGCGCCTATCTATGAAGGTACCAACGGCATCCAGGCCCTCGACCTGCTCGGGCGCAAGGTGCTCGGCAGCCAGGGCAAGCTGCTGCGCGGCTTTACCAAGATCGTCCACAAGTTCTGCGAGGCCCAGGCCGAGCACCCGCAGCTCAAGGGTTATGTCGCTCAACTGGCGACGCTCAACCAGCAGTGGGGCGTGCTGACCCAGAAGATCGGCATGGCGGCGATGAAGAATCCGGACGAAGTCGGCGCGGCGTCGGTGGATTACCTGATGTACTCCGGCTACGTCACCCTGGCGTACTTCTGGCTGCGCATGGCCCTGGTGGCCGAGCAAAAATTGGCGGCGGGCGCGGGTGATGCAGCGTTCTACCAGGCCAAGCTGGCGACCTGCGAGTTCTACTTCAAGCGCCTGTTGCCGCGTACCGCCACCCACCTGGCCGGTGCCGAGGCGGGCAGCGAATGCCTGATGCGTTTGCCGGCGGAACATTTCGCCCTCTGACCGACGGTTGTAACCCAGGCAAAGCCCGCCACTCGGCGGGTTTTGCCGTTATTAAGGTGCTCGTTAGCCTAACAAACGAATGGCGACCAGTTGGTCACTACGCGACGCTATGTGTCTAAAAAGTTGTTCGGTTAGACTCCGTGCACATCTTTACACCTACTGCTTTACATCTGCTGCTCGTCCGAGGATTTGCCCATGGCTGACTACAAAGCTCCCCTGCGCGATATGCGCTTCGTGCTCAATGAAGTGTTTGAAGTTTCCAAGCTGTGGGCCCAGTTGCCGGCCCTGGCTGAAGTGGTCGATGAAGACACTGCCGCGGCCATTCTCGAAGAAGCCGGCAAGGTCACCGGCGGCGTGATCGCCCCGCTCAATCGCAGCGGCGACGAAGAAGGCTGCTCCTGGGCCAACGGCTCGGTGAAAACCCCAGCCGGCTTCCCGGATGCCTACAAAACCTACGCCGAAGGCGGTTGGGTTGGCGTTGGTGGTGACCCGGTATTTGGCGGTATGGGCATGCCCAAGGCGATTTCGGCCCAGGTCGAGGAAATGGTCAACTCGGCCAACCTGTCGTTCGGGCTGTACCCGATGCTGACCGCCGGTGCCTGCCTGTCGATCAACGCCCACGCCAGCGAAGAGCTGAAAGAGAAATACCTGCCGAACATGTATTCCGGCGTCTGGGCGGGCTCCATGTGCCTGACCGAGCCGCATGCCGGCACCGACTTAGGGATTATCCGCACCAAGGCCGAGCCGCAGGCTGATGGCAGCTTCAAGGTGTCCGGCACCAAGATCTTTATCACCGGCGGTGAGCACGACCTGACCGAGAACATCATTCACCTGGTACTGGCCAAGCTGCCGGACGCCCCAGCGGGCCCGAAAGGCATCTCGCTGTTCCTGGTGCCGAAGTTTATGGTCAATGCCGACGGTTCCCTGGGCGAGCACAACAGCCTGTCCTGCGGCTCCATCGAACACAAGATGGGCATCAAGGCCTCGGCCACCTGCGTGATGAACTTCGACGGTGCCACCGGCTGGATCGTCGATGCGCCGAACAAGGGCCTCGCCGCCATGTTCACCATGATGAACTACGAGCGTCTGGGCGTGGGTATCCAGGGCCTGTCCCTGGGCGAGCGCAGCTACCAGAACGCCGTGGAATACGCCCGCGACCGTATCCAGAGCCGCGCGCCGACCGGCCCGGTGGCTAAAGACAAAGCCGCTGACCCGATCATCGTGCACCCGGACGTGCGTCGCATGCTGCTGACCATGAAAGCGCTGAACGAGGGCGGCCGTGCCTTCTCCAGCTACGTGGCCATGCAACTCGACACCGCCAAGTACAGCGAAGACGCCGCTACCCGCAAGCGCGCGGAAGAGCTGGTTGCTCTGTTGACTCCGGTGGCCAAGGCCTTCCTTACCGATATGGCGCTGGAAACCACCACCCACGGCCAGCAGATCTTCGGCGGCCACGGTTATATCCGTGAGTGGGGCCAGGAGCAGCTGATCCGCGACTGCCGCATCACCCAGATCTACGAAGGCACCAACGGCATCCAGGCGCTTGATCTGGTCGGCCGTAAAGTGGTCGGCAGCGGCGGGGCGTTCTACAAGCACTTCGCCGAAGAGATCAAAGCCTTCACCGATTCCGCCGACAGCAGCCTGGCCGAATTTATCGAGCCGCTGAAAGGCGCCATCGCCAACCTGGAGCTGATGACCAGCGACCTGCTGGAACGCGCCAAGGCCAACCCGAACGAAGTCGGCGCCGCCTCGGTCGAGTACCTGCAGGTATTCGGCTACACCGCCTACGCCTATATGTGGGCCCTGATGGCACGCACCGCGTTGGCTAAGCAGGATCAGGACGAGTTCTACGTCAGCAAACTGGGCACCGCGCGTTTCTTCTTCGCCCGCCTGCTGCCGCGTATCCACTCGCTGACTGCTTCGGTTAAAGCCGGTAGCGAGAGTCTGTATCTGTTGGACGCCGCGCAGTTCTAAGAACCACGCAGTATCGAAAAAGCCCCGGCCTAAACAGCCGGGGCTTTTTTGTGCCCCCTCGGTGCTGAAGGCGCGCAAGCCTGCTGTTGTAGGGGGCGCTGCGCGCACCAAGGTCCCCTAGGCTGCCGCGGTGCGCACGGCGCACCCTACAAAGCCATGCCTTCACTCGCCAGCGCTGATGCTGGCAGATTTTTATGTATATACATTAGCGCCGTGCACTCGCATGGCCCTGTGCGCACCGAGCGCTGTCGTTGGTTTGCGGCTGGCGCAGCATGCAGCGTCTATCTCGCTGGTTTCTGTGGCGATGCCTTAGCGCCTGCATATGACGGTTGTTACGCAGGGGTCATTCTTTGCTGACGAACGGGGTTGACGACGGGTGGGTCGAATCCTATTGTATATACAAGTCCGCTCAGCGAGAGTCCCATGCCCCTGTCCGGCCCGCGCCTGCTCTGGCGCGAGCTGTGCATCTTCGGTGGTCTGGCGACGCTGGCTGAGGACGAGTTGCTGAACAATGGCGTGACTACTCTGGAAATCAAATCCGGATAAGCGATCGTTGGCCACTTCCCTGACAACAATAAATACAGAGGAATGCACAGATGACACCCTTCACCCAGCACCGCCACGGCGGCAGCCCGGCACCCCGCTCGTTGCGCGCGGAGAGCCGTCATGTCTGAACAACTTACGGCGCTCGCCAGCGTGTCCAAGGGTCGCGCCCTGGCCCGGTTGCTCGGCTATAGCCTGATCGGCCTGCTGCTGTTTTTCGTACCGTTCGAAATCGGCGGGCGCTCGACCATCCTTCTCGACCATGCTGCCAGCGCCCTGCAAACCCATGCGCGGCCGCTGGTGATCAGCATTGCCATGCTGTTTATGCTCTACGGCGCGCTGCAGCCCTGGTTCAGCGGCAGCTGGCGCGGCGACCTGACGCGTACCGTATTCAGCGTGCTCAAGGTGTTCGGTCTGCTGATCGGCGTGGCCTATCTGTTCGGTGTCGGGCCTGAAGCGCTTTATCAGCCGGGCATGCTGCCGTTTCTGTTCGACAAGCTGGTGCTCAGCCTGGCGCTGATCGTGCCGCTGGGGGCGCTGGCCCTGGTGTTTCTGATCGGCTTCGGTCTGCTCGAGTTGGTCGGCGTGCTGATGCAGCCGGTGATGCGGCCGATCTGGCGTACGCCGGGCAAGTCGGCCATCGATGCGGTGGCCTCGTTTGTGGGCAGCTACTCGGTGGGGCTGCTGATCACTGATCGCATGTACCAGCAGGGCCACTACAGCGTGCGGGAGGCAGCGATTATCGCCACCGGCTTCTCCACGGTGTCGGCACCTTTTATGGTGATCATCGCCAAGACCCTTGGCCTGATGGAAATCTGGAACCTGTATTTCTGGAGCGCGATGCTGGTGACCTTCAGCGTCACCGCGGTCAGCGCGCGTATCTACCCGCTGTCGCGCCTGCCCACCGAAAGCCGCCCCGAGCCGCAGTTGCAGGCGGGCGAGAGCCGTATCGGTAGCGCCTGGCGTGCCGGCCTGAGTCAGGCGGCCAGCGCGCCCTCGCTGCTCAGTGCGCTGCGCGAGACCTTTGTCGACGGCCTGCGCATGACCGCCGCGATTCTGCCGAGCATCCTCGCCGTCGGCCTGCTCGGTTTGCTCGCCGCCAAGTACACCCCGCTGTTCGATGCCCTGGGCGTGCTGTTCTACCCAGTGACCTGGCTGTTTGGCCTGAATGAGCCGATGCAGGTGGCCCGGGCCATTTCTTCCGGCCTGGCGGAGATGTTCCTGCCGGCGATGTTGCTGAAAGACGCCGACCTGCTGGTCAAGTTCGTCACCGCCATCGTCTCGGTGAGCAGCGTGCTGTTTCTCTCTGCCTCGATTCCCTGCGTGTTGGCCACGCGAATTCCTCTGCGTTTGCGCGACCTGTTGCTGGTCTGGCTGCAGCGCACGTTCTTAAGCCTGTTGTTCAGCATTCCGCTGGGCTACCTGGCGCTTTACATGGGCTGGCTGTAAGCCGCCCGCACCTAACGATCTGTTGATAAGGAGCTTGCTATGAGCCTTTTCCGTGACACCGAAATCCGCGCCGCCCGTGGCACCACGCTGACCGCCAAGAGCTGGCTGACCGAAGCGCCGCTGCGCATGCTGATGAACAACCTCGACCCGGAAGTGGCCGAGAACCCCAAGGAACTGGTGGTGTATGGCGGCATCGGCCGCGCCGCGCGCAACTGGGAGTGCTACGACAAGATCGTCGAAGTGCTGACCCGCCTGGAAGACAACCAGACCCTGCTGATTCAATCCGGCAAGCCGGTCGGCGTGTTTGAAACGCACAAGGATGCGCCACGCGTGCTGTTGGCTAACTCCAACCTGGTGCCGCACTGGGCCACCTGGGAGCACTTCAACGAACTGGATGCCAAGGGCCTGGCCATGTACGGGCAGATGACTGCCGGCAGCTGGATCTATATCGGCAGCCAGGGCATCGTCCAGGGCACCTATGAAACCTTCGTTGAGGCCGGTCGTCAGCATTACGACGGCAACCTCAAGGGCCGTTGGGTACTTACCGCAGGCCTCGGCGGCATGGGCGGCGCGCAACCATTGGCAGCGACTCTGGCCGGCGCTTGCTCGCTGAATATCGAGTGCCAGCAATCGCGTATCGATTTCCGCCTGAAGACCCGTTATGTCGACGAGCAGGCCAGTGATCTCGACGACGCCCTGGCGCGTATCGACAAGTACTGCAGCGAAGGCAAGGCGGTGTCCATCGCCCTCTGTGGCAACGCCGCCGAGATCCTCCCGGAGCTGGTACGCCGTGGCGTGCGTCCGGACATGGTCACCGACCAGACCAGCGCCCATGACCCGCGCCACGGCTACCTGCCGGCCGGCTGGAGCTGGGACGAATACGTGGCCCGCGGCAAGACCGAGGAGGCCGTGGTGGTCAAGGCCGCCAAGCAGTCCATGGCCGTGCATGTGCGCGCCATGCTGGCCTTCCAGCAGATGGGCGTGCCGACCTTCGACTACGGCAACAATATCCGCCAGATGGCGCTGCAGGAGGGCGTCGACAACGCCTTCGATTTCCCTGGCTTCGTCCCGGCTTATATCCGTCCGCTGTTCTGCCAGGGCATCGGCCCGTTCCGCTGGGTGGCGCTGTCCGGCGACCCGGAAGATATCTACAAGACCGACGCCAAGGTCAAGGAACTGATCCCTGACGACGCCCATTTGCACAACTGGCTGGACATGGCCCGCGAGCGCATCAGCTTCCAGGGCCTGCCGGCACGTATCTGCTGGGTCGGCCTGAAAGACCGCGCGCGCCTGGCTCAGGCCTTCAACGACATGGTCGCCAGCGGCGAGTTGAAAGCGCCGATCGTCATCGGCCGCGACCATCTGGACTCCGGCTCGGTGGCCAGCCCCAACCGTGAAACCGAGTCCATGCAGGACGGTTCCGACGCCGTGTCCGACTGGCCGCTGCTCAACGCCCTGTTGAATACCGCAGGCGGCGCGACCTGGGTGTCGCTGCACCACGGTGGCGGCGTTGGCATGGGCTACTCGCAGCATTCCGGGGTGGTCATAGTGGCCGACGGTACGCCGGAAGCCCGCGCCCGTCTCGGCCGCGTGCTGCGCAACGACCCGGGCACCGGGGTGATGCGTCACGCCGATGCCGGTTATCAGATTGCCGCCGATTGCGCCCGCGAGCAGGGCCTGGACCTGCCCATGCTGGGTGGTCGTTAACCATGAGCTGAAAGAGCGGGTTCGGCGCGGCGAGCAGAGGCTCGCGCCGGACCTGCGCTTCTACCGAGTGCAGTTTGCAGAGGGCAGGCAATAATGAATACAAGTAGCCGTAAGCGCCTGAATGCCGGGGTCTTTATCCCCGCATTTACCATCATTCTTCTCGCCGTAATCGTCGGGCTGGTCGACAACGCGGCGCTGGTCAGCGTGGCCAAGAAAATCTTCTATTTCTCCTTGTCCGACTTCGCCTGGCTGTATCAGCTGCTGGCGTTCTCGGCGCTGGCGGTTACCGCTTATATCTTCTGTTCCAAGGCCGGTGATATTCGCCTGGGCGGGGCACATGCCAAGCCGGCGTTCTCCATGGCCTCGACTTTCGCCATGGCGCTGACGGGCGGGATCGCCACGGGTGTGGTCACCTATTCGGTGAATGAGCCGATCATTTACCTGGGCAATGTCTACGGCGAAATCGGCAACCAGTCCTTCGCCGCCGGCAGTGCCGAGGCGGCAGTGTTCGCCCTGGCGCGCAGCTTCCATAACTGGAGCTTTATCCCCTACGCCATGTATTCGGTGGTGGGCCTGATGATCGGTTATATGCACTACAACCGGAAACAGGCGTTCTCCATTGCCTCGGCCCTGGCTCCGGTGATCGGCCGTCATGGCGAGCGGCCGTGGGTCAAGTCGCTGATCAATGTGGTAGCGGTGTTGGCCATCGCCCTCGGTCTGGCTTCCTCGCTCGGTGCCGGGCTGGCGCTGATCGGTTCGGGTATCGAATCGCAGTACGGCATCCGCTCGACGCCGATGACCTGGTTGGTACTGACGCTGATCATTTCCGTGGTGTTTATCGCCTCCGCCCTGTCGGGGCTCAAGCGCGGCATCCAGTTTCTCTCCTCGGTCAACGCCTACATCTTCTACGCCTTTGTGATCGTGTTGCTGATCATCGGCCCGATCAGCTACATCTTCAGCCTGTCGACCACCGCGCTGGGTTACTGGCTGAACAACTTCTTTCTCTGGTCGTTCGATACCAAGGAGTCCGGCGGCGAGGCCCTGGTGACCTGGTGGACGATGTACGACTGGTCGATCTGGATCGCCTACGCGCCGCTGATGGGGTTGTTCCTCGCACGTATTTCCTACGGCCGTACCCTGCGCGAGTTTCTGATCATCAACTGGGTGCTGCCGTCGCTGTTCGGCATCGTCTGGTTCGCCATCTGGGGTGGCTCGGCGATCAAATGGCAGATGGACGGCACCCTCGATCTGGTGCGTATCGTCACCGAAAACGGCGCGGTCTCCGGGCTCTGGGGCTTTTTGCAGAACCTGCCGTTGGCCGTGATTCTGGTGCCGCTGGCCATCTTTACTCTGATCATTTCCTTTGCCACCGCAGCGGATTCCATGACCTCGACCATCGCCTCGATCTGCACCCACGATATGCGTGCGGATGAAGAGTCGCCGAAGCGGCAGAAGGTTATCTGGGGCGTTTCCATCGCCGCCATTGCCTACATCATGGTGGCCTTCGGTGGTGGTGCCCAGGGCGTCGAGGGGATCAAGTACCTGGCGGCGGCGGGTGGCTTCACTGTGCTGTTTGTGTTCATTCTGATCGTGGCGTCGGCGGCCCGGGTGTTTGTCTTCAACAAGGGCGAGCCGGCTGACGAGCAAGAGCAACTGACGGGAGTGGTCCATGAGTAAGTCGGTTGAGGCAGTGTTGATTGGCGATGGCCCCATCGCCTGGCAGGACGTAGTCGCTGTAGCCCGCGATCGCCGCCTGCTGCAGTTATCAGCGCAAGCCTGGTCGCGGGTGCAGGAAGCCCGTGCGGCGATCCTCGCCATCGCCGGCTCGAGCAAGGCGCATTACGGCATCAACACCGGCTTGGGCGCGCTGTGCCATGTGGTGCTGGCACCGGGCGAGCTGCAGAAGCTCTCTCGCCACACCCTGATGAGCCATGCCTGCGGCATCGGTGCGCCGCTGCGCGCCGAGCAGGTGCGGGCAATCATCTGCTGCGCGGTAGTCAATTACAGCCACGGCTATTCGGGCGTCAGCCCGCAGGTTGTGGAAGGCCTGTTGAACCTGCTCAACCACGACATCGTGCCATTGGTGCCGGCCCAGGGTTCGGTCGGCTATCTCTCGCATATGGCGCATATCGGCCTGGCCTTGCTGGGGCAGGGTGAGGTCGAGTTTCGCGGTCAGCGGGTTACTGCTCAGGCGGCGCTTGAGGCCGTTGGCATGGCAACCGTCGAGCTGGGTGCGAAGGATGGCTTGAGCCTGGTCAACGGCACGCCGGCAATGACCGGGCTGGCCTGCCTGACCCTGGCGGACGCTACGGCGCTGGCCGACTGGGCCGATATCATCGCGGCCATGAGTTTCGAAGCCCTCGGCGGGCAGCTGGACGCCATCAGCGTCGCGGCGATCCAGCGCAAAGCCCACCTGGGCATGCAGCAAAGCGCGAGCAACCTGCGCCATCTGTTGCAGGGCAGCCGGGTGATCGAGCGTTGCCAGGGCGAGCATCTGCAGGACGCCCTGAGCGTGCGCTCGATCCCCCAAGTGCAGGGTGCCTGCCGTGATCAACTGCAGCACGCGGCCCGACAGATTGTCGGCGAGCTCAATTCGGCCACCGACAACCCGCTGGTGGTCAAGGAGAACGGTGCCTATCGGGTGATTTCCCAGGCCAACCCCCACGGCGAGTCGGTGGCGATGGCCTGCGATCTGCTGGCGATTGCCGTCTGCGAGTGGAGCAGTATTTCCGAGCGGCGCAGCTTCCGTCTGGTCACCCCGCAGGCGAACCAGTTGCCGCCGTTTCTGACCCACGGCAGCGGCGTCAAGTCGGGGATGATGATCGTCCAGTACAGCGCGGCGTCATTGGTGGCGGACAACAAGCGCCTGGCGCTGCCGGCGGTTACCGACAACTTCCTCACCTCCGGGCTACAAGAGGACCATTTGAGCCTGGGCGAAAGCGCGGCCCTGAAACTGGATAAGGCCCTGGATAATGCCTTGCATGTGCTGGCCATCGAGTACCTGCTCGCCAGCCAGGCCTTCGACTTTATCGAGGACAGACCCTTTGGCCAGGGCACCGGGCGTGCCTGGCAGTTACTACGCGAGCATGTGGCCTTCTACGAGGAGGAGCACCCGCTGCATCTGGATGTACGTGCCACCTATGAGGTGCTGCGCAATCAAACAAACCTGGAAGCGCTGCGTGAGCTGCTTCCCCAGTTCGAATCCTGAGGCTATTCAGTTATGTCGACTATCGAAATTACCCCCGGCCAGTTGACCCTGGCCCAACTGCGCGCCGCCTACCAGGCACCCCTGCGCGTGAGCCTGGCAGCGTCGGCCTATCCGGCCATCGAAGCCAGTGTTGCCTGCGTCAACGGCATCATTGCCGAAGGCCGGACCGCTTACGGCATCAACACCGGTTTTGGCCTGCTGGCCTCGACCCGCATCGCCAACGAAGACCTGGAGAAACTCCAGCGCTCGCTGGTGCTGTCGCATGC
Source organism: Pseudomonas sp. (assembly GCF_035512415.1). Taxonomy (GTDB): domain Bacteria; phylum Pseudomonadota; class Gammaproteobacteria; order Pseudomonadales; family Pseudomonadaceae; genus Aquipseudomonas. The sequence continues at coordinate 103,357 of NZ_DATKDZ010000005.1, read as the reverse complement.
CGCCGGCGTCGGTGCGCCGCTGGATGACGCCATGGTGCGGCTGATCATGCTGCTCAAGGTCAACAGCCTGGCGCGCGGTTTCTCCGGCATTCGCCGGCAGGTGATCGAGGCGCTGATCGCCCTGATCAACGCCGAGGTCTATCCGCATATTCCGCTCAAGGGTTCGGTCGGTGCCTCTGGTGACCTCGCGCCGCTGGCGCATATGTCGCTGGTGCTGCTCGGTGAAAGCCAGGCGCGTTATCGCGGTGAGTGGCTGCCGGCAACCGAGGCATTGGCCATCGCCGGTTTGCAGCCGATGACCCTGGCGGCCAAGGAGGGCCTGGCGCTGCTTAACGGCACTCAGGTATCCACCGCCTATGCATTGCGCGGGTTGTTCGAGGCTGAAGATCTGTTTGCGGCGGCAACCGTTTGCGGCGGTCTGACCGTGGAAGCGGCTTTGGGCTCGCGTGCGCCCTTTGATGCGCGCATCCATGCCGCCCGTGGTCAACGTGGGCAGATCGATGCGGCGGCGGTTTATCGTCATCTGCTTGGTGAGAGCAGCGAAGTTGGCCGCTCCCATGAAGCCTGCGACAAGGTGCAGGACCCGTACTCGCTGCGCTGCCAGCCCCAGGTCATGGGTGCCTGCCTGACGCAACTGCGTCAGGCCGCCGAGGTGCTGGCGGTGGAAGCCAACGCGGTGTCGGATAACCCGCTGGTGTTCGCCGCTGAGGGCGAGGTGATTTCCGGCGGTAACTTCCACGCCGAACCAGTGGCCATGGCCGCCGACAATATCGCCCTGGCCATCGCCGAAATTGGCGCGCTGAGCGAACGGCGCACCTCGCTGATGATGGACAAACATATGTCGCAGCTACCGCCGTTTCTGGTGGCCAATGGCGGGGTCAACTCCGGCTTTATGATCGCCCAGGTTACCGCTGCCGCCCTGGCCAGTGAGAACAAGGCGCTGGCCCACCCGCACAGCGTCGACAGCCTGCCGACCTCGGCCAACCAGGAAGACCATGTGTCCATGGCCCCGGCTGCTGGCAAGCGTCTGTGGGAAATGGCCGCCAATACCCGTGGCGTGCTGGCCATCGAATGGTTGGGTGCCTGTCAGGGCCTGGATTTCCGCGAGGGGCTGAAAAGCTCGCCGCTGCTCGAACAGGCGCGCCAGACGCTGCGCGCGAAGGTGCCGTACTACGTGGAAGACCGCTTCTTCGCCCCGGATATCGAGGCCGCGAGCGAGTTGCTGGCGAGCCGCTGCCTGAATGAATTGATCACGGCGAACCTGTTGCCGAGCCTGTAATCGCTCAAGAGCGCGCGGGCTTCGGCAGCTTCTGGCTGCGCGCTCATCATCCAATTCATCAAGGAGGCATCGCGATGACAACCCTCTGGCAAAACTGCCACGCCGCGACCATGGCCCAGGGCGTTTACTCGATCATCGAAGACGCCGCCATCGTCACCCAGGGCGAGCTTATTCAATGGATCGGTCCACGGGCTGAGCTGCCGGCCGCTGGCTACCTGGCAGTCAACGACCTCAAGGGGGCCTGGGTCACTCCGGGGCTGATCGACTGCCATACCCATACGGTGTTTGGCGGCAACCGCAGCGGCGAATTCGAACAGCGCCTGCAAGGCGTCAGCTACGCCGAGATTGCGGCGGCCGGCGGCGGCATTGCCAGCACCGTGCGCGCGACCCGGGCCGCCAGCGAAGATGAACTGTTCGCCAGCGCCGCCAAACGCCTTAAAAGCCTGATGCGTGAAGGCGTGACCACGGTGGAAATCAAGTCCGGCTATGGTCTGGATCTGGCCAGCGAGCGCAAGATGTTGCGGGTTATCCGCCGCCTCGCTGCCGAACTGCCGGTCAGCGTGCGCAGCACCTGCCTGGCGGCTCACGCCTTGCCGCCGGAATACGCTGAGCGCGCCGATGACTACATCGAGCACATCTGCAGCGAGATGCTTCCGGCCCTGGCTGCCGAAGGGCTGGTGGATGCGGTGGATGCCTTCTGCGAGTACCTGGCGTTTTCCCCGGCGCAGGTCGAGCGAGTGTTCGTGACCGCGCAACAGCTTGGCCTGCCGGTGAAGCTGCACGCCGAGCAGTTGTCGTCGCTGCACGGCTCAAGCCTGGCGGCCCGTTATCAGGCGCTGTCGGCGGATCATCTGGAATTTATGAGCGAAGACGACGCCAAGGCCATGGCCGCGTCCGGCACGGTGGCGGTGCTGTTGCCAGGAGCGTTTTATTTCCTGCGGGAAACCCAGCTGCCGCCCATGGACGCCCTGCGCAAACACGGTGTGAAGATTGCCGTGGCCAGTGACCTCAACCCCGGCACCTCGCCCGCGCTGTCGTTGCGCTTGATGTTGAACATGGCCTGCACCTGCTTGCGCATGACCCCTGAAGAGGCCCTGGCCGGGGCGACGATTTATGCGGCCCAGGCCCTGGGCATGGCCGACAGCCACGGTTCGCTGGAAGCCGGCAAGGTGGCGGACTTTGTCGCCTGGCAGATCGAGCGGCCGGCCGATCTGGCGTACTGGCTGGGCGGCGATCTGGAAAAGCGCGTCGTGCGTCACGGCGTCGAAATCGATTGAGGAGAAGGTTGTGGAGAAGGTCCTGAATTTCAAGCAAGGGCGCGTGCCGCTGTTGATCAGCATGCCCCACGCCGGCCTGCGCCTGACCCCGACGGTGAAGGCCGGCCTGATCCCGGCGGCGCAAAGCCTGCCGGACACCGATTGGCATATCCCTCGGCTCTACGCGTTCGCCGCCGAGCTGGGGGCCAGCACCCTGGCCGCTGAGTATTCACGTTTCGTCGTCGACCTGAATCGCCCTGCTGACGACAAGCCGATGTACGTCGGTGCCACCACCGGTTTGTACCCGGCGACGCTGTTCGATGGCGTGCCGTTGTTTCGCGAAGGGCTGGAGCCTTCCGCCGAGGAACGCGCGACCTATCTGCAGCAGATCTGGACGCCGTATCACCAGACCCTGCAACAGGAGCTGGCGCGGCTCAAGGCCGAGTTCGGCTATGCCTTGCTGTTCGATGCGCACTCGATCCGTTCGCTGATCCCGCACCTGTTCGACGGCAAACTGCCGGACTTCAACCTCGGCACCTTCAACGGTGCCAGCTGCGATCCGACGCTGGCCCACCAGCTCGAAGCCATCTGCGCCCGTCACGGCGAGTTCAGCCATGTGCTCAACGGGCGTTTCAAGGGCGGACACATCACGCGGCACTACGGCAACCCTGCCGAGGACATCCACGCGGTGCAACTGGAGCTGTGCCAGAGCACCTATATGGAAGAGTTCGAGCCGTTCCACTACCGAGCGGATCTGGCGACGCCGACCCAGGTGGTGCTCAGGGAATTGCTGGAGGGCTTGCTGGCCTGGGGGCAGCAGACCTACGGGAAATAAACCGCGTCAGTTGCCCACATAAAAGCAAACGCCCCGACTGGTTCGGGGCGTTTGTTTAGGTTGCTCATGCTGCGTTTTCGGCTGCGATCCGTTGCGGTTAACCGAGCAGGTCGCGCAGGACCTGCGTAAAGGCCCGGGCGCTTTCCTCTTCGCCGGCATGACGCCCGTCACGCACCACCCAGCGCCCGCCAACCATCACATCGCGCACCTGACGATCCCCGCCGGCAAACAGCCAGCGATTGAGGATTCCGTCGCCGTTGGCCGTGGCCAGGTAGGGGTCCTTGCCATCGAGCACCAGCCAATCGGCGCGCTTGCCGACTTCCAGGGCGCCGACCGCTTGCCCCAGAGCCTGGGCACCACCTTGCAGTGCAGCATCAAACAGCGTGCGGCCGACCATCGGCTGGTCTGCTCGATACAAGCGGTTGCGTCGTTGGTCGCGCAGGCGCTGGCCATATTCCAGCCAGCGCAACTCTTCCACCACGCTCAACGACACATGGCTGTCGGAACCGATGCCCAGTCGCCCGCCCTGGGCGAGGAAATCCACGGCCGGAAAAATACCGTCGCCCAGGTTAGCTTCGGTGGTCAGGCACAGGCCGGCAACCGCTTTGCTTTGGGCCATAAGGCTGACTTCATGCGGGTTGGCGTGTGTGGCGTGGACCAGGCACCAGCGCTGATCCACTTCGGTGTTTTCGTACAGCCATTGCAGTGGCCGGGCACCACTCCAGTTCAGGCAGTCGTCGACTTCCTTCTGCTGCTCGGCGATATGGATATGCACCGGGCACTGGCGGTCACTAGCGCTCAGGACCTCCTGGATTTGCCCGGGCGTTACCGCACGCAGGGAGTGGAAACACAAACCCAGCGCCTGGGCCGGTTGTGCGGCCAGGATTGGCTGCAAGCGTGACTGAAGCTTCAGGTAGTTTTCGCTGCTGTTGATAAAGCGCCGTTGCCCATCATTGGCTGCCTGGCCGCCAAAGCCGGAGTGGCTGTAGAGCACCGGCAGCAGCGTCAGACCGATGCCGGCGGCGCTGGCGGCATGGCTGATACGCAGGGCCAGCTCCGCCGGGTCGGCGTACGGCGTGCCGTCGGTGTCGTGATGCACATAATGGAATTCGGCGACCGAGGTGTAACCGGCCTTGAGCATTTCGATGTACAGCTGGCGGGCGATGATGCCGAGCTGATCGGGGCTGATCTTGCCTACGAGGCGGTACATCAAGTCACGCCATGTCCAGAAACTGTCGTTGGGATTGCCCGCCACTTCTGCCAGCCCAGCCATGGCCCGCTGGAAGGCGTGGGAGTGCAGGTTAGGCATGCCCGGCAGCAGCGGACCGTCCAGCCGTTCGGCAGCGTCTGCATGGGAGTTGGCCTGGACATGAGTCAGGATGCCGTCGGCGTTGGCTTCAAGACGTACATCATTGGCCCATCCACTAGGCAGGAGTGCGCGTTCGGCAAAGAAGGCGGACATGATTCGACCTCGTTGTGCGTTATTTGTATATACATATACAGATGTTTGCCTGCTCGGTAAACTCCGGCAGGTTAGTAGCCGTCCATTCGTTGAGTTAGGGGACTGTCGTGCCGACTTCGTCTGCCCGCGTCAAACAGATGATTACCCAGCAGATCGACAATGGAAACTGGCCACCGCATTACCGCTTGCCTGATCCACCCCGGTTCCCGTCATCGTCTGGAAGGTCGGTTGCATAAATGATGAGTCAGATACAGGTTTTACGCGCGGCGGATTACCCGCGTATGCCATGGAAAAACGGTGGCGGCAGCACCGAGGAAATTACCCGCGACGCAGGTATCGGTCTGGACGGTTTCGGTTGGCGGTTGTCGATCGCCGATATCGCTGAGTCGGGCGGCTTCTCCACGTTCGCCGGTTATGAGCGAGTCATCAGCGTCTTGCAGGGCGACGGCATGACCCTGACGGTCGATGGCCAGACCACGCGCGCGCTGCACCCTCTGGATCCTTTTGCATTCAGTGGCGAGAGCCAGGTGTCTTGCACGCTACTGGGTGGGCCGATCCGCGACTTCAACCTGATTTATGCGCCGCAGCGATACCGCGCACGGTTGCAGTGGATGGCGGGCGAGCAACGATTTTTCAGCGAGGCGGGAACGCTGCTGGTGTTCAGCGTGGACCCTGAGCTGGCCATCAAGGTCGGCGAGGCCGCCGCCGAACTGGGCCTCTATGACTGCTGGCAACTGAGCGGTAACACCGATTTATTGGAGATATCCACCTGCGGCGAATGCTGCGTAATCGAGCTGACGGCCTACTGATTTCAGCTTTATTTGGCTTTGTGGTGAGGGGGCTAACCCCCCCCCCCCCACGCGCCACAAAAAGTCGGTCTCGCCATTTTCCCCGTGCACCAACTTGTTGCCTGATGCCCCTACGTGGCGCAATACCACGCTGCTGTGACCCTCATCCTCCGTCAGAAAAAACCCCTGCAGAAGTTTTCTCTGCCTCGCTGACCCTTGAACTACTGGATTTGCCGCCATTTCTCATAGCGCCGTGGCTGCGTTTTCAAGAAGTTGGCCGTCAGATTGCATATCGCTGTATATACAAATAAGGGCGTGTGCGTCTGGATCGCTGTCCACGTGCAACCTCCGTAGAAATCGCAGCCCACTGCCTGGGCTGGTCTGGCCCTCTTGACTGCCGTAAGCCAACTCAATGATTAGGAGCGTCACACAATGAAATCGAACAAGACCCTGCTGACCACATTGCTTTCCATGGGCCTGCTGGCCAGCGCCGGTGCCACGCAAGCGGCCGGTTGGTGCGACGCGGGCAAACCGGTGAAGTTCGCCGGCCTGAACTGGGAAAGCGCCATGCTGCTGACTGACGTTATGCAAGTGGTGCTGGAAAAAGGCTACGGCTGCAAGACCGACAGCCTGCCGGGCAACTCCATCACCATGGAAAACGCCCTGAGCAGCAACGACATCCAGGTGTTTGCCGAAGAATGGGTCGGCCGTAGTGAAGTCTGGAACAAGGCCGAGAAGGCCGGCAAAGTGGTCGGCGTCGGTGCCCCGGTCGTGGGGGCCATAGAAGGCTGGTACGTGCCGCGCTACGTGATTGAAGGCGACGCCACGCGCAAGCTCGAAGCCAAGGCAGCGGGCCTGAAGAGTATCGCCGACCTGGGCCAGTACGCCGCCGTATTCAAGGACCAGGAAGAACCGGCCAAGGGCCGCTTCTACAACTGCCCAGCCGGCTGGACCTGCGAGCTGGAAAACAGCGAAATGCTGAAAAGCTATGGCCTGGAAGAGACCTACACCAACTTCCGCCCAGGCACCGGCCCAGCGCTGGATGCGGCGGTGCTGTCGAGCTACAAGCGTGGCGAGCCGATCCTGTTCTACTACTGGTCGCCCACACCGCTGATGGGCCAGGTGGACCTGGTGAAGCTGGAAGAAAAACCAGGTGTGGATAAAAGCGTGAGCATCAAGGTCGGCCTGTCCAAGACCTTCCACGATGAAGCCCCGGAGCTGGTGGCGGTGCTGGAAAAGGTCAACCTGCCCATCGATATCCTCAACCAGAACCTTGGGCGCATGGCCAAGGAGCGGATCGACTCGCCGAAATTGGCGAGGATCTTTCTGCAGGAACACCCTGAGGTTTGGCGCGCCTGGGTAAGCGAAGACGCTGCCAAGAAAATCGACGCGGCTCTGTAGGTCGAGTACTTCCCGGCCAGGGTTGGCTGGGGCGTCCAGCGCATCCACTTGATCGAGAGTCTCTTATGTTTCCCGAAAGCCTTACCTTTTCCATCGCCGACTGGGTCAACAGTTGGGTCGACTCGCTGGTGACCAATTATGGCGATGTGTTCCGGCAGATCGCCGACACCTTGCTGTGGGCCATCGTCAACCTCGAAGGCCTGCTGCGCATGGCACCCTGGTGGCTGATGCTGGCCATCATCGGTGGCATTGCCTGGCACGCCACCCGCAAGGTTGTGACCACGGCGGTGATTGTTGGCCTGCTGTTTCTGGTGGGCGCGGTGGGCCTGTGGGACAAACTGATGCAGACCCTCGCCCTGATGCTGGTGGCGACGCTGATCTCGGTGTTGATCGGCATTCCGCTGGGCATCCTCTCTGCGCGCAGCAATCGGCTGCGTTCGGTGCTGCTGCCGTTGCTGGACATCATGCAGACCATGCCGAGTTTCGTGTACCTGATCCCGGTGTTGATGCTGTTCGGCCTGGGCAAGGTGCCGGCGATTTTCGCCACGGTGATCTACGCTGCGCCGCCGTTGATTCGCTTGACCGATCTGGGCATTCGCCAGGTCGACCGCGAGGTGATGGAGGCCATCAACGCCTTCGGTGCCAACCGCTGGCAACAGCTGTTTGGCGTGCAACTGCCCCTGGCCCTGCCGAGCATCATGGCGGGAATCAACCAGACCACCATGATGGCCCTGTCGATGGTGGTTATCGCTTCGATGATCGGTGCCCGCGGCCTGGGTGAAGACGTGCTGATCGGCATCCAGACCCTCAATGTCGGACGCGGCCTGGAAGCGGGGCTGGCGATCGTGATTCTCGCTGTGGTCATCGACCGCATTACCCAGGCCTATGGTCGTCCTCGGCATGAGGTGAGCAAATGAACAACGCAGCCATCAGCAAAATCGAAGTCAAAAACGTCTTCAAGATTTTTGGCAATCGCCCCAAGGATGCTCTGGCGCTGATTCGCCAGAACAAGAGCAAAGACCAAGTGCTGGCCGAAACCGGTTGCGTGGTCGGCGTGAACGATCTGTCGCTGAGCATCGCCAGCGGCGAGATCTTCGTGATCATGGGCCTGTCCGGCTCGGGCAAGTCCACCCTGGTGCGGCACTTCAACCGGCTGATCGATCCCACCAGCGGCGCGATCCTGGTGGACGGTGAAGACATCCTGCAACTGGACAAGGACGGCCTGCGCGAATTTCGTCGGCACAAGATCAGCATGGTGTTCCAGAGCTTCGGCCTGCTGCCGCACAAGAGTGTGCTGGACAACGTCGCCTACGGCTTGAAGGTGCGCGGCGAGAGCAAACAGCGCTGCGCCGAGCAGGCGCTGCACTGGATCAACACCGTGGGCCTCAAGGGCTACGAGCACAAGTACCCGCACCAGCTTTCCGGCGGCATGCGCCAGCGCGTAGGTTTGGCCCGTGCCTTGGCGGCGGACACCGACATCATCCTGATGGACGAAGCCTTCAGCGCCCTCGACCCGCTGATCCGCGCGGAAATGCAGGACCAGTTGCTGGAGCTGCAAAAGACCCTGCACAAGACCATCGTGTTTATCACCCACGACCTCGACGAGGCCGTGCGCATCGGCAACCGCATCGCGATCCTCAAGGACGGCCAACTGATCCAGGTCGGCACGCCGCGGGAGATTCTGCATTCGCCGGCGGATGAGTATGTCGATCGGTTTGTGCAGCGCAGGGCGGTGGTGGTGTAAGGCTGGGCGCAGTTGTGGCGGGTTCGCCTGACTGAGGTCAGGGGGAGGGCACGTCGTTTTCCTTCAAGGGTCTGTGGATCGCCCTCGAATGGCTGCATGGCAAGAGCGATCCTTATCTGGGCGGCAAGCCGGCCTGTTTCGTTGTTCGCGGCAATTGCCGGCTGTTGTCCCTACGCGCGAGCGCTCGCGGCAGTTATCATCCGTGTATCGGGTGCAAACCAAGGAGCCGCAGTGAGCAGTACAACCCCGCGCTACAAGGCGATCGAAGAGTTTCTGCTGGAGCGCATCCACAGCGGTGCGTACCCGGTTAATCATCAGATTCCGCCGGAAGAGCAGCTGGCGCGGGATTTCGCCGTCAGCCGGATGACCGCCAACAAGGCCATTCGCGACCTGGTGCAGAAGGGCTACCTGATACGCCAGGCGGGGCTGGGCACCTTTGTTACCGACCGCAAGGCCGAGTCCTCGCTGCATGAAGTGCTGAATATCGCCACGGAAGTGCGTGGCCGTGGCCATGCCTACAGCAATGACGTGATCCGCTGCGAGGCCCAGGCGGCGGATGACGAGGTGGCGCTACGGTTGGGCCTGCGTCTGGGTGCCGAGGTGTTCCACAGCATCCTGGTGCACCGCGAGGATGGCGTGCCGATCCAGCTGGAAGACCGCTTCGTCAATCCACGCTGGGTGCCGCATTACCTGGACAGTGATTTTTCCCTGCAGACACCCAACGAGGTGCTGGTCAGCAGTTGCCCGATTTCCGATGTCGAGCATGTGGTGGAGGCGGTGCAGGTGGATGCACAGGTGGCTGCTTGGCTGGAGATTGAGCAGGCTGCGCCTTGTCTAAGCGTGATCCGTCGCACCTGGTCGGATGAGCACCTGGTCAGCTACGCCCGGCTGATCCATCCGGGCGATCGCTACAAGCTGCGATCGACCCTTAATCGCCGCCGCTGATTTTTCGGCTCAGTTGCCGGTCAGCTGCTCGGCCAGGCCGGGGTCGTCGATATAGCGGTTGCGCGTACCTTGCAGCGACTCGATCCGGTCGTTGCGGGCGCGCTCTTCGTCATCCGGCGGGTCCATCTGGTGCCACTTCTTGTACATCTGCAGCTGGCCAACCATGGGCAGGTTGTATTCGATGTGCATATAGAAGATCGCCCGGGCGATATTGCCCTTGGCGTCGTCGCGCGGCTCCACCAGCCGGAAGCTGGTTTTCATATCGCAGCCGATGTCCTCGAACTTGCGTGGCACCTTGTCGTCCAGTTCGCCGAACTGTGCATTGCGCCGTGCCTGCTCGACGCGGCTGAGGGCCGGGTAGAGGTTGTGCAGGTCGGCGGCCATATAGACGTAGCGCGGGTTCATGATCCCGCATTGGCGGTTGGTGATGCAGCGCAGGGCGCTTTTCAGTTGTTTAGTGCTGTAGATCGGGCTGGTCTTGAGCTCGCCGCTTTCGCCAGCGAAGGTTTGGCCGCAGTACAGCGAGGTGCCGCCTTGGCTGTAGAGCTGGTTCCAGAAGATGCGGGTGGCAGCCTTGGTCCCGGCAATCTGGTTTTGGCCGCTGGCCAGGACGGGTAGGCTGAAGAGGGTTGCCAGGCAACCGAGGGCAATAATAACTGCACGCATACTGTGGCCCCATTGGTCGTTTTCTAGAACGGTCTGTTGTTTTTGTCAGACAATTTCAGTCTAGCAAGACCTGCGTCACAAAACATAGCCAACCCTTGGTTGGGGTGACACCTATGTAAGCCATGGCTTACACGCGCTGCCGTCTATCGCCACTGTTGGTACGTTGGTACAAAGGGCTAATCTGCTGCCCATGGACGTCGCGCAGGAAGCGCAGATTAGGCAACAGGGACACGCTGGAAGCTGCCAGGATGGCCGGCAGATCATGGATGTCAGGACTCAAGTCTGCAAAGCCCCGCACTGCGGGGTTTTCTTTTTTCTGCGCCCGGCAGATGGCTCAGCTGCCGGCTGACACGCTGAATACCGCGCTGGCGCGGGCGATGCGTACACCGGCCACGGCAAAGTAGCAATTGGCGAAGGCCAGGCGCTTGCCGACCTTCTGCACCTCGGTTGTAACCTCTATCCAGTCACCCAGATGTGCCGCGCCGGCGTAATCGATGCTCAGGCTGGCGGTGACCATTGGCGTGGGCGGGTCTTCGGCGAACGCCGTGTTATAGCCCAGGGCAATGTCGGCCAGGCTGCTGAGGACGCCGCCATGCACCAGGCCGCGGGCGTTGCAGTGCTTGGCCTCGGCGCGCAGGCCGATGATCAGGCCAGCCGCGCATGTCTTGTTGTAGATGGGCCCCAGCAGGTCGAGAAAAGGGCTGCTGCGAAACAACGGGACAAAGTCGGCGGCGGGCATGGTCATCGAGTGGTGCTCCATGGGCGGTACGGCGTCCCAGCCGTTTCCGGCCAGGCCGCAGGGGGTGTTCAGGCCGCGTGTGGCTGGCTGGGCAACTGGGCGAACCAGTCCAGGGTTTCATCCCACAACTGCTGCGCGGCCGGGCGGAAGTAACCCATATGACCGATGGCACCCAGGCCGCTGGCGTGGGAGTCGATGGTCCGTGCCTGGTAGGGCGCGCCGCGGTAAGCGGCCATAAAGGCATCGCGCGAGGCCGGCGGTGCCCACAGGTCGTCGAGGGCGTTGGCGGCGACGATCGGGGTGCCGACCTGGGCGAAGCGTTCGGCCAGGCCAGGCATCTGTGGGTCTTCGAAGAAGTAGCGCGGGTAGCGGCACCAGCGTTTCCACTGCCGGTAGACGCCCAGCGGCAGGTCCTCGCCCATGCCCAGGCGGCTCCAGCCCAGGTAGCCCTGGGTACGGGTCATCAGTGGGCCGATCAGTCGCCACATGGCCAGCACCTTGATCTGCTCGGCCCTGGGCATCCAGCCATGCCAGCCGGCACCGGTGCCGAAGGTGTAGAAACCCTGCACTCGCGCGTGGTTGGGCAGCAGGCCGAAGGCATGCCCGCCGAAGGAGTGACCGACCATATACAGCGAGCGCTGGGGGTGGCTGTGCTGATCGACGGCGGCGGCCAGGTCGAGGTGCGCCCAGTCCAGGTAGTCCATGTCGAAGCCGCGCAGGCTGGCCGGTTTCGATTGGCCGACACCGCGGTAATCCAGGGTCAGGGTGCTGTAGCCACGCTGCGCGGCGTACTCGGCGAAGCGTCGGTAGAAACCCTGGGGCACGCCAGTGGCCCCGGCGATCAGCAGCTGGGCTATGGGTTCGGGGGCGTGATAGAGGGTGGCGGTCAGCGGGTAGCCGTCCAGTGCCGGCAGTTCCAGGGTCTCGCTGAGAATGGTGGGGGTGCTCATGCGCTGGCTCCTTGCGGGTGCTGGCTGCGGGTTAGATTGAACAGGGCTTCGGCGGCGCGCTTGAGGGGCTCGCTGCTGCCGGCGACGCGGGCCTGGAGCAGGCCGCCTTCGTAGAGGGCGACGAACAGCGCGGCGAGGTTGTCGGCCTGCTCGCTGGGGTAACCGTATTGATGCAACTGCTGGCTCAAGGCCAGGCGCACCGTGGCAAAGCTGCGCTGCAGGGCGGCGCGAATCTCCACATCCTCGGGGCCGCTTTCCAGGGCGATGGTGGCCAGCGGGCAGCCACGTTCGAACTGGCTGTTTTCCAGCTGCTGCAGCGCCCCTTGCAACCAGTGATGCAACGCCTTGAGTGGGTCGGCCTGCTGGCTAAAGAGCTGGGCAAACAGGCCGTCGATGCGCTGGCTGATATGTTCGATGGCCGCCACCGCCAGCTCGCTCTTGCCGCCGGGGAAGTGGTGGTAGAGGCTGCCTTTGGGCGCGCCGGCCTGCGCCAGCAGTTCATTCAGGCCAACGCCGTGCAGGCCCTTGCGTTGCAGGGCATCGGCCATGGCGGTGATCAGTTTGTCGCGGGTCGAGATCTTTTTCATGGATGAATATATAGACCGGTCGGTCTATTCTGCCAAGGGTTTTTTCGTCCCATCAGCGTGCTGGATAAGCCGTTATCGCTCAGCATGCGTCTGCGTCCGGGCTATCCGCCGAGTTGACCGGCTGTCGCCGCGTTGCGGGCCAGGCCGGCTCGACCGCTGTTTGCGCCACTGGGCATTCCCTGCGCGGGTTTTCCGCTACCATCGGTTTATCTCCTACATGCCGATAAGGATTTCCCCATGTCCGTCTCCGCCCTGATTGTCCTGGCCGTTGTGGTTGCCCTGATCTTTTATGTGATCGGCGTCTACAACCAGCTGGTGGCGCTGCGCAACCGCTTCCAGAACGGCTTCGCGCAGATCGAGGTGCAGCTCAAGCGCCGCCATGACTTGATCCCCAATCTGGTGGAAACCGCCAAGGGCTATATGGCCCACGAGCGCGAGACCCTGGAAGCGGTGATTGCCGCGCGCAACAACGCGGTCAGCGGTCTCAAGGCCGCCGCGGCGCAGCCCGGTAATGCCCAGAGCATGGCGCAGCTGGGCGGCGCGGAAGGCTTGCTGAACAGTGCCCTGGGTCGCCTCAATGTGACCCTGGAGGCCTACCCGGAGCTCAAGGCCTCGGCCAATATGCAACAGCTCAGCGAAGAGCTGAGCAGCACCGAGAACAAGGTGGCCTTCGCCCGCCAGGCCTTCAACGATGCGGTGATGGCCTACAACACTTACAAACAGGCATTCCCCCCGGTGCTGCTGGCGGCCACCTTCGGTCACGGCCAGGACGCCAGCCTGCTGGAGTTCGCCGATAGCGCGGCGATTCAGGACGCACCCAAGGTGGCGTTCTAGCACTGCTGCCCCGCGTCTCAGTCAACGGATCGCGCGATGAATTTCTTCGAACAACAGGACCGTGCCCGGCGCATCAGCGGCCGTCTGCTGATTCTGATGGTGCTGGCGGTGGTCAGCCTGATTGCCCTGACCAGCCTGGTGCTGGGGGCGATCTGGCAGCTGTTCGGGCAGAACCACAGTGCCAGCCTGCTCGATGGCCCGGGTAGCCTGCTGCCCAGTGGCCCGCTGGTGGCCATGGTGGCCGTGGCGGTGATCGCCGTGGTGCTGCTTGGCAGCCTGTACAAAAGCCTGCAATTGAACCGTGGCGGTGAGGCCATCGCCGAGCGCCTGGGCGGGCGGCTGATCAACCTGGCCCCGCAGAACTTCGAGGAGCGGCGGCTGCTCAATGTGGTCGAGGAAATGGCCATCGCCTCGGGCACCCCGGTGCCGCCGGTGTATGTGCTCGACGATGCCGGGATCAATGCTTTCGCCGCCGGCCTGACGCCCCAGGATGCGGTGATCGGGATTACCCGCGGGGCCATCAGCCTGCTGTCGCGCGAGGAGCTGCAGGGGGTAATCGCCCACGAATTCAGCCATGTTTTCCACGGCGACATGCGCCTCAATACGCGTCTGGTGGCCGTGCTGCACGGCATCCTCCTGCTCGGCCTGATCGGCGGTTTTCTGCTGCGCAGCAGCGGCCGCTCGCGGAGCCGGTCGAGCCGCGACAATTCCGTGGCTGTGGTCCTTGCCGTCGGCGCGAGTCTGTGGCTGCTGGGCTATGCAGGGACCTTTTTCGGCAACCTGATCAAGGCTGCGGTCAGCCGCCAGCGCGAGTTTCTCGCCGATGCCTCGGCGGTGCAGTTCACCCGTAATCCGGACGGTATTGCCGGAGCGCTGAAGAAGATCGGTGGCAATCTCCATGGCTCGCAGTTGCAGGCCGGGCACGCCGCCGAGTTCAGCCATATGTATTTCGCCGCCGGCATCAGCCAGGCGCTGGAGGGAATGCTGGCCACCCACCCGCCCCTGGACGAGCGGATTCGCCGCGTCAGCCCGGGCTGGGATGGCCGCTATCCGCAGGTGGATGCGCCCAGCCTGGCGGGCTCCACGGCAACCCCTGCCGAGGCAACGGCTGCTGAAGGCTGGGATGAGGCCTTGCAGGGGCTAAGCCCGGCTGGCGCGGCGTTCGCCCCGGCTGCGGCGGCGCAGGCGATCAGCGCCATCGGCGATCCGCAAGGCTCCCACCTGGGGCAGGCCCGGGACGTGCTACAGCGTCTCGACCCCTTGTTGACCCAGGCCGCGCACAGCTGCAGCTCGGCCCAGGCCCTGATCTACGGCTTGCTGCTCGACCACGACAGCGCCGCCTGCGCCCGCCAGCTGCAGCTGTTGCAGCCGCGCATTGCCGCGGAAGTGGGGGCGGCGCTGCAGACCCTGCGTGAGCCGTTGCAGCGTTTGCAGCCGGGACTGCGTCTGCCTTTGCTCGACTTGGCCATGCCGGCACTCAAGCAACTGGGCAAGGAGGCATTCGCCGCGTTCAAGGGCAATCTGGCGCTGCTGATCCGGGCCGATGGCAAGGTTGCGCTGCTGGAGTGGAGCCTGCTGCGGATTATCGAACGCAATGTCGAGGCCGGGCGCACCCAGGTCGGCCGCTATCACCTGGCCGAGTTGGCCGATGAGACCGCGGTGCTACTGTCGTGCCTGGCCCGCGCCGGCGAGGTCGATGCAACAGCGGCGGCTGCAGCTTTCACCCACGCCTACGCAGGGCTACCGTTCGCGCCGGTGCCGTTGCTGCCGACCGCGCGCAGTGACCTCAAGGCGCTGGAAGCCGCCCTCGGTCGCCTGGGCCAGCTATGGCCGCTGCAGAAGCCACAACTGCTCAAGGCTATGGCCCGGGGTATCGAGCACGACGGGAGGATCACTGCCGAGGAGGCCGAGTTGATGCGCGCGGTGGCCGATATTCTCGACTGCCCGATGCCGCCGCTGCTAACAGGCCGTTGAAAAACGTAGGCGAGGCAGACAAGACAATACCGATGGCGGCCCCACAAAAACGGCCGAGGAAGCGGACTGGGCTCGCACGCGAGTTTACTGGCTGTAAATGAGCATTCCGAGGCCGTTTTTAACGCAGTATTGCCAACGCAGGTAGTTTTTCAACGGCCTAGTAAGCCAGGGCTGACCGTCCGGCGGCGGATGGCTTGACCCGCCCGGGCAATCGGCGGACTGTTAAGCGCGTCAGCTCACGCTGGCGCGCCCCCCGTAGGGTGCGCCGTGCGCACCAGGCCTCGGTTACCTGAGCCTGCTAAAGGTGCTTCGTGCATGCGGCTCACCATAAAAACCACGATCGCGGCCTTGCGCCCCTTTGCTTACTGCCTCCTGACCTCAATCGCCACGTCGGCGCGTAACCGGCAAGGAGCATCCTGTGACCATCATCTTCCAACCCTTCACCGAAGGGCTGTTCGATCCACGCCTGCAGCTGGAGGCGGAAATCCGCGAGTACCGTGCGCGCCCTGGCAGAACCTGCCTAGGCACGCCGGATATCCACACCGAGATCGTCCAGACCATCGCCGCCATCGAACGCCTGGCCGGGCAGCTGCGTCAGCCGCCGGGGCAGTAGTACAGCGTTAAGTCCGACAGGCTCCTAGATATGCCGCGCCACCCAGGCGGCATAGGCGTCGATAAATTTCTGCAGAAACGGCCTGATGCCGTCGCCGAGCCTGCCGTCTTCCTCGAAGAAGCTGCCGGCACCGCCGAGGTAGGCTTCCGGCTGCTGCATCATATGGACGTCGAGAAACACCATGGACTGGCGCAGATGGTGGTTGGCCGCGAACCCGCCGATGGCCCCTGGTGAGGCGCTCAGCACGGCCCCGGGTTTACCGCTGAAGGCGCTCTTGCCGTAGGGCCGCGAGCCGACGTCGATGGCGTTCTTCAGCACGCCGGGCACCGAGCGGTTGTACTCCGGGGTGACAAACAGCAGGGCATCGGCCGCCTGCAGCTGGCTGCGGAAGTCGTTATAGGCGGTGGGCGGGTTGTCCTGGTCGATGTCCTCGTTGTACAGCGCCAGCTCGCCGATCTCGACGATCTTCAGCTGCAGCGAGGGCGGGGCGAGTTCGGCCAGGGCCAGTGCCAGTTTGCGGTTGATCGAGGCCTGGCGCAGGCTGCCGACCAGCACGGCGACGTTGTAGGTTTTGTTCATGACAACTCCTTGCGGGTTGAGCGAAGTGACTGAGCACTATAGACCGCCACAACCGCTGCGCCGTTCTGCTTCAGATGGCGAAGGCTGCCAGCAGATCCTCATTCAAGGCTTGCAGGGCATCGCTCGGGCGCTGGCCGCGGTGCCGGGCCAGGTGGAACTGCGCCTCGAAGCCCAGCGCCTCGGCCTGCAGCGCACGTAAACGCCCGCGGGCCAGCCAGGGCAGGGCAATATGCTTGGGCAGGTAGCCGATATGCCGGCCGGAGAGGATAAAGGTCAGGACGCCGTCGACCTGCTCGGCCTGCGCCGAGCTGATGGCGCTCTGCAAGGGTTCGCGGGTCTGGGTCGGGCGGTAGGGATGGTGCACCCGGTCGGCCCGTTGCAGCTCTTCCAGGCTCGGCTCACGCCCCTCGAACAGCGGGTGACCCTGGGCGCAATACAGCACCTGGCGTTCGCGGAACAGCGGACGACAATCCAGCGCTGCCTGGTTACCGGAGAAATAACCGATGGCCAGGTGCAGCTGATCCTGCAGCAGGCGGCGCTCCAGCTCGGCGGGCATGGCGGTGAGCAGCTCGATCTGCACCGCCTGGTTGCGTCCGCGAAAACGCCGGATGGCCTCGGCCACCTGCTCCAGCACCTCAGCTGCCAGGCCTTCGGAGAGGCCGATACGCAGCTCGCCGAGCAGCTTGTCGGCCATGCCCTGGGCTTCGCCCTTGAAGGTGTCGATGGCGCTGAACAGCTTGCGGGTGGCGCTTAGCACCTGCTCGCCCTTGGGCGTCAGGCGAAAGCCGGCCTTGCCGCGCTCGCACAGGCGAAAGCCCAGGCGGGTTTCCAGCTTGGCCATCTGTGTGCTGATGGTCGACTGGCCGACGCCCAGCTCACCCTGGGCGGCGCTAAAGCCGCCGCATTCGACCACGGTGACAAACAGGCGCAGCAACTGCAGATCGAGGTCGCGCAACTGGCTGAGCATGGCGGCTCCAAACATTGTTGATTGTCGATGCAAGAGTAGATCACTTGGTTTTTCTCCAATGCAATCCGGAATGCCCCTCGCACCTGTTTGCGACCTTGCCGTGGCAGCATTGCCGCCTGGGCACAACGCAGTTGGGATGGCTGCGCAAGAACGATCAAGCGCATCGCACGTCTGCTGCCGATACTGCAGCCATGTCTTGTGAGGAGCGGAAATGGACCCCGTCAGCAAAGCCCTGTGGCTGATCGAAACTGAACTCGATGAGGCGCTCGATCTGGAGCGGCTCGCCAGTGTTTGTGGCTTGTCACGTTTCAGCCTGTCACGGGTGTTCGCCGGTGCCACCGGCTGGTCGGTGATGCGCTACGTCAAGGCGCGCCGTTTGAGCCGCGCCGCGCATCGGCTGGCCCAGGGCGCTGCGGATATTCTCGAGGTCGCACTGGAGGCCGGTTATGGCTCCCATGAGGCATTTACGCGAGCGTTCCGCGAACACTTCGGGATAACCCCCGAGGCGTTGCGCGCGAACGGTACTTTGAATGGAATCGAATTGCGGGAGGCCCTGCGCATGCAAGCCACTAGTACCTTTGCACTATCAGAGCCGCGTTTTGTCGACAGCGAAGAACTGTTGATCGCCGGGCTCGGCGAGCGTTTCACGGTCGAAACTTCCCAGGGCATTGCCGCGCTGTGGCAGCGCTTCGTGCCGCATATCGGTCGAGTGCGGGGACAACAAGGCTGGGAAACCTTCGGCGTATGTTGCAACCCGCAGGACGACGGCAGTTTTGAATATATCGCCGGGGTACTGGTCAACCGTACGGACGACTTGCCTGCGGGTTTCACCTATCAACGGTTAGCTGCCCATCGCTATGCGGTATTTCTGCACAGCGGGCATATCTCCAGCATTCACGAAACCTTTAACGCCATCTTCCAGCGTTGGCTGCCCAACGCCGGCCTGCAAGGGGCCGATGCGCCGGAGTTCGAGCGCTACAGCGGCGACTTCGACCCAATGGCCGGTACGGGCAAGGTGGAGATCTGGGTGCCGCTGCGCGGTTAGCGGGTCATCTTCTTCACAAACACCACGACAAACAACGCCATGGTAAAGCTGCCGGTAAAAGCCTCAAATGCGGCAATCGGGCGGGCCAGGCCGTGTGGGGTGATATCGCCATAGCCGAGGGTGGTGAAGGTCACCACGCTGAAGTAGAGGCAATCGGCGAGGTCGTCCAGGTTGGCCAGCCAGCCGCGCTCCAGCGCCAGCCCCAGGGGTTGCCCGGCATGCTGTACGCCGACCAGAAAGTACAGCAGGCCGCAGACAACGATCAGCGCGATGGAAAACAGCACGACGTTGAGCGGTTTTTCACCGTAGCCGCTGAACAGGTCGACCACCCAGGACAGCAGGCGGCTGCCGGAGTAGCGCGGCAGTTGCAGGCGGCGCGTGACCATCTCGCGGTGGAAGAACAGGCCGGCCTGGTCAAACAGCCCGGCTTTCTCCAGGTGCAGGCGCAGGGTGCGGTAGGTTTCCTCGGCTTCTTCGAAGCAACGGCGGGCGGCGGCGCTGTCACCGAGGCGCTGGTGGGCGTGGCCTTGGCGTTCCTGGCGTAGGCGTCGATCCCAGATCACGTTGTCCAGGCGTGCGCCATCTAGCTGAATGCCCAGTAGGTTGCAGTCGCGCAGGTCGCAGCAATGCAGGTTGGCCCCACGCAGGTCGGCTTTCATCAGCGAACTGCCGCGCAGATCGAGGGCGAACAGGTGGGCTTTCTGCAGATCGGCGCGGTACAGGTCGCTATCGCGCAGGTCATAGCCGCTG
Organism: Pseudomonas sp.; assembly: GCF_035512415.1. GTDB lineage: Bacteria > Pseudomonadota > Gammaproteobacteria > Pseudomonadales > Pseudomonadaceae > Aquipseudomonas. Next base: position 83,943 of record NZ_DATKDZ010000005.1, on the reverse strand, counting down.
CGTTGGTTGTGGTTGACCAGGTCGATGCCGGCAAGCTTCGCGCGCTTGAGTTGGAAGCCGCGCATGGACGCACCGCTTTGGGCGCGCTTATGCAGGGCCGCGCAGAGCCCGTCCGCGTGACTTTTGTCCTGGTCGGCATCGAGCCAGAAGCTTTCGTCGACATGCAGCTCGCTCATAGGGACGCTCTCCAGAGTGTCTTAGCAAGACTAGCCGCGGTGAGCGGGCTTACCCGATTACACATCGATAGATAGCAATGTCAGCCTCTGCCACTTCATATTTATTCGAAGCAAGTGGCGGCGCAGGATGCCCAGGCCTAATAAAAAGCCGATGAGGTAGTCCGCCATGCGCCCGCTCGTTTCGCTGTCTTTGCTGTTCTGCGTGTTTGCCGCTCAGGCGCAAGACAAGGTTCTGAATCTATACAGCTGGTCCGCCTATATCCCCGAGCAGGCGCTCGAACGCTTCAAGGCGGAAACGGGCATTCGGGTCAAATACGACATCTTCGACAGCGCCGAGGCCCTGGACAGCAAGCTGCTTACCGGCGGCAGCGGTTATGACGTCGTCTTCCCGGCCTCCAGTGGCCTGGCGCGGGCGATCCAGGCCAAGGCCGTGCAGCCGATCGATCGCAGCCTGCTGAGCAACCTGGGCAATCTCGATCCCGAGTTGCTGGCGAAACTGGCCAGCAGCGATCCCGGCAACCAGTACGGGCTGCCCTATACCTGGGGCACCATTGGTTTGGGCTACAACAGCCAGGCCGTCGAACAGCGCCTGCCGGGCGTGGCAAGTAACAGCCTGGACCTGCTGTTCAAGCCCGAGTACGCCAGCAAGCTCAAGGGTTGCGGCATCGCCGTGATCGACTCGCCCCAGGAGGTGATCGCCATCGCCCTCCATTACCTGGGCAAGGACCCCTACAGCAGCGACCGTGACGACCTGGCGGCGGCGCAGCAGTTGCTCGCCGGGCTGCAACCCAACCTGCGTTACGTCGGCAGTGGCCGGCATATCGATGACCTGGCCAAGGGCGAAATCTGCCTGGCCCTGACTTATAACGGCGACGCCCTGCTGGCCGCCGATAATGCCCGCGAGGCCGGCCAGCCGTTTGACGTGCACTACCGCATCCCCGTGGAAGGCACACTGATCTGGTTTGACACCCTGGCCATTCCCGTCGACGCGCCGCACCCCAAGGCGGCCCACGCCTTTATCGACCATATGCTGCGGCCCGAGGCCATCGCCGAGCTGACCAACAGCGTGTTCTTCGCCAACGCCAATCGTGCGGCTGGCGAACTGGTCGACGCGGCCATCACCCGCGACCCGGATATCTACCCGCCCGCCGAGGTACGTGCCCGGCTGTTTAGCGAACAGCTACTGCCACTGCGCCAACAGCGCGAGCGCACCCGCATCTGGGCCACTTTCCGCAGCCAGTATTGAGAACACGACCATGGAAACATTTAACGGCAACGACCTGGCCATCACCCGCGACAGCCTCTACGGCACCCTCTCCGAGTCGACCTATGCGGGTGTCACCAGCTTTATGCGCAGGCGCTATTCGCGCGACCTCAATGGTGTTGATCTGGTGGTCAGCGGCGTGCCTTTCGACACCGCCACCACCAACCGCCCCGGCACCCGTTTCGGCCCGCGGGCGATCCGCGCAGCGTCCATCACCAGCGCCTGGGAGCGGCATTACCCTTGGGAGTTCGACCCCTTCGACCACCTGGCAGTGATCGACTACGGCGACTGCAATTTCGATCACGCCCTGCCGCACAAAACGCCCGCCGCCATCGAGGCCCATGCCGAGCATATCGTCCAGGCCGGTTGCGCCATGCTCACCCTGGGTGGCGACCATTTCATCAGCTACCCGCTGCTCAAGGCCCATGCGCGCAAGTACGGCGCGCTGTCGCTGGTGCACTTCGATGCCCACAGCGACACCTGGCCGGACAGCGACACCAGCGAGCAGGGCGTCAGCCACGGCACCATGTTCTACCACGCCGCCCGCGAGGGGCTGGTCGATCCATCGCGCTCGGTGCAGATCGGCCTGCGCACCACCAATGACGATGTAATGGGCTTCCAGGTGCTGGATGCGCGCCAGGTGCACCGCAGCACGCCGGAGCAGATCGCCGCGCAGGTACGCGCGCGGGTCGGCGATAACCCGGTGTACCTGACCTTCGATATCGACTGCCTCGACCCCGCCTTCGCCCCCGGCACCGGAACCCCGGTATGCGGCGGGCTGAGCAGCCATCAGGCCCTGGAAATTCTGCGTGGCCTGCGCGGTATCAACCTGGTCGGCATGGACGTGGTAGAGGTTTCACCGCCCTACGACCACGCCGAACTCACCGCCCTGGCCGGTGCCACGGTGGCGATGGAACTGGTGTGCCTATATGCCGCGCGGCATAAGTTGGGGATGCGCTGAAAGGGAAATACGTAGGGTGGAAATCGCTGTTTATTTCCACCATTGGCATTCGGCTCGGCCGCCCATGGTGGACCGGTGAAGCGGGGTCCAGCCTAGGATCCATCCGGCGTAGCCCGGATGAAATCCGGGGGCGGTATTTCTCCAACCCCGGATTGCACCCAGGCTACGAATCTCGGGAGCGATAGAGCGTAGGGTGGAAATCGCCGTTTATTTCCACCATTGGCGTTCGGATCGAGCACCCATGGTGGACCGGTGAAGCGGGGTCCACCCTACGGCCAGCCCGGAACCGTAGGTTGAGGTTGAGGAGCAACGCGACGAAGCCCAACGAGTCCCGCCTGCTCCTGTTGGGCTTCGCTGCGCTCAGCGCCAACCTACGTCTAGTCGGCGGTCAGCCGCTCGCACAGGCCGATGCACGCTGGCAGAAACAGCCGCGCATCCATCCGCTGTGGCGCACGCACGATGGGGGTGAAGTCCATGCGGTCGAGGATGTCGCGCTGGATATCCACCCCGGGGGCCACCTCGATCAGCTCCAGGCCATCCAGGGTCAGCTGGAACACGCAGCGTTCGGTGACATAGAGCACCGGCTGGCCGCGCTCGGCGGCCAGGCGACCGGCAAAGGTGCGCTGCTCCACCTCGGCGACAAACTTGCGCAGCGCGCCGTCCTTGATGATGCGTAGCTGGCCATCCTCGATGCGGATATCCTGCGGCCCGGCGCTAAAGGTGCCGACAAACACCACCTGCTTGGCGTTCTGGCTGATATTGATAAAGCCGCCGGCCCCGGCCAGGCGCGAGCCGAACCTGGACACGTTGAGGTTGCCCGCCGCATCGGCCTGGGCCAGGCCAAGAAAGGCGATATCCAGGCCGCCGCCGTCGTAGAAGTCGAACTGATAGGGCTGGTCGAGCAGCGCGCTGTGGTTGCTGGCCGCGCCAAAATCCAGGCCCGAGGCGGGGATGCCGCCGATCACCCCGGGTTCGGCGGTCAGGGTCAGGCGTTCGATCACCCCTTCCTCGGCGGCCACCGCCGCCACGCCTTCGGGCATGCCGATGCCCAGGTTGACCACCGCACCGGCCTTGAGCTCCAGCGCCGCGCGGCGGGCGATTAGTTTGCGTACATCCAGGGGCATGGCTTTCAGGCTATCCACCGGCACCCGGGTTTCGCCGGCGAAGGCCGGGTTGTAGGCGGTGGCGAAGGTCTGCTGATGGTTGTGTGGCTCGGCCACCACCACGCAATCGACCAGAATGCCGGGGATCTTCACCTCGCGTGGATTGAGCGAGCCGCGCTCGACGATACGCTCGACCTGGGCGATCACCAACCCGCCGGAATTGTGCGCGGCCATGGCGATGGCCAGGCTCTCGATGGTCAGCGCCTCACGCTCGAAACTGAGGTTGCCGTCGGGGTCGGCGCTGGTGGCGCGGACGATGCCGACATGGATGGGGAAGGCCGGGTAGAACAGATAGTCCTCCCCGTCGATGGGCATCAGCCGTACCAGCTCGGTGCTGGTGCGCTCGTTGAGCTTGCCGCCGCCGTGGCGCGGGTCGACGAAGGTGCCCAGACCGACCCGCGACAGCTGCCCCGGCTTGCCCGCGGCGATATCGCGAAACAGCTGGGAGATCACCCCCTGCGGCAGGTTGTAGGCCTCGATACGGTTATCCACCGCTAGCTTCTGCAGCCCCGGCACCAGGCCCCAGTGGCCACCGATTACCCGGCGCACCAGACCTTCATGAGCCAGGTGGTTAAGGCCACGGCCCTTGCCGTCACCTTGGCCCGCGGCATACACCAGGGTCAGGTTGCGCGGCGTTTGCTCGGCGAGAAAGCGCTGCTCCAGGGCAATGGCGATTTCCTCGGCGAAGCCGATGCCGACAAAGCCACCGGTTGCCAGATTGGCGTTATCCGGGATGCGCGCCACAGCAGCGGCGGCGGTCATGATCTTGCTCATAGCGGGTACTCGTTGGAAAGCGGAGGTCTGTAGGAGCGGACTTGTCCGCGAAAAATCTCGGCGCAAACCGCTCCCATCAGGATCGGCATTAAAAACTGCCAAACATTGTGCCGAGCGTAATCACCACCACCAGCGCCACCATCGGGAAGGCCACGGTGTTGACGAAGATAAATTTGTACGACTCGCGGTGCGTCAGCTTGCAGATCGCCAGCAGCGAGATCACCGCGCCGTTATGCGGCAGGGTGTCCATGCAACCTGAGGCCATGGCGGCAACGCGGTGCAGCAGCTCGGGGCTGATGCCGGCGGCGTTGGCCAGGGTCAGGTACTGCTCGCCGAGGGTCTTTAGCGCAATCGACATACCACCGGACGCCGAACCGGTGATGCCGGCGAGGATATTCACCGCCACGGCTTCGGAGATCAGCGGGTTATCGGAGACGCCGAGCACCAGGTCGCGAATGATCACAAAGCCGGCCAGGGAGGCGATCACCGTGCCGTAACCCACCTCGGCGGCGGTGTTGAGGATTGGCAGCATGGAGCCGAACGCGCCGTCGTTGACGCTCTTTTTCAGGTCCAGCCAGCGCTTCCAGTGCATGGCGATCAACAGCAGGATGGCCGCGCTCAGGGCGACGATGATCGACCAGATACCGATCAGCGACTTGGCATCCTGCAGGCCGCCGAATTCCGGCTTGGCCAGGTAGCTGGCGTCGATGTTCGGCAGCACCTGCTTGGCCATCAGGAAGTTAAGGGCGATCACCAGCAGGATCGGCAGCAGCGCCAACCAGAAACCGGGGGTGTTGCGGTTGTCCTCGGCCACCGGGTCGTCGCTGTGGTTGCCGTAGCCTTCGCCAGCGGCTTTCAGCTTGCGTGCCTGGGCGGTGAGCCACCAGGTGCCGAGGGCGAACATGATCAAACCGGCGATCAGGCCCAGGCCTGGCGCGGCAAAGGCGTCGGTGCCGAAGAACGGGTTGGGAATGGCGTTCTGGATTGCCGGGGTGCCGGGCAGGGCGGTCATGGTGAAGGTGAACGAGCCGAGGGCGATGGCACCGGGAATCAGGCGCTTGGGAATGCTCGCCTCACGGAACAGCGCCGCGCCAATCGGGTACACCGCAAAGGCCACCACAAACAGCGACACGCCGCCGTAGGTGAGGATGCCGCACGCTAGCACGATGGCCAGAATCGCCCGCTCGCTGCCGACCTTGGCGACTATGCCGTGGGCGATAGCGCGGGCCGATCCCGAGTCATCCATTAGCTTGCCGAACAGTGCGCCGAGCAAAAATAGCGGGAAGAACTGGATCACGTAGCCGCCCATGGCCTTCATAAAGACCTGGGTGTAAGTGGGCAGCAGCATGGCGATATCGCCGGAGAACAGCAGCGCCAGCAGGGCCAACAGTGGGGCGAGGATCAGCACGTTGATGCCGCGGTAAGCGAGGTACATCAACAATGCGAGGGAAATCAGAATACCGAGGGTACCCATGGGACGGTTCCTTTTGTTGTTGTTTTAGCCATCGCTCTATGGCGACGCCGATAAACGTGCAGCTTGAATCAGGCAACCGATGCAAGCGCTAGACAAAGCTAGAGCGAAAGCTGTGCCAGGCGGGGCTACGACTTTGGTCGGAGTGGTTGAAAGGCTTGTGGTTGAGGGGTTGCGTGGGGTTTTAGGCGATTTGGTGGGGTTGTCGGGGAAGGAGGGTGTGTCTTAATTTTTGGAATTAGTCCGAAAAGTTGGACTGGCGAATGTGCTTAAAGTCCAGAAAACTGGATTTTCGCTTTTGTAGGAGCGGGGGGGGCGCCTAGTCCTTGCCCGCGATCTCTTGCGGGCTCAAAAGCATCGCGGGCAAGCCCGCTCCTACAGGTCGCTACGTTCGTACATTCCGTAGCCCGGATGAAATCCGGGAAATGCTCGGTTGTGTGGTACTCCCCGGATTACATCCGGGCTACAAATCTGGATTTTCGCCTTTGTAGGAGCGGGCCATGCCCGCGAATCGGGGTAACAAAGCATCGCGGGCATGGCCCGCTCCTACAGGGGATTGCGTCCGCTTTGGGAGGCCGCGCGACTGGCCTAGTCGTGCTTACCCAACCCATGCAGCGCCAGCTTGGCGTATAGGCCGGCGCGGGAAATCCCTAAGCGTTCGGCGGCTTGTTGGCGGTTGCCGGCTGTGGCTTGCAGGGCATCGATCAGCGCCTGGCGTTCGGCTTGCGCCAACTGTTCGGCCAGGGTTTGCGTGCTGGTGGCTGGCAGCGCTACGGGGCTATCCACCGGCGGGCTTACCGGGTCGACCAGCAACGCCCGCAATGCCTGCGCATCCAGTCGTCCGTCGCCGGCCAGTTGGGCGCGTTCCAGCAGGTTGCGCAGTTCGCGCACGTTGCCGCGCCAGGGCTGCGCGCTCAGCAGGGCGAGGGCGTCGTCGGTCACTTCCAACGGTGCCTGGGCGGAGCGGTTGGCGATATCGTCGAGCAGGTGTTCCAGCAGCGCCGGGATATCTTCGCGGCGCTCGCGCAGCGGCGGTACGCGCAGGGCCAGAACGTTAAGGCGGTAGTAGAGGTCATCACGGAACTGCCCGGCCGCGACCTTGGCTTCCAGGTCGATATGGGTGGCGGCGATTACCCGCACATTCAGCGGTTTGACCTGGTTGGAGCCCAACGGCTCGACCTCCTGCTCCTGCAATACCCGCAGCAGCTTGGCCTGTAGCGGCAGGGGCAGGTCGCCGATTTCATCGAGAAACAGGGTGCCGCCGTTGGCCACCTCGAACTTGCCGATACGCGCCTTGCGATCCGCGCCGGTAAAAGCCCCAGGCGCGGTACCGAACAGCTCGGCCTCGACCAGGGTTTCCGGGATGGCGGCAACGTTGACCGCAACAAACGGCCCGTTGGCCCGTGGCGACAGGTTGTGGATGCCCTGGGCCAGCAGCTCCTTGCCGGTGCCGGTTTCGCCGCGCAGCAACACCGTGGCGTCCAGTTGCGCAGCGCGGCGGGCCTGGCGTTTGACCTCACTGGCCGCGCTGCTGGCACCGATAAAACCGGCAATGGTGTAACGCGCGCGGCGGGCCTTGGCCAGTTCGTGCTGGGTGGCCACCAGCTGGCTTTGCAGCACGTTGAACTTGGCCATCAGCGGCTTGAGGTGGCGGGCGCGGTCGAACAATACAAAGCCCAGCGCGCCGACCAGGGTGCCGTCCTCGTCGCGCAGGGGAATGCGGGTAACCACAAAATGCTCGCTGCCGAAGGCCATCAGGTCGAGCATGCTCGGCTGGCCGCTTTCCACCACCTCGCGCAGCTTGCTCGCCGGCAGCACCTCTTCGATCTCCTTGCCGAGCACGCTGCGCGGGTCGTCGATACCGACCTTCTCGGCGTACTTGTCGTTGATCCAGACAATCCGCGCCTGCCGGTTGACCGCGATGGTGCCCTCGCACTGGGCGTTGAGGTGGTCGAACAGCAGGGGCATGGCCACGGCGCGAAAGCGTTCGGGGGAGACGCCGATGATCAGGCCGTGCTGATCGAGGTCGTCGCGGGAAATGGCCATGGCCCAGGGGTCCGTCGCAGCAAGGGCCCCGATTATGCTCAGGTGCGCGGGCCAGCGGCAAGCCACGGTCTGCGCCGCTGCAGGTGCCGCTAGTCCGGCGAAATCGACCGTTCGTGCGGTGGCTATACGCCATCAGTCCGTAAGCCTGTGTCCACCCGGCAAAACTGGTTAGAGTCGGGACAGTGCCGTGTCTAAGCGGCCATTTGCCAGCGGAATCGCCATGTTTTTCAAGCCCCCTGCCCGAAGTCAGCCGCGTGACAGCCGTGGCCCCGCAGCGTTGCAGGATATCGGCCAGCACTCGCTGATGCGCATGGTATTCGCCACCACCGGTATCACCCTTGGGCTGTTCTGCGTGCTGCAGTTTCTCGGCGGCAACTACCTGTTTGCCGGCCTCGAACTGGCGCTGGCCCTGCTGCTGTTCTGGGGCGCGTGGCGGATCGTCAGCGTGGGCAATCTGTTGCCCTGGATCTACCTCTACCTGCTGCCGACCTTCAGTTTTCTGCTGTACATCATGATCATGCCGCAGGCCTCGCAGACGGCGTTTGTCTGGGTCTACATCATCCCCGTGCTGGCCTACCTGCTGCTCGGGCGCGTTCGCGGCGGCCTGCTGACCCTGCCCTTTGTGCTGCTGGCCACGCTGCTGTACCTCTCCAAGTACCAGGTGGTGCTCGATAGCAGCGGCTTGATCGACCTGGGCAATGCGCTGTTCTGCGGCTTGCTGATCATGGTCTTTATGCACCTCTACGAAACCCGCCGCGCCGCCGCGCACCAGCAGCTGCAACGCATGGCGCGCACCGATGCGCTGACCGGCGTGGCCAACCGTGGCAGTTTCCAGCAAGCCCTGGAGCAGTGCATCCGCGAAGCCGAACGCAGCCAGAGCCGGCTGGTGCTGGTGATCATGGATGTCGACCACTTCAAGGCGGTGAATGACCGCTGGGGCCACGATGCCGGCGACCAGGCCCTGCGCCAGATCTGCAACAGCCTGGGCCAGCGCCTGCGGGTGACCGACAGCCTCGGCCGCCTGGGCGGCGAAGAATTCGGCATGCTGCTGCGCAATACCAACCGCTGCGGGGCCGAGCCCCTGGTCGAAGCCCTGCGCCAGCAGATCAATGCCAGCCCGCTTCAATACGCCGGGCAGAGCATCCCCCTGTCCGCCACCTTCGGCCTCGCAGAATGGCCCGTGGACGGCCGCAGCGCCGACGAACTCTACCGCTGCGCCGACCGCCGCCTGTACCGCGGCAAGCAACAGGGCCGCGACCGCCTGGTGAGTCGCGACCAGGAGATGGGCGAGGGTTGTCTCGAATAATTTGGCGGTTTTCGCGGTTGAGGGCCATATCAGTTTGCTGGTGCCCGTGCGCCTGGATAAGTACCGCAGCCGCGAGCTGCATCCGAGCTTCGAGATGAATCGGCCAGGTTCATCGCCGCGTAGGGTGGAAAACCGCGAAGCGTTTTCCACCGTGGATATCCGCGACTTGCTCTTACCCTTTACCCGCCGCCATGGCCTGTTGCACGAGTGGCAACAGTGCATCGGTTGCGGCTACCAGTTCGGCCAGCAGGGTTTTGTCCACATCCATATAGCCTTCGTACTCAGCCAGGTTGCGGCGTTCGTGGCAGAGCGCAAACAGGCGCACCTGGGTTTTGCTCAGCCCAAGGGTGTGTACCAGGCACTGAAACACCAAATAGCGGCGGTCTGAGCGATAACCCCGCAGACGCATCGCCGTCAGCGCCAGGGCGTGAGCTGCGTTGTAGGCCAGATCGAAGCGGCTGGCGAAGGACAGGGCGGGGATATGAGCATCCTTCAGGCGATCTACAGCTGACCTCAGTAGCCCCTCACATTCCTTGTGATCCGGCGGTTCAGCCTTGAGGCCGCCGCTGCGCACCAGGTTTTCCAGATTGTCGTTACCGTCCATGGTTTTCCTCTTCCGGGTTGTGGCCAATCAAGTCGATTTTGTCCTGCTGCTCTACCCGTACCACAAAGCTGTTGCCGGCCGCTTTCTTGGCTTGCCAGTCTGTCAGAGTGTAGAGCGTCGGGTTAATGGTGCGGCCAAGCTGCTCCTCCACGGGGAGCAGGCGTTCCATTAAGTCGCTGTAGCTGAGGTTTTCGCCAATCAGCATAAGATCGATGTCACTGCCTGCATGCTCGCTGCCTTTGGCAATAGAGCCGTAGACGAACGCCCACGCCAACTGCTCAGCCAGAGGCGCTAGCGCCTTGCGCAGCTGTTCCGCAATGCCGAAGGTCTTGCGCACAATGCCTAGCAGCTCTGCATAGATTGGGCACTGCGGGTTGGCCTGGTAGTGCGTCTGATTGCCCTGGCGGCTCATGGTCAGGATGCCCGCGTTGTGTAGCCGCTCCAGCTCGCGCATCAGGCTGCCCTTGCCGACCTGCGCCCAGCGGGAGATCTCATTGGCATAAAAGCTCTGATCGGGCTTGCCATACAGCAAGCCCAGCACCTTCTGCTGGGTTGCGGAGAATAGAGCGTCGCTGAGTGGGATGGCTGACATGGCTGGCTCGATGAGTCCCCAAAAGGGAACGATAAGTCCCTTTTTGGGACTTATCAAGTCTGTGCGAAATAGAACAGGCTCGAAAAGCCACGATTAATTCTCCATAAACCGTGGTCTGTCCCCTATTGTTTCATGTCCCCTATTGTTTCAGGGTTGTCAGTGGGGTGTAGAATCAGCCAGCCTTGGTTCTGGGCTGGCGGTGTCCTTTTTTCGAGTTGAAAAAATTGACGAGTGGGGTTATGTCAGCTCGGCGTGGGAGAAATAAAGGATCTGTTACTGACTCAAGCGCAGCTACAGCCTTCAACGTGTCTGGCCTTGCGTTATCTAATAACCTATCGATATGAGTCTTGTTGTTTTGATAGTTCTGGGTCGATTCGTACATGCTATCAAGAAAGGATAAAAGCTCGGAGGTTTTACCGTTAATGGCATAAGCTCTTGCGTGTAGCTGTGCCTTGACAAGGGTGGAACTATAGTAAGTTTTGTTTTTTAGACTTTCTGTCTCAACTCGAACCTTACTAGCCCATTGCATTCCGTTCTCAAAGTCTTCTTCTGTACTTCCTGAAATCAATTCACATTTCGCTCTTTGAATCCAGTAGTGTGTGTCGTCCTTAAAGTTAGAGTGCACCAGTTTGTAAGTTTCTCTAACAAACTCATGAAAACTCGTTCCTCCCCCTGATATTTCGTTTAGCTTATCAAAGCTGATAAGATTTTCTGCGGTGCCCTTATAGCCGTCATTTGATAGTGAGGATATTATTTCTGCAATGATTTTCGCTATTTGAGGTCTTTTGAAATATGCTTGAACCTCGCGTAACAACCATGAAGTTGAGTTGCACACTATCACATCAGATCCTGAAGAGCCTTTGCTTGAGATTATTTCCAGCAAGCGGTCGTTCTCGGTGATAAATGAGGCTATATCAAAATTTTTGCATACTGTTTTTACCTGATGACAATCAGCCTTCCCCAAAGCCACGATAAGAACTAATACCTTGAACTCGTTATCGTTGTATGTTTTTTTGAAAAGTTTTGAGGTGGTAAGCTGTGATTCGTACTCTCGAAAGTATTTGTAAGAGAAATTTAGCAGCGTATCGTTGTTGGTATATTTTGGTAGGCCCAAGCTTGAAAGGGCCTCGTTAAAGCTCTCGGCTTCTTTGCGTACTAGCTTGTTCTTTATATCTACTTCATGGTATTTGGTTTTCTTGTTTTCCAGTTTCATCCTTATGAGGTCTGCATCGCCATATCCTGTACAAATGATTAAGCGATTTGAAGGGTCTATCTTTGCAGAAGTGATTGAATCTAGTGCCTGTGCATTTAGATAGTTTGAGTCGAATGCAAAAATATGATTTTTCCTGTTATTTAAAAGGTCTATGACCTCGGGGCTAAAGTTGTCGGTAGATGCGAGATAAGAGATTCCGTAATCTAGTGTGTTTAGTAGTACTTGAAAGATTAACGTTGTTTTGCCACTAAATCGACGCCCTACGATAAGCAAAATTTCATTTGAGCGAATATTTCTTGCGATATCGTCAACTACGGTGCGCGTGGGGAATGTTGATGGAGAGATTGCCGAGCGACTATTTAATTGGCTTTTTGAGAGAGGTCCGCCGTTAGAAATTACTTCAATGGCTTGCTTGAATAACAACGGCGAATCATCAATGCTCAACTCCCGGTAAGGTGCGGTGATTTGAACATCTTTTAGGGTGCTAACCAGCCAGGGGGCCATTTCTTCATAGTTATCAAAATAGATAACCTGCTCAATTCCGTAATCCTTAAGTGCAAGCTTTTCTTCAAAATTTAGCTTTCCGCGCTTAAGCAAGATTGACTTTGAGAATGGTGTCTCTTGAGCCAGGCTAAGAAGGTCAATTTCGGTGTCTAGTGAACATCCGATAAACAGGAATGTTGCGCTTTCCGCCTGCTGCTGTATGAAGGAAAGCATGCTTTTGTTTTCGTTGATGCTTCTAGTATATTGAGACCATGTAAATATAGTGTTTTGATTAGTGTAAGCGCAGAGGTCGTCCACATCTCCGTGTACTTTGAATAGGCATTTGTTAGATGCGATGTATTCTTTTGCTACCTCTCTGTTTGGTAGCAATTTTTTGTAGGAGTTGGTCGTGGATTCTATAGCGTCATCGATGTTGAAAGTAAATATGTGCGGCCAATCTAACTTAAGGAGTTTTGACTTTTCCCCGTCAGAAACAGAGACGCTGGAGAATACATTGCTTAGATAGGTTCTTGCTTGTGAGGGCTTTATGTAATCCGAGTTAAATAAAAGGTTGAATGCCTTTTTTAAATCAGTGATTTTAAGAATTTCTTTAGCTTCAGACTGATCTAGGCAGTTTGAACTGGCTATTTCTGTAATCTTTTGAGTAAGCTGCTTTGCATCAGGAACCCTGGAAGATTTAGATCTTAGCCCTTTGGTGAAGCCGCTACCAAAGAAAGGTAATAATCTCGAGCTTTCATAAAGTCTTCTAAGGTCGGCTGCAGCAGAAGGCTCCGTATAATGTCTTTGTTCCATATTTCGCTCACCTTAGTATTGAATTTTATATAACAATTTTAGATTTTCGAGGTAGGCCATTTTTCTTTCTAGTATCTCAAATACTCTGCATTGTCCGGCACTTCGGGAACCCCGAGCATCCCCAAAACTGCTGTCCCGCTTTCTCCCCTGATTTCACAGTACGGATCAGCAGCGCGCTGCCGCATTTCGGGCATTGCCGCTCGGCTGTCGGATCGCTCCGGCGCTTAAGGTTTTGCACATGCTCGCGGTGGGTGGCGAGGGTCGGCGCACGGCGGCCGGTTTGCAGGGCGTGCAGCATGGCGTCGACTTCAGCCTCGCTGAATAGCGGCTGCTGGAATGACTGGATATAGCGGATAAAGCCGATGCCTTGGGTGACATTGGCCGGCACTTCGGTTTTAAAGGTGCTGCCGCCAACGAAGGTGATCACCGAGTGCAGGTGCTCGGGGTTAACGCCAAGGGTGGCTTCCAGCGCTTTGAGTTGTTTGTAGTTCTGGCGTAGCGGGTTCTGGAATTTGAAGGTGCGTTTGTAGAGCTTCTGCGTCCACTGCGCCTGCTTTTCGCTGCCAAAGATCCAGCCGCTCATGTTCTTCGTTTCCAGCACAAAGATGCCGTAGGGCGAGAGGAATACGTGGTCGATCTGGGTGGTGCCGTCGGGTGTGTTGAGGGTGACGTTGTGCAGGCGGCGGTAGGTTTGCTGGTCCAGCTGCCAATGGGCGAATAAGCGCACCAGCAGCTCGCCAATATGACCCTTGGCCCAAGGCGACTTGAGCAGGCCGAGCAGCAGCATGGCGGGAAGCAGCCAGGTCAGGGTGTCGATGACAGGGCGGAGGATGATGCTGTAGTCCATGCATTCTTCCTTGAGCAAAGCCGCTTGAGTGACACCCGTGAGCCGAGCGAGCAGGCGTGTCTGAATTCCCAATGCCGGACACTGATTCGGATAATGGCCAATTGCTTTCAGTAGCTCAAGGGCTCATCGACTATTTGCTAACAGCCATCAGCGACTGATGTGCTGGTTTTGCCAGCGGAGCGGCGCTCAGATTCAGAAGGGTTTGTTTATGGCTATGTCCCAATCATGTGTAGTGAGGCGATAAACCGTTGGGTCGGGCGGCGCTCCGCTGAGCGTAGCGAAGCCCAACAGGCAATGGCATGTCGTGTTGCGTCTCTGCGGAACGTGCCCAACCTGCTGGTGCCTTGAGAACTAAGAAGCGGGGGAAACAGCCAGTTGTACAGGCCTGGATGGCGCAGCCCCTCACCCTAGCCGGGCGCCCCTAACCCTCTCCCGGAGGGCGAGGGGACTAATCGGCGTACGCCGGACAGTCGTGCAACAGTTAACGGGTATATAGCCTTGTTTATGGCGGTTGCTTGTCTGTGAGCCGATTAGCGGGCTTGGCGGCTCGTTGCGTGAGCTGATAGTCCTGGCGATTCGGCGCGCTGTCTTTTCCCCGCGAGGTTGCTGGTGCCGCGTGGCCTTGATGATGGCCGCTGTTCTCTTTAGGCAGCCATGCATTCAGTCGGCGGGCTGGTGCCGCACTAGGTGCTGGTCATGCCACAGCACCAGCCACGCCAGCATTCCGAGCACTGCACCTACTGCGCAGGTAGCGCCCCAGCCGCCATGACTCCAGGCCAGTGCGCCCAATGCCGAACCGCTGGCGGCACCGGTGAAATAAGCGGTCATGTACACAGCGTTGACCCGTGCTCGGGCCTGCGGAGCCAGTTGGTAGATGACACTCTGATTGCTGATGTGTACCGCCGGCAGGGCTATATCCATTAGCAGCAATGCCAGCAGGAACCCGTACAGAGTGCTGCCACCCAGATAAAGCCCAAGCCAGCCGAGCAGCAGCAGACCCAGGGCAGCGGAACTGACGATCTGTCCCCGACCTCTATCGGTCAGGCGGCCTGCCAGATTGGCGGTTATCACACCGGCAATACCGAGCAGGCCGACCAGGCCTATCTGGCTGTCGCTAAAGCCATAACCCGGCCCCGACAGCAGCAGTGCCATGGTCGAAAACAGCACGCTGACCGAGCCAAATACCAGGCCGCCAAGCGCCGCCCGGCTGCGCAGGCGGGGATGGGCGACGAGCAACTGCGCCAGCGAGCGCAGGGTGTCCGCATAGCTGGCCGGGTGAGCGTTACGCGCGCGCGGCAATACCATCCAGAGCGCTCCGGACAGCAGCAACATAAGCACGGCGGTAAGGCGATATACGGTGCTCCAGCCATCCACCTCCGAGAGCAGACCTGCCGCTGTGCGCGCCAGCAGAATGCCGGCCAGCAGCCCACTCATGACCAGCCCGACTGCTCGGCCACTGCGCGCCGGATCGGAAAGGTTTGCGGCCATGGGCACCAGAATCTGGGCGGCGACCGAAAAGAAGCCGGTGATCAGGGTGCCGACCAGCAGCATGCTGAAGTTCTGCGCGTAGCCACTGATGAGCAGGCCCAGGGCGGCGGTTAGCATAAGGCCGACGGCAAGCCCTCGCTGTTCCAGCTTGTCGCCCAGCGGCACTAAGAACAGCAGGCCGACGGCGTAGGCCACTTGCGAGAGGGTTACGGTCAGCGCGGCCATCCCCTCGCTGACGCCGAGGGCCGAGGCAATGGAACTCAGCAGTGGCTGGTTGAAGTAGTTTGCTCCGGCACACAGCCCGGTGGCTGCGGCCATCATTAACAGTATCCCGGTGGATAGGTAGTGATCGGCGGCGCTCGCCCTGATGGTTTCGCTGCGGGGCTGCGTCATGTCAGCGTCGCCCCTCGCGCGGCAAGACTTGCGACGGCGTCGATCTCGATAAGCATGCCGTCCAGCGCCAGACGGGGCACAGGTATCAGGGTACAGGCGGGTGTCGGCCGGCCTGCCCAGGCTTCATTGATGGTTTGGCTGATCAGCGCCAGGCGCTGCTCGCTGTGGTCCACAACCAGAATGGTCAGCCGTGCGATGTCTTGCAACCCGGCTTCAGCCGCCGCCAGCGCGGTAACAAGATTAGCCAGTGATTGCCGCAGCTGAACCTCAAATTCAGCCGCCAGAACACCGTTGGCATCTTCGCCTCCCTGTCCTGAAATAAACACCAAACAACCCTGCCCGGGTGTCATTACTACATGTGAATAGCCGTTAGCGGCGGGGTCATAGAGCCCGGCAGGGTTTAGCATGGTCAGTTGATTAACGATGGCTTGGTGCCGCTGCATGAGTCACTCCTTGATCGTTGTGAGAAAGCCGCGAGAACTTTAATATCTCAACTTAACTTGAGGTCAAGCGCTTTCTCGGAGGTCAATATGCAGCGTGTCAGGGGGCCGGATTCCGCCACACTCAAAGACCCTAGCCTGGGTGTTGGCGAGGTTGCGCTGCGCAGTGGTCTGACGGTATCCACCTTGCATTTCTATGAATCCAGAGGGTTGATCAAGGCATTTCGCAGTGCGGGCAATCAGCGCCGCTATCCGCGCTCCATACTGCGGCGGCTTGCGGTAATCAAGGTGGCACAGAAGGTGGGGGTGCCCTTGGCCGACATTGCCGAGGCGCTGCAGGCGCTGCCTGCTGAGCGCACTCCAGGGGTGCGGGATTGGCGACGCCTTTCACGAAGCTGGAAGCAGTCACTCGACGAGCGTATTCATGCACTGACCCAGCTGCGCGATCAGCTCGACGGGTGCATAGGCTGCGGCTGCTTGTCGCTCCAAGCCTGTCCGCTACGCAACCCGGGCGACGACCTGGCCGATGAAGGGCCCGGGCCGCACTTTCGTGACTAACCCCGTCAGGCCCTTGGCCAAGGCGGCTTGAGCAGGCCGAGCAGCATGGCGGGAAGCAGCTAGGCCAGGGTGTCGATGACAGGGCGGAGGATGAGCTTGTTTATTCGGCTCATTGCGTGAGCCGATAGCGCTGGCTATTCGGCTCGCTATCTAATCCAGCCAGATTGCTGATCTCGGGTGGGCTTGATCAGCGTGGCCTGCGTTATGGGTTTCAGTGCTTTTTTGCCAGGAGTTCAGAGCGGCCAATCACTTCGCGGCTGCGCTCTGGCTTGCGCGGCCCGGAGAAGCCAGCGTCTGCAATGGCGCTATCCAGGCCACGAAAGTGCGGGGCGGTTTTGGGGCTGCGTAATGTTTCCATGCCCTCGTTCCAGGCATGCACCATCTGTTTGGCCACATCGCGCCAGGCGGGCTGGTTTTTCGCGGCTTCGATAACTTCTTTACCGACCTCTACGGCGGATTCGCAAAGTTGCTCGACCATGGCGGCGTACTGGCGCGGTGGGATGCTCAGCACCGCTTTGAAAAAGGTTTCCAGCGAGCGGCCTGGCGTCCAGGTTTGTCTGCCGCTTATGGACAGGCCGGGTGGGTTATCGGCAAAGCGCGGGTAGGCCTGGGTGGTCACCAGGTCATAGATCGGGGTAAAGGCGACGTCCGCTCGGGAGGTGTAAAACAGCGCGATGTTTTTTGCATGGCAATCTGCATTGCGTATCACGTAGTTGGTCAGCAGCTGCCAGCCCAGGTGCTCACGTTGGGCGTGGAGGCGTTCAGCGGGGATATAGGCCCGCGTGGCATTCCACACCCGCTCGGTGGTGGGGGCGTATTTTTCGTGCGGGGGTAAGCCCAGCAGCCCACAGGCATCCTCTACTCCGCAGCGTGGGACGCCTTGTGCGTCGACATCGAAGCGATCCACCACCAAAACCTTGCCATCCTCAGACATGCGGCATGTTGCGACCGGTACGACATTCAATCGCGCCAACACGCGCATGCTGTAGAACTCGTTGAAACCCAGAAAGGGCGTGCTGTCATCGGAGCCTTTGATGATATGAAAGCCGGTGCGCAGGGTCGGCTTACCCAGGGGCTCTCGATTGTGGGCAGAATCTGTGGCAATAAACTTTGGCACGACGCCCGATACCGCCACCTGAGCGTATTGCCGCACCAGTTTGGCGAAGCGTTCGGTGCTGTTTTCCGCCTTGAGCAGATGGCTTATCTCCAGTGGGGCCATCTCGATGCCGGGCTGGACGCCCTCCGGCGTGACCGAGACTCTGCCGATGCCGTTGCCTCCCACCAAGGCCAGCAAGGATAAATCGGTGCCATCGAGGAGTGGGCCGAACTCCTCGCGAACAACGCCCAGCAAATAGCCCTCGGGCAGGTTCTGCCGGAAAAACGGGAACAGATCCCGGGGCCAGCGCCATGCTTCTTCGCGAACCGGCATCGCCAGGCTGACAAAGTCTGCCAAGGCGGTGCCGGGAAGATATTTCAGCACGTACTCATCGCGCTCCCGGTAGAGCTTGGCCACAAGCCTTGAGCTGACGTGGACGTCGAGAATCATGCTCAGCCTCTCCCGGAACGTTGCTCGTTTAGGATGTCCTCAACCGTGCGTTCGTGACCGACCTTGACCAGTTTCAGGTCATAGCCTGCCGCCTCCAGCAGGCGAACAAGCGCTGAAACGCTCATATCACCCTTGGCCACTGTTTCCATGCGCGCCACCGTGGAGCGTGATACGCCAGCGCGGCTGGCCAATGCTTCCTGGCTTAGCTTCGCGTCACCGCGCGCCTGCTTCAGCATTTCGGAGACATCATAGAGAGAGGTCATTTGTAGCCCTCGGGCATCAAAAATAGCGGGTGCGGAGAAAACTGTAGCCTTCAGGCTACAGTTGCACAAGCAACAGATAAGGTTTTTTGTGGCTTGCGGGCTACAAGTTTCGCTGAATAGATATGTTTTGTGGCTCTTGAGCTATAGGTTGTGCCGGTAGGGGTAGAGGTATAAAGGCGCGTTTGGGACGGGGCGATTGAACTATCAATGGGGCCCAGGCGCTTTGGGCCGCGGCCAGGCGAGCAGTTGCCGGCGTACCGTCTGCCCGCGAACCTGAACTATACGCCAGCGCCACGTTCACCTTTATACACAGCCAACGCGAACCTGGCGGGTCAGCGCAGCTGCGCCGAGCACAGGGCCAGGGTCGCCAGTGATGAGGAACAACCGTGAGCGCAACCACGCACCCTGCCTACCGATGCAGGCCGAACCCGCTGCACGCGACACTGCTTGCCGGGACCGTCCCGTTGTTTCTCGGTACCCTGCTGAGTGATATCGCCTACTTTCGCAGCTATCAGATTCAGTGGAGCAATTTCGCGTCCTGGTTAATTGCCGGTGGCTTGGTCTTTTGCGGTTTGGCGCTTCTGTTCGCCCTCGTCAATCTGCTGCGTGCCCACCCTCGGTCCGGGCGGCCACTGGTTTACGTCCTGCTCCTGCTGGCGACCTGGGTATTGGGTTTTATCAATGCACTCGAACATGCCAAGGACGCGTGGGCAACGATGCCTGCAGGCCTGGTGCTGTCGGCGGTCGTCACCTTGCTGGCCTGCGCGGCGACGTGGATCGGCCTCACTAATCTGCGTACAGGAGATACCCAATGAACCGCTTCAGCCCACTCTTTACGCTGACGACGGCGTTGTTCCTCAGCGCATGCAGTGGCGAACCGCAGGATATCGCCCAGCTCTACGGTCCCACTCCCACGCTCCCTGAACCTGAGCGGAGGATGCTGCCAAACATGGAAATTGCCGAGCCGCAGCCATGGGGCGATCAGGTGCCGACGGTGCCTGAAAACTTCACCATCACGGCAATCGCCACTGACCTGAGGATCCCGCGGCAAACCCTCGTCCTGCCCAACGGGGACATCCTGGTGGCGGAAGGCCGGGGAGGCAATGCCGCGAAGCTCACGCCGAAGGATGTGATCGCCGGCTATATCAAAGCGCAGGGCAACACCACAGTTGAGGGTGGCGACCGCCTGACATTGCTGCGAGACGCTGATGGCGATGGCAGTTACGAGGTGCAGACCGTGTTCGCCGATAACCTCAACGCGCCTTACGGGTTGGCCTTTTTCGAGGGTGAGCTGTTCGTGGCCAATCAGGATGCGCTGGTCCGTTTCGATTATCAGGAGGGCCAGACCAAGGCCAGCGGCCCGCCGACCAAGGTCGCCGACCTTCCTTCCGAGATCAACCATCACTGGACCAAGGCACTGACCATCAGCCCCGATGGCCGTTTTCTGTATGTCGGTATTGGTTCGAACAGCAATATCACCGAGCGCGGCATGGACGCCGAGGTCGACCGGGCCCTGGTCTGGCAGATCAACGCTGAGACAGGTGCCTACAAACCCTATGCCACCGGCCTGCGCAACCCCACGGCGTTGGCGATTGAGCCGCAGACCGGGCAGTTATGGGTCGTGGTCAACGAACGGGACGAGTTAGGTAAAGACCTGGTGCCTGATTACCTGACCTCGGTACGCGAAGGCGGTTTTTACGGCTGGCCCTACAGCTATTGGGGCAAAAACCTTGACCCGCGCGTGCGCCCGCAGGACCCGGAAAAAGTCGCGGCCGCGATCACCCCGGACTACGCCCTGGGTGCCCACGTCGCCGCCCTCGGCCTGGATTTCTCCATACCCGCCATGGGCGAGAAATTCAGCGAAGGCGTGTTTATCGGCGAGCACGGGAGCTGGAACCGTAAGGACCCGGTTGGCTACAAGGTGATCTTCGTACCCTTCAGCAACGGACGCCCTTCAGGGCCGCCGGTCGACTTTGCCACGGGCTTTCGCACTGACGAAGGCAAAACCCGCGGCCGACCTGTCGGCGTAACCGTAGACCCACGCGGTGCCCTGATCGTCGCCGATGACTTATCAAATACCGTATGGCGAATAACCCGCACTCAGTGAGCGGCCGTGCTACAGGTTGGGCCGGCAGGGGTAAATACATAAAGGCGCAGTTGGGCGGGGGTTAGCTTTTGAGCCGTCGCCGTTTGGCGTATTCGGCTGCTTTTCCGCTATCAATGAAGTCGAATACGAATTCCTTTGCATGCAAAACGCTTTCGTAGCGGTTTTGCCCTTGTACATGATCAACAACGAGCCTGCAGCCCGTCGGCTCGATAACCACGGCCAACCTAAAACCTCGGTGTTTTATCGTGTGGCAGTCGTGTTTGCGCTTCCATTTGGAAGAGGCAAGGAACCGTCTGAACCGACCTAGGCGTCGTCTGGTCTCGGTAGCCTCCCGCGTGCCGGTTAGCGCATCACAGCAGTTAGTGCCAACACCCATCTGTTCCCAGTGCCTATGCAGTACGTAGTGGACATAGCGGATCGCGGTACCGCACAGCTCGCAATTCCCTGCGAGGTCGCCCAGATCATCCTCGCCAATGTATTCCCACCCAGAGTCAGGCCGTATCTCCCCATGCTCGCGTGCATGGCAGCCTCGGCAGAGCGTTTCACAATCACTGGGGTCATACTGCCAAGGCTTTCGCCCGCTGATGTAGTGCTTGTGGTGAACTTGCAGGACGACGCCATCCGGCCGCCCACGACCACATTCAACGCAGACGCCACCATCCAGTTCTATCACCTGCTCTCTGAATGCTGCCCACTGCTTGTCGGCATATAGATTCGCCATCCCGAGCTCTCCAGCCACTGTCCTTGTCAGCCCCTGAGGGCTCAGCGCCGCAACTCCAGTGTATCGTTTGCTGCGTCGCCTTTCAGACCAGCCTAGCTGCCTGGAGCGCTGGTTGCGTAGCAGATTTGGTAGCGGGTGCTACGACCGCCACCCGGTAGGCGGGTGATGCAGCCTTTTCCATAAGGTCGCCGAGATGACGGGGCGCGGTGGCTTTGGAAACCTTGGCTACGGTCTGATATTGGACGGCGCTGTGTCTAATCAGGCCCGGCGGAGTGTTGGTGCCCAGAGGCGTTGGCCGCTATTGCTTCACTTCGAATTTATAAAGCCTTTCCACATTTTGCCCCGTGCATTGGGTGCCGAAGGTGTTCCCGTACACCCGTACGTCATAGGTGCCAGCCTTGGTCGGGGTGCCTTGAATGACGCCATGCTTGTCTCTTGCTTCATGGCTAAACGCTAAGCCTTCAGGCAGGGGGAGAGCTGGAGCTACCAGCAGCTGGCTGACCGGGGAGCTTGCACAGATTACATCAACTCGAGCGCGGTACGGCGCGCCCACTTTGGCCATTGGAAGTTCCAATGGCATCAATGTCGGCTCTGATTTGGCGGCACAGCCGACAAGGGCGCTGGCAAACATTAGCGCTTCACAGCCGGACAACATCATCACCAGCGCGCCGATGGCGAATGATCTAAATCTCACGTGCATATACTTGTGCGTTATGGCATTCGGGTGAACACCTGGCCACCAAAGATGTTGCGGAGTAACTGCTCTAGCCGATAGCCACGGGTTACCAGGTGCCCAGCCATTCCCCAGGAGAAAAGGTTGGAGCGGGTGATTTGCTGATTGGGCTTATTGTTCAGAGAAGAATGATGTATCCACGCAGGGCGTTTGCCGTTTGCGGCAGCCCTTGCTTGAAGATGCACTCAATAAACTCTTCGGGTGTGTACGGGGAGCGGGTCAGAGCCCGACGCATCTCTGTCGCGGCGGCCAGCACTGCAGCCTGGTCGAGGTCCCAGAGATCCATGATGAACTCGTCTGGGTGCTGAGCTTCAACATCGAATGCGGCGAGCGCCGCCGGGGGGAAGTCCTTCAGGTTGAAGGTTACGATCACCTCGGCGTTGCTGCGGATCGCGGCGGCGAGTACATGGGTATCGTCAGAATCGGGTAAAACCAGTCCAGCACACAGCCTTTCATGGCCGGTGACTATTGAGTCAGGCACGGCCGCCTCCATGAGGCGAGAAACGCGATCGAGCTGTTCGCGTGTCAGATCCTGGCGGTTCTTCAGCAGGTTTCGCTTCCACTCTTCATCGATCTGCGCCGTCCACTTCGCTCTGTAGAGCCCCTTCCCGGCCAGCCGTATCAGCAGGTCGCGAAGGGGAGCAGGGTAAAGTACACAGGCGTCATAGACTGCAGTGAAAGGCGAATGCCGCATCAGTAACCCATCCCGAGCTCTTCGGAGAGGTTGACCAGTTCGTCCATGGCTTTGTGGCTCGCTGCATCGCGCTGCTGTTTGTATTCCATCAGGGCGGAGAAAAGCACCCGGCGATGGCGACCCGTTTTGTGATGTGGCAACGCGCCTTCTTCCAGCAGCTTCACCAGGTGAGGTCGAGATACGTTCAGCAGATCTGCTGCTTCTTGGGTGGTCAGCTCCGCGTGGACGGGAACCACTCGAACCGAGTTGCCCAGGGCCAATTCACCAAGGATGTCCACCAGTAGGCGGAGCGCGCTGGTGGGCAGCTCTACTTGATGGGCCCGGTTCTTGGCATCGTAGATGTCGATCCGCTGAGTATCTGTTGTGGTCGACAGGAAAGCCGCGAGATCGCGTTGCCCCTGTACCGCGGCAGCAACCTCGCGAGCCTCGGGGAAGCCAGCGAGTTCGG
Source organism: Pseudomonas sp. (assembly GCF_035512415.1). GTDB lineage: Bacteria > Pseudomonadota > Gammaproteobacteria > Pseudomonadales > Pseudomonadaceae > Aquipseudomonas. The sequence continues at coordinate 60,839 of NZ_DATKDZ010000005.1, read as the reverse complement.
ACACGTTCATGGTTTCACTCCGTTCGTGCATTGCTTGGATTTACAATTCTATATTAATCGAAACAAACGAAAGCGCAATAAACGAAACAGACGAAACGTTGAGCGGGGCTGGCTTGTGACCCGGTACGGGCTCCTAGGGTGGCTCCCCGGTGCGGTCTCGGGAAACTAGGTTAGCGCCTGTGAATGCTCGCTCATACCAGCGGCCAGTGCGACCGCTGGATTTGCTGGGGGGTTATATCAGGTAACGGAAATACAGCACGAGGCCCGAAAACATCAGGAGCGGGTGGCGAATCCAGCCCCAGAACCAGCCCAGCATTGCGATGGTATGCAGCAGGGCATTTAAAAGCGTGGGATCAATCGGCATAAGAGGGCACTCAATAGGCGAGGCGATGTTGCCTCACTCTAAATAGTGTCGAGACAGTGCCCCTTTTCAGCTGTCTTTCCCTCAGGGCCAAAAATATATTTTGACCGCCCCTGCCTGGCTCGTACCAAGTTTTCCGCAAAACTAGCTTGCTGCGCCCCCTGCAACGCTATGCCAGAAAGCGTGCAGGTGGATGCCCAGGAATTGCGCCCTTACAGAAGTGGGGACTAAAACGGGGACTAAAACGGCCAGATACGAAAAAGCCCACCAGTGTGGTGGGCTTAAGTCGTTGATTTGTTTGGTGGGCCCACACGGACTCGAACCGTGGACCAAAGGATTATGAGTCCTCTGCTCTAACCAACTGAGCTATGGGCCCCAGAAGCCGGCGGATTATACCGGGGCCTTCTCGGCAGCGCCAACCGAACGGCGCGGTTCGAGGAAGTTTTGCGCGAAGGCATCGGCGGGGATGGCGCGGCTGATCACGAAGCCTTGAATCTGTTCGCAACCTTCGGCGGCGAGGAACAGTTCCTGGGCTTTGGTTTCCACCCCTTCGGCGATCACGGTGAGTTGCATGCTGCGGCCCAGGGCGATGATGGCGCGGGCGATGGCGACGTCGTTGGGGTCGTTGGGCAGGCCGCGGACGAAGGACTGGTCGATTTTCAGGGTGTCGACCGGCAGGCGCTTGAGGTAGCTGAGCGAGGAGTAGCCGGTGCCGAAGTCGTCGATGGCTAGCTGCACGCCGAGGTTCTTCAGCTGGTGGAGCAGTTTCAGGGCCTCTTCGGCCTGGTTCATGATGAAGCTTTCGGTGATTTCCAGTTGCAGCAGGGCGGGTGTCAGGGCGTTTTCCGCAAGCAGGCTGGAGATGCGTGCGAGCAGGTTGGGCTGGCGCAGCTGGATGCCGGTGAGGTTGACCGAGACTGGGCCGAAGGGGGCGTGCTGGCGCTGCCAGTGTTGCATCTGCTGGCAGGCCTGCTGCAGGACCCAGTCGCCGAGGCTGATGATCAGGCCGGTTTCTTCGGCCAGGGGAATAAAGCGGTCCGGCGGTATTTCGCCGAACAGCGGGTGGTGCCAGCGCAGCAGGGCTTCGGCACCGACCAGGCGGTTGTTGAGCAGGCTGAGTTTGGGTTGGTAGTAGAGCTGCAGTTCGTCGCGCTCCAGGGCGCGGCGCAGTTCGCGTTCCAGGGCCATGCGTTCGGTGGCCTGGAAGGTCAGGTCGCGGGTATAGATTTCCACCCGGTTGCGCCCGCGAGCCTTGGAGCGGTACATCGCGGCATCGGCATTTTTTACCAGGGTGGCGACGTCGTCGCCGTCGTCCGGGTAGCGGCTGATGCCGATGCTGGCGCTGATAAACAGCTCCTGTTCGTCCACTTCGAAGGGCTGGTTGAAGCATTCGAGAAGCTTGTGCGCGACCCGCTCGGCGTCGCTCAGGTGTTGCAGCCCAGGCAGCAGGATGATGAATTCGTCGCCGCCCAGGCGGGCCACGGTGTCGATATCACGCAGGTGGGCTTTCAGGCGTTCGGCGATGCTCTTGAGCAGTTGGTCGCCGACCGGGTGGCCGAGGCTGTCGTTGATGTGTTTGAAGCGGTCGAGGTCGATAAACAGGATGGCCCCAAGGTGCTTTTCGCTTTGCGCGTCTTCGAGGGCGCTGCGCAGCCGGGCCTCGAACAACATGCGGTTGGGCAGGCCGGTCAAGGGGTCGTGGTGGGCCTGGTGGTCGAGGCGGGCCTGGGCGTGCTTGAGTGAGCTGATATCGGCGAACACGCCGACAAAGTGGCTGATGTTGTTGTGCGCGTCGCGCACCGCGCTGATGGTCAGCCATTCGGGGTAGAGCTCGCCATTCTTGCGCTTGTTCCAGATCTCGCCCTGCCAGTGCCCAGAGGCGCTGAGGTTGTGCCACATGGCGGCATAAAACGCGCTGTCGTGGTTGCCCGAGGCGAGCAGGCGGGGCGAGCGGCCGAGGGCTTCGGCTTCGCTGTAGCCGGTGATCTGGGTGAAGGCGCGGTTGACCGCGGTGATGCGCTGATTGAGGTTGGTGATCATTACGCCTTCGGCCGTGCTTTCGAAGACGGTGGCGGCCTGTTGCAGGCGTTCCTGCATCATCACCCGCTCGGTAATGTCGCGGGCGATACTCAGCATGCAGGTTTCGCCTTCGACCGGTATCGGCTGTACCGACATTTCGCAGGTGCGCAGTGTGCCGTCCTTGGTGCGAATGGGGGCGCAGAACTCGCGAATAAAACCCTTTTCGCGGACCTCGGCGACCATCCGTTCGCGGTCTTCGGGGTTGGCCCAGATGCCGAGCTTGACGGTCGATTGCTCGGCGGCGCTGTAACCGGTGATGCGGGTAAAGCCTTCGTTAACGTCCAGCATCATGCCGTCGCTCAGGCGGGTAATCAGCAGGCCGTCGGGGGAGGCATGGAAGGCCTTGGCGAACTTGGTTTCGGAGAGCTGCAGGCGCTGCTGGGTGTCTTTCAGCTCGCTGATGTCGCGTACCACTACCACCAGGTTGGTGGTGTTTTCGATGGCGATCTTCTGGGCCGAGATCAGACCGATAAACTGGCTGCCGTCACGGCGACGAAACGGCGTTTCGATGTTGTGTACCCTGCCTTCGCGAAGTTTCTGCAGGATGCGCGGGCCGATGCCGGGCTCTGTCCACAGGCCCAGCTCCGTGCTGGTATGGCCGATGGCCTCGGTCGCGCTGAAGCCGAACTGTTGCTCGAAGGTGTGGTTGACCGTGACCAGCAGGCCACTGTCGATATTGATCAGGGCAATGATGTCGGGGCAGTTGTGGAAGACCGAGGCGAACTTCTGTTCGGAGAGGGCCAGGGCCTGCTCGGTCTGTTTCGCTTCGGTGATGTCGATCATCAGCCCGCGCAGAATGGGCTCCTGACCCGGCAGCTGTACGGTGGGCAGGGTGACGATATCGCGTATCCAGACTACGCGCCCGTCGGCGGCGAACATGCGGTAGTCCATGCTGTGGTCGCGCCCGGCCAGCGTCTGTTCGAGGCAGTAGGCCAGGGTCTGCGCGGCATCATCCGGGTGCAGTACGCGTTGCAGAAAGTCTGGCTGCAACCAGTCCTGCAGCGGGTAGCCGAGCAGCTTGGCGGCCTGGGGGGCGACATAGGTGAAGCAGAAATCGCGCTGGCGCATCTCCCAGGTCACCGCACTGAGGCCTTCGACCAGGCCGCGGTAGTGCTGCTCGCTGCTACGCAGTTCGGCTTCGAGGATGATGCGGTTGTGCATCTCGCTGCGCAGGCGACGGTTGATGCGCAGGATGCTGGCGATGATCAGCAGGGCGACGAGCAGGCCGGGCAGGCCAAACAGCAGCAGGCTGCGCCAGATGGGGCGGCGGTCGACCAGGTCGCCGACCCAGTGCTCCTGAATGGCGCTCATCTGCTCCGGGGTGAGTTCGGCGAAGACTTTGTCGAGTATGCCGGCGAGTATCGCCTGCTCCTTGGGCACTGCCATGGCCAACTGGTAGCGGTAGGGCGTTTCGCCATTGATATACAGGCCTTCGAGCTTGAGCTGGCGCAGGTTCCAGGCGCTTGAAGCGAGGTCGCCGACCATGGCGTCGGCCTCGCCGGTGGCCAGGGCCTGGAGGGCGGCGGCGACGCTGGGGCGCGGCCAGAGCTGGAGATGCGGGTGCAGATGGCGCAGCAGTTCATGGGGCGCGTAGTCCTGCACAACGGCTATCTTGAGGCCGTCGAGGTCCTTCAGATTGCGCGGTTGCGGACCTTTTTCATGGGTCAGAATGACGATGGGGAAGTCGAGGTAGGGGCGGGTAAAGGTCAGGTATTCCTGGCGCTCGGGGGTCGACATCACCCCAGGCAGAATATCCAGTTGCCCGGCCTTGGCCTGATTGATCACCTCGCTCCAGCTGCTGGGTGGGGTGGGCTGCAGTTTGATCTGCAGGCGCTGTTCGATCAGCCGTACATAGTCGGCGGAGAGGCCCAGGTAGCGGCCTTGCTCATCCCGAAACTCGAAGGGTGGCCAGGCCCCGTCGACGCCCAGGCGCAGCTCGGGGTTGGCCGCGAGCCAGGCCTGTTCTTCGGCACTCAGTTCAAGGCCGACGGCGGGCGCAGCCCATAGAGCCAGACACAACAAGAGGGTGGCCGCAACGCGCTGCATGGGCGTGCTCGTTTTCAGGGACGATATGCAGCAGTGTAGACCGGCAAATGGGGCTTGGTAGCGTCGCCATAACGCAAAACCCCCGGTAGGGCCGGGGGTTTTGTGTGTTACTCGTCGAGGAAGGAGCGTAGGTGCTCGCTTCTCGTCGGGTGGCGCAGCTTGCGCAGCGCCTTGGCTTCGATCTGACGAATCCGCTCGCGGGTGACATCGAACTGCTTACCGACTTCCTCGAGGGTGTGGTCGGTATTCATGTCGATGCCGAAGCGCATGCGCAGTACCTTGGCTTCCCTTGCGGTGAGGCCGGAGAGTACTTCGCGGGTGGCTTCCTTGAGGCTTTCCACGGTCGCCACGTCGATCGGCGATTGCATGGTGGAGTCCTCGATGAAGTCGCCCAGGTGCGAATCTTCGTCGTCGCCGATCGGGGTTTCCATGGAGATCGGCTCTTTGGCGATCTTCAATACCTTGCGGATCTTGTCCTCGGGCATCTCCATGCGCTCACCCAGCTCTTCCGGGGTCGGTTCGCGACCCATTTCCTGCAACATCTGCCGGGAAATGCGGTTGAGCTTGTTGATCGTCTCGATCATGTGCACCGGAATACGGATGGTGCGCGCCTGGTCGGCGATGGAGCGAGTAATCGCCTGACGAATCCACCAGGTGGCATAGGTCGAGAACTTGTAGCCGCGACGGTATTCGAACTTGTCCACCGCCTTCATCAGGCCGATGTTGCCTTCCTGAATCAGGTCGAGGAACTGCAGGCCGCGGTTGGTGTACTTCTTGGCGATCGAGATCACCAGACGCAGGTTGGCTTCAACCATCTCTTTCTTCGCGCGGCGGGCCTTGGCCTCACCGATCGACATGCGACGGTTGATGTCCTTGATTTCAGCCAGGGTCAGCTCGCACTCGGCTTCCAGGGCAGACAGCTTCTGCTGGCAGCGCTGGATGTCGCCTTGCAGGGTGCCGATGGCTTCGGCGTACTTGGCCTTGCCTTTGGCCAGGCCAACAGACCACTCGACATCGATTTCATTGCCCGGGAACAGGCGCAGGAAATCGGCACGTGGCATACGTGCATCACGCACGCAGAGCTGCATAATGGCGCGTTCCTGGGCACGCAGACGCTCAAGGGACCCACGTACGCGCACCACCAGGGCTTCGTACTGCTTGGGCACCAGCTTGATCGGCATAAACAGCTCGGCCATTTCTTTCAGCGCGGCAATGCCTTGCTTGCTGTTACGGCCGTGCTTTTTGAGGGCTTTCTTGGCCAGGTCGAGCGCGTCGCCAATCGCGGTGAAGCGGCGCAGGGCCTCTTCAGGATCCGGACCGCCGTCGCCTTCCTCTTCCTCGTCGTCGCTGTCGTCACCGTCTTCTTCATCGTCCTTGTCGTCAGCGGCGTCGCCGTCCTTTGCAGGGACGGGGGCGGCGGCTTCGGCAGGTACGATGCCGTCATCCGGATCGATATAGCCACTGAGCACTTCAACCAGGCGGCCACCTTCGGTGGTCACACGGGTGTATTCGCCGAGAATGCTGTCGACCGTGCCGGGGAAATGAGCGATAGCGCCCATAACCTCACGAATGCCTTCCTCTATGCGTTTGGCGATTTCGATCTCGCCTTCGCGGGTCAGCAATTCCACGGTGCCCATTTCACGCATATACATGCGCACTGGGTCCGTCGTGCGGCCGATATCGGTCTCCACCGCTGCCAGCGCTGCAGCGGCTTCTTCAGCGGCTGCCTCGTCGGTATCGGCGTCGGCCAACATAAGGGCGTCCGCATCCGGAGCACTCTCGTGTACGGGGATCCCCATGTCGTTGATCATGCGGATGATGTCTTCCACCTGCTCCGGATCAGAAATATCTTCCGGCAGGTGGTCGTTGACCTCTGCGTAAGTCAGATACTTCTGCTCACGACCCAGGGTGATCAACTCTTTGATACGAGACTGCTGTTGCGCTTTTCCGGACATAACACCCTATCCACTGAAGGTCTTGGCGGGCAAAAAACAAGCCGCGGATTATACCCGAGTAACACCCCTAAGCGCCAGTTGGACTCGGGATTACCGGTGATGCATTACGGCTCAGCAAGCTGCGCAGCTGATCTTTCTCTTCTGCGCTTAACTCACTTTGACGGGCTTTGCGCAGCAAATGTTCCAAACTGCGCTCGCGTTGGCGGGCTACTAGACTAGTTATAGTGTCGAAAAACTGTTGTTCAAGGTTGTCGGCCGAAATCAGCCACTCCTTTTCCGCCAGGGCGCGTAGTAGACGGCCCTGTTCGGTGCCATGCCAGCGTGCGATCAGTTGCAGTGAGCGCAGGTTGGGGTTTTTCTGCAGGGCACCAAGCAGGGCGACCAGCAGCTGGGCGTAGGTGTCGTCTTCGGCGGCGAAGTGGCTGACATCTTCGACCTTCTGCGCCAGTTGCGGATGGTGCAAAAGGGTGCGCAGGGCGCTCAGATGTGGCGATTCGACGCTGACAGCGGTGCGTGGCGCGCGCGGGGCGAACTCGCCCTGGCCCTTCTTGTTCCACTTGCCGCCTTCTTTCTTCCAGTTGCCTTTGCCTTTTCCGCTGTTGTGTTCGAATTGCGGCGCGGGGCTGGGGTTTTCGTATTCGTTGCGGCTCGGCTCGACATCGTAGTAAGCGCTGTCGGGGATATCTGAATAGTCCGGGTAATGGCTGGGCGCGGATGGCGCGCTGCTTGCCGGGGCGCTGCTGCTGCGGCTGGCTGGCGCGGCCTGGCTGGGAGCTTCGCCGGCCAGGCCGGTGATTTCGCTGAGGCGCTGGCGCATCAGGGCGCGCAGGTTGTTGCCGGGGATCTTGTCGATCAGCGGCGCGGCCAGGGTCATCAGGTGCGCCTTGCCTTCCAGAGAGCGTGGGTCGGCTTCTTCACAGAGTTGCTGGAAGAAGTAGTCAGCCAGTGGCTGCGCGTGCTGGTTGATGCGGGCGCGGAAGGCGTCGGTGCCTTCGCTGCGTACCAGGGTGTCCGGGTCTTCGCCGTCGGGCAGAAACAGAAAGCGCGCGCGGCGACCGTCCTGCAAGCTCGATAGGGTCGCCTCCAGGGCGCGCCAGGCAGCGTTGCGACCGGCGGCGTCGCCATCGAAGCAGAACAATACGCTGGGTACCACGCGAAACAGGCGCTTGAGGTGTTCTTCGCTGGTGGCGGTGCCGAGGGTGGCGACGGCGTTGCGCAGGCCTTGTTGGGCGAGGGCGATGACGTCCATATAGCCTTCGACCACCATGATCTCGTCGAGGTCGCGGTTGTGCTTGCGGGCTTCGAACAGGCCGTAGAGTTCCTGGCCCTTGTGGAATACCGGGGTTTCCGGGGAGTTCAGGTATTTTGGCTTCTCGTCACCGAGCACCCGGCCGCCAAAGGCAATCACCCGGCCGCGGCTGTCACGGATGGGGAACATGATGCGGTCGCGGAAGCGGTCGTAGCGCTTGCCGGTTTCGGCGTTTTCCACCAGCAGACCGGCGTCGATCATGGCCTTCTGTTGCAGGCTGTCGCTGGCCAGGTGCTTGTGCAGGTTGTCCCAGCCGGGCGGGGCGAAGCCCATGCCGAAGTCGCGGGCGATCTCGCCGGACAGGCCGCGGCCCTTGAGGTAGTCGATGGCGGCCTTGCGCTGCGGGTGGCTCTTCAGGGCCTGCTTGTAGAATTCGGCGGCGGCGGTCAGCAGTGGGTAAAGCGGCGAATCTGTGGGTTGGCGCGGCTTGTTGTTGCGTCCGCCTTCCTCGCGCGGCACTTCCATGCCGGCGCGCTTGGCCAGGTCCTCGATTGCCTGGGGAAAATCCAGTTGGTCGTGGTCCATGACAAAACCCAGGGCGTTGCCGCCGGCCCCGCAGCCAAAACAGTAATAGAACTGTTTGTCCGGGCTGACGCTGAACGAGGGGGTCTTTTCTTTATGGAAGGGGCAGCAGGCGGTGTAGTTCTTGCCAGCCTTTTTCAGCTGGATGCGCGAACTGACCACGTCGACGATATCGGTGCGGTTGAGCAGATCATCGATAAAAGACTGTGGGATCAGGCCGGCCATAGGTGCTCAGGGTACTGCCATGCAGGTGTGCGCGACAGGTATGGGCGGAAACTAAAAGACTCCGATCGTCACCCGAAGGTGGCGCGGAGTCTTAAAGCGAAACCCGGCCGAGGCCGGATGTCGGGCGTTGCTTGTACTGAATTAGTACAGGCGAACGCTGCGGCGCTGTTCGCGCTGTACTTTCTTGGCGTGACGCTTAACAGCGGCTGCTGCTTTGCGCTTACGCTCGGAAGTCGGCTTTTCGTAGAATTCACGGCTGCGAACTTCAGCCAGAACACCGGCTTTTTCGCAGGAGCGCTTGAAACGACGCAGAGCTACGTCGAAGGGTTCGTTCTCTTTAACTTTGACGGCTGGCATCCAGGGCTTACCTTCTTTATTACCGGGGGTAACGTTACTCCGGGCAGATGGCGCTGGAGAACGTAGGTTTTTAAGGGTTGCGGATGTTACCGTCTCATCGCGCGGAATGCAAAGCCTCTGATCGAAAAGCGCTGGTCGGCTCGCCTCGGGGCCTATTATTATGCGCGCCTTCTGCTGTTTAGCCCCTCGAAATCAAGGCGTTGCCCATGCTGGTACTGGGATTGGAAACCTCCTGCGACGAGACCGGTGTCGCGCTCTACGACAGCGAGCGCGGCCTGCTGGCCGATGCCCTGTTTAGCCAGATCGATCTGCACCGGGTGTACGGCGGCGTGGTGCCCGAGCTGGCCTCGCGTGACCACGTCAAACGCATGCTGCCGTTGATCCGCCAGGTGTTGAGCGAGGCCGGCAAGAGCAAATCCGATATCGATGCGATTGCCTATACCGCCGGTCCCGGTCTGGTTGGCGCGCTGCTGGTGGGGGCGTCCTGTGCCCAGGCCCTGGCCTTTGCCTGGGACATTCCGGCCCTGGGTGTACACCATATGGAAGGCCACCTGCTGGCCCCCATGCTGGAAGAAAATCCGCCGGCGTTTCCGTTCGTCGCTTTGTTGGTCTCTGGTGGCCATACCCAGCTGGTGCGCGTCGATGGTATCGGCCAGTACCAACTGCTCGGCGAGTCCCTGGACGACGCTGCAGGCGAGGCATTCGACAAGACCGCCAAGCTGATGGGCCTGCAGTATCCGGGCGGCCCGGAAATCGCGCGGCTGGCGGAAAACGGCACGCCGGGGCGCTTCAAGTTCCCCCGGCCGATGACCGACCGGCCGGGGCTGGAGTTCAGCTTCAGCGGCCTCAAGACCTTTACCTTGAATACCTGGCAGCAGTGCCGCGCCGCGGGTGACGAGGGCGAGCAGACCCGTTGCGATGTCGCCCTGGCCTTTCAGCAGGCGGTGGTCGACACCCTGACCATCAAGTGCAAGCGCGCCCTCAAGCAAACCGGTTTGCGCAACCTGGTGATCGCTGGCGGCGTGAGCGCCAACAAGGCGCTGCGCCTGTCGCTGGAAAGCATGCTCGGCGAACTGAAGGGGGAGGTGTTCTATGCCCGCCCGGCCTTCTGCACCGACAATGGCGCGATGATCGCCTATGCCGGCTGCCAGCGGCTGCTGGCCGGGCAGCATGAGGACCTGAGCATCAAGGTGCAGGCGCGTTGGCCGATGGAGCAGTTGCCGGCGCTTTAGCATGAGCCTGGCTCAGCCTGGCTATTTAAAAATGCCGCTCACGGCCGGCGAACAGATCGCGTAAGTTGCTCCGGTGCCGCCAGACGATCAGGCCAGTGAGTACGCTGACCGGTACCAGTGCCGCGGGTTGTTGCCAGGCCAGCAGGGGCAGGGTCAGGGGCGTAGCTATTAGCGCCGCCAGCGAGCTAGTGCGCGTCATGGAGAAGGTCAGCAGCCAGGCGCAGATGGCCAGCAGCGCAGCGGGCGGGTAGAGTCCCAGCAGCATGCCTGCGGCGGTGGCGACACCCTTGCCGCCGCGGAAGCGAAAGTACACCGGGTAGAGGTGGCCGATGATGGCTGCCAGACCTATCCAGGCCTGCTGTTGCAGGTCGAAGCCGAGCAGGGCGGCGATCAGCACGGGCAGCAGGCCCTTGAGCAGATCGCCGAGCAGGGTCAGCAGGGCTGCGCGTTTGCCCGCCAGCCGCAACATATTGGTGGCACCCGGGTTGCCCGAACCACTGGCGCGCGGGTCCGGTCCGCCGGCCAGGCGGCTGAGCAGTATGGCGAAGGACAACGAGCCGAGCAGGTAGGCGAGGAGCGCCAACAGCCAAAACATGGTATCCATTCCGGGGCAAGGGAGCCCCGATTCTAACTAGGTGCGCCAGTATTGTCGTGCCGCGGAGAGCGTGCTTGGACACAGTTTTTATCGAGGGGCTGGAAGTCGATACGGTGATTGGTGCCTACGACTGGGAGCGCACCATTCGCCAGTGTTTGCGCCTGGACCTGTACCTGGGTTGGGACAATCGCCCGGCAGCGGCCGGCGATGAGCTGGACAAGGCGCTGGACTATGCGGCCGTGGCCACGCGGGTGCAGGCCTTTGCCAGTGAGGCGCAGTTTATTCTGGTGGAAACCTTCGCCGAGCGCCTGGCCGAGCTGCTGATGGCGGAGTTCCAGATTCCCTGGCTGCGGATCAAGCTGACCAAGCCCGGCGCGGTGCCGGCAGCCAGCGGTGGGGTCGGTGTGGAGATCGAGCGCGGATGTCGCTAACGCCAGTTCTGTTGGGCCTGGGCAGCAATGTCGAGCGCGAAGTGCACCTGCGTGCTGGCCTCGAAGCGCTCGCCGGCCTGCTCAGTGAGATGCGCTGCTCGCCGGTGTTCGAAAGCCAGGCGGTGGGTATCAAGAGCGGGCCGTTCTTCAATCTGGTAGTTGCTGGTTACAGCGACTTGCCGCTGGGTGAGCTGGACCGTCGATTGAAGTTTATCGAAGCCGACAATGGCCGCTATGCGCCGGAGCGCAAAGGTTTACCGCTGGATATCGACGTGCTGCTGTATGGCGATCTGGTCGGCAACTTCGATGGCCTGATCCTGCCTCGGGCTGAAATCCTCAAGAACGCCTTCGTGCTCTGGCCGCTTTCGCTATTGGTGCCGGCGCGTTTGCACCCGGGCGAGCAGCGCAGTTTCGCCGATCTGTGGCAGACGGCGCAGATCGAGCAGCAGTTGCAGCCGGTGGCGTTCCAATGGCGTGACGCCGAGTTGACGCCTGCCGAACTGATCCAGGCCTTCCAGCCACAGGCGTAGGGTGGACATGCCGCGGCGCGGCTTGTCCACCGATTAGCCTGTGGATGGTGGACAAGGCTGCGCCATGTCCACTCTACCCTCCATTGCTTTTTTGTAGGCCTTCAGCGCGTTTAAGCGTTCGAGTTTTAGCGCTTCGCCCAACTCTGGGCCTGTGAACCCCTGCTCCAGCAGCGGCTGCACCGCCACCGCGCGGGCCGCGTGCATGGCTCCGCGCAGGTAGTCGGCTTGCGGGTAGTCGCGCTGTTCCAGGCCCAGGCGGCCGCGGGCGTCCATCTCGCAGGCGGCGATAAATTCCTCGAAGCGCTGCGGACGGCGGAATACGTCGAAGCCTTGCAGCAGTTGGAGCAGGGTCGAGGCCTTCAGCTCCAGGGCGCGATGGCCGTGGGTATGGAATTCGCCGACCTGCAGGGCCAGCTCCTGGCAATCCTTGGGCACCTTGCAGCGCTGGTTGATCGCGCGGATCAGCTTGAGGCCCTTGTGCTCATGGGCTATATGTCGCGGCCACTCGGCCTCGGGCGTCAGGCCCTTGCCGACATCGTGCAGCAAGCAGGCCCAGCGTACAGTCAGCGGTTGCTGGTGTTCGGCGCACTGGCGCAGCACGCTGAGCACATGCACGCCGGTATCGATTTCCGGGTGATGGGCGGCCGGCTGCGGAATGCCGAACAGCGTGTCGACTTCCGGCAGCAGAACTGCGAGCGCGCCGCAGTCGCGCAGCACCTGGATAAATACATCCGGGCGCGGCTCCAGCAGGGCGCGGGAGATTTCCTTCCAGCTGCGTTCGGGCGTCAATGCGCTTAACTCGCCGGACTCGCTCAGTTCGCGCATCAGCGCCATGGTTTCTGCCGCGACGGTGAAACCCAGTGGCGCGTAACGGGCAGCGAAGCGGGCGACGCGCAGCACCCGCAGCGGGTCTTCGGCAAAGGCCGGGGACACATGGCGCAGCACCTTGGCCGCCAGGTCGCGCTGACCGCCATAGGGGTCGATCAACTGGCCGTGGTCGTCTTCAGCCATGGCGTTGACGGTCAGGTCGCGGCGGATCAGGTCTTCTTCGAGGGTCACCTCCGGGTTGGCGAAGAAGGTGAAACCGCCATAGCCGCGGCCGCTCTTGCGCTCGGTGCGGGCCAGTGCATATTCCTCGCCGCTTTGTGGATGCAGAAACACCGGAAAGTCCGCCCCCACCGGGCGATAGCCCTGCCCCAGCATCTGCTCGGCGCTGCCACCGACCACTACCCAATCGATCTCGCTGACCTCGCGGCCCAACAGGCGATCACGTACTGCGCCGCCCACTTTGTAAATCTGCATCATTGTTCCTCCGCTAAGTGGGGAGGATAGCGGCTGGCCGCTAACGAGGGGTAGCCTGGATGCAGTTCTGGGGATTTTCAGCGTGACCCCGGATTGCATCCGGGCTGCGGACTGTCTGTCAGATGGCCGCTTCGGGGATCTGCTGCAGTAGCGCCTGGGTGGCGCGCTCGAGCAGTTCGGCGCTGTCTTTGGCGGGGCTCAGGCCGGTGCTGATCAGGCCTTCCCAGAGGGTTTTCTGCTCTGGGGTGGTCAGGCGGATACGCAGGGTGCCGGTGCTGTCGCGCAGGCGATGGAGCGCCTGGTAGGGGCCGAGCGGTGTCGGCGGGGCGGCTTCGACGTGGAAGTCCAGGGGGCTGTCCTGCACGGCCAGCCAGTAATAGACCAGGATCTGTGCCTCATGGCTGGCGTGATAGCCGCGCTGGGTAAGGCCTTCGCGCAGCAGCTGGTCGAGCTGGCGGTAGCGATTGGCGAAGGGTAACGGGCCGTTGACCGCCTGTTCGGCGGCGATCAGTTCGAAGCCGCGGCTTTGCGTCAGCTCGGGGCTGGCCAGGGTGATCACCTGGACGTGGGGCGGCTGGCTGCTGCAGGTGGCCAGGGCCAGGCACAGCAGTAGAACGATAAACAGACGCATAAGGACATTCCCAGGGAGACAAGAGGCTGTTGCCGTTTCGTTCGCGGTTCGCGATGAAACGGCAGCAGACCCTGTCGTTCATGCTGGGTGGCGTGGGCATGGGGCGCAACCGATCAAATGGGCGGGATGATCAGGTCCAGGCGCGGGTAATCGCCCTCATGTTCCACTTCGTTCTTCGGTGGCACGTGCTGGGTGTTGATCAGCTTGTCGTCTTGCATGATCTGCAGGTGGATATCGAAGCCCCACAGGCGGTGCAGGTGCTTGAGTACTTCGTCGGTGGAGTTGCCCAGGGGTTTGCGGTCGTGCTGCTGGTGGCGCAGGGTCAGGGAGCGGTCGCCGCGCCGATCGATACTCCAGATCTGCACATTGGGCTCGCGGTTGCCCAGGTTGTACTGCGCGGCCAGGGTTTCACGAATCTGCTGGTAGCCGGGCTCGTCGTGGATCGCCGGGACATACAGCTCGTCCTTCTGGTCGTCATCGAGAATGCTGAACAGTTTGAGGTCGCGGATCACCTTGGGCGACAGGTACTGCAGGATAAAACTCTCGTCCTTGAAGCTCTTCATGGCGAACTTGAGGGTGCTTAGCCAGTCGCTGCCGGCGATATCGGGGAACCAGCGGCGGTCTTCATCGGTGGGCTCCTCGCAGATACGGCGCAGGTCGCGGTACATGGCAAAGCCCAGGGTGTAGGGGTTGATGCCGCTGTAATAGGGGCTGTCGAACGGCGGCTGATAGACCACGCTGGTGTGCGACTGGAGGAACTCGATCATAAAGCCGTCGGTGACCAGGCCCTCGTCGTACAGGTCGTTCATCAGGGTGTAGTGCCAGAAGGTGGCCCAGCCCTCGTTCATCACCTGGGTCTGGCGTTGCGGGTAGAAGTACTGGGCGATCTTGCGCACGATGCGGATCACCTCGCGCTGCCAGGGCTCTAGCAGCGGGGCATGTTTTTCCAGGAAGTAGAGGATGTTTTCCTGCGGTTCTGCGGGGAAACGCTTGTTGTCCTTGTCACCGCCCTTGCTGGCGTTCTTGGGGATGGTGCGCCAGAGGTCGTTGATCTGTTTCTGCAGGTGCTCCTCGCGGTCCTTCATGCGCCGCCGCTCTTCCTCGGCGGAGATCGGGTAGGGACGCTTGTAGCGGTCGACGCCGTAGTTCATCAGCGCATGGCAGGAGTCGAGCAGGTCTTCCACCGCGTCGATGCCGTGGCGTTCTTCGCATTGCATGATGTACTGCTTGGCGAACACCAGGTAATCGATAATCGAGCTGGCATCGGTCCAGGTGCGGAACAGGTAGTTGCCCTTGAAGAAGCTGTTGTGGCCGTAGCAGGCGTGGGCGATCACCAGCGCCTGCATGCAGATGGTGTTCTCTTCCATCAGGTAGGCGATGCACGGGTCGGAGTTGATCACGATCTCGTAGGCCAGGCCCATCTGTCCGCGCTTGTAACCTTTCTCGGTAGCGAGAAAGTGCTTACCGTAGGACCAGTGGTGATAGCCCAGGGGCATGCCCACCGAGGCGTAGGCGTCCATCATCTGCTCGGCGGTGATCACCTCGATCTGGTTGGGGTAGGTGTCCAGCGCATAGCGTTCGGCGATACGGCCGATTTCGCGGTCGTAGGCGCGGACCAGTTCGAAGGTCCACTCCGAGCCGGTGGACAGCGGCAGGCGCTTTTTCTCGGTTGCGGTCATGGCACGGCCCTCAGGTCGTCATTCGGCGCTGGAACAGTTCGCGGAACACCGGGTAGATATCGCCGGCCGATACCAGCTGTTGCTGGGCAAAGGTATCGGCGAAGCTCTCGGCCACCTGTTCGTACTCGTACCACAGCGCCTGGTGCTCGCGCGGGGTGATCTCGACGTAGGTGAAGTACTGCACGAACGGCATGATCTGCTTGATCAATATATCGCGGCACACGGGCGAGTCATCATTCCAGTTGTCGCCATCCGATGCCTGGGCGGCGTAGATATTCCACTCGTTGAGCGGGTAGCGCGTGGTCATGATCTCCTGCATCAGCTTGAGTGCGCTGGAGACGATGGTGCCGCCGGTCTCGCGGGAGTAGAAGAACTCCTCCTCATCCACCTCGCGGGCGCTGGTGTGATGGCGGATAAACACCACCTCGATCTTGTCGTAATTACGTTTGAGGAACAGGTACAGGAGGATAAAGAAGCGCTTGGCGATGTCCTTGGTCGACTGGGTCATGGAGCCGGAGACGTCCATCAGGCAGAACATCACCGCCTTGGAGCTGGGGTTGGGCTGCTTGACCAGCAGGTTGTACTTGAGGTCGAAGGTGTCGAGGAAGGGCACCCGCTTGACCCGCGCGCGCAGCTTGACGAGTTCCTCTTCGAGGGCCTGGATATCGCCGAAGTTGTCCGGCTGTTCCACGCGCAGGCGTTGCAGTTCGCTTTCCGCGGTTTTCAGCCTGGCCCGGCTGCTGCCGGACAGGGCGATGCGCCGGGCGTGGGCCGAGCGCAGGGTGCGGACGATATTGATCCGTGACGGGTTGCCCTCGTTGCTGATGCCGGCGCGTACATGCTTGAAGGTGTCGCTGCCGGTCAGGTGGCGTTTGACCAGGTTGGGCAGCTCCAGGTCCTCGAACATAAAGTCGAGGAATTCCTCCTGGGTGATCTGAAACACGAACTCGTCCATACCTTCGCCGGAGTTGCTCGCCTTGCCTGCACCCTGACCGCCGCCACCGCCTTGCGGGCGGGCAATCTTCTCGCCGGTAGTGAATTCGCGGTTGCCGGGGTGCACGGTGGTCTGGCGGCCGCCGCGGCCGTGGTGCAGCACCGGCTCGTCGATATCGCGGCCGGGAATGCTGATCTGTTCGCCGTGCTCCATATCGGTGATGGAGCGGCGGCTGACGGCTTCCTCCACCGCCTTCTTGATATGGTCACGGTAGCGCCGCAGAAAGCGTTGGCGGTTGACCGTGCTCTTGTTCTTGCCATTCAGACGTCGATCGATCACATGGCTCATGGGCCCCTCCGGGGAGCTGCAAGCCACAAGCCGCAAGCTGCAAGGGCGACCACGAGTGGCCGCGTCTATTTGCAGCTTAAAGCTTGCTGCTTATGGCTGCTTTACTGCGATTTACGAACCCGTAGATACCACTCGGACAGCAGGCGCACCTGCTTGTCGGTGTAGCCGCGTTCGACCATGCGAGTGACGAAGTCGTTGTGTTTCTGTTGGTCCTCCTTGCTGGCCTTGGCGTTGAAGCTGATAACCGGCAGCAGGTCTTCGGTGTTGGAGAACATCTTCTTCTCGATGACCACGCGCAGCTTCTCGTAGCTGAGCCAGGTGGGGTTCTTGCCGTTGTTGTTGGCCCGGGCGCGCAGCACGAAGTTGACGATTTCGTTGCGGAAATCCTTGGGGTTGCTGATGCCGGCCGGTTTTTCGATCTTCTCCAGCTCTTCGTTGAGCGCCACGCGGTTGAGGATTTCGCCGGTTTCCGGGTCGCGGTATTCCTGATCCTGAATCCAGAAGTCGGCGTACAGCACATAGCGGTCGAAGATGTTCTGCCCGTATTCGCTGTAGGACTCCAGGTAGGCGGTCTGGATTTCCTTGCCGATAAACTCGATATAGCGTGGTGCCAGGTACTCCTTGATAAAGCGCAGGTAGCGCTCGCGCACCTCGGCGGGGAACTGTTCCTGCTCGATCTGCTGCTCCAGCACATAGAGCAGGTGCACCGGGTTGGCGGCGATTTCGTGGGGGTCGAAGTTGAACACCTTGGACAGAATCTTGAAGGCGAAGCGGGTCGACAGACCGTTCATACCCTCGTCGACGCCAGCCGTATCGCGGTATTCCTGAATCGACTTGGCCTTGGGGTCGGTGTCCTTGAGGTTTTCGCCGTCATACACGCGCATCTTCGAGTAAACGTTGGAGTTTTCCGGCTCCTTGAGGCGGCTCAGCACCGAGAACTGGGCGAGCATCTTCAGGGTGTCCGGGGCGCAGTGGGCCTTGGACAGGGAGCTGTTGGCCAGCAGCTTGTCGTAGATCTTGATCTCGTCGGTCACGCGCAGGCAGTAGGGCACCTTGACGATATAGATACGGTCGATAAAGGCTTCGTTGTTCTTGTTGTTGCGGAAGCTGTGCCACTCCGATTCGTTGGAGTGGGCCAGGAGGATGCCGTTGTAGGGAATCGCGCCGAGGCCTTCGGTGCTGTTGTAGTTGCCTTCCTGGGTGGCGGTCAGCAGCGGATGCAGCACCTTGATCGGGGCCTTGAACATCTCGACGAATTCCATCAGGCCCTGGTTGGCCCGGCACAGCGCACCCGAGTAGCTATAGGCGTCGGCGTCGTTCTGCGGGAATTCCTCCAGCTTGCGGATATCCACCTTGCCCACCAGCGAGGAAATGTCCTGGTTGTTCTCATCGCCCGGCTCGGTCTTGGCCACGGCAATCTGGTTGAGGATCGAGGGGTACAGTTTGACCACGCGGAAATGGCTGATATCGCCGCCGTATTCCTGCAGGCGCTTGGTTGCCCAGGGCGACATGATGCTGCTCAGGTAGCGCCGCGAAATGCCGTACTCCTCTTCGAGGATGGCACCGTCCTCGGCGTCGCTGAACAGCCCCAGAGGCGACTCGAACACCGGCGAGTCCTTGATCGCATAGAAGGGCACCTTCTCCATCAGGTGCTTGAGTTTTTCCGCCAGGGAGGACTTGCCGCCGCCGACCGGGCCGAGCAGATAGAGGATCTGTTTCTTCTCTTCCAGGCCCTGGGCGGCATGGCGGAAGTAGGAAACGATCTGGTCGATGCACTCTTCCATACCATGGAAGTCGGCGAAGGCCGGGTAACGGCGGATCACCTTGTTGGAGAAGATTCTGGAAAGCCGCGGATCGGTCGAGGTGTCGAGCAGTTCTGCCTCGCCAATGGCCAGCAGCAGGCGTTCGGCTGCCGAGGCATAGGCGCTGCGATCCTGCTTGCACAGTTCGAGGTACTCCTGGAGGGTGAGTTCCTCCTGTCGAGTCGCTTCGAAACGTTGCTGGAAGTGGCTGAAAATGCTCATGACTTCACCTCGCTCGATGCTGGGAGCCGGTGCCATATCGGTTGTACGGGGCTATTGATCAGCTGACGCGTCAGCCGAGAAGAGTCCCCCAGTACAGCAAAAGTCTACCGATGGCCCGGGTGCCGGTTGGCCGGCGCTACCTTTTTTTGGATGGCCTGAGCTAAAGGATAGTTCGGTTTCAGCGAGAGAAAGGCGCGCTTAACGATAACAGGATATTACCGTTGGTCGGGATGCCCGGCAGGCCAGGGCGGGCGCGGCCTGCCGGGGGTGGAAAAAAATCCCTGGGAGCCATTTTTAACGTCGCGCAGCGACGGCCCGCTGGGTGGCCGCCAGGGATGGCAGGCTATTAAAATTATTCCGCGCCGCCCTGGGCGGTGTCCGCGGGGAAGGTGGCGCGCCACAGTTCAAAACCGCCGTCCAGGCTGTAGACCTCGCTGAAGCCCTGGCCCACCAGATAGGCCGCTGCACTCTGGCTGGAGTTGCCGTGGTAACAGGCGACGATCAGCGGCGCGTCGAGATCGGCCTTGGCGATAAAGTCGTGCAGCGAGTGGTTGTCCAGGTGCAGCGAGCCGCTGATATGGCCGGCGGCAAAGCTCTGCGGATCGCGGATGTCGACCACTACCGCGCCATGTTGGCGCAGAGCCTGGGCCTGCTCGGGGGGAATGCGTTTGAACTCGCTCATGCTTGCTCCTTACAGTCGCAGCGCTGTTGTTCGCCGCTGTCGATATTCACCAGGGTCATCTGGCCGCCCCAGACGCAGCCGGTATCCAGGGCTAGCACCTTGGGCTCCGAGCATTGGCCTTCCAGCGCTGCCCAGTGGCCGAAGATGATGCGGTGGTTGCGGGTCTTGCGCTGCTTGTAGCTAAACCAGGGCGCGTAGCCCGCGGGGGCGCTGCCGACGCCTTCCTTGCTGCTCAGGTCGAGGGTGCCGTCGGCCTTGCAGAAGCGCATGCGGGTGAAATAGTTGGTGATCACCCGCAGGCGAGCCACGCCGTTCAGGTCCTTGTCCCACTTGGCCGGCTCGTTGCCGTACATGCCATCGAGAAACAGCGGGAAGCGCGCGTCGTCGCGCAGCGCTTCCTCGACTTCGGCCGCGCGCCTGAGGGCTTTATGCAGTGTCCACTGCGGCGGGATGCCGGCATGCACCAGGGCGGTGTCGCGTTCGGCATCGTAATGCAGCAGCTTCTGCCGGCGCAGCCAGTCGAGCAGATCGGCGGCATCCGGAGCCTCGATGATCTCGCGCAGGGTGTCGCCCTTTTTCAGGCGCTCGATATTGTGCGCCACGGCCAGCAGGTGCAGGTCGTGGTTGCCCAGCACGCAGGTCAGGGCGTCGCGCATGCCATAGAGAAAGCGCAGGGTTTCCAGGGACTGCGGCCCGCGGTTGACCAGATCGCCGACCAGCCACAGTTTGTCCTGCGCCGGGTCAAAGGCCACGCGCTCAAGCAGGCATTGCAGGGGTTTCAGGCAGCCTTGCAGATCGCCAACGGCATAAGTGGCCATCAGTGCAGCGAGCCCGGCACCGCCAGGCGGAAGGGGGCGATGGTGGCGTCGAAGCGTTTGCCGTCTTCAGCGAGCATCTGGTAGCTGCCCTGCATGGTGCCGACACGGCTGCTCATCACCGTGCCGCTGCTGTAGGTGTGGCTGTGGCCCGGTTCGATCAGCGGTTGCTGGCCAATCACGCCGGAGCCGCGCACTTCCTGCACGCGGCCGTCGCCGTTGGTGATGATCCAGTGGCGCGAGAGCAGCTTGGCCGGCACCTGACCGTTGTTGCTCACCGTCACTGTGTAGGCGAAGGCGAAGCGGTTCTGTTCCGGCTGCGACTGCTCTGGCA
This sequence comes from Pseudomonas sp., assembly GCF_035512415.1. Classification (GTDB taxonomy): domain Bacteria; phylum Pseudomonadota; class Gammaproteobacteria; order Pseudomonadales; family Pseudomonadaceae; genus Aquipseudomonas. The sequence continues at coordinate 40,448 of NZ_DATKDZ010000005.1, read as the reverse complement.
GGTAGCGGGTGACGACGCTGACGTCGACCTGATAACGGGGATCACTCATAAGAGGGGCTCGCTGGGCTACTGCTCATTTTGGTCCGCACTGCTGGGTTGTATGGCCAATTGGTCCGCGAGGCGGACAAAGGCGGCCAGGTCCAGTTGTTCGGGGCGCAGGCTGCCGTCTACTTCGGCGGCTTCGATGGCGCTGGCTGGCAGCAGGGCCTTGAGGGTGTTGCGCAAGGTTTTGCGGCGCTGGTTGAAGGCTTCGCGCACCACGCGTTCGAGCAGGTGATGGTCCTTGGCCGGGTGCGGCAGCACCTCGTGGGGTACCAGGCGGACGATCGCCGAGTCGACCTTGGGCGGTGGGTTGAAGGCACCGGGGCCGACGTTGAACAGATGTTCCACGCGGCAGTGGTACTGCACCATGATCGACAGGCGGCCCCAGTCACCACCACCCGGTGTGGCGGCCAGGCGTTCGACAACTTCTTTCTGCAGCATAAAGTGCATGTCGCGGATCAGCGCGGCATTGCTCAACAGGTGGAAGATCAGCGGCGTGGAGATGTTGTACGGCAGGTTGCCCACTACCCGCAGGCTGCGCGGTGCGGCCTGCAACTGGTTGAAGTCGAATTTGAGCGCGTCGCCCTGGTTCAGGCGAAAGCGCGGGTTGTTGCCGAACTGGTGCTGCAGGATCGGGATCAGGTCGCGGTCCAGTTCGATCACATCGAGCTGCGCGCCGCTATCGAGCAGGCCCTCGGTCAGTGCGCCCTGGCCCGGGCCGATCTCCAGCATATGCTCGCCTTCGCGGGCATGGATGGCGCGCAGGATGCGGTGGATCACCCCGGCGTCATGCAGGAAGTTCTGGCCAAAGCGCTTGCGCGCGCGGTGTTGGTATTCGGACATCAAGGGCAGCTCCAGGCCTCAAGCTGCAAGCTTAAAGCGTAAACAAAGAGCGGCAGTTTAACAGCATTGGCGGCGCAAGCCGTAGCGCCGCCAATGCTCAGGCGCGGCTGGCAGCCATCTGGTAGGCGGTTTCCAGGGCCACCTGCAGGCTGCCGCTGTCGATCCGGCCGCTGCTGGCCAAGTCCAGGGCGGTGCCGTGATCCACAGACGTGCGGATGATCGGCAGGCCCAGGGTGACATTGACCGCCGCGCCGAAACCCTTGTACTTGAGCACCGGCAGGCCCTGGTCGTGATACATGGCCAGCACCGCATCGCAGTGCTCCAGGTGCTTGGGGGTGAACAGGGTGTCGGCTGGCAGCGGACCGATCAGCTCGATACCTTCGCCGCGAAGCTGCTCGAGGGTCGGTTCGATGATCTCGATTTCCTCGCGGCCCAGATGGCCGCCTTCGCCAGCATGGGGGTTGAGGCCGCAGACCAGAATGCGTGGTCGGGCGATGCCGAATTTCGTGCGCAGGTCATGGTCGAGAATGCGTGTGACCCGCGCCAGGCGCTCGGGGGTGATGGCGGCGGCGACGTCCTTGAGCGGCAGGTGGGTGGTCACCAGGGCCACGCGCAGACCGTGGGTGGCGAGCATCATGACTACCTGTTCGGTGGCGGTCAGCTCGGCGAGAAACTCGGTATGCCCGGAGAAGGCAATCCCGGCCTGGTTGATCACACCCTTGTGCACCGGGGCGGTGATCATCCCGGCGAAGTGCCCGTCGAGGCAGCCCTGGCCGGCGCGGCTCAGGGTTGCCAGCACATAGGCGGCGTTGCCCTGGTCCAGTTGCCCGGCCTGCACCGGCGTGCCCAGCGGGGTATCCCAGACATACAGGCTGCCGGCGGGGGCGGGTTGCTGCGGCCAATTGCCGGGGCCGACGTCCAGCAGCTGAATTCTCAGGTCCAGCTGCTGCGCGCGTTCGGCCAGTAGGGCGGTGCTGGCGATGGCGACAAGTGCGTGCGGCTGGGCTGCGCGAGCCAGCAGCAGGCACAGGTCGGGGCCAATGCCGGCGGGCTCGCCGGGGGTTAATGCGAAAAGGCGGGAAGTGGTCATCGGCTGGCTCTCGCGGGTAATCCGTCAACGGGGTTGGGGCGACGCTTGATGGTAGCGTCGGGGCGCTAATAAAGGACGAAAAAAAGCCCGACTCGCGCAGTGCGCTGAGTCGGGCTGGGTCACCTGAGAGCTGGCCGCTTAGAGCTTGCTCTCGACATAGGCTTCATCGCGGATCTGACGCAGCCAGACCTGCAGCTCTTCGTCGTACTTGCGGTTACGCAGCAGGGTCAGGGCCTGTTGCTCGCGGTACTGGGCGCTGCTGTCAGTGGCGCGGCGACCCATGACTTCCAGGACGTGCCAGCCGAAGGGGCTCTGGAACGGCTTGGACAGCTCGCCCGCCGGGGTGTTGTTCATCACTTCGCGGAACTCGGGAACCAGAGCGTTGGGGTCGATCCAGTTAAGCACACCGCCGTTAAGGGCCGAGCCCGGATCTTCGGAGAAGCTCTTCGCCAGCTCGCTGAAATCTTCGCCGGCCTGGATGCGCTGATACAGGCGCTCAATCAGGCGTTTGGTTTCGGCTTCGCTGCGGATCTCACTGGGCTTGATCAGGATATGTCGGACATTGACCTCGTCGCGTACCTGGCTGTCGCCGCCGCGCTTCTCCAGCACCTTGAGCAGGATAAAACCGCCCGGGGTGCGCATCGGTTCGGTGACATCACCCGCCGACAGGCTGGTCAGCATGGTGTCGAACGGCGGTGGTAGCTGGCCAGCTTTGCGCCAGCCCATTTCGCCGCCTTCCAGTGCGGTTTCGCTGGCCGAACGGGCAATGGCCAGCTGGGCGAAGTCGGCACCTTGCTGCAATTGCTCGTACAGCTCGCGGGCCTGGCGCTCGGCGGCCTGGATGTCCTGCGAGGACGCGCCTTCGCTGACCGGGATCAGGATATTGGCCAGTCGGTACTCTTCCGACAGCTGCATCTTGCCCATGTCCGAGGCGAGGAAGTTCTGCACTTCCTGATCGGTCACCTGGATGCGCTCGGCGACGCGGCGCTGACGCACACGGCTGATGATCATCTCGCGGCGCACCTGGTCGCGGGCATCAACATAGGACAGACCGTCGGCCGCCAGGGCCGCGCGGAACTGGTCGATATTCATGCCGTTGCGCTGGGCAATGGTGCCGATGGCTTGGTTGAGCTCTTCATCGGTGATGCGAATGCCGGAGCGATCACCGATCTGCAGCTGGATATTCTCGATGATCAGGCGTTCCAGCACCTGCTGGCTGAGCACGTGCTCAGGGGGCAAGGCCGCGCCGCGCTTGGCGATGGTTTGCTGCACCTCGCGCAGGCGGGAGTCGAGCTGGCTCTGCATCACCACGTCGTTGTCGACAATCGCTACCACGCGGTTGAGCGGTTGTACTTCGGCTTGCGCCGCAGCACCCAGAAACAGCGCGCCCAACAGCAGCGGGCGCATGCAATCAGAAAGCTTTGTCTTCACGTTCACGATAACCTTGAATGCCTTCGTCGAGGAAAGTCTCGACCTTATTACCCACTACACCGCCCAGACCCTTGAGTACGATCTGCAGGAAGATGCCACGATCCGGCTCGTCGTTGAGCGAGGGATTCAGGCTGACTTCGTCGTAGTCGATCCAGTAACGGTTGATCAGGCGCAGTTTCCAGCAGCAGCTGTCGTACTCGAAGCCGGCGAAGGCCTCCAGGGTACGGTCGCGGCCGTAGTCATACTGCCAGCGGGAAATCACGCTCCACTGCGGCACGATCGGCCAGATGACCGAGAAATCGTGCTGACTGATCTTGTAGTAGTCCTTGATGTAGTTGGGAGAGCCTTCGGTGCCATAGTCCGGATTGTTGGTCCAGGTGGCGCTGTCGCGGTCATAGCGCATGGTGTCGTTTTTATAACGATACCCGGCGTTGACCACCTTGTTCGGATTGTCTTCGGGCTGGTAGTGGAACATCGCGCTACCCGAACGAGTCCTGTGAGTATCCGGGTCCCAGTTGAAGTCCGAGCTCAGGCGCCAGTCGCGGTTGAAGCGATACATATACTGCAGCGCATAAGGCGACTGCGAGGTCTGTGCGTCCGGGCGGGTACGGTAGTCGATGCCCGGCATCTGTACCTTGCGGTCTTCGAAGTAGAAGGCCTGGCCGATGCTGAAGCGCTGGCGCTCGAAGCCGTTGCTTTCGATCCAGCGGTTGGTTACGCCCAGCGACAGTTTGTTCTCGTCGCCGATACGGTCCTTGCCGGAGAAACGGTTCTCGCGGAACAGCGAGGCGTAGTTGAAGGTGCTTTCGCTGGTGTCGAACACCGGGATATCGGTCTGGTCTTCCTCGGGAACATTAAGGTAGAACAGGCGCGGTTCCAGGGTCTGGCGGTAGTTTTTGCCGAACCATTGGGTGTCGCGGTCGAAGTACAGGCCGCTGTCCAGGCTAAACATGCCAACGCCACGCGTCTGGCTGCTCTTGTAGCTCTGTTCGGCCAGCAGGCTGTTCTTGCCCTGGCTATCCAGACTCAGGTCGTAGTTGGTGTGCAGGTATTTGACCTTGGGCGTAAGGAAGCCCCAACTCCAGTTCAGCGGCAGGCTGACAGCGGGCTCAACATGCAGGCGCTCACCATTGGCGCGGGCCAGGCCGCGCAGGCGAGTGTCGTACCAAGGCTCGTCATCTGGCTGGTAATTACCCGAGCGCAGGTTGCGATCGAAATGCACATACTCGGTGCCGTAGCTGATATTCAGCCCCGCCGGCTCGAAGGGCAGCTTGCCGTCCAGAGTCAGCTGCGGCAGACGGTTGTACGGCGTGACGTCGGTGATATTGGCCAGTTCGTAGGCGTGAGCATTGAGACGCGCCGTGTAGCCGTTGCCGCGATAGGTCAGGGTGCCGCGCTGATCGACATAGCTGGTGGAGCCGATGCCGAGGTCGCTGTCCAGATCCTGGAAGTAATAAGGATCGCTGATGTCGGTGTAGTCGACCTCGGCCAGCAGGCGCGAGTCCAGACCGGTCTTGTGCTGCCAGCTGTACATCCAGCGCTGGTCTTCATACTCGGACTGCAGCTTGCGATCGTCGTTGCTGTCGTCGAGGTAGGCCGCGCCGAACTGACCTTCGCTGCTTTTGGTCAGGTAGCGGAACTCGCCTTCCATCAACAGACCACGGTCGGTCATATAGGTCGGGTAGAGCGTGGCATCGTAGTTCGGTGCCAGGTTGAAGTAATACGGCGTTTGCAGGCTCAGGCCATTGTCACTGGAGCTGCTGAGGCTCGGTGGCAAGAAGCCGGACTGGCGGCGATCGTCGATCGGGAAATAGATATAGGGGGTGTAGAACACCGGAATGTTCTTCACCCGTAGGGTCACGTTGGTCGCGGTGCCGAAACCGGTAGCCGGGTTCAGGGTGACGTTGTTGCCCTTCAGGTGCCAGGCATTGCTGCCCGGTTCACAGCTGGTATAGGTGCCGTCTTTCAGGCGGATAACAGCGCTTTCTTCACGCTTGGCGTAGAGCGCGCTACCGCGGGTATGGCTCTTGTGCAGCACATACTCGGCGTTCTCGACCTTGGCTTCGCCGTTGTCCAGTTGCAGCTCGGCGCGGTCGCCGACCACCAGCATGCCCTGGTCGCGCAGGCGCACGTTGCCGATCAGCTCGCCGCGGTTTTCCGCCTGATGCAGGTTGGCTTCGTCGGCTTCGATCTGCATACCGGCCTGGCGCAACACCACATCGCCGGCCAGAGTGGCGACTTGCTCTTCCTGCTCATAGCGCGAAGCCTTGGCCGAAACGAACATCGGCGATTCGTCCATCGGCGTGGTGTCGTCCATGCCGGGCCGCTGCGGCTCGACATAGGCACCGGCGCAGTACGGACCGGCCTCGGCCAGCTGCGCCGCGCTGAGGTTTTCTCGCGGCACCCAGTCAAGGTGGCTATAGTCGGCACTGCGCGAGGCCAGACCTTTGCCACGGCTTTCGGTGACCAGGGTCGTTTTAGCGACTTCTTCCTGGGCCTGGCCGCCGCTACTGGCGTCAGCACCGGCTACCGTCGCACGCGGCGCTGGTCGTGCCGGCAAGGCTGCCGCACTGGCTTTAGGCGCGCACGCCCAACCGCCAGAGGCGGAAACCTGGCAGTCATACTGCTCGGCCGCGAATGCGAAAGGAACGGCTACGGGCTGCAGCGCCAGAAGGCTGCCAGTGACCAGTAGAGGGAATTTTTTACGAAACGCGGGGTATTTTACTGCCATCTTATTTTTTCCGGGCTTCCTGCGCGCCATTGGCCCTGAGGCCGCACGCCTCTCGATGGGCTTGAAAAGATGCTGGATAATAAAGCATGACCCGCGCAACGGCTAGCGCCGTCGGAGACCCTTGTAATGCCTGATCAAGATGTACGCCTGAAACACCTGGAAAACTGGCTCCAACCACAACTGGCTGCGCTGTTTGCGGCACACGGCTGGGGCGCTGTACCCGCGGCCACGCTGACCTCTGCCAGCAGCGACGCGAGCTTTCGGCGTTATTTCCGCTGGCAGGCTGGCGAGCGCAGCCTGATCGTGATGGATGCGCCACCGCCGCAGGAAAACTGCGCGCCCTTCGTCAATATCGCCGCCTTGCTGGCCGAGGCGAGCCTTAATGTGCCGCAGATTCTCGCTGCCGACCTGGAACATGGCTTTCTCTTGCTTAACGATCTGGGCCGGCAAACCTATCTGGATGTGATTACCGCGGAGAATGCCGACCCCCTGTTCGCCGATGCTCTGCAGGCGCTGCTGGCCCTGCAGCAGTTGCCGCTGGACCGCGGGCTGCCGAGTTACGACGAGGCCTTGCTACGCCGCGAACTGCAGCTGTTCCCCGAGTGGTATGTGCAGCGCCATCTGGGTATCGAGTTCGACGCGACTCAGCAGGCGGCGTGGCAGCGGGTCAGCCAATTGCTGATCGACAGCGCCCTGGCTCAGCCCAAGGTGCTGGTGCATCGCGACTATATGCCGCGCAATCTGATGCACAGCGCGCCCAACCCGGGCGTGCTGGATTTTCAGGATGCGGTCTACGGCCCAGTGACCTATGACGTCACCAGCCTGTTCAAGGATGCCTTCTTGAGCTGGCCCGAGGCGCGGGTACGCGGCTGGCTGGAAAATTACTGGCAACAGGCGCGGGCCGCGGGTGTCCCGGTGCAGGCTGAGTTTGAGGGTTTCTTGCGCGCCAGCGATCTGATGGGGGTACAGCGCCACCTCAAGGTCATCGGGATATTCGCGCGCATCTGCCATCGCGATGGCAAACCCAGATACCTGGGCGATGTGCCGCGTTTCTTTACCTATATAGAAGCAGTGTTGGCGCGGCGGCCGGAACTGGCTGAGTTGGGTGAGTTGCTGGCCAGCCTGCCGCGCGTCGCCCAGGTGCCAGCATGAAGGCGATGATCCTGGCGGCAGGCAAAGGCGAGCGCCTGCGCCCACTGACCCTGCATACGCCCAAACCGCTGGTGAAAGCCGGCGGTGTGCCACTGATCGAGTACCACCTGCGTGGCCTGGCTGCCGCCGGTTTTACCGAGGTGGTGATCAACCATGCCTGGCTTGGCCAGCAGATCGAGGACCATCTGGGGGATGGCGTACGCTTGGGCTTGAGCATTGCCTATTCGGCCGAGGGCGAGCCGTTGGAGACCGGCGGCGGTATTTTTCAGGCCCTGCCGCTGCTGGGCGATCAACCGTTTGTACTGGTCAATGGCGATATCTTTACTGACTACCCCTTCGCCGAGTTGCGCCTCCCGCTCGCCGGTCTGGCCCATCTGGTGCTGGTGGATAACCCGGGGCATCACCAGGCGGGGGATTTCTGCCTGCGCGATGGTCAGGTTGACGATGCTCAGTCAGGCCAGGACCAACCGTGTCTGACCTACAGCGGTATCGCCGTGCTCTCGCCTGCCTTGTTTGATGGTTGCCAGGCCGGTGCCTTCAAGTTGGCACCGCTGCTGCGTGCAGCCATGGCCCGTGGGCAGGTCAGTGGTGAACGCTTTGCCGGCTGCTGGGTGGATGTTGGCACCCACGAGCGGCTTGCCGAAGTCGAGCAACTGCTCGCGGCGAGGCACTGAGGTGCTCTGGCCGGTCACCGTGCTGGGGGCTGTCACGGGCCTGGCGATCGCCAGCATTCCCGGGGCTCTGCTGGGCGGTTTGCTCGGCCAGGTGCTGGACCGGCGCCTGCGCCTGAGCAACTGGGCAGCCCTGCGCGAGCGACTCGGCGGCAAGGCCGCGCCGCGTGATGACGAGCTGCTGTTTATCCTTATCGGCCGCCTGGCCAAGTGCGACGGCCGGGTGTTGCAGGTGCATATCCAGCAGACCCGTTCGGAAATGCAGCGCCTGGGCCTGGATACCGAGGCGCAGCGCCGGGCCATTGCCGCCTTTGCCCGGGGCAAGACTGGTCGCGATAACCTGCGCGCACCGCTGCGGCGTCAGCGCGCCCATAGCGACGCGATATTGCGCGCCTGTTGGCGCATGGCCTGGGTCGATGGACGGGTCAGCCAGGCCGAGCGCGAGCTGATTCTGCTGTGGGGAAAATGGCTGGACGTGCCCGCGGCCGCCCAGCAAGCGCTGAGCGATGCCTATGCGCCGCGCCAGCAGGGGCCATTGGCGTCGACGCTCGGCAGCGGTTACCAGCAGGCCCTGACATTGCTGGGGGTGGCGGTTGATGCGGAGCCGGCGCAGATCAAGAAGGCCTATCGTCGTCTGTTGAGCCGCCATCACCCGGACAAGCTGGCCGGCAGCGGGGCAACCCCGGAGCGGGTGCGCGAAGCCACCGAACGCACCCGTGAACTGCATCAGGCCTATGACCTGATTCGCCAGCGTCAGGGCTTTCGCTAGGCCATGTAGCCGTTACGATTAGCCCCCTCATCCGAACGCGGCCCGCCCTAGCCCCTCTCCCGGAGGGCGAGGAGAGCAAACCGCGCCTGACACTACAGCGCGTAAAAGGTACATAGTTTTTCGTTAGGCCATGCACCAATAGCCTGTGCCGCTGAGCGTGAGCAGGCCTGGGGCCGTAGGGTGCGCTGTGCGCACCAACGTTCGTTGCCTGCCTTTACTTGGCCTGAATCTTTAGCGTCAGCCAGCCCCTGATGCGGCGATACAGCTGTTCATGTTCCGCCTCGAGGTTGCCGGGCAGGGCCTTCATCGCGATCTGGATATAGGTTGGGTGCTTCTGTCGTTTGCTCGCCTGCATGCGCCGGGTGGCGGCCTGGCGGTCGAGCAGTTGGTCCTTGTAGTAGAAGTCGCCGGTGGCCAGTTGCAGTTGCGGGATCAGCTCATCCAGCGGTGGGGTATAGCCGGCGGGCACGCTGGCGGCCACCACCAGCAGATTGCGAACCTCGGCTGGCTGGCGTTCGGCCAGGTAGCGGGCGGCCCAGTAGGCACCGCTGCCATGGCCGAGCAAAACGATACTTCTGGCCTGTTGCTCGGCGGCAAAGGCGATTGCCGACTCGATCCGTGTCAGCACCCGTTCGGCGTGGGCCTTTTGCTGTTCTTGCGCCGTGGGCGGTGCGTCTGCCGCCGGGGCCGGTACGGGCTCTTCGGCGCTAGCTGGCGCGCTGTCCTGCACCTCTTCCTGCGCGGTATCGACGCTGACCGGCGCGGGCTCGGCGACCAGTTCGGTGCTGCGCGGCGTAGGCATGTCGCTGTTGGGGTCCGGCAGGCTCAGGCTCAGGCTGTGCCAGCCGGCGTTGGGCAGTTTTCGCCGCAGCGGGCCGACACTCTGGGCGCTGTCGGGGTTGCCATCGTCCCCCGGCAGAAGAATCACCACGCCGCTGGGCGTGCCGACATTGGCCGGCAGCCAGAGCGCGAGAAAGCGCTCATCCGCCGCCTGCAGGTGCTGCTGCTCCTTGGTCTGCAGGCGCTGTTCGAGGGCCAGGGCCTCGGCCTCACTGCGCTCGGCGAGGGGCGGGCGCTGCAGCTCCTCGGCTGCCGGGTCCGGCTGCTCGCCGCTGGTTGTGTCCGGGGCGGTCTGCTGGGCCAGCAGCGGTGTGGCCAGCAGCGTCAGCAGCAGGGTCGAGGTTGCCGTCAGGCTGGGGATCAAGCGGGGCATCGGGCATTCCTCGATAAGGTTGGGCCCTCAGAGCCTAATCCCTGGGCGTGTCTTTGTCAGGTGTGGGTTGGTCTTAGCAGGCGAAGACTGGAGTAAGGTATGACGCAGAGGGGCTCAAGCCCCCTGGTGGTCAATTTTCAGGAGTGTCCCGGCGTTGTCACGCATTTTGCTTTTTCTCTTTTTGTGGCCCGCGGCGCTCTGGGCGGACAGCTCGGTGTTGCCGTTGCGTCCGGCTTTTAACGCCGAACAGCGCAGCTGGTTACAGGCCCATGACGAGCTGCGCGTGGGGCTGATCATGCAGGCACCCTGGGCACAGTTCGACCGTCGCCAGCAGCGCCTGTCCGGAGCCAATGTCGAGCTGATGAGCCGGCTGCTGCAGGGCATGGGGGTAAAGCCGCAATGGCTGCGCTTTACCGATCAGGATGAGCTGGAGGCGGCCCTGCAGCGCGGCGAGGTGGACCTGGCCCCGGGGCTGCAACAGACGCCTAAGGGCTTGCGCCGCTGGCTGTATTCGGACCCCTATATGCGCGTGCCGCACCTGGTGGTGGGCGAGCGGCGCGGTAGCAGCGCGGTGGATCTGGACCGGGTTGGCCGCGACGAAAAGGTTGCCCTGCGTTCGCCCAGTGCGGTGGTGGAATACCTGCGCAACACCCACGGCAACCTGGAGCTGCAGGCGGTGGGCAGCGAACGCAGTGCGCTGAATCTGCTGCTGCGTCAGGAGGTCAGCTATGCGGTGGTGGATGAGGCGCGCCTGAGCCTGTTGCTGCGCGAGCCGCAATTCGCCGGCCTGAGCATCGTCGGCGATATCGGCCTGCCGCAGCTGTTGCGTATTGCCAGTCGGCGCGATGCACCGATCCTTGCCGAGATCGTCGAGCAAACCCTGCAGGCTCTGCCTGGCGGCGAGCTGGAGCGGTTGCAGGAACGCTGGTTTCCGCTCAATACCCGCCAGCTCGGCAACCCTCTGGCGTTCTGGAAAGGCCTGGCCCTGCTGCTCGCTATCGGCGGGCTGGCGGCCTGCGCGATCATCCTGCATCTACGCCAGCAACGCCGTAGCCTGGAGCGTCAGCTGCTCGCTGCGCGTACCGTACTGAGCCAGCGCGAGGTGGCCGAGCAGGCCCTGCGCCTTAGCCAGTTCTCCATCGACCACAGCACCGTGGGCATCCTCTGGGTCAACTGGGACAGCCATGTGCGCTATGCCAACCTGGCCGCCGAACGCATGCTCGGTTATGCCGTGGGGGCGCTGGTGGACCTGCCGCTGGCGCGCCTGGAGCCGAGCCTGAGTATGGACCGCTGGCTCAGCCTGTGGCGTCAGGCCCGTGGCAGCGACGAGGCCATGCCGGGGTTCGAGATCGACTGCCAGCGCGCGGACGGCAGCCGTTTGCCGGTGGATATTTCCCTGAGTTTTCTGCGCTTCGACCAATCCGAATACCTGGTGGTGTTTCTCACTGACGTCACCGAGCGGCGGCGCACCCAAGCCGCCTTGCAGGAAAGTGAGGCGCGCCTCAAGGGCATTGCCGGCAATGTTCCGGGCCTGGTGTTTCGTCTGGAGCGGGCCGCTGCCGAGCAGGCGGTGGAGTTCGCCTATATCAGCGAAGCCAGCCAGGATCTGGTGGGCTACCCCGCCGCCGAACTGCAGCGCGCCGATCGCGGCATTCGCAGCCTGGTGCACCCCGAGGATCAGGCCAGCTATCGTCGTACCCAGGATGCCGCCCTGCTCGGCGACAGCGACTGGCAGTGGCAGGGGCGCATCCTCACCCGCGCCGGGCAACTGCGCTGGGCCGATATCAAGGCCACCGCCCGCCGCCTCGGCGCAGGGCGGGTGGTGTGGGACGGGATCGTCTGGGACATCACCGAGAACAAGCAGGTGGAGCTGGAACTGGCCGACTCCCGCGCACGTCTACGCGAACTGGCCGCCCACCTGGAGAGCGTGCGCGAGGAGGAGAAGGCGCGTATCGCCCGCGAGGTGCACGACGAACTGGGCCAGGTACTGACCGTACTCAAGCTGGAAACCGCCATGTGCGAGCTGGCCTTCGCCGGCCAGGTCGAGGGTCTGGATGAGCGTCTGGGCAGCATGAAGAAACTGATCGCTCAGCTGTTCCAGCTGGTGCGCGATGTGGCCACCGCCCTGCGCCCGCCGATTCTCGATGCCGGTATCGCCTCGGCTATCGAGTGGCAGGTGCGGCGCTTCGAGGCGCGTACGCAGATCCCCTGTCTGGTGGACGTGCCGGATAACCTGCCGCCGCTCAGCGACGCCAAGGCCATCGGCCTATTCCGTATTCTTCAGGAAGCCCTGACCAATGTGATGCGCCACGCCGGTGCCCATAGCGTGCAGGTCTACCTGCGGGTTGAGGACGGCGAGCTGTGCCTATGCGTGATCGACGACGGCAAGGGCTTCGCCCCCGAGCAGCGCAAGGCGGGGCAGTCCTTCGGCCTGGTCGGCATGCAGGAGCGGGTTTTTATGCTCGGCGGCTGTTTGCAGATTGACAGCCAGCCGGGGGAGGGGACTACGCTGCTGGCGCGGGTGGCCCTGGATGAGGAGGTAACGACGTGATTCGGGTATTGGTGGCAGAGGACCACGCCATCGTGCGTGAGGGCATCAAGCAGCTGATCGGCATGGCGCGCGACCTCGAGGTGGTGGGGGAGGCGAGCAATGGCGAGCAGTTGCTGGAAACCCTGCGCAAGGTCGAGTGCGACGTGGTTCTGCTGGATATCTCCATGCCCGGGGTCAATGGCCTTGAGGCCATTCCGCGGATCCGCGCCCTGACCCGGCCGCCGGCGATTCTGGTGCTGTCCATGCACGACGAGGCGCAGATGGCCGCCCGCGCCCTGAAGATCGGGGCCGCCGGCTACGCCACCAAGGACAGCGACCCGGCACTGCTGATTGCGGCGATCCGCAAGGTGGCCGGGGGCGGGCGCTATATCGACCCCGAACTGGCCGACCGCATGGTCTTCGAGGTCGGCCTGACCGATTCGCGGCCGCCCCATGCGCAGCTGTCCGAACGCGAGTTCTCGGTGTTCGAGCGCCTGGTGCGCGGCGAAGGGGTCAACGATATCGCCCTGCACCTGGCGGTCAGCAACAAGACCGTGAGCACCCACAAGGCGCGTCTGATGCAGAAACTCGGCATCCATTCGGTGGCCGATTTGGTGCGCTATGCCATGGAGCACAAGCTCCTCTAAAGGCGCAATGGCCCAGTAAAGCCCTCGGATTTGTAGGGCAATCCCTACGCCAAGTTCTCCGCTCGCCTGATACAAGGTTGTCATCCCGCCCGATTCTGCTGGCCGTGCATCACCCCTAGTCTTGTACTCAACAGCGTGCAGACAACAACAAAGGGTGTGGCGATGACCGGGTCTCAGGCAAGCGATGTGTTGGTGAGCTTTCGTGGCGTGCAGAAGAGCTACGACGGCGAAAACCTGATCGTCAAAGATCTCAATCTGGATATCCGTAAGGGCGAGTTCCTCACCCTGCTGGGTCCCTCCGGTTCGGGTAAGACCACCAGCCTGATGATGCTGGCCGGTTTCGAAACCCCCACCGCCGGCGAAATCCTCCTCGACGGTCGCTCCCTCAACCGCCTGCCGCCGCACAAGCGCGACATCGGCATGGTGTTCCAGAACTACGCCCTGTTCCCCCATATGACCGTGGCCGAAAACCTCGCCTTCCCCCTGAGCGTACGCGGCATGTCGCGTACCGACAGCACCGAGCGGGTCAAGAAGGCCCTGTCCATGGTTCAGCTCGACAGCTTCCGCAATCGCTATCCGGGTCAGCTCTCCGGCGGCCAGCAGCAGCGCGTGGCCTTGGCCCGCGCCCTGGTTTTCGAGCCGCAGCTGGTGCTGATGGACGAACCCCTGGGGGCCCTGGACAAGCAGCTGCGCGAGCATATGCAGATGGAGATCAAGCACCTGCACCAGCGTCTCGGCGTGACCGTGGTCTACGTCACCCATGACCAGGGCGAGGCGCTGACCATGTCCGATCGGGTTGCGGTGTTCCACCAGGGCGAGATCCAGCAGATCGCCGACCCGCGCACCCTCTACGAGCAGCCGAGCAACACCTTCGTCGCCAACTTTATCGGCGAGAACAACCGCATCAGCGGCCAGCTGCTCAGCCAGGACGGCGATCGCTGCCTGATCGGCCTGAGTCGCGGCGAGCAGATCGAGGCCCTGGCGGTGAACGTCGGCGCGATTGGCGAGCAGGTCACCCTGTCGATCCGTCCCGAACGCGTGCGCCTCAATGGCCATAGCGAGGCCTGCCGCAACCGTTTCTCCGGGCGGGTGGCCGAGTTCATCTACCTGGGCGACCACGTGCGCATTCGCATGGAGGTCTGCGGCAAGAGCGATTTCTACGTCAAGCAGCCGGTGGCCGAGCTGGACGTAGAACTAAGCGTCGGCGATCTGGTGCCGTTGGGCTGGCATGTCGAACATGCCCGCGCCCTCGACCCGCTGCAGCCGGACTGAGTGATTAAAACCTGACCCCATGTGACACAGAGGAGATTACAACAATGATGAAATCCCTGAAGCTCGCGGCCCTGGCTGCTGGCGTGGCCTGTGCAATGCCGGCGCTGGCGGCCGATCTGACCGCCATCTCGTTTGGCGGCGCGAGCAAGGACGCGCAGGTCAAGGCCTTCTACGAACCCTTCGAGAAGACCACCGGCAACAAGATTATCGCCGGCGAATATAACGGTGAAATGGCCCGGGTCAAGGCCATGGTCGATACCCGCAGCGTCAGCTGGAACCTGGTGGAAGTGGAGTCCCCGGAGCTGGCCCGCGGCTGTGACGAGGGGTTGTTCGAAAACCTCGATCCGGCCCAGTTCGGCAACCCCGACGACTTTATCCAGGGGGCCATTCAGCCCTGCGGCGTAGGTTTCTTCGTCTGGTCCACGGTGCTCGCCTATAACGCCGACAAACTGGCCAGCGCGCCAAGCGGCTGGGCCGATTTCTGGGACGTCAAACAGTTCCCCGGCAAGCGTGGCCTGCGCAAGGGTGCCAAATACACCCTGGAGTTCGCCCTGATGGCCGACGGCGTTGCGCCGACCGAGGTGTACAAGGTGCTGGCGACCCGCGATGGCGTCGACCGGGCTTTCCGCAAGCTTGACGAGCTCAAACCGCATATCCAGTGGTGGGAAGCCGGTGCTCAGCCGCCGCAGTACCTGGCCTCGGGTGATGTGGTGATGAGTTCGGCCTACAACGGCCGGATCGCCGCCGTGCAGGCCGAGAGCAACCTGCAGGTGGTGTGGGCCGGCGGTATCTATGACTTCGACTCCTGGGCCATCCCCCGCGGTGCGAAGAATCAGGAAGAGGCCAAGCAGTTTATTGCCTTCGCGGTACAGCCCGAGGCGCAGAAGGTCTTTTCGGAAAACATCGCCTATGGTCCGGCCAACAAAAAGGCCATCGACCTGCTGGCACCGGAGCGTCTCAACGTGATGCCCACCACCCCTGAAAACATCAAGGACCAGGTGGCCATCGACGTGGTGTTCTGGGCCGACTACGGCGAGCAGCTGGAGCAGCGCTTTAACGCCTGGGCCGCACGCAACTAGCCCATTGGCTGCAGCTGGCCAGCGTGCCGACTGCAGCCTGCTTTACCCACCGCGTTGCCCCGGGCAGCGCGACCTGAATTCCTAGCCGCACTATGCGGTGCCTGCCTGCGGAGTTGTCCATGGCCAGTGTCCTGTCAGCCGCCGATAACGATTTTCAAGGCCCCGGCCCCAGCCTCAAACAGAAGCTGGCCCGTGCCGAGCGCTTCAATCGCCTGAAGTCCAAGGCCTTGATCCTGCCGCTGCTGGTGTTTCTGCTGCTGACCTTTATCGTGCCGATCGTGGCACTGCTCTGGCGCAGCGTGGACAACCCCGAAGTCATCACCAGCCTGCCGCGTACCGTCGAGGCCATCGAGCAGTGGAGCGGCAAGGCGCTGCCCGGCGAGCCGGTGTACCGCGCCATGGCCCTGGATATAGTCGCCGCGCGCAGCCAGCAGACCCTGGGCGATCTGTCCAAGCGGCTGAATATGGAAGTGGCCGGTTACCGCAGCCTGATCAACGTCACGGCGCGAGCCATGCCGTTCGCCAGCGAGCCGGAGTCCTACAAGGCCGCGCTGGAGAACCTCGACGAGCGCTGGGGTGACCCGGCCTACTGGCAGGTGGTCAAGCGCAATACCAGCAGCATCACGCCTTATTACCTGCTGGCGGCCCTGGACCACCGCATCGACGACCTCGGTGAACTGGCCAGTGCCAGCCCGGACCAGGCCATCTACCTGGACATCTTCGTGCGCACCTTCTGGATGAGTCTGGTGATTACCGCCATCTGTCTGGTGCTGGCCTACCCACTGGCCTACCTGCTGGCCAACCTGCCGACTCGGCAGAGCAACCTGCTGATGATTTTGGTGCTGCTGCCGTTCTGGACCTCGATCCTGGTGCGGGTGGCGGCCTGGATCGTGCTGCTGCAGTCCGGCGGCTTGATCAACAGTGCGCTGATGTCTGTCGGCATTATTGATGAGCCGCTGCAGCTGGTGTTCAACCGCAGCGGGGTCTATATCGCCATGGTGCACATCATGCTGCCGTTTATGATCCTGCCGATCTACAGCGTGATGAAGGGCATCTCGCCAACCTATATGCGCGCCGCGGTGTCCCTGGGCTGCCATCCGTTTGCCAGCTTCTGGCGGGTGTACTTCCCGCAGACCCTGGCCGGGGTCGGGGCGGGCTGCCTGCTGGTGTTTATCCTGTCGATTGGCTACTACATCACCCCGGCGCTGCTGGGCAGCCCGAACGATCAGATGATCAGCTACTTCGTCGCCTTCTATACCAACAGCTCGATCAACTGGGGCATGGCCACGGCCCTCGGCGGCCTGCTGCTCGGTGCCACCCTGGTGCTCTACGTGGTGTACAGCTGGCTGGTCGGTGCCAGCAAGTTGCGGCTGGCTTAAAAAAACATCCTGCGCAGCAGGCATCTGATGCCCCTCTCCCCCCGGGAGAGGGTGCCCGCAGGGCGGGTGAGGGATAGTAGGCGCTACACGATCCGCTTCTGTTTCTCGGCCCGCAGGGCGGGTGAGGGATCGCAAGCGTTACACGGTCCGCTTTTGCTTCTCGGCTCCACCTAAAGATTGATTGGAGAACCTTTATGCTCAGCCCCTATATGTCGCCCATCGAACGCATCTGGTACTACAGCCTGCGCAGCCTCTGCGGCCTGGTGCTGCTGTTTCTGATCCTGCCGGTGCTGGTGATCATTCCGCTGTCGTTCAACTCCGGCAGCTTTCTGGTCTACCCGCTGCAGGGCTTTTCCCTGCGCTGGTACGAAGACTTCTTTACCTCCGCTGACTGGATGCGCTCGCTGAAGAACAGCCTGATCATCGCTCCGGCGGCCACGGCATTGGCCATGGTCTTCGGCACCCTGGCGGCCATCGGCCTGACTCGCGGCGAGTTCCGTGGCAAGGCCCTGGTGATGAGCCTGCTGATCTCGCCCATGGTGGTGCCGGTGGTGATCGTTGGTGTGGCCAGCTACCTGTTCTTCGCCCCGATGGGTTTGGGTAACAGCTACCTGTCGCTGATCGTGGTGCACGCCGTGCTCGGGGTGCCCTTCGTGATCATCACCGTGTCGGCCACCCTGCAGGGCTTCAACCATAACCTGGTGCGCGCCGCGGCCAGCCTCGGTGCCTCGCCGCTGACCGCCTTCCGCCGGGTGACCCTGCCGCTGATTGCGCCTGGGGTGATCAGCGGTGCGCTGTTCGCCTTCGCCACCTCCTTCGACGAGGTGGTGGTGACCCTGTTTCTCGCCGGCCCCGAGCAGGCCACCCTGCCGCGGCAGATGTTCAGCGGTATCCGCGAGAACCTCTCGCCGACCATCGCCGCCGCGGCGACCCTGCTGATCGGTTTCTCGATCCTGCTGTTGCTGACCTTGGAATGGTTGCGCGGGCGCAGCGAAAAACTGCGCACCCAGCAACCCACCTGATTCGCCGAACAACAAGAGAGCCCTATGAGCCTGCAACTCAACGACCCCAGCCTGCTGCGTCAGCAGGCCTATGTGAACGGCCAGTGGTGCGAAGCCGACAGCGGCGCGCGCACCGAGATCCTCAATCCGGCCAGCGGCGAGCTGATCGGCAGCGTGCCGAATATGGGCCGCGCGGAAACCCGTCGCGCCATCGAGGCCGCGCAAGCCGCGCAGCCGGCCTGGCGCGCGCTGACCGCCAAGGAGCGGGCGAATCGCCTGCGCCAGTGGTTCAACCTGATCATGGCCAACCAGGAAGACCTGGCGCGGATCATGACCGCCGAGCAAGGCAAACCCCTGGCCGAAGCCCGTGGCGAGATCGCCTATGCCGCCTCCTTTATCGAGTGGTTCGCCGAAGAAGCCAAACGCGCCTATGGCGATATGATTCCGGGCCATGCCCCGGACAAGCGCATCCTGGTGCAGAAAGAGCCGGTAGGCGTTACCGCCGCCATTACGCCGTGGAACTTCCCCAGCGCCATGATCACCCGCAAGGCCGGCCCGGCCCTGGCAGTGGGTTGCGCCATGGTGCTCAAGCCCGCGCCGCAAACGCCGTTCTCGGCCCTGGCCCTGGCTGCGCTGGCCGAACGCGCCGGCATCCCCGCCGGACTGCTGAGCGTGATCCCGGCCGACGTGGACGCCAGCCGCGAAGTGGGCGGCGAGCTGTGTGACAACCCCATCGTGCGCAAGCTGTCCTTTACCGGCTCCACTGGCGTCGGCATCAAACTGATGCAGCAGTGCGCGCCGACCCTGAAGAAACTCTCGCTGGAACTGGGCGGCAACGCGCCCTTTATCGTCTTCGACGACGCCGATCTGGATGCGGCAGTCGAAGGCGCGATCATCTCCAAATACCGCAACGCCGGGCAGACCTGCGTGTGCGCTAACCGCCTGTATGTGCAGGCCGGCGTGTTTGACGCCTTCGCCGCCAAGCTGCAGGCCGCGGTGGCCAAGCTCAAGGTCGGCAACGGCATGCTTGAGGGCATCACCACCGGCCCGCTGATCAATGCCGAGGCGGTGGCCAAGGTCCAGCGCCACCTGCATGACGCCCTGGAAAAGGGCGCGACCCTGCTGGCCGGCGGCAACAGCCTGGGCGGCAACTTCTTCGAACCCACCATCGTCACGGGCGTGACCGCGGAGATGGCGGTGGCCCGGGAGGAAACCTTCGGGCCGCTGGCACCGCTGTTCCGCTTTAGCGATGAGGCCGAGGTGATCCGCCAGGCCAACGACACCGAATTCGGCCTGGCCGCCTACTTCTACGCCCGCGACCTGGGCCGGGTGTTCCGCGTGGCCGAAGCTCTGGAGTACGGCATGGTCGGCATCAACACCGGTGTGATCTCCACCGAGGTGGCACCGTTCGGCGGCATGAAGTCCTCCGGTCTGGGCCGCGAAGGCTCCAAGTACGGCCTGGATGAGTATCTGGAAATCAAATATCTCTGCATGGGGATCTAGCCCGTAGGGTGTGCGGGGCCACCTAGGCCGTGCGCACCTTGTCCATTCTCCTGGTGCGCACGGCGCAACCTACCGTTCACGTTTCGTCTGAGGACCTTATGAGCAAGACCAACGAATCCCTGATGCAACGCCGCATGGCCGCCGTTCCGCGCGGTGTGGGCCAGATCCACCCGATCTTTGCCGAGTCGGCGAAGAACGCCACCGTGACCGACGTTGAAGGTCGCGAGTTTATTGATTTTGCCGGCGGTATCGCGGTGCTCAACACCGGCCACCTGCATCCGAAAGTGATTGCCGCGGTGCAAGAGCAGCTGACCAAGCTGACCCACACCTGCTTCCAGGTGTTGGCCTACGAGCCCTATGTGGAACTGTGCGAGAAGGTTGCCGCGCGCGTACCGGGCGACTTCGCCAAGAAGACCCTGCTGGTCACCACCGGCTCCGAAGCGGTGGAAAACGCCGTGAAGATTGCCCGTGCTGCCACTGGCCGCGCCGGCGTGATCGCCTTTACCGGTGGCTACCACGGTCGCACCATGATGACCCTGGGTCTGACCGGCAAGGTCGTACCTTACTCGGCAGGCATGGGCCTGATGCCCGGCGGTATCTTCCGCGCCCAGTACCCGTGCGCGCTGCATGGCGTCAGCACGGATGACGCGATCGCCAGTATCGAACGCATCTTCAAGAATGACGCAGAGCCGCGCGATATCGCCGCGATCATTATCGAGCCGGTGCAGGGCGAGGGCGGTTTCTACGTCGCGCCGAAAGACTTTATGCAGCGCCTACGCGGGCTGTGTGATCAGCACGGCATCCTGCTGATCGCCGACGAAGTGCAGACCGGTGCTGGCCGTACCGGCACCTTCTTCGCCATGGAACAGATGGGCGTCGCCGCCGACCTCACCACCTTCGCCAAATCCATCGCCGGCGGTTTCCCGGTGGCGGGCGTGTGCGGCAAGGCTGAATATATGGACGCCATCGCTCCGGGCGGTCTGGGCGGCACCTACGCCGGCAGCCCGATCGCCTGCGCCGCGGCCCTGGCCGTGATGGAAGTGTTCGAGGAAGAAAAGCTGCTGGACCGCTGCAAGGCTGTCGGCGAGCGTCTGGTCACCGGCCTTAAAGCCATCCAGACCAAGCACAAGAGCATCGGCGAGGTGCGCGCCCTCGGCGCGATGATCGCCATGGAGCTGTGCGAAGACGGCGATGTGCACAAGCCCAACGCCGCCCTGACCGGGCAGATCGTCGCCAAGGCCCGCGACAAGGGCTTGATCCTGCTGTCCTGCGGCACCTACGGCAACGTGTTGCGCGTGCTGGTGCCGCTGACCGCTGAAGACGCCCTGCTCGACAAAGGCCTGGCGATTATCGCCGAGTGCTTTGACGAACTGGCCTGACTCCGGGATTGTGCCGCGCGCCTCGGTGCGCGCGGCGCACCCTACAGTCGTCGACCATCGTCCCAGCGACGACTGAGAATGCCCTCGGGTACAATGCGCCACTTTCGTGAACGCCACCGAGGTGCGCCATGCAACCCTTCGCCATCGCCCCGTCGATCCTCTCCGCCGATTTCGCCCGTCTGGGCGAGGAAGTGGACAAGGTGCTCGCCGCGGGTGCCGACATCGTCCACTTCGATGTGATGGACAACCACTATGTGCCCAACCTGACCATCGGCCCGATGGTTTGCGCGGCGCTGCGCAAGTACGGCATCACCGCGCCCATCGATGCGCACCTGATGGTCAAGCCGGTGGACCGCATCATCGGCGACTTCATCGAAGCCGGTGCCAGCTATATCACCTTCCACCCCGAGGCCAGCGAGCATATCGACCGCTCCCTGCAGCTGATCAAGGCGGGCGGGGCCAAGGCCGGTCTGGTGTTTAATCCGGCCACGCCGCTGGATGTGCTCAAGCACGTGATGGACAAGGTCGACATGATCCTGCTGATGAGCGTCAACCCGGGTTTCGGCGGGCAGAAATTTATCCCCCACACCCTGGAAAAACTCAAAGAAGCCCGCGCCCTGATCGACGCTTCCGGCCGCGAGATTCGCCTGGAAATTGACGGCGGGGTCAATGTGCAGAACATCCGCGAAATCGCCGCGGCCGGTGCCGATACCTTTGTCGCCGGCTCGGCGATCTTCGGCCAGCCGGACTACAAGACCGTGATCGACGCCATGCGCGCCGAACTGGCCCAGGTTCGCGGGTGAGCATGCTGCGCGAGCTGTTCCAGGGTGAATTGCCAAGCCTGGTGATGTTCGACCTGGACGGCACCCTGGTGGACTCGGTGCCGGACCTGGCTGCGGCCATCGACCAGACCCTGGTGCTGCTCGGTCTGCCGGCGGCGGGCATCGAGCAGGTGCGCGACTGGGTCGGCAACGGCGCGCGGGTGCTGGTGCGCCGTGCCCTGGCCGGCGGTCTGCAGCACGAACATATAGATGACGCGCGGGGCGAGCAGGCACTGGAGCTGTTTATGCAGCTCTACGCCACCAGCCACGGGCTGACCCGGGTTTATCCCGGGGTGCGCGAAGCCCTCGACTGGCTGCGCGAACAGAAGGTCGAGCTGGCCATCGTCACCAACAAGCCTGAGCGTTTTGTCGCGCCGCTGCTGGATGAAAAAGGCCTGGGTGGTTATTTCCGCTGGATTATCGGCGGCGACACCCTGCCGCAGCAGAAGCCCGACCCTGCGGCGCTGCGCCATGTGCTGCAACTGGCGCGAATCGAGGCCGGGCAGGCGCTGTTTATCGGCGACTCGCGCAGCGATGTGCTGGCCGCCAAGGCCGCCGGCGTAGCCTGTGTGGCGCTGACTTATGGTTACAACCATGGTCGGCCGATTGCCGAGGAAAACCCGGCGCGGGTGCTGGATAACCTGCGCGAGTTGTTGCCGGCCGCCGCCCTCGGCGGCTGATTGGCGCAAAGCCCTGCTTTGCGGGGCTTGCCGGGTTGATTCGGCCTCTGGCCTGCGCTAGTGTGGCCGGACCTTACTCCTGCCTAAGAGAGCTCCGTGGTGGTTACCTGCACGCGCTGGTCCGCAAGAACCGGTATGAAAATCATCAAGGCCCTGGCCCGTTGGCGCTGGCGCCTCTGACCTGATCTTGGCCGCATAGTCGGCGCGTTTGCACTCGACCGTTTACCCTCAAGCCACGAGGCTGATCATGACCCGCGAAGAATTCCTGCGTTTAGCCGCTGCCGGCTATAACCGCATTCCTGTTGCCTGCGAAACCCTGGTGGATTTCGACACCCCGCTGTCCATCTACCTGAAGCTGGCCGATGAGGCCAATACCTACCTGCTCGAATCCGTCCAGGGCGGCGAGAAATGGGGGCGTTACTCCATTATCGGCCTGCCGGCCCGCACTGTGCTGCGTGCCTATGGCCATGAAGTGATCATCAGCGTCGACGGCGTTGAGGTCGAGCGCCATCAGTGCGAGGACCCGCTGGCCTTTGTCGAGCAGTTCCAGGCGCGCTACAAGGTGCCAACCCTGCCGGGCTTGCCGCGCTTCAACGGCGGCCTGGTGGGTTACTTCGGTTATGACAGCGTGCGTTATGTCGAGCCCAAGCTGGCCAAGGGTGTGAATCCCGATGCTCTGGGTACGCCCGATATCCTGCTGATGGTGTCCGATGCGGTGGTGGTGTTCGACAACCTGGCGGGCAAGATGCACGCCATCGTCCTCGCCGATCCGGCCCAGGCCGACGCGCTGGAACAGGGCCAGGCACGGCTGCAGGAGATCCTGCATAAGCTGCGTCAGCCAATTACCCCGCGCCTGGGTGTCGATCTGGCAGCGCCGGCCGGTGCCGAGCCGGACTTTGTTTCCAGCTTCAAGCGCGATGACTACGAAGATGCGGTCAGGGCAATCAAGGAGTACATCCTCGCCGGTGACTGCATGCAGGTGGTGATCTCCCAGCGCATGTCGATCCCGTTCAAGGCCGCGCCCATCGATCTGTACCGCGCGCTGCGCTGCATCAACCCGACGCCCTATATGTACTTCTTCAACTTCGGCGACTTCCATGTAGTCGGCAGTTCGCCAGAAGTGCTGGTGCGTCTGGAAGATGGCCTGGTCACCGTGCGGCCGATTGCCGGCACGCGCCCGCGTGGCGAGACCGAGGAGGCCGACCTGGCCTTGGAAGAAGACTTGCTGTCCGATGCCAAGGAAGTTGCCGAACACCTGATGCTGATCGATCTGGGTCGCAACGATGTCGGCCGCGTCGCCAGCACCGGCAGCGTCAAGCTCACCGAGAAGATGGTGATCGAACGCTATTCCAACGTCATGCATATCGTCTCCAACGTCACCGGCCAGCTGAAGGAAGGCCTGACGGCGATGGACGCCTTGCGCGCCATCCTGCCGGCCGGCACCCTGTCCGGCGCGCCGAAGATCCGCGCGATGGAAATCATCGACGAGCTGGAACCGGTCAAGCGCGGCGTCTATGGCGGCGCGGTGGGCTACCTGGCCTGGAACGGCAATATGGACACCGCCATCGCCATTCGTACCGCGGTGATCAAGGACGGCGAGCTGCATGTGCAGGCCGGTGCCGGCATCGTTGCCGACTCGGTGCCGGCCCTGGAGTGGGAAGAGACGCTGAACAAGCGTCGCGCCATGTTCCGTGCTGTGGCGCTCGCCGAGCAAACCGTCCCTGACCAGTCCAAGCGCTGAGGAGTCCCGCCATGCTTTTAATGATCGATAACTACGACTCCTTTACCTACAACGTGGTGCAGTACCTGGGCGAACTGGGTGCTGATGTGCAGGTGATCCGCAACGACGAACTGTCGATTGCCGAGATCGAAGCGCTGAATCCCGAACGTATCGTGGTCTCGCCCGGCCCCTGCACGCCGAGCGAGGCGGGAGTGTCCATCGAGGCGATCCTGCACTTTGCCGGCAAACTGCCGATTCTCGGTGTGTGCCTCGGCCATCAGAGCATCGGCCAGGCCTTTGGCGGCGACGTGGTGCGTGCGCGCCAGGTGATGCACGGCAAGACCAGCCCGGTGTTCCATCAGGATCTGGGCGTATTTGCCGGCCTGAATAAGCCGCTAACCGTGACCCGCTACCATTCCCTGGTGGTCAAGCGCGAAACCCTGCCCGATTGCCTGGAAGTCACCGCCTGGACTCAGCTTGAAAACGGCGAAGTGGACGAAATTATGGGCTTGCGCCACAAGACCCTGCATATCGAGGGCGTGCAGTTCCACCCCGAGTCGATCCTGACCGAACAGGGTCATGAACTCTTTGCCAACTTCCTCAAGCAACAAGGAGGCGTGCGCCCATGAATATCAAGGAAGCCCTTAACCGGGTGGTCAACCAGCTCGACCTGAATACCGCCGAGATGCAGGACGTGATGCGCGAGATCATGACCGGCCAGTGCAGCGACGCACAGATCGGTGCCTTTCTGATGGGCCTGCGCATGAAGAGCGAGACCATCGATGAGATCGTCGGTGCCGCGCAGATCATGCGTGAACTGGCCGCGCCGGTGCAGATCGACGCTGCTCATCTGGTCGACACCTGCGGCACCGGTGGCGATGGCATGAATATCTTCAACGTCTCCACCGCCGCCGCCTTCGTGGTCGCCGCCGCCGGCGGCCAGGTGGCCAAGCACGGCAATCGCGCGGTATCCGGCAAGAGCGGCAGCGCCGATCTGCTGGAAGCCGCCGGGGTCTACCTCAATCTGGCCCCCGAGCAGGTGGCGCGCTGCGTGGAGAGCGTCGGCGTCGGCTTTATGTTCGCCCCGGCCCACCATGGCGCGATGAAGTACGCCATCGGCCCGCGCCGCGAGCTGGGTCTGCGCACCATCTTCAATATGCTTGGGCCGATGACCAACCCGGCTGGGGTCAAACATCAGGTGCTCGGCGTATTCAGCAAGGCCCTGTGCCGACCGTTGGCCGAAGTGCTGCAGCGTCTGGGCAGCGAGCATGTGCTGGTGGTGCACGCCCAGGACGGCCTGGATGAGATCAGCCTGGCCGCACCGACCTTTGTTGCCGAGTTGAAGGATGGCGTGGTGAGCGAGTACAGCATTCAGCCGGAGGACTTCGGCATCAAGAGCCAGAGCCTGATCGGCCTGACTGTGGAGGATGCCGCCGAGTCTCTGACGCTGATCCGCGATGCTCTGACCAAGCGCAAGACCGAGCAGGGGCAGAAAGCGGCGGACCTGATCGCCCTGAATGCCGGTGCGGCGATCTACGCTGCCGATCTGGCTGCTACCCTCAAGGAGGGCGTACAGCGCGCCCATGATGCCCTGCATACCGGCCTGGCCTGGGAAAAACTGCAGGAACTGGTGTCCTTTACCGCGGTTTACAAGCAGGAGAATGCAGGGTGAGTATTCCAACGGTTCTGGAAAAGATCCTCGCCCGCAAGGCCGAGGAAGTCGCTGCACGCCGCGCCACCGTCAGCCTGGCCGAGCTCGAGCAGCAGGCCCGTAGCGCCGATGCCCCGCGCGGCTTCGCCAACGCCCTGCTGGCCCAGGCCAAGCGCAAGCAGCCGGCGGTGATCGCCGAAATCAAGAAGGCTTCGCCAAGCAAGGGCGTGCTGCGCGAGCACTTCGTGCCAGCCGAGATCGCCCAGAGTTATGCTGCCGGCGGGGCCACTTGCCTGTCGGTGCTGACCGATGTCGATTTCTTTCAGGGCGCAGACAGCTACCTGCAGGAGGCCCGTGCAGCCTGCTCGCTGCCGGTGATCCGCAAGGACTTTATGATCGACCCCTACCAGATCGTCGAAGCCCGCGCTCTGGGTGCCGATTGCGTGCTGCTGATCGTCTCGGCCCTGGATGATGGGCAGATGGCCGAACTGGCCGCCACCGCCAAGGCCTTCGACCTCGATGTGCTGGTGGAAGTGCACGATGGCGATGAGCTGGAGCGAGCGCTGAAGACCCTGGACACACCACTGTTGGGTATCAACAACCGCAACCTGCACACCTTCGAGCTGAACCTGGAAACCACCCTGGATCTGCTGCCGCGGATTCCCCGCGATCGCCTGGTGGTGACCGAGAGCGGCATCCTTAATCGCGCCGATGTTGAGCTGATGGAAATCAGCGAGGTGTATGCCTTCCTGGTCGGCGAAGCCTTTATGCGTGCCGACAATCCGGGGGCTGAGCTGGAGCGCCTGTTCTTTCCCGAGCGTAAGCGGGTAGTCGCTTCGCCCGACGTGGACTGACACACAGACATAAAAAAGCCGACGCATGCGTCGGCTTTTTTGTGTCTCTAGCATGCTGCTTAGCGCGTGCCGAACACCACCATGGTCTTGCCTTTGACGTTAACCAGGCCCTGTTCCTCCAGAGCCTTGAGCACGCGGCCGACCATCTCGCGGGAGCAGCCGACGATGCGGCCGATTTCCTGGCGGGTGATCTTGATCTGCATGCCATCCGGGTGGGTCATGGCGTCGGGCTGTTTGCACAGGTCGAGCAGGGTGCGGGCAACGCGACCGGTAACGTCGAGAAAGGCCAGGTCGCCGACCTTGCGCGTGGTGTTGCGCAGGCGTTCGGCCATCTGGCTGCCGAGGGCGTAGAGGATATCCGGGTCTTGCTGGGTCAGTTCACGGAACTTGGCGTAGCTCAGTTCCGCCACTTCGCACTCGGTCTTGGCCCGTACCCAGGCGCTGCGTTCCTTCTCGGTGCCGTCCTTTTCGAACAGGCCCATCTCGCCGAAGAAGTCTCCCGAGTTGAGGTAGGCGATGATCATCTCGCGGCCATCATCGTCTTCGATCAGGATGGTGACCGACCCCTTGACGATAAAGAACAGCGTCTCACAACGATCGCCAGCATAGATGATGGTGCTTTTCGCCGTATAACGGCGGCGGTGACAGTGTGCGAGGAGTTTGTCGAGGTTCTTTATTTTTGGTGTAAGGGTAATTGCGACCATGCCCGAGTCCCGAAATTTATAAGGTAAGCCTTTGTCCGACAGGCAGATTCTTCTTTTAGTTATCCATTCAAGTGTGCCAGTAAACCGGCGTCAGCTTAACAGAGCTTGTCTGCACAGGGCTTGTTTTGCGACGTAGCTAACATCTGACCGGGAACTCTGGGGTTCTTTGCCGGTATCGGGTTGCCAAAAGTGCTGTGCTAAGCTGCCTTCCTTTTTAACAGCGGAGCCTGAGTAATGAAAGCGCGCATTCAGTGGGCCGGTGAAGCCCTGTTTATCGGCGAATCGGGCAGTGGCCATGCGGTGGTGATGGATGGCCCGCCGGAGAGCGGTGGCCGCAATCTGGGTGTGCGCCCGATGGAGATGCTGCTGATCGGCCTGGGTGGCTGCAGCAACTTCGATGTGGTCAGCATCCTGAAAAAATCTCGCCAGGCGGTAGAGAGCTGCGAGGCCTTCCTCGAGGCCGAGCGCGCCACTGAAGAGCCCAAGGTATTTACCAAGATTCACCTGCATTTCGTGGTCAAGGGGCGCGGCCTGAAAGAAGCCCAGGTCAAGCGGGCGGTGGAGCTGTCGGCGGAGAAATACTGCTCGGCCTCGATCATGCTCGGCCGTGCCGGCGTCGAGATCAGCCACGATTACGAGATAGTCGAACTGGGCGCTTAAGTTGGCGGGAGGCAGTTAAAAAGAAGGGCACCCGCGGGTGCCCTTCTTTATGTGTGCAGACCTTGGTTGGGTCAGAGCCGATAGGTGCTTTTGGTCATCACCTTGGCCAGCAGGCTCATGCCGAACTTCACCGGTGCCGGGAAGCGCAGGCCGCCGGCCTCAAGGGCGCTGGTGGCGTGCTGCTCTTCGTCCGTGCGCATCTGTTCGAGGATGGCGCGGGACTTCAGGTCCCCCTCGGGGATCTGCTGCAGGTGTTCGTCGAGGTGCTTGACCACCTGGTCTTCGGTGGCGGCGACAAAACCCAGGCTGACCTTGTCGCTGATCAGGCCGGCGGCTGCGCCCACACCAAAGGACAAGCCATAGAACAGCGGGTTGAGAATGCTTGGCTGGCTGCCGAGCTGGCGGATGCGCTGCTCGCACCAGGCCAGGTGATCGATTTCCTCGTCGGCGGCATGCTCCATGGCCTTGCGCACCTGGGGCAACTTGGCGGTCAGGGCCTGGCCCTGGTACAGCGCCTGGGCGCAGACCTCGCCGGTGTGGTTGATGCGCATCAGGCCGGCGACATGCTGGGCCTGCAGTTCATCCAGTTCGGCTTCGGGCTGGACAATGGCCGGCGATGGTCTGCCAGGCTGGCCGCTGAACGGCAGCAGGGTGCGCAGGGCGGCATCGGCCTGCAGCAGTAGACGATCAACAGGTGAGAAATGACGTTCGTTGGCCATGGGGACCTCCGGCGCTGAAAACCTGGGCAGTTTACTCCAATCCACTGGATAAGGTTTGACCAGGATCAGCTCGCACGTGCTTCGGTGTTGTCCATCAGCCCGGCGGCCAGGTCATCTGGCGCTGGCCAAGCACGTGCATATGGATGTGGTGCACGGTCTGCCCGCCCAGGTCATTGCAGTTCATCACTACGCGAAAGCCTTCCTCGCAGCCCTGCTCCTTGGCCAGGCGTTGGGCGGTAAAGAGGATATGCCCGGCCAGCGGCTTATCAGCTTCGCTCAGGTCATTGAGGGTGCTGATATGTTTTTTCGGGATAACCAGAAAGTGCACCGGTGCCTGTGGGCCGATATCGTGGAAGGCGATTACCTGGTCATCTTCATAAAGCTTGCGCGCGGGGATTTCCCCAGCGACGATTCTGCAGAACAGACAGTCCATGGACAGTCTCCTGGCCTGTTGAAAGAGCCCTGAGTTTAACGGGCCCCAGTGCTGCCCGACCAGTGGACAAGGAGTGTGTGTGAAGAACGATATCCATGATCTGGGCCTGGTGCTCGATTCCAAGGCCCGGCTGATCCTGATCGAGTCCTGGGACGAGCCGCGGGTCCTGCAAACCCTCACCGGCCTGGCACTGCGCCGCGGCCTGGGGTTGCAGGTCTGGTCGGTGACCGAGGGCCTGCAGCGCCTCGGCTTGGCCGGCGACAGCCAGACCGACGACGCGACCCTGGAACCGGAGGCGGCGCTGCGCCTGATCAAGGCGGATTCGCAGCCGACCCTCTATGTCATGTGCGACCTGCATCCCTTCCTGGAGGACAACCCCAGGCTGGTGCGCCTGCTCAAGGAGGTCGCCATGCGCGAGCCGCCCGGCGGGCCGACCCTGGTGCTGGTCTCCCATGCCTGCAAGCTGCCGCCTGAGGTGCAGCGTTATGCGGCGCGCTTCAGTCTGGCGCTGCCCAGCGAAGACGAGTTGCTGGCGATTGTCCGTGACGAGGCCAGCGCCTGGAGTGCGCGCAATCGCAATGCCCGGGTGCGTACCGATAACCGTACCCTGCAGCAGGTGGTGAAGAACTTGCGCGGCCTCAGCCATGCCGAGGCCCGTGCCCTGGCGCGCAATGTGATCTGCGATGACGGGGCCATCACCCAGGAAGATATTCCCGAACTGAACAAGACCAAGTTCCAGCTGCTCGACCTGGAGGGCGTGCTGAGCTTCGAATACGACACCGCACGCTTTGCCGAGGTGGGTGGGCTGAGCAATCTCAAGCGCTGGTTGGCCGAGCGGCAGGGCATCTTCCTCGAGGGCAAAGGCAGCGATATGCCCAAGGGTGTACTGCTGGTCGGCGTACAGGGCGGCGGCAAGAGCCTGGCGGCCAAGGCCGTGGCCGGGCTCTGGGGGCTACCGTTGCTACGCCTGGACTTTGCCTGTCTGTACAACAAGTTCTTCGGCGAGACCGAGCGCAACCTGCGTGACGCTCTCAAGCTGGCCGAGCAGATGGCCCCCTGTGTGCTGTGGATCGACGAGATCGAGAAAGGCCTGGCCAGCGGCGATAACGACGGCGGCGTCAGCCAGCGGGTGCTCGGTACCCTGCTGACCTGGATGGCCGAGCGCAAGGCTCCGGTGTTTATGGTGGCCACGGCCAACGTGATCGCGCGGCTGCCGCCCGAGTTGGTGCGCAAGGGCCGTTTCGACGAGCTGTTTTTCGTCGACCTGCCCGATGCCGCGGTGCGTGGCGAGATCTTCCGCATTCACCTGGTGCGCCGGGAACTGGAACCGAATGGTTTCGACCTGGCGCTACTGGCGCAGGCCAGCGTCGGGTTTTCCGGGGCGGAGATCGAGCAGGTGGTGGTCAGCGCCCTGTATGCCGCGCAGGCGCAGCAGCAGACGGTCGATCAGGCATTGCTGCTGCGCGGCATCCAGAGCACCGCGCCGCTGTCGGTGATCATGGCTGAGGACCTTGAGGCCCTGCGCACCTGGGCGGATGGTCGGACGGTGAGTGCCGGTTAACAGACCATGGCCGCGGTCGGGGCAGATGGCCGATGGGGGGCGGGATGTAGTGGGGGGGGGAGCGATGGGGCCATTGTGGCCCCATTCGGCTGGCGATCAAAGGCCTGCGTCGGCGTAGCCCATATAGGCCGGCAGGGCGATGGCGGCAATGATGCTGATCAGGATAACGGCCAGCCAGAGTGCCGCCAGAACCTTGACCGCGGTGCTGTTAGGCGGTGGCGGTGGGCCGAAGCGGTTGGCCTCGGTGCTGCCGGGGATGATAAACAGCAGCAGGGAGAACACCCCACCCACCACCGGCACTAGGCTCAACAGCAGCAGCCAGCCGGACCAGCCGATATCGTGCAGGCGCTGCACGCCAAACATGATGCCGGCCACCATCACGGCGATACCCACTAGGGCCATCAGCAAGCCGCCAAGGATTTCCGATACGGCAAAGAAGCCTGCCGCGACGGCGAACACGGGCATACAGGCGAGCAGCAGGCCCATTGACCAGGCCAGGTACCGCAGGCGCCCGATTCGTCCGTCGGTGGTAAACACCTTCAGCTCGCTGAACTCCGGCAGGCTTTCGGCAACTGCCGCCTTGGGTGTGGCATAGGGTGTTGTGGCAGGGCCGGCATCCGCCGCTGCGCTGTCGCCAAACATGGCCTGACGGGCGACAAATTTCTCGATGATGATGCCGCAGGCGCTGCATTCGGCCGACTTGGTCTGCTGGTGGCCGCACTTGGGGCAGGTCATCTCGTTGGCGGGGATGGCCGCTGGCGCAGGCGTGCTGCTGATAGGCGGGTGGTCATCGCTGTTTACCAGGCTCAGGCCAGCCGCCAGGTCCTGTTCTTTGCGCACCTTGGCCCCGGCGCGCTGCAGGGCGCTGAGGTATTGATCGGCCTCGCTTTCGCTCAGGTTGCGCTTGATCTCGACGGCGCTGCCGCTAAAGAGCGCATTGATACGTGCGCCGTCGCTTTTGAACAGGCGTGAGAGGTTGTCCTTGACGGTTTCCAGGGCCGCGTCGGGCATCAGCTCGCCGCTGAAGACAATCTTGAAACGGGCTTGACTCATATCGGCTTCCTTGTCGGTGCCTGGGAGGGTTTCGCTACAGACTAGCTGGCCCACAGCCCAGTGAACAAGCAGCCTGAGCTGTAAATGTGGGCATCCATCACACTCTGTCCGCGCCGCCAAACCGGCCAACGGCCCGCCGGGTTTCGCGCCCAGCTGGCGGAAGGGGGGCGGCAAGTTCTGCTCTGGGCGTTGGCGGCGAGGCGGGCGTTATCGTGGCCAGCGTTGCTGCAGCTGCTGGGCCTGCTGGCAGGCGGTGCGGTATTCGCTGTCCAGGCGTGCGATCAACTGCTCGACGCTCGGCAGGTCGCCGATCCCGCCAACGCCCTGGCCGGCAGACCACACGGTTTTCCAGGCCTTGGCTTCCTCGTCCATCGGCTTGAGCTTCTCGCCGTAATTGATCTCGCCCTTGCTCTGCAATTGCTTGAGGTCATAGCCGGCCAGTTCCAGGCTCTGGCGCATAAAGCTCGCCGGCACCCCGGAGACGGCGGGGGTATGGATGATGTCGGCGGCCTGGGCGTCGAGCAGCATCTGTTTGTAGGCCTCTGATGCGGCATTTTCCTGGGTGGCGATCAGCCGGGTACCGAGGTAGGCCAGATCTGCCCCCAGCAACTGCGCGGCAAGCACCTCGTGGCCCCGGTTAAGGCAGCCGGCCAGCAGCAGAGTCTTGTCGAAGAACTGGCGAATTTCCGCGATCAAGGCGAAGGGGCTCCAGGTGCCGGCATGCCCGCCTGCGCCGGCAGCCACCGCGATCAGGCCGTCGACCCCGGCGGCAGCCGCCTTCTCGGCATGCCGACGGGTGGTGACATCGTGAAACACCAGGCCTCCATAACTGTGCACCGCATCTACCACTTCCTTCGCCGCACCCAGGCTGGTGATGACGATAGGCACGCGGTGTTCGACGCAGATGGCCAGGTCCGCCTGCATGCGTGGGTTGCTGCCATGCACGATCAGGTTGACCGCATAGGGCGCGCACTGCGCGTCCAGGCCGGCTTCGATCTCTTCCAGCCAGGCCTTGAAGCCGCTGCTTTCACGCTGGTTGAGGGCGGGGAAGCTGCCGACTATGCCGCCGCGGCAACAGGCGAGCACCAGCTGCGGGTTGGAGACCAGAAACATCGGCGCGGCGACCACTGGCAGGCGCAGACGTTGTTCGAGCAGGGCAGGTAGGGACATGGGCGTTTCCTATGGGCTGGGCAAGGCAGGCTTGGAAGGCGCGCTACGTGCAGCGCGACGTGCGATGTGCGGTCAGAAGGGTTTGACCACCACCAGGATAACGATGGCCAGCAGTGCCAGGACCGGGGCTTCGTTGAGCCAGCGGTAGAACACATGGCTGCGACGGTTCTCGCCGCGGGCGAAGGCCTTGAGCTGGGCACCGCACATCAGCTGATAAGCCACCAGTACGAGCACCAGGCTGAGCTTGGCGTGCATCCAGCCCTGGCTGAAGTAATAAGCAGGATTGAGGCTGAGCAGCCACAGGCCGAGGGCGATGGTGGCGATCATCGAGGGCCACATGATGCCGCGGTACAGCTTGCGTTCCATGATGCAGAAGCGCTCGCGGCTGGCGGAGTCTTCGCTCATGGCGTGGTAGACGAATAGCCGTGGCAAATAGAACAGCCCGGCGAACCAGCAGACCATGGCGATAATGTGCAGGGCTTTGAGCCACAGATAGAGCATTGTTCGATCCTGGGGAAATAAAGTGCCCCGATAGTAGTGCTCACCGCACTATCCGTCATCCTGGCGGTTGGCCCCTGGCCGAAGCGGCCTTATCATCGGCAGCTTTCCAATGACGTTATTGCAAAGGGGCAAGTGATGATCAAGGTCGGAATCGTCGGCGGCACGGGTTATACCGGTGTCGAGTTGTTGCGTTTGCTGGCGCAGCACCCGCAGGCGCAAGTGCAGGTGATTACCTCGCGCTCCGAGGCGGGCATGCGCGTCGACGAGATGTACCCGAACCTGCGCGGTCATTACGACGGCCTGGCCTTCAGCGTGCCGGATGTGGCGACCCTGGGCGCGTGCGACGTGGTGTTCTTCGCTACGCCCCATGGCGTCGCCCATGCCCTGGCGGGTGAGTTGCTGGCGACGGGAACCAAAGTGATCGACCTGTCCGCCGATTTCCGCCTGCAGGATGCCGAGGAGTGGGCTCGCTGGTATGGCCAGCCTCACGGTGCGCCGGACCTGCTGCCGGAAGCGGTATACGGCTTGCCGGAAGTCAACCGTGAAGCCATCAAACAGGCGCGCCTGATCGCCGTGCCAGGCTGCTACCCGACCGCTGCGCAGCTGGGCTTGATCCCGCTGCTGGAAGCCGGCCTGGCCGATGCATCGAGCCTGATTGCCGACTGCAAGTCCGGGGTCAGCGGTGCCGGGCGCGGTGCCAGCGTCGGCTCGTTGTTCAGCGAAGCCGGGGAAAGCATGAAGGCCTATGGCGTCAAGGGCCATCGCCATCTGCCGGAAATTCGCCAGGGCTTGCGCCGCGCCGCCGGCGGCGACGTGGGCTTGACCTTTGTGCCGCACCTGACGCCGATGATCCGCGGTATCCACGCCACCCTCTATGCCGCCGTGGTGGATCGCTCGGTGGACCTGCAGGCCTTGTATGAGCAGCGTTATGCCGATGAGCCCTTCGTCGATGTAATGCCGGCCGGCAGCCACCCGGAAACCCGCAGTGTGCGCGGTGCCAACGTTTGCCGGATTGCCGTGCACCGTCCCCAGGATGGCGATCTGGTGGTGGTGCTGTCGGTGATCGATAACCTGGTCAAAGGCGCTTCGGGGCAGGCGGTGCAGAATATGAACATTCTCTTTGGCGTGGATGAGCGCCTCGGTCTGTCCCACGCAGCCATGTTGCCCTGATGGCGGGGTGGGAGGTCCGCCCCAGCAACCCCGCGCAAGCCAGGCGCACGCGTCTGGTCTTGTTGCTGTTGCTACTGGCGGTGCCACTGGCGTTCTATGCCGGTAGCTGGTGGCAGGCGCGGACGACCCAGGGGCTGGTCGAAGGCCAGCAACCTTTGCAGGCGCACGTGTTTGAGCAGGAACAGGAGCTGGACGCGCTACGCCAGCGCCTGGCTGTCGTCAGCAGCGGGGAAAAGGTTGCCCAGCAGGCCAATGAGCAGAGCCGCCTGACCATCAAGCTGCTGGAAGAGCAGATCTACAAGCAGCAGCAGGATCTGGCGTTCTATAAGGGCGTCCTCGCCCCTGCCACTCGTCGTGAAGGGCTGCGCATCAAGACCTTTGAGGTGCAGGCCACGGACACCCCCGGGCTTTTCCGCTACAAGATACTGCTGAGCCGGGTCGGCAAGGGCGACAAGCCGCTAGAGGGGCAGTTGCGGGTCACCGTGACAGGACAGCGGGCCGGCAAAGAGGTCGCCCTCGAACTGGCGGACTTGACCGAGGGCCTGGACGATGCCTTGCCTGGCCAGGCGATTCCTTTCGCGTTCAAGCACTTTCAGGCGATTCCCGAGGCGGGGCGTTTTGCCGAGTTGAGGTTGCCCCAGGGATTTGTTCCGCGTGAGGTCAAGGTGGCGGCCGAAGTGCAGGGTGAAAAAAAGCCGCTGCTGCGTACATTCAAATGGGGCGAAGAGGAGTGATTCTTCCTGATGTGGAATAAAGACAAGAGCAAGACCGATCTGCAACGCTTTAACGGCAAGACCAGCCTGATTGCCGTGGGGGCCGAGTTGCAGGGCAACCTGCGTTTTCAGGGTGCGGTGCAGGTCGATGGCAAGGTCAGCGGCAACCTGCTGGCCAGCGAAGGCATGGTGCGGGTCAGTGTGCAGGGACAGGTTGAAGGCGAGATCCGCGCCCCCCATGTACTGATTGACGGTGAGGTGATTGGCGATGTCCATGCCAGCGCTCATCTGGAGCTGGGGGCTCGGGCCCGAGTGCGCGGCAATTTGTATTACGGCCTGATGGAAATGGCCATGGGCGCGCAGATCGAAGGGCGGCTCTGCCACCTGCGCGACGAGGTGCGACCGCTGGAGTTACCGGAAAACCTCGATTTGGCAGAATAGTTGACCGCTTTTCTCAGGTAAGCGGATAATGCCAGCCACAACGCAGTATGAGTATGGCGCTTAGCGCCGGGAGTTAGTCAGCATGAGCGTCGAAACCTTCACCCCTACGGCCCTGGTCTTCACTCAGGGCGCGGCGAACAAGGTGAAGAACCTGGTCGATGAAGAGGGCAATCCGCGCCTGAAGTTGCGCGTATTCGTCACGGGGGGCGGCTGTTCTGGTTTCCAGTATGGTTTTACCTTCGATGAAGAGGTTGCCGAGGACGACACCATAGTCGAGCGCGAAGGCGTGAGCCTGGTGGTCGACCCGATGAGTTTCCAGTATCTGGCCGGTGCCGAAGTCGATTATCAGGAAGGTCTGGAAGGCTCGCGTTTCGTGATCAAGAATCCGAATGCTGCCACCACCTGCGGTTGCGGCTCCTCGTTTTCGATCTGATCAGGACTTCGCTTTATTGCAACGCCGTGCCCTGTGCACGGCGTTGTTGTTTCTGCGTTCAGGCGGGGTAGATGGCCCCGAGAATGCGCAGGCCTTGCGCGCCTGTGACGCTGGGGCGGTTGGCGGGAATGCCTTCCAGGCAGCAATGCGCCAGCCAGGCAAAGGCCATGGCTTCCACCCAGTCTGCGGGTACGCCGTGGGCGTCGGTGCTGCTGACGCGGCTGTTCGGCAGTAGGGCGGACAAGCGCTGCATCAGGGTCAGGTTGCGTGCGCCACCACCGCATACCAGCAGCTCGTCGGTGTGCTGCTGGGCGGCTTGTAGGGCTGCGACAACGCTTTGCGCGGTCAGCTCGAGCAGGGTTGCCTGCACGTCTTCGGCGGCATAGCGGGGAAGGGCTGTCAGGTGCAGATCCAGCCAGGGCAGATTGAATAGCTCGCGGCCGGTACTTTTCGGTCCCTGGGTCTGGAAAAAGGCATCACCGAGCAGGGCTTTCAGCAGCTCCGGCTGTACTTGGCCGGTTGCTGCCCATTGGCCGTCCTGGTCGTAGTCTGCGCCCTTGTGGCGGTGAATCCAGGCATCCAGCAGGGCATTGCCGGGGCCGCAATCGAAGCCGTGCACCGGCTTGTCGATCTCGAGCAGACTCAGGTTGCTGAAACCGCCGATATTGAGAATTGCCCGACGGCTCTGCGCGCGGGCGAACAAGGCCTCATGGAAGGCCGGTACCAGCGGTGCACCTTGACCGCCAGCAGCCAGATCACGGCGGCGGAAATCGCTGATCACGCAGATCCCCGTGAGCTCGGCGAGCAGGGCCGCATTGCTGATCTGAATGGTGAAGCCTCGGGCAGGCTCGTGGCGAACGGTCTGGCCGTGGCTGCCGATCGCGCGTATGGCTTGCGGAGTAAGTTCGTGCTGCTGCAGCAGATCGGCAATGCCTTGTGCGGCGAGCCGCGTCCACTGCTGTTCGGCAATGGCGGCCCGCGCCAGCTCGTCGGGCCCAGGGCTGCACAGGGCCAACAGTTCGCTGCGCAGCGCTGTAGGCATCGGCAGATAGCGGGTGCCGAGCAGGCTGGTGCTGTGGTCTTGTTGGATCAGGGCGATGTCCAGTCCGTCCAGGCTGGTTCCGGACATCACACCAAGGTAGAGAGGCATTGTGCTCAGCGCTGGTTGAGGGCGAGCGCTGTGGATTTTTCCTTGTCCATCTGGGCCATCAAGGGTTTGCTCAGCTGCATAAAGCGCGCTTTCTCGCTGCTGGCAATGGGGTCGGCCATCGGCAGCTTCTGGCTCAGCGGGTCGACGTGAACGCCATTGATCTGGAATTCATAATGCAGGTGCGGCCCGGTGGACAGCCCGGTGGTGCCGATATAGCCAATGATCTGACCCTGCTTGACGTTCGAGCCGTTGCGAACACCTTTGGCGAAGCCTTGCATATGCGCATACAGGGTGCGATAGCGCTGGCCGTGCTGAATGATCACGGCATTGCCATAGCCACCATGACGGCCCGCCAGGGTAACGCGGCCATCGCCAGCGGCCTTGATCGGTGTACCGCGTGGCGCGGCGTAGTCGACACCCTTGTGCGCGCGGATCTTGTTCAGCACGGGGTGGCGGCGGCCAGTGGAGAAGCGCGAGCTGATGCGGGCAAAGTCCACTGGCGTGCGGATAAAGGCCTTGCGCATGCTCTCGCCACTAGCGCTGTAGTAGCTGGTGGTGCCTTGCTTGCTGGTATAGCGTACGGCGGTGTAGGTCTTGCCGCGGTTGGTGAAGCGGGCGGAGAGAATATTGCCGGTGCCGACCCGCTTGCCGTTGACCACTTTTTCTTCGTAGATCAGCTCGAATTCGTCGCCTTCGCGAATATCCATTGCAAAATCGATGTCATAGCCGAAGACGTTGGCCAGCTCCATGGTCAGGGCGTGGGACAGGCCTGCACGCTTGGCCGAGAGGAACAGAGAGCTGCGGATTACGCCGTGTGTGTAGGTGCTCTGGACCTCGGGTTTGACCAGTTCGCGCTCGAAGCTATAACCCTTCTCGGTTTTCGCCAGGGCGATGCTTTCCAGGTCGCTGAGCTTACTGTTAAGGCGCTCAAGCTGGCCTTCGGCATCCAGTTGGAAGTCCAGTTGCTGGCCCACTTTTAAACGGGTGAACTGCTTGGCCTCTTTGCTGCTGCTCAGTACCTGATGCAGTGTGGTCGCAGGCAGACCTACCTTGGCAAAAATGGTGGACAGGGTATCGCCCTGGCCGACCTGGATGCTGCGCTGCAGTGGATCTGTCTCGGCGACAGGCTCGATCGGCTGTGCTTGTTCTTGCGCCGTTTCGGCCTGGCGGGTAGGGGTGTCTGCTGTGCTGCTGAAGGGCAAGGCGTCTTGCTTGAGGGGCAGGCTGCCGCTGGATTGGGAGTCGTCCGACTGTTCGCTGAATTCGGAGCCGGTCTCCAGCTCGAGATTGATAAAGGTTTTCTTGGCTTCTACTTCGCGGGAGGGGAACACCAGCAGGGCCAGGCTGAGCAGGGCGGCGACACCGCTGGCGGCCAGGATATGGCTCTTGGGGTAAAGCGGAGGGGCTTTAGTCGTATGGGTCATAGGTGGCTTTTGACTTTTAAAGATGAGAAGAAATAGATGAAGAAAATGATGAATATGCACTAACTGTATAAAATATAACCAAATCGTGTGCTAGGCAACCCCGGTTGTCGCTGAGTGCTCTTAAACTGTGCGGTCGGCGGGCAGAACTTGTGATTTGTCTGCGATCTTGTATGGTTGGTTCCCTTTCGTTTTTGAGTGGTCGTGAGTCCTGTCATGAAGTCGGTTGAAGAGCAGTTGGCGCTGATCAAGCGCGGTGCGGAAGAGGTTCTGGTTGAGGCCGAACTGGTTGAGAAGCTCAAGCGTGGTCAGCCCCTGCGTATCAAGGCAGGCTTTGATCCGACGGCCCCTGATTTGCACCTGGGGCATACCGTCCTTATTAACAAGCTGCGTCAGTTCCAGGAACTGGGGCATCAGGTGATCTTCCTGATCGGCGATTTTACCGGAATGATCGGTGATCCCAGTGGCAAGAGCGCCACGCGCCCGCCCCTGACTCGCGAGCAGGTGCTGGAGAACGCGGAGACCTATAAAACCCAGGTGTTCAAGATTCTCGATCCGGCGAAAACCGAGGTCGCATTCAACTCCACCTGGATGGACAAGATGGGGCCGGCCGATTTCATTCGCCTGACCTCGCAGTACACCGTCGCGCGCATGCTCGAGCGCGATGACTTCAGCAAACGCTATTCGACCAATCAGCCAATCGCTATTCATGAGTTCCTCTATCCGCTGGTACAGGGCTATGACTCGGTCGCCTTGCGTGCGGATGTCGAGCTGGGCGGCACTGACCAGAAATTCAATCTGCTGATGGGGCGCGAGCTGCAGCGTGGCTACGGCCAGCCGTCGCAGTGCATCGTCACCATGCCGCTGCTGGAGGGTCTGGACGGCGTGAAGAAGATGTCCAAATCCTTGGGCAACTACATCGGTATCCAGGAAGCTCCGGGCGTCATGTACAACAAGCTGGTCTCCATGCCGGATGCCCTGATGTGGCGCTATTTCGAATTGCTCAGCTTCCGCTCCATGGAGGAGATCGAGCAGTTCAAGCTGGATGTCGAGCAAGGGTCCAACCCGCGTGACATCAAGATCAAGCTGGCCGAAGAGATTGTCGCCCGCTTTCATGGTGAAGACGCCGCGCTCAATGCCCATCGCTCGGCAGGCAATCGTATGAAGGAAGGCGAGCTGCCGGAGGATCTGCCAGAGATCGAGGTGCTGTCTGTCGAGGATATGCCGATTGCGGCGCTGCTGAATAAAGCGGGCCTGGTGAAGAATGCCGCCATGGCGCGTGATCTGCTGGGGTCCGGCAGTGTGCGCGTGGATGGCGAGGTGGTCGATCGCTCCTTTATATATAAGGTGGGTGCGGCGCACGTCTGTCAGGCTGGCAAGAAGGCGTTCGCGCGTATCACGCTTAAGGCCGAGTAATTTGCGTGGTGTCTGTGCGACAAGGCCGTTGAAGCGTCAGCTTCAACGGCCTTGTCGTTTCTCGGGTGGTGCGCATCGAGTGCTGGCATGGTTGCAGCCCTTGATTTAGTGGTTATTGAAACAAAAGCATAACAATTGGTTGACCTTGCTCCGCTTGCCCCTATAATGCGCACCTCTTCCGGCGCAGATCTCTCGGAAAACTTATTCTAAAACAATAAGTTAGCTTTAAAAGAGAGGTTGCAAAGCAGCGTAAGCTGTGTAGAATGCGCCGGGCTGACAGGGTGGTGGTTTGATCCTGTTGGTGGCTTCGATCAGGTAGATCGGCAGCGGTTGAAGAGGTGGTTGACAGCGGTTTGAAACGCTGTAGAATTCGCCTCCCGCTAACGAGAAGCTGGATGTTGGTCGGGGATGCAAGTGGTTGAGTAGAAAGAACTTCTTCGGAAAG
>NZ_DATKDZ010000004.1:0-113281 GCF_035512415.1 Pseudomonas sp. | reverse complement strand
ATCACTTCGTGTTCACCCGACAAAATCGCGGCAAGCTGGATGAGTTGAGCACATTGGTAGAGCGCGGTCAGCTGCGCCCGCACGTTGGCGCGGTCTATTCGCTGGCCGACCTTGGGCTCGCCCATGCGCGGCTGGAGAGCCCAAACAACGGTCTTCGGGGAAAAATCGCGATTGCAGTCGAGCCTTCGCTCATCCCGTAAGTGCGTACTTTTAACTTTCTACGTCATTTTTGGAGGACGCCATGATTTACGAAATCGCTCTGCTCCCGGTTCACAAAGAACGCATTGAGAATTTCAAACGTGCATTTGCCGACGTCGAACCGTTGCTCAAGCGCGCAACGGGTTACGGCGGCCACATGCTCGCCAAAGGCATCGAAACGCCCCAGGTACTCAACCTCATCGTGCGCTGGCGCTCGCTCGAGGACCATAAGGGCTTCGAAGCGAGTGATGACCACCAGGAGTTCATGGCAGGTTTAGAGGAGTACTTCTCGGAAGAGCCGACGGTCTATCACATTGAGGGAGCGGCATTTTCCATGGGGAATGCTGCTTTCTAAGACTTTCACATTACGAGGACTCATTGGGTCAAGTGACGTTTGAGCTCACTGGCCCGGCACCACCTGGTAAAAATGACCGCCAGCCATGCCAACCGCCCCACTGTCCAGAACAGGGTCAGGCTGATGCGACCTTGGCACCATCGGTGTGGAATCGTTTGCTGCTGATGAAACGTTTTAACTTGCGCGCAAGCGCTCACTCATATTGAGGTGGTGAAATGGCCAAGGCTGCGGATGTCGTTGTGCAATGCCTGGAGAACGAAGGTGTCGAGTATGTTTTCGGTATTCCCGGTGAAGAAAACCTGGATCTGCTGGAGTCGCTACGCCGCTCCAGTATCAAGCTGATATTGACTCGCCATGAGCAGTCCGCGGGTTTCATGGCGGCCACCTATGGCCGGCTGACCGGCAAGACCGGCGTAAGCCTGGCTACCTTGGGTCCGGGTGCAACTAATCTGGTAACCGCGGGTGCGTACGCGTATCTGGGCGGCATGCCGATGCTGATGATCACTGGCCAGAAACCGATCAAGAAGTCCAAACAGGGCCGATTCCAGATTCTCGATGTGGTCGGCATGATGCAGCCGCTGACCAAGTACACCCATCAGTTGGCGTCCGCCGACAACATTCCATCACGGGTGCGTGAAGCCTTTCGCCTGGCTGAAGAAGAAAAGCCCGGCGCTGTGCATCTGGAGTTACCTGAAGATATCGCTGCCGAACAGACTGAAAGTATGCCGGTCCCGCCAAGTCTGCACCGTCGTCCCTTGGCAGAGCACAAGGCCATCGACGCCGCCGTGCAGAAACTTCAGGCCGCACGCAGTCCAATCCTGGTGATTGGTGCCGGTGCCAATCGCAAGATGACTGCCAAGGTTCTCAAGCAGCTGATCGACAATACCGGTATCCCGTTTGTTACCACGCAAATGGGTAAGGGTGTGGTGGATGAGCGTCATCCGCGCTTTCTCGGCAATGCCGCGCTGTCCGCTGGTGACTTCGTTCATCGCGCTGTCGAGGCCGCCGATCTGATCGTCAACATAGGCCACGATGTCATCGAAAAGCCGCCGTTTTTTATGGTTCGTGGCGGTACCGAAGTGATCCACATCAACTTCCGCTCGGCCGAAGTTGACCCTGTGTACTTCCCGCAAATCGAAGTGGTCGGTGACATCGCCAACGCCGTATGGCAGATCGGCGAAGCGCTGAGTATTCCGGAACATTGGGACTTCAGCCGGCTGATGGCGATCCGCGAAGCCAATGAAGAACACGTCATCGAGGGAGCTGACGACAACCGCTTCCCGATCTACCCGCAGCGCTTCGTCGCTGACGTGCGTCGTGCCTTGCCGTCCGAAGGCGTCGTTGCGCTGGACAATGGCATCTACAAAATTTGGTTCGCGCGCAATTACAAAGCCCACAAACCCAACACGGTGTTATTGGACAACGCTCTGGCGACTATGGGCGCGGGCCTGCCGTCGGCGATGGCTGCGCACCTGGTCTGCCCGGATCGGCCGGTGGTCGCGGTGTGTGGTGACGGTGGCTTCATGATGAACAGCCAAGAATTGGAGACGGCGGTACGTCTGAAGATGAATCTGACGGTCATCATCCTGCGCGACAACGGCTACGGCATGATCCGCTGGAAGCAGGCGAACATGGGCTTCACCGATTTTGGCCTGGACTATGGCAACCCGGATTTCGTCATGTATGCGCAAAGCTACGGTGCCAAGGGCCATCGCGTGGAAAGCGCTGACGGCTTCCTGCCACTGTTGCAGCGTTGCATCAGCGAGCCGGGCGTGCACGTGATCGATTGCCCGGTCGACTACTCGGAAAATGACTTCATTCTCAACACTGAGCTCAAGAGAAGAAGCGCTCTGGTCTGATCTCTCGAGACACGTTTGTCTTAATGGCGGCATTGCGCTGCCGCCAGTCTTTCTGTCCTGAAATCGGAGTTCATCATGCAACTCAAAGACACTCAGCTGTTCCGCCAGCAAGCCTTCATCAATGGCACGTGGGTTGATGCGGACAATGGTCAGACGATCAAGGTCAACAACCCGGCAACGGGGGGAATTCTGGGCA
The DNA here is from genome assembly GCF_035512415.1 of Pseudomonas sp. GTDB lineage: Bacteria > Pseudomonadota > Gammaproteobacteria > Pseudomonadales > Pseudomonadaceae > Aquipseudomonas. The sequence continues at coordinate 110,673 of NZ_DATKDZ010000004.1, read as the reverse complement.
CCGTGCCGAAAATGGGCGCTGCCGAAACCCGCCGTGCCATCGAAGCTGCTGACAACGCACTGCCGGCCTGGCGCGCACTGACCGCCAAAGAACGTGCAAACAAGCTGCGCCGCTGGTTCGAACTGATCATCGAAAACCAGGACGACCTCGCTCGCCTGATGACCCTGGAACAAGGCAAACCATTGGCCGAAGCCAAGGGCGAAATCGTCCACGCCGCTTCCTTTATCGAATGGTTCGCCGAAGAAGCCAAGCGCATCTACGGTGACGTGATTCCGGGCCACCAGCCAGACAAGCGCCTGATCGTGATCAAGCAGCCGATCGGTGTGACCGCAGCAATCACCCCGTGGAACTTCCCGGCCGCGATGATCACCCGTAAAGCCGGACCGGCGTTGGCCGCCGGTTGCACCATGGTGCTCAAACCGGCCTCGCAAACGCCATTCTCGGCTTTTGCTCTGGCTGAACTGGCCCAGCGTGCGGGCATTCCTGCTGGCGTGTTCAGCGTGGTCTCCGGCAGCGCAGGTGACATTGGCAGCGAGCTGACCAGCAACCCGATTGTGCGTAAATTGTCTTTCACTGGCTCGACCGAAGTCGGTAGCCAGCTGATGGCTGAGTGCGCCAAGGACATTAAGAAAGTGTCCCTGGAACTAGGCGGCAATGCACCGTTTATCGTGTTCGACGATGCGGACCTGGATAAGGCCGTTGAAGGCGCGATCATTTCGAAATACCGCAACAACGGTCAGACCTGCGTCTGCGCCAACCGCCTGTACATTCAGGATTCGGTCTACGACGCGTTTGCCGAGAAACTGAAAGTGGCGGTGGCCAAACTCAAAATCGGTAACGGTCTGGAAGACGGCATCACCACTGGCCCGCTGATCGACGAAAAAGCCGTGGCCAAGGTTAAAGAACATATCGCTGACGCGGTTTCCAAAGGTGCCACCGTGCTTTCCGGCGGCAAGTCCATCGAAGGCAACTTCTTTGAGCCAACCATCCTGATCAACGTGCCAAACAACGCTGCCGTGGCGAAGGAAGAGACTTTCGGCCCACTGGCACCGCTGTTCCGCTTCAAAGACGAAGCCGACGTGATCGCGATGTCCAACGACACCGAATTCGGCCTGGCCTCGTACTTCTATGCTCGCGACCTGGCTCGTGTGTTCCGCGTGGCTGAAGCCCTGGAATACGGCATGGTCGGCGTCAACACCGGGCTGATCTCCAACGAAGTCGCGCCGTTCGGCGGCATCAAGGCCTCGGGCTTGGGTCGTGAAGGCTCCAAGTACGGTATCGAAGATTACCTGGAGATCAAATATGTGTGTCTGAGCGTATGAGGCGCTTACATCGATAAGAGCTTCTTGGACCTTACCGGTGCGCACCGGTCGTTGGCGGCCTATGGGCAGTTAATCAAGACTGAGGTGGAGCGGCTCACCGGCATGCCGGTTGGGGTAAGGGTGTCCACCACCAAAACCCTGACTAAGCTGGCCAACTGGGCGGCGAAGAAGCACAGCTAAAGCGGCGTGGTGGCCGCCACACGGTTAGAGCAGCAACAGGCGTTATTGAAGGCGGTGCCAGTGGGCGAGGTGTGGGGCGTTAGCCGGCAGATGCAAAAGCACCTGTCGGGTATGAACATCACCACCGCCTGGGGCCTGGCCCAGCAGGACGTTAGGAGCATGCGCAAACTGTTCAGCGTGGTGATGGAGAAATCTATCCGTGAGCTGCGCGGCGAGCCATGCGATGGCCTGAACGAAGGGCCGGAGCCGAAACAGATGATTGCCTGCAGCCGCTCACTCTCCGAGCGGGTGACCGAGCTGGAGCCGTTGCGCGAGGCAGTGGCAACTGAAACGGGGGCCAGTTTTAACGCACAACAAACAGGCATCGTTCCGCTGTAGCTATCCAGTGCTTTGAGCAGTGCTCCGAGTTTTTCAGGATCGGTCACGGCAGCAAAGTGTTTCACCCGCTTGGCTGGGAGCGTGCGTGAGAGATTCCCAATCTGGTTGGGTGGGGTGATGCCGGCAGCTTCGACGAGTTCGAAAATTTGCTTATAGATCAGAGGGCAACACGACGCGCCGTCTCGCGAGCGCCACGCTTGATAATGCGCCGCAGATTTTCGACCAGCATGGGAGTGCTGATGCTGATGCTGATGGGTAGTTTTCCCAGCCAGGGGTAAGCGTTGAGTTCAAGGCACTGCCGCACCGTGCGTGTGTACTCAGGGGCCCAGGAGGACTCGCGAATACTCAGCCACTGAGTGGCAACCGACTCAAAGGTGTGCTGGTGATCGAGCTGGCTGACCACCTTGGCCATGCGTCTTTGCAGCGATGGGTCATGGCCACCTGCGAGCTGGACACGAACATCACCACGCTTGCGCCGGGCCTCCTGCAGGCCGACCTCTGGATAAACGCCAAGCGCCAGGCGCTTTTCTTTTCCCAGAAAACGGTACTTCAAGCGCCAGTAACGGCCTCCATTGGGCTGCACTTCCAGGTACAAACCCTGTTCGTCATACAGGCGCTACGGCTTGTCCTGGGGCTTGGCGTTGCGGCAGTCGGTGTCTTTCAACGGCGTTGGGGCACATCCTCTCCGAGCGAGCTGATGAGCGTTTTATGCCCCCATATGTGCCCCATCCAACCGTGGGATGCCCTGGGAGTAGGTGGAAAGATCTGGGCAATAAAAAAGCCGTAAGCTTTGATTTCTCTAGGCTTTACGGCTTTCCTGGTCCTTCCTTGGAAGGGTATTTGGTGGGCCGGGGTAATTTGAATTAGCTTGATAAGCTGTTGATTTATAAATATTTATATTGTTTTTAATCTTTTTTTGGAATACCGGTTGGAATACAAATACGGTCGCGTGCTTTGACAAGGAGGCCGGCTGATGTACGTCCGCCTCAACAAGCTGTCGAAAGCGGATACGGTGCCTCTGCCAAGAATTCAATCGTGCACCACAGGAGGCTGAGATTGCGAACGGGCCTACAACAACGGGCCTATAACGATTTGCTCTGCTGATTGTGCAATGATGGCCACTCAGGTAAGAATGCGCGCGCAAGAAAGGCATGGTAGGTGACTAGCGGTAACCTCACGGTAGGGCATCACTCTTGGCTCCAGGCCTCCACAGCCAAGGCTCGGAAGAAGGGTCGGTAAGTAATTTGCTAACGAGTGGGGTAGCACTTGCTGAGTGATGACGAAAAAATCTAGCTAAGCGGCTAAATACATTTTTTGAAAGCTGACTTTTCAATACCAATCAGAGACTAGGTGGGGGCTCTGTGCCTTACAGGCGTATTACAGGCGAACCTTTCCTGCGCTGAACAACAAGTTTCGCGATCCATCTCGACCAAGAACAGCTAATTGCGGTTCGGCTTGCGCTTATCGGTGTCCCGATTCGGGACACCATCCTCAAGGTTTCTCTCAAGAAGCTAGATCTTGTCCCAAGACTCGCGATAGGATTCAATCCCCCCCCCAGCGAAACCTGGGCACATGAAGGAGTTAAGCATGCCCAATGCACTGAAAAATTTTCGAGCCATTGACCTGTACTCAGGTGTTGGTGGGTGGTCGCTTGGTCTACGTTTGGCGGGAATTGATGTAATTGCCTCCTACGAAAGATGGGGGCTGGCGAACGAGACAAATTTTAAGAACAATCAACATCAAGCTCAGACGGTAGATATTCGACGTCTCGATCTAAGTGAATTACCACCCAACGTTGATATCATAGTAGGCAGCCCCCCCTGCACTCAGTTCTCATACTCTAATCGCGGTGGTAATGGTGATTTAGCCGATGGCCTACAAGATATTATAAAATTTCTAAGTATTGTTGATCATATAAAACCAAAGCTATGGGCCATGGAGAATGTCCCGAGAGTAGCTAAGGTTATCGAGCATGAGCTTAAAGAAGGTGGCAAATTGGAGAGGTTTAAGCATCTCAATATTGCCACCAAGGTAATCAATATGGAAGACTTTGGTCTTCCTCAAAGAAGAAAGCGTTGTATAGCCGGCAACATAGATTTTAAATTGCTCGAAAGTTACGGAGCTTATCTCCCTAAAAGAACTCTAGGGGAAGTGATAGTCGCACTGTCTGAAGAAAACATATTAGACCCAATTTATGGAATACAGATCAATAAAAATGAATTGCGGGATCATGTTGTAGAGGACGTTCTTAGCGCTGAAGAAGTCCGGATAAACAGAGCAGGAAAAATTTGTCACCCAGTATATAACTCCATGGCATTCCCGGATCCTTTAAACAGAAGCGTCCGAACAATCACTGCAACCTGTACACGTGTTTCAAGAGAAAGTATTGTTATTGAACCCCCGCTGTCCCCTAATAATCTCCGTAGACTGACTATAAGAGAGCGCGCAGCGCTTCAAGGGTTCCCTGTGAATTTTCAGTTTTACGGTGAAACCTATGGGCAAAAAATAAAGATGGTAGGAAATGCTGTTCCACCCGCATTTTCCTACTACATAGCGCAAGCCATGTTGAATAGAAAAGCGAGTGAGGTTCCTAGCCTTACAAGTTTTTCAAAGCGTCTCACTTCACCGCACCCACTTTCGCAAAGTGCTAAACCTGAAAAGCCGGGCATTCGCTACCCAAAGAACAGAACATTTAGGCTTGCAATTCCTAGTCTCCGCCTGAAAAGCGGCGTCAGATTCGAGCTCGGAAACTCCTTTATTGGTGAGGAGCCTCGGTGGAGAACCGCATTTTTCTTTGGAACTTCGAAATCTATTCATTCGCTTGAGCTAAATAATGACGCCCTCTCTTTCTTACTTAGTCGGTTATCACCTATTACCAATGCTGCCATATTAGAAGAAATCTCAAGCTTAACGGACCAACTGAAATCCGTAGACTTCTGCAATCTACAACGGGTCTGGAATCATTCCGGACCAAGCGGAACACATCCATTTAGCCTGCTTGACACCTTAAGCAAGGCGGGCGCCTCAATGATCAGTAGACTCGAAGAGCGAGAGCCCGCCCCCTCCGATCTAGTGTCCGAGCTTATACGAGCGCAATATAAAGATGATGCCGCTTCTTTACCAGGCCTAACGAAGCTCAGTAAGAATGCACACTTGATACTTGCGGGGGTTTTAGTTTGCGCCACCGCAAACAACGAAATTGAGAACAGAGCGAAAACAATTGGATTACAACCAATAATATCCACGCATATGTAGACACGGCCCTATTTCAAATAATACATAGGGCTTAGTTACTCAAAATGTCAGGTGTTATTTGCGCGCCTTTTCTCATATGACTCAATTATCGCCGTAATGTCGTCAATAGCGTCAGTTGCTGGTTCAGCGAACAAGGGGATCTCGTCGGAGTCGACCAAATCCATGAGTCGCTGCTCCTTAAGAGTCAAACGGATATCTATATTCTCATCTATTGTATTGGGCGATAGAATGTGATAGTAGGTGACTTCGTCGCCTCCGGACGGGTTATATCGATGGATTCGATCTTTAGACTGTATATAACGTCCGGCGTTAAAATCCCGGTCAAAATATATAGCTGAGCGGCAAGCTTTATGTAGAGATATAGACTCCCCAACCGCTTGAGGGTTAGCAATTAATATAGCGCGAGAGTGTACTCGATGAAATCTATCAATTATTTCTTCACGAGTGCCAAGAAGATATTCTTCACTTTCACCAGTCGAAACTGGCGTGCCTCCCGTAAGAACCTCTACAAATGGTGCGAGATCAGATAGCTGGAGTCTTAGCATCTCCAAATTTCCTAAGAAATAAGACCAAACTAGAACCTTTCCCTGCTCCGTCAGAATTTTTTCTATAAGTTTTCTACAATATTTTATACGTGCCAACTTTTTTGAGGACTCAAAACTCTTAATAAGAGCTGCAAGCTTAAGCTCGTCAAGAGAAAACTCTCTTGAGTCTACTTCCAGAAGCCTCTCATCCTCCAAGGGCTTTAGCAGCAACTCTGGATTGACACTCGCCTGTCTTAAACGCATCAATCTCGCTTTTACACGAACAATCGATTCCGAATTTCCAAAGTCCCTCTTAAGTAAGGGGAGTATTTTCCTTTCTATTCTTCTATAAATTTCCTCTTGTTCAGGCTCCATTTTAACGAAAATTTTCTGTTCTATTGCAGACGGAAGATCTAGATCAATTTTCTTTATCCGAGTGTAAAAAGGCCTAATCTTCGACTTTAGCTCCGGAATTGCTCTGTCCATAGTCCCGGAAGACATTGCTCTTAGCGAGGCCAAAGGGAAACCTATAATATTTCTTTTCGGGTAAATGAACTTTATTAGATTATATAAATCTTCATAGCCATTCGGCGCAGGGGTGCCTGTAAGAACAACACGTGAATATGCCAGGTCGGCCAATCTCAATGCGGCAGCCGCCCAAGTACCTTCTCCATTTTTTATATAGTGAGCCTCGTCCAGTACCATCATCGCTCGACAACTATCTTTATTTAAGAACGCATGAAAATCTACTTCGGAAGATGCTAGGGTCTGGTACGAGGTCAGCACAATCTCTACATCCATTGAGCCATATGTTATTCCGCGTAGGAAATCTCCTCGTTCAGCAGAAGGCATACTACCCGAGACCCTTTTTATTAGGGCGCGCTGGTTAAATATCTGCTCATACTCGTCTTCCCATGCTTTAAAGGATGATAAAGGGCCAACAATCAATAACCGATTAATCGACTTTCGATGATCTTGAGGAAGGCCCCTAAGGTATCCATATGCAGCATAAAGGACTGAGGTTTTTCCTGCTCCTGGTACAGAAAAATTACAGACATTCTGCGAAAAAGCGAGATGATATGCAGACAGAAGCTGCTTTCGATAGAACGTCCTGCCGGGACAGGCCGCCTCTACCACTGAGATAAATTCTTTAAACTCATCGGTATCTATTTGTCTATCCCAAATATCTGCTGCTCTATTTGAAAAGTCTAAAAAATCTTGCTCTTCATCCGCAACTTTTTCTAACGCCTCTGACGCATGACCAGTCGCCTCTAGCTCATAACCAAAGCGAAGTAAAATTTTTGAGAGGCTCTGATAGCGGGAAGATAGGTTATCCGGAGTGGAGGGTATAGATATGATCGAATCAGAAGAGATACTACCGCCATGCTCTTTAAGGTAGCCTTGTACCAATGGCCGCCGTAGAAGCCCGGCATCTGCGCCGTAGACAAGTAGAATAGACTCTACTGGATCATATCCCAGCGTGATCAATTTATAGTCCTCTCTGTTTTTTCAAATTTCTTCTTCATCTGATACGACAGCCGATTTATATCCATTACCAGCTGACCGTTCGATAGATCAGCAACTAAAGCTATTCCGTCTATATCAATTTTTTCCAAGAGCGCCTTCGCGCGCTCTAAATATTCTTTGGGCTGAAGCTCAGTGGCTTTGATTTCAAGAGAGTGGCTGTTCTTCTTGAAATTCCCTTTCATTGGCCCTTGGGCTTTTGCTTTCCAGGTATTTTCACGCGCCCTAGCTGCCTCAATTTTACCCTCATAATCTGGATTCTGGATCACGAATTCTTCAAGCGCGGGCGTTTCAGCGGTTATCGGATCTATATCACGCTCATGAGCCTCACTGAATGCAGACCATATTTCTTGATGGGAGAAAAAATTGTTTCCTTTGCTCTGATGGGAGATTTCTCTATAAACTTTTTTCGCATCAGAAAATTCGCCAAGGCGAATAAAATCAAATTGAATCATCTTCAATGCCAAGCAGTCCACTTCAGCATCGAATGCCCATGGAACCTTAGCACCACCATTCTTCAACCTTTTCAGATCATAATAGAGATCAACGAACATTCCTTCTTTCGTTCCGTCGGAATCTTTTAGCATCGTGTACAGTCGATGACATCCAATGTGTTCAAGATAGTCATCCATCAAATCCATTATTTCTAGAAGCTTGGCCGCATTACCCGATTGCTGCCCCATCAATTTATCTATCTCTTCCGTCGATATTCCCAAATCATTGTGAAGTCTTCTAGCATGCAGATATTTCTGCAATGGTCCATACTCAACCTTAGAGTCTTCCCCTAACTGGTACTGTGTTTCGAGACGTACAATTTCCCTCTGATTTTCATCGTATGCGTCAGGTAATATGATTGCATCAAAGTACTGCTTTCCAAGGTTTTTCTGTGATGCAAGCCGTCGGAGCAACATTGCTCGGCGGTTACCGTCAATAATCACACCATCTAAACTTACAATGCCTGGGCGCTGCTGCTGCTTTTCTTCCAGGTCTAATAGTGTCTGCTTATTTCTAGACCTGCTGGAGGTCCACAAGAACTCACCTATCAAGTTGTGAAGCTTGTCATCATAATGGTCCGGGGTAATTGAGTGCTCCTGCTCCCATGTAAGCATTTCTGCCTCAATGCGTCCGTTATGTCTATTATATATAAGATGGTCTAAATCGATTCTGTATACTTGAAACGACTGTGTTACGTTCTTGTAATATAACTTTTGTGAGCCCTGCGCCTTCGCTGGATCCTTCATTAACTCACTAAGTTTGTTCTTCCTTTCATTTGAACTAAAAACCACAGCCGTCTCCTATCGTGCTTGTTTGCAGGCGCCTTGATAATTGCTCAGAGCAACTACGAGGCCTAGCAACCTACTCCCCACTACCTCCTCCTGGAGAAGGCATACCTAATCCTAAGCGAAGCTAAGCATGGCATCCACTATGTATGCCACTCGATCAATGCCACCAAGGGAGCGGGCCTAGGGAGACCTAGGGAGAGAAGCAGCTAGCGATAGCTTGCAGTTTGGCTAAGCCCTTTGTCAGGATCCAATTTGCCTCATTCCGGCTCATCTTGAATCATGCTCGGATTTGAGTAAGACTCCGCTCACGACTCAATCCATAGCGGGCCGATTAAGTTCAGCCTTAGCCTCGGGTGAAGAAACCGGCCTAATAAGCCGGTTTTTTCGTTTCTAGGGATCAGAATCTGTGCGCACGATTCGAGCGTTAGATCAGCCTTTCTCTGTCATTCCCTAACCGTTTCCAGATCAATAGGGTGGTGAGGCGATAGTAATACCGGGTGGCGTCGGAATGGTCTTTCAGGTGCTGATTGAAAAACCAGCGCACATGCTTGAGCTGCCAGGTCCAGGGATTGTCGCGTCGCCATCGCTGTTGAATGGCCGCTTGCATGATTCGGGCTTGGCGGAGGTGGCGTTGCTGCGTGACCTTCGAGCCGGTCAGTATGCCGCTCAGGAACAGTGCTATATCAAAGGGCTTGGTCACGCTCGACCTCCAATATAGGCCGCAACCACATCGATCCGGTTATGCCCGAGCTCAAGGCTGATTTGTTGCCGCGCCTGTCGATCAAGGTCGCGGTCAAGGCGATAGCCGTGGCCGCCATTGACGGGGGCGGCGTGGCCCGTGAGCTGTTGGTAACGCTCGCAGGCGTAGGCCGCGCGCAGTTCATGAAAACCCTTCAGCCCCTGTTCGTGCAGCGTTTTGCGGGCGGGTCGCACGGTCCGTTGCAGGAACGCGGCGTAGCTTTGTTCTCGGGCCAGGAGGTTGCGGCTTCCGGTCGGCGCCGCCTGACGAGCCGACTGCAGCGCCGTCTTCACCGCTTCATTGGCCGCGATCCAGCGCGGCGCCGAGCCCCTCAAGCAGGCTCGCGTGCGAAGGGTATCGGTTGCTTGCTTCTCTGTCGTAGAAACGAATAGCCTCGAGTAACCCTCGACCGGCACGCCCTTATTTTGCTGGCCTGACCTAGAACTGACAGGAAGTGGAGTTCCAATTGCGAACCATTGCTGCATCACCGCTTGTTCTGAGCATCTCGGGCTGCTCCTTTATCGAAGAAGCCTACGACCTCAGTCAGGGCGATTTCTATCAGTTGTTTGCCTATGGTCATAAGTACCGCAACGGCACAGACGTGCCGAAGCTGGTGCTGATCTATCCGTGTTGGTCTGGGCTGGAGGAAGCATTGCCCGTTTTCGATTATGGGAACGGCATGAACCTGTGGGTGTTGCCCTTTGATCTGGATAAAGACCGCTTGCAGGGCGCGGAATCCGCCGGTATTCCTCTGCGGCAGGCAGGCTATTCCCAAACCCCGCTGGAAATGAGTGCATGAGTCAGTATCAGCCGCCGTTAACCGTAACCCCACACATGCTGGCACTGGTCGCCGAGATCAGTGAGCGGGTGGGGCTGCTCACGGCGCAACGGGACGCGGCGTTGACACCGCAACTGCGAAGGGGCAACCGCATCCGCACTATCCAGGCGTCGCTGGCCATTGAGAACAACACCCTAAGCGTGGAGCAGGTAACGGCGGTGCTCGACGGCAAGCGGGTGTTGGGGCTGCCGCGAGAAATTCAGGAAGTGCGCAATGCCTTTGCTGCCTATGACGCCATGCCTGGCTGGCAGCCGGACAACCAAGCCGATCTGCTGGTTGCCCATGGACTGTTAATGCAGGGGCTAATCGACGATGCCGGGCGTTATCGCCAGGGCGGAGTGGGAATCTATCGCGGGGGGCGCTTGTTGCACATGGCACCGCCGGCCAGCCGGGTTGCGGCTTTGATGCAGGATCTACTGCGCTGGCTAGGCGGGACTGAATGGCACTCGTTGATTGCCAGTTGCGTGTTTCATTACGAGTTTGAGTTTATCCACCCCTTTGCCGACGGTAATGGCCGCATGGGGCGTTTGTGGCAGACCTTGATTCTCAGTCAGTGGCGGCCGGTGTTGGCTTACCTACCGGTAGAAACAGTGATTTGTGCACAGCAGGAGGCTTACTACGCGGCATTGGCTGCAGCGGACCAGGCCGCCGAGGCGACGCCTTTTGTTGAGTTTATGCTGGAAGCGTTGCGCGAGGCGCTGGTTGAAACCAGTCATAGCGATCAAGTAAGCGATCAAGTAAGCGATCAAGTAGCGCGCTTACTGCAGGTACTCCCACTGGGGGTTGCGCTTAAGTCCAATGAGCTGATGCAGCGCTTGGGCTTGTCGCACCGCCCGACATTTACCAAGAACTACCTCAAGCCAGCTTTACAGGCTGGCCTGATCGAAATGACCGACCCCGCGTCGCCCAGAAGTCCGGTACAGCAGTACCGTCGTGTCTCGGGATGATGGCATTGCCTTGAGGCTTGAAGGCGTCTACGAAACTAGGGGCGATTCATGGCTGTCTTCCCACTATTGAAGCTTCGAGCCTTGTCGGTAGCCGATATCTTGCTATTCCCGTTTTGCTCAAAGGCTCGCTTCTTCGCAACGCGGCTAGCTTTTTTCGGCTGCTGTCACTTCGAGTAAAGCAGCCGGTATGATGAGGCGAAACGGATGTGGCCTATTTGTGATGGGGACTGCTATGAACGTGTTTATCAGCTCTGTAGTACGGAATTTTGAGCACTATCGTGCGGCCGCCAAAAAAGCAGTTTCACTGTTGGGGCACACCCCAGTGATGTGTGAGGATTTTGGTGCAAGACCCTATTCCTCTGAAGTCGCATGCATGACTGAGGTTGACCAGGCCGACGTAGTGGTGCTGATTCTTGGCGCGGAGTTCGGCTTCAAAACCAACACAGGTGAGTCCGTCACTCAGCAGGAGTTCCATCGCGCCAAAGCTGCCAATAAACCCATCCTGGCTTTTCTGGAAGAGGTTCCGGTCGAGGATGATCAAAAGCGCTTTCACTGGGAGGTTTCCGATTACGTCGACGGCCTTTTCCGTTCCACCTTCACAGGTGATCGCGATCTCTCAGACAAAATCATCCAGGGGCTAAGCCAACTTGCGGCCAGTCGCAGTGCCATTTCCGAACAGGAGTTCGTTCAGCACCTGCAGAATCGTAGCAACAGCCGAAATTGGAATAGCCGGCCTCGTGAAGATCGCCTAGAGCTCGTGTTTCTGCCGCAGCCCATTCTCTCGGGTACGTTGCGTTGCATGCACACCCAGCATGATGAATTCTTCCTCAAGTTTTCTCAGGCGGGCTTGGTTTCTATCAAGGGTGGTTACAAGTCATTTAACGAGGGAGACATCACCGGCCTAGATGCGGAGGAGGTCTCTTGGAGGCATCACGATAATGGGATGAGCTGGCTCTCTATTTCTCTGGCAGCCCCAGGAAAGGGCGGCGAATATTTTGCCTCCTATTACATCTCGCCCAGCCGGCTAAAACGCTTTGCGGAAGAAGCTTTTGGTTTGATTAGCCGAGGTAAAGGAGGCTGGTTCCAGCTGGGGATCTACGGAATTTCTCACCAGGTCTATGCAGAGCCGCCAACCACCCCTGCATCGTCGATGACCATGCCGCACCGCAGTGAGGAAAACATAGAGGAAAGAAAACTGCTGATTCCGGCGTCACAGGGCGTTTTCAACCAGTGGCTGGAGGACGCTTTGTTCCGAATCGGCCGCAAGCTTTCCTAAAGAATCGAGCGTGGCCAGCAGGCGGAAGGGGATAAGCAATAATGAACCCTTCGAACCCTTCGTGTCTCAGCTTGGCAGTTCTTCTAGCTTGAAGAGCCGGTTGTCAGCCTTGAGCGCTGGGAAGGCTTCGCAATATGCATCGGGCTCGCTGAATGAAGTGCTAGGCGCATGAATGTTGAAGACCTTAACCTGGGGAGGGTGGCCGCTTTGCCGTTCATGGCGAAGGTCGTTCAGAGACCCAGGTGCCTCACCATTTTGTTCGGCAATCGAAATCACTAGATCTCGAAGGGTTTCGATTTCTGCATCCGATGCTTCTGCATAGGTGGTCAGTCGCTTATGACTTCCAAACCCGCCACGGGTAGAGCCGATTCGATTCAGGTGCACGTGAACCACCGTTACGATCTTCATACCGAATACCTCATTGAAACCCAAGATGCGCCTCCTTCCGGAGGCGGTGTGAGGTCGTAATCAGCCCTTGGGAGGATGAGGGTCGTTGCCATAGGAGTCACGTTCACGGATCAGGTTGTCCCGGCCGTGGATGAGCACCTCGCTTTTTTGGTTTTGAGCTATCTGACGAGCCGCGTCAGCAGCTTCCTTTTGAGTCCGATGGTGGGAGGTGTCTTTAGTATTGCCCTCACCCCGAACCGCCCAGCCTTCATCACGTTTCACTACGTGCTGATTTTTGCCTGCCATGGAACACCTCTACTAGTGGGTTGCCTGCCTAGTAGAAGGTAGCAGCGAAACGGAGAAATACAACATGTAGTACTAGATCGATAATTAGTGCATGTATGTTGTGTTTTTGTCTCGGCGAATCGGCCTGTCTTCCTCAAGCTTACGCGCAGAAGCAGGAGTGCCTCGCCGGTTCGCGACGCGGCTGCTCCTTTACTGTATCCATGAAAAAAGGATGATCAGGCTAGCTAGTCTTTGGGCTTAGGGAATGCAGAAATGTACGCCAAGGTGGTCGACAGGCTGTTGGACTACCCCCGCTGCAGGACAGTCTGCTTTTGGCCGATTCTGTTGAAAAAGTCCCGTCGCGATTTTTGCCCATGAAAGAGCGTTCGCGACGTTGAAATCTGGTTCGTTCAGAAGACGGAACTGTATTGGTTTTTACGTGGCAACGCTGAAATTGAGCGATTTTTGAGCTGCCGAAAAGCAGCTCTCTCAGAAACCGACTTTTTCATCAGAATCAGCCGATTGTTGCCTGTCGCGACCAGCCAATATGGGGCGTTTTTTGCGATTGCTACGGTGTTTTTCGAGCAGGGTTATCTCAAGCGAATATCCACGATTCGAGAATTAGATCAGCCTTTCTCGGTCACGCCCCAATCGCTTCCAGATCAATAGAGCGGTAAGTCGGTAGTAATACCGGCTGGCGTCGGAATGGTCTTTCAGGTGCTGCGTGAAAAACCAGCGCACATGCTTGCGCTGCCAAGTCCAGGGATTGTCGCGTTGCCATCGCTGTTGAATGGCCGCTTGCATGATTCGGGCTTGGCGGAGGTGGCGTTGCTGGGTGACCTTCGAGCCGGTCAGTACGCCGCTCAGAAACAGCGCCATATCAAAGGGCTTGGTCACGCCCGACCTCCAATGTAGGCCGCAACCACATCAATCCGGTTATGCCCGAGCTCAAGGCTGATCTGTTGCCGCGCCTGTTGATCAAGGTCGCGGTCAATACGATGGCAGTGGCCGCCATTGACGGGTGCGGCGTGGCCCGTGAGCTGTTGGTAGCGCTCGCAGGCGTAGGCCGCGCGCAGTTCATGAAAACCCTTCAGCCCCTGTTCATGCAGCGTTTCGCGGGCGGGTAGCACGGTCTGTTGCAGGAACAGGGCGTAGCTTTCGTCTCGGGCCAGCAGGTTGCGGCTGCCGGTCGGCGCCGCATGGCGAGCCGACTGCAGCGCCGCCTTCACCTCTTCATTGGCTGCGATCCAGCGTGGCGCCGAGGCCCCCGAACGGCCCCCCTTGGTGCCGTCCTGGATGTTGATGCGGCCCAAGTGTTCGGCTTCGCGTTGCAAGCGTGGCAGGTCGGCCAGGATTGCTTCACGCAGGCGCATGCCGGTGGCTCGGGCCAGACGGACAATCGCGGCCACCCGCTCGTGTTGCTGTTCGCCGAGCCGCTCAAGCACTTGCCGCAGTTGTTGGCGGTCATGACCATCCGGCGCGCGGGTGCGCACGCTCGAACGCTGCAGTCCTAACGCCTGGCTCGGACTGGCAAGCCTCACGTCCTGATCACCGCGCAGCGCAGCGAGGGTGCGGTTGACGCTGCTCAGGCGGTTCTGCGCGGTAGCGATGCAGAGTTCACCTTGCTGGATCTGCTGGCGCAGGTAAGCGGCGTAGTCTTGCAGCGTCTGCCGATCGATCTGGCGCGCATCGTTGTAACCGGGGCCATGCTCTGACCGACACCAGCGCACGAACGCCTGCCAGCGGTCGCCATGTGCTTTGACCGTAGCGAAGTGGCCACCGGCAAACAGATCCTTGAGCGCTTGTGGGCCGGCGTAGCTCAGCTGGCGGCCGTAGCCGAAGTTGCGACCATCACGCCGACCGACCAAGGCCATGGTCGTCACCGTTTTCGTGTGTTTGCAGAAAAAGCAGCAGGGCTTTCCAGTGGGAGCTGAGCCTGCTCGCTTGCTGCCAGTGTGTCGGGCGGATCAGCAGGGCGTTCGCCTGGTGTTGCAGGTGCGCGCCTTGCTCACGCAATTGCGCGATCAGCAGGGCGATGTGGGCAGGCTCCAACGGCGGTGTGGCGACGGCGGTGACAGTGGCGACAACCCGCGCCGTTTCTGGCCGGGCGCGAGGCGACAGGGTGGCGACAGCGGCGGCGACAGGCCGCGGTTCCGGCTGCGATCGATGTTGCGCCTGGTAGCGGCGCACCGCGTCATTGAGGCGGAACATGGCGGATCTCGAAGGTTCTACCATCGCGGCTGCTCAGCCAGCGATGCGTGTACAGCTCGACGAATAAAGTGGCTGTATGGCGGCTGCTCTTGCGGGCAAAACGAGGACCGTTGCGATTGACGTCGCGGACGGTGAAGTGGGTCCAGCCTTTCTGCAGCAGCCAGCGCAGCAGCCGATCCGCTTCCTCGAGTAGGCTGTTGACCGGCTGCTGTTCGGTCAGGCGCTGAATCTCGGCCAGGTAGTAATCCATCAGTGTGGAGGCGCGCTGAATGTTTGCTTCGTCCAACTGACGGGTCTCTTCAACCATGGCCAGTACACCCGCGATGCGCAGCACATTCGCTGCGGCCTTGCCCGCGACAGGCTGGACGCCGGCCAGCTCGCCGAACTCGCCCGACTGGCACTCGATGGTGTCGTGAATATCGATCCAGGCACGTCGGGCACGGGGCGTCTGTTCCAGCGTGGCGGGGTTGAGTGCGCCATCCTGGTGACGCGACCAGGGCTTTTGCAGCAGGGCGGTGATCCGCTGCTGGTAGCGCTGGACGTTGGCATCTCGGGTCAGGTCTATCGCTTTGTAGAGTCGCTGGCCGGCCAGGCGCTCGGGCCAACTGATCAGGCAACGGCCAAGGATGCCTTGGCCATTGATCACCGGGTCTTTGAACAGCTGGTTGGCCAGGTAGGGCTGCAGCATCAGGTGCAGGCTGAGGCGGCGGTCATAGGCGCGCAGGCTTTCGCCGGCCATGGAACGGGCCCGGTCGATTGGGCTGCCATCCCACAGCGTCGACAAGGTGGTGATCGCCTTGAGCAGGTTCTCTTTGCTCATGGTGCTGCTACCCAGGAACTGACCCCCTTCATCATTGAACAAGCCCATGCTGGGCAGGCCATGGCACAGGCTTTTGACCAGGGCCTCGATGGTGGGCTCGGCAATGATCAGTCTTGGCGGCACCGGTTCGGATAGCTCAGCGCCTTCCGCCGCCGAGGGTTTCTTTGAGGTTTTGGCTTTGCTCATGATGCGGGTAGCGGCGCGATAAGCTTTGAGCTTTTCCGTGTACAGGGTCCACTGCTGTCGCTCCCACTCGCGCGCCGCCTTCAGTGCCAGCTGATCCACCGCGCTTTTGCGATCTCCCGAGGACGCCACCGTCAGCAGGTAGAGGGACAGTGGATAGGTTCGACCATCGAGTTGGACATTGGCATGACCCTGGCTCACCAGAGCCGCGCTGGCCAGCACCGATTGCGCGGCCATGGCGCAGGGCACGCCGATCACCTCGGCCAGTCGCTCGACCGCGGGGCCCAACAGATCCCCGAGCGCTTCGACCGGATAGGGCAGTGGCGCCTGCTGGTACTCGAGCAAGGGTTGTGGTGGCTCGAACGCTTCACACGGTTGCATCGCCATTCTCCTGAAGTTGTCGACTTCGCCCTCACTCATCCCGCCACGGTTGTTGAGTGTTATCAGGGATCAAGGCCCCTGCGGCCTGTGAGGGTTGTCCACTGACGCGGGACTGGCGGCTCTCTGCGTCCGGGGATCGCATCCCGAGAGCTTGGGCATCTCATGATCTGGCCTCCTGAACACCGATAGCGGTGGGCGGGTGGAGGCTGCACCGGCTGACGAGACCGGCGCCGCGAGATCCTGAGTCGGGTGAAGGCAGCGATGCGATGACCGGGGCATGCCTGACTGTCAGTCAGGTGCAGTCCATTCCGTGGCCTGCGGCACCATCATCGGCAGCGCTGTTGCTGGTGACTTCGACGTTTGTCACGCCGATTGTCACGCGGGGAATTGCCGCAATGCTTCGTACTGCGTGGGTTGCAGCAAGGGTAGGAGCGCCCGTCTCTTTCTGGGAGAAAGAGACGGGCGCGGGTTGGCGCAAATTTAACGGCCAATGGGATAGGTGGCTGCAGAACAGCTGAGCAGGTGTGTACTGCCGCAATGGGCACGGTGTGAAGTGGGCATTCATCACTCGGGCAGAGTGACCGTGCGAGCTTCCGAACGCTAATCGCACTTGGGCAGAACCACCACCGTGTGGCGTAGCCTCAAAGGTTCTGGCTACCTGGGTTGCTGTCAACGACAGCGCTTTGCGGCTTCTTTCTATCGCCCGCGTATGGCTGGGTCAACCGCGTTGCGCGCAGTCGCTTGCGCCAATCAGCGGGTGCTGGAAGCCCTTGGTCATGAGTGGTGTCAAATGGACGATTTGCCGTCCGTCGTCTTTTTAAGGTGAGCCCCTGCCCGTGGGAATGCGGAGCCTTCCCACGGGCAGGGGCTTTGCCGGAAAAGCACAAGCATTCAGGCGATACGGCGACAGTCGCCACTGCTGTCGCCATGCTGCACGCCAACTATGGCGGGGTTGTCGCCAGTGTCGCCGGTGTCGCAACAGAGCTGCTCCAGCATCTGGGGCGTCAACTGCGGCTACCCGACTAGTCCTGGACGATTTTGCTCTTGAAGGTCAACCAGCATGTGATCGGTAAAGGCGTGAATCAGGCGTACCGCCACCATCTTGCAGTACTTATTGAGGGGCTGTTCGTGATGTGCTTGCGCCTTGCCTGCAGTAACCTGCAAGAAGTTTGTCGCATTGATGGTGGCGCTATCCGCGAGTCATCTTCAGTAGTGGTTCCGACTGACGTATGATGACGCTTTGCCATCAAAAATTGACTGGTGCGGGCTAGGCGTTTCATATCTATTCTGCTGAGTAGGCGCGAACGACCGGCTGCACCAGTCCATAAGGATGTGAGTTCGGATGTACATTTCAAAAAACTACGGGTTTTCATTTTCGGCGCAGAAAAGCGATATCGAGCTCAATGCTTTCTTGTCGTCTCTTGTTGGCGCTAATGTTGAGTTCGCTATTAAGTCTGGTAACGCTCGAAGAATAATATTGGATAGTGATGATAAGTTTTTCTATGGTGTTGTAATTACCATTAAGAATCAAAAGCAATTTGCATCGCTAGTAAATGAAAAGGGAGAAATGAAAGTCAAGATATCCGAGCTTGCTAATTTGGAGAAAATTGCTGAGTTTAACTTTCTTGTCATCAACAAGCTCAACGGGTTTGGGCTTTATCAATACCATTACGGTGCCTGCACCTTGCCTAATTTTGCGTCGATGATTGCATCGCTGTACAGGCGGCAGCTTGAGGAAAAAAGGAAGGTTGAATTAGATGCGCTGGCCGAAGATGCTCCAAGGAAGCAAGTTAAAGCGATAAATAGTAGGTTTTTCCATGGTTTGGCTTTTGAGATGTTGGTGCAGTCGCGCGATATTGAAAAGGTGCTGGCTAAATATAAAGAAATACGCTCTTTTAAGTATGAGATTGCTTCTGTTGAGGCGTGCGTCAGCAATGACTCCCCATTGCATGGGTTAGTAGCTAAAGCAAGGCACGATGTTCGATTTGATAGCTCGGTGGATTCAAATCTTATTATCAAGGGCATTCAAAACATGATGTCGACAGTTAAAGAAAAAACTGCGAGGATTGAAGTGCTTGATGATCAAGACGAGCCGGTATCCGTGAAAATTATGGACGTCCCTGTGAATTATGGGGAAATGTCCTACGACGATTTCATTCTTGGGTTGATAACATTTAATCCAAAAAAACTTAGAGAATGCAGTCTGGTTAAGGCACTTAAGGATAAATGCGAAACGGAGTACGCTCATGTTTTCTCAAAAAAAGTTGTCGAATAACCATAAAGAACGATGGGTTGTACCGGTTGCATTAGTGATTTCTGTGGCCCTCTATGTCGCCATTGTATTTGTAGTCTCTGCCCCGGCCAATATATTGGGGTTTATATGGCTTGAGCCGGGTACTACTGCAAAGATGTTTGAGTTTTACTCTGGAAATCTTCGTGGAAGTTTATTCACTGGATTTTTAGCGTTGGGTGGATTTTTGATGTCGGCTAAAACGTTTATTATAGTTAATATGAAGAAGGAGGTTTATGATTCTGATAGCTATGAAGAAAAGTGGTTGGATGGACTTAAGTTAAATGGTGCGGAATATTATTCGTCGCTTTACTACCCGTTGCGTAGATTGAGTAATATTATTTTTTATACAATTTCATCAAGCTTTATAGCGTCAATATCGCAATTGACAGTCGGTTTATTTGAGTCAGTTCCAGCTGTTATGCTATGCCTTTTTACCGTAGTGGTGGCTGTTTGCTTTTTGATGTTGTCTCTTTATCTGATCAAAAAAAATCTAGCCACCATGTTCGATCATCTCGATAAGTCGAGTATCGAAAAGATGGAGGCTGACCGGAGCAGTATCAGTAAGTAATACTGGTTTCCACCCTACTTATAGGGTTAAGGGGGATCTGAAAAAGCTCCGCTTCGAAAAATGAAGCCCATTAACCATGAGGCTTACAAGTCTGCTATTTCGTAAAGAGCGGGCTTTTTCAGATTTCCTTAATTTTGTGACCTGCTTGGTAGTACAGGGGCGACTAGCTGCGTCATCCGGTGAGCACTTAACGTATAGGCACGACGTTGTGGTCGTTGGTTTTATTGATCGCGGATGCCGACAAACTGCCCGTGGCCGCTTTCTGAATGTGCTCACTCCACCAGGCCATCATCGGACGTCGGCGTTCGATGTAGTCCGCCCGGTTGTAAGCGCTTCGGACTTCGTCCTTGTCGACATGCGCCAGCGCGACCTCGATCAGCTCCGGATCCCAGCCATGCTCGTTCAGGATGGTGCTGGCCATGGAGCGCATGCCGTGGCTGACCAAGCGGTCCTGGAAGCCCATGCGTTTCAACGCCATGTTGGCGGTCTGGCTGTTGGCATGGGTGCGCGGGTTTCTATCCGCCGGGAACACGTACTCCCGGTGGCCGCTGTGGGGCTTGAGTGTTTCCAGTAGCGCGAGTGCCTGGTCGGTCAGCGGGATGGTGTGTGGACGACGCTTTTTCATGCGCTCCGCTGGGATGGTCCAGATGCGTTTGTCGAAGTCGATATCGGTCCATCGGGTGGTGGCCGCTTCGGCAGGGCGGGTCATGGTGTGCAGCTGCCATTCGATCAGACAGCGGGTCGTGCGCTTGATGCTGGCGTTGGCGAGTTCCATCATCAACTCGGACAGCTCTTCAGGTCGTAGCGCCGCCATGTTCTGTTTTTTCGGTTTCTTGAATACCGCCCGGATACCACTGAGGGGGTTGGCGAAAATCAGCCCGGAGTTGACCCCGTAGGTCATGATTTCGTTGAGCCGTTGGCTCAGTCGCTTGACTGTCTCCAGACTGCCTTTGGCCTCGATCGGGCGAAGAAGCTTGATGACCATTGGCGCGCTGATCTGCGAGAGAGGCGTTGTTTTCAGGTCTGGAAATACATGCAGCGTGAGCGAGCGCCAGATGTCTTCGGCATACGCCGGCGTGACGGAATCCTTCTTCAGCTCGAACCAGGCGGTGGCTACATTCTCGAGCGTGTGTTCCGTCTCCGCTCGTTTCGCTTGCTTGAGCTCATCGCGTTGAACTTTGGGGTCGATCCCCTGTGCGAGTAGCTCGCGAGCCTCAACCGCTTTCTTCCGGGCGTTCGCCAGCGAGAGATCGGGGTACGGGCCGAGCCCCATATTGATACGGTTATTGGTTACCGGATCGCGGTAGTTGAAGTTCCAGAGCATCGAGCCGTTGCTCCTGACCCGGAGCTGGAGGCCGTTGCCGTCGCTGAGGACGTAATCCTTGTCTTTCGCCTTGACTGTCTTGAGCTGACGGTCGGAAAGGCGGAGGGCTGGAGCAGGCATGAGAGCTACCTCTGACGCCGTTTTTGGTATTCCAAAAAATAGCACCGGATGCCTTGGTAAGCAATTTGGAATACCAAATGGACAAGAACTTGGAAAACCTCGGCAGATGCCAGTAGCACGTAAGTTATTGATTTTACTGGGCTTCAGGCACAAAAAAAGACGTCCGTGGACGTCTTTAGATGCTGTAATGGTGGAGCCGGGGGGATTTGAACCCCCGTCCGCCAGTGTTCCGCTTTCGGTACTACATGCTTAGCCGTGTCTATTAAGTTAATCCGCAGCCGCCCGACGGGCAGGGTGCTTTGGACGAGTTGTGTAAGTTTTAGCCGCTTTGTCCACAACGTACTACGCGGCGATCCTGTTCTGCATGACAATCACTTCAGGTTTACAGGCATCCCCTAGTGATCGCTGGAGCCGAAGCTACCAGAAGGACTAGTCGCGCCGCTTACGCAGCGAGAGCGTAGCCCTCGTAGTTTTCGTCATTGGCAACTATAAAAGTTGCAACAGTGGATTTACGACTTCTGTTACCAAGTCGGCATGCACCTAGAGTTTCACTACCGGCGTCGAATCCTAATCGGCCCCAAAACCTGTGTAGCTGTAGCTAAGACGCGAGTGTACGCCAAAGGTTCCTTAGCGTCGACCCGGCAATGGCCAAGCGACCTGGGCGCTGTGGCCAGCTATGATTAGCACTTTGGCTGTCTGCCTGTCTTTAGGATGAGACCCTCATATGCCACGCGCATCGCGTTACCCCCTGCGTCAGTGGATCTGGCGTGCCTTTGTGCAGAGTGCTCTGATTCCGCTGGTGCTGGTCGAGTCGGTGTTGATCGCCGTGTATCTGCTGAGCAATGCGGCGATTCGCGATGCGCAGATTGACCACCTGCAGCAGAGTGCGCTGGAGGACCTGGCCACGGCAGTGGCCCGTGAAGGGCAGGTGATCGACAGCCGTTTACGGGCGGTCGAGGCGCAGGTGCAGATCTTTCGCGATGCGGCGGTGCATGCCTTGCAGAACGATGCTCATCAGCCCGATGTGCTGGAGCGAACGCGCCATGCGGTGACCGACAGCGGGGTGTTTTACAGCCGCAGTGACGACGGCCGGGCGGCCTCTTTCTATGCCAATAGCACGCCGCTGGCTGAGCAGGACCATGCCAAAGCGTTGCGGCTGTCGCAGCTCGACCCGTTGATGCGCTCGCTGCAGGCGGCCAATCCGCTGGTGGCGGCCTGCTATTTCAACAGCTGGGACAGTTACAACCGCATCTACCCCTTCTTTATAACCCCCGAGCAGTATCCCCACGACATGGTGATACCGGATTACAACTTCTATTACCTGGCGGATGCCAAGCACAATCCCGAACGCAAGGTGGCCTGGACCGATGTCTACCTCGACCCGGCAGGCCTGGGCTGGATGATGTCGGCGGTGGCACCGGTGTATCGCGGCGACTTCCTCGAAGGGGTGGTGGGGCTGGATATCACGGTCGGGCAGATGCTCGGCGAGATCGGCGAGCTGGATGTGCCGTGGCAGGGCTATGCCATGCTGGTCAGCCATGATCACAACATCATGGCGTTGCCGCAGGCGGGCGAGGCCGATTTCGGCCTGCGCGAGTTGACCGAGTATTCCTATGCCGAGGCGGTGCGCCGCGAAGTGCTCAAGCCCGAGGACTTCAACCTGGGTAAGCGCGCCGAAATGCAGCCCTTGCTACAGGCGATAAGCAAAGGCCAGGGCTCGGTGCAGGAGGTCATGCTGGGCGGGCGCAAGCAGCTGATCGCCTGGAGCGAGATTCCGCAGACCGGCTGGCGTCTGCTGCTGGTGGTGGACGAGGAAAATATCTTTAGCGAAACCAATCGCCTGGCGCAGCGCTATCTGCATATCGGCTATCTGCTGATCGCCGGCCTGGTGCTGTTCTACCTGCTGTTCTTCGCTTTGATGTGGCTGCGTTCGCGACGCTTGAGCGAGCAGCTGGTGCAGCCGATTGATGGCATCGTCGGCATGATGCGGCAATTGGGCCTGGGCAATTACCACCCCGCCGCACCGCCCAGCCAGATCGACGAGTTGAGCAGCATGGCCGAAGCCGTGCAACACACCGGCGAACAGTTGCAGGCCAGCGAAAGCGAGCGTTGCGAGGCGCAGCGGATTCTCCAACTGGTGCTGGAAAGCACCACCGAAAGTCTCTGGGAGGTGGATGCCGCGAGCATGACCATCAAGCTCAGCGAGCATTTTCTCCGACGGTTCGGCCTGGCCCACGAGCGCATGGGTTTCAGCGAGTTCAACCAGCGTGTGCACCCCAACGATCTGGAGCGCATTCGCCATCTGCGTCAGCTGTTCGTCACAAGCGGCGAGGATCACTTTGAGGCCGAATACCGCTACGCCGATGCCCGCGGCGAGTACGCCTGGTTGCTCAGCCGCGGCAAGGTGTTGGAACGCGATGCCGAGGGCCATGCGCTGCGGATTGCCGGGACCCACGTCGACATCACCCGGCTTAAGCAGGTACAGGATGACCTGCGCCGCGCCAGCCTGGATGCCCAGGCCGCCAGCCAGGCCAAGAGCCGTTTCCTTTCCAGCATGAGCCATGAGCTGCGCACACCGCTCAATGCGATTTACGGTTTCGGCCAGTTGATCGAGATGGAGGTGCAGGACAAGCCGGAGGCCCAGCAGGAGGGCGATTACGCCCGCGAGATCGTCAATGCCAGCCGTCACCTGACCTCGCTGGTCGACGATATTCTCGACCTGTCGAGTATCGAAAGCCGCCGTCAGCAGCTCAACCTGCAGCCCGTGGAAGTCTGTGCGCTGTTGCGCGGTTGCGCCGAACTGGTCCAGCCGGAGGCGCAGCAGCGCCAGTTGCAGCTGCAGGTGCTGGCCGAGGCCGATGCGGGGCTTTATGTGCAGGCCGACGTGCGCCGCGTACGCCAGGTGCTGCTCAACCTGTTGTCCAATGCGATCAAGTACAACAGCCCGCAGGGCTTGGTCAACCTGGGCTATGAGGTGCGTTCGAACTGTGTACGGCTCTGGGTCGAGGACAATGGCGCGGGCCTGAGTGTTGAGCAGCAGGCCAATCTGTTCCAGCCGTTCCAGCGTCTGGGGCGAGAGAATTCGAGTATTCCCGGCACCGGTATCGGCCTGGTGCTGTGCCGTGAGCTGGCCAGCCTGATGGGCGGCGAGATGGGTTTCAGCAGTGCGCCGGGGCGGGGCAGCCGGTTCTGGATCGACCTGCCCAGTGCGGCGGCACCGGGTGTGCAGAGCGCCGCCAGCATCGAAGTTACGGCCCCGGCACCGCGGCAACTGGCCGAGGTGCTGTGCGTCGAGGATCATCCCGCCTGCCTGAAGGTGGTTCAGGAAGCGCTGCGTGAATTCGCCGAAGTGCGTGGTGCGGGGTCAGTGCAGCGTGCCCTGGCCGAGCTGGAGGTCTGCACGCCGACCTTGTTGCTGCTGGATCTGGACCTGCCCGATGGCGATGGCCTGCTGGTGCTGGATGCCATGCGGCGCAGCCCACGACTGCACGCCGTGCCCGTGCTGGTGATCAGTGCCGCCGCCGCTGAAGGAGTATTTGCCGAGGCGCGCCGGCGTGGCGCGCAGGCTTGTCTGGCCAAGCCCATCGATCTGGCTCAGGTACGTCGACTGGCCCTGAGCCTGCTGGCCCACGGCCTGTAAGTGCCCAGGCTGGGCCTGTCGCCGGAGAGGGCGCGCAGGCCCGAGTCAGGTGGCCTTGGGGTTATTCGCTGGCTTCGAGCAGTTGCAGGGCTTCGCCCAGTACCTTGACCGACTGGCCGTGGTCGCCGGCCTTGTGCAGGGTTTCACCCTCTGCGCGCAGCTGCTGCACTTTGGTGAGCACCGCGGCATCGGCGGGCGGGTTGGATTTCAGCAGCCCATCGATCTTGGCCATATCGGCCGGGCAATGCATGGCCCAGAGCGAGGTGCTGAGCAGAGCAGCGGTGAGGAAAGCAGCTAAACGATGCATGGCAATCTCCTTTCTAGGGTGGAGTTTTAACTCTAGAAGGCGTGGCGCAAAAGCGCAGAAAAGCGATGAGTGGTGGGGCTGGTGGCCGACAAACCTAGTGATCGACTCTGCCAGCCCTTTCAGCTCGACTCAATTCGCTTCGGCGGCACCATCTTTGTTAGGGCCTTGCAGCAGCTGCAAGGCTTTTTCGGCATGAGTGCCGCAGGTTTCGCTGTCACCCATACGCTGTGCCTCTTCGGCGGCCTTCATGTGCTCTTCGACCTGTTCCTTGAGGGGCGAGGCCATGGTTGTGAGAGCGGCCTTGTTATCTGAGAGCTTCTGCATGCCGAGGGTGCAGGTGTCTTCGGCAAAGGCCGGTGAAGCCAGCATGGCGATGGTGACAATGCTACACAGGGAAAATCCTTTCATTGGAATGTCCTTCAGTTATTAGCTGTTTTTAGTTTTCGGGACAGGCTTATCACGAGTGCAAGCGCGTCACCGAGAAGGTACTGAGCTCATTTACTGGGCTCACAGTAGATGACCCTAGGGGGTTGAGCTGAGTTCAGGTTTTTTAGGCTACTGCTTAGACAGGTGAGGGGCAGAAGCTGATGCGCCGCCGAGCGATGCATGGGGCCAGCGCTGCTTATGCGGCCATGGCCGAGCCCCCGTGTTGGGTGGGGGCGTGCTGGTTACAGCGTGGACTCAGGTCCGAGCGCTGCTAACCCGATCCAGCAGATACACCAGCCCGTGATAGTCGATACCGCCATGCTGGCTAAGGCCGATTTCGCAGGTGCGGCTGGTGCTGATGCCTTCCTCGCAGTACTGCACCGCCGATTTCAGGCTGCGCAAGGCGTGGCTGTTCAGTTCCGGGGTGGTAAAGCCCTTGTCACCGGCAAAGCCGCAGCAGTGGATGCCTTCGGGAATAACCACCTCGCTAGTGCAGCGGCGCACGATATCGATCAGTCCCTGCGCCTCGCCCAGGTGCTGGGTGCTGCAGGTGACATGCACCGCCACCGGTTTGTCCTGCGGGGTAATCGTCAACCTGTCGAGCAACTGCTCGCGGATAAACTTCACCGGGTCGTGCAGTTTCAAGCGTGCGTCCAGGCCATCCTGAATCAGCCGCAGGGTGCAAGGGCTGGTGTCGCAATAGATCGGGTCGAGGCCGCCACGGCTGGCCTTGAGCAGGGCGTCGATCAGCTCTTGCTTCTTGCGTTCGGCCTGCTCGCTGTAGCCCTTGGAGGCAAAGGGCTGACCGCAGCAGAGGTTGTCCAGATCATCCGGGAACACCACCTGAAAGCCGCCTTTCTCCAGCAGGGCGCGGGTCTTGTCGAGCAGCGGCAGCTGTTCGCTATCGCCAGCTGCCGGGCCCATGGCGCGGGATACACAGGCGGCCAGATAGACCACCCGTGGTCGCGCATCGTCATTGGCCTTGGGCAGGTGCAGGCGTTGCAGCGGTTGCGGCATGGCCGGGGTCCACTGCGGCAGTTTGCCCTGGCTGGCCTTGCTTAGCGCTGCCGAGGTGCGGCTAAGCAGGGGCGCGCCCATGACCATGCGTGCGCCATTGGCCACATGCAGCATCACCCGAGCGCCCTGCATGGCGCGGCGAAAGTTATTCGCCAGCCAGTCGGCGCTACGCGGGCTATTGGCATCGCGTGCGCGCAGCTGGCGCACCAGATCACCGGTATTGATGCCCACCGGGCAGCGCTGGGCACACAGGCCGGTGGCGGCGCAAGTGTCGATGCCATGGTACTGATAGGCCGCTTCCAGCTCGCGGGTGTCGATGCCGGCGCGTTGCTTGGCCTGAATATCGCGCCAGATCACGATGCGCTGACGCGGGCTCAGGGTCAGTCCCTTGGACGGGCACACCGGCTCGCAAAAGCCGCACTCGATGCACTTGTCGACGATCTCGTCGGCGGCTGGCAACGGCTTGAGGTTTTTCAGGTGGATATCGCGGTCTTCGGAGAGGATCACATCCGGGTTGAGAATGCCTTGCGGGTCGAGCAGGCGCTTGATCTGCCACATCAGCTGGTAGGCGTCCGCGCCCCATTCCAGCTCAACGAAGGGTGCCATATTGCGCCCGGTGCCGTGCTCGGCCTTGAGCGAGCCGCCGAACTCCACCGCTACCAGCTGCGCCACGTCGTCCATAAAGGCCGAATAGCGGGCGATCTGCTCAGGCGTTTCGAAGGCCTGGGTAAATACAAAGTGCAGGTTGCCTTCCAGGGCATGGCCGAAAATGATCGCCTCGTCGTAGCCGTGCTTGTCGAACAGCGCGAGCAGGCGGTTGACGCCTTCGGCCAGCTGTTCGATGGGGAAGGTCACGTCCTCGATAATCACCGTGGTGCCGGTCTGCCGTACCGCGCCGACAGCGGGGAAGGTGTCCTTGCGGATCTTCCACAGCAGGTTGTAGACGGTCGGGTCTTCGCTGAAATCCACCTGCTTTTCCAGGGGGAAGTCGGCGATGGAGGCCATGATCAGTTGCAGCTGCTCATGCAGCAGGCTCTGGCTGGCCGCGCGGGATTCGATCAGCAGGGCGCAGGCGCTATTGGACAGGCCCTTGACCCACTCCGGCATGCCGGGCTTGTCCTGCACCGAGCGCAGGCTGCGTCGATCCAGCAGCTCCACAGCGGACACCGGCTGCTGCTTGAGCAGGGTGACCGCGCGGCAGCAGCTCTCCACATCGGGGAACACCAGCAGGGCGCTGGCCTTGTGCGGGTGGTCGGGCACGGTGTTGTAGGTCACCGCGCTGATAAAACCCAGGGTGCCTTCGGAGCCGACCAATAAGTGGCTGAGGATATCCAGCGGCTGGTCGAAATCCACCAGGGCGTTAAGCGACAGCCCGGTGGTGTTTTTCAGGCGGTATTTATGGCGAATCTTGGCTGCCAGCGCGCTATTGGCGCGGGTCTGTTTACCCAGCTCGGCGAGCGCTTCGAGCAACTCGGCATGGGTGGCGAAAAAGCGCGTGACGCTGAGCGGGTCTTCGGTATCCAGCACCGTGCCATCGGCCAGTACCAGGCGGATGCCGGCCAGGGTGTGGTAGCTGTTTTGTGCGGTGCCGCAACACATGCCGCTGGCGTTGTTGGCGACGATGCCGCCGATCTTGCAGGCGTTGATCGACGCCGGATCAGGGCCGATCTTGCGTTGAAAGGGCGCGAGCACGGCGTTGGCTGCCGCGCCGATCACCCCAGGTTGCAGGCGGATCTGGCTGCCCTGGCCACGGACTTCCCGGCCATTCCAGTTATCCCCCAGCACGATCAGCACTGAGTCGCTGATGGCCTGGCCGGATAGGCTGGTGCCGGCGGCGCGAAAGGTCACCGGTACCTGATGAGCGCTGGCCAACTTGAGCAGGTCGACCACTTCCAGCTCCGCTTCGACGCGCACCACCAGCTTGGGAATCAGCCGGTAGAAGCTGGCATCGGTGCCGAAGGCCAGGGTCGACAGCGGGTCGTCGAAGCGTCGATCCGCGGGGATCAGACGCTCGACGGCGGTGAGAAAGGCGCTGGGCAGGCTCATGGGGGCTCCGGTGATCGGCAGTAGTGCGAGTTGTCTCCCCTCTCCCTTTGGGAGAGGGGCCGGGGGTGAGGGACGGCGCGGGCGCGGTTGTGTGCTTGCCCTCTCCCGGAGGGAGAGGCAATAACAGCCAAGGCGCTTTTAGCGGCCCAGTTCACGCACCAGCGAATCGGCATTGATTTCGCTGATCGATTTGGCCCCGGTCAGCACCATGGCCACGCGCATTTCCTTGTCGATCAGGTCCAGCAGGTTGCTTACCCCCGCGCCACCGGCGGCGGCCAGGGCGTAGATAAAGGCGCGGCCGAGCATCACCGTGTCCGCGCCGAGGGCGATCATGCGCACCACATCCAGGCCGGTGCGGATACCGGAGTCGGCGAGAATCGCCAGCTGGCCTTTCACCGCATCGGCAATCGCCGGCAGGGCGCGGGCGCTGGAGAGCACGCCATCGAGCTGGCGGCCGCCGTGGTTGGAGACGACGATGCCGTCGGCCCCGAAGCTCACTGCGTCCTTGGCGTCCTGCGGGTCGAGGATGCCTTTGATCACCATCGGGCCGTCCCAGAATTCACGAATCCATTCCAGGTCCTTCCAGCTGATCGACGGGTCGAAATTGTTGCCCAGCCAGCCGATATAGTCGGCCAGGCCCGTGGGGTTGCCACGGTAGGCGGAGATATTGCCGAGGTCATGGGGCTTGCCCATCAAGCCGACATCCCAGGCCCAGCTCGGGTGGGTCATGGCTTGCAGCATGCGGCGCAGCGGCGCGTTCGGGCCGCTCATGCCCGAGTGGGCATCACGGTAGCGCGCGCCCGGTACCGGCATGTCGACGGTAAATACCAGGGTGGTCACGCCGGCGGCCTTGGCCCGTTCCAGGGCGTTTTTCATAAAGCCGCGGTCTTTCAGCACATACAGCTGAAACCACATCGGCCGGTCGATGGCCGGCGCGACTTCTTCAATCGGGCACACCGAAACGGTGGACAGGGTAAAGGGGATGCCCTTGGCGGCGGCGGCCTTGGCGGCCTGCACTTCACCACGGCGGGCGTACATGCCGGTCAGGCCGACCGGAGCCAGGGCCACCGGCATGCTTAGGGTTTCGCCCAACAGGCGGGTTTCCAGGCTCAGTTCCGACATATTGCGCAGCACGCGTTGACGCAGGGCGATATCGGCCAGGTCGGCAACGTTGCGCTTGAGCGTGTGCTCGGCGTAGGCACCGCCGTCGATGTAATGAAACAGAAACGGCGGCAGCCGGCGTTGGGCGGCGGCGCGGTAGTCGGTGGAGGCAGAAATGATCATGGAATCACCCAGGTGGAGAAAGAGGGTTGTTACAAGGGTTGGGCGCGCCTAGTTGTCCGCGCGCCCACACCGGCTATCAGCCTGCCATCAGCGGGTCGCTGACGCCCAGCACATACACGGCAAATAGCGCGATCAGGCCGGTAAACAGCACGTAGTACAGGGTAGGCCAGATCGTCTTGCGCAGGATGCTGCCCTCGCGGCCGAGCAGGCCAACCGTGGCCGAAGCTGCAACCACGTTGTGGATCGCGACCATATTGCCGGCGGCGGCACCAATGGCCTGCACTGCGACAATCAGCGCGCTGGAGATACCCAGGCTGCTGGCTACGCCGAACTGGAACTGGCTGAACATCATATTGCTGACGGTGTTGGAGCCGGCGATAAAGGCACCCAGCGCGCCGATGCTCGGGGCCAGCAGCGGGTAGATACCGCCCACGCTATCGGCCACCCAGCGCGCCATCAGAATCGGCATGCTCGACAGCTCGGCGGCGTTGACCCCGGAGTTGATCAGGATGCGCACCATCGGCACGGTAAACAGCAGGACGAAACCGGCGCTCAGCAGCACGCCCGAGGATTCCTTGACCGCCGAGCCGAGGTCGCGCAGCTTCATGCCGTGGAAGAAGAAGGTGGCGATCACCACGGCCACCAGAATCCCGCCTGGCAGGTACAGCGGCTGGAAGTTGGCGCTGATACCTGTTTCGCCGAGTAGGTCGGGGAAGTTCAGCATCACGCCTTTCAGCGCGGCGCTGACTTCGGGGAATACCCGGCTGATCACCAGCAGCACGCCCACCAGTACATAAGGCAGCCAGGCACGCAGGGCGCTCATCGGTTTGGCGGTGAGTTGGTCGAGCTTCATTTCCACGGTGCCCAGCCACTCGGCTGGCCACTTGTCCGCCGGGGCGAAATCCCAGGTGGTTTTTGGCAGCAGAAAGCCCATGCGCGCGGCGCTGGTAACAATTGCCAGACCAATCAAGCCGCCGCCCAGCGACGGAAATTCCGGGCCGAGGAATACGCCTGTCAGGGCGTAGGGAATGGTAAAGGCCAGGCCGGCGAAGATGGCGAACGGCAGTACTTCAAAACCGGCTTTCCAGCTTTTCTCGGTGCCGAAGAAACGCGTCAGCATCAGCACCATCACCAGCGGCATCACGGTGCCGACAATGGCGTGAATGATCGCCACTTCACTGGTGATCA
This sequence comes from Pseudomonas sp., assembly GCF_035512415.1. GTDB lineage: Bacteria > Pseudomonadota > Gammaproteobacteria > Pseudomonadales > Pseudomonadaceae > Aquipseudomonas. The sequence goes on along the minus strand of NZ_DATKDZ010000004.1, from coordinate 79,927 downwards.
GCTGCAGAAACTGCGCCCAGGACGAATCCTGTTCAACCAGTTGCGCGCCGATGGTGGCAGTGTCCAGGCCGGTATTGACCCCGACAATGATCGGCGTACCCACCGCGCCGAAGGACACCGGCGTGCTCTGTACCAGCATGCCGAGCATTACCGCAGCCATGGCCGGGAAGCCGATGGCCACCAGCAGCGGTGCGGCGATGGCGGCTGGGGTGCCGAAGCCGGAAGCGCCCTCGATAAAGCAGCCGAACAGCCAGGCAATGATGATCGCCTGAATGCGCCGGTCCGGGCTGATGGTGGCGAAACCGGCGCGAATCGCCGTGATGCCGCCGGAATGCTTGAGGGTGTTGAGCAGCAGAATCGCGCCGAAGATGATCCACAGCAAACCGAGGGTGATCAGCAACCCTTGCACGGTGGACGCCAGCACGCGGTTAAAGCTCATATCCCAGGCAAACAGGCCGACGCAGGCGGTGACCAGGTAAACCAGGGGCATGGCGTGCTTGGCCGGCCAGCGCAGGCCTACCAGCAGAACGGCCGCCAGCAGAATGGGCGAGAAAGCGAGTAACGCAAGAAAACCAGTCGACATGGTGGTCTCTCCTTAACGCTGCGCGGTGCGCATAAGTGGATGCGGATGCAGCGGTACGGCGAGTAGGCGGTTATTGGCCGGCATGGGAGAGACCTCTTGGTTTTCTTGGAATTGTTTTTGCCGAGTTAAATTGGTAAGACCAATTTACAAAGTGGCGTGCTCAGGGTAAAAGTGCAGACGCGCGGCTGTCAATCGCCTGACCTGCTACTTTGGTCGCATGACTGCGCCTTGTAAGGCTTATGGCGGCGCTATAGGCTTGCACAAAGGCCCCTGGAAAGGCCGTAGTCAGGTGGTAAAACCATTGGAGTGTGGGTTATGGAAGTAGGCCAGGTGCGCCAGCGCCGTTTGTCGGACGATATCGTCAGCCAGCTGGAAACCATGATTCTCGAGGGCACGCTCAGGGCTGGTGAGCGCCTGCCGGCCGAGCGGGTGCTGGCCGAGCAGTTCGGCGTGTCGCGGCCATCCCTGCGTGAAGCGATCCAGAAACTGGCGGCCAGGGGCCTGCTGGTCAGCCGCCAGGGCGGGGGCAACTATGTCGCCGACTCCCTCGGCTCAACCTTTAGCGACCCGCTGCTGCACCTGCTGGAAAGCAACCCGGACGCCCAGCGCGATCTGCTTGAATTTCGCCACACCCTGGAAGGCTCCTGCGCCTTCTATGCCGCGCAACGGGCTACCGAACTGGATCGCCAGCGCCTGGCGGACGCCTTCGCCGCGCTGCAGGACTGTTACAGCCGCAGCGGCAAGGTGACCCGCGCCGAAGAAGGTGCAGCCGATGCCAACTTCCACCTGGCAATTGCCGAGGCCAGCCATAACGCCGTGCTGCTGCACACCATTCGCGGGCTATTCGACCTGCTTAAACGCAACGTGGTGACCAATATCGGCGGCATGTATGCCCAGCGCGATGAAACCCGCGACATGCTGATCGAACAGCACCGCACCCTGTACCAGGCGATTATCGACGGCCGCGCCGAAGACGCCCGGGCGCTGTCCAACCGGCATATCGACTATGTGCAGGAAGTGCTGGCCGAAGTGCAGCTACAGGTGCGCCGCGAAGAGCGGGCGCAGCGCCGGGGCGGCACGCGTTAACGTCGGGGTAAACGCGGGCTATGTCCGGTTGTGTGGTGACAAACGGTTTCCGTGGCTAGATTTTTACTCGCTAAGGGTGAACAAACCCGGCAAGCTCAGGCTCTGTTGTAGCAAGCCTTCTGTCAGACACTTAAACGCCAAAACGCTCGGAGATAGTTATGCCCCCTATGGATACTGAGCAACAACTGGCGGCCCGTCTGGCCATCCTGGAAAACCCTGAAGCGCAGGACTGCACGGTCTACCGCGCAGATGAACAGGACCCGGAAGCCGAGGAAGTGGATCTGGGTGATGCCAAGGTGCTGTTCTGCGGCGCGTTCGAGGCTCCGGCCGATTGGGATGCGGCGGAGCGCGAGGACTATTTCGGCGAAAGCGCGCCTGAGCTGTTTATCAATGCGCGCATCGAATGCGAAGCCAAGCCAGGCTCGACAGACTATTTCACCGCCGACATCGGTGACTATGTGGCCGCCCAGCCGGGCCAGGGTGAAGTGCTGATGTTCTACGTGCACGACTACCTGGAAGACGACAGCGGCTGCACCTATGTACTGCTGCGTGATGAGGAAGTGCTGGAGTAATCCAGACACCGCGCTGGGCTTCTTGATCAAGCCCAGCATGTACACACCTTAGGTGTTGCATGCATTGGTATGTGTGATGCATGCAGGTAGGTTGGTGTTGAGCGCAGCGAAGCCCAACGGGCAGTGGCATGTCTCGTTGGGCTTCGTCGCCTTGCTCCTCAACCCAACCTACTCGCTTTGCCCATTTTTCCGCTGACCGTCTATCCGTCATTTGCCCTGTAGTACCAGGTTATTACCCGCGTCTGCCTGATCTGAACAACACTCTGTGCTTCTCAATTCAGAAAGGGAGCAGGCACATGGCAGCGAAGAAGATTCTGATGCTGGTCGGCGACTACGTCGAAGACTACGAAGTGATGGTGCCGTTTCAGGCCCTGCTGATGGTCGGTCACCAGGTGCACGCGGTGTGCCCGGACAAGACCGCCGGGCAGAGCGTACGCACCGCCATCCACGATTTTGAAGGCGAGCAGACCTACAGCGAAAAGCCTGGGCATAACTTTGCCCTTAACTTCGATTTCGCCCAGGTCAAGGCCGAGGATTACGACGCCCTGTTGATTCCCGGCGGCCGCGCCCCGGAGTACCTGCGCCTGAATGCTCAAGTGCTGGCGCTGGTGCAGGCCTTCGATAAGGCCGGAAAACCCATCGCAGCGGTCTGCCATGGCGCGCAGTTACTTGCCGCCGCCGGCGTGCTTGAGGGCCGTGAATGCAGCGCCTACCCGGCCTGTGGTCCGGAAGTCACTCTGGCAGGCGGGCGCTATATGGATATCGCCGTGGATCAGGCCCATGTGCAGGGCAATCTGGTCACCGCTCCGGCCTGGCCGGCGCATCCCAACTGGCTGGCGGCGTTCCTTGGCCTGCTGGGTACGCAGATCACGCTATAAATGTCTGGGTAAGCCCGTAGCCCGGATGAAATCCGGGGATCGCCTGCAAGGGATTGCATCCGGGCTACGCATGTGAGGGCCTGCTTGCAGGCCCCTGTTGTCGAGGAGCCGCCATGTGCGAGCTGTATGTCAAAGCCGATCCGATTCTCTACGAGTCCCGCGCCCGCTCGCTGCGTATTCGTGGCGTGGTCACCACCCTACGCCTGGAAAACCAGTTCTGGGACATCCTGCGCGAAATCGCCGAAGTCGATGGCATGACCACCAATCAGCTGATTACCAAGCTGTATGACGAGGTGATGGACTACCGCGGCGAGGTGGTGAATTTCGCGTCTTTTCTGCGCGTCAGCTGCACCCGTTACCTGAGCCAGCGCCGTGTTCCGGCTGAACTGGCTTTGGTACGGGCGATCCAGTCTTAAGCTGTAGCCGCGATGCGCAATGCAGGGTCACCCAGCGGGTGGCTTAGCGCATCGAAGAAACGCAGCTCCACATCCTGTTCGGCGAACAGGCTGGCGTAGTGCTGTTTCTGCTGCGCAATAAACAGCGGGTTGTGCGGGTAGATCGATATCGCCAGGGTTTTCAGCCCGGCCTGTTGCAAGGCCTGGATCAGGTGCTGGTCCTGCGCGCCGAGGCTGTGGCCGAAGATGCACAGCTTGTCCTTGGGCTGTGCCAGCTGGCTGTAGCAGAACAACAGATAGTCGGAACTGCGGATGGCCTTGAGCTTGTCCGCGCTGCTGCCTTCGTTGACGAACAGCGGAATATCGCCGAGCTGGTTGATGGCGAAACTGGCCAGCAGGGTGCTTTCCGATGAATTGAGAATGCGCGTGCTGCCGTCGATGTTCTTCACCAGGTGCATGCCGCCGTGCAGGTAGAGCATGCGTGTGGCGTTGCCATGGCGCTGGCAGTCGCCGGGTGCAAAGGTCGAGTCCGCGCCGCGGAACATATCTTCAAACGCCTCGGGGCCTGCATAACGGCCCAGTAGGTGAGCAGGTCGTAATTGCCGGAATACACCGTCTGGTACTGGCTAAGCGCGTTATTGATCCGCGCCAGGCTGTCAGCCTGCATCTGGCTCCAGGGAATATGCACTGAGCGCACGGCGTGGATCAGCGCTTCCTTGATGGCGAAGTAGCGATGGCGTGGTGACGACGAATTGATGGTCAGCGCAGCATTGACCCGGATGCTGTTCTTCAGCGCACTAAGCACCTGCTCGAAGTTGCTGGTGTCCAGGGCGCGGAACACGCTGAGCTCGGTCGCGCTAAGCGGGCGATTACGAGTGGTCTGCGCCTCGTCGAACAGCGAGAAGTAGGCGAACTTGCGCCATACCGCCAGGCTCGCGCCGTTGCCGATCAGCAGCTCGGGAAAACCGATGCTGCTGTTCAGGGTGCTCCAGTCTTCCAGTTCGCCAGTAAATGCCGGGAGTTCCATAATCGCTAGTTGTCGCCTTGGGATCAGGGCGCGACTTTAACATGGGGCGCGGCAACTTCCGGTTTAGCCGGGCTGGCTGCTGGTGCTTTTACCGATGCCTGCGCTGCGGCCCATTGCACCGCCAGGATGCTGCCCAGCACCGCAATCAGCCCCAGCAGCGCCACGCCAGTAATGCTCTGCCCCAGCAATGCCCAGCCCAGCAGCACCGCCACCAGGGGGCTAAGCAAGCCCAGAGAAGACACCGCCACCGGTGCCAGCCGGGCGATACCGCGAAACCACAGCACATAGGCCAGCAGTGCGCCGAACAGTGACAGGTAGGTGTAACCCAGCCACTGCATAAGGCTGAGTTGCGGCAACGGTGGGTCGATTAGCCAAGCCACCGGCAGCAGGAACAGACCGCCAATCAGCAACTGCCAGCCGGTAAAGGCCAGCAGCGGCACAGTCGGTCGCCAGCGCCGCGTCAGGTAAGTGCCGCTGGCCATGCAGGCGGTGCCGACAAAGGCGGCGGCAATCCCTATCGAGTCCCAGCTTGTACCCGGCGCGAGCAACAGGGCGGCCATCCCGGCGATACCTATCACGCTGGCGGCGACCGCAATAGACGCCGGCCGCTGACGATCCATCGACCACACCAGGCCCATCACCAGCAGCGGTTGAATCGCCCCGACCACCGCCGCCAAGCCGCCCGGCAAACGGTACGCGGCGACAAACAGCAGCGCCTGGAAGAAGCCGATATTCAGCGCCGCCAGCACCAGCAGGCGCGGCCATTCACTGCGCCGGGGCAGGTAGCGGCTGTACAGTACCAGCAGCAGGCCGGCGGGCAGGGCGCGCAGCAGTGCCGCGGTAAAGGGCCGGTCCGGCGGCAGGATCTCGGTGGTGACGATATAGGTCGAACCCCAGATGGCCGGTGCCAGCGCGGTGATCAGCACATCCAGCCAGGTGCTACGCGATGCTGAGCTGTTCATGCATTTGTCTCGCATTCAAGATAAAATGCGAGGCTAATAGCAACTTGTCTTGAGTTCAAGATAAATTTCCAGAGGTAAGCCAATGGCAGTCCAGCGACAGATGGATGCGGTCGATGCAATTCTTCAGCAGTGGCACCGCGAGCGGCCTGACCTGGATGTCAGCCCGATGGGCGTGATCGGCCGGCTTGGGCGCTGCGCATCGCTGCTGCGGCGCGAGCTGGACAAGCTGTTCAGCAGCTTTGGCCTGACGGCCTGGGAGTTCGATGTGCTGGCCACTTTGCGCCGCTCCGGCGAGCCTTACCGCCTGGCTCCGACTACCCTGTTCTCGACCCTGATGATCACCTCCGGCACCATGACCCGGCAGTTGCAGCAACTTGAAGCCTCTGGACTTGTCAGTCGTATAGCCAATCCCAGCGATGCGCGCAGCATGCTGGTGCAGCTGACCCCGGCCGGGCTGGAGCTGATTGACCGCGCGGTAACCGCGCATGTGGCCAACGAAGCGCGGCTGCTGGCCCCAATTGCCGCCACCGAGCTGGCGCAACTGGAGGCGCGGCTATCCGAGCTGCTGGCGGTGCTGGAACCGGCTGCCGAGTAATATTCAACAACCCCGCCGCAGGTCGGTGGGGACAAGAAGAGGTGAGTGATGAGCAACGAATTGGTGATCGAAGATATTCAGCTGGGTGACGGCAAGGAAGTGGTCAAAGGTGCGCTGATCACCACCCAGTACAACGGATTTCTCGAAGATGGCAGCAAGTTCGACTCCTCCTATGATCGCGGCAAGGCCTTCCAGTGCGTGATCGGCACCGGTCGGGTGATCAAGGGTTGGGATATCGGCATGATGGGCATGCGCGTCGGCGGCAAGCGCAAACTCTTCGTCCCCGCCCACCTGGGTTATGGCGACCGCGAGTTCGGTGCCCATATCAAGCCCAACTCCAACCTGATCTTCGAGATCGAGTTGCTGGAAGTGCTGACGCGCGACGACTGACCAGGCCGGGCGGGCCCCCGGGCCAGGCGATGGCGGGGAATAGCGCTAGTGCGCGCGGCCGGCAAACTTCTGAATCAGATGGGTCGAGCCGGATACGATCAGCAGGTCGCCCGGCAGGATCAGGGTGCTGGGCGTGGCGTGCTGGAAGTCCAGGTTGGCGCGCTTGAGCCCGACCACCGTGACGCCATATTTTTCCCGAATATTGGAGTCAGCCAGGGTGCTGTTGTGGCTCGGTAGCGGGGCGTGGATCTTGGCGATGGCAAAGCCGTCATCGAACTCGATAAAGTCCATCATCCGCCCGGTAATCAGGTGCGCGACCCGCTCCCCCATATCCGCCTCTGGGTAGACCACATGGTGCGCGCCAATCCGCTGGGCTATCTGCCCATGCTCGGCCGTCAGGGCCTTGACCCAGATATCCTTAATACCCAGTTCGGTCAGCGTCATGATGGTCATCAGGCTGGCGGCCAGGTCGGTGCCGATACCCACGATGGCGTGGGCAAAATCGGCAACGCCCAGTTGGCGCAAGACCATCAGGTTGGTGGAGTCGGCCTGGACCGCATGAGTCAGCAAATCGGCCCATTCATGCACGGGTTCGGCGCCGCGGTCGATGCCCATGACATCGTGACCCAGGCGCATCAGGGATTGGGCCACGGAGCTGCCGAAGCGGCCGAGGCCGATCACCACCACGCTATCGCCCTTGGAAAAGGCAAACTGCTCGGTAAACAGAAACTTAGCCAACAATTGGATGCTCCTCTGGGTAGCGGTAGGGCATGCGGTGCTCGCCCAGGGCCAGCGATGCCGCAAGGGTGATGGTGCCGACTCGGCCGATATACATCAGCAACGTCAGCATCAGCTGGCTCGATTCGGGAAGATCGGCAGTGATGCCGGTGGACAGACCGACCGTGCCAAAGGCCGAGATAACTTCGAAGATGACCTGGTCGGTGGGGAAGTCGGTTTCGCGCAGGATCACCAGGGTGCCCAGCACGATCATCGCGCTGCCCAGCACCAGCACGGTGATGGCCTGGCGCTGCGCCGAGGCACCGACTCGGCGGCCGAACGCCTCGCTGTCACTGTGGCCGCGTATCTCGGCGATGACCAGCAAGGCCAGGATGGCGACCGTGCCGACCTTGACGCCGCCTGCGGTACCCGCGCTGCCGCCGCCAACAAACATCAGAAAATAGTGCAGCGCCCAGCTCTCATGGGTCAGGGCAGCGATGTCGAGCGAGTTGAACCCGGCGGTACGCGCCGAAACTGAGGCAAAGGCTGCCGAGAGCACTTTATCGGCCAGCGGCATGGGGCCGAGGGTGGCCGCGTTGGACCACTCGAACAGCAGCAGGCTGAAAAAACCGCCCAGCAGCAGGATGGCCGTGCCCGCCAGGGTGAGCTTGGTATGCAGTGACCAGTGGCGAGGATCGCGCAAGCGGTTGCGCAGGTCATGCAGCACGGGGAAGCCGATACCGCCGATGACAATCGCCGTCATCACCGGCAGCAGGATCAGGGCATCGCTGGCATAGCGCATCAGGCTGTCGGGATGAATCGAGAAACCGGCGTTATTAAATGCCGATACCGCATGGAACAGGCCGCTCCACACCGCTTCAGCCCAGGGCAGGTCGTAGCTCAGGTGCAACCTGAGGGTCAGCACCAGGGCAATAAGCAACTCCATGGCAAAGGTCACCACCAGCACCAGCCGAGCCACGCTGGCAAGATCGCCCAGGCCCAGTGAGCGCGCCTCGAACTGGGCGATCATTTTGGTGCGTAGGCGAAAGGAGCGGTTGACCATCAGGCCGAGCAGGGTCGCCACCGTCATCATGCCGAAGCCGCCCAGCTGGAACAGCAGCAGGATCACCGCCTGGCCAAAGGGCGACCAGTAGGTGCCGGTGTCCACCACTACCAACCCGGTCACGCAAACGGCCGATACCGCGGTAAACCAGGCGGTTACCCAGGGCACCGGATTGCCTTCGGTGTGGGCTATCGGCAGCATCAGCAAGGCGCTGCCGAGCAGTATCACCACCAGAAACACCAGCGCTACCGCCCGGGCGGGATGAAGGCGGCTTTTCATTTGACGGTCGCCAGTAACGGGCGAGGACTTGCGTGCATGCGGAGGCTTCTCGAGGTGGTTCGGCTGGCGCTGTTGCCGCTGTTTTTCCGTCTAGGTCGGGGCCGCGGGCGCTTGCCGGGGGCTGGTTTCGATGGCCGATGCTACTCCCGATTCAAGCCAGCCCGCTGTTGCTGGGCGGGTTGTACGGTGAAAATTTACGGTTTTTTTACGCCCCTTCGAGCCAGGCGTATCGAACCTTTACGCCTGGCTCCGGGAAAATGTCTGCGTACTGCAATCTGCTGGCGCTCAGGCGTATGCAGGCCGACAATTCGCCATCGATAAACACCGAGTCAGTTGCATGAGTGATGCCCCGCGCCCCGCCGCCCCGCTGGATGACCTGCCCCGGACTGGGCGCGGCCGGCTGAAGGTCTTCCTCGGAGCCGCCGCCGGTGTCGGCAAGACCTACGCCATGCTGCAGGCGGCGCATGCGCTGCTGCGCCAGGGCGTCGACCTGCGCGTCGGGGTGGTGGCCACTCACTGCCGTGGCGAAACCGAGGCCCTGCTCGCCGGCCTGCCGCAGCAACCCTTGTTGCGTGCGCAGCAGCGGGGTGTGGCCAGCGAGGCGATGGACCTCGACGGCATCCTGGCCAATCCGCCCAGGCTGGTACTGGTTGACGAGCTGGCCCACAGCAACGCCCCCGGCAGCCGCCACAGCAAACGCTGGCAGGATGTGCAGGAACTGCTCGCCGCTGGCATCGACGTCTACAGCACGGTCAACGTGCAGCATCTGGAGAGCCTGAATGACCGGGTGCGCGATATTACCGGCGTGCAGGTGGCGGAAACCGTCCCGGACTGGGTACTGCAGGAAGCCGATGAAATCCTCCTGATCGATCTACCGCCGCGGGAGCTGCTCGAACGCCTGCGTGAGGGCAAGGTCCAGGTGCCGGAGCAGGCGCGCGCGGCCATCGACGCCTTCTTCAGCCAGACCAACCTGACCGCCCTGCGCGAACTGGCGATGCAGACTGCCGCCGCTCGGGTCGATGCCGACCTGCATCAGCGCTATCGTCTGCAGGGCCGCGCCGCCCCGGCGGTGCGTGGTCGCTTGCTGGTCGGGATAGACGGCGATGGGCAGGCTGAGCGCCTGGTGCGGCATGCTTGCCAGGTGGCCGAGCGCCGGCACTTGCCCTGGTCCGTGGTGCATGTGGCGACCGGCGGCAAACGCGACGAGACGAGCCTCGGCTATCTGCAAGCCGCCCAGCAACTGACCGAGCGCCTCGGTGGCGAAGTGGTCGACCTGCGCGGCGAGGCGGTGGCGCGCACCCTGATCGAACATGCCGGCGAGCGCCGCGCCAGCCTGATTCTGGTGGGCCGCAGCCGCCAGCGCGTGCGTCGGCGCTGGCTTGGCCGCGGCCTGGCCGAGCGTTTGCTCGCCCAGGGCCAGGGCCTGGAAATCAGCGTCCTCGACACCGAAGCCGATCGCGCTCCTGCGCGCCACCGCAGCCGCCCGCCGCTGGCCTGGCAGGATTACCTGCTGGCCCCCTTGGCCACCCTGCTGGCGGGAGGGGTCGCGCTGGGCCTGTCGCGGGTGCTTGAGCTGCCGAATATTTCCCTGATCTTTCTCGCCGCCGTGCTGGTGGTGGCGGTGCGCAGCAGCCTGGGCCCGGCACTGGCCTGCGCCGGCTTGTCCTTTCTGGCCTACAACTTTCTGTTTATCCCACCAACCCTGACCCTGAGCATCGCGCGTCAGGAGGATGTGCTCAACCTGCTGTTCTTCCTGCTGGTGGCCGGGCTCACGGGTAACCTGGCCAGCCGTCAGCGCCGCCAGCTGCAGGCCCTGCGCCAGACCCAGGCGGAAACCACGGCGCTGCTGGAACTGTCGCGCAAGCTCACCGCCGCCACCGACCGTCAGGCCGTGCTGGCGGCGGCCATGCAGCAGTTCGCGCTCTGGCGTGAGGTGGATATCAGCCTGCTGGGTCGCAGTCATGACGGCGAATGGAAAGTCGAAGCCGGTTTGCAGCGGCCTCTTGCCGAACAGGAGCGCGCCGCCGCCGACTGGGCCTGGCAGCATGAACAACCCGCGGGCCTGGGCAGCGCCACCTTGCCCGCCGGGCGCTGGTGGTGGTGGCCCCTGGTGGGCGAAGACGGCCCGCTGGCCCTGCTCGGCGTCAGCCCCCGGCATGGCAGTGCGCTGGCCCCGGAGCAGCGCCGGCTGATTGCCGCCCTTGGCCAGCCGTTGGCCCAGGCCCTGGCGCGGGCGCAACTGGCCACCGACCTGGAGGCCGCGCGCCTGCACGGCCAGACCGAGGAATTGCGCAGCGCGCTGCTGGCCTCGGTGTCCCATGATTTGCGTACGCCCCTGACCGCCATGCGCGGCTCCATCGACAGCCTGCTGGCGCTCGGCGAACAGATCCCCCTGGAGGATCGTCGCGAGCTGCTGGAAGGCACGCGCGATGAGGCTGAGCGCCTGGATCGCTATATCCAGAACCTGCTGGACATGACCCGCCTGGGCCATGGCAGCCTCAAGCTGGAGCGCGACTGGGTGGCCCCGGCGGATATCGTCGCCGGCGCGGTGCAACGCCTGCGTCCGGTGCTGGCACCTTTGCAGGTCGAGATTCAGGTGCCGGCCGAGCTGCCGTTGCTCTACGCTCATGCCGCGTTGATCGAGCAGGCCCTGGTCAATGTGCTGGAAAATGCCGCGCGCTTTTCGCCGCCCCAGGGGCGTTTACGCATTGGCGTGGAGGCGGACGAGGCCGAGCTGCGCCTTGTCGTCAGCGATCAGGGGCCGGGGATTCCCGAGCATGAACGCAAGAAAATCTTCGACATGTTCTATACCGCCGCACGCGGCGACCGGGGCGGGCAAGGCACTGGTTTGGGCCTGGCGATCTGCCAGGGCATGGTGGGCGCGCACGGCGGGCGGGTCAGTGTCGGCGCGGGCCTGGATGGCCAGGGTGCCAGCCTGACCCTGCATCTACCGCTGCATCCACAGCCCCTGATGGAAGAGGAATCGGCATGAGCAGCGTGCAGCCCTGCGTTCTGGTTATCGATGATGAAGCGCAGATCCGCAAGTTCCTGCGCATCAGCCTCAGCGCCCAGGGCTACCGGGTGCTTGAGGGTGGCAATGGTCGTGATGGCCTGGCACAGGCGGCGCTGGGCAAGCCGGATCTGGTGGTGCTCGATCTGGGCTTGCCGGATATGGACGGCCAGGCGGTATTGCGCGAGTTGCGAGCCTGGTCACAGGTGCCGGTCATGGTGCTGTCGGTACGCGCCAGCGAGAGCGAGAAGGTGCTGGCGCTGGATGGCGGAGCCAACGACTACGTCACCAAGCCTTTTGGTATTCAGGAGTTTCTCGCCCGGGTTCGTGCCCTGTTGCGCCAGGCCGCTGGCGGTAGCCAGCAGGAGGCCGTGGTGAGCAGCGGGGCGCTTTCGCTCGACTTCGCCTACCGGCGGGTCAGCCTGGCCGGCACCGAGGTGGCGCTGACGCCCAAGGAATATGCCGTGCTAGCCATGCTCGCCCGCCATCTCGGCCGGGTGGTGACCCAGCAGCAACTGCTCAAGGATATCTGGGGCCCCAGCCATGCCGATGACAGCCACTACCTGCGCGTCGTGGTCGGCCATCTACGGCAGAAGCTAGGCGATGACCCCACCGCTCCGCAATTTATCGTCACCGAGGCCGGGGTTGGTTATCGATTGCTGGATTTGTAAGGGGCGAGTCTGGCTTCAAGCTGATCTTCGAGATCGGGCGGCTGGAAGTGCTGACGCGGGATGATTAGGTCGTAGGGCTGCTCTCGGCCAAATAGCTTCCGTTCACTACTGTCAGCTTTCGAAGAAGGCTGGCGTCCCACTACACTGCTCACTCACGCTACGGAGATAAATCTATACCTAAGGCTTCTTAAAGCATTGCCGCGCACGTTCAGCTTCTACCCTGATCGCGCATTCGGTTGCATGGTCGTTAAAAAGTCCCATGGCCTGCATGAACGCATAAACAGTCGTAGGCCCCACGAACTTCCAGCCTCGCCTCTTCAGCTCCTTGGATAGCGCCACCGACTCGGCAGAAGACGAGGCGCTCTGTGGTTCAATCGAGCCTGCATTCTTAGGTTCGTGGTGCCAAAAGAACGAGGCTAATGATCCTTCCGCTTCAACGAGGTCACAGGCGCGGCGCGCATTGTTGATAACAGCCTCAATCTTGCCGCGATGGCGGACGATGCCGGGATCTTGCAGTAGCCGCTCTACATCGCTGTCGTCGAACTGGGAAACCCGCTGGAAATCGAAGCCATGGAATGCTGCGCGGAAGTTTTCGCGTTTGGCCAGGATCGTGCGCCAGCTGAGGCCCGACTGGAATGCCTCAAGGCTGATCTTCTCGAACAGGCGCATGTCGTCGGCAACAGGAAAGCCCCATTCCGTGTCGTGATACTGGAGGAACTCCGGTGCTGCCGCGCACCAGCGGCAGCGATGTAAGCCATCGGAGCCAATGATCGTCCTGTTCATGCTTCAGCTACCCATATCCGACAGCAAGAACTCCAAGCGTATATCCGCCTTCGATGGGGTCACTGCCACGATTTCTGCTTGCACTACATCTTCAGCTACGAATGGGTCGCTACTGACCCGCTTCTCAAGCTGGGCTAGCGTAATTCCGCTCGCCAGAATCATCCCTCCAGCCTGCGGCTGGAGGCTGCCGGCCAAGAGGAAAATGCCATCGTCGAATCCGCGTTTTAGCCAATCCTTGTGAGCCTGTATTAGCTGACCTGCCTTATCACGCTCAGCTGAAAATCTTAGGAATACGATGAACATAAGCGGCCCTCCCTAAAGTGATCATCCGATCTTGGTAATTGCCTCGTTAGCGATGCCATCAAGCCATGCGCACATGCGCTCGGCCTCCCGCTCAACAAAGAGCTCGTCTTGAAATGCATGGGCAAGCAATGCAATGCCCTGACTGAACGCCAGCACGTGCATCGCTAGCGAATCGGCGTCCGCCTCATGCCCGAGCCGAGCGAATTGCTGGCACAGCCAAGTGCGAAACAGGGCAAACAGCTGGTTGGATTGCGGCTGCGCGGGATGGCCAATCTTTGCCAACTCGCTACATAGCGTGCCAACTGGGCAGCCATGGCGGATTATCTGCGCCCGATTCGTGATGACGATAAGGATGAAGCTCTTGATGCGCTCGGAGGGAGAGCTGCTCTGGCCCTCCCATGCCTGAAGCATCTCTGATGTGCTCGTCATGCGCTTCCCGATGACGGCATCTAGAATCTCGTCCTTGCTCTTGAAGTGGTAGTAAAAGTTGCCACGAGAGATGCCCACAGCATCGGCGATGTCGGCGAAGGAAGTGTGTTCATAGCCCCGTTCATAGAACAGTTTGTCTGCCTCGGAAACAATGCACGCGCGGGTAGTCATGTCAGCCATCCAGGTGTGCCTATCGCCCTGATCGTTGGATTAGGACGGTTGACCTAATCGGTGGTCCTAATCGTAGGACGACCATCCTAATCGGTCAAGGTGAGAAGAGCATCTGCCGGTTAGCCATGCCGCTTTTTGCCGACGTCAGGTGGTGACCAACGGTTGAACGGGTCGAAAGAAACCCGCTGCCTGCACTATGTCTAAAAACAACAAACCCGGCACAAGGCCGGGTTTGCGGGGTAACGGTGTAGCGCTTACTTGATTTCGACCGCCAGGCTGTCGTGGATCTTTTTGTTCCAGATCGCTGGACCGGTGATATGCACCGACTCGCCCTTGGTGTCGACGGCTACGGTGACTGGCATGTCTTTTACGTCGAACTCGTAGATAGCTTCCATACCCAGTTCGGCGAAGGCCACTACGCGCGACTTCTTGATCGCCTGGGCGACCAGGTAGGCGGCGCCGCCGACGGCCATCAGGTACACGGCTTTGTTGTCCTTGATCGCTTCGATGGCAATCGGGCCGCGTTCGGATTTGCCGATCATGCCGAGCAGGCCAGTGCTTTCGAGGATCTGCCGGGTGAACTTGTCCATCCGCGTGGCGGTGGTCGGGCCGGCTGGGCCTACCACTTCTTCGCGCACCGGATCGACCGGGCCGACGTAATAGATAAAGCGGCCCTTGAGGTCCACCGGCAGCTCTTCACCTTTGTTCAGCATATCGACCATGCGCTTGTGCGCGGCGTCGCGGCCGGTGAGCATCTTGCCGTTGAGCAGCACGGTTTCGCCCGGCTTCCAGCTCTGCACATCTTCCGGGGTGATGGTGTCGAGATCGACGCGGCGTGCGCTCGGGCCCGCTTCCCAGACGATTTCCGGGTAAGCGGACAGGTCCGGCGCTTCCAGCTCGGCCGGGCCAGTGCCGTCGAGCACGAAGTGGGCGTGACGGGTAGCGGCGCAGTTGGGGATCATGCACACCGGCAGTGAAGCGGCGTGGGTCGGGTAATCCATGATCTTGACGTCGAGCACGGTGGTCAGGCCGCCCAGACCCTGGGCACCGATGCCCAGCTGGTTGACCTTCTCGAACAGTTCCAGGCGCAGTTCTTCGATACGGTTCGAAGGGCCGCGGGCCTGCAGTTCGTGGATGTCGATGTGCTCCATCAGCACTTCCTTGGCCATTACCGCGGCCTTCTCGGCGGTGCCGCCGATGCCGATGCCGAGCATGCCTGGTGGACACCAGCCAGCGCCCATTTCCGGCACGGTCTTGAGTACCCAGTCAACGATCGAGTCGGACGGGTTGAGCATGGCCATCTTCGATTTGTTCTCGGAGCCGCCGCCTTTGGCTGCGACGTCCACTTCCACCTTATCGCCAGGGACGATGGAGTAGTGGATTACGGCCGGGGTGTTGTCCTTGGTGTTCTTACGCGCGCCGGCCGGGTCGGCCAGGATCGAGGCACGCAGGACGTTTTCCGGCAGGTTGTAGGCGCGGCGTACGCCTTCGTTGATCATGTCGTCGACGCTCATGGTCGCGCCGGTCCAGCGCACGTCCATGCCGACGCGGATAAATACGGTGACGATGCCGGTGTCCTGGCAAATCGGCCGATGACCGGTGGCGCACATGCGCGAGTTGATCAGGATCTGCGCCATGGAGTCCTTGGCCGCTGGCGATTCTTCGCGCAGGTAGGCCTCATGCATGGCCTGGATAAAATCCACGGGATGGTAATAGGAGATGAACTGCAGGGCGTCGGCGACGCTCTGGATCAGGTCGTCTTGCTTGATCACGGTCATGCTGGGCGCTCCTTTTTGTAGGGGGAGGAGTAGGGCAGGGACTTTGCGCGGCGCTGGGTCATGGCCTAGCGCTGGTTTTCAAGGTGCTTTCAAGGCGCTCTGGAGATGCACTTAAAGTGCTCTCAAGGTGCTCTTAAAGTGCTCTTAAAGTAAAACAGCGAGCTTAAAAAAGGCGCGGCAGTATAACGTGCGTCAGCCGATGCGGACAGCCGCCAGGCCCCGACCTTGGTCGCTGATCGCCCACTGGCGCTGCGCGTCGAGCCAGAAGCGACGGGGCCTGCAGGGTCTACATCGGGCCTTTGCAACCTTGCGTCAATAGAGCCTAGGCATTCCCTGAGCACGCGGGTAGAGTGGCGGCTAGATGCCAGTATGGGACGGAGCCCGTGAGCCTAATCAGCCAAAGGGTCACTCAGCGAACGTTACAACATCTGCTGCTGAAGCGTTTCGGCATGGCAGCGGCGAGCTATGCCCTGACTGCGCTGTTGTGCGGGGTGGCCTTTGTCAATGGCCTGTTCCAGGCCTCCCTGGGCAGCACCCTGTTGCTGCTGGCGCTGGCCGTGGTCAGCCAGCTGGTGTTTCTCGGCCTGTTCCTTACCCGGCAGAATCTGCGTTTTGCCGACCCCAGTTTGACCGAGCCGCAGGTCCTCCTTGCGCTGGCCTGGCTGACCCTGTTGCTGGGGCTGTTCAGCGACGGGCGCGGCAGCATGCTGGTGATCTATATGCTCATCCTGCTGTTCGGCGTGTTCCAGCTGCCGCCCAGGGTGTTCGCCCGTTGCGCGCTGTTCGCCTTCTTCGGCTTTGCCGGCCTGAACCTCTACGAAGCCTTCAACTATCAATTGGCCGAGCCGCGGGTGGCGATTCTCCAGGTGAGCGTGCTGGCCGCCGTGCTGTTGTGGCTGAGCCTGTTTGCCAGCTATGCCCAGGCCATGCGTCAGCGTATGCGCCAGCGGCGCTTTGCCCTGCAGGCGCACCAGGACACCCTGCGCGGCATGATGCGCCAGCTGGAAGAGCTGGCCGCCACCGACGAGTTGACCGGCCTGTGCAACCGCCGGCACTTTCTGCGCCTGGCCGGACACGAGCTGCACGGGCTGAGCCGCGACCGTCAGCATGGCCTGGCCCTGCTCGATCTGGATCACTTCAAGCGGATCAACGATGTGTACGGGCATGCCGCCGGTGACCGGGTGCTGCAGACCTTTGCCGCGGTGGCGCGGGCCTGCCTGCGCGAAGGTGACGTGATCGCCCGCTACGGCGGCGAAGAATTTGTGCTGCTGTTGCCCAATACCGACGCCGACCAGTTCACCGCCTGTTGCGAGCGTTTGCGTGAAGCCTTCAGCCGTGCTGAGCCGTTAGGGGTTAAGGTAGTCAGCCTGAGTGTTTCCATAGGTATGACCTTGCTGAACCAGCACGACGATCTCGAAGAGGCGCTGCAACGCGCCGACCTTGCCCTGTACCAGGCCAAGCGCGACGGCCGTAACCGTTGCGCCGCGACCTGGGAGGATGCCGATGCCTGATTTGCGGGTCGCCGAGCGGTGCCTGCAGGTCGAGGTAGCCCGTAACCTGCTGGATGCCTTGCTCGATGGCGGGGTCGCTGTGCCCTACAGCTGTCGGGCCGGCAGCTGCCATGCCTGCCTGGTGCGTTGCGTGCGTGGCGAGCCCCTGGATGCCAAGCCCGAGGCCCTCGATCAGGCCAGCCGCGAGCAGGGCTGGCGGCTGGCCTGCCAGTGCCGGATTGTCGATGATCTGGCGGTCGAGGTGTTCGACCCGCAGCGCGATGGCCGGCCTGCCCGGATTGCCGCGTGCGACTGGCTGAGCCCGACGGTGCTGCGCCTGCGCCTGGCTCCGCAGCAACCACTGCGTTATCGCGCTGGCCAGCACCTGGTGCTATGGACGGAGAGCGGTATTGCCCGGCCCTATTCGCTGGCCAGCCTGCCGGCGGAAGACCCCTGGCTGGAGTTCCATCTGGACTGCCGGCTGAGCGGGGCCTTTAGCGACGCCGCCCGGCATTTTCAGCCAGGCGATGCCGTGCGTCTGGGCGAGTTGCGCGGCGGGGCCCTGCACTACGACGCCGACTGGCAACATCGCCCGCTCTGGCTGATGGCCGCCGGCACCGGCCTGGCCCCGCTCTACGGGGTATTGCGCGAAGCCTTGCGCCAGGATCATCAGGGCACTATCCGGGTTCTGCACCTGGCCCATGAGGCTGGCGAGCATTACCTGGCCGACAGCCTGGGCGAACTGGCTGCCAGCCATCCCCAGGTGCAGGTCGAACTGATTGCGGCGGCCGACTTGGCGGCTGCTTTGGCCGAACTGCGCCTTGTTTCACGACAAACCATCGCCTTACTCTGCGGCCACCCGACGAGCGTCGAAGCCTTTGCACGCCGCCTTTATCTGGCGGGTCTACCGCGCAACCAGGTCTTCGCCGACGTTTTTCTGCCCCACGCCCGCTGATGGCGGCGTGGCGGCTCTGCGAGGATAGACGATGAGCGAGCATCTACTGGTTGAGCGCGAGCAGGGCTTGCTGACCCTGCGCATGCACCGCCCGGACAAGAAGAATGCCCTGACCCGCGCCATGTACAGCGGCATGGCCGAAGTGCTGGTGCAGGCCGATCAGGATAAAAGCGTACGCGCCGTGCTGATCACCGGTGGCGAAAGCTGCTTTACCAGCGGCAATGATGTGGCCGACTTTATCAAGGCACCGCCCACCGGACTGAACAGCGAAGTGTTCCAGTTTATGCAGGCGCTGTTCGAGTTCAGCAAGCCGGTGGTGGCTGCTGTCAACGGCCCGGCGGTGGGCATTGGCACGACCCTGCTGCTGCACTGCGATCTGGTTTATGTCAGCAGCGATGCGACCCTGAAGATGCCCTTCGTCAATCTTGGCCTGTGCCCCGAATACGGCTCCAGCCTGATTTTGCCGCGTCTGCTCGGCCACGCCCGCGCGGCCGAACTGTTGCTGCTCGGGCAAAGTTTTACCGGCGAGCAGGCCGCCACCTGGGGCATCGCCAATCAGGTCCTGGAGAGCGGTGCAGCAACCTTGGCCAAGGCCCGGGAAATGGCCCTGCGCTTTCAACAGCTCGCCCCCGCAGCGGTGGCGGACAGCAAACGCCTGATGCGCGCGCCGGGGCGTGAGGAGCTGCGCCGGGTGATCGAGGAGGAGGGGGCGCTATTCGGCCAACGCCTGCGTTCGCCGGAAGCCATCGAAGCGCTGACCGCCTTTATGCAGCGGCGCACGCCGGATTTCAGCAAGTTCGCGTAGTGCGTAGGATGGGTGCTAACCCATCAATTGGTCGATGGGTTAGCACCTAGGCGGCCCCACCCATCCTACGCCTGCAACGCATTATTGCGCCCAGGCATGGTGAAACAGAGCCAACAAAAAGGCCGCTCAATTGAGCGGCCTTTGTGCATCTGGCGTTTGGCGTTAATTACACCAGCGCTTCGCCTACATGCAAAAGCTTCATGGTGTTGGTGCCGCCGATGGTGTGGTAGCTGTCGCCCTTGGTCAGGATCACCCAGTCGCCGGCCTGTACCACGCCGCGCTTGAGCAGCTCGTCCACCGCCGCCTGGCTGACTTCGCTGGGCTGCAGCGCCGCTGGGTCGAAGGGCACGGTGTAGACGCCGCGGAACATGGCCGCACGGGCCTGGGTTTCGCGGTGCGGGGAGAAGGCGAAGATCGGCACCGAAGAACGGATGCGCGACATGATCAGCGGGGTGTAGCCACTTTCGGTGAGGGCGATGATCGCCTTGACGCCGGGGAAGTGGTTGGCGGTGTACATGGCCGCTAGGGCGATGCTTTCGTCGCAGCGCTCGAACTCGGTGCCCATGCGGTGGCTGGACTTCTTGCTGGTCGGGTGCTTTTCCGCGCCCAGGCAGATGCGCGCCATGGCTTGCACCGCTTCCAGTGGGTAGGCACCGGCGGCGCTTTCCGCTGAGAGCATCACCGCATCAGTGTAGTCGAGCACGGCGTTGGCTACGTCGGAAACTTCGGCGCGGGTCGGCATCGGGTTCTGGATCATCGACTCCATCATCTGCGTGGCCGTGATCACCGCCTTGTTGTGACGGCGCGCGTGCAGAATAATTTTCTTCTGGATGCCGCACAGCTCGGCGTCGCCGATTTCCACGCCCAGATCGCCACGGGCCACCATCACTGCGTCACTGGCGCGGATCAGGCCGTCGAGGGTTTCGTCGTCGGCTACGGCTTCGGCGCGTTCGATCTTGGCCACCAGCCAGGCGGTGCCGCCGGACTCGTCGCGCAGTTTACGCGCGTACTCCATATCCGAAGCGTCGCGCGGGAAGGATACGGCCAGGTAATCCAGCTCCATCTCGGCGGCCAGTTTGATATCGGCTTTGTCTTTTTCGGTCAGGGCCGGGGCAGTCAGGCCGCCACCGCGGCGGTTGATGCCTTTATGGTCGGACAGCGGGCCGCCAATCAGCACGACGCAATGCAGGGCGTCGCCGGTGGCGCTTTCAACGCGCATGACCACGCGACCGTCGTCGAGCAGCAACTCGTCACCGACGCCGCAGTCCTTGACCAGATCCGGATAGTCGATGCCGACGATTGTCTGGGTGCCGGCCGTCAGCGGGTGGCTGGTGGAGAAGGTGAAGTGGTCGCCGACCTTCAGTTCGATGCGTTTGTCGGCGAATTTGGCGATGCGAATCTTCGGACCTTGCAGGTCGCCGAGCAGGGCAACATGGCGGCCATGCTTGGCGGCGAGGTCGCGTACCAGTTTGGCGCGCGCCTTGTGCTCGTCAGGGGTGCCATGGGAGAAGTTCAGGCGGGCCACATCGAGGCCGGCGAGAATCAGTTGCTCGAGGACTTCGGGCGAGTTGCTAGCCGGGCCGAGGGTAGCGACGATTTTGGTGCGGCGAATGGTCATGCACTGACTCCTGAGTTGCGAATGAGCACGAGGCTACTATGGCGCAACTCTGTAGTCATTGTTCCTCTGCACTACCTCGGCAACTGGTTTTTTGTGCGGGTAAGTAGTCGGTGTTGTAGGCAGCGGGGTGGGTGCCAGTGCCTACCCGCGTAAGCCGCGGCTTTTGGCAAAGCCCTTGGTCTGGGGTGGCATTGCTCAGCAATGCGCAGATTGCTCGGTGCGCACAGCGCACCCTACTGGATCGGGTTGCTGCGCATTTATGCGCCGGCCTCTTGGGTGTTCTACAGCGTGCCGCGGTTTAGCGCCTGATCCAGGTGGCGGGCGGCCTTGATGTTCAGTTCGCTCTGCGGGTACTGCACCAGCAGCCGGCGCAGGTAGGTGATGGCCTTGTCGCGGCTGGCGTTGGGGTTGTCAGGAGCCAGGAACATCAGGGCGAGCTGGTAGAGGGCTTTTTCCTTGATATCGGCAGGGATGCCGGCGTCGCTCAAGGCCAGGAGATAGAGCTCCTCGGCTTCGTCGACGCGGTTCTTCAATACGGCGCGGCGCGACAGCAGGGTCATGTCCGGGTCGAGACTGGGCTTGTACAGATCGAGTTGCTGGTTGGGTTTCCAGTGGGCGAGCAGTTCGCGTGAAGTCTTTTGCACCGGTTCATTGGCGCGTTGGCGGATCATCACGATGCGCGCCTCGGCCCGTTCGGCCGCGCGGCTGGCGGGGAATTCGTTAAGTATCTGGGAGAAGTAGTTGAGGGCCTTGTTGTCATCACGCTGTTCGTTAAAGCGGTTCATATAGAGCAGGCCGCTCTGGTACAGGCTGATGGCGCGGACTTCGGTGCTGAGATTCTCGTCGTGGTAGCCGGTCAGGTAGAGTTGTTCGGCCTTTTCGCTTTTGCTATCGCGGATGGCCTGGGCGCTGTAGGTCAACAGGTCGCCTTCCTCTTCGATGGCGGCGAGCATGCGGTTATTCTTCAGGGTCTTGTATTCCACCACTTCATGGGTGGCCACCTGGGCGATAAACAGCGGGGTGGTGGGGGAGCAGGCGCTGAGCAGGCCGAGACAGACCAAGGGTAGCAGGCGGTGAACGATGGGCATGACAACTCCAGGGCGAATAGCCGGGTCGCGATAGTCTAGCCAGGCGCGGGTGGCCGGGCCAGCCAGGGCGGCCAAGACCCATCGGAGGATATGGGCCTGAAGAATTTTCCCCGGCGGTCGATACACTGCCCATAGAGGAGAAGGCTATGCGAATTCTAGTGATCGTGGTGCTGCTGTTGAGTGTGCTGGGGTGCAGTCGCCATCGCCTGGACAGCAATCTGAACAACGCTTATCAGGCCTATGAGCGTGGTGAGTGTGAGGAAGTGATGCTCTACCTGTCCAAGGCCGAGCGCTACAGCCGTTCGCGCAGCTATATACAGCCGGAGATTTCCCTGCTGCGCGGGCAGTGTCTGGAGCGTCAGGCATTGTTTGTCGATGCCTTGCAGACCTACCAGTTCATCATCGCCCGCTACCCCACCAGCGAATATGCCTACCGCGCCCGCGCGCGCCTGGAAACCCTGCGCCAGCTTGGGCATGATAGCCCGGTCGAACCGGCCAAGGTCTCTGCTGCAACCCCTTGACCGCTGGTCGACGAGCGCCAAGGCCAGCCGGGCCGGGCATTAAGCTTGGGACTTGATCGGGAGGGATTCCATGCGTGCATTGTTATGCCTGTTGCTCGTGCCGGGGTTGGCGGCAGCGGAAATCTATCGCTGGACCGATGCCAATGGTCAGGTGCATTTCGGCCAGCGCCCCGCCGCGGCGGGTGCCGAGGTTATTGAAGTCAAGCCCCAGGTGGTCGAGCGTGACGAGCTGACCCGCGAGCGTGAAGCCCGAGCCAGCCGCTTTTATGACGCACGCCGCGAAGAGCAGGCTCAGGCTTCGGCAGCGGCGGCCCAGAGCCGGGCCGAGCGGGCGAACGAATGCAGCAAACTGCGGCGCATGCTCGCGGAGATTCCCGAAGGCCTGCGCTACTACCAGGAAACCGCAGACGGCCAGCGTAACTACCTCAGCGATGAGGAACTCGATACCACTCGTCGTCAGTTGCGTGACCGGGTGTCAGAGCGCTGCTCCTGAAACTGGTTTACCCGCAGTAGTGGGGCCATACTCAATGGCCATCTATAGCGATTTGCCACTATGTCTATGCACGTTCAGCGCCGCATCGAGCGCCATCAGTTGCCGTACTACCTGAAGGTGTTCAATCGCATCACCGACAAGCCGATGGGCTACATCGGCAATGTGTCCCTGGACGGCCTGCTGCTGATCAGCCAGCTGCCGCTGCTGATCGGGGCGCGTTTCGATATGCGCCTGAAAATTCCCGGCCAGCTCGAACCGCACTTTATCGACTTCTCCGCCACCTGCCAGTGGAGCCGTGAGGATGTCACCCCAGGTTATTACGACTCGGGTTTTGCCCTGGTAGCCCCGCCCGCCGATTACGTGGAAATGGTCGACGCTCTGCGTCACTACTTCAGCTTCCACCCCCTGGCGGCGTCCGCTTAAGCCAAGCTAATACACCACCCGTAGGCTGCGCCGTGTGCACCGAGGCCCCACCTTTCCTGCTGCTTTGAGCCAATCACTCTCTTATCAAGAAAGAAATAACTCATTGTTTTATATATAGAAATTAAATCCGCACAAAGACCTGTAGGAGCGGGCCATGCCCGCGAAACGCATCGCGGGCATGGCCCGCTCCTACGGGTACCTACAAGCCGAAATACGCAATTTCCTCCAGTTTGCTGCGCGACAGCGCGGCGTCTGGACGATGGGGGATCTCCTACAAAAGCGTTATTGTTATCGGCCATAAAAAAACCGCCCCGAAAGGCGGTTTTTTTATGGGGCCAGCTTAGGCGTTGACCGGCTGCTCCAGGGGTTCCAGTTGCAGCAGTGCATCGGAACGGGCCTGTACTTCGCGGTAGCGCTCGGCATCGTTGGCCAGCACCTTGCCCATGGCTGGGAAGATCTCGGCCAGCTTGGTCTGCCACTGCGCCGAGGCGACCTGCTCGGGGAAGCAGCGCTGGATCAGGTCAAGCATGATCGACACCGTCACCGAGGCACCTGGCGAGGCACCGAGCAGGGCGGCGATGGTGCCGTCCTTGGCCGCTACCAGTTCGGTACCGAACTGCAGGATGCCGCCGTTCTTGGCGTCCTTCTTGATGATCTGCACGCGCTGGCCGGCCACCTCCAGGCTCCAGTCCTCGGCCTTGGCCAGGGGGTAGAAACCACGCAGGGTTTCCAGACGCTGGGCTTCGGATTGCAGCACTTCCTTGACCAGGTAGCGGGTCAGGTCGAAGTTGTCGCGGGCCACCGCCAGCATCGGGCCGATATTGTTGAAGCGGATCGACAGCGGCAGATCGAGGAACGAGCCGCGCTTGAGGAACTTGGTGGTAAAGCCGGCGTATGGGCCGAACAGCAGCGAGGTTTTGCCGTCTACCATGCGGGTATCAAGGTGCGGCACCGACATGGGCGGCGAGCCGACAGCAGCCTGGCTATAGACCTTGGACTGGTGCTGCTGAACCACTTCCTGGTTATCACAGCGCAGCCACATGCCGCTGACCGGGAAGCCACCAAAGCCTTTACCTTCCTCAATGCCGGACATCTGCAGCAGCGGCAGGGCCGCGCCGCCAGCGCCGAGGAAGACGAACTTGGCCTGGATTTCCCGGCGCTGGCCGCTCTGCTGGTCACTGACGCTGACTCGCCAGCCCTGGCCGTTGCGAGCAAGGCCGACGACTTTCTGGCTGCAGGTGACTTTGGCTTCCGACTGCTGGCCAATATGATCCAGCAGGCTCTTGGTCAGGTTGCCGAAGTTGACGTCGGTACCGGCCATGACGCGGGTGGCTGCAATCGGCTCGTTGGCATCGCGGCCCGGCATCATCAGCGGCATCCACTCTTGCAGGGTGGCGCGATCCTCGGTGTATTCCATGTCTGCGAAGGCATGGTGCACATTCAGCGCCTTGAAGCGCTTCTTGAGGAAGTCGATACCTTTCTGGCCGCGTACGAAGCTCAGGTGAGGAATGGGGTTGATAAAGGACTGAGGCGTGCCGAAGCGACCTTTTTCGACCAGGTAAGCCCAGAACTGCTTGGACTCCTCGAACTGGGTGTTGATGGTTACCGACTTCTTGATGTCGATCGAGCCATCTTCCGCTTCCGGCGTGTAATTCAACTCACACAGGCCTGCATGGCCGGTACCGGCGTTGTTCCAGGGGTTGGAACTTTCCAATGCCCCGGCGTCCATCATCTCGAGCACTTCCAGCTTGATGCCGGGGTCGAGTTCCTTCAACAGCACGGCCAAGGTCGCGCTCATGATGCCGGCTCCCACCAGCACCACATCCATCGTTTCGTAATCGTTCTGCGCCATTACTACTTCTCCGCAAACCAGCACTCAATAGACGTTAGAAGGCCTGTGCATAAAACACGGCCGATCAGAAGTCGCCGAGATGCTCTGGATAAAAAGGAGTAAGACCCAGGAAGCTGATGCCTGCCGCAAGATCGTTCATTTTCGCCACACTCTTGTGAAGTTTTTAAAACCGTTTTTTTCACGCTCTTTTGGAGCCGTGAACCTCAAAAAGCACGTCTGCGTGGGGGTTGCCTTTGTGCCCGCGCAAAGCAGCCGCAGCCATGCTGCAGGCGTTTACGTTATGGGCGAAGGCGGCAACCGGAGGGGCAGCGCGAAGTGGGCGACTCTCTGGGGCGGCGGCCGATCAATGCGGCATCGGCGCGAGGGCAAGGCCCGATCAGGAGGCGTCCTTATAATCGGGGCGAGATTATAAGGGCAAAGCGGGGAAATTGATCGCCTGGTGTGACTTTTCTTCTTCCGTCGGTCAGGCCGGCAGCGCGTTGCGGGGGCGTGCCTGGGCTCCGACTTGGGGAATTATTGCGCTGCCAGGCAGGGGCTGATCGAGCCAGCTGAGGTTGACCTGGGTGACCTCGACCCAGCCCGCGCCTAGTGGGGCCTGGGCTGACTGACGCAGGGAGCGACAAATACCGTGACTGTTAAGCAGGGCGAAAGCGCGCAGAGGGCGGGCTGGGGCGAACAAGGCAAACAGTGAAAACATGGCGAATGACTCACGCTTGGGACGACTAAAGTCTTATGCCACGGCCACGTGACAAGGCTGTGACGGGAACCAGTTGCGCCGCAAAAGGTTCCAAAAAGCAGCGCTGTCAGGCGTTTGCGCCGCGGTTATACTGCGCGCCACTTTCGCCCCTTTTATTGGAGAGATGAGCATGCATCGTCTACTGCTTGGCCTGGTGGCTGTTGCCAGCCTGACCCTGGTTGGCTGCGCCCACAGCCCGCAACAACTCAGCCCGCAACCCAAGATCAACAGCCCATTGACGGCGGTCGGCCAGGGCCAGCCAGTGGTAGTACGCGTGGCCGACGGTCGGCCGTCGCCGGTGCTGGGGACCCGTGGCGGCCTCTACCCGGAAACCAGTGCCATCAGCGTTACCGGCCAGGACATCCTGCCCAAGCTGCAGGCCCAGGCCGAAGCGGCCGTCCGCCTGCTCGGCTTTACCCCTACCGCCAATGCCTACAACGCGCCGCAGCTGACCCTGACCCTCGCCGAGCTGAAGTACCAGTCGCCGAAAGAAGGCCTGTATGTGACCGAGGCGAATATCACCGCAACCTTCCGCTCCGATGTGCAGAACAGCAGCCGGCGCTACAGCGGCCGCTACGGTGCTTCGCTTAATCAGCGTTTCGGTATGGCCCCGAACCAGGCAACCAATACCAAGCTGATCAGCGACGTGCTGAGCGACGCCCTGACCCGCGCATTCCAGGACCCGACCATCGGGCAAATGCTTCAGCAGTAAAGGCGGCGATTACGCCCATAAAAAACGCCCGGACTCGTCCGGGCGTTTTTTATGGGGCTGGGGTTTACGTGGCCGGGTTCAGGCAGCCTGGCTGAAAAGCTCTGGCAGGCTGATGCCGGTCTGCTCGTCGATTTCCGGCAGGGCGTAGTGCTCGTGCCCGCCGAGGGCGCAATACACCAGCCAGTTGTGGTCTTGCACATTAAAGGACAGTTCGTCGATGACGGCGTCCACTTCGTCTAGTGAGTCAATCAGGTAGTCACGATCCTGGGGTTGAGCATGCAGCATGGGCCTGTTCCTCCGTGGCGGGTTCTGTTCCGGCTCGGTGCAAGATGCGCACAGAGCAAGTGTTAGACCATAGACCAGGCTTGTGACAATGTTTAGACCGGCTGGTCATCTTTCTTGCTGTTCGTCGGAAAGCAGCCCTGCTGCAAAGTCCCTTAGGTAGACTCCGCGCCGTATTTTGGCGGCCCGAGAACCTATTCGGGCGTGATGAATTTCAGCCGCGGCGGATCGCCGCATCGCTACAGGAAATTGAGGTCGATCATGTCTATGCAGACACTCTGGTCGTTATTTCTTGGTCAGCCGGGGCAGATGCTCAACGGTCTGGCCCTGTTCTTCGGCTTGGCCGGTGCCTGGCTGCTGCTGGCTACCCGCCTGCGTGAGCAGTGGGCGATGGCGCGCCTGATCGCCGGCAGCGAGATGGACAACATGGCCGGTCCGGCCTGCGCCTTCGATGAACCAACGCTGCGTCTGAATCGCTTCTTCAGCGGTTTCGGCTACGCCACCCTGGGTCTGGCGCTGCTGTTGTCCTGGGTCAGTACCGGTCTCTAACAGGCCGTTGAAAAACTACCTGCGTTGGCAATACTGCGTTAAAAACGGCCTCAAAATGCTCATTTACAACACGTAAACTCCGCTTTTCGGCCGTTTTTGCCTTGTCTTGCCTGCCTCGCCTACATTTTCCAACGGTCTGTTAACCCGCCAGCGCCTGCAGCAGACGCTGGCTGTGTGGCCTGCTAGAGCGGCAGGCCGGCTTTGATCCGGTACTGATTTCGCACCGGGTTGGCGTATTGCAGGATGAGGAAGGGTTGCTGTTCGCTCGGGCAGCTGCTCAGGCGCTTGTTCCACTCGGCTTGGGCCGTCGCCAGTTCGGTGGGCGAAAACAGCTCCGCGATGTTGGGTACGTGCAGCTCCGGGTCGCGCTCGGCCCACATGGCGTAGGCCAGGTAGTGCACGGGAAACAGCCGGTAGCCGCTGAGGATCTGGCGGTCCATCTCGGCGGCCAGTTGCTTGCTGTCCTCCAGCCCCTGGCTGGCCACGCTGCCGAAGTGCACATGCACGCGACCTTTATAGCCGGTGATGCCGAGGGCGATGCTCTGGTCGTCTTCACCCGCGGCCTTGCTGTAACTGCCGCTGCTGGCGCGGATAAACAGTTCGCGGGCCTTGGCCTGGTCACAGGGGTCGTATTCGTAGCTGATCGACACAGGGGTCAGGCGCAGTGAGCCGATCACCTCGGCGAAGGCTTCGCCCTTGCGGCTCATATGGAACATCTTGAGGATCGCCGAATCGGTACGGTCGTCGCCGTCCTTGGCGCGGCCTTCGGCCTGGGCAATCCAGATCGATTCATTGTCCGTGCGGATCGAGTGGTTGATATAGGCCGAGAGCAGTTGGTAGGCCGCCAGCTTTTCCCGCCGCCCGCTGATCGAACGGTGCACGATAAAACTCTTGTTCAGACGCATCAGGTCGCTGACGAAGGGCTTTTGCAGCAGGTTGTCGCCAATCGCGATGCGCGGGGTGGGCAGCCCGGCGTGGTACACCGCGTAGTTGACGAACGCCGGGTCCATGACGATATCGCGGTGGTTGGCGAGGAACAGATAGGCGCTGCCGGCCTGCAGATGCTCGATGCCGGAGTAGGTCACACCGTCGGTTGCGCGCTCAATGGTGCGGTCGACATAGGTTTCGATTCGAGTCTGCAGCGCGGCGACCGAATCAACATCGCGGAACTCAAGGCGCAGGCGATAGGCTATAAGTGGTTTAAGCAGCCAGCCCAATGGAGCCGCCAGGCGCGGGAAGCGAAACTGGGTCAGGATGTCGAGAAACACATCGTCCGCCAGCAGGCGCGCCAGAACGGCAGGGACTTCGGCGTCGGCGTAAGGTCGGATGGCATCGAATTCGCCCATCATGCTCTCTATGTCGTGGTTGGCTGTGAAGGAGCCCAGGCAGCGCTGGGTCAAGTCGCGCATGGCTGCAAGCAATGCTGTTCGCCCGCTGTCGGGCCAGCTATAGACCGGCGATTATACGCCCAAGTCACACGGAGGCTGCGATGCTGGAAAGCCAGGGTTATCAATGCCCTTACTGCGGTGAGCAGGTCGAGGCCGTGCTGGATCTGTCGGCCGGGGATCAGGAGTATATTGAGGATTGCTCGGTGTGCTGCCGGCCCATCGTTTTTTCGCTGCACACCGATGGCCAAGACTGGACGCTGGATGTGCGCGGGGAGGATGACTGATGCAGCGAGTCTATGAGCCGCAGGACCTGATGGAGGGTGAGCTGCTGCTGAGCATGCTTGCCAGCGAAGGCATCGAGGCCCATCTGACGGGGCAGCATCTGGCCGGGGCGGTGGGCGAGTTGCCGGCGTGCGGTCTGCTCGCCGTGCTGGTTGAGGATGAGCAGGCGCAGAGCGCACAAGCCCTGATCGCCGCGTACAATGCCGCGCAACCCCTCCCCGGCGAAGAGCCGGAGAGCTTTCAGGGCACGCTGCTCTGCTGAGCGGCCGCTGCCGGCACGCTGCGCCGGCACACCTAGCCCCTTTATCCTGACTGCCCCTCGAGTTGCCCCATGTGTGGACGCTTTGCCCTGTTCCGTTGGACGCCTGCCTTTGCGGCCATTCCCGGTTTCCCCGCTGACCAGTTACCGCACTGGAGCATTTCGCCCAATGCCCAGGTGTTGCTGGTGCGCAACGTCGAGGGCGCGCGGCAACTGGCGCGGGTGCGCTGGGGGCTGACGCCGCCCTGGCTGACCGATCTGAGCAAGACCCCGGCCCAGGCCCGGGCGGAAACCCTGGCGGATCAGCCAATGTTTCGCGAGGCCTTTCGCCTGCGTCGCGGCTTGCTGCCGGCTAACGGCTTCTACGAGTGGCGTGGCTCGGCGCGTAAGCGCCCCTACTGGCTGACGGGGGAGGCGAGCCCACTGTATTTCGCGGCCCTGTGGGAAGCCTATCCGGTGGACGGCTGCGTTTACCTGAGCGCGGCGGTGGTGACCCAGGCGGCGGCCAGTCAGCGCCGGCCGTTGATTCTGGATGAGGCGGATCAGGCGGCCTGGCTGGCCGCCGATACGCCGCACAGCGACCTGCTGGCGCTGTTGGCGCGGCCGCAGCCGCAACTGCGCGAGCGGGTGCTGGCCAATCTGGTCAATGATCCCAAACTCGATGGGCCGGAGTGCCTGACCCCGGCCTGATTTGCCTGCAGCGGCCCTTAAACCTTGAACTGATTGATCAGGCGGCGCTGCTGCTCGGCCAGTTTGGTCAGCTCGGCACTGGCCTGGCTGGCTTCGTCGGCACCGCTGGCCACCTCATTGGCCACCTGGCCGATATTGGTGACGTTGCGGTTGATGTCTTCGGCCACCGCGCTCTGCTCCTCGGCCGCGCTGGCGATCTGGGTGTTCATGTCGTTGATTACCGAAACGGCCTGGGTGATCGACTCCAGTGCTGTGGCCGCCTGGTTGGCCTGCTGCACGCTGATCTCGGTCTTGCCCTGGCTGTCCTCCATCACCCTCACCACCTCACGGGTGCCTTGCTGCAGCTGCTGGATCATGCTCTGGATTTCTTCGGTGGCCTGCTGGGTTTTCTGCGCCAGGTTGCGCACCTCGTCGGCTACCACAGCAAAGCCGCGACCCTGTTCGCCGGCACGCGCAGCCTCGATGGCGGCGTTGAGTGCGAGCAGGTTGGTCTGTTCGGCAATGCCGCGAATTGCCACCAGAATGGCGTTGATGTTTTCGCTGTCCTTGGCCAGGGTCTGTACCACGGTCACCGCGCGGCCGATTTCCTCGGCCAGTGCGGCAATCGCATCGGCGGTATGCTGGACGGTCTGTTTGCCCTGGTTGGCCGCCTGGTCTGCGTGGTTGGCTGCCTGGGCCGCATGGGTCGCATTGCGCGCCACATCCTGGGCGGTGGCAGTCATCTGGTGCACAGCGGTGGCGACCATCTCGATCTCCGAGAGTTGCTTCTGCACGCCCTGGTTGGTGCGGATGGCGATGTCGGCGGTGTGTTCGGACGAGTCGCTGACCTTCTGCACCGAGCCGACCACCTGGGTGATCATGCTTTGCAGTTTGCCCAGGAAGGTATTGAAGCCCTTGGCGATATCGCCCAGTTCGTCCGTACGATCGACCTGCAGGCGGTGGGTGAGGTCGCCGTCGCCCTGGGCGATATCGTCGAGCATGGCCACCATGCGTTTTAGCGGCTGGGCAATCCCGCGGCTGACCAGCCAGATCAGCAGCAGGCCGAGCGCGGCAATCAGCAGGCCGACCAGGGTCATGTTCAGGGTGTCGGCCTGGCGCTGGGCACTCAGGTCGTCGTGCAGCAGTTGCAGTTCGGCCATCACCGTCTCGAGTGGCAGAACCAGCATCAGGGTCCAGCGCGCCGCAGTGTTGCCGACGGCGAAAGACAGAAACAGTTCGATATGGCTGTCGGCGGAGTCGGTTGCATGGTCGGTGTCATAGATGATCTGCCCCGGCACCAGGCGCTTGAGGTTTTCCAGTTCGTTGGCGTCGAGTACCTCGGTGGCCGGGCTGCCGAGTTTGTCGGGGGCCTGGGTCGAGGCGATCAGGCGGCCGTTATTGGAGATCAGCGACATCTCACCGGCACCGTCATAGAGCTGGCGGTCGGCATTGATCAGTAGCTCCTGGATAAAGTTGACCGCCAGATCGGCCCCGGCCATGCCCATAAACTGGTCATTGACCAGGATCGGGTTGACGAAGGAGGCCAGCATCACCGTCTTGCCGCCCATTTCGTAAGGTGCGGGGTCGGTCACGCAGGCCTGTTTGCTGTCCCTTGGGCACAGGTAGTACTCGCCGGCGCGCACGCCGGTGGGCAGCAATTTTTCATCTTCCAGGTCATTCAGGCGGTCGAGGGCCAGGCTGCCATCGTCATTGCGGTACCACCAGGGCACGAAACGCCCGGCGTCGGACATGCCCGGCTGTTGGCTGCCGGCATAGATATCGTCGCTGTTGTCGAAGGCGTTGGGCTCCCAGCCGATATAGGTACTCAACAGTTTGGGGTGCTGGACCAGGGTTTCGCGGGCCAGGTTGAGCATTTCCTCACGGCTCACCGAGAGCAGGGCGGTTCCGTCTGCGCCGGTCAAGCCCAGCAGGCGGTTGCTATTTGCCAGCTCGGCGGTGATCGCCAGCGGGTATTCCAGTTCGCGCTGGATCTGCAGGACCTGGGTCTGGGCCAGGGCGCTCAGGCGCTGCTCGATAAGCTGCTCGAGCAATACCTGGGTGCGTGCCTGGGTCTGCGTCTGGGTGCGGTCGCTGGCATACAGGGCGTAGAGGATCAACGCGGTGACTATAGCGAGGATGCAAGCCCCGGCCAGGGTGGCAATGGTCGTCTGGATCGAGCGAAAGTTCATGGATGCTCCACACGTAATAGCAATGCCGGTAATGGCTTATCGGCCGGGGCGGAGATAATCCTTAATCGCCGTGTGTAGTCAGGTTCTATTGCCGTTTTATCTGCCCCGCGATAAGGGGCAGATAAACCCTATAGTTCGCCGGCCGGCATAGAGCAAGTTAGTGGTTGTTTGCCCGGGGGCGGCAGCCTAGGATGTAGCGGTTTTCTCGAGGAGTTTTACCATGGCCAAATTGTTATCCCTTAGCGCCCTGAGCATGGCCCTGTTACTGGCGGGATGCCAGGCGGTGAATACCACCAGCGGTGGTGCGGTGGGGGTCGAACGCAAGCAGTACATGTTCAGCATGCTGTCGTCCCAGGAAGTCAATCAGATGTATGCCCAGTCTTATAAGCAGACGCTGGGCGAGGCATCGAGCAAGGGGGTGCTGGACAAGACCAGCCCGAATGCCAAGCGTCTGCAGGCGGTCGCCAGTCGGCTGATCAAGCAGGCTCCGCGTTTCCGCCCCGATGCCGCGCAGTGGCAGTGGGAAGTCAATCTGATCAAAAGCCCCGAGCTGAACGCCAACTGCGGGCCGGGTGGCAAGATCATCTTCTACAGCGGGATCATCGAGAAGCTGCAGCTCACTGACGATGAAATCGCCGCGATCATGGGCCACGAAATGGCCCACGCCCTGCGTGAGCACAGCCGCGAGGCGATGTCCCGGGCGTATGGCGTGGCTCTGGCCAAGCAGGGCGCGGGTGCCTTGCTCGGTCTGGGCGAGGGCGGTATGGCCATGGCCGATACCGTGGCGCAGTACAGCCTGACCTTGCCTAACAGCCGTGGTAATGAGAATGAAGCCGATCTGCTGGGGCTGGAGCTGGCGGCGCGTGCCGGTTACAACCCTAATGCGGCTGTTAGCCTGTGGCAGAAGATGGCGCGTGCCGGTGGCGGCGCACCGCCTGAGTTTATGAGCACTCACCCTTCGTCGAGCAGCCGGATCGCTGCTTTGCAGGCCGCTATCCCCAAGGTGATGCCGCTCTACGAACAGGCGCGTTAAACCGCCCGCAGTAGTAATAAAGCCCTCTGATGAGGGCTTTATTGTTTGTGCTGTGCTGTGCTTAGGGCAGGGCTTTGGCGGCAAAAGGCTGCGTGGCCAGGTTGAGCTGCGAGCGGAAGCTCTCCATATCGAACATGGTGCAGATTTCCTGGATTTCGTTGGCCGGGTTAAGGGTCCAGAAGGCCATGGCCGAGATACTCAGGATCTTGTCGCTTGGCGGGTAACCCAGGGCGGGTTTCTGGATGGTACCGATCAGGGTGCTCCAGGTGACCACCTTGTAGTCTTCGGCAATGCACTCTTCGATGACCACCTGCAGATCGGGCATGGCGTGGCGGATGTCGAGCACCATCTGGATGAAGGCCGGGCTGCTGAGCGGACGGCCGATAAAGGAGCTTTTGTAGAGAAAGTCTCTGCTGTGCAGCTGTTCTGCCAAGGCCAGGCGGCCTTTGTTCCACGACAGATCAATGTGGTGGCGTACCACCTTTTTCCGGTCATCCAGCGACATGTTCGTCTCCCTGACTGCTGGCTATGGTGAGCAACATTCGGCGCACTTTACCAGCGTCAGGGGATATTCCGATTGGCCGAAACGCCAGCGAGGTGGCGTCGGGCTATTGTCATGCCAGGCCGCTGAAGACCAGCGCCTGATAGCCGGCATAGACGGCCAGGGCTGCAAAGGCCGTGGCGGCCAGGCGGCGAATCAGGGTCAGGGGTAGGCGTTCGGCGGCGAAATTGCCAGCCAGCACCACCGGCACGTTGGCGATCAGCATGCCCAGGGTGGTGCCTAGTATGACCAGCACGAAGTGCGGGTATTGCGCCGCCAACATCACGGTGGCGACCTGGGTCTTGTCGCCCATTTCTGCAAGGAAGAAAGCAATCAGGGTGGTCAGGAACGGGCCGTAGCGCTTGAGTTTGGAGCTTTCGTCGTCATCCAGCTTGTCGGGGATCAGGGTCCACAGGGCCACCGCAACAAAGCTGGCGGCAAGAGTCCAGCTCAAGGTGGCGGGGGAGAAAAAGCTGGCAACCCAGTTGCCGATAGCGCCAGCGGCGAAATGATTGGCCAGGGTGGCGACCACAATGCCCCAGATGATCGGCCAGGGCTTGCGAAAGCGTGCGGCCAAAAGCAGGGCGAGCAACTGCGTCTTGTCGCCGATTTCGGCCAAGGCAACGATAAAGGTTGGAACAAACAGGGATTCGAGCATCAGGCTTTCCTAAGGGGCGGGTCGACACGGCTATGACACGTACAGCCTTCCCGCCCCGGGTAAGGTGTGCGTGTCATAGGTCTGGTCAAACCGCAGGCCCCTCTGAGTGGGCCTTGGGTCGCACGCGCCATGCTCTGCGGAGCAAGTATGTTGACGGGTGCCGGGCGAGCTGGCGCTCGCGGGAGACTACTCCCCTAGGACGGGCGCATTCTGCCCGCTAGGTGGGTATTGGGCAAGTCAGTTTTTCACCGCACGGTAGATGCGAAAACCCTTGGCATCGGCCAGGGTCTGGCAGGGGCCGAGGTGTTGTTCGATCAGTGGCGGGTATTTGAGAAAGCTGTTGGCCACCAGGCGCAGTTCGCCCTTGGCCTGTAGGTGTCGGCTGGCCTGGCGCAGCAGGTGTTCGGTGGCCTGGTAGTGGGTATGCACGCCCTGATGGAAGGGTGGGTTGCTGAGGATGGCGCTCAGGCCCGCGGAGGCAGCATCGATGCCGTCACCACTGATTACCTCGGCCTGCAGGCCGTTGGCGGCCAGGGTCAGGCGGCTGCTTTCGACGGCGAAGGCGTCGACATCCAGCAGGGTGATCTGGCTGTCCGGGTAACGGCGTTTCAGTGTTGCGCCCAGCACCCCGGCTCCGCAGCCGAAGTCCAGCAGATGCCCGCTCGGCAGGTTGTCCAGATGCTCCAGCAGCAGGGCGCTGCCCAGATCCAGGCGGCCATGGCTGAAAACCCCGGGCAGGCTGATCACTGTCAGTGGCCCGTCACTGAGCGGCAGTTGATAGCGTTGCGCCAGGCTGTGCAGATCCGGCACTGCCGGTGCCTGGGTCACCCGTACCTGCCAGAGCTGGCAATGGCGGGCGCTGTCGAGCTTGCGCGCCTGGCCGAAGGCGGTCAGGTGTTTGGCGGCGCGCTCGATACCGGCGCGTTTTTCGCCGACCAGATACAGCTCGCGCCCGTCCAGGCGTGCAGCCAGGGCATTGAGCAGGTATTCGCTCAGTTCGCGGGATTTGGGTAGGAACACCACCGCGGCGGCGAAGTCGGTCGCAGGCGGAAGAGTGCCGAAGTGGCAGCGCCCGGCAAAACGCGTCTCGAGCAGGCTCTGTTCGCCGGCGTGCCAGCTCCAGCCATGGGCCTCGGGCAGCTGGCCGAGCAGGTCGTCGGCCGGCAGGCCGGCAAGCAGTAGCGGGCCCTTGAACAGTTCAGCCTGGCGCAGCAGTACTTCGCTTCGCGGGTCCATAGGTGCTCCTCGAAAAAAGTCGCGTAGCTTAGCCGACTACGCGGATGGCTGCGCCATTGAAGAATGCCAGAGCATTTTCGCTTATCTGCGCGACGATGCGTTGCCGCGCTTCACGGCTGCCCCAGGCGCTGTGCGGGGTGATGATCAGGCGCGGGATATCGGCGGCGAGCAGCGGGTTGTCATCCTGCGGCGGTTCCTGGGTCAGCACGTCGGTGGCAGCGCCGCCCAGATGGCCAGCGCGTAGGGCATCGGCCAGAGCCTGTTCGTTGACCAGGCCGCCGCGGGCAGTATTGATGACAAAGGCCGTGGGTTTCATCAGGCTGAGTTCGCGGGAACCGATCAGGTTCAGGGTGTCGCGGTTCAGTGGGCAATGCAGGGTCAGGGCATCGACCTGCGGCAGTAGCTCATCCAGCGGCAAACGGTCTGCCCGTGGCGGGCGGCCCGGCAACTGGCCGAGCAGCACGCGCATGCCGAAGGCTTCGGCCAGCCTGGCCACCGCGCTGCCCAGTTCGCCGTGACCGAGCAGGCCGAGGGTCTTGCCATGCAGCTCGATGATTGGGTAGTCGAGCAGGCAGAACTGCCGCGCCTGCTGCCAGCGGCCGGCGCGCACATCCTGCTGGTAGTCGGGCAGGCGGGTGGCCAGGGCGAGCAGCAGCATCAGGGTGTGTTGAGCCACCGAAGGTGTGCCGTAGCCCTGGCAGTTACTGACCACCACGCCATGGGCGCGGGCGGCGGCCAGGTCGAAGGGGTTGGTGCCGGTGGCGGCGACCAGTACCAGTTTGAGGTCGGGGCAGGCGGCAAACACCTCTGCGTCGAGTGGCACCTTGTTGCTGATGGCCACCTGAGCGCCTTGCAGGCGCTCGATGGCCTCGGCCTTGCTGCTGCTCTGAGGGTACAGCTGCAGCTCGGCAAAGCACTGCTTCAGGTGCGAGAGGTCGAGGTCGCCGAGGTCGAGGGAGCTGTGGTCGAGAAATACCGCGCGGGGACTGTTACTCATCAGCTGTATCTATCCTGCAAGTCTGGGCTGGGGGTAAGGTGGCGAGCCTAGCAGAATCATTTCGCCGCGCGGAGCCGCCCCCATGTACTGGACTGAGTTTTTAGCTGTGGCCCTGATCCACCTGCTTGCGGTGGCCAGTCCAGGGCCGGATTTCGCCATTGTGGTGCGCGAAAGTGTCGCCCATGGGCGGCGTGCCGGCATCTTCAGTGCGATAGGAGTGGGCTGCGGGATCTTTATCCATGTGGCCTATTCACTGCTGGGCATCGGCCTGATCGTGTCGCAGTCGATCGTGCTGTTCAATGCCCTCAAGTGGCTGGCCGCCGCTTACCTGCTGTATATCGGCATCAAGGCGCTGCGCGCCAAGCCGGCCCGTCCAGATGAGGCCGAGCTGAGCTTGGGCGAGGTTGTGCGTTCGCCTCGAGCCGCCTTTGTCGCTGGCTTTGTGACCAATGGTCTGAACCCCAAGGCCACGCTGTTCTTCCTCTCGCTGTTTACCGTGGTGATCAACCCGCATACGCCGCTGCCGGTGCAGGCGGGCTACGGGGTTTACCTGGCCGTGGCGACCGCGCTGTGGTTCTGCATGGTCGCGCAACTGTTCAGCCACCAGCGGGTACGCGCCGGTTTCGCACGCATGGGCCACTGGTTCGACCGGCTGATGGGCACCGTGCTGGTGGGGCTGGGCGTCAAGCTGGCTTTTACTGAACTGCGTTAAATCGAGCGCTTTAACGAAAACGCCCCGCATTAGCGGGGCGCTTTTTGTAGTACATAACCTGTTCAGTCGTCTTTGCCTTTGCTGCGCATAGCCCGCTGCACTTCGCGGTCGGCGTCGCGCTCCTTCTCGGTGTGGCGCTTGTCGAAGTCCTTCTTGCCTTTGGCCAGGGCGATCTCGCACTTGATCAAATGCGCTTTCCAGTAGATCGACAGCGCCACGCAGGCGTAGCCCTTCTGCTGTACGGCACTGAACAGTTTGTCCAGTTCGCGTTTGTTCAGCAGCAGCTTGCGGGTGCGTATCGGGTCGGCGATCACGTGGGTGCTGGCCGTCGTCAGTGGGGTGATGTGGCAGCCCATCAGCCAGGCTTCGTCGTTCTTCAGCAGCACATAGCTGTCGACCAACTGAGCCTTGCCGGCGCGCAGACTTTTCACTTCCCAGCCGGCCAGGACCAAGCCTGCCTCGAACCTGGATTCGACGAAGTAATCGTGCATCGCCTTCTTGTTCTGGGCGATGGTGCCTTGCGGGTGTTTCTTTTGTTTAGCCATAGGGCGCGCATTATAGGGAGTCAGTGGCGCGGGCGCCATGTGCTGAGCAGGGCAAAACGCGGGATTGCGCTCGTCATGGCTACTGGCTATTTCGGCTGCGCTTGAGCCGTTCCGGGTAATCCCCGACAATGCGCGATCTTTTTCAAGCAGAGCGGGCTAGCCGAACATGGCGAACGACAAGGTCTCGATACACGGTGCCTGGGCCAGCCGGTGGGTTTTTATTCTTGCCGCGACCGGCTCGGCCGTTGGCCTGGGCAATATCTGGAAATTTCCCTATATGACCGGGATGTACGGCGGCGGTGCCTTCGTGGCCATGTACCTGCTGTGCATCGTGCTGGTCGGGGTGCCGATCATGCTGGCGGAAACCCTGATTGGTCGCCGCGGCCGACAGAGCCCGGTCAACGCCATGAAGAGCCTGGCGCTCGAGGCGGGTGCATCGAAGCACTGGTCACTGGCAGCGCTGGTCGGGCTGGTGGCGGCCTTGCTGATTCTGTCTTTTTACAGTGTGGTAGCCGGCTGGTCGCTGGATTACATCTTCGGCATGGGCAGTGGTGATTTTCGCGGGATCAGCGCCGAGGGGGCGGGAGCCGCCTTCGGTGGTTTGACCAGCGATCCCTGGCGGCTGACCCTGTGGCACAGCCTGTTTATGCTGGTGACCGCCATCGTTATCGGCAATGGTGTGGTGGCCGGTCTGGAGCGCAGCCTGCGGATCATGATGCCGCTGCTGTTCGTGCTGTTGCTGGTGCTGCTCGGCTACAGCCTGACCACCGGGCATTTTATGCAGGGCTTCGATTTCCTCTTTCACTTCGATCCAAGCAAGGTGCAGGACGGTATTCTCGCGGCCATGGGCCATGCCTTCTTCACCCTCAGCGTCGGTGTGGGCTCGATCATGGTCTACGGTGCCTATATGCCGAAGAAGGCCTCAATCGGCAGCACGGTACTCGCCGTTGGTCTGCTCGATACCCTGGTGGCTCTGACGGCCGGTCTGGCGTTGTTTCCCATCGTTTTCGCCGCGGGCCTGGAACCGGGCGGCGGCCCAGGGTTGATGTTCGTGACCCTGCCCATTGCCTTTGGCTCTATCGCTTTCGGCCAGATTATGGGCCTGGTGTTCTTCGTTCTGGTGGCGATAGCCGCCTGGAGTTCGTCGATCTCCATGCTCGAGCCGGCGGTGGCTTATTTTGTCGAGCGCAGCGGGCGCAGCCGGGCGCTGGTAACCAGTGTGCTGGCGCTGTTCTGCTGGGTGGTCGGCATGGGCACTGTGCTGTCGTTCAATATTGGCGCGGAGGCCAAGTTCTTTGTCTTTGCCGAGGACGGTTTCCACTTTTACCAGTGGGGTGCCGAGGGCGGGCGCAACTTCTTCGACAGCATCGACTACCTGACCAGCCGTATCCTCCTGCCTCTGGGCGGCCTGGCCTTTGCCCTGTTCGCCGGCTGGGCGATGAACCGCGAGGCGGTACGCGATGAACTGGCGATCAAGAACCCCCTGTTGTTCAATCTGCTGTACTGGCTGGTGCGCGTTGTCGCCCCTGTTGGCGTATTGATCGTCTTTATTGCGGAGCTGAGCAAGTGACAGCCTGCTATCTGAGTGAAACCATAGCGTTATGAGCACCCATATTCAGCGTTCGGCTTTATTGCCTTATCCGGCCCAGGCGCTTTTCGATCTGGTCAACGATGTCGCCAGCTATCCGCAGTTTCTGCCCTGGTGTTCGGCCAGCGAGGTGCTGGAGGTCAGCGAGACCCATATGCGCGCCAGTCTGGCGGTGGCCAAGGGCGGTATGAGCCAGCGCTTTGTGACCTCCAACACGCTGGTGTCTGGCGAGCTGATCAAGCTGACCCTGGTCGAGGGGCCGTTCACTCAGTTGTATGGGCATTGGGAGTTCAAAGCCTTGGGTGACAAGGCCTGCAAAATCAGCCTGGATCTGACCTTCGACTATGCCGGGCCGCTGGTGCGGGCTACCCTCGGGCCGTTGTTCAATCAGGCGACCAACACCCTGGTCGATGCCTTCTGTCAAAGGGCCAAACAGCTATATGGATAAGCAGAGCATTGTGGTCGAAGTGGTCTATGCCCTGGCCGACAAGCAGAAGTTGCTGCGCCTGAGCCTGCCTCACGGCACCACGGTGCGCCAGGCAGCGCTGCAGTCGGGAATGCAGGCGCACTTCCCGGACCTGGATCTGCACAACAGCCCGCTGGGTATCTTCGGAAAGGCGGTTGCCAAGCCCGATGAGCGCGTGCTGGAAGACGGCGAGCGGGTGGAAATCTATCGTCCGCTGATTGCCGACCCGAAAGAGGTGCGCAAGCAGCGGGCGGCCAAGGCGGCCAAAGCCAAGGCGGATGACGAAGAGATGTAACGAGCGGTTTACCGCGCATAAAAAAGCCCGGAAGTGTCCGGGCTTTTTTATGCGTTGCTGCTACTGCGGGCTGGTTTCCAGCGGTTCTGGGGTCGGTACCGGGACGCTCTGCACGCTGTCGACTTCGCGCTGGATCTGTTCCAGCAGCGAGCCGGGGGCTGGTTTGTCTTCTACTGCCGGGCGCGGTGTGGCTTGTGGTGTGGTCACGCCGCTGTCTTCGCCGAGGATGGCCTGATCGCGGCTGACGCCCGGCATAAAGTCACCGGACAGGCCCACCAGCTGATCGTCAGCGCTGAAGTTGACGCTGATGCGCTCCTGCAGGCGATGTCCGCCACCGGGCTGGATGCTGTACAGATAGTCCCAGCGATTGCTGTGGAAGGTGTCGGTGAGCAGTGGGTTGCCCATGATAAACCGCACTTGTCGGCGGGTCATTCCCGGGCGCA
The DNA here is from genome assembly GCF_035512415.1 of Pseudomonas sp. Taxonomy (GTDB): domain Bacteria; phylum Pseudomonadota; class Gammaproteobacteria; order Pseudomonadales; family Pseudomonadaceae; genus Aquipseudomonas. Next base: position 39,410 of record NZ_DATKDZ010000004.1, on the reverse strand, counting down.
ACTGGTCTATCATGTCTTGCGTCACGACATTGCCCTGTTGGATGTCGATTTTATAAACCCCGGGGAATGAACAACCGGCGAGTGCGAATAGCCCTGTAAGGGTAAGGCTGGTCAGCAGGAGTTTGGTTTTTTGCATCGGTGGGCGACTTCCACTATCTTGGCTGGGCAATATAAACCCGGATCATACCCGCAATAAAGGAAGCTGCGAAGCCGCTTCCGTGAGAAAGCAGACCATGGTTGAAAATAGCGAACTACGCAAGGCTGGCCTGAAAGTGACCCTGCCACGGGTCAAGATTCTGCAAATGCTCGACTCCGCCGGTCAGCGTCACATGAGTGCAGAGGATGTTTACAAGGCACTGATGGAGGCTGGTGATGACGTGGGGCTGGCCACCGTCTATCGCGTGTTGACCCAGTTCGAGGCCGCAGGTCTGGTGGTGCGGCACAACTTCGATGGCGGCCACGCCGTATTTGAATTGGCCGACGGTGGTCATCACGATCATATGGTCTGTGTCGATTCGGGCGAGGTGATCGAGTTTTTCGATGTCGAGATCGAAAAACGTCAGAAAGAAATCGTCAAAGAGCACGGTTTCGAACTGGTCGATCACAATCTTGTGCTCTACGTGCGCAAGAAAACCTGATTGACTGCTGCATAACAAAGGCGACCCTAGGGTCGCCTTTGTGCTTTCTGCGGTCTGCTCGATCAGGCCTGGACACTGCCGACCATCTGTCGGGCGTGGGCCAGGGACTCTTCGGTGAGGTCGACGCCGCCGAGCATGCGGGCGATTTCCTCGACCCGCTGCGTGGAGCTTAGCTTGCTCACGGCGGTGCGGGTGGCATCGCTGTCGCGCACCTTGTGTACGAACAGGTGTTGATGCCCTTGTGCGGCGACTTGCGGCAAGTGGGTGACGGTCAGTACCTGACCGCGTTCGCCGAGGCGGCGCAGCAGCTGGCCGACCACTTCGGCGGTGGGGCCGCCGATGCCAACGTCTACTTCGTCGAAGACCAGTGTTGGTACCCGCGAGGTTTGTGCGGTGATCACCTGGATCGCCAGGCTGATGCGCGACAGTTCGCCGCCCGAGGCGACCTTGGCCAGGGCCTTCAGCGGTTGTCCAGGGTTGGCGCTGACCAGAAATTCCAGCTGCTCCAGGCCGTTGGGGTGCGGCTCGCTGTTGGGGTTGGCGCTCAGTTTGATGCTGAAGCGCCCGCCGGGCATGCCCAGGTTCTGCATTTCCAGTTCCACCGCCGCGGCCAGCGCGCTGGCGGCTTTATTGCGCAGTGCGCTCAGTTCCGTGGCCTTTTCCTGGTAATGGCGCTCGAAGGCACCGAGCTCTTCGCCCAGGCGTTCGGCGGCCTGGTCGTCGGCGTTAAGGCTTTCCAGTTCTTCAAACAGTTGCTGCTGCATGGCGATCAGCTCGCCGGGCTGAATACGGTGCTTGCGCGCCAGGGTGTAGATCGCGTCCAGGCGCTCTTCCATCTGCTGCAGGCGTTCGGGATCGGCGTCGAAGTGGTCGAGAAAGCGGTTCAGCTCGCCGACCGCTTCTTCCACCTGGATCTGCGCGCTGGCCAGCAGGTTGGTGGCTTCGCTCAAGGCTCCGGGCTGGCCCTGGAAGGCACCGAGGCGGTTAAGGCTGCTGGTTAGCGCCGAGAGCACGTTGCCGGCGTCATTCTCACTGCACTGCTCGATTACCAGGCGGCAGGCACTGAGCAGGCTTTCGGCGTTGGTCAGGTTCTTGTGTTCCTGCTCCAGGTTGTCCAGCTCGTTCTCGCCCAGGGCCAGATTGTCGAGCTCTTCCAGCTGATAGCTCAGCAGTTGATGGCGCGCGCGCTGTTCGTCGCCGATGCTGGAGATGCGCTGCAGTTCGCTCTTGGTCTGTTTCCAGCGTTGGGCAGCCAGTTGCACCTGGCGCGCCAGCTCCTGGCTGCCGGCGTATTCGTCGAGCAGGCGGCGGTGGGTGTCGGCCTTGAGCAGTGACTGGTGTTCGTGCTGGTTGTGGATATCGATCAGGCGCTCGCCCAGGGCCTTGAGGTCGCCCTGGGGGCAGGGCGCGCCGTTGATATAGCCGCGCGAACGGCCTTCGGCGGTGATCACCCGACGGAGGATGCACGGGCCGTCATTGTCCAGATCGCGTTCGGCCAGCCAGGCGCGGGCTTCGGGGATGTCGGACAGGTCGAAGCTGGCGAGAATATCCGCCTTGTCCGCACCGGGGCGGACCACGCCGCTGTCGGCGCGGTCGCCCAGGCACAGGCCGAGGGCGTCGAGCATGATCGACTTGCCGGCACCGGTTTCGCCGCTGATCACGCTCATGCCAGCGTCCAGCTCCAGATCAAGATGTTCAACGATGGCGTAGTTGTGTACGGACAGGTGCACCAGCATGGCGAGGGCCTCCCAAGTTCATGTCTGGTTATTTATACAGTGTTTTTTTGTGGGCTGACAATCCATCTGCTGTCCTTGAAACCACATTTTTTGGCCCCATATAGCGGTCAGGCACGTGAGTTGAGGCTCGCGTCGGTTTTTAAGAGGAGAGACGCATGGCTGACGAACAGACCCTGGATACGCAGAACCCCGATGTACAAACAGCTGCCGAAGCGGCTGCGGGTGATGACCTGGTTGCCCGCGTGCAAGCGCTGGAAGAGCAACTGGCCACTGCGCAGGATCAGTCGCTGCGCATGGCTGCCGATCTGCAGAACGTGCGCCGCCGCGCCGAGCAGGATGTAGAGAAGGCGCACAAATTCGCTCTGGAGAAATTCGCCAACGACCTGTTGCCGGTGGTGGATAGCCTGGAGCGCGGCCTTGAGCTGTCGAATCCGGATGATGAGGCGATCAAGGCCGTACGTGAGGGCATGGAGCTGACGCTCAAGCTGTTCGGCGACACTCTCAAGCGCCACCAGTTGGAAGCCATTGATCCGCACGGCGCGCCGTTCAACGCCGAACACCATCAGGCGATGGCGATGCAGGAAAGCACCAACGTCGAGCCTAACAGCGTGCTCAAGGTGTTCCAGAAGGGCTACATGCTCAATGGTCGTTTGTTGCGCCCCGCCATGGTGGTGGTCAGCAAGGCACCGGTACAAGCGCCACCATCGATCGATGAGCAGGCTTGAAATTCGCCGCGCTGCCCCCATTAAACAGTCAAGCGTTTTAGTGCTACCGCTGCTGACAACGATCAGCTGCGGGATTATCAAAGTTTCGGGAGAGTGAAGATGGGTAAAATTATCGGTATCGACCTGGGGACCACCAACTCGTGCGTCTCGGTTCTGGAAAACGGCAAGGCCAAAGTTATTGAAAACGCTGAAGGCGCGCGCACCACGCCGTCGATCATCGCGTACGCCAACGATGGCGAAATTCTGGTTGGCCAGTCGGCCAAGCGTCAGGCAGTGACCAATCCGCACAACACCCTGTACGCGGTGAAGCGTCTGATCGGTCGTCGTTTTGACGAAGAAGTCGTGCAGAAAGACATCCAGATGGTCCCGTACAAGATCGTCAAAGCTGACAACAACGACGCCTGGGTTGAAGTGAACGGCCAGAAAATGGCACCGCCACAAATCTCGGCTGAAATTCTCAAGAAGATGAAGAAGACCGCCGAAGACTACCTCGGCGAGCCAGTGACCGAAGCGGTGATCACCGTGCCGGCCTACTTCAACGACAGCCAGCGTCAGGCCACCAAAGACGCCGGCCGTATCGCTGGTCTGGACGTCAAGCGAATCATCAACGAGCCGACCGCAGCCGCTCTGGCTTACGGTATGGACAAGGCCAAGGGCGATCACACCGTGATCGTTTATGACCTGGGTGGCGGTACCTTCGACGTTTCCGTAATTGAAATCGCTGAAGTCGACGGTGAGCACCAGTTCGAAGTGTTGGCCACCAACGGTGACACCTTCCTCGGCGGTGAAGACTTTGACATTCGTCTGATCGACTACCTCGTTGACGAATTCAAGAAAGAAAGCGGCATGAACCTCAAGGGTGACCCGCTGGCCATGCAGCGCCTGAAAGAAGCCGCTGAGAAGGCCAAGATCGAGCTGTCCTCGAGCCAGTCGACCGATGTCAACCTGCCGTATATCACTGCAGACGCCACCGGTCCGAAGCACCTGAACGTGAAGATTTCCCGCGCCAAGCTGGAATCGCTGGTTGAAGACCTGGTGCAGCGCACCATCGAGCCTTGCCGCATCGCCCTGAAAGACGCCGGTATCGACATCAGCAAGATCAACGACGTGATCCTGGTTGGCGGTCAGACCCGCATGCCGCTGGTGCAGAAGCTGGTTACCGATTTCTTCGGTAAAGAAGCGCGTAAAGACGTCAACCCGGACGAAGCTGTAGCCATGGGTGCTGCTATCCAAGGCGCGGTACTGTCGGGCGACGTGAAAGACGTGCTGCTGCTCGACGTGTCGCCGCTGACCCTGGGTATCGAAACCATGGGCGGCGTGATGACTGCGCTGATCGAGAAAAACACCACGATTCCGACCAAGAAATCGCAAGTGTTCTCGACTGCCGACGACAACCAGGGTGCCGTGACCATTCACGTACTGCAGGGCGAGCGCAAGCAAGCCAGTGGTAACAAGTCCTTGGGCAAATTCGACCTGGCCGAGATTCCGCCGGCTCCGCGTGGCGTACCGCAGATCGAAGTCACCTTCGATATCGATGCCAACGGCATCCTGCACGTCGGCGCGAAAGACAAGGCGACCGGCAAGACTCAGTCCATCGTGATCAAGGCCAACTCCGGTCTGTCTGAAGAAGAAATTCAGCAGATGGTCCGTGATGCCGAAGTCAACGCCGAGGAAGATCGCAAGTTCGAAGAGCTGGCGACCGCACGCAACCAGGGCGATCAGCTGGTTCACGCCAGCCGCAAGATGATCGTTGAGGCCGGCGACAAGGCTACTGCCGACGAGAAGGCTGCCATCGAAACCGCACTGAGCGCGCTGGAAGTGGCGATCAAGGGCGACGACAAGGCGGATATCGACGCCAAGATGGCCGCGCTGTCCGAAGTGACCGCACCGCTTGCGCAGAAGATGTACGCCGAGCAGCCGCAGCCGGGCGCTCAAGCCCCAGGCGGCGAAGAAGCCAAGGACGCAGCGGACGACGTAGTCGACGCCGAGTTCGAAGAGGTCAAGGAAAACAAGTAAGCGCGAGCTTATGCCGCTCTGGCCGGGCGTGACGCGAGTCGCGGCCGGCATGTTTCGCCGCGCGGGAGCTTGCTCCCGCGTTGGCGTGTCTGGAGCAGACGATTTGAAGGTATTGAAGACTTATGGCTAAACGTGACTATTACGAGGTGCTCGGTGTCGAGCGCGGTGCCAGCGAAGCGGAGCTGAAAAAAGCCTACCGCCGCCTGGCCATGAAGCATCACCCGGACCGTAATCCCGACGATAAAGCCTCGGAAGAGAAGTTCAAGGAGGCCAACGAGGCCTACGAAGTGCTCTCCGATGCCGGCAAGCGCTCGGCCTACGATCAGTACGGCCATGCCGGGGTCGACCCGCAGATGGGTGGCGGTGGTGGCGGTCCGGGTGGGGCGAACTTCTCGGATATCTTCGGCGATGTATTCAGTGATTTCTTCGGTGGCGGCGGTCGCGGTGGTCAGCGGGGCGGCGCGCAGCGCGGCAGTGACCTGCGCTACACCCTGGAGCTGGACCTGGAAGAGGCGGTGCGTGGCACCACGGTAACCATTCGCGTGCCGACCCTGGTGGGTTGCAAGACCTGCGATGGCTCGGGGGCGAAGAAGGGCACCAGTCCGGTGACCTGTACCACCTGTGGCGGTATCGGCCAGGTGCGCATGCAGCAGGGTTTCTTCTCGGTGCAGCAGACCTGTCCACGTTGCCACGGCAGCGGCCGGATGATCACCGATCCTTGCGGATCCTGCCACGGCCATGGCCGGGTGGAAGAGCACAAGACCCTGTCGGTGAAGGTGCCTGCGGGCGTCGATACCGGTGATCGCATTCGCCTGTCCGGCGAAGGCGAGGCGGGTGCCATGGGTGGCCCGGCGGGCGATCTGTATGTGGTGGTGAATGTGCGCGAGCACGCGATCTTCCAGCGTGACGGCAAGCACCTGTACTGCGAAGTACCGATCAGCTTCGCCGATGCGGCCCTGGGCGGCGAGCTGGAAGTGCCGACCCTGGATGGTCGGGTCAAGCTGAAGATTCCCGAAGGGACTCAGACCGGCAAGATGTTCCGTCTGCGCGGCAAGGGCGTGGCCCCGGTGCGCGGTGGCGGTGCTGGCGACCTGATGTGCAAGGTGGTGGTGGAAACCCCGGTGCACCTGGACAAGCGTCAGCGTGAACTGCTGGACGAGTTCCGCAAGTCCCTGGAGGGCGACAGCTCGCACTCGCCGAAGGCCAATGGCTGGTTCGAGGGCGTGAAGCGCTTCTTTGGCGACCTGTAAATCCCGCTGTCAGGCTGCGCTGGCCGCTAAGCGGCGGCTGCAGCCTGGGGCGACAGCTTGGAGCTGATAGCTATGCAACGTATCGCAGTAATGGGCGCCGCCGGGCGCATGGGCAAGACCCTGATCGAGGCGGTGCAGCAGGCCGACGGTGCGCAACTGAGCGCGGCGATTGATCGTGCCGATAGCAGCCTGGTTGGTGTCGATGTGGGTGAGCTGGTCGCTCAGGGCAAGATTGGCGTCAATCTGTCCGGTGATCTGAATGCGGTGCTCGATCAATTCGATGTGCTGATCGATTTCACCCATCCATCGGTCACCCTGAAGAATCTGCAAGTCTGCCGTCAGGCCGGCAAGGCCATGATTATCGGCACCACCGGCTTTTCCCCGGAGGAGAAGCAGTTGCTGGTCGAGGCCGGTAAGCAGATTCCCATCGTCTTTGCCGCCAACTTCAGCGTTGGCGTCAACCTGTGCCTGAAGTTACTCGACACCGCGGCACGGGTGCTGGGCGACGAGGTGGATATCGAGATCATCGAGGCTCACCACCGGCATAAGGTCGATGCGCCGTCCGGTACCGCCCTGCGTATGGGTGAAGTGGTGGCCAATGCCCTGGGTCGCGATCTGCAGAAAGTTGCGGTCTACGGCCGTGAAGGCCAGACCGGTGCCCGCGAGCGCGAGACCATAGGTTTCGCTACCGTGCGCGCAGGTGATGTGGTGGGCGATCACACCGTACTGTTCGCCGCCGATGGCGAGCGGGTGGAAATTACCCACAAGGCGTCGAGCCGTATGACCTTCGCCAAAGGTGCGGTGCGCGCGGCGCTGTGGCTGCACAAGCGGCAGCCGGGCCTGTACGACATGCAGGACGTTCTGGGCCTCAACTGAGGCATTGTGTCGCAGGAATGGTTTTTAACTGGAACATAGTCGCAACTGGCGGTGGACCAAAAAGGCACTTTCCTGTAAGCTTTCTGCTTTAGTGTGTCCACTAAAGTTGCGCAGAATGAATCAGATAAAAAAGCGGGGTGACGGTTGATACGTCATCCCGCTTTTTTACAATCTGCGTTTGCTTCACGTTTCGATCTTCGGAGGTTTTCTTGAGTAAGCCAGCCCTTAAACCTGCCATTTTGGCTCTTGCTGATGGCAGTATTTTTCGCGGCGAGGCCATCGGTGCCGATGGCCAGACTATTGGTGAGGTGGTTTTTAACACCGCCATGACCGGTTATCAGGAAATTCTTACCGATCCTTCCTATGCCCAGCAGATCGTCACCCTGACCTACCCGCATATCGGCAACACCGGCACCACGCCGGAAGACGCCGAGTCCAACCGGGTCTGGGCCGCCGGCCTGATCATTCGTGATCTGCCGCTGACCTCCAGCAACTGGCGCAACAAGCAGCCACTGGATGAGTACCTGAAGGAAAATGGCACCGTCGCCATCGCCGGTATCGATACCCGCCGCCTGACCCGCATCCTCCGCGAGAAGGGTTCGCAGAACGGCTGCATTCTGGTTGGCGATGACGCCACCGAAGAGAAAGCCCTGGAATTGGCGCGCAGCTTCCCCGGCCTTAAAGGCATGGACCTGGCCAAAGTGGTCAGCTGCACCGAGCGCTACGAGTGGCGTTCCAGTGTGTGGAATCTGAAAGACGACAGCCACCCTGAAATTCCAGCCAGCGAGCTGCCTTACCATGTGGTCGCATACGACTACGGGGTCAAGCTGAACATCCTGCGCATGTTGGTCGAGCGCGGTTGCCGCGTCACTGTAGTGCCGGCGCAAACCCCGGCATCTGAGGTGCTGGCGCTGAATCCCGATGGCGTGTTCCTGTCCAACGGCCCTGGCGACCCCGAGCCCTGCGACTACGCGATCCAGGCCATCAAGGACGTGCTGGAAACCGAAATCCCGGTATTCGGCATCTGCCTCGGCCACCAGCTGTTGGCCCTGGCCTCCGGTGCCAAGACCCTGAAAATGGGCCACGGCCACCACGGTGCCAACCACCCGGTGCAGGACCTGGACACAGGTGTGGTGATGATCACCAGCCAGAACCACGGTTTCGCCGTGGATGAAGCCAGCTTGCCGAGCAATGTGCGGGCGATTCACAAGTCGCTGTTCGACGGTTCCCTGCAGGGTATCGAGCGTACCGACAAGGACGCCTTCAGCTTCCAGGGTCACCCCGAAGCGAGCCCCGGCCCAGCCGATGTGGCCCCGCTGTTCGACCGTTTTATCGAAGCCATGGCCAAGCGCCGCTAAACCTCGCCGACCGACCCAAGGATTCGAGTAACCGCTATGCCAAAACGTACAGATATCAAAAGCATCCTGATCCTCGGTGCCGGCCCGATTGTTATCGGCCAGGCCTGCGAGTTCGATTATTCCGGTGCACAAGCCTGTAAGGCGCTGAAGGAAGAGGGTTACCGGGTCATCCTGGTCAACTCCAACCCGGCCACCATCATGACCGACCCGGCCATGGCTGACGCCACCTATATCGAGCCGATCAAGTGGTCCACCGTGGCCAAGATCATCGAGAAGGAGCGCCCGGACGCCCTGCTGCCGACCATGGGCGGCCAGACCGCGCTGAACTGCGCGCTGGATCTGGAAAAGCACGGCGTACTGGAAAAGTTCGGTGTGGAAATGATCGGTGCCAACGCCGACACTATCGACAAGGCCGAAGACCGTTCGCGCTTCGACAAGGCGATGAAAGACATCGGCCTGGCCTGCCCGGTTTCCGGCATCGCCCATAACATGGAAGAAGCCTACGGCGTGCTGGAGAAGGTTGGCTTCCCCTGCATCATCCGTCCGTCCTTCACCATGGGCGGCACCGGCGGCGGTATCGCCTACAACCGCGAAGAGTTCGAAGAAATCTGTGCCCGCGGTATCGATCTGTCGCCGACCAGCGAGCTGCTGATCGACGAGTCGCTGATCGGCTGGAAGGAATACGAGATGGAGGTGGTCCGCGACAAGAAGGACAACTGCATCATCGTCTGCGCCATCGAAAACTTCGATCCGATGGGCGTGCACACCGGCGACTCGATTACCGTGGCCCCGGCGCAAACCCTGACCGACAAGGAATACCAGATCCTGCGTAACGCATCGCTTGCGGTGTTGCGCGAGATCGGTGTGGAAACCGGCGGTTCCAACGTGCAGTTCGGCATCTGCCCGAACACTGGCCGTATGGTTGTCATCGAGATGAACCCGCGGGTGTCGCGTTCCTCGGCGCTGGCCTCCAAGGCCACCGGCTTCCCGATCGCCAAGATCGCCGCCAAGCTGGCCGTGGGTTACACCCTCGACGAGCTCTCCAACGACATCACCGGCGGCCGCACCCCTGCTTCGTTCGAGCCGGCCATCGACTATGTCGTGACCAAGATCCCGCGTTTCGCCTTCGAGAAGTTCCCCAAGGCCGACGCGCGTCTGACCACGCAGATGAAGTCCGTCGGCGAAGTGATGGCCATCGGCCGTACCTTCCAGGAATCCATGCAGAAAGCCCTGCGCGGCCTGGAAGTTGGCGTGTCCGGCTTCGATCCGATGCTCGACCTGAACGATCCGGAAGCGGAAAGCACCCTCAAGCGCGAGCTGATCGTGCCGGGCGCCGACCGCATCTGGTACCTGGCCGATGCCTTCCGTGCCGGCAAGACGGTTGCTGAAGTGTTCGAGCTGACCCGTATCGACGAGTGGTTCCTGGTGCAGATCGAAGATCTGATCAAGGACGAAGAGCGGATCAAGACCCTGAGCCTGGCCAGCATCGACCGCGATCAGATGTACAAGCTCAAGCGCAAAGGCTTCTCCGATATCCGCCTGGCCAAGTTGCTCGGCATCTCCGAGAAGAGCCTGCGCAGCCATCGTCACAAGCTGAAAGTGCTGCCGGTGTACAAGCGTGTCGACACCTGCGCCGCCGAGTTCGCCAGCGACACCGCCTATATGTACTCGACCTACGAGGAAGAGTGCGAGGCTGCGCCGTCCACGCGCGACAAGATCATGATTCTCGGTGGCGGGCCTAACCGTATCGGCCAGGGCATCGAGTTCGACTACTGCTGCGTACACGCCGCACTGGCGCTGCGTGAAGACGGTTACGAGACCATCATGGTCAACTGCAACCCGGAAACCGTCTCCACCGATTACGACACCTCCGACCGCCTGTACTTCGAGCCGGTAACCCTGGAAGACGTGCTGGAAATCGTCCGCGTCGAGCAGCCCAAAGGCGTGATCGTGCAGTACGGCGGCCAGACCCCGCTGAAGATCTGCCGTGCCCTGGAAGAAGCTGGCGTGCCGATTATCGGCACCTCGCCGGATGCCATCGACCGTGCCGAAGACCGCGAGCGCTTCCAGCAGATGGTCCAGCGCCTGCACCTGCGTCAGCCGCCGAACTGCACCGCGCGTAGCGAAGAAGAGGCCCTGGCTGCGTCCAAGGTTATCGGTTATCCGCTGGTGGTGCGTCCGTCCTATGTACTGGGCGGCCGGGCGATGGAAATCGTCTACCAGGAAGAAGAACTCAAGCGCTATATGCGCGAAGCGGTGAAGGTGTCGAACGACAGCCCGGTGCTGCTCGACCACTTCCTCAACTGCGCCATCGAAGTCGATATCGATGCCATCTGCGACGGCGAGACCGTGGTAATTGGCGCGATCATGCAGCACATCGAACAGGCCGGCGTGCACTCCGGTGACTCGGCCTGCTCGCTGCCACCGTATTCGCTGCCGGCGCATATCCAGGACGAGATCCGTGATCAGGTCAAGAAAATGGCCCTGGAACTCGGCGTGATCGGCCTGATGAACGTGCAGATGGCCGTGCAGGGCGAGGATATCTTCGTCATCGAAGTCAACCCACGCGCCTCGCGTACCGTGCCCTTCGTCTCCAAGTGCATCGGCATCTCCCTGGCGATGCTCGGTGCCCGGGTAATGGCCGGCAAGACTTTGGCCGAAGTCGGTTTCACCCAGGAAATCATCCCCAACTTCTACAGCGTCAAGGAAGCGGTATTCCCCTTCGCCAAGTTCCCCGGCGTCGACCCGATCCTCGGCCCAGAAATGAAGTCTACCGGTGAAGTCATGGGTGTCGGCGACAGCTTCGGTGAAGCCTTCGCCAAGGCCCAGATGGGCGCTAGCGAAGTGCTGCCGAACGCAGGCGTGGCCTTTATCAGCGTGCGTGACGACGACAAGCCGCTGGTGGCTGACGTCGCTCGCGACCTGATCGGTCTGGGCTTTGAAGTGGTGGCAACCGCCGGTACCGCCAAGTTGATCGAGGCCGCTGGTTTGCCAGTACGCCGGGTCAACAAGGTCACCGAAGGTCGTCCGCATGTGGTCGACATGATCAAGAATGACGAAGTCACCCTGATCATCAACACCACCGAGGGGCGTCAGTCGATTGCCGACTCCTACTCGATTCGTCGTAACGCCCTGCAGCACAAGATCTACTGCACCACCACCATTGCGGCGGGTCAGGCGATCTGTGAAGCGCTGAAGTTCGGTCCCGAGAAGACCGTGCGCCGCCTGCAGGACCTGCATGCAGGACTCAAGGCATGACTAAATACCCGATGACCGTCCAGGGCGCGCGCGCCCTGGAAGAAGAGCTCGCTCATCTGACCAAGGTGGTACGCCCCAAGCTGAGCCAGGACATTGGCACGGCGCGCGAGCTGGGCGACCTCAAGGAAAACGCCGAATACCACGCCGCCCGTGAGCAGCAGGGCATGGTCGAGGCGCGCGTGCGCGATATCGAAGGCCGTCTGCAGAATGCCGTGGTGATCGATGTCACCACCATCGAGCACACCGGCAAGGTGATCTTCGGCACCACCGTGGAGATCGCTAACGTCGAAACCGACGAAAGCGTGACTTACCAGATCGTGGGGGAAGACGAGGCCGATATCAAACAGCGTAAGCTGTCGGTCGGCTCGCCGATTGCACGCGCCCTGATCGGCAAGGAAGAGGGTGATGTGGTCGTGGTCAAGACGCCCAGCGGCACCGTCGAGTACGAGATCGTCGAGGTTCGTCATATCTAAGCCCGCTGCGCGCGATGCCGGGGCAATCAGCTGGCTGCTGGCCCAGACCCTCTGGGTGGGTGGCCTCTGGTTGCTGCATTTTCTGTTGTTGCCGGCCATCGCCAAAACCGGTCTAGCCTCGCTGCTGGTCGAGGAGTTGAGCAGTGCTCTGCGCCCACTGCTGGTGGGGCTCGCGGCGGCTTGTGCCGGTGTGCAGGTGCTGGTACTGGTGCGTGGTGAAGGGCTGGCGAGTCTGTGGCGGGATATGCGTGGGCAGTTACTGTTGGTGGTGCTGCTGATGGCCGCCAGCTATCTGGGCGCGCAGCGTCTTATGCCCGAGACGGCTGGGCTCTGGCTGATGTTCAGCTATCTGGTAATGGCTTTCTGCGGTTTGCTGCTGGTGTTGCAGCCCGTTCCGGGCGGCACCGGCGCTAAACTGCATGCCTCCCGCAAGGGCAAGAGGCATACAGCCTGAAGCTGTCAGCCGTGATGGCGGTGGATATTCGACAGGTTCTTGTTCGGCTTGGGGTTCTTGCGGTAAATCAGCGCCATCTTGCCGATAACCTGCACCAGTTCGCTCTTGCCGGCCTTGCACAGCTCGTTGATGGCCGCCAGGCGAGCCTCGCGCTCGACGATGCGCAGTTGCACTTTAATCAGTTCATGATCGCTCAGGGCGCGCTCCAGTTCGGCCAGCACGCCTTCGGTCAAACCATTGTCGGCCACTATCAATACGGGTTTCAGGTGGTGGCCGATAGATTTGAATTGTTTCTTCTGCTCTTGAGTGAGCGGCATAATCTGATTCCTGCATTTAATCTGGTAAAAAACGGCGATCAGTTTACCCGAGCGCTCTCGGGGCCGCCCAGATATTCATGCTTTGTAAAGTTCGAGGTGTTGCGTGGCCCGTTCCAAGACCAGTCAAGGTTGGCTGAAAGAGCATTTCAACGACCCCTACGTGAAAATGGCGCAGAAGGACGGCTATCGTTCGCGCGCCAGCTACAAGCTGCTGGAGATCCAGGAAAAGGATCGCATCCTGCGCCCAGGCATCACCGTGGTCGACCTGGGAGCCGCGCCGGGTGGCTGGTCGCAGGTCACCAGTCGAGTGATCGGCGACAAGGGACGGTTGATCGCCTCCGATATTCTGGAGATGGACAGCATCCCCGATGTCAATTTCATCCAGGGTGACTTCACTGATGATGCAGTGTTCGCGCAGATCCTTGAGGCGATCGGTAATCAGCCGGTAGACCTTGTGATTTCCGATATGGCCCCCAATATGAGTGGGGTAAGGGAATCAGATCAGCCGCGCGCGATGTACCTATGCGAGCTGGCCCTGGATTTGTCGACTCGGGTATTGCGCCCGGGTGGTGATTTTCTGATCAAGATCTTCCAGGGTGAAGGTTTCGATCTGTACCACAAGCAGGTGCGGCAGCTGTTCGACAAGGTGCAGATGCGTAAGCCTCTGTCCTCGCGTGACCGCTCCCGCGAGCAATATATGCTGGCGCGCGGTTTCCGCGGGCTTTAAGTAGGCATGCAACCATGCGCCGTCAGGCCGGTCCAAGCCGGTATGCCAAGGTGCTGCGGGTTGCAGGCAAATAAAGGGTTACAGACGGCGTCTGCCAGGTGTGGGCGTTGTGTAGTAAGTTAGACTGATACATAACTGGTCGTCATGCGAAGCACGCTTCGAGACGAGGCCTGCTGCAGAGGGTAGCTAATTGAACGACATGGCAAAGAATCTGGTCCTGTGGCTGATCATCGCCGCCGTTTTGGTGACGGTGATGAACAATTTTTCCAGCCCGAGTGAGTCGAACAAACTCAACTACTCGGAGTTTATCCAGCAGGTCCAGGACGGCTCCGTCAAGCGAGTGACCGTCGACGGCTTTATTATCAGCGGCATCCGTGGTGATGGTTCTTCCTTCGAGACCGTGCGTCCGGCGATCCAGGACAACGGCCTGATCAAGGACCTGATCGACAACAATGTCGAAATCGTCGGCAAGCAGCCTGAGCAGCAGAGCATCTGGACTCAGTTGCTGGTGGCCAGCTTCCCGATCCTGGTGATCATCGCCGTATTTATGTTCTTTATGCGCCAGATGCAGGGCGGCGCAGGCGGTAAGGGCGGGCCGATGAGCTTTGGCAAGTCCAAGGCGCGCCTGCTCTCCGAAGATCAGGTCAAGACCACCTTCGCCGACGTCGCCGGTTGCGATGAGGCCAAGGAAGAAGTTGGCGAACTGGTGGAATTCCTCCGTGATCCGGGCAAGTTCCAGCGTCTCGGCGGGCGTATCCCACGCGGCGTGCTGATGGTTGGCTCGCCGGGTACCGGTAAGACCCTGCTGGCCAAGGCGGTTGCGGGCGAAGCCAAGGTGCCGTTCTTCACCATTTCCGGTTCTGATTTCGTCGAGATGTTCGTCGGTGTTGGTGCATCCCGGGTGCGCGACATGTTCGAGCAGGCGAAGAAGCATGCGCCGTGCATCATCTTTATCGATGAGATCGATGCCGTTGGTCGCCATCGTGGTGCTGGTATGGGTGGCGGTCACGACGAGCGTGAACAGACCCTCAACCAGTTGCTGGTGGAGATGGACGGCTTCGAAATGAATGACGGCATCATCGTTATCGCCGCGACCAACCGTCCTGACGTGCTCGACCCTGCGCTGCTGCGTCCGGGTCGTTTCGACCGTCAGGTGGTGGTGGGGCTGCCGGATATCCGTGGCCGCGAACAGATTCTCAAAGTGCATATGCGCAAAGTGCCGATGGGCGAAGACGTCGCGCCGGCCGTGATTGCACGTGGTACGCCGGGCTTCTCCGGTGCCGATCTGGCCAACCTGGTCAACGAAGCCTCCCTGTTTGCCGCCCGCGCTGGTAAGCGTGTGGTGGAAATGAAGGAGTTCGAACTGGCCAAAGACAAGATCATGATGGGTGCCGAGCGCAAGACCATGGTCATGTCGGACAAGGAAAAGCTCAACACCGCCTTCCACGAGGCGGGTCACGCCATCGTTGGTCGCCTGGTGCCCGAGCACGATCCGGTCTACAAGGTGTCGATTATTCCCCGTGGTCGCGCCCTGGGTGTGACCATGTTCCTGCCGGAAGAAGATCGCTACAGCCTGAGCAAGCGTGCTCTGACCAGTCAGATCTGCTCGCTGTTCGGCGGCCGTATCGCCGAGGAGATGACCCTGGGCTTCGAGGGCGTCACCACTGGTGCTTCCAACGACATCATGCGCGCCACCCAGCTGGCCAAGAATATGGTCACCAAGTGGGGCTTGTCGGAAAAGCTTGGCCCGATGATGTATGCCGAAGAAGAGGGCGAAGTGTTCCTTGGGCGCAGCATGGGCAGCAATCAGAGCAATGTTTCGGCCGAAACCGCCAAGGTGATCGATCAGGAAATACGCAGCATCATCGATAGCTGCTACAGCACGGCTCGTCGTCTGCTGGAAGAAAACCGCGACAAGCTCGATGCCATGGCGCAAGCGTTGATGAAGTACGAGACCATTGATGCCGAGCAGATCGAGGACATCATGAATGGCCTTGCGCCGCGCGAGCCCAAGGGCTGGCAGGGTGGCGACGATAATAACGGTACGCCCACCGCGCCTGTTGAAGTCGCCGAGTCCGCAGAAAAACCAATTGGTGGCCCTGCCGCCGAGCACTAAGGTTCTACATGCCTGCTGCACCCACCCTTAACCGGCTGCCCTGTGGCAGCCGGTTTCTTGATTTAAGCCGCCCACACGTGATGGGCATTCTCAACGTAACCCCCGACTCTTTCTCTGACGGCGGTCGTTTCAGTCAGCGCGATGCGGCTCTGCGCCATGCTGAGGCGATGCTGCAGGCGGGTGCGACGCTGATTGATGTTGGCGGCGAGTCGACCCGCCCGGGTGCCCGTGCGGTTTCCCCGGTCGAAGAGCTGGAGCGAGTTGCGCCTGTGGTTGAGGCGATTGCCGCCGAGCTGGATGTGATTATCTCGGTGGACACCTCGACGCCGGCGGTGATGCGCGAAACCGCGCGTCTGGGTGCAGGGTTGATCAACGATGTACGTTCGCTGCAGCGTGATGGGGCGTTGGATGCGGCAGCCGATAGTGGCCTGCCGGTGTGCCTGATGCATATGCGCGGCGAGCCGACCACCATGCAGCAGAATCCTCAGTACGCCGATGTGCTGGTCGAGGTGCGCGATTTTCTTGCTGAGCGCATGGCAGCTTGTGCGACAGCCGGAATCGCCGTTGAGCGGCTGATCCTTGATCCGGGCTTTGGTTTCGCCAAGACCCTGGAGCACAATCTCAGTCTGTTCAAGCATATGGAGCTCTTGCATGGTCTTGGGCGGCCCCTGCTGGTCGGGGTTTCACGCAAAAGCATGATCGGCAAGGTTCTCGGGCATGAGGTCGGCGGGCGGCTGTATGGCAGCCTGGGCCTGGCCGCCCTGGCCATAACCAAGGGCGCGCATATCCTGCGGGTCCATGATGTGGCCGAAACTATTGATGTGGTGCGCATGCTGGCCGCAGTTGAAGCGGCCGAATAAGTATTCAAGGAATCCGAGTCATGGCGAGAAAATATTTTGGTACCGATGGTATCCGTGGGCGTGTTGGCGACTTTCCGATCACTCCGGACTTTATGCTCAAGTTGGGTTGGGCGGCGGGCATGGCCTTTCGCAAGCAGGGCAAGTGCCGCATTCTGATCGGCAAAGACACGCGGATTTCCGGCTATATGTTCGAATCGGCACTTGAGGCCGGCCTGGCTGCAGCCGGTGCCGATGTGCAGTTGCTCGGCCCCATGCCGACTCCGGCCATTGCCTACCTGACGCGCACCTTCCAGGCCGACGCAGGGATCGTTATCAGCGCCTCGCACAACCCCTATGACGATAACGGCATCAAGTTCTTCTCCAGTCAGGGCACCAAACTGCCGGACGAGGTCGAGTTGATGATCGAGGAGTTGCTTGATCAGCCGATGACCGTGGTGGAGTCGACACACATCGGCAAGGCCTCGCGCATCAATGATGCGTCTGGGCGCTATATCGAGTTCTGCAAGAGCAGCGTGCCGAGCAATACCAGTTTCGCCGGGCTGAAGGTTGTTCTCGATTGTGCCCATGGCGCGGCCTACAAGGTGGCACCCAGCGTATTTCGCGAGCTGGGGGCTGAGGTGCATGTGCTGTCGGCGCAGCCGGACGGGCTGAATATCAATGCCGGTTGCGGCTCTACCCATATGGAGACGCTGCAGGCCGAGGTGGTGGCGCGTCATGCAGATCTGGGTATCGCCTTCGATGGTGATGCCGATCGGGTGTTGATGGTCGATCACACCGGCACCCTGGTCGATGGTGATGAGCTGCTGTTTATCATTGCTCGGGATCTGCACGAGCGCGGCAAGCTGCAGGGTGGCGTGGTCGGCACCTTGATGAGCAACCTGGGCCTGGAGTTGGCCTTGGCCGATCTGGGTATTCCTTTTGTGCGGGCCAAGGTGGGGGATCGTTATGTGATTGCCGAGCTGCTGGCGCGCAACTGGCTGCTGGGCGGTGAGGGATCGGGTCACCTGGTGTGCTTCCAGCACACCACCACGGGGGATGCGATTATCGCGGCGCTGCAGGTGCTGATGTCGCTCAAGCGTCGTGAGCAGTCCCTTGGCGAGGCGCGCCAGGGCATGCAGAAGTGCCCTCAGGTGCTGATCAACGTGCGGTTCGCTGGGGGTGTCGATCCGCTTGAGCATGCTGCCGTGCAGGAAGCGAGTGCGCGCGTGACCGAGCAGATGGCAGGGCGCGGGCGGGTGCTGCTACGCAAATCCGGTACCGAACCGCTGGTGCGAGTCATGGTTGAAGGTGACGATGAAGGCCAGGTACGCGGCTATGCCGATGAATTGGCTAAGGTTGTTGCACAGGTATGTGCTTGATTCGGCTTGCCAGTCCTGAATCCGTTGGGTAACATCTGCGCCCTCTTTGACCGACGAGGTAAAGCATGCGTCGCCCAATGGTAGCTGGTAACTGGAAAATGCACGGTACCCGCGCCAGCGTCGCAGAGCTGATCAACGGTCTAAGTCGTCAGGTGTTGCCTGATGATGTCGAGATAGCAGTGTTTCCCTCCAGTGTGCACCTTGTTCAGGTGAGCGCTGAGTTGGCAGGCAAGGCGGTTGTGGTAGGTGCACAGGATTGTGCGACTGAGCCGCAGCAGGGTGCCTTGACCGGTGAGGTTGCCGCGTTCCAGTTGCTGGATGCGGGTTGCTCGCTGGTGTTGGTGGGGCACTCCGAACGCCGCTCTTTGCTGGGCGATTCTGACGAGGTTGTCACGCGCAAGTTTGCTGCGGCGCAGTCGTGCGGTTTGACTCCGGTGTTGTGTGTGGGGGAAACCCTGGCGCAGCGCGAGGCAGGCGAAACGCTGGCGGTGGTGGCGAGGCAGTTAGCTGCTGTTGCGGGCAAGCTGGGTGTGCAGGTGTTTGAGCGTGCCGTAATTGCCTATGAGCCGGTTTGGGCGATAGGCACCGGGTTGACGGCTTCGCCTGAGCAGGCCCAGGAGGTGCACGCAGCGATTCGCAGTCAGCTTGCGGCGCAAGATGCCGAGTTGGCTGGCAGGGTAAGAATTCTTTATGGCGGCAGTGTGAAGGCCGCCAGTGCTGCCGAGTTGTTCGGTATGCCGGATATCGATGGGGGGCTTGTGGGTGGAGCCTCTCTGAATGCGGATGAGTTCGGTGCGATCTGTCGCGCCGCAGGAAGCTGACATGATGCTGGAAACAGTCGTAGTAGTTTTTCATCTGCTGGGTGCGATCGGTGTGGTTGCACTGGTTCTGTTGCAGCAGGGTAAGGGTGCCGATGCTGGCGCGTCTTTCGGTTCGGGTGCTTCCGCTACTGTTTTTGGTAGCCAAGGTTCCTCTACCTTTTTGAGTCGCGTTACTGCTATACTCGCCACCGCTTTTTTCATGACTAGCTTGGGCTTAGCTTACGTAGCTAAAGACAAAGCTGATGGTATGGCTCAGGTTGGTTTGCCTGATCCAGCAGTCCTGGAAGTTCAGCAGGCCAAGCCGGCTGTTGAAGATGTACCGGTTTTGGAAGCCACTACGCCGGCTGTTGAAGCGGCGGATGTACCTCAGGCCCCAGAGCAGCAGTAAGTAGTAAGCAGTAAACGATTTTGCCGAGGTGGTGGAATTGGTAGACACGCTACCTTGAGGTGGTAGTGGCCATAGGCTGTAGGGGTTCGAGTCCCCTCCTCGGTACCAATTAAACAAGAAAGCCCGCTACATGCGGGCTTTCTTGTTGCTGGAGCTTCGGTTGACCCCTTATAGGGTTCAGTCGTATAATCCGGCCCCAGCTTTGATGCGGGATAGAGCAACAAGGTCGCTCCTCGGGGAGGTTTCCCGAAGATGGCTGGTTAAGTCCAGCCCCCCGCAATCAGATGTAGCGGAGCCCCTTTTCAGGGGCTTTTTGCTAGCTGGGTGACAGCTTTGCCGGCCTTTAGAGGGCGGTTCGATGATGGGCGCTTCGCCCATTTTTTATTTGCACAGCATGCGCGAGGGGTTCAGGTGTCGAGCAAGCTAGAACAGTTGCAGGCCTTGGTGGCCCCGGTAGTCGAGGCTCTTGGCTATCAATGTTGGGGTGTCGAGTTCCTGTCGCAGGGGCGGCATTCCCTGCTGCGAATTTATATTGATAAACAGCCTGACGGCGTGCTGATCGAAGACTGTGAAATTGTCAGTCGGCAGATCAGCGGCGTTCTCGATGTCGAGGACCCAATCAGTGCCGAGTACACCCTCGAGGTGTCTTCACCGGGTATGGACCGTCCCCTGTTCACGCTTGAACAGTTCGCCGCTCACGCGGGTGAGCAGGTAAAGATCAAGCTGCGCTCGCCTTTCGAAGGGCGACGCAACTTTCAAGGCCTTCTGCGCGGCGTGGAAGAGCAGGATGTGGTGGTGCAGGTGGATGACCACGAATTCCTGTTGCCGGTCGACTTGATCGACAAGGCCAACATTATCCCCAGATTTGATTGAGACGCGGATCCCGCGAAAGCTGCGCAGATTGCGCAGGATCCAATGGATTGCGAAAGGCGAGGCGTACGATGAGCAAAGAAGTACTGCTGGTTGTTGAGTCGGTATCCAACGAAAAGGGCGTACCGGCGAGTGTGATTTTTGAAGCGCTGGAACTGGCCCTGGCCACGGCGACCAAGAAGCGTTTTGAAGATGAAGTCGAGTTGCGGGTGGTGATCAATCGCCAGACTGGCAACTATGAAACTTTCCGCTGCTGGACAGTGGTAGAGGAAAGCGATTTCGACGACCCGGCCCACCAGGTCACCACCGACATGCCGCGGGCTGTTGAAGCCAACGCAAAAGTCGGCGATGTGCTGGAAGAGAAGATCGAGTCGATCGAATTCGGCCGTATCGCGGCGCAAACCGCCAAGCAAGTCATCGTGCAAAAAGTCCGCGAGGCCGAGCGTGCGCAGGTGGTTGAAGCCTATCGCGAGCGTCTGGGGGAAATCATCTCCGGCACCGTGAAGAAGGTCACCCGCGACAGCGTGATCGTCGACCTGGGTAACAACGCCGAGGCGCTGTTGGCCCGTGAAGACATCATCTCCCGCGAGACTTTCCGCGTCGGTGTGCGTCTGCGCGCCCTGCTCAAGGAAATCCGCACCGAGAACCGCGGCCCGCAGCTGATTCTGTCGCGTACCGCGCCGGAAATGCTGATTGAGCTGTTCCGCATTGAAGTGCCGGAAATCGCCGAAGAGCTGATCGAAGTCATGGGCGCGTCCCGTGATCCAGGTTCGCGCGCCAAGCTGGCCGTGCGTTCCAAAGACAAGCGTATTGACCCGCAGGGTGCCTGTATCGGCATGCGCGGTTCGCGCGTGCAGGCGGTCTCCGGTGAGTTGGCGGGCGAACGTGTTGATATCGTGCTGTGGGATGACAATCCCGCGCAGTTCGTCATCAACGCCATGTCGCCGGCTGAAGTGGCCGCCATTATTGTCGACGAAGATGCCCATGCCATGGACATCGCCGTTGGCGCAGACAACCTTGCTCAGGCCATTGGCCGCGGCGGTCAGAACGTGCGCCTGGCCAGTCAGTTGACTGGCTGGACCCTGAACGTGATGACCGAGGCGGACATCCAGGCCAAGCAGCAGGCGGAAACAGGCGACATCCTGCAGAACTTTATCGACGAGTTGGAAGTCGACGAAGAACTGGCCCAGGTGTTGGTCGAAGAAGGCTTCACCAGCCTTGAAGAAATTGCCTACGTACCGATGGAAGAAATGCTCAGCATCGATGGTTTTGACGAGGATATCGTCAGCGAGCTTCGCGCTCGTGCCAAAGATCGCCTGCTGACTAAAGCCATCGCCAACGAGGAAAAGCTGGCAGATGCCCACCCAGCCGAAGACTTGCTCTCGCTTGAGGGGATGGATAAGGCGCTTGCGCATGAACTGGCAGTGCGCGGCGTTGTTAACCGCGAAGACCTGGCCGAGCAGTCGATTGATGACCTGCTCGACATCGACGGTATCGACGCTGAGCGTGCCGGCAAGTTGATCATGGCCGCCCGAGCCCATTGGTTCGAGTAAGTAGTTGCGGCCTGAGGAGAGAAATACATGACGCAAGTCACGGTGAAAGAACTGGCCCAAGTGGTCAATACGCCGGTTGAACGCCTGCTGCAGCAAATGAGTGAGGCAGGTTTGCCGCACAAGAGTGCTGAGCAAGCGGTAACCGACAGCGAGAAGCAGGCCCTGTTGGCCCATCTCAAGAGCAGCCACGGCGACAAGAAGGTGGAAGAGCCGCGCAAGATTACCTTGCAGCGCAAGACCACCAGCACCCTGCGTGTGGCTGGCAGCAAGACCATCAGTGTGGAAGTGCGCAAGAAGAAGACCTTCGTCAAGCGCAGCCCTGAAGAGATAGAAGCTGAGAAGCAGCGTGAGCTGGCCGAGCAGCGCGCTGTGGCGGAAGCAGCACGCCTGAAGGCGGAAGAAGAAGCCAAGCGTCGCGCCGCCGAAGAAGCTGCGCGCCCTGGTTCTGCGCCTGAAGCGCCGGCCGCTGCAGCACCGGCTGCCGCCGTAGAGCTGCCAGTGGTTGCCGCTCCGGCCGTTGAAGAACGCAAGAAAGATGAGCAGCGTCGCCCGGACAAACCGCGCAATGACGACGCCGACCGTCGTGGCGGCGAGCGCAAGACCACCCAGCATCGCCCATCCGTCAAGGAAAAGGCCCCAGCTCCACGGGTTGCGCCGCGTACCGTTGACGAAGAAAACGATAGCTTCCGTCGCGGTGGTCGTGGCAAGGGCAAGCTGAAGAAGCGCAACGCTCACGGTTTCCAGAGCCCTACCGGCCCTGTGGTACGTGATGTGGCGATTGGCGAAACCATCACTGTGGGCGATCTGGCTCAGCAGATGTCGGTTAAAGCCGCTGAAGTGATCAAGTTCATGTTCAAGATGGGCACCCCGGTGACCATCAACCAGGTACTGGACCAGGAAACTGCCCAGTTGATCGCCGAAGAGCTGGGCCACAAGGTCAAGCTGGTCAGCGACAACGCTCTGGAAGAGCAGCTGGCCGAGTCCCTCAAGTTCGAAGGCGAAGCGATTGCTCGTGCGCCGGTCGTCACCGTAATGGGTCACGTTGACCACGGTAAGACCTCGCTGCTCGACTATATCCGTCGTGCCAAGGTGGCTGCTGGCGAAGCCGGTGGTATCACCCAGCATATCGGTGCCTACCACGTAGAAACCGAGCGCGGCATGGTTACCTTCCTCGACACCCCGGGCCACGCCGCGTTTACCGCGATGCGTGCCCGTGGTGCCAAGGCGACCGATATCGTGATCCTGGTGGTTGCGGCGGACGACGGCGTGATGCCGCAGACCATTGAAGCCGTTCAGCATGCCAAGGCTGCTGGCGTTCCACTGGTTGTTGCGGTGAACAAGATCGACAAGCCAGGTGCTGACCTCGATCGCATTCGTAGCGAACTGTCGGTACACGGCGTGACTTCGGAAGAGTGGGGCGGTGAGACGCCGTTCGTCTCTGTATCGGCGAAAGT
Source organism: Pseudomonas sp. (assembly GCF_035512415.1). GTDB lineage: Bacteria > Pseudomonadota > Gammaproteobacteria > Pseudomonadales > Pseudomonadaceae > Aquipseudomonas. Next base: position 16,162 of record NZ_DATKDZ010000004.1, on the reverse strand, counting down.
CGGTACCGGTGTTGACGAACTGCTCGAAGCCGTACTGCTGCAAGCCGAGATTCTCGAGCTGAAAGCCACTCCATCGGCCCCGGGCCGTGGTGTTGTGGTTGAATCGCGCCTCGATAAAGGTCGTGGTCCGGTTGCTACCGTGCTGGTTCAGGACGGTACCCTGCGTCAAGGTGACATGGTGCTGATCGGTTCCAACTTCGGTCGTATCCGCGCCATGCTCGATGAGAACGGCAGGCCGATCAAAGAAGCCGGTCCGTCGATCCCAGTCGAGATTCTCGGTCTGGACGGCACTCCGGATGCTGGCGACGACATGAGCGTACTGACCGACGAGAAGAAAGCCCGCGAAGTGGCGCTGTTCCGTCAAGGCAAGTTCCGCGAAGTGAAGCTGGCCCGTGCTCACGCCGGCAAGCTGGAAAACATCTTCGAGAACATGGGTCAGGAAGAGAAGAAGACGCTCAACATCGTCCTCAAATCCGACGTCCGTGGTTCCCTGGAAGCGCTGCAAGGCTCGCTCGGCGGCCTGGGTAACGATGAAGTGCAAGTGCGTGTGGTCGGTGGCGGCGTCGGTGGTATCACCGAATCCGATGCCAACCTGGCGCTGGCCTCCAACGCTGTACTGTTCGGCTTCAACGTGCGGGCCGATGCTGGCGCACGCAAGATCGTCGAGCAGGAAGGTCTGGATATGCGTTACTACAACGTGATCTACGACATCATCGAAGACGTCAAGAAAGCCCTGACCGGCATGCTCGGCAGCGATGTTCGCGAGAACATCCTGGGCATCGCCGAAGTGCGTGACGTGTTCCGTTCGCCGAAGTTTGGTGCGATTGCCGGTTGTATGGTGGTCGAGGGTACGGTTCACCGTAACCGTCCGATCCGCGTACTGCGCGACGACGTGGTGATCTTCGAAGGCGAGCTGGAATCCCTGCGTCGCTTTAAAGACGATGCCTCCGAAGTGCGTAACGGCATGGAGTGCGGTATCGGCGTGAAGAGCTACAACGACGTCAAGGTCGGCGACAAGATCGAAGTGTTCGAGAAAGTCCAAGTGGCTCGCAGCCTGTAACAGGCATGTAGCAGCGAGTTGCAATATGCAGCGCCCGGCCCCGTTTATACGTGGCCGGGCGTTTGCCGCTTTTAGGTCCGATGCTCTTAGCAGCGTCGTGGCGAGTGAAGGTAGTAGAAATGGCCAAAGAATTTAGCCGGGCCCAGCGCATCGGCGACCAGATACAGCGCGAACTGGCGCAGTTGATCCGCATGGAAATCAAGGACCCGCGTCTTGGCGGCCTGGTGACCATCACCGCCGTAGAAGTCAGCCGTGACTCCAGCCATGCCAAGGTGTTTGTCACCATCATGGGCGGCGAGCCGGAGGAGGGTGTTGATCCCGTGGTGCAGAGCATCAAGGTGCTCAACGATGCCAGCGGCTTCCTGCGCATGCAGTTGGGCAAGGCGATGAAGCTGCGCAGCGTGCCCAACCTGCGCTTCCATTACGATGAAAGCGTGATCCGCGGTGCCCAGCTGTCCGCCCTGATCGAGCGTGCGGTCAGCGAAGACCGTCAGCACGATGATGAACCTGAGGCCAAGGAGTAAGCGCGTGGCTCAGGTCAAACGTATTCGCCGTGCTGTCGATGGCATCATCCTGCTGGACAAGCCCAAGGGCTTTAGCTCCAACGCCGCCTTGCAGAAGGTGCGCTGGTTGCTCAATGCCGAGAAGGCCGGCCACACCGGCAGCCTCGACCCCCTGGCCACCGGCGTGCTGCCGCTGTGCTTCGGTGAGGCGACCAAGTTCTCCCAATACCTGCTTGATGCCGACAAGGGTTACGAAACCCTGATGCAGCTGGGCGTCACGACCACCACCGCCGATGCTGAAGGTGAAGTGCTGGAGCGTCGTCCGGTGACCGTTGGTCGCGCCGATATCGAAGCTGTTCTGCCGCGTTTTCGTGGTGAAATCAGCCAGATACCGCCGATGTACTCGGCGCTCAAGCGCGATGGCCAGCCGCTGTACAAGCTGGCCCGTGCAGGCGAAGTAGTGGAGCGCGAGCCGCGTTCTGTTACTATTGCGCGCTTGGAATTACTGGGCTGTGAGGCGGAGCAGGCGCGCCTGGCGGTCGATTGCAGCAAGGGCACCTATATCCGTACCCTGGTCGAAGATATCGGCCAACTGCTCGGTTGCGGTGCCCACGTTGCGGAGCTGCGCAGAACCAAGGCCGGCCCCTTCGATTTGAGCCGCACCGTAACGCTCGAAGAGCTGGAGCGCGTGCATGGCGAAGGTGGCAACGAGGCGGTCGATCAGTTTCTGTTGCCGTCCGACAGTGGCCTGCAACACTGGCCGTTGCTGCAGTTCTCCGAGCACAGTTCGTTCTACTGGCTGCAAGGGCAGCCGGTACGCGCCCCGGAAGCGCCGAAGTTTGGCATGGTACGGGTGCAGGATCACAATGGTCGCTTTATCGGCATCGGTGAAGTGAGCGAAGACGGGCGCATTGCGCCGCGTCGTTTGATTCGGTCAGCATGACCGTAGCGCAGGCAGGGGTTTCGGCTCTGGTCTGCGTGTATCGAGGGTGGCTGTTAATAGGCGCGGTCATACCTCACTTAAAAACACGGGAAGCGATTCCCGGCCTATTGCGACTGTTTCGGCAGTTGCCTAACTGAGAGGATTGCCCACATGGCACTCAGCGTTGAAGAAAAAGCCCAGATCGTAACTGACTACCAGCAAGCTGCTGGCGACACCGGTAGCCCGGAAGTGCAAGTTGCACTGCTGTCCGCCAACATCAACAAGCTGCAAGGCCACTTCAAGGCCAACGGTAAAGACCACCACTCGCGTCGTGGCCTGATCCGTATGGTTAACCAGCGTCGTAAGCTGCTGGATTACCTGAAGGGCAAGGATGTTAGTCGTTACAGCGCCCTGATCGGTCGCCTGGGTCTGCGTCGCTAAGCAATGCTTATGCGTAGCTGACTGCCGAAGCTGGAAGTGGGATTATCCCTGCTTCCAGCTTTTGCGTTTCTGTTGCAGTTGTTTTGGCGCTATGTGGGTCCGATACCCCAGGCCGCCACAGAATTCAGTAGTACCTGTTGGCGCTGTTATCCGCGCAGCAGATGAATAAACCGCTTTCCCCAAGGGCAACAAAGAGAAGGAAAACACCGTGAACCCGGTAATCAAGAAGTTCCAGTTCGGTCAATCGACCGTAACCCTCGAGACTGGCCGTATCGCCCGTCAAGCCTCCGGCGCAGTGCTGGTCACCGTTGACGACGATGTCGCTGTACTGGTCGCCGTAACCGGTGCCAAGACCGCCGACCCAAGCAAAGGCTTTTTCCCGCTGTCCGTGCACTACCAGGAAAAAACCTACGCAGCCGGCAAGATCCCTGGCGGTTTCTTCAAGCGTGAAGCCCGTCCTTCCGAGAAAGAAACCCTGACCTCGCGTCTGATCGACCGTCCGATCCGTCCGCTGTTCCCAGAAGGTTTCCAGAACGAAGTGCAGGTTATCTGCACCGTGATCTCCACCAGCAAGAAGACCGATCCGGACATCGCTGCGATGATCGGTACCTCGGCTGCCCTGGCGATTTCCGGCATCCCGTTCAACGGCCCTATCGGTGCCGCACGCGTAGCCTTCCACCCGGAAACCGGCTACCTGCTGAACCCGACGTATGAGCAGCAGAAAGCCTCCAGCCTGGACATGGTTGTAGCCGGCACCAAAGACGCCGTGCTGATGGTTGAATCCGAAGCCAAAGAGCTGACCGAAGACCAGATGCTGGGTGCCGTACTGTTTGCCCACGACGAATTCCAGGTTGTGATCCAGGCTGTTACCGAGCTGGCAGCCGAAGCCGCCAAGCCGACCTGGGACTGGCAGCCGAAGCCGGAGAACACCGAACTGCTGGCCGCCATCCGTGGCGAGTTTGGCGAGGCGATCTCCCAGGCTTACACCATCACCGTCAAGCACGAGCGTTATGCCCGTCTGGGTGAGCTGCGCAATGAAATCGTTGCCAAGTTCGCAGGCGATGAAGGCCAACCGTCCGCTGGCGAAGTCAAAGACGCCTTCGGCGAAATCGAATACCGCACCGTGCGCGAGAACATCGTTAACGGCAAGCCGCGTATCGATGGCCGTGACACCCGTACCGTGCGTGGTCTGAACATCGAAGTCGGTGTGCTGGCCAAGACCCACGGTTCGGCGCTGTTCACCCGTGGCGAAACCCAGGCCCTGGTGGTTGCTACCCTCGGTACCGCGCGTGACGCGCAGCTGCTCGACACCCTGGAAGGCGAAAAGAAAGACCCCTTTATGCTGCACTACAACTTCCCGCCGTACTCGGTTGGTGAGTGTGGTCGCATGGGCGCTACCGGTCGCCGCGAAATCGGTCACGGCCGTCTGGCCCGCCGTTCCGTGGCCGCCATGCTGCCGAGCGCTGACGAGTTCCCGTACACCATTCGTGTGGTATCGGAAATCACCGAGTCCAACGGTTCCAGCTCCATGGCTTCCGTTTGTGGCGCTTCCTTGGCGCTGATGGACGCCGGTGTACCGATGAAGGCACCGGTTGCTGGTATCGCCATGGGTCTGGTCAAGGAAGGCGAGAAGTTCGCTGTACTGACCGACATCCTCGGTGACGAAGATCACCTCGGCGATATGGACTTCAAGGTAGCCGGTACCGCCAAGGGCGTGACCGCGCTGCAGATGGACATCAAGATCCAGGGCATCACCGAAGAAATCATGGAAATCGCCCTGGGCCAGGCCCTGGAAGCGCGCCTGAATATCCTCGGCCAGATGAACCAGGTGATTGCTCAGTCGCGTACCGAACTGTCGGCCAACGCACCGACCATGATCGCGATGAAGATCGACCAGGACAAGATTCGCGACGTGATCGGCAAAGGTGGCGCGACCATCCGTGCCATCTGCGAAGAGACCAAGGCTTCGATCGATATCGAAGACGACGGTACCATCAAGATCTTCGGCGAAACCAAGGAAGCGGCCGAGGCCGCGCGTCAGCGCGTACTGGGCATCACCGCGGAAGCTGAAATCGGCAAGATCTACGTCGGCAAGGTTGAGCGCATCGTCGACTTCGGTGCCTTCGTCAACATCCTGCCGGGCAAAGATGGCCTGGTGCACATCTCGATGCTGAGCGACGCTCGGGTTGAGAAGGTGACTGACATTCTCAAAGAAGGTCAGGAAGTTGAAGTACTGGTACTGGACGTGGACAACCGCGGCCGTATCAAGCTGTCGATCAAAGATGTTGCTGCTGCCAAGGCGTCGGGCGTTTAATCACCGCGCTTTAAGCTGAACTAGAGGGCCCTTCGGGGCCCTCTTTTTTTGCCTGGAATATGCAGTGAGCGCGAGTTTGCTCAGGTTATTCGGCCAATAAGCCGTGGTGGCGATCTGCCGCAGGTCGGGCCGTGCAATATGCCTTGGTGCAAATGCAAAAGCATGCAGATTGCACGAACGAGGGTTTTTGCTTTTATTTACAAGCTATTGATTTATATGAATTTAAATTATTTTTTAACTTGGCACAGGAGTTGCGATAGTTCTGTTGAAACTGCAGCGTGGAATGGCTGCAGATGATTTTGAATGAAACAGGAGCCCTACCCATGAAAAAGCCAATAAGCCATTTTGTTGTTGCCGCCGTTAGCGCGAGCGTCCTCGGTCTGTCCCTGGCTGGTGCTGCTTTTGCCACCGACAACTCCGCGCTGCAGCCGCTTCAAGTGGCAGAAACCAGCAGCATGGATCAGGCCGGGGAAGCGGTGACTGATACCTGGATCACCAGTAAGGTGAAGTCGACCTTTCTCGCCGAGTCCAGCCTGAGCGGTATGGACATCAAGGTTGAGACCAACAAGGGCGTGGTAGCGCTCTCTGGAGTTGTGGCCAGCGATGCCGAGCGTGAGCTGGCAGTTGCCAAGGCTGGCGAGATCAAAGGCGTGACTGCAGTCTCCGCCGACGGCCTGAAAACCTCGCAATAAGGCAATGCATGCGCGCCGTGCCGTGTCGGTTCGGCGTCACTCAACGATGAGGACAGACAAATGAATTCCGATGTAATCAAAGGCAAGTGGAAGCAAATCAATGGTCGCATCAAGGAGCGTTGGGGCAACCTGACCGATGACGACCTGGATGTCGCCGAAGGCCATACCGAGTACCTGGCCGGCAAGCTGCAAGAGCGCTACGGCTGGACCAAGGAAAAGGCTCAGGACGAGCTGCGTGATTTCAGCAGCAAGCTGTAAGCGCAACCCGCACTAACAAGGCCCCGCCGGCTCTGCCCGCGGGGCCTTGGTGTGTCTGGGGCTTAGCCAGATGCGGGGCGTATTTAATGGCTATGTTGTCGTTAGCTGTTGCACGATTGCCCGGCTTACGCGGATTAGTCCCCTCGCCCCTCTGGGGAGAGGGTTAGGGTGAGGGGAGCATTTGCCGCGGAGTCGCGCCTCCTCCAAGAGACCGCGGTGCAACGCATAACGGGTACATAGCCATTTAATTACCGCGCTTACTGTCGATCTTGATCAGGCGATTGCCTTCGAAACGCAGGTAGTAGTACATGCCGTTGCGCGGGCCGTAGGACCATTCTTCGACGCTGACCTCATTGCGAAAGCCGTACTCGTCGATCACCTCGCGGTAACCGAGAAAGTCGCGGGCCAGGGGCTCGCCGCATTTGCTGCTGACCACGCTGGTCGAGTCTTGGGTGCTGATCAGGCCATTGTCGCAGCGCAGGGTCGAAGAGGCCTGGGCGCAGAAGGGCAGGAGTATCAGCAGGGCGCTGAGCAGTCGTTGCATGGGTGATCCATATCCAGAGTGATGACCAACAGGGTTCAGTTGTTGCGCCTGCGCTCGATCGAGCGCAGGCGGTTACCCTCGAAGGTGAGGATGCTCAGCATGCCGTTGTCGGGGCCGTAGACCCATTCCTCGATCTTGTATTCGCGCCGCTCATAGGCCCCCAGGCTATAGCCGACCAGGTCGCGGAAGGCCGGTTCGCCACATTTCTGGTGCACCTCGAAGCTGCGGTCGCCTACGGAAATCAGCTGGCTGCCGCAGCGCAGGGTGTCGGCCAAGGCCGCAAATGGGGTGCAGAGCGCGAGCAGGGTCAGGATTGCCAGTGAGCGACGCATGGGGGCTTACCTTATTCGCTGTCCAGATGCAGTGGCGTGGCCACGCGGCCATCGCTGTCTGCCTGGCCCAGACTAACATCGAGCAGGTAGATGCGCTCGCCCGCCAGTCCGCCCTGATCGACCAGATAGTCCTTGATTGCCGCGGCTCGGGTCTGAGCCAGCTGGCGTTGCAACAACTGGCTCTGCCCCCAGGACTGCATCACGGCCTCGCGCAGTTTGGCCACGCGTTCGTCGTTGTCCAGCTCCTTCCATTCGGCTGGCGGCTGCTGCTTCAGGCGGGCGCGGTAAATGCCTTCGAGCAGTGCGCCCTGTTCATCCTCGGGTACCTGCAACTGGCTGGTTTCCGCCGGCACGGCATCGCCCCGCCGTTGCAGGATGCGGTAGTAGATGCTCTGGTATTCGCGCTGCAGGCGCTGCTCGGCCAGGGGAGGGCCGTCGCTGCTCTGGGCACTCATGCCCTCGACCTCCAGGCGCAGGGCGGGGCGCGCCTGCAGGGCGCTGGCTAGGGTTTTCAGGGCGCTTTGCGCCTCCTCGTCGATGGCACTGCTGCCAGGGGCGAAATGCACGGTGCTCAGGTCCATTTGGGTGCCGCCGCTGACCAGCCCACCGATAAACTTGAAGGGGGCCTGGGCTGCGCGCAGCACCAGGTTGCGCAGGGTTTGCCAGACGATCGGCATCACGCTGAATTGCGGGCTATTCAGGTCGCCACTAACCGGCAGGTTGATGGCGATCTTGCCTTCGCTGTCCTTGAGCAGGGCCACCGCCAGGCGAATCGGCAGGTCCACCGCGCTGGGGCTGTCGACGCGCTCGCCGAGCTGTAACTGTTCCACTACCACGCTGTTCTCCGCCGTCAGCTGGCCCTTGCTGATCTGGTAATGCAGATCCAGGTTGAGCCGGCCCTTGCGGATGCGATAGCCGGCGAACTTGCCGGAGTAGGGGGTCAGGGTGGTCAGTTCGACTTGCTTGAACTGGGTATGGATATCCAGGCTGTCCAGCGGATCGAAGGGGTTCAGCTGGCCCTTGACGCTGACCGGGGCGTAGCGGTCGATCTTGCCGGCGATATCCACGCTGGCGGGTTTCTGCGTCTGGCTGTCGAGGGTGCCGATACGCCCCTCGAGCTGCTGGATGGCGGTGGCGAAGTTGGGGGTCAGGCTGAAGTCGGCAAAGTTGGCCGAGCCGTCCTTGAAGCTGATTTCGCCGATACGAATCGCCAGTGGCTTGGCCGCTGGGGTGGAAGCGCTTTGCGGCGCGGCCGGTTGCGGAATGATCAGGTCGCTGACGTTGGTGCTGAGGTCTTCGTTGATGATAAAGCGCGCATAGGGCTGGTCCAGCTGCACCTTGTCGATGCTCAGGCTGGTGCCGTGCTGGTAGTTCAGGCCGAGCAGGTCGAGTTGTTGCCAGCGCAGGAAGTCGCGCTCCTTGAGGGTGTCCAGGCTATGCAGCTGGTTGACCTGGGCCTTGCCGCTGATGCTCAGGGCCAGGGGCTCGGTGCCGTTCAGCTGGACGTCGAGGTCGCTGCCGAGCAGGCCGCTGCGCAATTCGATACGCACAAAGGGGCTGAGGTAGGCCTGGGCCACGCGCAGGTCGATGGCGCTGCTGATGACATTCAGGCTGGCCGTGGTCGGGCTCAGCTGGACCTGGCCGCTGGCCTGCAGCTTGCCCTGCTTGCCGACGCCGGTATCCAGCTTGAGCTTGAAGGGCGAGGTGCCGAGGCTGTCGAAGTCCTGCAGGTCGAGGTTGAGCGGGCCGAGCTCGATGGCCACCGCCTGCTCCGGTACGCGGTCGGCCAGATGCACTTTATAGTCGCGCAGTTGCGTATCGCGTAGCAGTACCTGCCAGGGTTTGCTCGGCGCTTCTGGCTGGCCGGCGCTGGCTGTTTGCAGAGCAGCCGATTGCTCCGCGGTGGTCGTGTCTTTCACCGGCTCGGATGCTGTCGCTGTTGTACCGCTCTCATTTGCCGCGGCAGCCGGTTTGGCCGGCTGGCTGGCCAGCAGCTTCTGCCAGTCGAGCTGGCCATCGGCCTCGCGGGCGGCCCAGGTTTCCAGTTTCTGGCTACGAATCTTGCCGACGATGATCTGCTGTTTGACCAGGTCCACGCTGGTTTCGCTGATATCCAGGCTTTCCAGGCGCAGCAGCGGTTTGCCCGCCGGGCTCTTGATGGCGAAGTTGCTGACGCTGAGCTGGGTGTTGTTCAGCAGCAGCTCGGTGCCTTTGGCCAGGTTCAGGCTGTAGTCGCTGCTGAGGTTGATACTGCCGTCCTCCAGGACCAGCGGTACGGCATCGCGCACATAGGGCCAGATGGCTTTCAGCTTGCCGTCAGTGACTTTCAGGCTGCCGCTGGAACTGATCGGGACCAGGCTGAGGTTGCCGGTCCAGTCGATGCGCCCGCCTTTGGGGCCGGTGGCGATAAGAGTCATCTCGGCACTGTCGTCGGGCAGGGTGCTGAGATTGTGCAGTTCGAAACTGAGGTCGTCGTAGACAAACTCGATGGGCTCGCTGGGCCGCAGATCCTGGAAGTGAACGTTGCCACCGCTGAGTTTGATCCGCGCGATACGCAGTGGGAACGGATCACTGGCCGGCTCTTCAGTCGCAGGTTGCGGGCTGCTGGGCAGCTTGAACAGCTGGGTCAGGTTGAGCCGACCGTCCTTGCCAAACAGCACTTCACTGTGCGGCTTATCCAGTTCGATATCGGCCAGGTGCAATACGCCGGTCCACAGGCTGTCGAGTTGCAGGTTGGCGTACAGGCGCTCGAAGGCGATCTGCTGCTGCTCGGCTTCGCCGATCTGCAGGCCCCACAGGCTGAGTTCCAGGCTGAAGGGGTTGAGTTGCAGGCGTTGCAACGTGGCAGGTACTTCGGCGTACTGGGCCAGTTGCTGGTTGGCGATGCGCAGACCGATGCCGGGCAAAATCAGAAAGCCCAGCAGGCTGTAGAGGGCAACGGCAATAACGATTGCGCTGGCAGCGCGCTTTAATCCTTTAAGCATAAGAACGTCATCTATCCCGACGAGAAATGCCTTGGAGTATGGCATGCCCATCGGGTTCCACAGAGGCCCTGCGGGGGATTTTCTATGCCTCTGCGGGGTCGATCAGAACTGCAGGATCAGGGTTTTCAGCGGCGGCTGGCCATCCAGGGAGGGGAAGTCCGCCGCCGGTGCCAGCACCTGCCAGTCGCGCACCGGGCGGCCGAGCTTTTCCGCGCAACGCAGCACCTGTTCGCGCCAGTCGGCCAGGGTGACCTTTGCCAGGTTATTGCAGCAGATCAGTACGCCATTGGCGGCGGTGGCGAGAATCGCCGGCTTGAGCAGGCTCTGGTAGTCACGCAGCAGGTCGACCGTACCGAAAGCGCTCTTGGCCCAGGCGGGCGGGTCGAGCAGCACCAGGTCGAACTGGCGCTGTTCAAGGCGCGGGTAGTGCGGCAGCTTCTGCCCGCGCCGCGCATTGATCGGCAGGCCGGCCAGCTGGCGGATCGCCGGAAAATAGTCCGATTGAACAAACTGCATGGGCGCAAGCTCGGGGTTGAGCGCGCCATTCTCGCGGCCCACCGCCAGGTTGCCCTCGGCAAAGTCCAGATTGAGCACTTCCCGCGCGCCACCGGCCGCGGCGCTCAGGCCGACGCCACAGGTGTAGGCGAACAGGTTGAGCACCGACTTGCCGGCGCTGTGCTGTTTGACCCAACCGCGGGCGTTGCGCAGGTCGAGAAACAGCAGCGGGTCTTGCCCGGCGTGGCGGCCGCGTATGCGGTAGTTGAGGCCCCATTCATGGCCGACCAGGTCTTCCAGTGCCTCGGCTGTGGCCTGATAGACCGGGTCGCTGCGGTCGACCCGCGAATTGCCCTGGGAACGGTCGTTGTAGACCAGCAGCAGTTGCTCGCCGAGGCTGGCTTGACACTGCTCGGCCAGCTGCAGCAACTGGTCGCGCTCAAGGCGCTGGTGAAAGCTTTGCACCAGCAATTGCCGGCCGTAGCGGTCGATGGTCAGGCCGCCGGCACCTTCCTGGCTGCCGTGGAACAGGCGGTAGCAGTTGGTGCCCTGGCTGTGCAGCTCTGCGAGCAGGGGCTGGCGGTGGGTGAGGGCGGCGCGCAGCGCCTGGTCGAGAGCAGGCATGCGCGGCGACTCGGAAAAAGGAAGGCGCGCAGTTTAGCAAGAAAAGCGTCGGGGTTTGCCCGGCATAGTCTTAGCCTTCGGCGAAGCTGCGCAGCTCCTCGCCGGCCAGGCGATAGCGAATCCACTCGTCCTGAGGCTTGGCCCCCAGGCTTTGGTAGAACTGAATGGCCGGCTCGTTCCAGTCCAGCACGCTCCACTCCAGGCGCGCGCAGCCGCGGGCGCAGGCCAGTTGCGCAAGATGGCGCAGCAGCTGCTTGCCGGCACCGCCACCGCGCTGTTCGGGGGCGATATACAGGTCTTCCAGGTACAGGCCCTGGCGGCCGAGCCAGGTCGAGTAGCTGAAGAAATACACCGCATAGCCAATCGGTACGCCGTCGCGGCTGCAGATCAGCGCATGGGCGGGTGAGCTCTCGGCAAACAGGCTTTGCTCGATATCGGCGACGCTGGCCAGCACTTCGTGCTCGGCCTTCTCGTAGATCGCCAGGTCAGTGATAAAGGTATGGATAAGCGCGGCGTCGCTGGGCACGGCCTGGCGAATGTCAAAGGTCACGGAGTACTCCTGAAAGGTCTGGTTTTACTTGTCTCGGGGCGTTTGCGCCGCCGAGCTTATGGTAACGGTTACGCGGGTGCCCCCTGATCCTCTCCGGCGAGCTACCCATGTGCTGGGCGCTGGCCTGCCGCGCAGGCCAGGTAGGCGGCCAGCATATCGGTCAGGCTATCGATCAATTCCTCTTCGCTCAGGGGTGGGTTATCCAGCGCCAGGTAACGAACCAGCGTCATCAGGGTGCCGTTGATGATCACGAACAGTACCGGGATGGGGTTTTCGATGGGGTACTCGCGAACATGGCGCAGCAGATAGCGTCGGCACACCTCAGACAGGTGCTGTTCCAGCCGATCAACCACGCGCAGGGTTTGGAGCTGCTGCCAGTGACGCACCACCTCCAGGTAGCGGCCGTCGCCGCCGCGGATAAATGCGAGCATTTCGCCCAACAACATCTTCACCGCCGTTCTGACATCGGCTGCCAGCAGCTGCGTCATGCGCGCATCGATCAGGCGCGTCATGTCCAGCGCCATGCGTTCGAGCAGCCCCTCCAGCAACTCCTGCTTGTTCGCGAAGTACTGGTACAGCGAGCCAATGCTCACGTCTGCCTCGGCGGCCACCCTGTTGGTGGTCAGGTTGGCCAGCCCCTGACGTGCGATCACCCGGCCACTGGCCTCCAGAAGGATATCCACCATCTGTTGCGAACGTTGTTGGCCGGGTCGCTTGCGCATGACTGCTCCATTGCGAATTTAATGCGAGCCAATACTCGCATTAACATCGGTGGCACACAATCGCATGGGAGCGACCGAGCATGCAGGCCACCTGTTCCATTCCAACCGAGCAGCAGATACAACCCCTGGGGCCGGAGTCGCTGACGTGGCGATGTTTCGGTGATCTGCGCGGGCTGCTACTGATCAGCCGCGTCGGCCTGTTGCAGAACCTGCACCCGAGCCTCGCCGCTGGCGTGCAGGATCATTCCGACCTGTTCCTCAATCCCTGGAACCGCCTGTTTCGCTCTATTCCACCGATTCTCGCGGTGGTCTATGGCGGCAAGCAGGCGACGGCGACCGGCCAGCAGATCCGCGATTGGCACCGCCAGATCAAGGGCGTGGACGCCCATGGTCAGCGCTATCACGCCCTCAGCCCGGAGCTCTTCTACTGGGCCCATGCCACCTTCTTCGAAGGGCAGATCGCCATGCAGGCCGTTTTTGGCACGCCTCTGGATCAGGCCACGCAGGAGCGTCTCTATCAGGAGTCGATCCAGTGGTATGCCCTCTACGGGTTGCCGATGGCGACCGTGCCGGCTGACTACGCGGCGTTCAGGGTTTACTGGCAAGGCATGCTCGATAACCGCCTGGAAATGACCGAAGTGGCCCGCTGGTTTCTCGCCGGCAACCCGAATCTGCCGCCTCCCTACCCCTGGATGCGTGGCCCGCTGTGGTGGGTTCTGCGGCCCATATTCGACCGTGGCGCACGCTGGCTGGCGGTGGGCACCTTGCCTGTGGACCTGCGCCAGCGTCTGGAACTGCCGTGGACCGCGAAGGACCAGCGGCGTCTGAAGGGCCTGGCCTTTGTGGTCCGGAACCTGTGGAAGGTGCTACCACAACGCTGGCGCTATTTCCCCCAGGCGCACGCCGCGATGTGCAGGGCTCAAGGGCTGGGTTGAGGCGCAACGCAGCGAAGCCCACGAGACATGTCACTGGCGGTGGGGCTTCGCTGCGCTCAACGCCAACCTACGGCTTATCGCCTTGCAACACGCGTCTAAAAAACTACTCCAGCAGGCTCTCGCGGCTCCATAGCTCCAGCGCCTGGCTTAGCGGCAACACCTCGCCGGGGCGGCTCAGGGCGTAGCCGGGCAGCTGGCCGATGCGCGCCTGGAATTCCGGGTGTTGCAGCACCTCAAGCAGGGCACCCATGGCCGGCAGCGCCAGGCTGTCCTGATGGCAGAGCAAACAGTAGTGCTCGCGGGCCATGGGGATAAAGGCCAGGCCGAACATGCGCGCCGCTGCCTCCACACCGAAACCGACATCGGCCATGCCGCTGGCGACGTAGGCGGCCACTGCGGCGTGGGTGTATTCCTCATTGTGGAAGCCGTTGATCCCGGCGCTGTCGATCTGCGCCTGTTGCAGCAGGCTTTCCAGCAGCATGCGCGTGCCCGAGCCCTGTTCACGGTTGACCAGGCGCAAGCCGCTGCGCTGCAGGTCGGCCAGGCCGGTGATGCCCAGCGGGTTGCCGGGGGCGAGGATCAGCCCCTGGGTGCGCACGACGAAGGTGATTACCCGGTGCTCGGCGCGCAGCCAGGGCTGGATGCGCGCCATGCTCAGGCTGCCCAGCGGCCCGGCCGGCACGTGCAGGCCGGCCAGCTCGCAGTCGCGGCGTTGCAGCGAGAGCATCGCCTCGACCCCACTGCGAAACTGCAGCTCCCACTGCCAGCGGTTGTCCTGTTCCAGCCATTCGCGCAGCGCCGCCACGGCGAAGCCATGGCTGGCGTGGATGCGCAGGCCGGGACGGGTTTCCTGCAGCGCCCGGTTGAGTTCGACTTCCAGCTCGCCAGCGAGGTTGTCCAGTTGCGGGGTCAGGCGTGCGCGGATGCGTTGGTCGGCGCGCAGCAGTTTTTCTCCTAGGCTGGTGAGGTGCGCACCCTTGCCGCGCTCCAGGGCGATCAGCGGGCTGCCGAAGAAGGCTTCCCACTTGCCCAGCAGGTTCCAGGCATGCCGGTAGGAGTAACCGCTGCGGGCGGCGGCCTCGGTCAGCTTGCCGCAGTCGTGGACGTTCTGCAGCAGGCTCAGGCCCTGGGGATCGAGGCTGCTGCCATCGGTCTGGTGAAAGCGCCAGCGCGGTTGGATTTCGATACGGATCATATGTTCTCTGCTTCATATTTGATCGGGCGTATCCGCATGTTAGCTTGGCTTTCCGTGATTTTCATGCCTTACAAATAAGAACTCAATTTCATATGTTGTGCGCCTGAGAGGTCGCTCAATCGCTCGCCGGATCATTTCGGCGGTGGTTGGCCGCCACCCCGCACAGCGGCCGGAGCCTCGAACATGGCCAAGCTTGCCCAGCACGCCGACTTACCGCAGTACCAGGCCGTCACCCGTGAGGTGCTGGCGGCGCACCGCGACGAACCGGGTGCGCTACTGCCCATTCTTCACGATATTCAGGATCGTCTTGGCGCGGTGCCGCCCGAGGTGCTGGCGCTGATCGCCGAAGATCTGTGCCTGTCGCGTGCCGAGGTGCACGGCGTGGTCAGCTTCTACCATGATTTTCGCGCCAGCCCGCCGGGGCGTGTGCACCTGAAGCTGTGCCAGGCCGAGGCCTGCCAGTCGATGGGGGCCAAGGCGCTGACCCATGAGCTGCAGAAAAAACTCGGCCTGCAACTGGGCGAGACCCGCGCCGACGGCAGCCTGACTCTGGAGGCGGTGTACTGCCTGGGCAACTGCGCCTGTGCGCCGAACGCCATGCTCAATGGCGAGCTGCACGGTCGGGTCGATGTCGAGGATCTGCTGGAGCTGGTGGAAGAGCAGGAGGCGCGCCCATGAATTCGCCAATTACCGTTTACGTACCGCGTGACGCCAGCGCCCTGAGCCTGGGGGCCGACAAGGTGGCCCGGGCCATAGTCGCCGAGGCCGCTGCGCGTAATATCGAGGTGCGTCTGGTGCGCAACGGTTCGCGTGGGCTGTTCTGGCTGGAGCCGCTGGTCGAGGTCGCCACTCCGGCCGGGCGCGTCGCCTATGGTCCGGTCAAGTCCCGCGACGTCGCCGGGTTGTTCGACGCCGGCTTTCTCGACGGCGGCGAGCATTCGCTCGGGCTCGGCCTGACCGAGGAAATCGACTACCTCAAGCGCCAGGAACGCCTGACCTTCGCCCGCGCCGGGATCACCGATCCGCTGTCGCTGGCCGACTATATCGAGCATGACGGCTACCGCGGCCTTAAGCGCGCGCTGGAAATTGGCTCAGAGGCGATTATCTCCGAAGTGCTCGACTCCGGCCTGCGCGGGCGCGGCGGCGCGGCCTTTCCCACCGGGATCAAGTGGCGCACCGTGGCCGGCTGTGAGGCTGCGCAGAAGTACATCGTCTGCAACGCCGACGAGGGCGACTCGGGCACCTTTGCCGACCGCATGCTCATGGAGGGCGACCCATTCACGCTGATCGAGGGCATGACTATCGCAGGCCTGGCCGTGGGCGCCGACAAGGGCTACGTCTACCTGCGCTCCGAATACCCGCACGCCTACGACGCGCTGACCCGCGCCATCGAAGGCGCGCGCGGCCACGGTTACCTCGGCCCCAGCATCCTCGGCTCGGGCAAGGCCTTTGACATGGAGGTGCGCGTGGGGGCGGGCGCGTACATATGCGGCGAGGAGACGGCCCTGCTGGAGAGCCTGGAGGGCAAGAAGGGCCTTATCCGTTATCGCCCGCCGCTGCCCGCGATAAAAGGCCTCTTCGGCAGGCCTAC
>NZ_DATKDZ010000003.1:0-122301 GCF_035512415.1 Pseudomonas sp. | reverse complement strand
GGTCCTCGAGCAGGCGCTCCGGCGCCAGGATCGGCAGCCGGCTGCCCGGCATGAAGCGGCCCTGCTTGAACGGGTTGCGGTCGGCGACGTAGTCGAGCAGGTCGCTGCCGATCCCGCAGTAGGCGAGCAGCGTCGTGGCCTTGGCGGCGGCGCCGTAGCCGGCGATCCGCCGCCCCTCCGCCTTGAGCGCGCGCAGCATGGCGGTGAGCTGCGTGCGCACCTCGCGGGTGCGCTCGACGAACGGGCGATAGCCGTCGGGCCGATCGAGGCCCCGCGCCGCCTCCTGCCGCAGCAGGCGCTCCACCTCCGGCTGCACGGCCGCCACCTTGGCGACCTGGACCCGCAGGGAGCCGCCATGGATCGCGAGGCGGCGGACGTCGTTCAGGTACAGGCCGTGGCGGCGGAACAGGCGGTCGAGCGCGGTGACCGAGAAATAGCACAGATGCTGGTGATAGATCGTGTCGAACTCGGTGCTGTCGATCAGATCGGCGAGGTAGGGCATCTCCAGGACGGCGACCCCCGACGGCGCGAGCAGGATCGCGATCCCCTCGACCAGGCCGTTGAGGTCGGCGACGTGCGCCAGCACGTTGTTGGCGATGATCAGATCGGCCGCTTGCCCGTCGGCGCGCAGCTCATGGGCGAGATCGCGGCCGAAGAACGTCGTCAGCGTGCGCACGCCGGCGTTGACCGCTGCGGCCGCCGGCGCCTTGGCCGGATCGATGCCGAGCACCGGGATGCCTTCAGCGACGAAGTTCTTCAGCATGTAGCCGTCGTTGCTGGCGATCTCGACGACGAGCGAGCCCGCGTCGAGCGCGCGCCGCTCGATCAGCTCGCGGGCGTGTGCGCGCGAGTGCTCCAGGAGTGTGCTCGAGACCGACGAGAAATAGGGGTAGTCCGCGCCGAACAGGATCTCGGGCGGCACCGTCTCGCTGATCTGGACCAGGCTGCAGGCGCCGCACAGGGCCAGGGTCAGCGGCACGGTGATGCCCGGCGCATCGAGCTCGGCGGCGGTCAGCAGGCGATCGGCCAGCGGCGTCCGGCCGAGCGCCAGGAGCGGCGTCAGATCGGCCGAGCCGCAGGAGCGGCAGCTGGTCTCGGTACGGAAGTCGACCTGCAAGAGGCGACCCCCGTCATGCCGCCGCGGCGTCGAGGCGCCCGACCCAGCGCATCTGCTCGTCGACCCGCCCGTCGGCCAGCAGCCGCTTGAGGTAGGCCACCCGGCTGTAGCGCGGGCCCTCGAAGTCGTCGCTGCTCAGCCCGGCGAACTCGATCGCGTCGTAGACCTCGTGGATGCCCTGCACCACCGTCCAGTGCGGGCAGCAGTGGGGCAGCGTGCGCTGGAGGAGGTCGCAGTTGACCCGGTAGTTGCGCAGGTCCTCCGACGCATCGGCGGCGAACTCGATCCGGGTGTCCGGCACGACCCGGCGCACGAGCTCGGCGACGTCGCTGATCCGGTAGTTCTCCTCGGTCTGGCCGATGTTGAAGGCCCGGTTGTGGACCTTCTCCTCGGGCGCCCGCAGCAGCGCCATGTAGGCCTGCGCGATGTCCTCGACGTGGACCAGCGGCCGCCAGGACGTGCCGAGGCTCTTCAGGAACACCCGCCCGGTGGTCGCCGCCCAGGCCACGAGGTTGTTGACCGACAGGTCGAAGCGCAGCAGCGGCGAGACGCCGTAGGCGGTCGCGGCGCGCAGGTAGACCGGGCAGAAGTCGCGACCGGCCAGGCGCCGCAGATCGGCCTCGGAGCGCGCCTTGGATTCGGCGTAGGGGGTCACCGGGTTGAACCGGCTGGTCTCGTCGAGGAACTCGTCGCCCGCGGCGCCGTAGACGCTGCAGCTCGAGGCGTAGAGGAAGCGCCTGATGCCACGAGCTTTGGCGAGCTCGGCGAGCCGCACCGTCGCCTCGTGATTGATCGCATAGGTCAAGGGCGCGCTGAGGTCGCCGAGTGGGTCGTTCGACAGCCCTGCGAGGTGGATCACCGCGTCGATGCCGTCGAGATCGCGCGCCTCGACGTCGCGGATGTCCTTGCGGATGGTCGGCATCTCGCGCACCGCGCGCAGCGTGCATTCGCGGAACAGGCCGCTGTCGAGGCCCACCACGTCATAGCCCATGGCCCACAGCCGGGGCGCGAGAATGGTGCCGATATAGCCTTGATTGCCGGTCAGGAGAACGCGCATGGCTCAATTCCACAGCTTCCAGGGGGCTGCACCGCTTTGCCAGAGGTCGTTCAGCGCCTGGACCTCCTTGCCAGTGTCCATGCACTGCCAGAAAGACGCGTGCCGATAGGCCATCAGCTCACCGTCACTGGCGAGGCGCTCGAGCGGCTCGCGCTCGAACTGGGTCGCATCGCCGTCGATGTAGTCGAACACCTCAGGATTGAACGCGAAGAAGGCGCCATTGATCCATTCGTTGGGGTCCTCGATCTTCTCCCGGAACGCGACGACGCGCTCGCTGGAGAGCGCCAGGCGCCCGAAGCGCCCCGGCGGATGGACGGCGGTCAGCGTGCCGATCCGGCCGTGGCGCTCGTGGAAGGCGCGCAGCTGGTTGAGGCGCACGTCCGAGAGCCCGTCGCACCAGGTCAGCATGAAGGGCGCTTTGCCGAGATAAGGGGCCAGCCGCTTGATCCGCCCGCCCGACATGGTGTCGAGGCCGGTTTCGATCAGCTCGACCGTCCAGTCCGGCTCGGTAGCGGGAAAGAATACCGTCTGGGCGCCGTCGACGGCGGGCGACTGGCGCGCAGCCATCTCGGCGAAGTAATTGCGGATCGAATCGCCATGATAGCCGAGCGCTACGACGAAGTTGCGAAGGCCGTACTGGGCATAATACTTCATCAGGTGCCAGAGGATCGGCTTGTCGCCGATCGGGACCATGGCCTTGGATTTTTCCTGGTCCGCGTCGGGCAGCCGCGAACCCCGCCCGCCAGCCAAAATGGCGACCTTCATGGGAGGTTTCCCCCCACCGTCAAGGGTTATGGCTCGAGTCTCGGTATCTCGCTTGCGGCTCTGTTGTTGGCGCTCTAGTTCGTTCGCGGTTGTCCCGCGGAAGTGTCAAGTCCTCAGTCACGCATAGAACTTGACGGCGAAAGGTGCAATTCGAGATTTCGGAGATGGGGACAAAGAACCCTAATTTGTTGCGCGCAAACCACACCTGGTTACACAGCCGCAGGGCTGCTCGTCCATGCAGGGCCAAAGATCGCGCTCTAGTTGACTTGTCTTACTATATTTATAGCATTTGGGTTGATGTTTGCCGCATCTTGCGGTGTTATTGCCAGCCCGGGTGAGCGCCGGGCGAGGGTGAGCCGACGGCGCCCCAGCGCATGTGTTGCAGCCGGGGCGCAGCACGCGCTCACTCGGCGGCCTGGCCCTCCGGCAGCTCGTCCGCCACCCCCTCCGGGGTGCGCCCGGCCGCGGCGGGTTGGCGCGTGCGCGCCAGCAGGCTGTAGGCGGTCGGCACGACGAACAGCGTGAACAGCGTGCCGAAGCTGATGCCGCCGACGATCACCCAGCCGATCTGCGAGCGGCTCTCGGCGCCGGCGCCGGTGGCGAGCGCGAGCGGCACTGCGCCCAGCACCATGGCGCCGGTGGTCATCAGGATCGGGCGCAGGCGCAGGCCGGCAGCCTCGATCACCGCGTCCCGCTTGCTGCGGCCCCGCTCCTGCAGCTGGTTGGCGAACTCGACGATCAGGATGCCGTGCTTGGTGATCAGACCGATCAGCGTCACCAGACCCACCTGGGTGTAGATATTCATGCTGGAGAAGCCGAGGAACAGCGGAATCAGCGCACCACAGATCGACAGCGGCACCGTGACCATGATCACCAGCGGGTCGCGGAAGCTTTCGAACTGCGCCGCCAGCACCAGGAAGATCAGCGCCAGGGCCAGGCCGAAGGTCACGTACAGCGCACTGCCTTCCTGCACCAGCTGGCGCGAAGCACCGGCGAAGTCGTAGGCGTAACCGGCCGGGGCTTCCTCCTGCATGATCTGCGTAACAACTTCGATGGCTTCGCCCATGCTGACAATCGGCACGCCCTGAATGATTGCCGAGTTGAGCTGCTGGAACTGGTTGAGCTGGGTCGGCCGGGCGCGGTCGCTAACCTTGACCAGCGTCGACAGGGCCAGCATCGCGCCGCTTTCGCTCTTCACGTAGTAGCTACCCAGCCACTCCGGGTTGTCGCGGTAGGCGCGTTCGACCTGGGCAATTACCTTGTAGCTGCGCCCATCGATGGTGAAGCGGTTGATCTCACCTTCACCGAGCAGGCTGGCCAGGGTCAGGCCGAGGTCTTCCATGGATACGCCCATTTGCGCGGCTTTCTCGCGGTCGATTTCCACCACCACCTCAGGCTTGTCGAAGGCCAGGTCGACGTCGAGGAAGGCGAACTTGCCGGATTCCAGCGCCCGCTGCTTGACCCGCTCGGTTACCTGCAACAACGACTGGTAGTCGTTGGGTGTATTGATCACGAACTGGAACGGCAGCCCCTCGCCGGTACCCGGCAAGGAGGGCAGGTTGAAGCCGAAGATCTGCAGGCCGGCGATCTGCGACAGGCGCGCTTGCACCTCCGGCAGAATCTCCATCTGGGTGCGCTCGCGCTCGTCCCACGGCGTCATCAGAAAGCCGCCGATACCCGACTGCACACCGTTGAAGCCGTTGATCTGGAACGAGGAGTAGTACTCGGGGAACTCCTTGAAGATGGTCACGAACTCATCGGTGTACTTGTTCAGGTACTCCAGGTTGGTCGGTTGCGGCGCGCTGGCCATCATAAAGATGATGCCCTGGTCTTCTTCGGGGGCCAGTTCACTTTTGGTGAACTTGAGCAGCACCGGGATCAGGCACATAACGATCACCGCGAACACCAGCACCACCGGGCGGGTGTCCAGGGTGCCGTGCAGGGCGCGCTGGTAGCGCTGCTTGAGGCCGTCGAAGATCTGGTCAAGCTTGTGTGCCAGACCCGAGGGGTTCTCTTCATGGCGCAGCAGCTTGGCGCACATCATCGGCGACAGGGTCAGGGCGACGATGCCAGAGATGATCACCGCGCCAGCCAGGGTCAGGGCAAATTCCTTGAACAGCGCGCCCGTGAGGCCTTCGAGGAAGCCGATAGGGGCGTACACCGCCGCCAGAGTGACGGTCATCGACACCACAGGCACGGCGATTTCCCGTGCACCTTCGATGGCTGCATCGAACGGCGTTTTACCTTCCTCGATATGCCGGTGGATGTTCTCCACCACCACGATGGCGTCGTCGACCACCAGGCCGATAGCCAAGACCATGGCCAGCAGGGTCAGCAGGTTGATCGAGTAGCCCATCAGTTGCATAAAGAACATCACGCCGATCATCGACAGCGGGATGGTGATCACCGGGATCAGCACCGAGCGGAACGCGCCGAGGAACAGGAATACCACCACGATCACGATCAGCACGGCTTCGAACAGGGTCTTTACCACCTCATCGATCGAAGCCTGGATAAACAGCGTGGCGTCGTAGGCGATGGAGACTTTCAGGTTTGGCGGCAGCTGGGCTTCCAGGTCCGGAAGGACATTGCGCACTTCCTTGATCACGTCCAGCGGGTTGGCCCCCGGCGTGCCCTTGATGGCGATATACACCGACGGTGTGCCATCGAACGAGCTGATCGAGTCGTAGCTTTCCGCACCCATTTCCACCCGCGCCACATCGCGGATCAGTACGCGGCTATCGCCCACGGTCTTCAGCGGGATGGCGGCAAAGGCCTCGGCGGATTTGAGGTCGGTTTCGGCGTTGATGCTGGTGACCACGTACTCGCCCTTCACTTCGCCCGCTGCGGCGAGGAAGTTGTACTTGCGCACCGCGTCATTCACGTCGCTGGCGGTCACGCCGTAGGCACCCATTTTCACCGGGTCGAGCCACAGGCGCATGGCGAACACCTGATTGCCGAGAATCTCGGCTTCGGCCATGCCGGGCAGGGTGGCCAGCTTGGGCTGGATGACCCGTGACAGGTAGTCGGTGATCTGTGGGTTGCTCAGCTCGTCGCTGTAGAAACTGATGTACATCAGCGCCGTGGAGTCGGCGGCTTCCTTGCTCAGCACCGGGTCTTCGGCGTCTTGTGGCAGCTGGTTCTTCACTTCGTTGGCCTTGGCCAGCAGTTCGGTGAACAAACGGTCGCTATTGGCACCAATGCGCGCATAGATCGAGATGATCGACACATTCTGCCGGCTCACCGAGGTCATGTAGTCGATGCCGTCGGCGCTGGCCAGGCTCTGCTGCAGTGGCTGGGTGATATAGCCCTGAATGGTCTCGGCATTGGCCCCGGGGTAAGCCGTGGTCACCGTGATCAGGGCGTTTTCCATCTGCGGGTACTGGCGGATGGTCAGTTTGCTGAATGCCTGGAAGCCAAGCAGGATGATCAACAGACTGACCACGGTCGCCAATACCGGGCGACGGATAAAGGGATCAGTAAAAGCCATAAATAAGTTCCTTTACGCCAGCGCGTTTACTCGGCGCTCGGCTTGGCCTGGGTGTTGGCGATGCTGACATGGGCACCGTTATCCAGCTTCAGCTGGCCGGCGGACACCACCTGTTCACCAGCCTTCAGGCCTTTGCTAATCACCACCTGGCCTTCACGGCGCTCGCCGGTTTCGACGAAGCGGCGCTCGACCACTAGCTCAGCCTGGCCTTTGGCGTCTTTGACCACCTGGCCGTCTTCACCTTTCTTCTCGCCAATCACGTACACCGAATTGCCATACAGGGTGTAGGTGATGGCGGTTTCCGGGACGACAATCAGGTTCTGCTCGCCGGGCAGCAGTACTTCCAGATTGGCGAACATGCCGGGCAGCAGTTTGCTCTCCGGGTTGACCAGCATGGCGCGCACCTGCACGTTACGCGTGGCGTCTTCGACCTTGGGGTTGATCGCGGCGATTTCGCCCTCGAACACCTCGTCCGGGTAAGCCGCCACGCTGAAGCGCACGCGCTCGCCGACAGCCAGTTTGGGCACCGCCTGTTCCGGCAGGAAGAAGTCGACGTAGAGCTTGCTCAGGTCCTGCAGGGTGGCGATGGTGGTGCCGGAAGCCAAGTAGTCACCGACATCGACCTGACGGATGCCGATGGTGCCGGCAAATGGCGCAAGGATGCGCTTCTTCGCCAGTTGCGCCTGCAGCTGGGCAACGCTGGCGTTGGCTTTCTGCAGGCTGGCGGAGAGGCGGTCGAACTCACTTTTCGAGATGCTCTGGCGGTTGATCAGGCTGCGTCCGCGCTCGAATTCGACTCGTGCCAGGCCCAGTTCGGCCTGGACAGTGGCCAGGCTGGCCTGCTCGACATCGCTGTCCATCTGGATCAGCGGCTGCAGCAGGGTGACCTGCTCGCCCGAGCGGAACAGCACCTTTTGTACGGTGCCGCCGACTTCAACCGTCAGGTCGACGCCCTGGAAGGCTTTCAGGGTGCCGATGGCCGGCAGGCGACCCTGCCACGGGCGTTCTTCTGCCGTCGCGGCATCGACGCTGATGGCCGGCTGCGGGGCCGAGAACATCTGCACTTCCTGGTAGATGGAAAAGCCTTTGTAGGCGGCGAGGGCGAGTACCACGACGAGTACCGCGCCGAGCATGATCAGCATGCGGCGGAGCAACATATTCCGGTTCCTTGGCAAGGCGGTTGGATAGCCTGGGAATAGGCAAGAAGGGCACATTAGACCGCGCGCCAAGGCCTGTCAAAGATTCGCATTTGCAAAATATTGTTGTGCAAAAGCTGGCTGATTGATCAAGTGTTTTTTAAGAAAAATGCCAGCATTTGCTGGCATTTTGTCTGCTGCTTTGCGGTGGTGTCAGGCACTCAGGCGCTGGGTTACCTCGCTGAGCTGGGTGGAGAAAAGATGCAGGTTCTGCCCGGCAACTTCGGTGCGCTGCACGTGCTCCTGGTTGGCAGTGGCGATGGCGGTGATCTCGGTGAGGTTGCGCGAGATGTCCTCGGCCACCGAGGTCTGCTCCTCGGCGGCGGTGGCGATCTGCCTGTTCATATCGCGGATCGCCTCCACTGCGCCGGTGATCAGGTGCAGGGTGGCACCGGCCTCGGTGACCTGGGTCACGCCTTCCTCGCTGCGCTGCTGGCCGCTCTCGATGGCGCGTACCGCATTCACCGCGCCGGTCTGTACGGTGTCGATGATCTGGTGGATCTCGGCGGTGGATTCGGCGGTGCGCTGGGCCAGGGTGCGGACTTCATCCGCCACCACGGCAAAGCCGCGGCCCTGCTCGCCCGCGCGGGCGGCCTCGATGGCGGCGTTGAGCGCCAGCAGGTTGGTCTGCTCGGCGATGCCGCGAATCACTTCCAGCACCTTGCCGATGCGCCCGCTGTCCGCCTCCAAGCGGCGAATTACATCCGAGGTGTTGCTGATCTCGCTGCGGATATCGGTGATGGTCTTGATGGTCGCCTGCATCACCGTTTCGCCCTGGCGTGCGGCGCTGTCGGCTTCGTCCGCGGCATTCGCCGCCTCGGCAGCGTGGCGCGCGACTTCCTGGGCGGTAGCGGACATTTCATGCATGGCGGTGGCCACTTGGTCGGTACGCGAGAACTGCTCGCGGGTGCCCTGGGACATCAGGGTGGCGATGGCATTAAGTTCGCCGCTGGCGCTGTCCAGATCAGCGGTGCTGCGCTTCAAACGGGTAAAGGTGTCGGCGAGGAAGTCGCGCAGAATATTCGCGGCCACGGCCAGGCGGCCCAGTTCGTCCTGGCGGCTGGCATCTACCTGCTTGCCGAAGTTGCCCTGGCTGAGCTGGGCGATATGGGCGATCAGCTCGCGGATCGGGTTGATCAGGTTGCGGTTGACCAGCCACAGGCTGAACAGGGCGACGACAAGGCTGGCACCGAGCATGATCAGGGTGCCGAAGAGGATGGTGCGGTCCGCCGCCGCATTGATCTGGCTGGCCTGCTCCTGGCTCTGGTTACGCAGCTGCTCGACCAGTTCGTTCATCTGCTGGCTGGTGCCGCGGTCGATGCCGGATACCGCCTGGTCGCCGACCTTGGCATCGCCGCCGGCGGCGAGAAAGGCCTCGCGGCCCTTGCGGTAGTTGCTGCCCAGGCTCTGATGTTCCTGACGCAGGCCATCGACCTTGGCCCTGAGGGCATTGTCGTCGGCGGCCAGGGTGGTCAGGTGCGCGAGCACATCCTGCACCTTGCGTTCCTGGGCCTCGAACTGGCTCCAGTACTTGTCCAGTTGCGCCTTGTCGCTGCCGCGCAGCAGCACGTTCTTCCACTCCTGTACCTGGATCTTGAATTCCAGGTTGGCCTGGTCGACCAGGCGTGAGGCTTCCAGCGGGCCGTCGAGTAGGCTGCGGTAAGCCTGCATGCCGCCGGAGAGAAAGCTGAAGCAGGCCAGGGCGGTGATCAGTAGCAGCGCCAGACTGCCGCCGAGCAGGGCGAGAATTTGTGCGCGTAAGGATTTTTGCAGAAACATGGGTTGTTGCCCCTGAGTAGATAGATGGCGAACTCCAGCGACGCGTATGGCGCGTCTGCGAATATCCTTATCGACTGGTATCAGCTGGGCCGGGCTGCCGGGAAGCAGTGGCTAGTCGGAAGTATAGATCGGCTCTGCGGCAGCGTTCTTTAGCCTGCCGCAGGCCTGTTACAGATGTGGGAAGGGGAAGGCGAACAGCCTGGTGCCGGGCTTTCAGAATCTGCTTACGATCTCGCGAGCTAGAGACCTGCAAGGCAAAAACAGGCGAGGAAGCGGAGTGTACTTTTGTACATGAGCATTCCGAGCCTGTTTTTAACGCCGCAGGGCCGACGCGCAGCAGATCGTAAACAGGTTCTCAGGCCAGGCGCAGGTGGTTGTCCCATAGCCCTGCTGGGAGCTGCAGGGGGCTGCTGCTGATGTGCTCGGCGCGGCAGTTATACAGGCGACACCGGCCCACGCCACTGCTGACCACAAAACCGTCGGCCACCGCGCCCACTCCGGCGCAGTCGGCCAGGGGCGCATCCAGGCGCAGCTCGGCGCTGTCCAGGTCCCAGATAAATACCCGGTTACCGCGCGGCGCGGTCAAGGCGAGCAGGCGCAGTTCGCTGTGGATTGCCACGCTGGCGGTGTACTGGTTCATCAGCTGGCGCTGCGCCTCGGCCACCGGAAAGTGCTGGAAGGGCTGGCCAGGGCGCTTGATCGCCAGCAGCGGCACCACATCGCTGATTTCGCCCATATATTGCTGACCGCTGACAATAGTGCCATCGCTGGCCACCGCCATATGCCGCACGCTGTTCATCCGTTCGGGCAGCTGTTCCTTGCTGATCAGGCTGCCGTCGCGGCGCAGCAGCACCAGGCTGGAGTCCATGGCATCGAGATTCATTTCCACCCGGCTATCGGCCTCGGTGCGGATGCCGCCGTTGGCCACTGCCAGGGTTTCGCCGTCGGGCAGCCAGAGCAGCTGGTGCGGGCCGATGCCGTGAGTCGATAACTCACCAGTGCGCTGCAACTGTTCGCCTTGCAGGCGGTAAACGCCAAGCACGCCGCGACCGGGAACGGAGGTGTCGTTCTCGGTGGCGTACAGCCATTCGCCGCCCTTGTGGAACACTGCATGGCCGTAGAAGTGGCGTTGTTCGAGTGAGTTGATTGTTTGCAGCAGGCGGCCGTCGCGGGTGTCGATCAGATAACTTTGGGTGCTCGGGCGACGGCCGACAAACAGCGCCATCGGTAAGAACGGGTGGCCGATAACATCGTGACAGCGCTCGCTGACCTGAGTGGCAAACACCTGGCTGCCATCCAGCCGGTAGCCCACCGCAAAGTGTTTGCCGGCGCTGTCGTTGCGCGCCGACAGCAGCAGCGGCTGCGGGCCGCTGTGGGTCAGGGTCCAGCCACCGAAAGCGCCGGCGGCCAGTGCCGTGGTGGCCAGCCCGAGAAACGCGCGGCGGTTTATCGCCATGGCTCAGTCGCCGTCATGGGAGTTAAAGCCCAGCTGGATCCCCAGCACCTTGGCCAGCTCGGCTTCGTGCAGGCGGTGCAGGGCGTCGAGGCTGTCATACAGCGCGTTGAGCTCGGCGCGGCCGGCTTCGTCACCGAGCAGTTCGCCGAGTGGGCGCTGGGTCGCAGTCAGGCGCTGGCGGGTGTCGCTGTAGGCGACGTTGATGCGCTGTTTCAGTCCGGCTTGATCACTGCCAAGCAGCGCCTGGATGCCATCCTGCTCGGCACCCAGCCAGATGCGCTCGGCGCTGGCCAGGCTGGCGGCGAGGTTGGCCAGGCTGGCCTTGCTGCGCCAGGCTTCGGCCTGGTAGGGCTGCGGCAGGCCCTTGCTCTGGCGGCCGAGCGGGGTGCCGAGTTTCTTTTTCAGCCCGTCGATGGCGCTGACCTGAGTACGCAACAGCTCCGCCACCGCCTCCGGGGCTTCGGCGTAGCGCGCGTTGGGGAAGTTTTTCAGCTGCGCGGCCATACCGTCCTTGGCTTGCCACTGGCTCAGCACATCGGCGGCGAGGACTTGCTGGTGCTGGCCGATGGCGATGATCAGTGGGCAGTAGCGGGTTTTCTGTTCGGCGACGCTCAGGTCGATGGCTGGGTCGAACAGCAGGTATTCATAGGCGGTCAGGCCTTGCACCACCACGCTGGATTTATCCAGATCGGCTGGGGTCAGCTCGGGTTTGCTGTTGACCAGCGCCTCAACCTGACGTGCTACCAGGTTCTTCTTGTCCGGCCAGAACTGCACCTGCCAGGCACGGTTGCCTTCCGCCAGTGGACCGAATGCCACCGGTTGTACGGCGGCCCAGGTGCTTTGCGCGCTGGCAAAGGCCTGGCGGGCGTCCGCCAGGTTCTGCTGGCCGGCACAGAAGGCCTCGGCGCTGGCGGCCAATTGGCGGTCCGCCTCGCTCCAGGTGCTGTAGATCGGCAGCAGGACGCCATCAGCGAGGGCGCTGCTGACGGCTTGCTGCGGGTCGGCTGGGGTACAGCCGGCCAAGGCCAGGCCGAGCAGGGCGAGCGTGAGGGGTGAGCGGATCATCGGCGGCTCCTTACAACGAGTTCAGGAAAGCCAACAGCGCGGTGCGCTCGTCGGCATTGAAAGTCATGACCTGCTGCTTGGCCGCCTCGGCCTCGCCGCCGTGCCAGAGAATGGCTTCCAGCAGGTTGCGGGCGCGGCCATCGTGGAGAAACTGGGTGTGGCCGCTAACGGTCTCGGTCAGGCCGGTGCCCCACAACGGCGGGGTGCGCCATTCGCGGCCGCTGGCGAGAAATTCCGGACGATTGTCGGCCAGGCCTTCGCCCATGTCGTGCAGCAGCAGGTCGCTATAGGGACGAATCAGCTGGTTGGCCAGCTCGGGTTCGGCGGCGTCGCTTGCGGTGGTGAATTGCGCGGTATGGCAGCCCTGGCAGCCGGCCTGATGGAACAGGCCCTTGCCCTTGAGCACCTGTGGCGTATCGGCACCGCGCCGTGCCGGCACGCCCAGATTGCGGCTGTAGAAGAGCACGCTGGCGAGGATGTTGTCGCTGACCTCGGGCTCGCCGCCGTGGGGCGCATTGCGGCAGTCGGTCTGCGCTGCGGTGCAGTTGTCGTGGGCAATCAGTGTGGTCGTCAGGCCCATGTCATTGGCAAAGGCCTCGGCGTTCTGCTGATTGAGCGTGGGCTGGCCAGCTTTCCAGCCAAAACGGCCAAGCACCGTGCGTTGTTGCTCGCGGTCCCAGACCTGGTTGGCGCGCCCGGAAATGCCATCGCCATTGCGGTCATCCGGGTCGGCATTGGCCAGGATGGCCGCCTCGGGAATGGCTTCGAGCAGGCCCAGGCCGATCATCGGCGGGGCGATGCGGGCGGAAAACAGCGTGTCGGGATGCAGGGCACCGTAACCGAGCTGGCTGATTTCAAGCGCAGGCTTGCGCAGCTCAACCTGTGTGCCATCGGCAAAGCTGACCAGCTGCGTACTGTAGCTGACGCGCACCTTGCCTTCGGGCGCTACGCCTGGGTTGGCCATGTCCTGCAACTGGCCGCCGTAGGTGGGTTCGGCCAGCACGCCGAGGCGCTCAATGATCTGCGCGTGTTCGTTGCCAGCTGGTATCGACAGACGCACCAGCATGGACACTGAGCTCAGGGCGTCGGGCTGCGGAGGATGGCCGCGGCCGTCCTTGATATGGCAGTTCTGGCAGCCGTTGGTGTTGAACAGCGGGCCGAGGCCGTCACGCGCGGTGGTGGTAGCTGGCGCTGTTACCCAGGGGTTGCGAAAGAAGCTGTTGCCGACGCTGAAATCCAGGCGGCGCGAAGGCGACAGATTGGCTGAGGGCAGGGAGAAGGCGTTGTGGTCGCGCTTGAACACCGTGGCGCTGCCGGCGGACAGAGCTTCGCCGGGCTCTGCCTGGGTAAAGCGCGGGGCCTGATCACAGGCACTCACGCCCAGGGCGAGGCTTAACAGCAGCAGGCGATGGAGCAGGGCGGGCATGAACGGGGATCCGGGCAGAACAATCAGGCCGGGATCTTAACAGTGTGAGTGAATTTTAATAAGACGGATTTGCATTACCAGTGGTGGCCAAAGGTCGCAGGTTATAAGAGTCGCCGGGCGCGATTGTTGATATCGCGTTGCGACGACCCCGAAGGCGTGGCTGGCAGAGAGCTATGTATTTATTGCGTGTCGCATAGGGTGCCTGGGGAAGCTTGCCGCGACCGCAATCGGTAGGGTGCGCTGTGCGCACCAGGCGTATGTGGCGGCACCGGTGTTGGTACGCACGGCGCGCACCAAGAACCTGCAGCCAGCCTCGGTGCGCACGCGCACCCTACTTAGCCACAAAAAAGCCGCGACTCTACTGGAGAGTCGCGGCTTGGGGCGCTTCAGCTGCTGTTACGCAGCGTCGTGCTTAGAAGCTGTGGTCAGCGGTATCCGGTTTGAGATCACTGATACCCAGCTTGCCAGCTGCCTGCTCGATTGCGCCGGTCTGCTTGACCAGGGCGGCGATGGCATCACGGACGATCTGCTGGCCTTGGCTGTTGTCGGCGGCGATCAGCTGATCGAAGTGCTGGCCGTTGCCCGCGCTGTTGACCAGAGCCTGCAGCTTGGCTTCAGTGGCTTCGAGGTCGGCTTTCAGGGTGCTGTCAGCGGCGGCGTCAACCTTGGCGACCAGCGAGGACAGGCTCGGGCCGGTCAGGGTGGTGCCGTCGACCTTCTTGTACTCGCCCAGGTAGACGTTGCGAATACCTTTGCCGTTGTAGAAGTGCGAGTTGTGGGTGTTGTCGCTGAAGCAGTCGTGCTCGTCTTCGGTGGAGTTGGCTTCCAGCGCGACCTTCATGCGCTCGCCGGCCAGTTCGCCGAGGGACAGGCTACCCATGCCGAACAACATCTTGCGCAGGCCGTTTTCGCCCGATTCGGCTTCCAGTTTGGCGCGGTAGTTGTCGGCATTGCCGGCTTGCCACTGCACAACCATCGCATCGAGGTCGCTGACCAGCAGGTCGGTGGCGGCCTTGAGGAAGGCGCGGCGGCGCTCGTTATTGCCGCTGGTCGCGCCTTCACCCACTACGAAATCGCTGGCTGGGCGCTCGCCGGCACCCGGGCCGCTGCCGTTCAGGTCCTGGCCCCAGAGGAGGAATTCGATGGCGTGGTAGCCGGTGGCAACGTTGGCTTCGGAGCCGTCCAGTTCATTCAGGCTGGCCAGCAGTTCCGGGGTGATGGTGGTGACGTCGAGCTTGTCTTCGCCGACCTGCAGCTCGGTATTGGCGACGATATTGGCCTGCGCGCCAGGGTTGCCGAGGGCGTGCTGGTAGTCCTTGGCGACGTAGTCGATCAGGCCTTCGTCCAGCGGCCAGGCGTTGAGCTGGCCTTCCCAGTCGTCGACTACGGCGTTGCCGAAGCGGAATACTTCGCTCTGCATATAGGGCACACGGGCAGCCAGCCAAGCTTCGCGGGCGGCTTTCAGGGTGTCGTCATTCGGGTTGGCGAGCAGGGCATCGATTGCGCCTTGCAGGGTTTTACCGGTGCTAGCGGCGTCGCTGAACACGGCCAGGGCCAGGTCGGCATAGTGGCTGACCACGGCCTTGGCGGCAGCTTCGTCGATCTGGCTGGCGGCGGCGACCTGAGCGCTGCTGGCGGCAGGGGCTGCTGGAGCAGCGGCCTGGCTGGCCGGGGCTTTGTCTTCACCGCAGCCAGCGAGGGAAATGGCAATAGCAAGCAGGCTGGCGGAAGCCAGGGGCATACGAAGCATGACGGAGTCCTTTACGAGATAAATGAAGCGCGCTCGGGTTGCGAACACAAGAAACCAAAACATAATGCGAAAGATTTGCATTTTGTGCAAAGGGTTGCTGCACCGAGTTTTATCCAAACTCGTGAGCAGGCTCCGCATCGCTCGTCGGCGATGGGGCTAAAATGCCAGCACAGATACCATTCACCGCCTCAGGGGAGCCCTGCATGAGCCTTACCAGCGTCGCCATAGTCGTTATCCTGATCCTCGCGGCCGCATACGCGGTGGTGCTCTACAACGCCCTGGTACGGCTGAAGCACGGGGTCAGCAAGGCCTGGGCGAATATCGATGTACTGCTCAAGCAGCGTCATGAGGAGCTGCCCAAGCTGGTCGAGACCTGCAAGCAATATATGCAGCATGAACGCACCACCCTGGAGCGGGTGGTCGCCGCCCGCCAGGCGGTGGCCAGTGCTCGGGAAAAGACCGATATGGGCGCGCTGGGCAAGGCCGAAAGTGGTTTGCGCGCCGGCCTCGGCCAGTTGTTCGCCCTGGCGGAGAACTATCCCGAGCTGAAAGCCAATGAGAGCTTTCAGCACCTGCAGCAGCGCATCAGTGGTCTGGAAAACGGCATTGCCGACCGCCGCGAGCTGTACAACGAAGCGGTCAACCTCAACAACGTGCGCATCGAGCAGTTTCCCGATGTACTGATCGCCCGCCTGTTTGCCTTCAAGGAGGCCGTGCTGCTGGAGTTCAGTGACGCGGAAAAGGCCGACGTCGACCTCAAAACTCTGTTCGGCTAGGCCGTGGAGATTCAGGCACAGGTTATCGGCCTGGCATGCAGTGTGGCGGCAACGGCGGGTGGCGGCTGGTGGTTTCTGCGGCGCTTCTCCCAGGCCAGACACCTGCTTGATACCCCGACCTCGAAGATCCGTTCGGCGGCCCAGGGCTAT
The DNA here is from genome assembly GCF_035512415.1 of Pseudomonas sp. GTDB lineage: Bacteria > Pseudomonadota > Gammaproteobacteria > Pseudomonadales > Pseudomonadaceae > Aquipseudomonas. The sequence goes on along the minus strand of NZ_DATKDZ010000003.1, from coordinate 106,274 downwards.
GTCGAGTTCTACGGCATCCTGGCGCAAACCGCAGAAGCGCAGCTCAGCGCCCCGCTAACTGGTACGCCCTGCCTGTGGTGGCGTTACCGGATCGAGGAGTACCGCTCCAGCGGCAAAAGCCGCAATTGGCGCACCCTGGAAAGCGGCAGCAGCGAAGCCTGGCTGGGCCTGGCTGATGGCACCGGCAGTTGCCTGATCGATCCCAGTGGGGCCGAGGTACGGCCGGCCACCCGGGTGGTCTGGCAGGGGCAACTGCGTCACCCATTGGGGCCGCCGAAAAGAGGCTGGAGTGCACTGTTTACCAGCGGCAAGCGCTATCGCTACAGCGAAGAACGGCTGCACGCTGGCCAGCCGCTGTATGCCATCGGCGCTTTTCGCAGCAGCGGCGGCGGTCGTCAGGGCCTGGATCTGGCCACGGCCAAGGGTGCGGTGATTCGTGAGTGGAAGGGCGATTTTGCCGGCTTGCTGCAGCGCTTCGACAGCGACGGTAATGGCCAGCTGGATGAGCGCGAATGGCAGCGGGTGCGTCTGGCAGCGAGCCTGGAGGCCGAAGACCGGCATCGCCAACAAAGTGCCCAGCCCGCCCAGCACCACCTGGGCAAGCCAGACGAGGCGCAGCCTTTTGTGCTGTCCTGTGCGGGGGAGGATGAGCTGGTGCGCCAGTTCTACTGGCAAGCGGCGGGTGGGGCGCTGCTGTGTGTGGCCGGTGCGCTGGCCATGGCCTGGCTGCTGGGGGTAGAGAGGGTGTAGGGGGGCGCACGGCGCACCCTACGAGGTCAGACCCTCTGCACCTGGGCTCTGATGTCCGAGCGCAACAGCGTTCAGGGGCATGGCCTTTTATAAGACTTTCCCTTCGCTGTGAGGCTGAGCATCGGCGCGCTGACGGTCGTGCGCCAGGGTTTGCTGGGCGGTTTGCGGGGCCAGGGTTTTCAGGGCCTCAAACTGGCTGATAAATACCTGCCCGCCAAAGTCGTCGAGAAAGCTGGAGCGGCGTAGTTGGTCCATCACCGGGCCTTTGACCTCGGACAGATGCAATTGCACCCCAGCCGTACGCAGACGCTCGACGATGGCTTCCAGCGAGTCCAGGGCGCTGGCGTCGATCAGGTTGACCCCCGAGCACATCAGCACCAGATGGCGGACCTGCGGTCGGCTGGCGATCAGCTCGCCAATGCGATCTTCCAGGTAGCGTGCATTCGGGAAGTACAGGCTCTCGTCGACCCGCAGCGACAGCACGCTGGGCGACTCGATCACGGCGAAGCGCTCGACATTGCGAAAGTGTTCGCTGCCCGGCACCTGGCCGACCACGGCCATATGCGGCTGGCTGGTGCGCCAGAGAAACAGCAGCAGCGACAGGCCGACGCCGAGCAGGATGCCGGCTTCCACGCCGATCAGCAGCACGCCGAGGATGGTCGCCAGCTGCGCCGCGCCGTCCTGCCGCGAATAGCGCCAGGTGCGGCGCAATGAACCGAGATCGACCAGGCTGAGCACCGCGACGATGATAGTGGCGGCCAGCACGGCTTGCGGCAGGTTGTGCAGCAAGGGGGTCAGCAGCATCACGCTCAACGCGATGCCGGCGGCGGTGAACACGCCGGCCATGGGCGTTTGCGCGCCGGCGTCATAGTTGACCACCGAGCGGGCAAAGCCGCCGGTGACCGGGAAGCCGCCGCTGAATGCCGCGCTGAGATTGGCGGCACCGAGACCGAGCAATTCGCTGTCGGGTTCGATGCGTTGGCGGCGTTTGGCGGCCAGGGTCTGGCCCACGGAAACCGATTCGACGAAGCCCACCAGGCTGATCAGCAGCGCCGCCGGCAGCAGTTGCAGGGCCAGGCTCAGATCCAGGGTGGGCAGGGTCAGGCCCGGCAAACCCTGGGGAATGGCCCCGACCACTTTGACTCCGACCTGATCCAGCTGCAGCAGTGATACCGCGACGATGGCGACCACAATCGCTAGTACTGGGCCGGCCTTGGCCAGGTTGCCCGCCATGGCCGCGGACAGCCCCAGGCGTTGCAGCAGGGTTTTCAGGCGCGCGCGTGCCCACCACAGCCAGGCCAGGCTCAGCAGGCCGATCAGCAGGGTTTGCCAATGGGTAGCCGGTAGCGCTTGCCAGAGCTGTGGAAGGATCTGCCGCAGGCTTTCGCCCGAGGCCGATACGCCCAGCAGGTGCTTGAGCTGACCAACGGCGATCAAAATGCCCGAGGCGCTGATAAAGCCGGAAACCACCGGGTGGCTGAGAAAATTGGCGAGAAAGCCCAGGCGCAACAGCGCCATAAGGGCGAGGATCAGGCCCGACAACAGGGCCAGCAGCATTGCCGCGCCGATATATTCGGCGCTGCCTGCGGGGAACAACGGGGCCAGCGCCGCTGCGGTCATCAGCGACACTACTGCCACCGGGCCGACCGCCAGGGTGCGGCTAGAGCCGAACAGGGCATAGGCCAGCAGCGGCAATATGCTCGCATATAGGCCGGTAACCGGCGGCAGGCCGGCGAGCATGGCGTAGGCGAGGCTCTGCGGTATCAGCATTAGCGTCACGATCAGCGCCGCCAGGCCGTCCTGGGCGGCGCTCGCGCGGTCGTAACGCCGCCCCCAGTCCAGGCACGGCAGCCAGCGGCTCAGTTTCATTTACCCGGTTCCTTGCCGAAGTCGCAGGCGGCCGAGGCCTCTACCGGTAGTGGCTCATGGGGCAGGCGCTTGGGCCCCGCCAGCCATTCATGGCCACGTAGCATCATGTCGAAGTAGATGCTGGGCATCGCCTTCACCTTCAGCTCCCAGGCCAGGCGGCGCGGTATGGCGGGGTCGAGGGGGAAGGTCGGCAGCAGCTTGCCGCCGTAGCCGAATTCGGCCAGCACCACCTTGCCGCGCTCCACCGTCAGCGGGCAGGAACCATAGCCGTCGTACAGCGCCCGCGGCCCTTTGCCAGCGAGTATGGCAAGAACGTTTTCCGCGACTACGGGGGCCTGTTTGCGCACTGCGGCGGCGGTCTTGGCGTTGGGCGCGGCGCACACATCACCGAGGCTGAAGATATTGCCAAAGCGCGGATGGCGCAGGGTTTCGTGGTCGGCTTCAACCCAGCCGTCAGCGTTGGCCAGCGGGCTTTGGCGGATAAACTCCGGCGCGCGCTGGGCGGGCACGGCATGCAGAAAATCGAAGGATTTTTCGATGGTCTGAGTGTTGCCCGTGGCATCGACCTGCTTGAACCAGGCCTTGCGCGTCGGGCCGTCGACCGCACTCAGCGTGGTGTTGAGGTTGAGCTGTACGCCATAGCGTTCGACGTACTTCATCAGCGGCGGCACAAAGGTCGGCACGCCGAACAGCACCGCCCCGGCCGAGCAGAACTCTACGTCGATATCCTCCAGCACACCTTCTGTGCGCCACCAGTCGCAGGACAGGTACATGGCTTTTTGCGGTGCGCCGGCGCATTTGATCGGCATCGGCGGCTGGGTAAACAGCGCGCGGCCTTGGCGCAGGTTCTGCACCAGTTGCCAGGTGTAGGGGGCCAGCTCGAACTGGTAGTTGGAGGTAACGCCGTTTTTACCCAGGGTTTCCTTGAGCCCTTCCACCGCGTCCCAGTGCAGGCTCAGACCCGGGCAGACGATCAGGGCGCGGTAACCCACCCGGCTGCCGTCTTCGAGCACCACCCGCTGTTGCTCGGCTTCAAAGCCGGATACGGCGGCGCGAATCCACTGCGCGCCAAGGGGGATGCACTGCGCCATCGGCCGTTCGGTGCGGGCGCGGTCGAAGATGCCGGCGCCCACCAGGGTCCAGCCCGGCTGGTAGTAGTGCTGTTCGCGCGGTTCGACCACGGCGATGCGCAGGTGCGGATCGCGGCGCAACAGGCTGGCGGTTACCGCACAACCGGCCGCGCCGCCGCCCACCACCAGTACGTCGTAGCGTTGGGTGGGTGTGGTAGCGGCGTGCGCTGTCGCGACGGGGGCGTTCTGCCAGCGCTGTTCCAGGCGCTGGGCCAGGCCGCGCAGGTCATAGCTGTTGGCCTTGGCGGTGGCGAGAAGGGTTAGCGGGTCCAGGTGATGGGCTTCGCTTAGTGCCCAGAGGCTGGTGGAGCGGGTGCCGGTGCGGCAGAACGCCAATACTGGGCCGCGCACCTGGGCGAGCAACTCGGTGAAGGCCGCTACATCCGCATCAGCGATCTGCCCCGAAATCACCGGCAGGTAGTGGTACGCCAGGCCGCTGGCTTGCGCTGCAGCCTGCATCTCGGCCGAGCTGGGCTGACCTTCGCCCTCGCCATCCGGCCGGTTGTTGATCACGCTGCGAAAACCTGCGGCGGCCAGGGTACCCATGTCTGCGGGCTGCAGTTGTGCAGCCACGGCGATAAACGGGGTCAGGCGCTTGAGCGAATCCATGGGCATCACCTCAGAGCAGGTCGAGGGGGATTTTCAGGTAGCGGGTGCCGTTGTCCTCGGCGGGCGGCAGTTGCCCGCCGCGCATGTTGACCTGAACCGACGGCAGGATCAGCGTCGGCATGCCCAGGGTGGCGTCACGGGTGCTGCGCATGGCGACGAAATCCGCCTCGCCGATGCCCTCATGCACGTGCACGTTGTGCTCGCGCTGCTCGGCGACCGTGGTTTCAAACAGATAGTTATCGCGGCCCGGTGCCTTGTAGTCATGGCACATAAACAGGCGCGTTGCATCCGGCAGGGCGAACAGCTTGCGGATCGACTGGAACAGCGTATGGGCATCGCCACCGGGGAAGTCGCAGCGTGCGGTGCCATAGTCGGGCATAAACAGGGTGTCGCCGACAAAGCCTGCATCGCCGAACAGGTAGGTCATGCACGCGGGGGTATGGCCGGGGGTGTGGATGGCCCGGGCCTCGATGGCACCGACCTGGAAGCTGTCGCCATCCTTGAACAGATGGTCGAACTGGCGGCCATCGGTGGCGAACTCGGTGCCGGCGTTGAACAGCTTGCCGAAGGTGTTCTGCACGATGGTGATGTTCTCGCCAATCGCCAGCTGCCCACCCAGCTCGCGCTTGAGGTAGGGCGCGGCCGAGAGGTGGTCGGCATGCACATGGGTTTCCAGCAGCCAGTCTACCTGCAGCTGGTTGGCCTTCACGTACTCGATCAGGCGGTCGGCGCTCTGGAATGAGGTTCGCCCGGAGGCGGGGTCGTAGTCCAGCACCGAGTCGATGATGGCGCAGCGTTTGCTGCTGGGGTCGGTGACCACATAGCTGTAGGTGTAAGTGGCAGGATCAAAGAACGCTTGGACTTGGGGTTGCATGACGGTGCTCCTCTCAGATACCCCTTGGGGTATTTATTTAAGGAAGAGCGTAACTATTTTTCAGTTCTATGCATAGATTAAAAAGGCATATGCCTGGGCGGTGTTGCGTCAGGCAGCCATATGCTTTTTCAACTAGCTGAAAATAAAGGCTTTATGGAGTGATTCGACATTGGTCGTAGGGTGATGGATGGCGGCGACTGCCACGGGTGCATGCTTTGAGCAATGAGCCCATGGCAGCGCGTCGCCGGGAGCTAGGGCCCCTTACTCGATGGCTTCGTAGGGCAGGCCGACGTAGTTCTCTGCAATGGTCTTGCGCCCGGCCTCGGAGCCGACGAAGTAGTCCAGTTCGGTCTGCTGCATGCGCTGGCTGAAGGCGTCGGTGTCGGGGAATTTGTGCAGCATCGAGGTCATCCACCAGGAGAAACGCTCGGCCTTCCAGATGCGCTTAAGGCACACCGTGGAGTAGTTTTCCAGCAGCTCATGGCGGCCTTCGCGGTAGACCTTGAGCAGGATGCGATACAGCGTGCTGACATCGCTGGCCGCCAGATTGAGGCCTTTGGCACCGGTGGGCGGAACGATATGCGCGGCGTCGCCGACCAGAAATAGATGGCCGTACTGCATGGGCTCGACCACATAGCTGCGCAGCGGCGCGATGCTTTTCTCAATCGACGGGCCGGTGATCAGGCGTGCGGCGGTCTCGCTCGGCAGGCGGCTTTTCAGTTCATCCCAGAAGCGCTGATCGGACCAGTCTTCGACCTTCTCCTCGCTGCCGACTTGCACGTAATAACGGGTGCGGGTTGGCGAGCGCATGCTGCACAGGGCGAAGCCCCGTTCGTGGTTGGCGTAGATCAGTTCCTCGTTGACCGGCGGGGTATCGGCCAGCACGCCGAGCCAGCCGAACGGGTAGACCCGCTCGAACTCCTTGAGCACGCCAGCGGGAATCGACTGCCGCGACACGCCGTGGAAACCATCGCAGCCGGCGATATGCTCGCAGTCCAGGCGTACGGTTTCGTTGTTATGGGTAAAGGTGACGTGGGGCTGCTCGCCCTTGAGCTCATGCAACTGGGCGTCGGTGACGTTGTACAGGGTGACGCCGCCGCTGGCCTGGCGTGCGGCCATCAGGTCGCGGGTGACTTCGGTCTGGCCGTAGATCATCACCGTCTTGCCGCCGGTGAGCGCGTGCAGGTCGATGCGTTCGCGGCGGCCGTCGAAGGCCAGTTCGAAGCCGTCATGCACCAGGCCTTCCTGATCCATGCGCTCGCTGACGCCGGCCTCGCGCAGCAGGTCGACCATGCCCTGTTCCAGCACGCCGGCACGGATGCGGCCGAGCACATAGTCGGGGCTCTGGCGTTCGATGATGATGTTGTCGATACCTGCCTTGAGCAGCAGCTGGCCGAGCAGCAGGCCGGACGGGCCGGCACCGATAATGGCGACTTGGGTCTTCATTGTTATTGTCCTTGGCGAGCGACAGCGGCACCTGCTGTCGAGAGGTCTTGGTTGGTTCCCCTGCATTTTTGGTGGATTGAATGCACCTTTGAAGGCACTATCCGATTATCTTTATGGACTTTTCGAGGGTGGCTGGCGATGCATAAAGCCTCTGCCGCGGCGGTGCCGGTGTTCAAGCTGTATGGCGAGACGGCGGCCTGGCCGACGCCGGACCTGCTCCATTGCGAGTCGATTCCCGAGCGCAGCCGCCTGCACGACTGGGAGATCAAGCCCCATCGGCATGGCGATCTGGTGCAGCTGCTGTATGTGCAGGGCGGCAGCGCCGAACTGGAAGTGGAGGGCGTGGTCAACCGCGTGCAGCAGCCCTCGCTGCAGGTGGTGCCGGCGCTTAGCGTGCATGGCTTTCGCTTTTCCCAGGACGTTCAGGGCCATGTATTGAGCCTGGCCCTGCCGCTGGTGGAGCAGCTCGGTACGGTGCTCGACAGCCCGCCGTTGGCGCGCGCCGCCTGCTACCCGGCCGGTGAGCAGCGGCGCTATCTGGATGCCTTGTTCGACTCCATTGCCGAGGAGTACAGCACCCAGCAGCCGGGGCGCGAGCTGATGCTGCAGTCGCTGATCAGCGCCTTGCTGGTGTGGGTCGGCCGCCGTTCCCAGGCCCTGGCGCATGCCGAGACCCAGGGCCAGGACCGTGGCCGCGAACACTTGCAGCGCTTTACCCGGCTGCTGGAAAGCCACTTTCGCGAACACCGGCCCATCGAACAGTACGCCACCGAGCTGGGCATTAGCGCCGCGCACCTGAATGCTCTGTGCCGACGCCTGGCCGGGCAGTCGGCGTTGCAGCTGATCAACCAGCGCCTGCTGCTGGAAGCCAAGCGCTGCCTGGTGTACACCGCCATGACCATCAATCAGGTATCGGACAGCCTGGGCTTTTCCGAGCCGGCGTATTTTTCCCGATTCTTCAAGCGCGGCAGCGGGCTGTCGCCCAAAGCCTTTCGCCTGCAGCGTTGAAGCCCTGCAGCGTTGAAGCAGAGAACCGTATGAACATCGACAACCGCATCAAGTTTCGCCACCTGCTGTGTTTTCTCGAAGTGGCGCGCCAGGGCAGCCTGGCGCGCGCCGCCGAGGTGTTGGCGATCAGCCAGCCGGCGGTGTCGAAGACCCTCAAGGAACTGGAGGAGGTCCTCGCCGCCAGCCTGTTCGACCGCAGCAAGCAGGGCGTTACACCGACCGCGGCCGGGCTGGCCTTTCTGCGTTACGCCGGGCCCAGCGTGCAGGCCCTGCGCGAGGGCGTGCGCAGCCTGCGTAGCGGCGAGCATGAGGCCGGGGTGGTGCGCCTCGGCGTGCTGTCGACGGTGGAAAGTTCGTTGCTGCCCGAGGTGGTGCGGCGCCTGCATAAGCAGCACGCGGCCCTGGTGGTCAGTGTGGTCACCGGGCCCAGCGCCCACTTGCTCGACCAGCTGCGGGTCGGCGCGTTGGACCTGGTGGTCGGGCGCATGACCGACAGCCCGCAGATCGAGGGGCTGACCTTCGAGCACCTGTACAGCGAATCGATGATCCTGGTGGTGCGTCCCGCTCACCCCTTGCTGCAGGCCGACCTGCGTGACCGTAGCCAGTTGGGCGATTATCCAGTGGTGCTGCCGCTGGCCGGCACCACCATTCGCCGTTATGCCGACAGCCTCTATGTGCAGTGCGGCATCGTGATGCCGCAACAGCGTTTGGAAACCCTTTCGGTAGCTCTGAGCCGGCGCTACGTGCAGTCCAGCGATGCGGTGTGGATTGCGCCGCAGGATGCCGTGCGTCAGGACCTGGCGCGCGGCGAGCTGCTGGAACTGGATATCGGCCTGCGTGAACCGGGCGGCTCTGTAGGTATTTGCAGCAACCCCACGGCGGCGCTGTCGCTGGCGGCGCAGTGGTGCTGCGAGGCCTTGCGTGAGGCCGCGGCGGACTACCGCGATGGACTTGATCCATAACCATTTGGTTATGGATGGCGGCGATCTTTTCAATTTTCAGCCTTGTTGCGCTGCTGGAGACTGTGGCTCTGCCTGAGCCTGCAGGCCGCTGCAGCCATTCCAACAAGAGGAGATCGATATGTCCGACGCGCAGCACAGCCGCTTCGCCATTCGCGACCGCAACTGGCACCCCAAGCCGTTCACCCCCGACTACAAGACCTCCATTGCCCGTTCGCCGCGCCAGGCGCTGGTGAGCATCCCGCAGTCGATCTCGGAAACCAGCGGGCCGGATTTTTCCCACCTGAAAATGGGCCAGTACGACAACGACCTGCTGCTCAACTTCAATAACGGCGGCTTGCCGGTGGGCGAGCGCATCCTGGTCAGCGGCCGGGTTATGGATCAGTACGGCAAGCCGATCCCGCATACCCTGGTGGAGATGTGGCAGGCCAACGCTGGTGGCCGCTATCGGCACAAGAACGACCGCTACCTGGCCCCGCTTGACCCCAACTTCGGCGGCGTCGGCCGTGCCCTGACCGACAGCGAAGGGCGCTACAGCTTCCGCACCGTCAAGCCCGGCCCGTACCCCTGGCGCAACGGCCCGAACGACTGGCGTCCGGCGCATATCCATTTCTCCATCAGCGGCCCGTCGATTGCCACCCGGCTGATTACCCAGCTGTATTTCGAAGGCGACCCGCTGATCCCCATGTGCCCGATCGTCAAATCGATCGCCAACCCGGATGCGGTACAGAGCCTGATTGCCAGGCTCGACATGAGCGCGGCCAATCCCATGGATTGTCTGGCCTATCGCTTCGATATCGTGCTGCGCGGGCAGCGTCAGACTCACTTCGAAAATCACTAAGGAGCGTTCTATGCCTATCGAACTGCTGCCGGAAACCCCTTCGCAAACTGCCGGCCCCTATGTACATATCGGCCTGGCCCTGGCCGCTGCCGGCAACCCGAGTCGCGACCAGGAAGTCTGGAATCAGATGGCCAAGCCTGGCGCGCCGGGCGAGCACATCACCCTGGTCGGCCAGGTCTACGACGGCAACGGCCATCTGGTGCGCGACTCCTTTCTGGAGCTGTGGCAGGCCGACCATGAGGGCTGCTACGACAGCGCCTTCGACCTGGAAAAACCCTTCAACGGCTTCGCCCGCACCGCCACCACCTTCGATGCCGGCAGCGAGTGGAGCGTGCAAACGATCAAGCCGGGAGTGGTGCTCAATGCCGCCGGGGTCGCCATGGCACCCCACGTCAACGTCAGCCTGTTTGCCCGGGGGATCAATATCCACCTGCAGACCCGCCTGTATTTCGACGACGAGGCAGAGGCCAACGCCCAGGATCCGGTGCTTAACCTGATCGAGCAGCCGCAGCGCCGTGAAACCCTGATCGCCAAACGTTGCGAGCTGGACGGTAAAACCGCCTATCGTTTCGATATCCGTATTCAGGGCGACGGCGAGACGGTGTTCTTCGATTTCTAAAAAACGTAGGCAGGCACCTGTGAGGAAAAAGCGCTCTTGAGCAACCAACTGTTCGACCGTTACTTCATCAGCGCCGCCATGGGGGCGGTGTTTTCCGACACTGGGCGGGTGCAGGGCATGCTCGATTTCGAGGCCGCTCTGGCCCGTGCCGAAGCCCGTGTTGGCCTGATTCCGCTCAGCGCGGTGGCTCCCATCGAGGCGGCCTGCCGCGCCGAGCGTTATGACTTTTCCGAGCTGGCCGAGGCCATTGCCCTGGCCGGTAATTCGGCGATTCCGCTGGTCAAGGCGCTGGGCCGGCAGATCGCCGCGGTTGATCCGCAGGCCGAGCGTTATGTCCATCTCGGGGCCACCAGCCAGGACGCGATGGACACCGGCCTGGTGCTGCAGCTGCGTCAGGCCTGCGCGCTGCTCGACGCCGATCTGGCGCAACTGGCCGAGGCCCTGGCGCTGCAGGCCGAGCGTTATGCCGACTGCGTGCTACCCGGGCGCACCTGGCTGCAGCACGCCACCCCGGTAACCCTGGGCATGAAGCTGGCCGGCAGCCTGGGTGCCATCAGCCGCCACCGCCAGCGCCTGGCCGAACTCAAGCCGCGTCTGCTGGTGCTGCAGTTCGGCGGCGCGGCCGGCACCCTGGCGGCGTTGGGCGAACAAGGTTGGGCGGTGTCCGAGGCGCTGGCCGAGGAGCTGAAACTGGCCTTGCCCGATCAGCCCTGGCACACCCAGCGCGACCGTTTAGTGGAATTCGCCAGCTTGCTCGGTCTGATCGCCGGCAGCCTGGGCAAACTGGGGCGCGATCTGAGCCTGCTGATGCAGACCGATGTGGCGGAAGTCTTCGAGCCGTCGGCGGCGGGCAAGGGCGGTTCCTCGACCATGCCGCACAAACGCAACCCGGTCGGCGCGGCGGTGCTGATTGCGGCCGCCACCCGCGCACCGGGGCTGGTCGCGACGCTGTTCGCCGCCATGCCCCAGGAGCACGAGCGCAGCCTGGGCCTGTGGCATGCCGAGTGGCAGACTCTGCCGGAGCTGTGTGGCCTGGTTTCCGGTGCGCTGCAACAGGCGTTGCTCGCCGTGCCGGGGCTGGAGGTGGACGCTGCGCGGATGCGCAGCAACCTTGAGCTGACTCGCGGCCTGCTGCTGGCTGAGGCGGTCAGTATCGCCCTGGCCCAGCGTATCGGCCGCGATAAGGCCCATCACCTGATCGAGCAGTGTTGCCGCCAGGTTATCGCCGAGCAGCGCCATCTGCGCGAGGTGCTGGGCGAGCATGCCGAGGTCTGCGCCCAGCTGAGCGCCGCCGAACTGGATCGCCTGCTCGACCCCGGCCATTACCTGGGTCAGGCGCAGCGCTGGGTGGCACGCGCCCTGGCCGAGCACCGAGCGTTGAATAATTAGAGGCCGCGTATCCCGCCAGGAGTGGATAGCCCGTTAACCGTGATTACTATGGTGCGCACAGCGCACCCTACCCGGGCCGCGATTCGCCCGGTCGCACCACCTCTTACCCGGAGCTGGAAATGGACGAGAAACAACGTTACGAAGCCGGCATGCAGGTACGCCGCGCGGTATTGGGCGATGCCCATGTCGACCGCAGCCTGCAGCACATCACGCCGTTCAATGAAGAGTTCCAGGACATGATCACCCGCCACGCCTGGGGTGATATCTGGACCCGCCCCGGCCTGCCGCGGCACACCCGCAGCCTGATCACCATCGCCATGCTGATCGGCATGAACCGTGAGGGCGAACTGCGCTTGCACCTGCGCGCGGCGAAGAACAATGGCGTAACCCGCGACGAGATCAAGGAGGTGCTGATGCACAGCGCCATCTACTGCGGCATTCCGGCCGCCAACGCCAGCTTTCACCTGGCCGAAGAGGTCTGGAGCGAGCTGGGTGTGGAGTCGTTGCAAGACTGATCGCCACCGCTTCCCCTCGAACCGCCGGCAGCCTTTGCGCTGTTTCGGCGGTTTTTTTGTTTTGGCCGTTCGGCCTTCTGCCCAGTAGCTGTCGTCATAAGACCAGGGGCATCGTAGGGCGGACATGCCGCAGGCTTGTCCGCCATCCGGGTGCCAGCGGTGGACAAAGCTTCGCTATGTCCACCCTACAAATCCAAGATTCGTAGCCCAGATAGCCTTGGCGCAATCCGGGGCAGCGTTCGATCGCCAGCAAGCTGGCTCCTACGAGAGCTGGGAGCAAGGCGTCTTTCCGCCCCAATCTGCGGTACGACAATAAGGTTATGTTTATTAATGTAATTTCCTTTCTGCTTACGCGCGCCTCCCTCTGTCCCTTGATTTGTCAGCTGCTAAGCCATGGCTGTGGCGATATTTCTTCTTTCGCGCAGGATGAAATTCGCAAATATAGTTAATTGACATAACTATATTTGCGAGGTAATTTTGTCTCCAGGCGCTAACAGCCAAAACAAGAGGTGAGAGATGAGCAGTTACGAAAACCGTTGGAAAACCGTCAAGGTCGAAATCGAAGAAGGCATCGGTTGGGTCATTCTCAATCGCCCGGAAAAACGCAACGCCATGAGCCCGACCCTGAACCGCGAAATGGTCGAGGTGCTGGAGACCCTGGAGCAGGATGCAGATGTCGGCGTGCTGGTGCTGACCGGTGCCGGCGAAGCCTGGACCGCGGGCATGGACCTGAAGGAATACTTCCGTGAAATCGACGCCGGCCCGGAGATTCTTCAGGAGAAGATCCGCCGCGAGGCCTCGCAATGGCAGTGGAAACTGCTGCGCATGTACACCAAGCCGACCATCGCCATGGTCAACGGCTGGTGCTTCGGTGGTGGCTTCAGCCCGCTGGTGGCTTGCGATCTGGCGATCTGCGCCGACGAAGCGACCTTTGGTCTGTCGGAAATCAACTGGGGCATCCCACCGGGCAACCTGGTGAGCAAGGCCATGGCCGATACCGTAGGTCATCGCCAGTCGCTGTATTACATCATGACCGGCAAGACCTTCGGCGGCCCGAAAGCCGCGGAAATGGGTCTGGTCAACGAGAGCGTGCCGCTGGCGCAGCTGCGCGAAACCACCATCGAGCTGGCGCGTAACCTGCTGGAGAAAAACCCGGTGGTCATGCGTGCGGCGAAGATCGGCTTCAAGCGCTGCCGCGAACTGACCTGGGAGCAGAACGAGGATTACCTGTACGCCAAGCTCGACCAGTCGCGTCTGCTCGATACCGAAGGCGGCCGCGAACAGGGCATGAAGCAGTTCCTCGACGAGAAGAGCATCAAGCCGGGCCTGCAGGCTTACAAGCGCTAACGCTCGCCTACTGCGACTGCTGCTGATGTTGCGCTCGATGTTTACCCAAGCGTCGAGCGCGTTTCCAGAATAAGCACAATAAGAGGAATTCCCCATGTTCGAGGTGCCTTTGCTGATTGGCGGTCAGTCGCGCGCGGCGGCTGATGGCCGCGTGTTCGAGCGTCGCAACCCGGTGACCGCTGCAGTGGTGTCGCGGGTTGCCGCCGCTACCCTGGAAGATGCCGATGCCGCCGTGGCTGCTGCGCAGGCAGCATTTCCCGCCTGGGCCGCTTTGGCACCCAACGAGCGCCGCGCGCGCCTGCTCAAGGCGGCCGAGATGCTCGAAGACCGTGCGCCGGAATTCCTCGCGGTGGCCGGTGAGACCGGGGCGATGGCCAACTGGTACGGCTTTAACGTGCACCTGGCCGCAAGCATGCTGCGCGAGGCGGCGGCGATGACCACGCAGATTTATGGCGAGGTGATCCCCTCCGATGTGCCCGGCAGCTTTGCCATGGCTCTGCGTCAGCCCTGCGGCGTGGTGCTCGGCATCGCGCCGTGGAACGCGCCGGTGATACTCGGCACCCGGGCACTGGCGATGCCGCTGGCCTGTGGCAATACCGTGGTGCTCAAGGCATCCGAACTGAGCCCTGCGGTGCATCGCTTGATCGGCCAGGTGCTGCAGGACGCCGGCCTTGGCGATGGCGTGGTCAACGTGATCACTAACGCGCCGGAAGACGCGCCGGCCATCGTCGCCCGGCTGATCGCCAACCCGGCGGTACGGCGGGTCAACTTCACCGGTTCCACCCATGTCGGGCGAATTATCGGCGAGCTGTCGGCGCGGCACCTGAAACCGGCGCTGCTGGAGTTGGGCGGCAAGGCCCCCTTGCTGGTGCTGGACGACGCCGACCTGGATGCGGCAGTGGAGGCCGCGGCCTTCGGTGCCTACTTCAACCAGGGGCAGATCTGTATGTCCACCGAGCGGCTGGTGGTCGATGCCAAGGTGGCCGATGCCTTTGTCGACAAGCTGGCGAGCAAGGCCGCCAGTCTGCATGCCGGCGATCCGGGTGACAGCCTGTCGGTGCTCGGCTCGCTGATCGACGCCTCGGCCGGGCAGCGGATCAAGGCGCTGGTCGACGATGCCCTGGCCAAGGGCGCGCGCCTGGTAACCGGTGGTCAGCTGGACGGCAGCATCATGCAGGCGACCCTGCTCGATGGCGTCACCCGGGATATGCGCCTGTACCACGAAGAATCCTTCGGCCCTGTGGCGGTGGTGCTGCGCGGCGAGGGCGATGAGGAGCTGCTGCGCCTGGCCAACGACTCGGAATTCGGTCTGTCGGCGGCGATCTTCAGCCGCGATGTGTCGCGCGCCTTGCTGCTGGCGCAGCGGGTCGAATCGGGCATCTGCCATATCAACGGTCCGACCGTACACGACGAGGCGCAGATGCCCTTCGGCGGGGTCAAGGCCAGCGGTTACGGCAGCTTTGGCAGCAAGGCCTCGATCGATTTCTTCACCCAGTTGCGCTGGGTGACCATTCAGAACGGGCCGCGTCACTACCCGATCTGAAAGGTTATGTCCCAATTACGTGTTGTATCGCCAGGCCCGGTTGACTCCCCTCACCCTAACCCTCTCCCCAGAGGGGCGAGGGGACTGATCAGCGTTGCGCAACACATCGTTGGTACATGGCAATTTGATGATTTTCCCAGGACCTGCTGCTCGTTGGTCAGAGGGCGTAGATTCGTAGCAGGCTCTGAGAGTCGGCGCAAAACAGCACTATAAGAACAATCGGCCCAGGCCCGGCCGCGCACCTATTGGGTGGCGCGGTCGGACGCCCAGGGCGCGCTTTGCGGAGGAGTTTCACAGGTGAACAACCCATCTAGCGGTCGCGTCGAGCCGATCTACCGGCCGGTATCGATCGGCATGCCGGCGGTGCAACTGCGCGAGGTCGGGCAGACGCTGTATATGCAGGCGCTTGAGCCGTTGCAGGCGTATCCGCAGCGCCTGCTCGAGCGCCTGCTGCGCTGGGCCGAGGAGCGTCCCGAGCAGACCTTTATCGCCCGCCGCGGCGCCGATGGCCAGTGGCAGCGCATCAGCTATGCCGAGATGCTTGGGCGGGTGCGCAGCATCGCCCAACGTTTGTTGGGCTTCGATCTTTCGGTCGAGCGACCGCTGCTGATTCTCTCCGGCAACGATCTGGAACACCTGCAACTGGCCTGCGCCGCCCTGTATCTCGGCGTGCCCTATTGCCCGGTGTCGCCGGCCTATTCATTGGTGGCCCAGGACTACACCAAGCTGCAGCACATCTGCATGCTGTTGCAGCCGGGCCTGGTGTTCGCCGCCGATGGCCAGGCCTTCGCCCGGGCGATCGAGGCGGTGGTGCCGGTCGACACGCCCTTGCTGCTGACCGCGGGCGCAGTGGCGGGGCGCGAGTGCCACTCGTTCGCCAGCCTGCTCGGCAACGCGGCTTGCGACAAGGCGGATGCGGCCTTCGCCGCGACCGGTCCCGACAACATTGCCAAGTTCCTCTTCACCAGCGGCTCGACCAAGCTGCCGAAGGCGGTGATCACCACCCAGCGCATGCTCTGCGCCAACCAGCAGATGCTCCTGCAGACCTTCCCGGTGTTCGGTGAGGCACCGCCGGTGCTGGTCGACTGGTTGCCGTGGAACCACACCTTCGGCGGCAGCCATAACGTCGGCATCGTGCTGTACAACGGCGGCACCCTGTATATCGACGACGGCAAGCCGACCCCGCAGCATTTCGCCGAGACCCTGGGCAACCTGCGTGAAATTTCGCCGACCGCCTACCTCACCGTGCCCAAGGGCTGGGAGGAGCTGGTCGCCGCCCTGGAGGTGGATGCCGAGCTGCGCGAGCGCTTCTTCGCCCGGATCAAGCTGTTCTTCTTCGCCGGTGCCGGGTTGTCGCAAGCGGTCTGGGATCGCCTCGATGCGGTGGCCGAGGCGCACTGCGGCGAACGTATCCGCATGATGGCGGGCATCGGCATGACCGAGACCGCGCCGTCCTGCACCTTTACCACTGGGCCCTTGTCCATGGCCGGTTACGTCGGCCTGCCGGCCCCGGGGTGCAAGGTCAAATTGGTGCCGGTGGACGGTAAGCTGGAGGGGCGCTTTAGCGGCCCCCATGTGATGCCGGGTTACTGGCGTTCGCCCGAACAGAGCGCCGCAGCCTTCGACGAGGAGGGCTTCTACTGCTCCGGCGATGCGCTGAAGCTGGCCGACCCCGAGCACCCTGAATGGGGCCTGATGTTCGATGGCCGTATCGCCGAGGACTTCAAGCTCAATACCGGGGTGTTTGTCAGCGTCGGCCCGCTGCGCACCCGGGTGATCATGGCCGGCGCGCCCTATATTCAGGATGTGGTGGTGACCGCGCCGAACCGCGAATGCATCGGTCTGCTGGTATTTCCGCAATTGCCGGCCTGTCGCGAGCTGGCCGGTTTGGCGCCCGACGCCACGGCCGAACAGGTATTGGCCGCGCCGCGGGTACGCGCCTGGTTGGGCGAGTTGCTCGAACGCCTCAACCAGCACGCCACCGGCAGCGCTTCGCGCCTGGCCTGGGCCTGCCTGATGAGCGAGCCGCCGTCGCTGGACAAGGGCGAGGTCACCGACAAGGGTTCGCTCAACCAGCGGGTGATTCTCAGCTGCCGCGCCGAGCGAATCGACGCCCTCTATCAGGGCGCAGATCCGCAACGTGTAACGGCGGAGCGCTGAACATGACCGATGGCCTCTATTCGGCGTTCGACGATGTGCTGATGCTTGAGGCCGTGCGCACACCTTGGTGCGATTACGGCGGCGCCCTGGGCCTGGTCTCGCCGACCGACCTGGGGATCAAGGTCGGCCGCGAAGTACTGCGCCGCGCCGAGATCGATCCGGCGGCGGTGGATTCGGTGCTGGCCGGTTGTGTGGCCCAGGCGAGTTTCGATGCCTACCTGTTGCCGCGCCATATCGGCCTGTACAGCGGCGTGCCGCAGACGGTGCCGGCCCTGGGTGTGCAGCGTATCTGCGGTACCGGTTTCGAGTTGCTGCGCCAGGCCGGCGAACAGATCGCCGCCGGTGGCAGCGAGCTGGCCTTGTGCGTCGCTGGCGAGTCGATGTCGCGCAACCCGATCGCCGCCTATACCCACCGCGGCGGTTTCCGTCTCGGTGCTGGAGTGGAGTTCAAGGATTTCCTCTGGGAAGCGCTGTTCGACCCGGCTGCGGGCGTCGACATGATCGGCACCGCGGAAAATCTGGCGCGGCGTTATGGCATCGCCCGCGAAGAGGCCGATGCCTACGCCTTGCGCAGTTTCGAGGCGGCCCTGGCGGCGCAGGGCGAGGGCGTGTTCGCCGACGAAATCGTCAGTGTGCAAAGCGAATCCTTCGCGCTGGACGGCTATCAGTCGCGCGGTATCGCCTTGCCGCGTGGCGTCGAATCGCTTGAGCAGGACAGCCATCCGCGGCCGACCAGCCTGGCTGCTTTATCACGCTTGCGCGCGATCCATGCCGGCGGCGTGCAAACCGCCGGCAACAGTTGCGCGGTGGTCGACGGCGCGGCGGCGGCCCTGGTTGCCTCTGCCAGTGCGGCGGCGGGGCGCAGGCCATTGGCGCGTTTGCTGGCGACTGCGGTGGTCGGTGTGGCGCCGGAATTGATGGGCATCGGCCCGGCCCCGGCGATCCGCATGTTGCTGGAGCGTAGTGGTCTGCGTTTGGACGATATCGCCCGCTTCGAGATCAACGAAGCCCAGGCCGCCCAAGTGCTGGCGGTGCAGCGTGAATTGCAGCTCGATCTGCAGCGCCTAAACCCTCAGGGCGGTTCCATCGCCCTCGGCCACCCGCTGGCCGCCACCGGCTTGCGCCTGACCCTGAGCCTGGCCCGGCAACTGCGCGCGGCCAACCAACGCTACGGCATCGCCGCCGCCTGCATCGGCGGCGGTCAGGGTATGGCGGTTTTGATCGAAAATCCGGCGTTCGCGCGGGGTTAACAGAGCTGCCGCAGCCCGATGTTTATTTGCAATACCCGAGAACTCGTAGGGCGGACATGCCGAAGGCTTGTCCGCCATTCGGGCAACGGTGGACAAAGCTGCGCTATGTCCACCCTACGACCAGGCACTTAGTCCGTGGCGGTACTGTCCTGCCGATAGACCTTGTGCAGCAACTGCAGCAACTGCTGACGTTCCGCGTCGCTGAGCGCGGCGGTGGCTTCGCGGTCGCTGGCGGCGGCGATTTCCTTGAGTCGCTTAAGCAGGGTTTCCCCGGCCTTGCTAAGGAAGATGCCGTAGGAGCGTTTGTCCGGCTTGCAGCGCACGCGCACGGCGAGGCCGAGTTTTTCCAGTTTGTTTAGCAGGGTCACCACCTGCGGTGGCTCGATGGCGAGGATGCTGGCCAGGTCGGTCTGCATCAGGCCGGGGCTGGCTTCGATGATCAGCAGGGCGGAGAACTGTGCGGGGCGCAGGTCGAAGGGGTTGAGTTGCTCGACCAGATTCTGCGCGACCTTTAGCTGGGCGCGGCGCAGGGCGTAGCCGATCAACTGGCTGAGCAGGGTGTCGCTCGGCTCCGTGGCTGGGCTGTTCACTTCTGGGGTGGGGGGGCTTTTCTTGGCCATTGGCTGGAACCGGGTGCTCGCTATGGGTTGCCGAAATGGGCTACTGGTTAATAAACATAATCAGTTTCGCACCAATAGCCAGGTTTTGGCCAGTTGCTTAAACCGCTGGCTGCGTTTCGGGGCAAACCCTTGGCGGGCTTGGTGTTGCCTGGAAGTATTCATTGGCCCGTTGGTTATGGGTTGTTAAGCCTTTAGTCAGAAATTTAAAAATAAGGAAACCTAGTAGTTTCCTTTGTTGTGTTTTTTGCCATACTCCAGCCATCGAGTCGGCAGAGGTGCCGGCTGGTCCAGCACTTAGTGCTGGCTAATAACAATTTAACCAGCAGGAAAATTACCCCATGAGCATTCTCGGTCACCAGGCTGCGGCGGTCAGCGCCGAACAACTCGCAGCGGCCCTCGCCGCCATGAAACAGGCCCATCTGGCCGAGGGCCCGGCCAGCCTGGAGCTGCGCCGCGACCGCCTCGACCGGGCCATCGCCCTGTTGCTGGAAAACCGTGAAGAGATAGTTGCGGCGGTGTCCGCGGACTTCGGCAACCGCAGCCGCGAGCAGACCCTGCTGTCCGATATCGCCGGCTCGGTGGCCAGCCTCAAGCATTGCCGCGAGCACCTGGCCGAGTGGATGCAGGCTGAATCCCATCCGGCACCGTTCCCCGGCTGCGAAGCGCGGGTCGACTATCAGCCGCTGGGCGTGGTCGGGGTGATCAGCCCGTGGAACTTTCCCATTGTCCTGGCCTTCGGCCCGCTGGCGAGCATCCTCGCCGCCGGCAACCGCGCCATGCTCAAGCCATCCGAGCTGACCCCGTGCACCTCGGCGCTGCTTGCCGAGCTGATCGCCCGTTACTTCGATGCCAACGAACTGAGCACCGTGCTGGGCAGCGCCGAGACCGGTGCGCTGTTCAGTGCGCAGCCCTTCGATCACCTGATCTTTACCGGCGGCACCGCGGTAGGGCGGCATATCATGCGCGCCGCCGCGGACAACCTGGTACCGGTAACCCTGGAGCTGGGCGGCAAGTCGCCGGTGCTGGTCTCGCGTAGCGCTGATCTCGCCACCGTGGTGCAGCGGGTGATGACGGTGAAGACCTTCAACGCTGGGCAGATCTGCCTGGCGCCGGACTATCTGCTGTTGCCGGAGGAGTTGCTGAACGATTTCGTCGCCGAGGCAGTGCGTTTCGTTAGCGAGATGTATCCAGCCCTGCGCAGCAACCCCGATTACACCTCGATCATCAACCCGCGTCACTTCGACCGCCTGCGCAGCTACCTTGCCGATGCCCACGCCAAGGGGGCGTACCTGGTCGAGATCAACCCGGCACAGGAGGACCTGAGCGACCGCGAGACCCGCAAGATCGCCCCGACCCTGGTGCTCGATACCAACGAGCAGATGCAGGTGCTGCGCGAGGAAATCTTCGGCCCGCTGTTGCCGATCAAGACCTACCGCGACTTCAGCGCGGCCATCGACTACGTCAACCAGCAGCCGCGGCCTCTGGCGGCTTATTACTTCGGCGAGGATGCCGGCGAGCGTCAGCAGGTGCTGGAGCGCACCACTTCGGGCGCAGTGGTAATCAATGACTGCATGAGCCATGTGCTGTTCGAGGAGCTGCCGTTCGGCGGCGTCGGCCACTCGGGCATGGGTGCCTACCATGGCGTCTATGGTTTCCGCACCTTCAGCCACGCCAAGGCGGTGGTGGTACAGAGCCCGATTGGCGAATCCAACCTGGCGATGCGCGCGCCTTACGGCGAGATGATTCACGGTCTGCTGGATCAGCTGTTGACCGCTAATTAATTGAGCCTTTAAGGAGTCCAATTATGTCGTTGCTAAAAAACCTTAAGGCCAAGCTGCTGCGCGCCTTTGCCAAGCGCATGAAAGGTAAATTCGTCTACGACGCGGCGCGGTATCCGTTGCGCACGGTCGCCGAGGAATTTATTCCGAGCGCCTGGGGGCCGGCGCGGGCGCTGTTCTACTGGCCCGGTTCGCAAACCCTGGAAAAGTTGCCGGTATACGTGAATTTCCATGGTGGAGGCTTTGTCGCCGGGGTGCCCGAGCACGACGACAGCTATTGCCGCCGCCTGGCGCATAACCTCGGTTGTCTGGTGGTCAATGTCGACTACGTGTTAGCGCCTGAGCATCCTTTTCCCGCCGGCTTGCGGCAATCCTTCGCAGTACTCGAATGGCTGGCCGAACAGGCCGCAACGTTGGGCATCGATCCGCAGCGCATTGCCGTCGGCGGGCATAGCGCCGGGGGTAATTTGGCCACCGGCGTGGCCAACCTGGCGCGCGAGCATCAGCGCCTGCGGGTGGTGCATCAGTTGATCGACTATGCGGTGCTGAATCTGGCCCAGGATCCCGCGCTGAAAGTCTCTAGTCTCGACAAACCCCTACTCGGTGCCGGTCTGGTGCGCTTTTTCAATAGCTGCTACTTGAGCGACCCGGCCCAGGCCCGTGATCCACTGGCTTCGCCGCTGCTGGCGACGGTCGATGAGCTGCGCGGCATGCCGCCGGCCACCCTGATTACCGCCGAGTACGACATCCTGCGGCTTGAAGGTGAAGCCTACGCTGAGAAGCTGCGCCAGGCCGGGGTGGTGGTGACCGAGCAGATGTTCGCCGGCTGCGACCATATGTTTACCCACCTGGGGCCGGACGACTCGGCAGAGCAGGCTTGGCAGTTGATGGAGGATTCGTTGCGTGGGGCGTTTCGGGTTGGGGCAGTGGCCGAGGTGAGCGGTGGCGGCGCGCTGGCCTAACGTCCAAATGCGGAAATAACCCCACACTTGTAGGAGCCAGCTTGCTGGCGATCAATCTACAGACTCCACGGTTTCTAGGGCGTTGGGGTCTCGGATCGCCAGCAAGGACTGGGCGTCCCTCTGGTTCCTATCTGGTGGTGCTGACGCGGCGACACAGGCGTTTACCTGCATGCCGCTGTAAGCTAGGCGGCTCTCCAGCAAGCTCGCCGCCAAAATCCAACACCATGTCGATCAGCAGAAACCCTTATGTCTGAAATCACCCTTCAGTCCCCCAGGCGCGGCCGGCCACCGCTGCGCAGTCGCGACGAGCAGATGAGCCTGTTGCTGGACGCCGCGGCGGCCGAGATCGGCAGCGGCAATTTCGCCAACGTCACCATGGACGCCATCGCGCGTTCGGCGGGTATTTCGAAAAAGACTCTCTATCAACTGGTCGCCAGCAAGGAAGAGCTGATGTCGCAGCTGGTGGCTCGCGACCTGTCCACCCTTGAGCTGCTGCTGGAAAGTGGCATCGACTGCGCCGAAGGTCTGCTTAGCGAACTGCGCATGTACCTGTATCTGTGGGCGCGCCTGACCCTCTCGCCGTTGGCCCTGGGCATCTATTTGATGGCCGCGCAGGGCCGCGAGAATGCGCCGGGTATCGCGCGGATCTGGTACCAGGAAGGTGCCGAGCGTTGCCTCAATTTGCTCCGCGGCTGGCTGGGTAAGGCCGCGAACAAAGGCCTGTTGGCGCGCGAGGATGTCGAACCGGCGGTCGAGCTGATCGACGCGCTGCTGATCTCGCAGCCGCTCAAACTGTTCACCCTGGGGGTGCAGCAGAGCTGGTCCGACGAGCAGATCGGCGAGCGGGTCGAGGTGGCCTTGGGCATGTTTGGCAGGTGTTTTATGTCGCGCGGCCCCCTGCCTTGATCACTTCCTGGCTGCGCTATGATGGCGCGCATTGGAGACTGGCTGGGGACAGTTATGAGTAAGCCGGGTCAGCGTGTTCTGATCGCACTGCGCAAGATGATCGCCTCCGGGGAATTGGCGGCGGGCGAGCGCATTGCCGAGATTCCCACCGCCGAATTGCTCGAGGTGTCGCGCACGCCGGTGCGCATTGCCTTTCGCACCCTGGAGCAGGAGGGCCTGCTGGTCAAATGCGCCGGGCGTGGCTACACGGTGCGCGCGGTCAGCCCGGCCGATATCGCTGGTGCGGTGGAGGTGCGTGGGGTGCTCGAAGGCCTGGCCGCACGTCAAGCAGCGGAGCGCGGCATCGATGCTGAAGTGCGCGAGGCCCTGCTCGAATGCCTGGAGCAGGGCGACCGGCTGTTCCACAAAGGTCATGTTGTGGAAGAGGATCTGGAGCGCTACCACGACCTCAATATGCGCTTCCATCAGCTGATCATCGCCGCCAGCGGCAACCCGGCCATCGCCGAGGCCCTGGCGCGCAACGACCACCTGCCGTTCGCCTCGGTCAGCTCGCTGGCGGTCGATCTGCACGATATGGCCCGCGAATACCGCCGCTTCAATTTCGCCCATATGCAACACCACGCGGTGTACGACGCCCTGGTCAACGGCCAGGGCTCGAGGGCCGAAGCGATTATGCGCGAACACGCCAATGCGACCCTGCGCTACGCGGAAATCTTCGGCCCGACCCAGGTCGCCAGTGAAGGGGTGAAGGTGATTCAGAAGGGCGTGGCAGAAGAGCGGTCGTAGTAGCGGGGGCGACGCCAAGTCCCATGCCCGCGAAACGGGCAAGGCAAGAGCATCGCGGGCATGGCCCGCTCCTACAGTTTGTGGCCCTCCGGCGAGGTAGGGTGGATGACGCCTTTTTCATCCACCAATCGCGGTTGGTGGATGGGTGAAGCGTCAGCTACGCGTCCCGATCCACCCTACAAATCCAACACTAACAACGGACTTTTCGCCCGCGAACAACAAGGGGTGAATTGGTCGTTCTGCGCCTGCTCGGCTTCGGTAAGGAAGAGGTCGCGGTGTTCTGGTTCGCCGGCCAGTACGCGGGTCAGGCAGGTGCCGCAGATACCTTGCTCGCAGGACAGCGGGATCAGGATGCCGGAGGCTTCGAGCGCTTCGGCGACGCTTTTGTCGGCGGGGATCTGAATGATCTGGCCGCTGCTGTTGAGCTGTACGGCGAAGCTGCCGTCGTTATCGTGATTGATGGGTGCGGCGGCGAAATACTCGCGGTGTGCGCGTTTATCGTCCCAGTCCTGGGCCTTGGCTGTGCTCAGCACATGCTCCATAAAACCGCCCGGGCCGCAGACGTAGAGGTGCGTGTCGGCATCGGGATTGGCGAGCAGGGCGGCGGCATCCAGGCGCTGCGTGGCCGGGCCGTCGTCGAAATGCAGGTGCACGCGCTCGGCGAAGGGCGCGGCCTGCAGGCGCTCGACGAAGGCCGCCCGCTCGATCGAGCGGGCGCAGTAGTGCAGCTGGAAATCGGCACCGAGCTGATGCAGACGTTCGGCCATGCAGAGGATCGGGGTGATGCCGATGCCGCCGGCGAACAGCAGGCTGCGCTGGGCATTTTCACTTAGCGCAAAGAGGTTGCGCGGTTCGCTGATCAGCAGCTTTTGGCCCACCTGCATCTGCTCGTGCATGGCCTTGGAGCCGCCGCGGGAGGCGGGGTCCTTGAGTACGCCGATCAGGTAACTCTGGTTTTCCCAGGGCGGGTTGCACAGCGAGTATTGGCGGATCAGGCTGCCGGGCAGGTGCACATCGATATGGGCACCAGCGTCGAAAGCCGGCAGCGGCGCGCCGTCGACGCGGGCCAGTTCGAAGCTGCAGATATCCTGGGCCTGGTTGTTACGTGCGACTACAGATACTTCGATCACGGGGCGCTCCTTGCACTGGAGCTGCTGGCGATCAGCTCGGGCGTCGCAGCTGGCGCGCGTTCCTGAGCGATCAGGCGTTCGAGGACGCGTCGCGACTGCACGCCGCCGGCATCGATATTTAGCTTGAGCAGCTGGCGCTCTGGATGGGCCAGCAGATTGGCCTGCTGCTGTTCGAGCATCTCCAGGTCTTCGCTGAAAATCTTGCCCTGGCCTTCGCGGATGCTCGCGGTGAGTTCCTGATCCTCGGGCTTGAAGCTGCGCGCCATGCCCCAGAAGTACCAGATAGAGGTCTCGGTTTCCGGGGTGATGAAATCGACCACAATGCTCGCCGCCTTGTCGCTCGGGGCTGCGTCATAACCGCCCTTGCCTGCGTGGGCCACACCGACCTCGATCAGCACATGGCTTGGCGGGGTAAAGCGGCAGATCTGCCAGCGGTCCACCGGCACATCGTCGGCCAGGCCGTTGCCGCGCAGGGCCATGCGCCAGAACGGCGGGGCCATGATGTTCTGTATATGCCGGCTGGTGACCACGTTGTCGCCTTCGACCGTGGTCACCGGGGCGACCTCGTCGATTTCCTTCTGACCGATGCTGGAGGCGTGCACATAGGTCTCGTGGGTCAGATCCATCAGGTTGTCGATCATCAGACGGTAATCGCAGTTGATATGGAACAGGCCGCCGCCATAGGCCCAGTCCGGGCTGTCGGCCCATTCCAGATGATGGATCAGCGCCGGGTCGGCCTGCGCGGCATCGCCCGGCCAGACCCAGATAAAGCCGTAGCGCTCCTCAACCGGGTAACTGCGAATGCACGGAAAGCCGCGCACGCGCTGGCCCGGCATGTGCTGGGTTTTGCCGTCGGAACCCATGGCCAGGCCGTGGTAGCCGCAGATCAATTGGCCGTCCTCAACGAAACCCAGGGACAGCGGCGCGCCACGGTGCGGGCAGAAATCCTCGACCGCCGCGACCTTGCCTTGCGGCCCGCGATAGAAGGCGATTTTCTCTCCGCAGATCTGCCGGCCAAGGGGTTTGTCGGCGATCTCGTCCGGGGTGCAGGCTACATACCAGGTGTTTTTCGGGAACATGGAGGCTCTCCTGAGTGGGCCTTGTTTGTTTTTATTGGATCCAATTGTTCGCACTGGCGTAGCTGAGTGTCAAAGTAAAAATAGGCGTTAGGCGTGATTTTTGGCCGATTATCGAACGTTTAAGCAGGTTTTATGGATCTTGCAGGGATGAACGACGTGAAGGGCGGATACTTAACGCTTGGTTATGTCTTTTATGGATCCAGTTTCAGCGGTAGACCGAGCCTTTCCCAGGCGTGTCTGGGGGTGACGCTGGTGCGCACGGCGCACCCTACGGGGGTGGTGGGCTGGAGAGGAAGTGATTGAGCATTTTGGTGCTGCTGGATGGGTGCGATCAGGGGCTGCCTTATGGTTCCAGCGCGGCCGCGCGACCTCCCGTAGGGGGGCGCTGCGCACACCGGGTGATCGCGGCCATGGTGCGTGCGGCGTACCCCACAAGGGCGATTTGCTAGTTGTCATCCGGGCTACGGAAATGCCGTGCACTTGGTAAAAGTGAGCGGCATTCCAGGTGGCAATACATTCCCTGGGGCGACGCGTCAGCTACGGCGCGCGGAGATAAAGAGAGACGCCATTACTCGCCCGTCGGCCGCCGCGACAGCCGATAGGACAGTTGCGCGCGGGTCAGGCCCAGGCGGCGGGCGGCTTCGGAGACGTTGCCTTTGGCCTCGCTCATGCAGTGGTCGATCATCGCGTCTTCGACTTCCTGCAACGACAGCTGGCTCAGGTTTTTGTCGCCGAGCAGGGCGTGCAGGGCTTCGGGCTCTCGGGCTGGGGGCGCGCTGCTGGTCTGCTGGGGCTGCGTCGGGTCGTGGGGGGCGGCGGCCAGCTGGCCGCGGATGCCGATGGAAAACATCGGATGGGCCAGGCGTTCGCCGCTGGTAAACAGGTGCGCCAGGTCGATGGCCCCATCGTCCGGGGCGCTGATTACGCCGCGCTCCACCAGGTTCTGCAGTTCGCGGATATTGCCGGGGAAGTCGTAGGCCAGCAGGGTGTCGGCGGTGCGCGGGGTAAAGCCGCTGAGCTGGCGGCCGTGGCGCTGGGTAAAGCGGTGGAGGAAGTGGGTCATCAGCAGCGGGATATCCTCCTTGCGTTCGCGCAGCGGCGGCAGGTGGATCGGGAATACATTGAGGCGGAAGAACAAGTCCTCGCGGAACTCGCCGCGCAGGGCGGCGGCGCGCAGGTCGACGTTGGTCGCGGCGACCACTCGCACATCGACCTTCAGTGTGCGGCTGCCGCCAACCCGCTCGACTTCGCCTTCCTGCAGGGCGCGCAGCAGCTTGCCCTGGGCCACCAGGCTGAGGGTGGCGATCTCGTCGAGGAACAGGGTGCCGCCATCGGCGCGTTCGAAGCGCCCGGCGCGTGACTGGGTGGCACCGGTAAAGGCCCCGCGCTCGACGCCGAACAGTTCCGACTCCATCAGGTTTTCCGGGATGGCGGCGCAGTTGATCGCGACGAAGGGTGCGTCGGTGCGCGGGCTGATGCGGTGCAGCATGCGCGCGAACATCTCCTTGCCGACCCCGGATTCTCCGGTAAACAGCACGGTTGCCTGGGTCGGCGCGACCCGCCGCAGCATATGGCAGGCGGCGTTGAAGGCCGAGGAAATGCCGACCATATCGCTGTCCTGGGCCGTTGCCGGCTCGACCTGCAGGGCGCTCGGCAGGGAACCTTTATCGCCGCCTTTGCTGCTGGTCTGGCGTGCGGCGGTGCTGCCACCGCTGCCGACAAAGGGTTCGGCATTAAGGTCGGCCAGGTCTTCCTCGGCATCGTCCCATTCTTCGGCGGGCTTGCCGATCAGGCGGCAGATGCTGGAGCCGGTCGAGCGGCACTCGACCTCGCGGTAGAGGATCAGGCGGCCGACCATGGCCGAGGTGTAGCCGATGGCGTAACCGGTCTGCATCCAGCAGGCCGGTTCGGTACCGATGCCGTAGTGGGCGATATGTTCGTCGTCCTCGCTGGAGTGATGCCAGAGGAACTCGCCGTAATAGGTGCCCAGGTTCATATCGAACTCGAAGTGCACTGGCTCGACCTTCACCGCCCCTTCGATCGCGTGGATCAGTGGCCCGGCGGCGAACAGCGCCAGGGTGTCTGACTCGGGAAAGCGTTCCTTGATCAACGCCGCATCCCGCGCGCCGCAGTGGTAACCGGTGCGCAGCATGATGCCGCGGGCGCGGGCCAGGCCCATGCTTTCGATCAACTCGCGGCGCAGTGCGCCCAGGCCGCTGCTGTGCATCAGCAGCATGCGCGCGCCATTGAGCCAGATACGTCCGTCGCCAGGGCTGAACAGCAGGCATTCGGTCAGATCCTGCAGGGTCGGCGCGGCCCCGGGCGGTAGCTGTTCGCTGGCACCGCGGGCAGGGGATTTTTGCGTGCCGCGGGAGAGTTCGGCCAGGGAGATCAACTTGTTCGCCATCGAGAACCTCTTAATCGGATTAATCATATTCCGCATAGTGCAGCATGATTTTGCTGAAATCATCACTTTTTTAAGGCGACTTTCGTCTTGCTTGGTAGGCCTGATTTCCTTAGGTTTAGCGCAAATATGCGTGCTAGAGGGGTTGCTGTGTTGTGGTCAGTACATGGCATATCGATTGCTAGAACTAGTTACCGACTTTAACTAATTCGGCAATAACAACATGGCTTGGCTGCCACCGCCCTAGCGTCAGCAGCACAAGCACGACTGAATTGGGAAACCCGTATGAAGCTGAGCAACAAGACGATAGTCGTGACCGGGGTCTCCTCGGGCATCGGCGCCGAAACTGCCCGAACCTTGCGTGCCCATGGTGCCTTCGTTATAGGTGTGGACCGCAACGAACCCAGCCTGACCCTGGATGGCTTCGTTCAGGCCGACCTCAGTCATCCCGATACCATCGATGCTGCCGTGCAGCAGCTGCCGGCGCAGGTCGATGGCTTGTGCAATATCGCCGGGGTGCCCGGCACCGCCGACCCGCAACTGGTGGCGCGGGTCAACTACCTGGGCCTGCGTCATTTGAGCGAGGCGGTGTTGCCGCGCATCCGCGAGGGCGGGGCGATCGTCAACGTGTCCTCGGTGCTCGGTGCCGAATGGCCGCAGCGCCTGGCCCTGCATCGCGCTCTCGGCCTGGTCAGCGGTTTCGCCGCGGGCGAAGCCTGGCTCAGCGACAACCCGGTGGCTGACAAGACCTGCTACCAGTACTTCAAGGAAGCGCTGATCGTCTGGACCCAGGTCCAGGCGCAGCCCTGGTTTATGCGCACCTCGGTGCGGATGAACTGCGTGGCACCGGGCCCGGTGTTCACCCCGATCCTCAACGAATTCGTGACCATGCTCGGTGCCGAGCGTGCCCAGGCCGACGCCCATCGTATGAAGCGCCCGGCCTATGCTGACGAGATCGCTCCGGTGATCGCTTTTCTCTGCGCCGACGAGTCGCGCTGGATCAACGGCGTGAACATCGCGGTGGATGGCGGCCTGGCCTCGACCTATCTCTAATCGCAGCACTGGGTGGGTTCGCTACGCCGGTGCTGTTGTGCCGGCAACGGGCCTGGAATTTAACGGCGGCTGAACCTCGGGAGATCGAACAAGGCGTTGTAGCCGGAGCAAGTCCACAGCACATGAGCTGAATCAAGCCATCGAACCCCGCCAGGCTGTTTGGCCGACGGGCGAAATTGATAATAAGAACAATGAGGCAATCCATGAAAAAGAGTAGAGCTGTTACCGTTTTCACGCGTGCCGCACTGGCCACCGCCATCTGCGCAACACTGCCTCTGTCGAGTGCCAGTGCCATGCAATTCGACCTGGGTGATTCCGAGTGGCGGGCGCGCTGGGACAACACCATCAAATACAGCATGGCTTACCGCCTGCAAGGGCAGGACAGCGCCATCACCGATTCGCCGACCGCCGGCGGGCTCTATCAGAATATCCAGAGTCAGGGCGACAACAACTTCGACCGCGGGCTGATTTCCAATCGTCTGGATGTGTTTTCCGAGTTTGACCTGAGCACCCAGAACTATGGCCTGCGCGTCAGTGGTGCGGCCTGGTACGACGATATCTACAACCAGGACACTGACAGCAGCCTGCAGCGTGACTTCCTCGACGCGACCCGCGATCTGCATGGGCGCGACGCCGAGATCCTCGACGCCTTTGTATTTGTGCGTGGCAACATCGGCGAGTCGAGCCAGGGTACCCTGCGTCTCGGCCAGCACAGCCTGATCTATGGCGAGAGCCTGTTCTACGGCGGCAACGGTATTGCCAATGCCCAGGGGCCGATTGACGTGGTCAAGCTGCTCAGCGTGCCGGGCACCCAGTTCAAGGAAATCCTGCGGCCGGTCAATCAAGTGTCCGGGCAATTGCAGATCAACCCGCAAGTGTCGGTCGGTGCCTATTACCAGTTCGAATGGGAGCGCTCCAATGTACCGGGTGCTGGTAGCTACCTGAGCGACGTCGACGCCATCGGCCATGGCTCCGGCGACCTGCAGCAGGTGTTCGGCAACGCCACGGTCAACGGCGGCGACATCAGCGCCAAGGACTCCGGGCAGGGCGGTATGCAACTGCGCTACAAGCCCGAAGGCACCGAACTGGAACTCGGCTTCTATGCCGCCAAGTACCACGACAAGGCGCCCAGCGGCCTCTATGCCTATCTGGACGGCGCGGCGTTCGGTGCCACTGGCTTGCCGTTCCTCAGTTCCTACCGCCAGGTCTATGCCGAAGATATCAAGACCCTTGGTGCCAGCTTCTCCACCGCTTCCGGCCCGTTCAACTTCGCCGGCGAGGCCTCGCTGCGCTGGGATGCGCCGCTGGTCAGCAACCTGCAGGTGGTATTCCCCGGCGTGGCCGCGGACAACAGCGATGACGCGCTCTATGCCAAGGGCAAGACCGCGCATATCAACCTCTCGACCATCTACCTGCTGTCGCCCAACGCGATCTGGGACGGCGGTTCGGTGATCGCCGAACTGGCCTGGAACCGTACCCTGAGCGTTACCGACAACCGTGCGGCACTGGACTCCAACACCACCCGCGATGCCACGGCGCTGCGCATCCTGGCCGAGCCGGCCTACTTCCAAGTGGCTGACGGTCTCGACCTGAGCGTACCGGTGGGCCTGGGCGTGGTGCTCGACGGGCGTTCCTCTGCGGTGAGCAAGGCCGGTTTCGGCAACACCCATGCTGGCGACTGGAGCGTCGGGCTCAAGGCCACCTACCTGCAGCGTTGGGACTTCGGCGTCAACTACGTGAACTTCTTCGGCAAGAAGGGCGCGGGGCTGCGCGAGGACGGCAACTTCAGCTATGCGCAGTCGCTGGCTGACCGCGATTTCGTCTCCGTCTACGTGAAAACCACATTCTAATAAGAGGTTTTATTCGCCATGCAAAGCCAATTTTCCTTGCGTCTCTCTGTCCTGACGATAGCCCTGATGGGCAGCTGTTTCGCCCATGCGGCGGTCTCCCCGGATCAGGCCGCGCGCCTCAATGCCGACCTCACACCTATGGGGGCTGAACGCGCCGCCAATGCTGATGGCAGCATCCCAGAGTGGACCGGTGGCTACACCCAGGTGCCGGCCGGTTACAAAAGCGGCGACAAGCGCGCCGACCCCTTCGCCGCCGACAAGCCGCTGTTCTCGGTCAGCGCGGGCAATATGGCGCAGTACGCCGAGCAACTGGCCGAAGGCACTCAGGCGCTGTTGAAGAAGTACCCGGACTACCGCCTGGACGTCTACCCGACCCACCGTAGCGCCGCCGCGCCGCAATGGGTGTACGACAACACCCTGCAGAACGCCACCCGCGCCACCCTCGAAGAGGCCACCGAGAAAGTCAGCGGGGCCTATGGCGGTATTCCCTTCCCGATACCGCAGAACGGCGCGGAAGTGTTGTGGAACTACCGACTGTCCTGGCAGGGTGCCGATACCTTTTACGCGCCCTTTGACACCTGGCTGATGACCGCCGGTGGCAAGAAGCTGCAGGCCACCCGCGCGCGCTTCTGGTACCAGCACCCTTACTACTTCAAGGAAGGTAGCCTGGACACCTATGGCGGCAAGCACCTGATCGGCAAGCTGCTCACCGAGCAGCCATCGTCCAAGGCCGGTGAAGGCCTGATGACCCACTGGGATATGGACCCGAGTGCACGCGCCGCCTGGCAGTACCTGGTCGGCCAACGCCGGGTGCGTCGTGCGCCGAACGTCGCCTACGACACTCCGGACTTTGTCACCTCCGGCGTCGGCTTCTTCGACGAGGCCTTTATGATCTTCGGCCCGACCGACCGCCACGACCTCAAGCTGGTCGGCAAGAAGGAGCTGTTGGTGCCCTACAACAACAACCGCGCCGCGGCGGCGAGCAGCGACGAGCTGGTCAAGCCGGGCTTTCTCAACCCCGATCTGGTGCGCTGGGAGAAGCACCGCGTATGGGTCGTCGAGGCCACCCTCAAGGCCGGCAAGCGCCATGTGGTGCCCAAGCGCACCTACTACGTGGATGAGGACTCCTGGCAGGTACTGCTGCTCGACGGTTACGACGCGCAGGGCAAGCTCGGCCGCCACAACTACTCGCTGACCCTGCTCGCGCCGGAAATGCCGGTGCTGACCGCCCAGGTCATGTGGGGCAGCTACAACCTGGAAACCGGTGCCTACTTCCTCAACGCCGCGGCCAACGATCTGAAGGTGCAGTACCAGGACTACCCGCGTCCGTCGGCGTCGTTCTTTACCCCTGATGCCATGGCCAGCGACAGCATGCGCTAAGCCATTTACCGGCACGCCGGGGCCAAGGCTCTGGCGTGTTGTCTGGCTAACTCTTCTGCAGTGGTTGGAGCGCATATGAGCAGTAAATTTTTATTCACCCGGGCTTTGCCCCTGCTATTGAGCGCGCTGCTGCTGCCCGGTTGGGCTATGGCGCAAACGGTGGCGCAATCGACGGCCAGCGCGCAGATCCCCTTGCTCGACCAGCCGGCGCTACACAGCGCCAAGGCCCCGCGCTCGGTGCTACTGGCCGTGACCCGTGCCGGTGAGCGGCTGGTGGCGGTTGGCGAGCGCGGGATTATTCTGCTTTCGGACGATTCCGGGGTGAACTGGCGGCAGGCCCAGGTACCGGCCAGCGTCAGTCTGACTTCGGTGCAGTTCGTCGATGCCGAGCAGGGCTGGGCGGTGGGGCATCTCGGCGTTGTGCTGCATAGCGCGGACGGCGGCGAGACCTGGAGCAAACAGTTGGATGGCATTCAGGCCGCGCAGCTGGCGCTCAAGGCTGCCCAGCAGGGTGGCGATGCCAAGCTAGTGAAGGCCGCCGAATGGCTGGTCGCCGATGGCCCGGACAAGCCCTTTCTCGACCTGTATTTCAGTGATCGCCAGCACGGCTATGTGGTCGGTGCCTACGGCCTGATCCTGCGCACCAGCGATGGCGGCAGCAGTTGGCAGGCCTGGATGGGCCAGGTGGAAAACCCCGAGGGCCTCAACCTGTACGCCATTCGTGCCCAGGGCGAGCAGCTGTTTATCGCCGGCGAGCGCGGTTTGCTGCTGCGCTCCAGCGATGGCGGGCAGTCCTTTCAGGCACTGGAGTCGCCCTATGAGGGCAGCTTTTTCGGTTTGCTGGCCAGCCGCAGTGGCGGCCTGCTGGCCTACGGTTTGCGCGGCAACGCCTGGTGGTCGAGCGACCGCGGCGACAGCTGGCGTCAATTGGACACCGGGGTGGAGTCGGCCCTGTCCGCTGGTCTTGAGCTAAACGACGGCCGCCTGCTGCTGGCCAGCCAAAGCGGCGAGTTGCTGCTGAGCGGCGATGGCGGCATGCAGTTTGAACACCGCCGCACCCACCAGGGCGCGACGGTCGCCGCCGTTGAGCAGGCGGCCGATGGCAGCCTGACCAGCGTCGGTCTGGGCGGCTTGTCCGCCCGCCAGGATATCCAGGCTGCGGCCCGCCCTTGAGCGTTAGGAGTCAGATGTGAAATACGAAAAACCGTCGAGCGCCATGCACAGCCTGATCGGCCACCTGGAAGACTTTGACCGCACCTCGGGCAACCGGGTGGAGCGGCTGATCTTCAACCACCGGCCCTGGGTGATGCTGCTGTGCCTGTTGGCCACCCTGGTGCTCGGCTGGCAGGCCGCGAGTATCGGCGTCAACGCCAGCTACGAGAAAACCATCCCCACCAAGCATCCCTTCGTGGTCAATTTCCTTGCCGAGCGCAGTGAGTTGAGCGGCTTGGGCAATGCCCTGCGGATCGCCGTGACGGCGGAGCAGGGCGATATCTTCAGCGCCGACTACCTCGACACCCTGGCCAAGCTCAACGATGAAATCTACCTGCTGCCGGGTGTCGACAAACCCTATATGAAGTCGCTGTGGACGCCGACCACGCGCTGGACCGCGGTGACCGAGGACGGTCTGGACGGCGGCACGGTAATTCCCGGCAGCTACGACGGCTCACCCGAGAGCCTGGACGAGGTGCGCACCAACGTCGCCCGCTCCGGCGAGATCGGCCAACTGGTGGCGGCCAACTTCAAATCCAGCGTGATCTACGTGCCGCTGCTGGAGATCAACCCGCAAACCGGCAAAACGCTGGATGCCGGCGAGTTCTCGCGGCGTCTGGAGGCCTTGCGCGACAAGTACCAGAACGAGCAGGTGCGCATCCATATCACCGGCTTTACCAAGCTGATTGGCGACTTGATCGAAGGCCTGCTGCAGGTTGCGTTGTTCTTCGTCGCCGCTGTGGCGGTGACCATCGCCGTGCTGTTCTGGTACACCCGCTGCGTGCGCAGCACCTTCGTCGTGGTGCTCTGTTCGCTGGTTGGCGTGCTCTGGCAGGTCGGCCTGCTCGCATCCATGGGTTACGAGCTGGACCCCTATTCGATCCTGGTGCCGTTTCTGGTATTCGCCATCGGCATGAGCCACGGCTCGCAGAAGATGAACGGCATCATGCAGGACATCGGCCGCGGCATGCTGCCCTGGATCGCCGCCCGGCTGACTTTCCGCCGCCTGTTTCTCGCCGGCTTGACCGCGCTGATCAGTGACGCCGTGGGTTTCGCCGTGCTGATGGTGATTGAAATCCAGGTGATTCAGGATCTGGCAATCACCGCCAGTATTGGCGTCGCCGTGTTGATCCTGACCAACCTGGTGTTGCTGCCAGTGCTCTTGAGTTACACCGGCGTCAGTCCAAAGGCCGCACAGCGCAGCCTGCAGGCGGAGCAGGACGACCGCGCCGGCGTGGCCCGTCATCCGCTGTGGCGTCTGCTCGACCGCTTTACCACCCGCAGCTGGGCCGTCGCTGCCGTACTGGTGGGCCTGCTGCTGGCGGTGTTTGGCAACCAGGTATCGAGCAATCTACAGATCGGCGACCTCGACCCCGGTGCCCCGGAGCTGCGTGCAGACTCGCGCTACAACCGCGACGTGCAGTTTATGAACGACAACTATGCCGCGAGCTCCGATATCTTCGTGGTGATGATCCGCACCCCCGAGGACCAGTGCACCCGCTACAGCACCTTGTCGGCGGTGGACCAGTTGGCCTGGCGCCTGGAGCAACTGCCGGGTGTGGAGTCGACCAACTCCATGGCGGCGCTGAGCAAGATCGCCACCGCCGGTTACAACGAAGGCAACTTCAAGTGGTACGAGCTGACCCCCAATGATGGTGCCCTAGGCGCGGTACAGACCCGCGCGCCGCGCGAGCTGTTTAACCAGGGTTGCTCGCTGCTGTCGCTGTACGTTTACCTCGCCGACCACAAAGCCGAAACCCTGAGCCGGGTGGTGGCCACCAGCGAAGCCTTTATCGCCGAGCAGAAGCTGCCTGAAGTGAAATTTATGCTCGCCGCAGGCTCAGCCGGGATCGAGGCAGCGACCAATATCGTGGTCGAGCAGGCCATGCAGGACATGCTCTATTGGGTCTATGGCGCGGTGATTCTGCTGTGCTGGGTCACCTTCCGCAGTTGGCGCGCGGTGCTGGTGGCGATACTGCCGCTGATGCTCACCTCGATCCTCGCCGAAGCGCTGATGGTCGGCCTGGGCATGGGCGTCAAGGTCGCCACCCTGCCGGTGATCGCCCTTGGCGTGGGCATCGGCATCGACTACGCGCTCTATGTACTGAGCGTGATTCTGGCGCGTATGCGTGCCGGCGACTCACTGTCCGAGGCCTACTACCGGGCGCTGCTGTTCACCGGCAAGGTGGTGGTGCTGACCGGCATCACCCTGGCGATTGCCGTGGCGACCTGGGTCTTCTCGCCGATCAAATTCCAAGCCGATATGGGCATCCTGCTGGCCTTTATGTTCCTGATGAACATGCTCGGCGCGCTGATCCTGCTGCCGGCCCTGGCCTACTTCCTGATGCCGCAGAAGGTCTTCGGTGCCAAGCCGGGCGACGCTTCTGCCGTGCCGCCGGGCGTGGTGAGCTGAGTGCGCGCCCTGCAGGGTGGCTGCCTGAGCCTGTGGTTGCTGGCCTCCTCGACGCTTTGGGCCGCCGCGCCGGCGCAGCAGTATCAGCAGCTGCGCAGCCAGGCGACCCTGCTGGCGGTGAACGCGCTGCTCTACTTCGATGCCGACCCGCGCGCGCAGCCTGATGCGCGTCATCTCTCGACCTTGCGCGAAGCGCAGCAGCGCCTGGATGCCCTGGCGCTGCAACTCGACCTGCCGGCGGAGATGGGCGACTCCCTGGCCAGCCTGAATGCCTGGCTGGACGATTTGCAGGCCGTGCGCCGGGACGAGGCACCGCGTTACCCGCAGCTCTTGATCGGCCTGCTCGACACCCGGGCGCAGCTGGATCGGCAGAGCGATCTGGCCTATCAGCAGGTGCAGGCCGATCTGCAGCCCGTGGTGCGCTTGCTCAACCGCCAGAGCCTGGATATCGCCAGCCTGTTGCTGCATGCCCAGGCGCGTAGCGCACGGGTGCTCGGCGATCACTCGCTGGCCTATTCCGAGGTCGAGTTCGCCGCCCGTGACCAGGCGATTGAACAGGGTTTTACCCAGCTGATGGCGCTGCTGCCGGAGCAGGCCGCCCGGCTGCACAAACAGCGCCTAGCCTACCGCTTTGTACGCCAGCGTCTGCTCGACCGCGACCCCGGACGGGTGACCGGCAGCCTGGAGCGCTACCTGGCCGGCATCGTCGTGGTGCTTGATGAAATAGCGGCGCGCTAACGACCTGGCTGCCATATGAATGGGTAGGGTGCGCGGGGCTGCCTAGGCCGTGCGCACCAACAATCCGCAGCCGACGCTGGTGCGCACAGCGCACCCTACGAAACCCGCCTTCAGATATAAGGATAAAAATAATGCTGAAGCCCATCGCCCGGCTGCTCGCCAACTGTTCGGTGGGGCAGAAGTTATTGCTCGGTTTTGGCCTGGTGTCTGTGCTCGCGGTGGTCGCCATTGCTCAGGGCTTGTATGCCACGGCCAGCCTGCTCGAACACGGCCGCCAGGTCAGCGCCATGGCGGCGGTCAATCGCCTGACCTTGCAGATTCGTAATGCCGAGAAGCGTTATGCGCTTGAGCCCTCAGCTGCGGCCACGCAAGAGGTCGAGGAGCTGGTGCGTGCGCTCGAAAGCCAGTTTCGCACTATGCAGGCGCAAGCCACGGCCGATGGTTTAGCCATGCTAGTTGCCATGCAGCAATCCATCGACGGCTACCAGCAGTTGTTCGCCCAGTTTGTCGGCCATCAGCGGCTGGCGACCGAGGCGCTGCAGCATATGCAGGAGCAGGCCGAGCAGGCCCGCTTGCAGTTCGAGATGGTCGAGCTGGATATGTACGACCAGGTGCGCGGCGTTCTCAACAGTGGCCAGGCCCTGGAGGGGGATCCGCTGAGCCTGGCCGAACAGGCCTCGGCGTTGCAGCGCAAGTTGCTGGTCACCCGCAATAGCGAGTTCCTCTATGTGCAGGCGGGCCAGCCTGCCGCTCTCGAACGCTGGCGCGAGTCGACCGAGGAAATGAGCAACGCCCTGGAGTTGCTCCAGGGCCGGGTCGACGAAAACTCCGAGGCGTCCCTGACCGCTGCCCTGGCGGCGCTGGTGGAGTATCGCCAGGCGTTTCAGCGTTATCGCGATAGCCTGACGTTGAGCACGCAAACGGCGCTGCAGATGGATACCCAGGCGCAAAGCGTATTGCACCAGGTCGAACAGGCCGCCGCCGAGCGGCAGAATCAGATGGACCAGCGCGGTCGCTCGGTGATGCTGCTGCAGGCCGTGGGGGCCTTGGTAATTGTCACCCTGGCGCTGCTGGCCTCGTTGACCATCCGCAATCTGATCGTTGCTCCGCTGCGGGAAACCCTGCAGGTCGCTCGGCGGATTGCCGCCGGCGACCTGAGCCTGGAGATGCAGAGCGGGGGTGTGCGCCGCGATGAGTTGGGGCAACTGATGGCGGCGATGGTCGAGATGACCGCCAACCTGCGGCGGTTGGTCAGCCGTATCGGCGCAAGCGTTGCTGGCCTTGGGCAGTCGACGGCGACCCTGGGTGGGCTCAGCGAGCAAAGCAACAATGGCGCGCAGCGCCAGCGGGTCGAGACCGAGCAAGTGGCCACGGCCATGCAGCAGATGGCCGCAACGGTGCAGCAGGTGGCGCAGAATACCGAGCAGGCTTCGCAGTCTGCGCTGGAGGCTGATCGGCAAGCGCGCAACAGCGATCAGATCGTGCAGCAGACCCGCGAGCATATTTATCGCCTGGCCGAGGATATGCAGCTTTCCGAGCAGGCCGTGCAATCACTGCAGCAACAGGTGTTGCGCATCGGCACGGTGGTTGACGTGATCAAGTCGGTGGCCGAGCAGACCAATCTGCTCGCGCTCAATGCCGCGATTGAAGCCGCCAGGGCCGGCGAACAGGGCCGCGGGTTTGCCGTAGTGGCCGACGAGGTGCGTTCCCTGGCCAAGCGCACCCAGGTGTCCACAGGTGAGATCGAAACCCTGATAGCGGGCCTGCAGAGCCTTTCGCTGCACAGCGTTGCGCAGATCCAGGCGTGCGCGCGCAGCATGCAGTCCAGCGTCGGCCTGTCCGATCAGGTGGGCTCCGCTCTGCGCGGCATTACCGGCGCGGTATCGGTGATCGAACAGATGAACCAGCAGATCGCGGCAAGTGCCGAGCAGCAAAGCATCGTCGCCGAAGAGGTCAGCCGCAACGTCATGCAGCTGCGTGATGAAGCGGAACGCTTTGCCGATGCCAACCAGCAAATGGTCGTGGCCAGTGACGAACTGGCAGGGCTGGAGCGAGAGCTGTTGGCGGCTGTTGCGCAGTTTCGGGCCTGAATGAGCCGCTATCGGACTGACTCGTTGAGTGAGCTCCTCAATCTTGGACTGTATTGCGCAGTTGCTGCTCAAACTCATCTTGTGCCATGGCTTTGCCATACAGCCAACCCTGCGCACTATGGCAACCATAGCGCTGCAGGAAGGCTTCTTGAGAGGGCTCCTCTACGCCTTCCGCTACCAGCACCAGACGCAGGGTGTGGGCCATGCAAATAATCGCCTTGACCAATTCGGCGCTGTTCTGATTCTGGGGGATGTTGTGGATAAAGGAGCGGTCGATCTTCAAGGTTTCAACCGGGAAACGACTCAGGTAACTCAATGCCGAGTAGCCTGTGCCGAAGTCGTCGATGGCGATGGTGAAACCCATGGCCGACAACTGCTCAAGGGTTTCGCGTACGGCCGCGTTGTTGTCCAGCAGCAGGCCTTCGGTGATTTCCAGTTCTACCCAGTGCGGCGCGCAACCCGTTTCCTGCAGGATCAGGCGGATTGAGGCGAGAAGGTCATTCATCTTGAACTGCCTGGGTGACAGATTCACCGCGATTTTCAAGGGATGTCGGCTGCTGTGGTTCCATGCGGCGGCGCAGCGGCAGGCCGTACGCAGTACCCATTCGCCTATTTCGACAATTAATCCGGTTTCCTCGGCGATGGGGATAAATTTGTTTGGCGGCACCAGGCCGAGTTCGGGGTGGTTCCAGCGCAGCAGGGCTTCTGCACCGATCAGGCGTCCACTGCTCAGGTCGATCTGTGGCTGATAGTGCAGTGCCAATTCGCCATTTTGCTGCGCCTGGCGCAGGCTGGCCGCCAAGGCCAGACGCTCTGTAGTTATTTGGGTGAGGCGTGGGGTATAGAGCTGGACATTGTTACGGCCCTGTTCCTTGGCGTGGTACATGGCCGCGTCGGCATATTGCAGCAGTTCGGTGATGCTGTCGGCATCGTCTGGGTAGCAGGCAATACCGATGCTGCCCGATATGAACAGCTCTCGCCCTTGGACAGAGTAAGTGCCGCCTATGGCCTGGAGCAGTTTGTTGCTCAATCTGTCCAGATTGGTGCCCGGTGTTATCTGGTTCAGGATCAGGGCGAACTCATCCCCGCCCAGTCGCGCCACCGTATCGCTGCTGCGAACCGTCCGCTGCAGGCGCTTGGCGGTTTCCTGCAGCAGTTCGTCGCCGACACTATGGCCGAGGGTGTCGTTTATGATCTTGAAATTGTCGAGGTCGATAATCATCACGGCCACTTGGCGACCGTACCGTTTGGCCTGGGCTATTGCCTGCTGCAGGCGGTCTTTGAACAGCTGACGGTTAGGCAACTCGGTTAGGGCGTCGTAGAAGGCCAGGGTATGCAGTCGTTGCTCATAGGCCTTGATTTCGCTGATGTCCTGGGCGGTGCCAAGCATTTGCAGGGGGCGGCCGTCTGGGGTGTACTCGATGCGCAGGTGGGACTGCATGTGCCGCTTGTGCGGGTCTGTCTCGATGCAGTAGTCCAACTGCAGTTCTTCACTGCGATTGGCCAGGGCCTGCTCGATGGCTGCGATGACCCTGATCCGGTCTGCGTCCGTGAGCAGAGCAAGCGCCTCGCTCGGTCGCGGTGACCAGCCGCGAGGTTTACCGGCAATACGGCAAAGCTCCGTCGAGAGCTGCAGGGTGCCGAGTCGAAAATCCAGTTGCCAATGGCCGAGACGGGCCAGGGCTTCGGCCTGCTCCAGGCGGCGTTCGGTGGCCTTGTGAGCGGAAATGTCGCGTGCGATGGTCAGCACGCTGGTGACCCGTCCATGGGGGTCGAATTCGGGCACTCCTCGGACATCTTGGAAAATCTGTTCATTGCTGATCTTGGTCCAGACGGCCTCCATCATGTCGGGCTGAGCGCTGTCCAGAATGGCCATTATTCTGTTGTGGTACTGCGTTGCCAAATCTGTTGGCAGGGCGCTTTTCTGCGTGATGGAGGTGCCCAGAATCTCGCTGCGGGAGAAACCGTAGAGGCGTTCATAGGCAGGATTGATGTAGGTGCGGCGGCCTTCTCGGTCATAGCGCACGATGACATCGGGTGAATTCTCTACCAGGGTGCGGAACTCCTGCTCCCGTATTCTCAGCTCCTGCTCGGCACGGCGCAGATTGGTGATGTCTCGGCCTACTGCCAGTACGCAGGCCACTTCACCGTCACCCGTTCGTTCAGGCACGATGCGGATCTGGCTGATTATCGGCTGACCCTCGGCTGTTACCCAGGTCAATTCATATTCGCCAGGTTGGCCAGTGCGCAGTGCTTCTCGCAAAGAGGCTTCGTAGGCGAGCATCTCGGCGCTGTTGTTGCCGTTGCCGGGGTTTTTACCCAGCAGGGCCGCTATGGGTACACCGGTAATGCGTGAGAGGGCTGGGTTGGCATAGGTGCGCAGGCAGTTGTGGTCGTAGCGAGCGATGGTGTCCGGAGTATGTTCGGCAAGAGTCCGAAAGGTCAGCTTGTCGCTTAACAGCTGCTGTTCGTAGCGCTTGCTTGCGCTGATGTCGCGGGCAATGTGCAGAAGGCAGTTAATTTGCCCGGCGCTATCGCGTAACGGAATCAGGTTGTGCAGAAAGTAGCAGCGGCCAACTGCCAGGTTGAGTTCGCACTCGGCGTTGAGTACCTGGCCGCTATTGATACAAACATGACTGTCGTTGAGTACTTGCTGAGCCATGGTGGCGGGTAGCAATTCGTCTACGTAGCGGCCGAGCAGTTCGCTTCGGGACAACCCGAGTAGCCACTCGAACGCCGGGTTGGCTTCATCGACACGCAGTCGGTTGGCAGGGTCGAACCGGTAAATGGCCTGGCAGTCGGTACTTCTTTCGAATGCTTCACGGTAGAGGCCAAGGCAATTGGTCTTGAGGTCGGTGTGCAGGTGACCATTGACCGGGCAGGGGAAGTTAAGCGTGTCATTCATGCGTACCACCTTGTTTGGCGAGTGCGTGAGCAGCCGTGCTGCATGGCTCAAATAGGCTTTGGCCGATAAGGAGTGCGCTTGCGGCATGGCGCATGGATAAGCGCGGCATGCGCGTTGTTTGCCCGCCGTGGGGGCGACACGCGCTGCCGGTGCGGCTCGCCATGGCCTCTTCGATAGGGTTGATGTCCGCCCCGAGCGTTCTGGCCCTGATCGGCGGCACATCCCGGCATACAGGCTTCAAGCCATGGCGGCAGATGTTCTGGTTGCCGCGGTTCTTGGCTGTCCGTAGCGCCTCTGCGCGTGTTTGCAGGGCGCGTTTGCGTGAGTGGTAATAGAGCGCGTCAGGCGTACCTGGCACCAGGACTGGTGCGCCCAGCGCCGCAGGCAGCAAGTGGCGCTGGGGCCAGCCAGGGTCAGCAATGCCAAGGCTGGTCCCGCTGGGAGGCGGAAGGGAGGAGGCGTTGGTTGTTGCATTCAATGCGGAATCTCCGTCCGGCTCCGGCCTTGCAGCTAGCAACGCGCCGGTTTGTCTTGCGTTGTAAGGCGGGGCGGCACAATGCCAGTACGGGCGCATGTTGCTGGTTGTGAGGAGTGGCCAGCCATCGGCCGATGCTGGTTTTTAGGTAGGTGTGGCGGCGGCTTGGGTAGGTGGTTCCTTAGCTGTCTGCGCCCGGGTCAGGGCGTTTGGACTGGCGGATAGATCGACAGTGTTTGACGGCTGGAGTCCTGGGTGTGTTGCCGTTTCGTTGGTGACAGTGCGATAAAACCGCAACAGCGCCCTGGGGGCGCTGAGCCTGAGTCGGTTGCAGCTAGCGCTCAGGCTATTGCGCCAGTGCGCCTCATGCCGGACGGCTATGTGCCGGTGTGGGGCGGGCCAGAGGGTGGCGTCGAAGAGTGTCGGCCTGGACAAGAGTCAGATGCAGTTTTTCCAGATCGCAGCGGACCAGATCGAGCACTTGAGTGACGCGCCCCTGGAACTGCAGGTTGGCCAGCACCTGGGTAATGTCCTGGCCAACCGCTTGGCTTTCCTCGTGCAGCTCGCGGGAGGACTTGAGAAGCGTGTTGGTCGCACTGCGAAAACGCTTGATAACGTGCTCGATGACCTCTCCGGCGTTGAGCGCCGTGGCCCCATTCTGCTCGGTATATTGGCAGGAGGTCGACAAGGAGCTGGCGATGGTCGTGTTCACCGCGTCCACGGTCTCGCCGATACGTTTACCGGTTTCGCTGCACAGGCTGGAGAGTCTGCAGATTTCATCCGTGACCGCGGCCAAACCCTGGTTTTCCTGGTTGGTCTGGTTGGCGTTAAGCGCTACCTGGTTGGTTTGCTCGGCAATATTGCCGAGATCCTGGGTCAGCGTTTGCAGCTGTTCGGTAAGCCTGGACAGTTCCGTCACTTCATAGTGCAGGACTTCTTTGGTGGCCAGGGCCGCGCGCAGCGACACGACTGTCTCTTCCAGCTCTTGCCGACTGCTACCGAGGAGCAGCGTCAGCCCGCCGCTCATCGTGGTGCCGCTCTGGGCGGCGGCGGTGGCTCTCTCGACCCGCTGGGACATCCTGCTGAAGTGCTTGGTCAGAGTGCTAATGGCCTCTGCGGTAAGCGTGCGAGTAGCCTCTATCTGTCCGGCCCAGATTGGCAGTATGTAGCGGTATGCCGGTGCCTGTGCGCAAGCGCAGATAGCCTGATCATCCCGAGCCCCGGTCGCGTGCAGTTTTGCGCTGATCGTCTGGTGGGCGTAGCGCAGGACGCGGTTATACGAGCGGTAGTGCAACGTGGCCACTGCGCCCAACCCGAGAAGTAGCGAGGCGAGCCCGACAGCCAGGGGTTGGGCCCCCCCGGCAGCCAGCACGCAGATCGCACCGAGTGCTGCGATGGTCAGAATGACCGAAGATACCCCTGCTGGGGATTGCTCTGAGGTGTCGATGGCTTCGCTCAATCGAATTCTCCGGTGATCGGTATGACGGCAGCGCCGGACCGGTTCGTTTGTATGAAGGGCCGGCCGTGGAGTGCCGGTAGAGGCAGCATGGTGCAGGCCGTGCGAGTGGAGCGGCCATCGGCCTATGCTGGTTTTGCTGTAGGCATGACGGTGCTTCAGGTAGGCGGTTGCCTATCTGGCGTTGTGCCATTATTTGGGTGTGCCGATGAGTGAAATCGGAAAGGGATAGGCAGGGCGTGCCGTGATGGTCTCGCACTTAGCTGCGATCAACAGGTGTTTACCGCGTCACTCGATAAGGCTTTGGCTTACGGCATAGCGGACGATGGCGGCATTGTTGGGCAGCCCCATCTTATCCATAAGGCGAGCCTTGTGGGTGCTGACGGTCTTGCTGCTGATGGTCAGCTTCTCGGCGATTGCGGTCACGCTGTTGCCGCTGGCGAGCAGGCGTAGGACCTGAAACTCCCGGGAGGTGAGTTTGTCATGGTGACACTGAGGTCTTAGCCCGCTGGCTTCGAAGGCTATGCCCTCTGCAATCTGTGGATCGATATAGCGGTTACCTGCTGCGACGCGCCGGATGGCGTAGAACAGGGTTTCCGGGTCGCACTCTTTGCACAGGTAGCCGGTGGCTCCGGCTCTGAGCGCGCGCTGGGCGAATTGCGGCTCGTTGTGCATGCTTAACACCAGAATTTTCTGTGCCGGATAGAGGTTGCGTATATGAAGGATCAGGT
Source organism: Pseudomonas sp. (assembly GCF_035512415.1). Taxonomy (GTDB): domain Bacteria; phylum Pseudomonadota; class Gammaproteobacteria; order Pseudomonadales; family Pseudomonadaceae; genus Aquipseudomonas. Next base: position 61,997 of record NZ_DATKDZ010000003.1, on the reverse strand, counting down.
CTTCGCCGTGGAGTCCGGGCATATTCATATCAAGCAGTAGCAGGTCGATATCGCCTTGTTGCAACCGCTTTAGAACCATGGGGCCGCTATCGGCTTCGGCGATAACTTGAAGATCACTGCTCAGAGCAAATAACTGTTTTAGCCCTTCCCGCATGATGGCGTGGTCGTCGGCTATCAGTAAGCGGATCGCATTGGGCATGGATTCTGGCTGCAAGTATGAGGGCATCTGGCGAGAGGTCTGACGGGCCGGCATCCGCTTAGGGTGTCTATCGCGTTTGGATAAGGCCATCGGCCGTGGCTGGTTTTAGGGTAGGGGCTTGCTGGTGTGTCGTAGGTGGGTGCCCTGCGTGATGTCTCGGTAATAGGCGGAAATACTCTGGTGTCTGGGTTTATTCCGTGTCTGCGATACGCGATAGCCTGCCGGGAGGAGGGTAGTTTGCTGCCGAAGGCTGTTTGAGCATGGCCCTGAAGCGGGTCAGACGAGTCAAATGCCCACTTATATGGTGATTTCCAGGCCATGCAAATTGATCGGCCAGGACAGGTTATCAATGATTTTCTGTGCCAGGACACCGGTCCCCTCTAGGTCCTGGATGTTTTCCAGGATTACGGCGAACTCGTCCCCACCGATGCGGCAGCGGACATCGCTGTTGCGCGATACCTCGGTCAGTTGTCTGGCCACTTCTCGCAGCAGCTCATCGCCCACCTGGTGACCTAGGGTGTCGTTGACGATCTTGAAATTATCTAGGTCGATGAACATCAGGCAAAAGTGGCTGCCGTAACGCAGCGCGTTGCTCGCCGCCTGATCCAGGCGCTCCATGAAGTAGTCACGATTGGTCAGCCCTGTGACGTTGTCGTAATAGGCCATCTGGCTCAGTTTGCGGTCGCGCTCGTGGACGTCCGACAACATCTTGTCGAAGGTGCGCGACAGGCTACCGATTTCGTCGCGCCTGTCGTTGACCCGCCGTCTTGGGGTGTAGTCCTACCGCGACCGATTCATTGGCTTCTGGAGGTTTTGTACTGGAAGTGATGTGTTGCCTGGATCAGCCTGGTGGGCCCGGTCGATACCGGACTGCAGTTGGGCGAGCACTTCTTGCAGCAACAGATTCTTGTCTATGGCGTGCTCACCGAATCAGGGGCTACGGTTATCTTAGGCCGACAGCGCTGCTGCCCAGAAGCTCAGGCATGTGCCTGCGCCAGATGCACGCGATTGCGCCCGGCGGCCTTGGCTCTGTACATCGCCGCATCGGCGCGGCGGATTAGCGTGGTGGCGTCGTCCTGTCCGCGACTCAGGGCGATGCCGATGCTGGCACCGACGCGCACGGTGTCGCTTTCCATTTGGATGGAGCTGCCCAGCTCCTGCAACAGGCGCTCGGCCAACTGCCCAGCGGCCTCGGCTGACTGCACGCTCTCGCAGATCACCACGAACTCGTCGCCGCCGAGGCGGGCGGGGAAATCGGTGTCGCGCAAGCACTGCTTGAGACGCTGAGCCACTTCGACCAGGACCTCGTCGCCGCAGCTATGGCCGTGCTGGTCGTTGATCGGCTTGAAACCGTCCAGGTCGATCAGCATCACCGCCAACTGTTCGCCGCGCCGCTGGGTGCGTGTCAACGCCCGCTTCAACTGTTGCTGCAGTGCCGTGCGGTTGGCCAGGCCAGTGAGTGGGTCTAGCAGGGCTAACTCGCTGAGCAGTCGGTTGGCCTGTTCCAGCTCCTCGGTGCGCTCGGCCACCCGCTGCGCCAGAACCTTCTCGTTGAGTTGCAGGGTGGCTTCGCGCTGGCGCTTGAGCTCGTTGAAGCGTGCCGCTAGGGCGAAGGACAGCAGGAGCATCTCCAGCCCGGAGCCGATCTGCATGGCATGCAGGGTGAGGAAGTTCGTGGGGATCAGGGCAAAGTTGCGCAGCGCCAGCAGCACCGCACCGCTCAGTAACATCAGCCAGGCCACGGCGAACAGGCGCGCGCCGGGGACCCGGTAGCCGACACAGACGAAGCTGGTGATCAGCAGCGCCGGGGTGACGAGCAGGCTGATGACGGATAAGGTCTGCAATGCGAGTTGCATCGGCAGCAGCAGGGCCGCCAACACCGCCAGCGCGGTGGCGAAGCACAGCACCAGTAGGACCCGATCCCAGCGCGGCAGCCACTTGCGAGTGTCGAGGAAGCTGCGCGCGAATACTGCCGAGAACAGGGTGGCCAGGGTCAGACTGACCGCTAGCATGCGACTGCTCCAAGGCTCGGCCTGCGGCCAGAGATACTGCGCGCCGAGTCCGTTGGACGAAAATATGCCGAGGGCGAAGGTGGATATGAACAGTACGTAGTAGAGGAACGGTCGCTCGCGCAGGGCGAGGAACAGCAGCAGGTTGTACAGTCCCAGGGCGATCAGTAAGCCGCAGTAGATAGAGTGCACGGCGTAGCCGATCTGGCTGTGCTGCTCGAAGTCGCGTGCCGACATCAGCGACCCGCTGAGGGTCAGGCTGCCCTGGGATGCGGCGCGCAGGTACAACGTGCGCCGCTCACCGGGCTGCAGCACGAGCTCAAACACTGGGTTGCGGTGGCCGACGCTGCGCTCGCCATAGGGCACGGTGTCGCCGCTGCGAGAGAGGCGGGCACCATCGCTGCCGAGGTCGTACAGAAGCACCTCGTCCAGCGACGAATAGTTCAGTTCCAGGCGCCAGCTGCGCGTCTCGTGCGCCGTCGACTGCAGCGGCAGGCGCAGCCAGACTGCGCCGTGGCGGTAGCCGAAGCTGAGGTCGCGACGCGCGCGCGCGGGGCGGAACGGGGCGTCCGCCAGGCTGACCTGATCGAGCCCGAGGTTGCCCTTGGCGTCGACGAGGAAATCGACCAGTGCATACAGGTCCTGGGCTTCGGTGTTGTCGCCCAGGCGTGTCGCTGCGCCGCTCCACATGCTCGTCAGGAGCAGGCAAAGGACCAGCAGCCAGCGCAGTCGAGGGGCCAGGGTGAAGGAGTGAAGAGGGCTGGCGACGTGCATGGCAGCTGCCCGAGGGGGAGGCGTGCCTCGATTCTGGCAGAAAGCCTTATGCCTCGGGCACTTACTGCTGTTGGCCATAGAGCGCATATTGTTTTTGCTGAAGGTCGCGGCGGGCACCATGAATCTGGGGGATTCGGTTCGGCCTGTGCGTTATCCCGCTTGCGGCGAAGGTCGTTACGCAGTTTTGGCCTTTGTCGTATTGGTAGATAAAACAGGCAAAGGCACCCGGAATGAAGCTTGTCGGGATCGCGTAGCGCCTCGTTCTGCTCTTCATATTCTCGGCCTTTTTTGAGTTCGGCTGATGATTACCGGCCTAGAATAGGCTTTCAGCTTGAGCGTCAAGGTACTTTGGGGAAAAGGAAAAGATGCTATCCCCGCGTTAAGCGGGGATCCATGGTCGATCTGGCTAGACGGGGGCGCTTAGCCAGCGAGACACGGACTCCATTTTCAGGAGCAGCAAATTACCTGCCGATTCGCCCTAAAGCCTGTATGAGCGAATGTCTTGGCGTGGCGGATGTAAGGATGCATTTGCGCTTACGCGGTGCCCATCGGTTGGGGGCTGATATTTGCGTAGGGAATTGTTCGTGGCGAGTAGGGGGTTTCCGGGGGAGGGGCTCTGGAGACGTCTGCACCGCTGTGGCGAGTGCGGCTGGTAGATATTCGGATGGCTGGGGCTCTGGCTGTCATTCACCAGATTTGATGCTCTTTGCACTTGCTGTCGTTCCCTTTGATGAGGAGATACCCCCTCTACTTGACTGCGTGGGGTGATGTGCGACCGCCCTCGAGTGAGCCTCTGTCAGCAGTTCAGGGGCCAGCAAATATTATTAACCTGTCTCGTTCTATGCGCTCTGCGAGGCGGCTGCGCCTGCCGGCCTCGCAGCTCTTCTCCGCAGCTAACCGCATAGCCTGTCAGCGTAGTTAGCTGCGGTTCTGTCAGTCATTCCCTTACCTGTTGCGGGTCTCTCCCTACCTGAGTTTCAGCCTCGGCCGATGGTTGCCGAGCGGGGGGGCATGCATTCTTTTTAGGCGCTTGCACTGCAGTGTCGGAATTCGATGCCGAGTGGGCTTCGCGCAGATTTTCTAAGCAACGCTATGCGGACATAACTGTGCGCCCGTGGCAGTCCGGGTAGCCGATGCTTGCCATATCCCACTGTGGTGTGCGGCCGCAGTTTCTTTGCCATAGCGATATTGCGCAGAGCGTTGTTCCTGGGTGTCCCCGGGGCGAAAGAGCCGCCGAACTGGAGTTTCAGACCTTTATCAGGGAAAGCCGATGCCAATTTCGTGTGTGCTACTCGATGACAAGTAGGAGTGGGGCGATGTCGCAGAAAGGTTTCACCCTGATCGAGCTGATGGTGGCTCTCGCCGTCCTGGCCATCTTGCTCGGTATCGCCGTTCCCTCGTTCAGCAGCATGTTGCGTGACAGTCGCGCCTCGACCTTGGCCAGCGAGCTGCAAGGGGCGTTGCAACTTGCTCGTTCGGAGGCCATCAAGCGCCGTCAGGGCGTTGTGGTGTGCCGCAGAAAGCCTGATGAAAGCGTCTGCCAAGACGGAACGGACTGGGCCGGCGGTTGGTTGGTGCAGCAAACCGGTGGCGACGTGATCAAGGTTTGGGACAGCGCACAAGGCCTGGTGGTTGTTGGCCCGAATGCTGGAGTGAGTTACCGCAGCAATGGCATGGCCAGTACCGCCGGCAATTTTTCGGTGACGCCCAGCGGCTGCAGCGGTCAGCAGATGCAGAAAGTTACCGTCTCTGTGACCGGCTCCAGCACCCTGAGTAAGGACGTATGCCAATGAGCGTCTTCTCTCCCGTAGCCCAGCGCGGCACCACGCTGATCGAAGTGCTTATCGCCATGATTGTGCTCGCCATCGGTCTGCTCGGGATGGCGCTGCTGCAGGTCACCAGTGTGCAGAGCAACCACAGCGCCTATTACCGTTCGCAGGTGACCCTGCTTGCCAGCGATATGGCCGATCGTATGCGGGCCAATCGTACGGAGGCGCTGAACGACGCCTACAAATTCGATTTTCCTGTCTCATCCAGCGACCACTCGGTGAGTGGCACGCAAGCGCAGAAAGACATCGCCCAATGGCTGAACACGCTTGCCCTGACGCTCCCGGAAGGGACCGGCCAGGTCGAGAAAGCCGACCGTCTGGTAACCATTTCGGTGCGCTGGAACGATAGCCGTGGGCGGATAAAGGCAACCGACGGCACCGACAGCGGCCCTGAAATCTTCGTCTACCGGACCGAAATATGACCCCTTTATTAATCCCGCGGCAGCAAGGTTTTTCGCTAGTTGAATTAATGGTGTCGATGACGCTTGGCCTGTTACTGATGGCGGGTGTAATGCAGACATTCCTGGCGAGCAAGCAGACCTACAGCGCCAATAATGCACTTTCCCGCGTACAGGAAAGCGGTCGCTTTGCCATGGAGTTTATTACCAATGATATTCGCAACGTCGGCTACAGGGGCGAATGTATGGCACCGCTGAATAATTTACTTGATGAAAGCGGTAAGGGTTATAAAGCTGATTATTTTGACGTGGACCAGCCTATAAGCGGCAAAGCCAATGCCTCGCCGTCATGGGTGAAAAAACGCACCGCAGGCGATGTAATTCATGTCAAATATGCAGCCAATGTTCCGGGGGCAACGGCAAGTGGGAGCACTACTGCCGGCGCAAACGCTATCAGCCTGACGGCGGAGAGCGGTGTCGCAAAAGATACCATTGTTATTGTCTCTGATTATAGCGGCTGCGATATGTTCCAGAATCGCAGCAACACAAATGCGAACGCATTGTCCCGTGGTAGTAGTGGGGTACCGGGGAATAAGAACCCCGGCAAAAATGATTTCAGTCATGCCTATGATTCAACCATGGAAATTCTCACGTTGCAAAGTGCGACCTATTACATAGGAGGCGGCGCTAACAGCTCACCTTCACTTCGGCGAATCAGTTTTAGTACCGGCACTGAAAACGATGAGGAGTTGGTCGAGGGCGTTCAGGATATGCAGATTCTGTATGGCATTGCTGGCAGTAACAGGCAGGTTGAAAGTTATGTGCCAGCAAATGAAGTCAGTAATTGGGATAACGTCGTATCCGTTCGCGTCTATCTATTGCTCGTGAGTGCCGACGCCAATGTGGTGGCGGAGAATCAAGTCATAGATTTCAACGGAACAGCTGTGACCATTCAGAATCGTCGTCTTGCGCAAGTGTTCTCGGCCACCATCGGAATTCGGAATCGCCTGCCATGAATCGACCCATGACCGCATTGCCGAGAAATAACCAACGCGGCGCGATTCTGATTATCGCCCTGATCATGTTGCTGTTGCTGACGATCATCGGCTTGAGCAGCATGCGTGGTACTTCGCTGCAGGAAAGCATGGCCGGCAATCTGCGTGACAGCAACCTTGCCTTTCAGGCCGCGGAAGCGGCGCTGCGCCAGGGGGAAGGGATGGTCGATGGGAAAGGCTTCGATGAACTGCGCGACATAGTTGCGCTGGACGGTACCTATACCGGCTTTCCAGGCGTTGCGACTGCACCCACTTTCCGCATCACAACGCTGACCGAGATACGTACCAGTCTCGATCCACAGGATCCCATTGAAGGTGTTCTTGTGCGGGTGGAGGCGGATGGTTTCGGCATGGCACTTAATTCGAACGCCAGCACCGCTTCCGAAATCAAACTGCGTTCGGTCTTCCTGGTCGAGTGATAAATGGCCAACCGCTTTATAAGCCCTCTTCGGGAGTCGTAGTGATGAACAGCCACGCGCGTCGATACAAACTGCTGCATACAGGTGTGGCTTTCACCATGTCGTTAGCAATCGCATTCGCCTCGACCGCCCAGGCGGATGTTTCCCAGTCGCCACTCTTGTTGGGCGGCGGCAGTGTGCCGGGTAATCTGGCGCTGGTGCCTTCGGTGGAGTGGCCGACCATTGTCAGTATGGCCAATCTTGGCACTTACTCTGTTAGTAATAAATATGTCGGCTATTTCGATTCGGATAAGTGCTATGACTATAGTCATGATGCGGTGAACAGCGATCGTCGCGATAGCCATTTTTTTCCCAAGTCCAAGACCAGTAACCGTAGCTGTGCCGGGCAGCTATGGAGCGGTAATTTTCTTAACTGGGCGGCGACCCAGACCATTGATCCGTTTCGCAGTGCGCTGACCGGCGGTTATCGAGTCAGGGACACGCCTACAGAGACCTGGTTGGAAAAGGCCAGGCATACAGGTCAAAACAGCAGTGGCGCACGAGTTGTGTCGGTCAGTACGTTGGTAGGCAATGCAACGCCCGCGAATTGGAGCACTTTTAAGACGCGCCTTGCAGGTTTGGGTAATCGCATGCGTTTTACCTTAGATGGTAACCTGAACGGAACAGTCAGCGCTTACACATCAAACACTGACCTTTCCACTAGCGGCAGCACCGTATATGAAGTTTATATACGGGTAAAAGTATGCGACTCCAAGGTGGGCTTGGAGCAGAACTGCAAGCAGTACTCGCAGGGCTATAAACCTGAAGGGTTGATACAACAGTATTCCAGTGATATTCGTTACAGTGTTTTCAGCTATTTAAACGATCACGATGTCCTGCGTGATGGTGGCGTGTTGCGCGCCAAGCAGAAATTTGTCGGTCAGACCACTCGTGTTCCTGGGGAGGCCGGCAACCAAAGTAACGCTGCGAACGAGTGGGATGCAACCACGGGCGTTTTCATACAAAATCCCAACGCTGCGGATGCGTCCGCTACAAATGCCGCGATTGTCGATAGCGGGGTTATAAATTATCTAAATAAATTTGGTCAGATGACCACCAAAAACCATAAAAGCAAAGACCCGGTCAGCGAGTTGTTCTATACGGCGCTGCGCTATTTCAAGAACCAAGGCAATGTTTCGGCCTATTCCACCATCGCCGGTGACGCGGCCACGCGCTACGAATCGGCCGACGGTTTTCCGGTTATTACCGCCTGGGATGACCCTATCCAATATGCCTGTCAGAAAAACGTGATTTTGGGTATTGGCGACACCAATACGCACCGCGATAAAAATCTCCCCGGTAACCTCACTGCGGGCGACGAACCTGCAGTGCCAAGTGAGGTCAGTTCGGATAAAACGGTCAATGTTGTAACTGCGACGCAAAAAGTAGCGGCGCTTGAAGGCATCACCATCAGTACCCCATTCACGGCTACGGGGCAGCATAACTCGGCCTATATAGCAGGCCTCGCCTACGACGCCCATACCAAGGATCTACGTAAAGACTGGAAGGGCGAGCAGACCGTTTCTACCCATTGGGTTGACGTCCGCGAGAACGAGACCTTGGCTGGAAAAGCCAACAACCAGTACTGGCTTGCTGCCAAGTACGGTGGTTTCAAGGTGCCTAAAGATTTCGATCCTTACACGCGTAGCGAGACGCTTCCTGAGTCGTGGTGGCACACCAGCTCAGACATGTTGGGTACAGATTATCCCCGGCCCGATAATTTCTATGTGGCGAGCGATGCCGCAAAAATGATTGAAAGCCTGGAGTTGGCATTTGCTCAAATCGCCAAAGAGGTGGAAAGCACTACGGCGTCGCTGGCGGCCAACTCCACTCGGATGGATACCGATACGGCTGTATTTCAATCGCAACTCAATAGCAAGCGCTGGAGTGGCGATCTTTTGGCACGACTAATCGTCGACGACGAGGTTGGGGTTGAGGCCAGTTGGAGTGCCGCCAGCGCGCTGGATGCGCTCAGCGATGTGACCAGCCGGAAAATCTTCACCAGCGTGCCGCCCACCGCAGACTCGACCAAGGGCCCGCTGCGTTCGATCAAGGGTATCGACTTCACATGGAGCGATCTGAAGGACAGCCAGCGCGCCGGATTTATCAAACAGGGTGAAGTGGATACCTCTGTTGCGCAGCAGCGTGTGGCCTTTCTGCGGGGGGATCGCTCGCTGGAAATCACCGATGCGGATCCCGGTAAGCCTTTTCGCCAGCGCGCCAGCCGCCTGGGGGACATAGTCAATTCGGACCCCCAGTTTATCCATCAGCAAAACTTTGGTTACTCGGCCTTGGCTTGGAGCGACGGTGCCGTGGGCAAGGCCTATGCTGCATTCCGTGCAGCCGATGCCTATAAAAAACGCACCCCCATGATCGTGGTTGGTGCCAACGATGGCATGTTGCATGGCTTCGATGCCAGGGTCAGCAAAGACTCTGCGAAAAATGGTGGCAGCGAGCTGTTCGCCTATGTGCCCAACAATGTATTGGCTTCGCTGAGCGCTCTGGCCGAGCCGGCCTACTCTCACCAATACTACGTCGATGCTACCCCGCGCATTTCGGATGCCTGGCTGGGCAGCGATGGCGGCTGGCGTACTGTGGCTGTGGGCGCGACCGGTGCTGGCGGTAACAGCGTGTTCGCCCTGGATGTCACCGACCCTGACAACATGTCCAGTGACAGCGTGCTGTGGGAGTTCACTCACCCGAGCATGGGTTACACCATGGGCCAACCTGCATTGGTCGCGCTGCCCAACCAGAAATTCGGGGTGATCGTCAGTAGTGGTTATCACGATAGTACCCCGGCCAATGGCAAGGTCTGGATTCTGGATGTTGCCGACGGCAGTGTGATCAAGGAGTTCACCCTTGCCACCAAGGGTGGCCTGGGTACGCCGTTAGTCTCCGATACGGACTTGGATCAGGTGGCCGACCGAGTCTATGTCGCTGACACTCTGGGTAACCTCTGGCGGTTGGATCTGAGCGGTAACAGCGCCGTCAGTTGGGGTATCCCCAGCACGCTCAACGCCAACCCGCTATTTATCGCCAAGAATGATGCGGGAGCGCGGCAAGCCATTACTGCGCCGTTGACCGCCGCCCTCAACGACAAGAAACAGCCCATGGTGTTTTTCGGTACCGGTAGTTTTTACCGTACCGGCGATAACGAGGTTCCAGTGAACCCGGCTGTAGAGAGTTTCTATGGGATTATCGACAACGGGCTGTTGATCGACGGGCGCGATGACTTGCTGGAACAGCAGATCATCAAGGAAGCCAAGCTGAGCAGCGGCGACAAGTTTCGCGCCATTACCCAGAATGAGTTGGAGGATGGCGACAAAGGCTGGTATCTGGATCTTGCCTGGCAGGCGGGGGAGGGTGCCACTGGTGCCCTGGGCGAGCGCGTGGTTGCCAAGGCCTCCTTGCGTAATGATCGGGTGATTTTCACCACCATGACTCCTTCTGCGGATCCCTGCGATTCCGGCGGAACCAGCTGGATCATGGCCGTTGCCTTGGGCAGCGGCGGCCGACTCAGCTACGTGTATTTCGATACCAATGGTGACGGCATATTGGATAGCAAAGATCTAACTACTCTCACCGATGACGGCGACGGCATTCCCTGGTCAGGCTATTCCGATGAGGATGCCGGTGTGCTTAAAGGCACAGCACAGATCGAGGCGGATGACGCTACGCTGCTCTGTTTCGCTGGCTCCAACGGTGCCACGCCAAGATGCATCGAAACCCCCGACACACGCAGACAAGGTCGGCAATCCTGGCATGAAGTGAGGGTTAACTGATGACGCAGGCTATCGGTCGGCCCGACATGGGGCATCAGACGTCGGCATCGCGGAGCAGGGGCTTTACCCTGATCGAGCTTATGATCGTGATCGTCGTCATCGGCATTCTCGCCGCTATTGCCTACCCCTCGTACGAGGAGTACATGCGCAAGGCCAAGCGTGCGGACGCGCAAACCGTACTGCTGGAGTTGGCGCAATTTATGGAGCGACACTACACCGCAAACGGTACCTACCTGACGGCCGCTAAGGAGGCTCCCGCCTTGCCGTTCAGCATTGCCCCCAAGGACGGCAGCAGAAAGAACTACGACCTGAGCTTTGCCAGTACGCCGACAGCCAGCGGTTATACCCTGCAGGCGGTGCCCACGGGATCCATGGCAAGCGATCCCTGCGGGACATTGACCCTGAACAATACGGGGGCCAAAGGGCAGGCCGCGGGAGCCAGTCTCGCTGCGTGCTGGCGCCGCTAGGGGCTCAGATGCCTAGCGGCCTCCCGATAGTTGTTGAATGGCTGTGCTCAGGACAGCCCTTGCGTCATTACGTAGCGGACGATGTCGGCGGTACTGGTAAAGCCCATCTTTTCCATCAGGCGTGCTTTGTGGGTACTGACCGTCTTGTGGCTGATCGCCAGTTCCGCAGCGATCCCTGTGACGCTCAGGCCACGGGCGAGGAAGCGCATGATCTGCAGTTCGCGGTTAGTGAGCCCGTCATGCGGGTTCTCTGCGGTCGGGGCGGTGGCGGCGAAGGCTATTTGTTCGGCGAGCTCGGCGTCGATGAAACGCCCGCCGGCAGCTACTCGGCGGACGGCCACCAGCAGGGTTTCCGGGTCACGGTCTTTGGTCAGATAGCCGGATGCACCGGCCTTGAGCGCACGCTGAGCGATGGGTACTTCATTGTGCATGCTCAGTACCAGAATCGGCAGTTGCGGGTAATGGTTGTGGATGCGAAACAGCAGATCCTCGCCACTGATGCCCGGCATGCTCATGTCCAGCAACAGCAGGTCGATATCTTTCTGGCGCAGCTGTTCGAGTAGCACGGCACCGTTTTCCGCTTCGCCGACTACTTGCAGGTCGGAGGCGAGGGCGAAAAGCTGTTTCAACCCTTCGCGCATGATGGCGTGGTCATCAGCGATCATTAGTCGAATCATGAGTCCTCGGTGATATATGCAAAGGGATATGTAATTGAACACAAGTACCTTGCCCAGGGGTACTGTCTACGGTCACTGCCCCCCCTAGCATGTGGCCGCGTTCACGCATTCCGAGCATTCCTAGCGTGCCTTGGCGCGTTTGCTTCGGATCGAACCCCCTGCCGTCGTCGCGCACTTCTATCAGAATCTGATCGCGGCTAGGTTTCAGGCGGATCTCCACTTGGCTGGCCAGTGCGTGTCGGGCGACATTGGTCAAGGACTCCTGAATGACCCGAAAGGCTGCAGTCGCACGCTCGTTATCGAGATCCAGGCGAGCCTCTGGTGCTTTCAACCTACAAGCAATACCGGTATTGCGGGAGAACTCGGATACCAGCCATTCGAGTGCCGAGGTTAGCCCCATATCGAGTGCGGCAGGGCGCAGGTTGGTCGCCACGTTGCGCACTACCTGGATGGTTTCGTCGGTCCGCGCCATCAATGCCTGGACGCTTTCTATCAGCAGCGGCTGGTCTTTGCCGAACTGCAGGCGTAGCAGGGAAATGCCCATGCGCAACGCGGTGAGTTGCTGGCCCAGTTCATCGTGAATTTCCCGAGCCATGTGTTTGCGCTCCTCCTCTCGGGTGGTTTCACGGCGGCTGGAGAGCAGGCGGAGTTGCGCATGGGACTCCTTCAAGCGTCGTTCCGCCGCGCGCATGGCGCTGATGTCTCGACCGATTGCGAGAATGCTGACGACTTTTCCCTGTCGATCGCGCTCAGGCAGCAGGCGGGCTTCGAACCGGGCTGCATCGGCGCCCGGTTCGGCATCGATGACGACTTCTTCTTCAGCGGCTTCGCCGGTTCGGGCGATGTGCGCGAGCGTTTTGCGGAAGACGTGGGTCGCATTCAGCCAGGGCAATACTTCATCCGGGCCTTTGCCGAGCAGTTTGTCCAGGGATTTACCCAGAATGGCTTGGGTCACCGGATTGGCGTAGATGAAGCGGCCTTGCAAATCGAAGCGGGCGATGACATCCGGGCTGTTCTCCACTAGCGCGCGGAACTCTTGCTCGCGGACGTGCAGGATGCGCTCCGCATGCTTGCGTTCGGTGATGTCGCGGAAGATGCCGACGATCCTCTGGATACGTCCGTAAGCGCCGCATACCGGGATCAAGGTCGAGTGGAAGTCTCGCTGGCCGATGGGCAGGTCGAGCTGCATTTCTTCGTCGATTGACGACCAGCTGTCTACGCAATGTTGAAACTTGGCAATGGCGCTGGCCACCGTAGCCGCTGGCAGTAGTTCCTCGGCAGTCTTGCCGATCAGTTCGGCGCGCTCCAGGCTCACGCAACGCTCGAATGCCGGATTGACTTCGATAATGCGAAAGCCTCCATCCTCGACAACCTCTAACAAAAAAAGTGGGTCCTGGGAGTTATCGAAGATGTCCCGATAGCGTTGTTCGCTCTCGAGCAACAACGCTTCGGCGCGTTTACGCTCGATGGCGATGGCGGCCAGGTGGCTGGCTTGGTGAACCAGCCTGAGGTCGTCCTCGGTCGGCAAGCCCGGCTTGCGCAAATAGATACAGAAGGTCCCCAGTACCTCTCCAGCGGAGTCCATGATCGGTTCCGACCAGCACGCACGCAACCCGGCCTGGCTAGCCGGTTCGCGGAATGCGGCGCAATCCGGGTGGGTGAGTAGGTCTTCGGCGATCACCGTGCTCCCGCGCCAGGCGGCGGTGCCGCAGATACCGATGCCTTCGCCGATTTCGATATGACCGAGGGCCTCGAGATAATCGAGCGGCAGGCTGGGGGCCGAACCAGGGATCAAGTAGCGGGCGTCCTCGTCCGCCAGCATGATGCTGGCCAGGAAGTCCGGACGCGCTTGCTCGACATATTGGGTTACTAACTCCAGAACCTCCGGCAGCAGGGCTCCTTGCGCCAGCTGCTCAAAAATCCGCAGTCGGGCTTCCTCCAAACGTTCGTGGCGTTTCAAGGCGGTGATGTCATGACCCTTGGCCAGAACGCTGACCACTTGGCCATCCACGCCGCGTTCGGCAATCAGTTGGATGGAATGTACGACCACTTCGCCGGTCTGTGGGCATAGCCATTCCTGGACGGTTTCCAGAGGTTCCCCGGAGGCGATCACCTGACGCAGCAACGCTTTATGTTCGGCGGCGGTAATGTCGCCCTGCCATCTGTCTTCGAGTGGGCAATGCAGGGCCTCGACGGCTGGGATACCGGTTTCCCGTTCGAACGCCGGGTTGACGTAGGTGCGTTGGCAGTTCAGGTCATAGCGCACGATCAGGTTCAGCGAGTTCTCCGCCAGGGAGCGGAATTGCTGCTCGCTGGTCAGCAGCCGGGTTTCCATTAGTTTGCGTTCGCTGACGTCGCGGCTGATGGCCGCGATGCGGTAGATGTTTCCGTGTGCGTCGCATATGGGAATGAAGCTTGAGTGGATGGTTATGAGTCCAGTTGGTAGCTCTATGTCGCCTTCCCATTCGACTGGTTTACCACTGGCTAGGCAATGCTTGAGACTCGCCATAACCCTGTCGCTGGCTTTGGGAGCGAGCTCGCCGAGATATCGGCCGATCAACTGCTCGCGGCGCATCCCTGAGGCGTGCTCGAAGGCTGTATTGACCTCAATGTGGCGAAAGCGTTGATCCGCAGTCACCTCTAACAGATAGAGGCTGTCCGATGTGTATTCGAAGATTTCGCGGAAGCGTTGCTCACTGTCTTGCTGGGCTGCCTGCAGGCGCTTGCGTTCGGTGATGTCGCGAGCCAGCTCCAAGCTGTAGCTCTCACCGCCATACTCGAGATAGGTGATACTGAGTTCGACTGGAAAGATACGGCCGTCCTTGGTCTGGTGGCGGCTTTCGATGATTTCCGGCGGGCGCTCTGCGGCGTCGTGCCAATCTGCGAGGATCTGCTCGTTGGTCCAGTCGGGATCTATTTCGGCTACCGTCATGCTGAGTAGTTCTTTACGGCTGTAACCCAGGCTTCGGCAGGCCTCTTCATTGACATAGCGGAAACGCGCCTGACGGTCGATCAGGTAGGCGGCCTCATGCACGTGGCTGAGGGCAAGGTGCATCAGCGAGAGGCGCTCCTCGGCCTTGAGGAGGCGGCTGAGGTCTTCGATTTGAGCGACTAGATACAGAGGTGCGTCGTCGCTCGCGCGTACCGCACTGACGGTCAAGCGCATCCGCAGATACTGGCCGTCGCGGTTGCGGTAACGCTTTTCCAGGCGCAGGTAGGGTACTTCCCCGGCTAGCAGGGCTTGGCTAGCGGCGAGCTCCCCGGGAAGCTCGTCTGGATGGGTCAGGGCTTGGCTGGACATCTGCAGCAGCTCTTCCTCGCTGTAACCAAGCAGCTCGCAGAGGTATCGGTTGGCCCGCAGCCAGCGACCGTCGAGGCTCAGCAGGGCCATGCCAATGGCGGCGGAGTCGAAGGCCTTGCGGAAGCGTTCCTCGCTTTCCCGTAGAGCTTGCTCGATACGCTTGCGTTCGCTGATGTCATGCAGGAAGCCGAACCAGAGTATTGATCCATCGTCCTCAAGCGTCGGCTTGGAGCGGCCTTCGAGCCAGATTTCGCCTTTTTGCGGATGACGCACCCGGTATTCGCATTGCCAGGGACTTAGGGTGCGCGCCGATTCGGCGATCGATGCTTGTACCCGCGCGAGATCTTCGTAGTGGATGCGCTCGAATAGAATACCGGCGTCGCGCTTCAGCTCTTCCACGGTCACGCCATAGTATTTTTCATACCCCGGCGAGGCCCAAGGCATGGAAACCTCGCCATCACTGGACAGGCGAAAGGTACCGATAATGCCAGGTGCGGTTTCGACGATGCGCTGCAGCCACTGATTCTGCTCGAGCTGCTCATCCAGATTCTTAGGCGCTTCGATCCGAACGATTTCGCCCAGCAACAGCTCGCCTGCGGCAACCAGCTTACTGCGCCCAGACCATGGGCTGCCGTCCTTGTGCTGGTAGCGCAGCTCAAGCGGAAAATCTGCGGGGTTCGGGGGCTGCAGCCTGTCACGGTCGCTAGGGTGGAGGAAGTTGCACAAGGGGATGCCGGGCAATGCTGCGCGGACATAACCGAACAGTTCGGCAAAGGCGTCGTTGGCCTGCACTATCCGGCCCTGCTGATCGAGTAGAACCAAGGCGGATGAAGCCAGATCGAAGGTGGCTTCGAACAACTGCGCTGCTGGTGCCGGTGCGGCTAGGCCATCAGCTTTCGTAGAGAACCGCCTCTGTACTTCGTTCAAGATAAATCGCCTTTGGTTTCGCCGGTGCCACCGCGTCTTGCCAGACCCTGGGGCGATGCCGAAGAAATGCTAAGTTAACGCCTGACGATCCCTGTGCCGGCACCTCCGTGAACGGCGTTTTTTTGCTGAGCTTCTTGATTGGTCATACGCTCCGCAGTATCTGTTGACGTTGCCGCCGTTGGCAGAGTAATCGTTCGAAAATCGCGTTAGCCCAGCAGGTTTCTACCATTACTACCCTGTTTTTCGGCCTGTATGAGCTTTCTACGACTAAAGGACTAAAGGTTAGTGCCTGAGCGGCCACGCATAACTTGATGGCACGGGCTTGCCGCGGTTTGCATGGTAGAGGGGCGCTTGTGGGGGGATTAGCTGGATAACGTGTCGAGGCTCTGGCCTGCGATGCTGCTAGCGGCCAACCTGGTGTCTGCGGCCATGACGTACTCAATGAGGTTCCAGGCGTCCATGAGTTTATTCATACCGTCATCGTCCGGTTTGCTCAGGGCTTCGGCCCAGGACTTGGTGTCGGTCTTCACCGATCCCCCGTCCTTCTAGTATTCCGGCTTGCCGAAGATTTCCGGGTGCTGGTCCATGAACTTGCCGATTTCCTTGGCCGTTTCACGGTCTCCTTCGTCCCCCGCAGCCGGTTAAGCCCGGCTGTCGGGGAGCGGTGTCTAATAGTCTGTCATCGCTTCCAAGGTCAGCTTGAGCATGTCGTGCAGATCCTCCTGGCGCTGCTCGGCGCTCAGGTGTTCGCCTTCCAGAATGTGGTCGCTGACGGCCAGCACGCACAACGCCTGCTTGCCCAGTTCGGCGGCGACGCCGTAGAGACCGGCGGCTTCCATTTCCACGGCGAGGATGCCCATGCGCGTCATGCGCGCAAACAGCTCCGGGTCGGGTTCGTAGAACAGGTCGGCGGAGAATACGTTACCCACATGCACCTGTTGGCCGCGCTCGTCGGCCTTGCGCACGGTGCGTTCCAGCAGGCGGTAGTCGGCGATGGCGGCGAAGTCGAAGCCGCCCAGGCGCTTGCGGTTTACCGCCGAGTCGGTGGAGGCACCCATGGCGATCACCAGGTCGCGCACGCGCACATGGCTTTGCACCGAGCCGCAGCTGCCGACCCGCACGATGCGCTGCACGCCGTACTGGCTGTACAGCTCGTGGGCGTAGATCGATAGCGAGGGAATGCCCATGCCCGAGCCCATTACCGAAATCGGTTTGCCGTTGTACAGGCCGGTAAAACCGAGCATGTTGCGTACGCCGTTGACCTGGCGCACCTCGCTCAGGTAGGTGTCGGCGATCATCTTTGCCCGCAGTGGGTCGCCGGGCATCAGGACGGTTTCGGCGAAATCGCCCGGTTGGGCGCTGATATGAGGGGTTGCCATGGGGTGCTCCAGAAATCAGGTTTTGGCAGGCCAGAAGGACTGCCCGTAGCTGCCTTGCGGCAGACCGAAGAAATCGCTCAGGCTCTGGCCGATGTCGGCGAAGCTGCCGCGTTCGCCCAGGCTGCCGGGTCGCACGCCGGCACCTATGGCCAGCAGCGGCACATGCTCGCGGGTATGGTCGCTGCCCGGCCAGCTCGGGTCGCAGCCGTGGTCGGCGGAGAGGATCAGCAGGTCGTCCGCGGCCATCGCCGCCAACAGCTCGGGCAGGCGGCGGTCGAACGCCTCCAAAGCCTGGGCATAACCGGCGATATCGCGGCGATGGCCATAGAGCATGTCGAAGTCGACAAAGTTGCTGAACACCAGAGTACGCGGCGGCGCGTCGTGCAGCGCCTGCAGGGTGGTGTCGAACAGCGCGTGGTTGCCGTCGGCCTTGTACAGCTTGCTGATGCCGCGATGGGAGAAGATGTCGCCGATCTTGCCCACCGCGTAGACCTGGCCGCCGGCCGCGCAGAGACGGTCGAGCAGGGTTGGTGCCGGCGGCGGCACGGCGTAGTCGTGACGGTTGCCGGTGCGGCGGAAACTGGTGGCGTGCTCGCCGACAAATGGTCGGGCGATGACCCGGCCGATGTTGTAGGCGTCGCACAGCTCGCGGGCGATCTCGCAGATCTGATAGAGCCGCTCCAGGCCGAAGTGCTGCTCGTGGGCGGCGATCTGGAACACGCTGTCGGCCGAGGTGTAGCAGATCGGTTTGCCGCTGCGGATATGTTCCTCGCCGTACTGCTCGAGGATGGTGGTGCCGGAGGCGTGGCAGTTGCCGAGGATGCCCGGCAGGCCTGCGCGTGCGATCAATGCTTCGAGCAACTCCGGCGGGAACTGCGCGCCGAAGTAGCCCCATTCTGATAGCACCGGTACGCCGGCCATTTCCCAGTGCCCGGAGGGGGTGTCCTTGCCGCTGGACAGCTCGCGGCAGTAGCCGTAGGCACCGATCACTGGCTGCTGCGCACTGAAGCCGGGCGGGTAGCTGCCGCCACTTAGCGCGGCGGCGTGGCCCAGGCCGAGGCGCGCCAGGTTGGGCAGTTGCAGCGGGCCCTGGCGCTCGGCGTTGTCCGCCTCGCCACGGGCGCAGGCTTCGGCGATGTGCAGCAGGGTATTGGCACCGGTGTCGCCGAAACGCTCGGCGTCGGCGCTGGCACCGATGCCGAAGGAGTCGAGAACCAGCAGCAGGGCCTTGCTCATTGTCCGTTCTCCAGGATGCGGGCGCTGATCAGCGCGCTTTGCGCCGGCGCGGCGTCGCCCAGACTATAAGCGGCGCGCAGGGCCTGGGCGGCCACTGCGAAGCTGGCGGCGTCGCGGGCATGGATCATGGCCAGCGGTCGCTCGTCATCAACGGTTTCGCCCGGCAGCGCCAGCTGGCTGAAGCCGACCGCGTGGTCGATAGCGTCCTCCGGGCGCAGGCGTCCGCCACCGAGGCCGATCACCGCCAGGCCGACGCCGCGGGTATCGACCGCCTGCACCACGCCCGCGGTCTCGGCATATACCGGCTGCACCAGCGGCGCGACGGCCATGTGCTGCCAGGGCTGCTGATGCAGATCGGCTGGGCCGCCGAGGGCGACCACCATATCGTTGAAGCGCTGCAGGGCCGCGCCGCTGCGCCAGGCTTCGAGCAGCTGCTCGCGCGCCTGCTCCTGGGTGGCGGCAAGACCGGCGAGCACCAGGGTTTCCTCGGCCAGGGCCAGGGTCACCTGCCACAGGCGCGGGCTGCGCACCTCGCCGCTGAGCAGGGCCAGGGCCTCTTCCACCTCCAGGGCGTTGCCGGCACTGCGCGCCAGCGGCTGGTTCATGTCGGTGATCAACGCGCGGGTCTTCACCCCGGCACCATTGGCCACCGCCACGATGCTTTCGGCCAGGGCCTGGGCATCGTCCGGGTCGGCCATAAAGGCACCATTGCCGACCTTGACGTCCATGATCAGCACATCGAGCCCAGCGGCGAGCTTCTTCGACAGGATCGAGGCGGTGATCAGGTCGATGGACTCCACCGTGCCGGTGACATCGCGAATCCCGTACAGGCGCTTGTCCGCCGGGGCGAGATCGGCGGTCTGGCCGATAATTGCGCAGCCAACTTCCGCTACCACCCGGCGCAGCCGCTCGGGCTCCGGCTGGGTGCAGTAACCGGGGATGCTCTCCAGCTTGTCCAGGGTGCCGCCGGTGTGGCCCAGGCCGCGCCCGGAGATCATCGGCACATAGCAACCGCAGGCCGCCAGCAGCGGTGCCAGCGGTAGGCTGACGTAATCGCCGACGCCGCCGGTGGAATGCTTGTCCACCACCGGGCCGGGCAGATTCCACGCCAGCACCAGGCCGGAGTCGCGCATGGCCTGGGTGAGGGCGATGCGTTCAGCGAGGTTCATGCCCTTGAGCAGCACGGCCATGGCGAACGCGGCGATCTGCCCCTCGCTCAGGCTGCCATCCTGGATGCCCTGCACAAAGCGCTGGATATCCGCCGGGTCGAGTTCCTTGCCATCGCGTTTGCGACGGATTATTTCCTGGGGCAACCACATCTTAATAACCTCCCTTGCTGCTGCCCGCGGCTGCCCGGCCGAGGTGCTGGAGCAGGTCGTCGAGCAGGCTGGATGCGCCCAGGCGCAGGTGCGCAGGGGTCACCCATTCTGTGCCCAGATGCTCGCCGGCCAGTTCGATATAGAGCCGCGCATCGGCCAGGGTGCGGATGCCGCCGGCCGGTTTGAAGCCTACCGTGCCACCGCTCTCGGCGATGGCCGCGAGCATTAGCCGCGCGGCCTCCGCGGTGGCATTCACCGTCACCTTGCCGGTGCTGGTCTTGATAAAGTCGGCACCGGCCGCGATGGCATCGAGGCTGGCCTGGCGAATCAGCGCCGGGTCGCGCAGCTCGCCGGTTTCCAGAATCACCTTGAGCAGCACAGCCTCGCCGCAGGCCGCCTTGCAGGCGCGCACCAGGGCGCGGCCGACCTCGGCATCGCCGGCGAGCAGCGCGGTATAGGGATAGACCACATCCACCTCATCCGCGCCTGCTGCCACCGCCTGGCGAGTCTGCGCCGCGGCGGCGTCCACATCCGCGGCACCGGCCGGGAAGTTGGTTACTGTGGCGACCCGCACCTGCTGGCCGCCGAGGCTGTTCAGGGTTTGCCGGGCGAGGGTGACGAAGCGCGGGTAGACACACACCGCCGCCACCGGGCCAGCGGGCGTCAGGGCACGCCGGCAGAGGTCGCGGATGCGCGCCTCGTCGTCATCGTCGTTGAGCGAGGTCAGGTCTAGCAGGCCGATCGCCTGGCGAGCCAGTTGTAGTTCCATATCCATGGCGGAAATCTCTTTGGGCAGCAAAATAGAAGTGTTGGCTGCCCCGCAGCGGCAGGGCACCCGTGCTTCGAGTATCGAGGTTATTAGAAATTGTATTTAAGGGTGTAGATCATCGCGTTCTGATAAGCGTCCGGGGTGCCCAGCTTGTTGTGCGCATAGCGGTATTGCACACCGGCGGTGATTGCCGGAACCGGGAGCCACCACAGCGACACGGCCCCGTTGGTGCCCAGTTCGCCGGCGCTACCGTTGACGTAGTTGTCCTCGATGTAGCCGCGGTCGCGCTTGAAGGTCTGCTCGTGCCAGTTGGTCACGCTGAGCTTCTGCTCCAGCAGGGTGAAGTCGTAGCCGGCGACCCAGCCGAGCATATAGCCGTTCTGGCCGCTGTAGCTGTTGCTGTTGACGTGGGCCGCGCCGAGGAAGGACTTCAACCACAGGCCATTGGCGAAGGTGTGGCGGTAGCCAAGGCCGATAATCTGGTCCTGCTCGCGTACGTCGAAACCGTAGTCGCGGAAGTCGTAGACGTGCAGGTAGAGCGAGAACGGCGAATCGCCGAGATACATGTGCGAGGTCACCTTGGCGGCGCTGCGGCGGTTGTCGCGGCCATCGTGCTCGCTGCGGTCGCTGTCGGGGTTCTCCAGGTCGACGAAACCGTAGAACTCGCCCCACTTGTAGCCGGCGCCTCCTTCCAGCTCGAGGAAGAAGAAGTCGCCCTTGCTGGCATTGCTGGCGGTACGCTCTTCGGTGCCCTGCGACCAGTCCAGGTAGTTCAGCGACACGTTGGCGAACGACCAGATCGGCTCCCAGGTGCCATCGGCGTGGGCGGTGGGAATGGCCAAGGTCAGTGCGGCAATCAGGGTTCTTTTCAGCACGATGTTCTCCTTGTTGACGGGCTGCGCCGGTGCGGCGAGGCTTTTGTGGGAAAAACGGGGCCTGGCCGGCGGCCCCTGGGGAGCGCCGGGCAGGCTTCGGTCAGGGTTCAGAGCATTACGAAGACGCCGGCCAGGGCCGCGCTCATCAGGTTCGACAGGCTGCCGGCGAGCACCGCGCGCAGGCCGAGCTGGGCCAGTTCCTGGCGACGGTTGGGGGCCATCACGCCGAGGCCGCCGAGCAGGATGCCGATCGACGACAGGTTGGCGAAGCCGCAGAGGGCGAAGGTGACGATCACCTGAGTCTGCGCCGACAGCACCTCCACGCCTCGTTCGGCGGCCCTGATCGGGTCGATGTACTGGGCAAAATCGATGTAGGCGACGAACTCGTTGAGCACCAGCTTCTGGCCGATAAAGCCGCCGGCCTGCACCGCTTCGCTCCAGGGCACGCCGAGCACGAAAGCCAGCGGCGCGAACAGATAGCCGAGCAGTGCCTGCAAGCTCACCTCCGGATAGCCGAACCAGCCCCCGACCCAGCCGAGCAGGCCGTTGCACACGGCGATCAGGGCGATAAACACCAGCAGCATGGCACCCACGTTCAGCGCCAGCATCAGGCCGCTGGACGCACCACTGGCGGCGGCATCGAGCACGTTGATCGGCTTGTCCTGCACCAACTCGTCGATGTCGCGCGGGTCGTCCTGCGGCTGGTCGGTTTCCGGCTCCATCAGCTTGGCCATCAGCAAACCGCCGGGGGCGGCCATAAAGCTGGCAGCGATCAGGTATTTGAGCTCGATGCCCAGGCTGGCGTAGCCGATCAGCACCGAACCAGCCACCGAGGCCAGGCCGCCGACCATCACTGCGAACAGCTCGGAGCGGGTCATGCGCGGGATAAACGGCCGCACCACCAACGGTGCCTCGGTCTGGCCGACGAAGATATTGGCAGTGGCCGACATGGATTCGGTGCGACTGGTGCCCAGCGCCCAGCGCAGCGCACCACCGATCACGCGGATCACCAGGGTCATCACGCCGAGGTAGTAGAGCACGGCGATAAAGGCGCTGAAGAACACGATCAGCGGCAGCACCCGGATGGCGAAAACGAAGCCCTGGTTGCCGAACACCTCGAACATCTTGTCGCTGCTGAGGCCGCCGAACAGAAAGCTGATGCCCTCGTTGGCATAGCCCTGCAGCGACGACACCGCCCCGGAAATACCCGACAGCACATCCTGGCCCCAAGGCACGTAGAGCACAAAGGCCCCGAGGCCTGCCTGGATCAGAAAGGCCCCGATCACGGTGCGCAGGCGAATCGCCCGGCGGTTACTGGAGAAGGCGATAGCGATCGCCAACAGAACGACAATACCTATAAGGCTCATAGGGCTGAGCTCCCGCAATCAGTAGGGAAATAAAGGGGGATTAGTTAGAAGCTGAACGCGCCGGGCAGCAACTGCTCGCTGTACCAGAGCCGGTAAGCGTCCGCGCTGCTGCCGCAGCAATACACTGGGCAATCGGCGGCCAGCAGCTCACTGATCACCTGACGGCAGGCACCACAGGGAGAGATCTCGGCCATTTTCGGTGCGTAGACCACCAGCGCCTTGAAACTGCGCGGCGCATGGCCCTGGGCGATGGCGGCATACAGCGCGGTACGCTCGGCGCAATTGGTCAGACCGTAGGAGGCGTTTTCCACGTTGCAACCGCTGATGATTTGCCCATCGGCAGTCAGCAGCGCGGCACCCACGGGAAACTCGGAGTACTTGCAGTAGGCCCGCTCGGAAGCCTGAATGGCGACCGCGAGCAATTCCTTCAGGCGGGGATGGGAATCGAGTATTGGGTCGTTATTGTTCACTGACTGTCCTTAATAAAATCTACATAACTTGTCCGTAAGGTCAGAATTAGCAAGCCGCGTGCCAACTCGGAGAGGCTCAGTATTGCTGCACTTCCTCACCACGCGCCGTGCTGCCGTAGCCAAAAGCGTGCACCAAAACAGAAAAGCTGTCAGGAGAGACAGCTTTTGGTGCGAAGGCGTAAGTAATAGCAGAAAAAATAGAGTCGGGGCCGAAGGTGCCTACCCTTTGCCGATGGCAATGGGCGTATGGGGCTGCTTTGGCAAACCTTGAACTCATCAGTATCCCTGGAGCGATTTCCAGGACATGAACTCCGATGGTCGCAGCCCGTAGCCCGCTAGCACACCTTCATGCAATCTATTGGCGCAGTTTTCAGAACTGCGCCATTTTTGATTGCGAATGTGGCGCAGTTCTTGATGATCTGCGCCACGACGAGGGGCGGGGAGGTGCTAATGAGTTGTCAAAGGCCAGATGTGCTTGCGCTTCGGATACGCGCTTGCGCTAACGAAACTTCATCCGGCTGAGCCGCTTATTGAATGGAGTAAGGATGGACTCCTTGGATAGCGCACACACGCTCACCAATGTCTTGCTTCTAGGCCAGTTGCCTTTCGCCAGTGATTTGTTGGAATTCATACAGTCACGGCCCCGAGAATAGAAACCTTGAGCCCTTCGTCAAGAGGCACGTAGCGAATCCAAATTGCGGGTTCAAATTCTCATTACGGAGTTGAGCCTACGCTGTGCTGGGGGGTATGCCTACTAAGCATAGAGTTTCATGGGTATTAAAGTGCCTATTTTCGACTGTTTCATGGCCTTTATCGGCAGTTAATTGCCTTTTTGTTGTGGCTTGGCTAAGGTTTTAGGCATTAAGTTGCCGGTGATCGCTATGTACAAGCTCACTCTACAAATCTATGCGGGTGGTGAATGGCAGGACGCCATGGGGATTGGTTTCGAGCAGCCTGATCTAGGGTTGGATGGTCCTTGTACGTATGGGTACGAGCAGGGCTATCTAGTGGGCTCCCTCGACTCGATTAGCACGCGTCTGAATGGCGCGGTCAGTGCCACTTTACCTTTGGGTTGGGACTCTTGGCGGAGTAAGAAGGCTCCGGCCTTTCTCTTCGATATCTTGCCTGCTGGAGCGGCTAGACGCTTTTTGCTGAAGCGTTTGAGTGGTGAGCGACCGGAGGGCATGAGCCTGGATTTGTTTCTGTTGGGGCGCTGTACGCCTGCGCCTATTGGAACTTTGCGCATCAAGGAGTCGGCAGGCGCAATCGCAGGCGGTCCTGTGTTGGGTTTTACGCGAGACGAAGTGGTCAGCCGCGACTCACGTTTTTTGGAGTATGCCTATGAGCAGGGAGCTGCAATTGGCGGTGCTACTGGAGCAGGCGGTGAGGCACCAAAGCTACTGTTAACTGAAGATCGCCATGGCGCATTGCATCCCGACGCTGTATTGCCCGATGCAGATGCTGTCCAGCACTGGTTTGTGAAATTCGCACGCAACAAAGCCAGTCAGACCGATCAGGACATCCTCCGCAGCGAGTACTGCTTTTATCGAGCGGTTCAGCAGTTGGGGCTCGATACCATAGCCGCCGAAGGGTTGGCTTTGGAGGAAGGAAAGAAGCCCAGCCTGTGGATGCATCGCTTTGATCGGGGGGTTGGTCCTGGCGGCGTGAATCGTGTCGCTGTTGAGTCGATGTATTCACTGTCAGGCGTAGTCGAAGCTGGCAGTTATCTGTCGCATTCGGATGTGCTACGAAACTTGGTCGCGTTATGGCAAAGCGTTGGACAGGCCGAACAGGTGGGTGATTTGGTATTCGAGTACATGCGGCGTGATTTACTGAATCAGATTCTTGGGAACTCAGATAATCATGGCCGAAACACCTCCATCATTAGGACGGCGCAAGGCGTGAGCCTGGCCCCAATCTATGATCTGGCTCCCATGGTCATGGATGATGAAGGCGTAACGCGAACAACAAAATGGCCAAAGCAGATTGAGGTGGCCGGTCAGGTCGACTGGAAAGCTGCCTGCGATGAAGCTGCTGAGTGGATCGAGCCTGATGAGCTATTTCAGCGGCTCAGGGCCGCAGCACAAACATTCCTGGCTTTGCCTGACTTGCTGAGTGCTGATGAATTGCCCGCGGCGACAATGAACCATCCGCGCATAGCGTTGCGAGATCTGCCTCAGCGGCTCAAAAACTGGGGGCTCATCTAATGGATATTCTCGAACGAAATCGGATTCTCATCGAGCTACAGAAGCAGCTGGCTTCTGGCGAAATCACTATCGGCGAGGCAGTTAGGCGTTTACGCAAGGACGTGACGGGGTTGCAGCAGGCAAGGTTCGCACAGATGTGTAAGCTGTCCCTACGTGCGTTGCGTCAGCTCGAACATGACGAAAGCAACCCGACCGTTCAGACCTTGAATAGCGTGTTTAACCCGTTCGGTATGCAGGTTGGTATCGTGCCAAGGAACTCGCGCTGAACGTTGGGTAGCTGCTTAAATTAAGCTCTCACCATCAAAAACCAGATAGCCAATAGGCTCACAATTTCCCTTTAAGATCACAGACAGGCTGGGGTCCACTAGCTGGCAGGTTCAAATCCACACCTGCGCCCTGCAAACATTCGATAAAGCCCGCCACGGCAGTCGAGTGTTTGACCTTGTTGTAAAGGGCGCCGATCTCGCGATGGATTGGTTCGGGGCCGAGGGGGATTGCACGAACGCTTGGCGGCAGCGGCAGGATCGTCTCCGTCAACGGCACCACGGCGACCCCGAGGCCGCTTTCAACCATCGAGAGCATTGCCTGGATATCGTCGACCTCTATCCACTCCTGAAGCGCTAGTGAGCTATCGCGCAGAAAGCGTTCTACCTGCCGCCCGCCGAACGAAGAGCGGTTATAGCGGATAAAGGGCTGCTCGGAGAGCACGGCCCGCCAATCGTCGCCCACCACACCCTGGGCAATCAGCAGGACATAGTTCTCGCATGCCAGCGGTACCCACTCCAGCTCCCGGGGTGGCTCGAAGGCGGGGCGGATGAGGATGGCCAAATCGAGCTCGCCCGCTTCAACCCGATCCATCAGGCGTAGCGAGACGCCCGGTGACAGGTTTACTCGACAGTTCGCAAAGCGCTGACGGAATGGCACCAGTGCCCGCGTCAGGATAGTCGCCTGCACCGAGGAGATCGCTCCAATCTCCAGCGGTTTGGCCCACTCCTCGTCCCTTGTAGGCTCCCCAAGCGCATCGAAACCGGCAACCAGCGCCTCGGCGCGGGCAAGCGTGCGCAGGCCGGCGGCGTTCAGCGTAGCCGAGCGCCCCGTGCGGTCGAACAGAGTGAAGCCGAGTGTTTCCTCCAGTCTATGCATATGGCCGCTGACAGCAGCCTGGGTCAGCCCGACCCGGTCACCTGCGGCTCTGAATGTGCCATGGCGTGCTATAGCGATCAGGGTACGAAGTTCGGTGATCATGGTGATTGATAACTTTTCGTTTTGCTCGTGATCAGAACATATCGTTTTTCATGAATATTGTCGCCGGATACGCTGATCCCATTCACCAACGAGGGATACCTAAATGACTGCGCTATGCCCCTTCCACCTGGCGTTTCCGGTTGATGACCTGGCAGCCGCCCGCGACTTTTACGGCAACCTGCTTGGTTGCACCGAGGGTCGCAGTTCGTCGGAATGGATCGACTTCAATTTTTATGGTCACCAGATCGTGGCCCACCTCACGCCCGGTGAAGCCAGCGCCGTACCGGCGAAC
Source organism: Pseudomonas sp. (assembly GCF_035512415.1). Taxonomy (GTDB): domain Bacteria; phylum Pseudomonadota; class Gammaproteobacteria; order Pseudomonadales; family Pseudomonadaceae; genus Aquipseudomonas. The sequence goes on along the minus strand of NZ_DATKDZ010000003.1, from coordinate 34,962 downwards.
GCGGTAGACGGGCATGGTGTGCCGGTCCGCCACTTCGGCGTGATCTTGCCGATGCAGGATTGGCAAGCGGCAGCCGAGCGGCTTACCACGGCGGGTGTCGACTTCATCATCAAACCCTATATCCGTTTCAAGGGCGAGCCGGGTGAGCAGGCCACGATGTTCTTCAAGGACCCAAGCGGTAACGCGGTCGAAATGAAGGCGTTTGCCGACATCAACAATCTGTTTGCCAAGTAGAGGCGAAAGGAGCGAACTCATGCAAACGCTCAAGGTTGCAATCGCCGGCTTCGGCGGCGTCGGACGTGCCACAGCCGACCTGCTCCTGTCCCGACGCGAGCGCTATCGCCAGGTTTACGGCGTGGACGTTCGCCTGGTCGCGGTGTGCGGATCACGTGCGGGTATGGCTGACGCGAACGGCCTGCAAGCGAACCAGTTGGATGCGCTACAGGCGGGTCTTTCAGGGCCGGATTTTGTGATGGCGAGCGGCGCAGACGTTCTTATCGAGGCCGGGCCGAGCGATTTTCGCAGCGGCGAGCCGGGTCTTGCCTACCTTCGTACGGCGCTGTCGGCCGGCCAGGACTGCATCGTTATATCGAAGGGTGCCCTGGTTCACAGTGGGCGACAATTGCGCGAACTCGCGCAGGCCTCGGGGGCGATGCTCAAACTCAGTGGTGCGGCGGCCGCCGCCCTGCCGACACTCGATCTGCTCGACCATAGCCTGGCCGGCTGCAAGGTGCTCGCCATCGAGGGCATCCTCAACGCCACCACCAACTACCTGCTTGACGCCATGAGCACGCAGGGCCTCGGCTTCGATGCGGCGTTGCGTGAAGCGCAGGCGGGAGGCTTCGCCGAAGCTGACCCGCGCAACGACACGGAAGGCTGGGATACCGCGTGCAAGCTCCTGCTGCTCGCCAACTTTGGTCTTGGTGCTGACCTGACGATGGACGACCTGGTGGTCGAGGGTATTCAGTCGGTCACGGCAGAGCGCATCGAGGCGTGGCGAGAGAGGGGGCTCGTTCCCAAGCTGGTCGGCAGCCTCACCCGCGCAGACGGTGCGATTCGCGCCAGCGTCGGCATCAAGACCTATCCACTGTCCGACCCGTTCGCCCACGTCAGCGGAAAGAGCAAGGCGATCCGCATCAGCAGCGACGCCATGGGCGAGACGCTGGCAATCGGCTGCGGCGTTGAGCCGGTCGCCACCGCAGCGGCCGCGTTGAAGGACTTCGAACACATTCTCATGGCCAGGACTGCGCGGTCCTCCTCTGTTGCGGAACACTCATCATGACCCTGCGTACCGTGCAAGCCATCCGCCATGTCGGCTTCGAAGATCTGGGCAGCTTCGAGGCGCCCCTGCGCACAGCCGGCTACGCCATCGAGTACGTCGAAGCGGCGGAGCGCGATCTCGGCCTGCTCGACCCGCTTGATGCAGACCTTCTGGTGGTCCTTGGCGGCCCGATTGGCGTCTACGACCACGCCAGCTATCCGCTCGTCTCCGACGAGCTAGAGCTATTGCGAGAACGCCTGGCGGCTGACCGACCGACGCTCGGCATCTGCCTCGGCGCGCAGTTGATGGCCGCCGCTCTGGGTGCGCGCGTCTATCCTGGGCCGGCCAAGGAGATCGGCTGGTCAGCCCTTGACCTGGCACCCGCCCTCGAACATCAGCCCCTCGCTGCGTTGCGCGACGTGCCCGTTCTGCACTGGCATGGCGACACGTTTGATCTACCGGAAGACTGCAGCCTGCTTGCCTCCACTCCACTGTGCCGCAATCAGGCCTTCTCCCGCGGGCCAAACGTACTCGGTCTGCAGTTTCATCCCGAAGTCCGTGGCGCACGATTCGAGCACTGGTTACTGGGGCATGCGAGTGAGCTGGCCACGTCAGGCATCGACCCCGTCACCCTGCGTCGCGATGCAAAGCTCTATGCACACGACCTCGAGAAAGCCGGGGGCATCCTTCTGGAGCAATGGCTAGCGGGGATAGAACAATAGTTTCGAACGCACTTAAATGCTGCCCCCTAAGGGCTGGCCAAGCCGATCAATGTCGGCGTATTGCTGTTAAAGGCGGCCCTTGGTGGCATCTTAATGTTCGATCCCATGGAAGGAACGCATCGCGCTCAGCCAGAAAAGCACAGCCGGTAGAGGGGCTTGCAGAAACCCATTGCGCTAGCGCAATCCACTAACCGCATAAATGTTCCAGAAGAGTAAGCCTGTCCAATTCTCAGGCGGCCGCTCTGGAGATAGTAGCAATGCTGCACAACCTCCTGGTTTTCAAGACTTCAACCTCAGGTGCCATCTTTCTATCGTGGTAACCGAGGCCAACTTTTTCAACAGAGTCGGCCGATACCTGCAAGTCAGGGTCTACCGGGATGTACCCGCATCCATCAAGAGATACAACATGATTGAAATGATCATCGAACAGCGACGTCACAACCTCGGCGGCGGCTTCGAGGTCGGCCGCGTATTGCCGTCCGCCACGCAGCGCATGATCGGTCCCTTCATCTTCTTCGATCATATGGGGCCATTCGATATGGCACCGGGTAGCGATCGCAGCATCGATATTCGCCCGCATCCGCACATCGGCCTCTCGACCGTGAGCTACCTGTTCGCTGGCGAGGTGATGCATCGTGATAGCCTCGGCTACGAGCAAGCGATTCGGCCACAGGAAGTCAACTGGATGACCGCAGGTAGCGGCATCACACATAGCGAGCGCTTGGAGCGCGGGCGGGCACAAGGCGATCATCTACATGGGATTCAAGCCTGGGTCGCCCTGCCGACCGAACAGGAGGAGATCGCCCCGTCTTTCTCGCATCATTCGGGGCTTGATCTGCCGCAATGGAGCGACGCCGGCATTACAGGTCGGCTGATTGCAGGTAGCGCCTATGGCCTGACGGCTGCTACCGAGACACATTCGCCGCTGTTCTACGCCCATCTTGACATGGTGCCGGGCGCAACCGCCGAGATTCCCAACGGCCACAAGGAGCGTGCGCTCTACGTCGCAATGGGCGAGGTGGAGCTGGACGGACAACGCTACGAGACCGGCAAGATGCTGGTACTCGGTCCTGCCGCATCGCGCGTCCGGGCATTAAAGCAGTCTACGGTGATGGTCCTTGGCGGCGAGCCGATTGGCGAACGGTTCATCTACTGGAACTTCGTGTCATCCTCGAAGGATCGACTCGCTCAGGCGGCATCAGATTGGAAGGCGGGAAGGATGAAGCTTCCGGACGCAGACGACGCGGAATTTATCCCGCTGCCGGACGATCCAACCCCGCCTGCGCCAGCCATGCCATAAGCGGCCGCATGACCCAAGACAGTCGCCTGGCAATAGATACCAACGCCCAGACGGCTGCAGATGAGCGCAACATGCTCGATCCCACGGAAGGAACGCATCGCCATCAACCAGAAAAGGCATAGGCGGTAGCAGGGCTTGCAGAAACCAATTTCGCGCCCCCAATCCATTAACCGCATAAATGTTCCAGAACCGTAAGCCTGTCCAATTCGCAGACAGCCGCTCTGGGGATAGTAGCTATGCCTTTCAGCAGGATTGAGGGACTGAGGGCCTACTAAAAGTTGGCCTCTCTACGGCATCGCCATGGCTTCAGCCCTGTGTTTACGCCATGGCGATCATCAGCATTCACGCGCGAACACACATCAGGTGACTGAAATGACCAATCCAAAACTCGAAGTGCTGACACCCAGCAATTGCCAAGTGATCTTTATCGATCAGCAGCCACAAATGGCATTTGGGGTACAAAGCATTGATCGGCAGACGTTGAAGAACAACACGGTCGGCCTGGCCAAGGCTGCGAAGATTTTCTCTATCCCAACCATCATCACCACGGTCGAAACAGAAAGCTTTTCGGGCCATACCTACCCGGAATTACTGGCCGTGTTCCCTGAGGCACCGCTTCTTGAGCGCACCTCGATGAACTCCTGGGATGACCAGAAAGTACGCGATGCGCTGAAAAAGAATGGCCGTAACAAAGTTATCGTCTCTGGCTTGTGGACCGAGGTCTGTAATACAACCTTCGCACTGTCCGCGATGCATGATGCCGGCTATGAAATTTATATGGTGGCCGACGCCTCGGGTGGTACCAGCCAAGCTGCGCACGATTACTCCATGCAACGCATGATTCAGGCTGGAGTTGTCCCAGTTACCTGGCAGCAAGTTCTGCTGGAGTGGCAGCGTGACTGGAAGAACCGCGACACCTACGACGCCGTTATGGCATTGGTCAAAGAGCACTCTGGCGCATATGGAATGGGCGTCGACTACGCCTACACCATGGTGCACAAGGCGCCAGAGCGCGTAACACACGGACCGACGCTGGAGCCTGTTGCGGCGAAGATCTGACCTCTGCCGGGTCGGCACGACAGGTCGACCCGACTTCAAATCAATGGACTCCGGTAGCGGCTACACCATGGGTATACGCCGTTTTTTGCTCTCCGGGGTGCTACCCATGCATCCTCGCGACCCTGAAGAACCTCACCGCACAGCCACGCCGCTGGAGTTACTCTTCGATCTGGTGTTCGTCATCGCTATCGCCTCTGCAGCCGCTGGTTTGCACCATGCAATAACGGCCGGACACATTACCCAAGGCATTGCCACCTTCATCGCGGCTTTCTTTGCCATCTGGTGGGGTTGGATGAACTTCACCTGGTTCGCATCGGCCTACGACAATGACGATGCACTTTACCGAGCACTGACGCTCATCATCATGGCAGGAGCCTTGACCGTTGCGGTCGGTGTAGAGCGCCTTTTCGATTCGCGGGATCTAGACCTGATTGTCGTCGGATTCGTGATCATGCGAGTGCCGCTGGCTGCGCTCTGGTTAAGGGCGCGCCGACACGACAGCGCGAGAAAAACCACCACCCAACTCTACGCCACTGGCTTGCTGCTGGTTCAAGGTTACTGGCTGGCATTCATGCTGATGCCGCAGGGCGGGACTGGATTGTTCTTCGTAGGTTTTGCAGTAGGCGCGCTGCTCGAGCTCTGCGTTCCCGTCATCGCTGAAAGCAGGGGCGAAACACCCTGGAACAAGCACCACATCGTAGAACGGTATGGGCTGTTCAATATCATCGTCATGGGTGAAACCATACTGGCCGGCTCCCTGGCATTGTCAGCAGCCGACTCCGGCCGCATCAGCTCACCACTGCTGCGCATTACTCTGTTATCGCTGCTGATTATTTTTGCGCTGTGGTGGCTGTATTTTTCCAAGCAGGAGCAAATCAAGGACAGGGCTTTACCTCACGCCTTGTATTGGGGGTATGGGCACGCGTTGATTTATATGGCTGGGGCCGCACTAGGCTGCGGCTTTGCAGTGCTCGTTGACCGCGAGACGGGCAGTAGCTCGATAAGCAACACGCTGGCGCTCTACGCTATATGTGTGCCGATCAGCATGTATGTATTTGGCATCTGGCTCATCCGTGACCTGTTCCTGCTCCGCGGGATATCCAGACTCATACTGCCCGGCTTTGCCCTTCTTACCCTTCTGGCACCGCTATTTCTCTCTTTGGAGATAGTCGCCGTGCTTACCATCCTCAGCGTGCTGTTGCGCAACCGTTATGCCTCTGAAGCCAACTGCCATTAGCTCCTGCTATGCGCTTAGTCATATCCCTCGCCCATACAGCAGCAGTGCCGTCCCAAAACCGCACATTCGTACAATCCCCCTCCAAAGTCCTACGCGAACATAAACCCCATAAATATGAAATTACATGCCGTGAGACCAGCACCGTACCACCGCGGATAAACGAGTTCGGGTCTACCCGCCGTAACACCCAGGTCCCTGCCGTACGCGCATCCATGCTCCAGGCAGGCACCGCGCTCAACGACCACCTGCAATAGACCTTGGGGGATGTGAGTCCCTTCACACCAGGTGCCACAAGGCGTTCATCCATTACAGGAGTCCATATGGACGTAGATACGGTCAATGAGGCGGCCACCCTGGTTGTCAGGCACAGGGTTAAGGCCGGACATGAGCGGCAATACGAAGCGTGGCTGCGGCGCATCATCGATACGGCAAGCCGTTATGCCGGGCATATGGGTATTGATGTATTCCGCAGCCACAGCGATGGACTGCCTCTGTTCACCTGCGTGTTGCACTTTTCCTGCAAGCAGCACTTGCAGGGCTGGCTGGATTCGAGTGATCGCCAGGCGTTGATCGCCGAGGTAAAGCCTTTGCTCGCCGACGGCGATCAGATCGAAGTATCGAGCGCCCGTGAGTTCTGGTTCGTACCTGCCTCAGAGCATCAGCCTCCGCCACGCTGGAAGCAGGCCTGTGTGACCTTCCTGGTCATTATGCCGCTCAGTTTGATAGTGCCCCAGCTGTGGCAGCCCATCTTTAAACACATTGCCTGGCTAGGCACCTATCCCGTCAGCGCGGTGGTGGTCACGCTGAGTATCGTGCTGCTGGTGGTCTATTTCTTCATGCCGATGATGACCCGCTGGTTAGCTGCCTGGCTCAACCCGCAACGCCGCGAGGAATGATCATGAGTGAAGATCTGTCAGACAAAAGCCGTCGCCAGTTTCTCGCTACCAGCTCAGTTCTCGGCGCAGCGGGAGCACTCTGGTCTGCCCTGCCTTTTGCCGGTGCCGCCGGCAGCTCTTTCGCCAACCCTCCGGGAGGTTCCATGAAAGCCGATCTGATCCTTTATAACGGCCGTCTGCACACCGTGGATCGTGAAAAGCCGCAAGCAACAGCTGTGGCCATCAAGGACGGGAAATTCATTGCCGTGGGCAGCGACGCAGAGGCCATGGCGGTCCGCGGTGATGCAACTCAGGTTGTCGACTTGCAAAAGCGCACGGTGATCCCAGGTCTCAATGACTCGCACCTGCACCTGATTCGTGGGGGGCTGAACTACAACCTGGAACTGCGCTGGGAGGGTGTTCCATCTCTCGTCGACGCGTTGCGGATGCTCAAGGATCAGGCTGATCGCACGCCTGCTCCGCAATGGGTTCGGGTCGTGGGGGGCTGGAATGAATTCCAGTTCGCCGAGCGCCGCCTGCCTACCCTGGACGAATTGAACAAGGCCGCACCCGATACGCCGGTATTCGTCCTGCACCTCTATGACCGCGCCCTCCTAAACCGTGCGGCATTGCGGGTTGTCGGCTATACCCGCGACACGCCGAACCCGCCGGGCGGCGAGATTGTCCGCGACAGCAATGGCGAACCCACCGGCATGCTGGTAGCCAAACCTAACGCGATGATTCTCTACTCGACCCTGGCCAAGGGGCCAAAGCTGCCGCTGGAATACCAGGTCAACTCGACACGCCAGTTTATGCGCGAACTCAACCGCCTTGGCGTGACCAGTGCCATCGATGCTGGCGGTGGTTTTCAGAACTATCCGGACGACTATGAAGTGGTTCGCGAGCTGGCCAAGCACAACCAGTTGAGCGTGCGCATCGCCTACAACCTGTTCACCCAGAAACCCAAGGAAGAGCTGACCGACTTCAAGAACTGGAGCGGCATGGTCAAGCCTGGCGATGGCGATGACTTCTTCCGGCACAACGGTGCCGGCGAAATGCTGGTGTTCTCTGCCGCAGACTTCGAAGACTTCCTCGAACCTCGCCCAGACCTTGCGCCGACTATGGAGCAGGACCTGGAACCCGTGGTGCGTCACCTGGTGGAGCAGCGTTGGCCGTTCCGCCTGCACGCGACCTACGACGAATCCATTTCGCGGATGCTCGATGTGTTCGAGCGGGTCAATCGCGACATTCCCTTCAACGGCCTGCCATGGTTCTTCGATCACGCTGAAACCATTAGCCCGAAGAATATCGAGCGGGTACGCGCCCTTGGCGGTGGCATTGCCATTCAGGATCGCATGGCCTTCCAAGGCGAGTATTTCGTCGACCGCTACGGCAGCAAGGCCGCCGAACAGACTCCGCCAATTCAGCGCATGCTGGCCGAAGGCGTACCCGTTGGTGCGGGGACTGATGCAACTCGCGTCTCCAGCTACAACCCCTGGACCTCGCTTTATTGGCTGGTCAGCGGCCGAACTGTCGGAGGGCTGGAGCTTTACCCCAACGGGCTATCCCGTGACACCGCCCTGCAGCTGTTTACCCATGGCAGTGCCTGGTTTTCGTCAGAGCAAGGCAAGAAGGGCCAGATCAAGGTCGGGCAACTGGCGGACCTTACGGCCCTGTCGGCGGACTTCTTCAGTGTCGAGGAGGAGGCGATCAAGTGGATCGAATCGGTGCTGACCGTCGTCGACGGCAAAGTGGTCTACGGTGCCGCGGAATTCGACCAGCTGTCGCCGCCGAGCCTGCCGGTCATGCCGGACTGGTCACCGGTTGCCAAGGTACCCGGCCACTGGCGTCCCGCTTCACCGCTGCTGACTCAGGTGCACCAATGCTCAGGCCCTTGCGCGGTGCATGCGCACAGCCATGACAAGGTGCGCCGGTCATCCGTCCCCGTCAGTGACTACCAAGGCTTCTGGGGTGCCTTCGGCTGCTCCTGCTTCGCTTTCTGAGCATGGACACGACTATCGAAAAGCGCTCCCCCTGGAGCGCGCTGCGCCATAGCACTTTCCGCTGGCTATGGCTGGCCAGCATTGCCTCCAACATCGGCACTTGGATGCACGAGGTAGGGGCCGGCTGGCTGATGACGACGCTGTCAGCCAGCCCCATGCACGTTGCCTTGGTGCAGGTTGCAGGCTCAGCGCCGATGTTCTTTCTTGCTCTTCCAGCGGGAGCCATGGCCGACATCGTCGACAAGCGTCGCTACCTGCTTATGGTGCAAGTGTGGATGGCCGCGGTGGCGATGCTCCTGGCTTTGCTCACGCTCAACGGCATGATGACCGTCGCGCTGCTGCTCCTCCTGACCCTGGGCATGGGCGTGGGGACTGCATTGATGATGCCCGCATGGTCAGCGTTGACGCCCGAACTGGTCGATAAGCGCGACCTCGGTTCGGCCATCGCCCTGTCCAGCCTCGGCATCAACGTCGCCCGCGCTATCGGGCCGGCGATTGCTGGGGTGTTGGTCAGCATGAGCGGCCCCTGGGCCACCTTCGCGCTGAACGCCGTGTCGTTCTTCGCGGTGATGGCGGTGCTGTACACCTGGAAACGCGAACAGACACCTGCGTTGTTCCCGGCGGAACGGCTGCTCGGAGCCATGCGCGCAGGCTGGCGCTACAGCCGCAGCTCTCGGCCGTTGCAAGCGGTGCTGGTGCGGTCGGCGGCATTCTTCGTCGGTGCCAGTGCCGGCATGTCGCTGCTGCCGCTGATCGTGCGCGCTGAACTGAACGGCAGCGCCAGCGATTTCGGCCTGCTGCTCGGCAGTGTCGGCATCGGTGCAGTGCTCGGCGCTACGTTACTGCCACGCATCCGTGATGCGGTGAACCCCGATCACCTGGTGGCCGGCTCCAGCCTGCTCTACGCCCTGGTGCTTGCCGCGCTGGCCGGGGTGCGCAACCTGTACTGGCTGATACCGGTGATGATGATCAGTGGCGCGGCCTGGATCGCCGTGTTGTCGAGCCTGCAAATGGCAGCACAGACCTCCGTACCCAACTGGGTGCGGGCGCGGGCACTGTCGGTATACATCCTGGTGTTCTTCGGCAGCATGGCGGCCGGGGGCGCGCTGTGGGGCTTCGTCGCCAGCCACCTGTCGATCAGCCTCACCCTGCTGATCGCAGGCGGGGTTCTGCTGGTGGGCATCGTGCTGACCCTGCACTTCCATTTGCCGGTCACCGAGGCCGAAGACCTGGCGCCGTCCCTGCACTGGCCTGCACCCATTCTGAGCGACGAGCAGGACCAGGAACGCGGCCCAGTAATGGTCACCCTTGAGTACCAAATCGACCCGTCGCAGGCAGAACAGTTTCGCCTTGCCATGCAGGATGTACGCAGCATGCGCATGCGCAATGGTGCCTTTTCCTGGGGGCTGGTCCAGGACAGTGAGCATCCGCAACGTTGGCTGGAGTTTTTCTTTGATGAGTCCTGGCTTGAACATCTGCGCCACCACGGCCGGGTAACCCGTGCCGAACAACGCATCGAGGCTGCGGCTCGCCAGTTCCAGGCTGTCGGAGTCGCCATACACATTCATCACTACCTGACCCCCACTAAGTCCCACACCTGAGCGCATTCACCAAGGAGTCAACGCATGAACCGCAATCACATGCGCATGGGATCAGGGATGAATACAACCGTGCTATTCATACATGGCGAATGGCTGTCTGCCGCCGTCTGGGATAATTTCTCCAGACGCTATCGGGCATGCGGCTACACCTGTACTGCACCCCCCTGGCCCTTATCGGAGGGGCCGCCAGAGAGGCTGCGCAACGCGCCACATATCGACTTCCCACGGCTTGGGATCAGACAAATTATTGAGCACTATGCAGCGCTGATTCGGCGCATGCCTCAGCCGCCCTTGCTGATTGGCCACTCGCTGGGCGGTCTGCTCGTGCAGATGCTGTTGGATCGTGGTCTTGGCTGTGCCGGCGTTTCGATTGCAGCGATCCCCCCTCGCGGGGTAATACCTCGCCTGAGCGTTCTCTACAGGGCGATACCCATGCGCATGGCTTGGGGCAGCTGGAAGCGAGTCATATATTTTCCGCTACGAGAACTTACCCAGGCTATGGCGATCCAGGATCTTTCGCGGCTATATGCAAACCATATCGTGCCGGCACCGGGGCGGATTTTCTTTGAAGCGGCTTTCGGCATTGGCACCTATGTCGATTGTGCCAATGACCGCAGAGCACCGCTGCTGTTGATCGCCGCCGAGAACGATCACAGCATACGGCCATGCGTGGTGACGTCGAACTATCGGCACTACAACCGCTCTGCGGCCAGCACCTCGTTCAAGTGCTTTGCCGGGTACAGCCACTGGCTTATCGTCGAACCCGGTTGGGAGCAAATAGCTGACTACACAATTGAATGGGCGCAAAATCAGCTGGGTCGTTTTTGATTTGTTTCAGGTTCGCGCGGTGATTAGCGTATTGGGCTCTTCCCCAACCCATCAGCAGATGGTCACCCCAGGAAAACGCTGGCGCACCCGCACGGCATTGGCATGCTGTGCGCTATTGGTTTGCCTGCAATGGGTTAGTTCGGCGGTAATGGCCTCCGACTACTTACTGGACAAGCTGGAGCACCACCGTTGGACCGTCGCCGATGAGGGCCCTAGCCAGGTCGGGGCTTTGGCTCAGACCCGAGACGGTTATCTCTGGCTCGGAACCAACGATTCGCTCTATCGCTTTGATGGCCTGGACTTCGCGCGCTATGCCCCGCCTGACGGCAGTCCGCTTGGCATTATTTCTGCCCTCAAGGCGGCGGACGAAGGCTTGTGGGCCGGTCTTCGTGCGGGTGGCATAAGCCTGATCACCGACACGGGCATAACCACTTACCCAGTCAGCGCAGGGTTGCCTGGCGGAGTGGTCTATAGCATCGCCAAGGATCACAGTGGCGCAGTCTGGATCGCCGCCAATGATGGTTTGGCACGGTTTGACGGTAACGCCTGGCAACGTATCGGTAGCGACTGGAACTTTCCGGGACGACATGCCCGCGCGGTACTCCTCGACCGCGATGGAACGCTATGGGCAGCCAATGAAGACCGCCTGTTCTACCTGCCGTCGGGTGCCCGAGCGTTTGTCGATGCAGGCATTGCGGTTGGTTGGGTGAGTCAAATGGCTCAGGCTCCAGATGGGGCCATCTGGATGGCCGAACGCTATGGTGGTTCGCTGCGCCGAATCGTGCCAAGCGAAGGCGATGCGGCGACCCAGGTGACCGTAATAGAGGGTGCTAATGGTTTGTTATTCGACAGCGCCGGGGCGCTATGGGTGGGTACCAGCGGTAAGGGCGTTCGCTATGTGCCAGCCTCTGCCAGCCTCAACGTGCTATCGATAACTGACGCCCTCAATCACCAAGAAGCGTTTATGGCCAAGGATGGCTTGAGTGCAGATAACGTTCTCCCAATACTCGAAGATGTCGACGGCAATATTTGGGTGGGCACTAGCGCCGGTCTAGACCGTTTTCGGCCAAGTGCGATGGTCTCGGCCGCATTTCCACACAACGCTCAGAATTTCGCATTGGTTGCCGGTGCGGCAGGCAGTATCTGGGCAGGTACCAGCAACTTACCGGCAATGCGCCTGAGCAGCACAGGGTTGGCTACTCTGGATATACCGGCACCGATTAGTAATGCCTTCGGTGATGTTAACGGTGATATCTGGATGGCTGGCAGCAAAGGTATCTGGCGTGCGCAAGGAGACAAAATCGAGCGAGTCGCCTCATTGCCAACCCAGGATGCGCTGGACTCAGCCGTCCGCGCGATGACGCTCGATCCAGCGGGCAACCTGTGGGTCTCGATCAACCGCAAGGGGCTGTTCGTTCTTCGAGGCGGGCACTGGTCAATGGTTGCGCCGCCTAGTGCAGAACCAAGCCAATCCATGCCTGTTACCGCCACCACCGATCCTCTTGGCAGGCTCTGGTTCGGCTACCGCAATAACCTGATCGTGACTCAGGACGACAAGGGACAGCGGCACTGGGGAGCAGACGAAGGCTTAAAGGTGGGTCATGTCACCGCGATGCTGCATCAGGGCCGTCTCACCTGGGTGGGTGGCCAGCGTGGAGTAGCCTTCTTCGATGGTGAGCGCTTCCACAGCCTTCATCTACCGGACAATGGGCTGTTCGACAATATCTACGCGATTCTAGCCGTGCCTCCCAGAGAACCCGAAGGCGATGGTGGCTATGATCTCTGGCTGCATGGCAAAGCCGGGGTCTACCAGTTGACCGCCCCTGAATTAAAGCGCGCTATCGCTGACCCGCACTACCACATAGGTTACCGCAGCTATGAGGTGATGGGTGGCCTGGCCAACGACCCACACCAAGTGCTCCCACTACCCACTGCCGTGCGCAGTACGGATGGACGTCTATGGTTTAGCACCAGCAAGGGCGTGACCTCGATTGATCCAACACGCTATGTGCAGAGTAAAGCCGCGCCCAAGGTGTTCATCCAATCATTCAACGTGGATGGTAAGGAACCCGAACCCAGTGAGTTGTCACAGCTGGGAGCAGAGCCTAAAAGCATCGAAATCTCTTATACAGCGCTCAGCCTCTCAGGCATGCAAGGCTTGCACTTTCGCTATCTGTTGGAGGGGTTCGACACGGACTGGCAGCACGCGGGTTCAGAACGTAGCGCCATCTACACGGAGCTCGGCCCTGGGGACTATCGATTTCGCGTATTAGCCTCCAATCAGGATGGGCTGCTGAGCACCGAGGAGGCCGTGCTGAGCTTCAGTATTCGACCCGTGTTCTACCGCACTCCACTATTCATGATACTGAGCGGTCTGGCAGTAGCGAGCATCTTGTGGATGCTGCATCGCTTCAATATTCGCCGTGCAGCACAACATCTGCGTGACCGCCTTGAGGAACGACATGCCGAGCGCGAGCGAATCGCCCGTGAACTGCATGACACCCTGCTTCAGGGTGTGCAGGGCCTTATGTTGAGTTTCCAGGCCGCCACTGAGCAAATCCCCAGCACTCATCCAGCACGATCCAAAATGGAGAGAGCGCTAGACCGCGCAGATCAGGTTTTGGTGGAGGCGCGAGAGCGGGTGAATAATCTGCGTGATCTGAACGAGCCGGCTCTGAACCTGATCGATGCATTTGCCGCTGTCACGAGTGAGCTGCAGCTAGAAGGCAGTACGCGCTTTACCCTGAGCAGCCACGGCACGCCACTGCCACTGCACCCTATAGTCGGTGAAGAAAGCTACCGGATAGGCCGTGAAGCGATCATGAACGCCTTTCGACATGCCAATGCGCAGAACGTGGAAATCCAGATCGTCTACACCAAACACGCATTTCAGCTGAGCGTTGGCGATAATGGTAGCGGCATCAACCCACAGTATCTGCCGCCCAATATCCGCCCCAATCACTGGGGTTTACACGGCATGCTGGAACGGGCCGAAAAAATCGGCGGGCGGTTGTCTATTCAAAGAGGCGCCCACAGTGGCACTGAAATTCAACTGACTGTACCCGCATTAACGGCCTATCGACGTATCCCGCGACGTCTCAGCCAGTGGCTACGTGTATTGACCCAATTGAGGCCCTAAGTGTGCACCCAGAGAATGAACAGATACGCGTGCTGGTCGTCGATGACCACCCTCTGCTGCGCGAGGGTATAGCCGCCGTCCTTGAAGCCCAATCAGACATAGCGCTGGTCGGCGAGGCGACCAATGGCTGCGAAGCGCTTCAGCTATTTCGCTCGCTGCGCCCGGACGTCACCCTGATGGATCTACAAATGCCCGAGATGGATGGCATCGAGGCGATTCATGCCATTCGCGCCGAGTTTCCTTGCGCGCGCATTGCCATTCTGACCACCTATCGGGGTGATGTACGGGCATTACATGCAATCAAGGCGGGAGCTATCGGCTACTTATTGAAAAGTAGCCTGCGCAAGGAGTTGCTGGATGCCATCCGCTCTATTGCTGCAGGCAACAGCCATTTCCCCGCAGAGATAGCTGTTGAACTGGCTGATCACCTAAGCCACGACTGCCTGACCGCTCGTGAAATCCAGGTTCTGCAATGTGTGGCTATGGGTAAACCCAACAAGCAAATCGCCGCGGAACTCATGATCACGGAGGACACTATCAAGGGGCATTTAAGAAGCATCATGGACAAGTTGGGTGCCAGCAATCGCACCCATGCGGTCACTCTCGGCATTCAGCGCGGCATCATCACTGTGTAATACCCCACTTTTGAGGGGTGCGCGCCCCCCCCATTGTTGTCTTATGCACGATCAGTGCACGGCATAGCATGGTGTCATGGACATATAGATCCACAGTGGAGCACCGCCATGCGTGCCACCTTGCATGCCGTTACCCCGGCAACCGCAGTAGACAGCCAGACTCAGCGCTGTATTTCCGACGAAGCTTATGACGGCGTCATGCAATTGCTTAGCGATGCTCAAGCGCACCTGAGCATTGACCGTGACTCAGCCTGCCTATGCCTGACCCGCGCCCTGGTCATGTTGCAAAAGAGCGATAGTCAGTTAAAAAGCCGCCATGGCTGCCTATCCAGTTGGCAAACTAAACGGGTGGTTGACTACATCGACGCGAACCTCGACTCATCAATACGCACAAATCAGTTGGCTGCTGTTCTCAGCCTGAGTGTCAGCTACTTCTCGCATGCTTTCAAAAATACCTTTGGTGTAACGCCGCTGGTTTACGTCGCACGTCGCCGCATCGAATCTGCGCGACAGATCATGCTCACGACCGACTCCTCGCTGACCGACATCGCCCACAGCCATGGATTCTGTGACCAATCTCATTTCATCCGTACCTTCCGCCGCCAGATCGGGGTTACACCTCAGGCTTGGCGACGCTTGTGCGATGCCGGGTTATACGAGGAACAGACCAGTTCCACCCCCAGAGCACTGGCCATTGTTAGGGCCTCAGTGTGCAACGCATAGCGCAGGGCTATCGAAGCTCAAGGGCTTGCCGCCAGCGCTAATCCAAACTGTGCTGTGTGGTATGGCGGAGCCTAGAGAGAGGGGCGAACTAAATAGATTTACATCCGAATCACGGGTGTTTCAGGCAGCGCAAACTTACAGAAATGAGGAACTAGCAATGGCTAAAATTTTAGTGCTCTATCACTCCATGTATGGCCACATTGAGACCATGGCGAACAAGATCGCCGAAGGGGCGCGCAGCGTTCCAGGGGCAGAGGTTGTGGTAAAGCGGGTCCCTGAAACGATGAGCCCAGAAGCCTTCGCTGCAGCGGGCGGCAAGACCAATCAGAGCGCACCAGAGGCACAGCCGTCGGAACTGGAAAATTTCGATGCAATCATCTTCGGCACTCCGACTCGCTTCGGCAATATGTCCGGACAAATGCGCAACTTCCTCGACCGAACCGGTGGCCTCTGGGCCAAGGGCGCTCTGGCTGGAAAGGTCGCCAGCGTGTTTACCTCAACCGGCACGGGCGGTGGCCAGGAAATGACCATTGCCTCCACCTGGACCACACTTGCTCATCACGGAATGATCATCGTGCCAATCGGCTATACCACCCCAGCACTGTTCGATATCTCGAAAGTAGGAGGCGGCACGCCTTATGGTGCGTCTACCATCGCCGGTGGCGATGGTTCTCGGCAGCCGGATGACCGTGAGCTGGAAATCGCACGCCATCAGGGCGAGCACGTTGCTCGAATCGCATCAAAGCTGCACGGCTAAAACCAAGTTCATTCCCCGCTTAGAGCTTCCTTAGGGAAGCTCTAAAACAACATCCATACTAAGGAAGGTATGCGCAATCCCCAGATGCGCAAAACCAAGAACTGCCCAAAAAGCGGTCATAGGCGACCGTGAGATAACAGGTGAGTACAAGCTTAGCTTCAGCTCGCCCCTGTAAGCGTGACAAGCCTACTCGAACGTTTTCATGCTAACGGAGTAGCAATCAGTAGGCGTGCAAGTTGATGAGCAGCGTACCTTGCCTGCGTTCGAGTCAAAGCTGCAAAACCCAATATAAATGCAGAGGGCAAATCGATCTCGTGGCAGGAGTTTCGAAGCGGCTGGAGTACCAATCCCAGCTTTTCTGCTCCATTGGCTAATACTTCTTCGTCGTGGTCCGGGGACAACCATAGTATTAAGTGAAAACCAGCATGTTCACCAGTAATGCGATAGCGGCCCGGCGCTTCAGTAACCAACGTATCAAGAACAATGTCACGCAAAATTTGATACTCTTTGCGAGCACGGCGTATATGCCTCAAGAACGCGGGGCCTCGCATGAACTCCGCCAGACCAAACTGTTCTGATACTCCTACACTACGTCCTATCGTATGCCACAAAGCCAGGATACGATGATGTAGTTCCGGTGGAGCCAAAATATAACCCAGCCTCAAGTTTGAAAATAGCGCCTGATTAAAGCTGCCGCAGTAGATGACACGGTTCGTCGAATCAATAGATTTCAATGCGGGCAGTGGTGCACTTTGATAGTTGAATTCACTGTCGTAATCATCTTCGATAATCCAAGCATTCTGGCGCTGCGCCCAGTCAAGCAGTTCCAGGCGACGGGTGGCCGACATGATCACTCCAAGAGGTGACTGATGAGCTGGCGTGACATAGGCAAGACGACATTTAGCTGACCTAGATATGCCACGCAAGTTGACACCCTCATGATCGATAGGGGCAAACAACAGGTTGGCTCCTGCTTTCTCAAATATCCGGTGGACTGCAGGGTAACCAGGGTCTTCGACGCATACATAATCATCTTTTTCTAGTACGCAGCGAGCCACCAGGTCAATGCTATGACGGATGCCATTGGTAATGAGCAATTGCTCGGCGCGACAGTCAACTCCACGATGATTGCGCAAGTATTTAGCTATCTGGTGGCGCAAGACCGAAGCACCCTGTGGTTCGACATTGCACATCTGCTCGGGCTTTATCGTAGCCACTGCCCGCTGTAGGTGCGCAGCCCATTCAGCAGGCGAAATAAGCAAAGGGCTGGCCAAGCGTGCGACAAAAGGAACCCCGACCCGTGCCCGATAATCCCGTACCTGCCGGACGACCACTTCCTCGGCCTCTATCGGCTCATTCAGAGCAGCTTCGCCATCGCTGACGGCCCTCAGATAGCTGTCCGGCATAATTGCACTGACATGGCTACCAGAACCAACCTTGCGAACGATGTAACCCTCGAGCTGCAACCGCTCGAATACGCTCTCCAGAGTGCCGCGCGCTACACACCAACGTTTCGAGAGAGCTCGTGTCGCCGGTAACCGATCATTCGCCTGCAGCAGACCTTTCAGGATCGCATCTCGTATAGCTTGGTAAGCCCGATCTTGCTTTGTTACGCCGGGCGAGCTCACTGGAAGCGGAAGGTCCACACCAGATGGAAGCTTACCTTTGCCCATAATGGTCCATATAAATCTCTCTAATATGGCCCTATCTGCTGGGCCACCTTGCACATATTGTAGCGAACCGCCCCAAAGAAATCCCTAATGTGCTTGATATGTCGCTCACGGAATATTTGCTGTTCACGATGATCGCTGCCACTCAGGCTGGGTCACCTAGTCCATCGACAATTTTTTTAGTGAATAATGTCCTGATATATAGCCCAGGCCGGGTAATCTTGATTTACACAGGAAATCTATTAGCTGTTGCAGTGCTTGCGAGCTGCTCGCTGCTGGGTATCGGCTCATTACTACTAGCAAATCCAAACATTCTCACACTCATAAAGTTCGCAGGTGCGATATACCTCCTGTGGTTAGGTTTACATATTCTCCTAATAGTCAAAAGTAATCGAGTAGGCTGCGCGCCGCAAGTAACCGGTGAGCGTATACCAGTACTCTGGGGAAGATCTTTCATGGCAGGGATCAGTAAGCCGAAGAAAATTCTTTTTTTCTCCTCGTTACTACCACAGTTTGTGGAAAATCCTCAGAGCCTGCAAGTCGGAAACTTGTTTTCACTCGTGCTGCTATTTGTTCTTGTCAAGCTCTTGGCGTCAAGCGTTTACGTTTTAACGGCAGGCAAGGTGGCAGGGCGGTTGGCTGCCCCTTCTGTGGCTATTTGGAGTAAGCGCGCTAGCGGTGGTGTAATAATTATTAGTGGAGTAGTCATGGGTATTAGTGCTTTTGAATGATCTACGGATTGTCGGCACCACCACTTTCATCTCAGGCGCTCTGGTAGGTATTTGGCAGGAGAGTAACCCGCTCTGGACGTTACAGGCGCGCTTAGCCAAGTGGTTCGGTATTGCATTGTCAGGCCGCCTCACAAAACGGTCACTTAGAGAAATGTTCGCATGCATGCCGAAGTGGGACAGCAATGCCAAAAGAAGATCTATTCTGCGGCCTCACGAATAGAGGTGCAGTTAGTAGCAAATCATCGAGTTACATACCCCCCAATAAGATGCAGGTTTCAACAACACCTTCTTAACCAGCTACAGAAAGCTCTTACTGCTCCGCGGCATAATGGAATGGTTCTGGAGCAACTACACCACTGACTCGAAGCTGCAAACCAAGATGGTTGTATCACCGTTGCGCACCAGCCCGGATCAGCTGCCGCCAACACTAATACGGACCACTGAGATGAACGTGCTGCGTTATGAGGGCGAGGCCTATGGCCCAGTCTGGACGCCTCCGGCGCAACGGTCACTGCTGCGCTACGCGAGCACCTGGATTGATAACCGCAACCTGATACCAAAGCAGCAAAACCGTCCAATCCAGGTGCCGCCCGCTCTGTAATTGTCCTCTCGCCTACCCGAAGGCACCGCGACAGAAAGCCGGAAGGGCGCTTGCAAAGACCATTGCATCACTGACAGGCAGCCTCTATGAGCAATCCGAAAACCGAAGTCCTGACCCCGCAGAACAGCCAGATGATCTTTATCAACCAGCAGCACTCATCGAAGCGCGCTGCTGGATCGACAAAAACGAGACGTCGAGCAGAGTCTCCCGAATGAGAAAGACGCAGTCAGAAACAGTCACCCTGGTGGTGCGCCATCAGGTTCGTCCGTGCCGTGTATCACGTTACGAAGCTTGGTTGCGGCGCATCATCACTACTGCCAGCCAGTACCCCGGCCACCTGGGCGTGAACGTGGCGAGCAGCCGCCAGACCTCCATGGCAGAGTTTATCTGCGTGCTGCGCTTTGCCAGCCTGGAACAGCTGCAGAACTGGATCAATTCGGAACAAAGACGCCAGTTGATCGCCGAAGTCGAGCCACTACTGCACTCCGGCGACCAGCTGGAAATCGCTCAGGACAAGACCTTGTGGTTCGTGCCGCATTCAGACCAAGAGCCGCTACCACGCTGGAAACAGACCTGCATGAACTTTCTGGTGATCCTACTGGTGACTTTGGCGCTGAGCATACTCGCACCGTTGCTCTGGCAACCGCTGTCTCAACGCATTCCCTGGCTCGAAGGATATCTGCCGAGCAACGTAGTGATCACCCTGAGCATCGTATTGCTCGTGGTGTATCTGTTCATGCCCATCACCACGCGGCTCTTCGCTGTCCAGAAAAGCCAGAACGCAAACTCGATGTCTAGTTAGCTGGAGGTGAGTAGGCCATGCCATGCCCAGCAACTGGCTGAGCAGCTAACCCGGCCGGGGGTAAATTGCCGACTACAAATTCGAGTGGGCGCAAAATCAGCTTGAACGCGTCTAATCAGTCAGTCGCTTCTCTGCGCCAACCGCTGATGGCGCTGGTTGCTTTATACCTATTGCTATATTGCACATGCGGTCTGGCGGACAGGCGCGACCTGGAGCAACTAGAACATCGTCGTTGGACGCTAAATGACAGCAGCCCTGGCCTGCTGAGCAGCGACGACGGCCTATGGGGTGGACTATGCAACGACGGCCTCCGCTCCATCCCAGGCCGGGGGGCACCTCCCGTCGATCTGGGCCGAGAGGCGATCCACGCCTTGGCACAAGCGTCGTACGGCCTGGCCAATGATCCCCATCTCGCTCTGGCTCTGCCTACTGCGGTAAGTACCAGCCAAGGCCAGCGATGGTTCGTGCCCCAAAAAGGAGCTGTCGGCATCGACCCCATGCGTACACTGCAGAGCAGCTCTCCACCTAAAGTGCGTATCGAATCACTGGTAGTCGACGACGAAACGGTCTCACTCAAGCCAAAACCAGAATTGCAGGCAAAGAGTCAACAGCTGGCTATCTATTACAGCGCCCACAGCCTGTCCACTACCGATGGCTTACACTTTTTATATCGCCTCGACGGTTACGACCACGACTGGCACATCGCTGGCCTCCAGCGAGAAGCGATCTACACCGACGTACCAGCAGGCGAGTACCGGTTCAGAGTCAGGGCTCTCAACCAGAATGGTGTGCCCAGCGTAAAGGACGCCGAACTGGACTTCAGCATCGCCCCGGTACTCCATCGTCATCCGATGTTCTTGGTATTCGCTGGGGGCACACTACTCTGCGTGCTGCATCTGATCTATCGCATCAACATGCGGCTAGTAGCTAATCGCCTGCGTACTTGCCTGCAAGAGCGCCATAGCGAGCGAGAACGCATCGCCCGCGAGCTGCACGACACTCTGCTACAGGGTATACATGGGTTGATACTGCATGTGCAGGCCGTGGCAGAAAGCCTTCCCGCCGATCAGCCTGCCCGCAGTCAGCTAGAAAGGGCCCTGGACCGTGCCGATCAGATGCTTAGCGAAGGGCGTGACAGGGTGTACGACCTGCGCAACGTGCAGCACGACTCTGTCGACCTGGCCCATGTACTGCGCAATCTAGAGCAGTCACTAGCTCATCAAGATATTAGCTACCTGGTGGTGGTGGCCGGCGAGCCATACGTGCTGCACCCTGTGGTCTGCGACGAGCTCTATCAACTGGCACGAGAGGCCGTTAGCAACGCCTTTCGTCACGCCCATGCCAGTAGGGTGCGGGTTGAGCTGGACTACAACCCGCGACAGTTTGAAATGCGAGTGATCGACAACGGCTGTGGAATTCTCCCTGATTATCTGCAAGCTACTAAATCGGGTGACCGCTGGGGCCTGAAAGGCATGTACGAGCACGCCGCTAAGATCGGCGGTACGCTCAATGTCCACAGCGCACCGGGCCGGGGTAGTCACGTTCAACTGACACTGACCGGACCGCTGGCCTACCGCCAAAAGCAAACTCGCAGACGTCGCTGGCTTCACTGGGAAAGACTCGCAATGAGCTCACACCGATGACAGCCGTACACCTAGTTCGCGTCCTAGTCGCTGCCGCATTCCTCCTATTCGTTAAGGATTCCTGACGACCACCGGCATGGCATGCCCAACCAACATCCGCTACACAATGCGGGATCGGAGGTATCAACATGGCTTACTGTGATGTGCAGCTCACCCGTGCAGAGCTCGCTTGGCGAATCACTTTTTTGAATGGATGACAGGGGAATGGGCGCAGCCTCTTTACATGATCACCCGGAACGGATGTTTGAATCGCGCACTTGGGCCTTGGCTTTCTCGATCTTGCGCTTGGCTTTGTACCGCGAGCGATGCTTGCTCAGCTTCTTGTAACCGGCGCTTCCCTAGAAAGAAACGCATGCCTCCGCTGGCTTCTCGTAGCCAGTAACTGTCTGGGTAGTAGGGGCGAGGTCGTACATGGCAGGGCTGATGATATTTTTTGCTAGGGGATATCGGGTCAGTGAACTCAAACGTCAGTTGACCCGATGAATCATGCGGCACTTGCTGTCAACCTTTCTGTTAAAGGGAATCGAACCAGGGACACCATGAACGACCTGCCTGAATAGAGTATCCATGACCGCACTGTCCAATGAGCAAACAGCTGAACACCAGCGCTACCTACAGCCATGAGCCTTAGGATAAGGAAAGCTTATTGGGCAGAAAATCCGCTGCGACCCCGGGATATCAGGCTACAGCTCGCATATCGGGTACGCTGATTCCTAATAAGTGTCTCTTAGCTGGGCGGTGAGTGTGGACAGGTTTCAGGAAATGAAGGTACTGCTGGCCGTTGCTGAGGCGGAAAGCTTTGCCGGCGGTGCCAAGCTGGTGGGCATGTCGCCGCCCAGCGTGACCCGGTTGATTGCCGGGCTGGAGAAGCGCTTGGGCACGCTGCTATTGGCGCGCAGCACGCGTAGCCTGCGCTTGACCGAGGCGGGTCGGCGCTATGTGGAAGACTGCAAGCGCATCCTGCTGGGTCTGGACGAAGCCGAAGAGTTGGCCACCGGCAGCAGTATTCGTGCACGGGGTAACCTCACCGTGACGGCACCGGTGATGTTCGGCGAGCTGTACCTGATTCCGCTGATTACCGAGTACCTGTCGGCGCATCCGCAGGTGGCGATCAATGCGCTGTTGGTGGATCGCCTGGTGAATATGGTGGAAGAGGGCGTGGACGTGGCCATCCGCATTGGCCAGTTGCCGGAAACCGGCTTGCAGGCCATCAAGGTTGGGCATATTCGCCCGGTTATCTGCGCCTCGCCGGCCTTTCTCGAGCGCTTTGGTCGGCCGCTGGAGCCCAAGGAGGTCATGGCCGCGCCCATCGTGATGTCCTCGGCCAGCAGCCTGCTCACCGACTGGCAGTTCAACCTGGGCACAAGCTCTCTTACCCTGCACCCCAAACCGCGCCTGATGGTGAGTTCCAATCAGGCGGCGATCAATGCCGTGCGCCTGGGCTGGGGGCTGACGCGGGTGCTGTCGTATCAGGTGGCCGAGCTGGTCGCGAAAGGGGAGCTGGAGATTATCCTCGATACCTTTGAGGCAGCGGCAATACCGGTGCATGTGCTCCATCAAGGCGGCGGACGAGTGCCCGCCAAGGTTCGCACCTTTGTCGATTTCTGTACCAGCCGCTTCCTGCAAGACCCTGCTCTGCAAAGAGGCGAGGGTGCTTAACCCATGAGCCGTTATCGGCAGATGCAGGTGTTCGCCGCCGTGGTGCAAGCCGGCAGCCTGGCAGCGGCCGCGCGCCTGCTAGATCAGTCGCCCGCAACCATCATGCGCAGCATCGCCGCACTGGAAGCACGGCTGAATAACAGTCTGCTTATTCGCGGGCCGCGCGGCGTTGATCTGAGCCCGGCGGGCGAGCAGTTCGCCGTCAGCTGTCGGCAAATACTCGAACAAGCCGCCGTTGCCGAACGCTCTGCCGCCGGCCTGCATGCGTGCCCTGCCGGTCGGTTGACCCTATCTTTACCGCTGCTGATGGATCAGCAGGTATTGATGCCTATCGCCCTCGACTATCTGGCGGCGTTCCCCGACGTGCAGCTGGTCACCCGGGCCAGCGAAGGCGTGCCCAAACTGCTTGAGGAGGGAATTGATATCGCCCTGGTAGTGGGGCATATGCCGAATTCTTCCGGCTTCGCCATGCCGGTGGGCAGGGTACGACCGGTTGTCTGCGGCGCTCCCGGCTACTTGGCAAAGTGGGGTCGCCCGCAGACGCCGGACGACCTAAAAGCACACCGCAGCGTGCTGACCACGGAGGCAGGCCAGCACAACGAGTGGCGCTTTCGTTGCGAGCGCGCCACGCGCCTGGTGAAGCCCGCGCCCGTGCTGACCTGCACGACTCAGCGCGCCGCCATCCATGCCGCAACCCTGGGGCTGGGTCTGATTCGCTGCATGAGTTTTGAGGCGCACGATGAATTGCAGAGCGGCTTGCTCGATCCGGTACTGAGCAACTTTGCCAGCCAGGACCTGCCCGTGCAGTTGATCTACCGCGATGCTCGCCGGGCCGAGGCGCGGGTGCGCACCTTTATCGATTTCGCCACGCCAAGGCTGCGCGCTCATCCGGCATTCACTGGCTAACGCCGCAAGGTCGTCGCCTCAGCTGACCACCGCATTATTTTAGAAAACGAAATTATGCATTGCTCTGCATGGGGGTTCTGCTTGGCCGCGAGCAGGCGCAGCATTGCTCGACCAGCGCAAGAGCCACCGACCTGGTTTGACGCCGCGCTGACTTCCCTGACCCCACACGGAGCCACCCCATGTCTCAGCCAGCCATCAAGCTCTATCATGTCCCTCTTTCAGGCCATGCCCATCGCGTCGAGCTGTTGCTCTCACTGTTGCAACTGCCCACCGAGCTGGTATTTGTCGACATCCCCAATGGGGCACATAAAAAGCCCGAATTCCTGGCCCTCAACGCTTTTGGGCAAGTGCCGGTAATTGATGATAACGGCACCATCCTCAGCGACTCGAATGCCATTCTTGTGTATCTGGCGAAGAAATATGGCGACGGTAAGTGGCTGGCTGAAGAGCCTTTGGCTGCCGCGCGCATTCAGCGTTGGCTCTCGGTGGCGGCAGGTCAGCTGGCTTACGGCCCGGCATCTGCGCGGCTGATCACGGTGTTTGGTGCGCCATTAAATGCCGAGGAGGTGATCGCCCGTTCCCATGCCCTGCTCAAGGTGATGGACGGCGAACTGGCCAGCAGTCCTTTCCTGGCAGGCGATACCGCCACCCTCGCCGATATCGCCAACTACACCTATATCGCCCATGCGCCTGAAGGTAATGTCTCGCTGCAGGCCTACCCGAATGTGCGCGCCTGGCTGGAACGGGTAGAAGCGCTTCCCTGCTTCGTGCCCATGCAGCGTACTGCAGCCGGCTTGCAAACCAACTGAGCCCGCACTGGCTGCCGGGTGCCCGGCAGCCCTCTTGAGGAGCGCGTTCCATGGATCATCTGCCCAAGCACCGTCACTCGCCCTGGCATGCCGGGGAAAAAACGCTGCAGGACATCTACGGCGTCTCCGAACGCATGGAGGTGATTGGGCAGAAAGTCATCCGCGATTACATGCCCGACCAGCACCGCGAGTTCTACCAGCAACTGCCATTTATGGTGGTCGGCGCGGTCGATGCAGAGCAGCGGCCCTGGGCGACTCTGCTTGAGGGACCGGAAGGCTTCGTCACTTCGCCCGACCCGCAGCAGTTGCTATTGGCCGTACAACCCGAGGCGCAGGACCCTGCCGCCAGCGGCCTGCAACCCGGCCAGGCCATCGGCCTGCTCGGTATCGAACTGCATACGCGTCGGCGCAATCGCATCAACGGGGTGATCCAGCAGGTTTCTGCCGATAGACTTGCCGTTGCGGTCGAACACTCCTACGGCAACTGCCCCAAGTACATCCAGGCACGCGGCTATAGCCGCACGCCGGAGCCGCTGAAGAACCGCGCCATGCGCCAGGACTTCAACGCACTGAATGCCCGCACCACTGAGATGATCCGCGCGGCCGACACCTTTTTTATCGCCAGCTACTTCGACCATGACGCGCACAGTCGCTCGGTGGATGTTTCACATCGCGGCGGCCGCGCCGGCTTTGTCAAAGTCGAAGGCAACCGGCTGACCATCCCCGATTACGCCGGCAACCTGTTCTTCAACACCCTGGGCAACCTGCAGGTCAATCCTGTCGCCGGCTTGCTGTTTGTCGATTTCACCAGCGGCGACATGCTGCAACTCACCGGCCGTACCGAGCTGATTCTCGATGGCCCGATGATCACTGCGTTTGAAAGTGCCGAGCGCCTCTGGACCTTCGATGTCGAGCAGGCAGTATTACGTCCGGCTGCAACATCGCTGCGCTGGGAATTTCACGATTACGCACCGACCAGCCTGGCCACCGGCACCTGGGCTGAGGCGGACGAGAAGCTGCGTCAGAACGAGCAACGCCGGCAGTGGCAACAATGGCGCGTGACCCAGGTGCAGCAAGAGAGTCAGGACATCCGCTCGTTCTATATCCAACCGCTGGAGACAGCAGCGGTGGCGTTCACTCCAGGGCAGCACGTGCCAGTGCGCCTACACGTACCTGGCGCTGAGGCGCCGCTGATCCGTACCTACAGCGTCTCCAGCGCGCCGTCGGACGGGCATATCCGCATCAGCGTCAAGGCACAGGGGCCAGCCTCGTATCACCTGCATAACCATGTACAGGTGGGCGATGTGCTGGAGGTTCGCCCGCCTATGGGCAGCTTCACTCTGACCGAGGAAACCGAGCGCCCCGTGGTGTTGATCGCTGCCGGGGTTGGCATCACGCCTTTGCTCTCGATGTTCCGGGAGCTGGCCGCGCAGAATGTTCAGCAGCAGCGGCAACGCCATGTGCATCTGTTTCAAAGCGCCAGAACCCTGGAGGACCTGCCGTTCCAGGCAGAACTCAAGGCGCTGCAGGCGCGCGATACCGAGCGGCTGCATATCCACCGCGCACTAAGCAACCCAGGTTCGGACGCCGTTGCTGGCCGCGATTTCGACATAACAGGTCGCCTCGACTTTGCCCAGGTAAAGGCGCGGCTGCCGCTGGATGATTACGATTTTTACCTGTGCGGCCCCGGCGGCTTTCTTCAGGCCATGTACGACGGGTTGCGTGCACTGAACATTGTTGATGAGCGCATCCACGCCGAGGCATTCGGCCCTTCTACACTGCAACGCCTGGCGGTCGAACAGCTTGCTGCACCGGCTCAGCTACCCGCCGCCAGCACGCCCGTACCTGTCTATTTCGCTTCCTCGGCGAAAGAGGCGCGTTGGACACCGAGCAGTGGCAGCCTGCTGGAACTGGCGGAAGGTCGTGGCCTGAACCCCGACTTCAGCTGCCGTGGCGGTTCTTGCGGCACCTGCAAAACACGCTTGGTCAGCGGCAACGTGCATTACCCCAATCTACCGGCGCAAATGCCGGAGAGCGGCAGCGTGCTGATCTGCTGTGCTGTACCGGCAGAGCAGGAAGGCGGGGTCCAACCCCTGGTGCTTGATCTTTAGTCGGCTATTCCGCTCCCTCAATAACACGAGCCACCGCCATGTCCAGCGTTGAAGCGTGTTTACCGTTGCTGCCCTTTACCCGTGAGTCCGCCACTTTGAAAGTCCGCAGGGCTGAAACAGCCGTGATCCGGAAAAGTGGCCTTGGCCTATACCCTGGGCACGAAATGGCGCAACGGCCGGAGTTCATCACCAGCCGTGCCGAAGCGCAGGCGCTCCTACTGAATGGCACGCAGGGGGTGGTCTGAACACTGGCGTGGCGGATGTGGGCAAGTATTTATTGGCGATGGTGCATGTGCACATAGGTTTGTGGAACGGGGGGAAGTGCTTCGATTACTCAGCCGACAACGCTTCCCGTGGACGCTGAGGGGCATATAGCGCTCGACGTGATGAAGCTATCGCAGCTGGTTTGAAGCTGCAGCTTCTCGGCGGCCAGGCCTATGCGATGCTCTGCTAGTTCTGGCAGGCGGTTTTCAGCCCCCAGTCATGCGTTTGAACCAGGATCAGACGCGAGAGGTGGCAGTTCATGCTTCAGCGGGTCGAGACGACCTCGCAGCAGTGCATGCAATTGCTGGACGGCCGGCGAATACTGCTTGCGATGCGGGCACACTAGTTTCAGTGGTGTGGGCTCACCTTGATACTCGGCGAGCAGTGCCTCTAGCCGTCCCGCCTCGATATCGTCGCGTACGTCCAGCCAGGATTTGTAGACCAGGCCTTCACCCGCGACCGCCCAGCGTCGCACGATGTCTGCGTCGTTGCTGAACAGTGGGCCGGCGACCTGCACTGTCTGGTCACCTAGCCGCCAGCGGTCATGCGCGCGTCCATTGAGCGAATAAAGCAGGCAGCGGTGCTGGCTCAGATCGGCGGGCTTTTGAGGTCTGCCGTTACGCTCCAAATAATCCGGAGCGCCCACCAGGACACGGCGATTCCAGGGAGCCAGCGGCAAGGCCACCCAGCTCGCATCGTCAAACACGCCGTAGCGCAGGGCAACGTCCACCGGGTCGCGAAATACATCAGCCACTTGATCGGATATCAGCAGGCGAAGGCTGAGCGCTGGATGCTGGCGACGGAACTCGGAAATCCATGGCAGCAGCAGGTTGCGCCCTAGGTCTGACGGCGCGGAGACCTGCAGCAAACCATGCAGCTGGGTGCTTTCCCGGCGTATCCGATCCTGGCCTTCGCGCAACGTATCCAGCGCCTCGCGGGCGAACGGTAGGTACTGCTCACCTTCGGCAGTCAGCCGCAGGCTGCGCGTGGAGCGAGCGAACAGACGGACATCCAGGGCGCGCTCAAGGCGCTTGATCGCCGCGGCCACCTGGCCCGGTAGCAGGCCGACCTCGCGGGCGGCATTGGAGAAACTGCCCAGCGAGGCTGTGCGCACGAACAGCTGGAGGTCTTCGAAGCGAACCATTTTCATTCCTGCGGTGAAGGTGTTGGTGGATTTTGGATCTTTTTCGAGAAGTATGGGAAGACGAAGATGACCGCACGTTTCGCTTGTACCAGACCCCCAAGGATTACTCATATGAAAGCCATCGTCTTCACCGAACACGGCCTGCCGATCAACGACCCTCGGGCGCTGTTCGACAGCGAGCTGCCGGAACCTACCCCGGGACCGCGCGACCTGCTGGTGCAGGTCATGGCCATAGCGGTGAATCCGGTCGATACAAAGGTCCGCTCCGGAAAAGGCGCTACCGAGCAGCCCAGAGTGCTCGGTTGGGATGCGGTCGGAGTGGTTCGCGCCGTGGGTGCCGAAGTGACGCTGTTTCAGCCCGGCGACGAGGTGTTCTATGCCGGTGCCATCGATCGCGCCGGCAGCTATAGCGAGTTGCACCTGGTCGACGAACGCATCGTGGGACGCAAGCCGCGCAGCCTGGATGATGCCAGTGCCGCCGCATTGCCGCTGACGTCGATCACTGCTTGGGAACTGCTGTTCGATCGCCTGGGCATCGATGAGCACGGTGGCGCTGGTCAGAATCTATTGATCCTGGGTGCCGCGGGTGGCGTGGGTTCGATTCTGACGCAGCTTGCCCGTCAGCTGACTGAATTGACCGTGATCGCCACCGCCTCGCGCCCGGAAACGCAGGAGTGGGTCAGCTCCCTGGGCGCGCACCATGTGATCGACCACAGTCAGCCGCTGGCTGAACAGCTACAGCGCATCGGTATCGAGGCGGTGGATCATGTCATCAGCCTCACCCATACCGACAGCTACCTCCCACAATTGATCGAGATCTTGCGGCCTCAGGGTCATCTGGCACTCATCGACGATCCGGCCGTGCTCGACGTAGTGCCGCTAAAGCGCAAATCGCTGGCGCTGCACTGGGAGCTAATGTTCACCCGCTCGTTGTACCAGACGCACGACATGATCAAGCAGCACCAGTTGCTTAACCGCGTGGCGGAGCTGATCGACGGCGGTGTACTGAAGACGACTGTCGGTGAGCATTTCGGGCGCATCGAGGCGGCGAACCTGCGGCGTGCGCATGCACTGATCGAAAGCGGCAAGGCCAGGGGCAAGATCGTCCTAGAAGGCTTTTAAATTATCCATGCATCCCAGCGTCCGCAGGGCGGGTAGGAGATCCAACAATGTGTATCGAAACTCGGTTTCGCCGCACCATCCTAGCTTTGACGCTTGTCAGCCCAGCAACCTTTGCCACGCAGCTGCAGCCGCTGCCGGCCAGTGCTGCAGCGGACCGGCCGGTCGGTGTGATTGACCAGGTGTTTGCCTTCCATGATGCCATGCCCACCGGCGTGACCGTCAGCGAGACCGGACGCATCTTCGTCAATTTCCCACGCTGGGGCGACGCCGTGCCTTTCACCGTTGGTGAAATTCGAGACGGCAAGGTGCAGCCCTACCCCAATGCAGCCATCAATACCGAAGATCCGTACGACCCGGCCAAGAGGTTTATCAGCGTGCAAAGCGTGGTCGCCGACGGCAAGGGGCGTGTCTGGGTGCTGGATACCGCCGCGCCGGAATTCTCCACGCCGCGCCCTGGCGGCGCAAAGCTGGTGGCCATTGATCTTGCCAGCAACCAGGTGGTCAAGATCCTGGTGTTTCCGCCTGAAGTGATCTTGCCGAGCACCTATGTTAACGACATGCGCTTCGACTTCCGGGTGGGCAAGCAAGGGACGGTGTACGTGACCGATTCGCCCGTGTCCGGCCCCGGCGGCATCATTGTCATGGATATCGCCACCGGTAAAGCCAGCCGTCGCCTGAGCGGTGCGGCGCAGACGTCCGTCGATCCGGCTTTCGTACCGGTCGTAGAAGGTAAGCCGGCACTGCTGAGTAAGGGGGCCGACGGCAAGCCAAAAGCACTAAGTGTGGCTTCCGATGGCATCGCTTTGTCTGCCGATGGTAGCGTCCTTTATTTCTCTCCGCTGTCCAGCCGCCACCTATACGCCGCGCCTACCGCACTGCTGCGCGACCCTGACGTGAGCGAGGCACAGTTGCAGTCGGCCGTACGTGATCTGGGTGAGAAGGGTGCCGCCGATGGCCTCGAGGCCGACGCCGAGGGTGCCATCTACGCCACTGGCTATGAGCACAACGGGATTCGCAAGCGTCTGGCCGACGGAACGTGGCAGACCATCGTCCATGACCCGAGGGTGCTCTGGCCGGACACCCTTTCCATCGGCCCGGACGGCTACCTGTATTTCACTGTCAACCAGCTCCATCGCTCGCCTGGTTTCAATAATGGTCAGGACCTGCGCAGCAAGCCCTACAGCCTGCTGCGGGTGAAGATTGACGCTGCGCCCGCACCCACTCACTGAGAGCCTGCTGCGAGCAGGCCGCCGACGCCTGCTGGTAATCCCTAATCACAACACGTAGTTGGAGCTGACAACATGGAATTCGTAAGCCTCGCCAAACGCCGCTATACCACCAAAGCCTTCGACGCCAGCCGCAAGATCCCGCAGGAGTCCATCGACGCGTTGCTCGAGCACCTGCGCCACAGCCCATCATCGGTCAACTCCCAGCCTTGGCATTTTGTTGTTGCATCCACCAACGAGGGCAAGGCGCGTATTGCCAAGGGAACCGAAGGTGGCTTCGCCTATAATGCGCCCAAGGTTCTCAAGGCCTCTCACGTTGTCGTGCTCTGCAGTCGCAACGACATGACTGAAGCACATCTGCAGGCGTTGCTGGAGCAAGAAGCCCGTGACGGCCGCTTCCACAGCGAAGACGCCAAGGCAGGGCAGGACAACGCCCGCCGCGGCTACGTCGCCCTGCATCGCTACGACCAGAAGGACCTGCAGCACTGGATGGAAAAGCAGACCTATCTTGCGTTAGGAACCCTGCTGCTAGGCGCTGCCGCGTTTGGTCTGGACGCTACGCCTATGGAAGGCTTCGACTTTAAGAGGCTCGACGAGGAATTGGGACTGCGGGCACAGGGGCTAACCAGCCTGGTGCTGGTCGCGCTTGGCTACCGTGACGAAGCCGACTTCAACGCCGACTTGCCCAAGTCGCGCCTGTCGGCTGCGAAGGTGTTCACTTACATTTGAGGTGCCTTTAGGTCGAACTGCGCTTCGACACGTTCGCCCATCGTCCTGATCGAATCGACTTCGGCGGTACGATGTGCCGGGGGCACCTCCAATCCACAATCACGCCGTGTTCAGTGTCGATCAGGTAATTCGTGGAGTAGGCAAAGTAGGCCGGGTCGCCTGGAGTTGCTGTCCAACGGGACTGAGGATCGGTGAGCGAAATTTGCTTGGGAAGAACTTCAGGCTGCGCCTCTTCATCAAGAACTTCAAGATACTCACGCACGGCGCGGCTGCTAAGAGTTGGGTCACGCCAATCGACCTCATCTCCCGCCACCCCACGTTGCCGGCTGGCATCTGCCTGATGATGCTGGCGTCGACGGCGAAACCCTCACCCTTGATCAGCCCGGCCGCTATGCAGCGCCGCAGTACCTTATTGAACACCCCGCGGAAAAGGCCGCTGCCACGGGAGCGGCCGTGGCGATTCTTCGAGAAGGCCGAGTGATTAGGAACTTCGTCTTCCAGACCCAGCCGGCAGAACCAGCGATAGGCTAGGTTCAGGTGCACATCTTCGCACAATCGCCGCTCGGAACTGATGCCATAGCAGTAGCCGACGACCAGCATGCGCACCATCAATTCCGGATCTATCGAGGGGCACCCAATGGGGCTATAGAAGGCGGCCAAGTGAGGGCGCAGGTCAGAGAGATCCAGGCACCGGTCGATGCTGCGCAGGCGGTGTTGGGCTGGGACGTGATCATCCAGATTGAGCGAGCAGAACAGGCGCTGCTGTCCTCCCGGTAACTGTCACATCATGCTGATCGCTCCGCGCCCGCTGGCAGAGCAATTCTGCCGAATGCATGGGGAGCTGCTACTTTTTCAACTGTATCAGCCGACAGCCGCCCCATGCCGACGCCCTGACCAGGGCCGGAAGCGAATAGCTCTTCTATCCACGCCCCTATAACTTCTTCCCCGCGCGTGGTGAAGCGCTGGCTACGCATCTCACGGCGCATCGCCCCAGCTTGCGGTGTCGGAACACTGCCGATGCGCAGGGTGCCGCGGCCCTCTTTTCGGTTCACCTGCTTGATCACGGCCATCAGGCGCTCGGCACCGCAGCATGCTGCTGGCGCGAACAGGTCAGGGGATAGCTTACCGCGTTGACTCAGATCCATGAGCAGGATGGTGCATTTCGAATACCGACAGCCGGGCCGCTAGATCTGCACCAGCTCCTGCTGGGCGAACGCCAGAGTCTCTCGGGTATCGTCGGTGGGCACCGACACGGGGCGTAGGGTAACGCGGCCTTTATAGTTAACCTTGGCCTGCCAGTCATCAGCGACTTGGACCTTAACCGGCAGTTGTGTAGCTACGGCGAACAGCTCCCTATCTTTATCCCCACCGCGCGGCAGTGGTCCGACTCCGGGACTGATCTATAACCGCCAACAGTTTCTCCTCTCGTCCGGTTAATTCAAACCTTGAAAGCCATTATCTATCAGCTCCATCGAATCATATTATTGGATTACAAGATTAATTAACGGCGAGCAATCCGTTATCACGATTGTCAAATATTACTATTGATACGCTCGCGTTTGTCCATCTCGTCCTCGTCTGTAGCCTAGGTTCCGTAACCACTCCTACCGAGGACAACATCATGAGAAAGTTACTAGCAAGTGTCATCCTGGCCAACGTGGCTTCGTCTGCATTCGCCGTTCCGCCATCCAGCCCACAGCCGTTGCTGGGGGAAGCGCAAGGCGCTGCGACCGTCCAGGAAGCAACAGCCTTCGACCGTAAAGTTTCGGAAAATGGCTTCGACCGTACTCCTCTCGGCGAACGTATTGCTGAAGGTGGCTTCGAGCGTACCCCTCTTGGCGAACGTATTGCTGAAGGTGGCTTCGAGCGTACCCCCCTCGGCGAACGTATTGCTGAAGGTGGTTTCGAGCGCACGCCACTGGGTAAGCTACTGGCAGTATTTGGCAGTGATCGCACCGGGCATGCTCATGGCTGACGCGAAAGGGTTTGCTTGTGTATTGACATATCGGAAAATGTCGATATCATCACGGCCATGAACATGATCGATGTATTCAAAGCCCTCTCAAACCGTACTCGCCTTGAAATCCTCAAGGGATTGAAGGACCCGGTGAAGAACTTCCCTCCACAGGACGAAGGGGACGTTCATACGGTGGGCGTCTGTGTCAGCAGTATTCAAGAAGGCGTCGGCCTGTCGCAGTCGACGGTGTCCGATTACCTTGCGACGCTGCAGCGAGTGGGTCTGGTCGAAGTCCGTCGCATCGGGCAGTGGACCTATTACAAGCGCAATGAAGCAAACATCAGGGCTCTTGCCGAGCTCATAGGCAAGGAGCTGTAATTATTTAACTTGTCATATCTGGATTTCTCGATATCCCTTTTTGCCGAAGCGAGGATTCACAATGAACTGAGATCATAGGAAAAACTCCTGAATTTCTTTGCTCTTGTATATCGAAAAATCCCTATATCCCTTTTTTCAGAAGCGAGGTTTTACAATGAAAGCGATGATACTGAAATCATTTGGCGGCCCGGAGTCGTTCGAACTTAGCGACGTGCCCAAGCCAGTGCCAGGTGCGGGACAAGTCCTGGTGCGTGTACACGCAACCTCCATCAACCCGTTGGATTATCAGGTTCGACGTGGCGACTATGCCGACCTGGTGCCACTGCCGGCTATTACCGGACACGACGTATCGGGCGTTGTCGAAGAAGTCGGGCCGGGTGTGACGAGCTTCGCTGCGGGAGACGAGGTCTGGTACACCCCGCAAATATTCGACGGCCCAGGCAGCTATGCCGAGTACCACGTTGCGGCCGAAAACATCATCGGGCATAAGCCGCAATCACTGAGCCATCTTGAGGCAGCAAGTCTGACCCTGGTCGGCGGAACGGTGTGGGAAGCACTGATCGGGCGTGTGGCGCTCAGGGTGGGGGAAAGCATTCTGATCCACGGCGGCGCGGGAGGCGTCGGTCATGTCGCGATCCAGTTGGCAAAAGCCATTGGGGCGCGGGTCTTCACAACCGTGCGCGAAGCCAACTTTGAGTTCGCACGCAGCATGGGTGCCGATGTGCTGATCGACTACGAAAAAGAAGATTACGTCGACGCCATCCTTCGGGAAACCGGCGGCCACGGCGTGGATGTGGTGTTCGACACCATCGGCGGCGACACACTGACGCGTAGCCCCGACGCGCTCGCGCAACTGGGCCGTGTGGTCTCGATTGTGGACATTGCAAAGCCGCAAAACCTGGTGCAGGCCTGGGGCAAGAACGCCAGTTATCACTTCGTGTTCACCCGACAAAATCGCGGCAAGCTGGATGAGTTGAGCACATTGGTAGAGCGCGGTCAGCTGCGCCCGCACGTTGGCGCGGTCTATTCGCTGGCCGACCTTGGGCTCGCCCATGCGCGGCTGGAGAGCC
>NZ_DATKDZ010000002.1:0-51546 GCF_035512415.1 Pseudomonas sp. | reverse complement strand
AACCCTCAAATTAACCCTTAAACCTGAGCAAGGACGCTCAGTAAAACACCGGAAGGCAACTTGAAGTGGCTTGCAGCCACTTCGACAGCAGGCGCACTTGATCGGCAGGCTGCCGCTGAACCTACTTTTTCAACAGAATCGGCCAATAGCTGCCCGTCAGTGCGGCTACATAACGCTAGAGACTGGCCATGCTCTCGTAGCTCATGGGGACAAAACAGAGCGGTTCATCGAGCTCAAAGCCTGGACGCGCTAAACCCTGAACTGTTCCATCAATTTCATCTGCTGAGTGGTCAGGCTATGTAGCTGGCTGGCAACCTGCGCCGACTCGGTGGCTTGCTCGGTCAGGGTTTCGGTCACACTGCGGATTGCCGAGATATTGCGATTGACCTCTTCGGCGACTGCACTCTGCTCTTCCGCCGCGCTGGCGATCT
Source organism: Pseudomonas sp. (assembly GCF_035512415.1). GTDB lineage: Bacteria > Pseudomonadota > Gammaproteobacteria > Pseudomonadales > Pseudomonadaceae > Aquipseudomonas. The sequence continues at coordinate 51,115 of NZ_DATKDZ010000002.1, read as the reverse complement.
GCAGGTTCATGTCGCTGATGACCGTGACCGCGTCACTGATCTTGCCCAGCGCCTCAAGTGCCTGGTGGACTTGTCCTACATTACTGTGAGCCTTGGTTTGGCTCACGTGCATCGCCACCACAACACCGCGAGTACCGTTCTGGATGCGCTCGACGACCTGGCGGATTTCCTCCACGGAATCCTGGGTTCGTCTGGCCAGGTTGCGTACTTCGTCGGCGACCACCGCGAAACCACGCCCGCTTTCGCCCGCACGGGCAGCTTCTATAGCCGCGTTGAGGGCAAGCAGATTGGTCTGCTCAGCAATGCTGCGGATGACTTCCAGGACCGTGCCGATCTGTTCGCTATCGACCGCCAGCGCTTCGACTTCGGTCACCGCCTTGCTGACGTCCTCGGCTAGGATGCCAATATCACGGGTACTGCGCTCAATTATGCCGACCCCCTCCCTGGCCGACTGGTCGGCCGCGCGGGCAGCCTGAGCGGCACTTGACGCGCTGTTGGCAACATCATGGGCGGTGGCGCTCATTTCGTTTGAAGCCGTGGCCACCTGATCGATCTCACGAAACTGCACCTGCATACTTTCGCTGGTCTGCCTAGCGATTAACGAAGACTGATCGGCGGTGCCACGAGCATCAAGGGTGTTTTGCTTTATCCGGGAGATGGTCGGTTGCAGCTTGTCGAGAAAGCGGTTGAACCAGTTGACCAGTTCGCCCAACTCGTCTTTCTTGCTGTACTGCAAACGCTGGGTCAGGTCGCCGTCGCCGCTGGCAATCGCCTTGAGCATATCGGCTACGCGAGTGATCGGCCGGGTCACGCTTGAGGCGGTCATCCAGATCAGTAAGCACCCCAGCAGGCCGGCTCCAGTGGCCATCAGAAGGGCGTGGAGGGTGCCGCTGGATTCGGCTTTATCGAGCACCGTTTGTAGTTTATTCGCATCGGCCAGCAGTACTTGGTGCGGTACGTCGATGGCCACGCCCCAGGCTTTTGCATCAGCTATCGGTTTGATCGGATAGACGGCCCGGATCAGCCCCTCTTGGCGAAGGATCTTCGGCGTATCACCGTCCAGCGGCGCAAGGATTTGTTTACCCTCCTCGCCAAGCGCTTCCACCATATTCTCGCCGACTCGGGTGGCGTCGAAGCTGAAGGCGGCGAGTACGCCCGTGTCGGAGACAATCAGCATACGACCTGAGCCATTAAACAAGCTGCTCTGGGCGGCGCTGGCAGCTGCCTGCAGTGAGTCCAGCGCGATGTCCAGGCCCACGACACCTATGACCTTGTTGCCGACGATCAACGGTAGGGAGATGGTCGTCATCAATATCCGCTTACCGTCGACGGTGTCAGCGAAGGGTGCCATAAGGCAGGGCCGCTGGCTGTCCCGTGGACACGTGTACCAGCTGTTATAGGGAGCACCACTGATGCTGAGCGCCGTGCTGCCAAGGTCGCTCTCGTTGATCTGCAGGCTCATCACCTGACCGGTGCCGCGGTTCCAGGCACTGGCGAAGCGCCCCGACTCATTCGACGCACGAGCCGTATCATGGGCGAACTCGGCGTCCTTTCCATCCAAAGCATTACGTTCATAGACCAGCCATACGCCCAGCACTCCGGGATTGCGCTCGAAAGTGGTCTTGATGCTTTGATTGAGTTCTTCACGCAGTGCTGCGGCTGTCAGTCCACGATTGTTTGCCATATTGCGCAAATCGTTCGCCTGGTCGGCCAGAGCAGTGATGACGGTCAGGCCGGTACCGAAGGTCTTCTGTAAATTCGCAGCCTGCTCGGCAGCTTTCGCCAGTAGCAGGTTCTCGCCACTGCCGATCAGCATCTGGCTACTGGATTGACTGATCATCTGCTTGTTCAGATTGCTTTGATAAAGATTCATGCCGACGATCAGGCCCATCACGCCGAGCAGGCAGAGCCCGGATAAAAGCACGATCTTCAGGCGAATAGACATGGCACCGAACATGGGACTGCCTCATGAATGAACAATATGTTTTGTCAGTCAGATAAGTGCCTCCACCTACTTGACGGTGGCACTACGCGCAGCCTGCAAAAGCAAGACTGCGCGGTTGTGCGTTTCAGCATTCGCGTGGGCGCCGCAGAGACGGCGCCACAGCTCGGTCAGTGCTTGATCATCACGTGGCGAATCACGGTGTAATCCTCCAAGCCATACATCGACATGTCTTTGCCATAGCCGGACTGCTTTACACCACCGTGTGGCATCTCGCTCATCAGCATGAAATGGGTATTGACCCAAGTGCAGCCGTACTGCAGGCGTGCCGCAAGACGGTGAGCTCGGCCTACGTCAGAGGTCCACACCGATGATGCAAGGCCATAATCAGAGTCGTTTGCCCAGGACAGTGCCTGCGCCTCGTCTTCGAATTCGGTCACAGAAACTACCGGGCCGAAAATCTCACGGCGCACCACTTCGTCGCTTTGTCGAGCACCAGCAAGTACTGTTGGCTCGAAGAAAAAGCCGGGGCCGTCGACGCGCTTGCCGCCAGTCACCACCTCTATATGTGGTAGCTGCCGCGCTCGATCCACGAAGCCGACCACGCGATCCAAGTGCTGTTGAGTGATCAGTGGGCCTAGCTCAGTCTCAGGGTCATCCTGAAGGCCATACTTGATACTGGATACGGCGACTCCAAGCTTTTCAACGAACCGAGCGTAAATGCCTTTCTGTGCATAAATCCGGCAGGCTGCAGTGCAATCCTGGCCGGCGTTATAGAAACCAAAACTACGTATGCCATCTACAGCCGCATCGATGTCTGCGTCATCGAAAATGATGACTGGGGCCTTACCTCCCAACTCCATGTGCATGCGCTTAACGGTGTCGGCTGTCCCGGCGATGATATGACTACCGGTTGCCACTGACCCTGTCAGCGAGACCATCCGCACTTTCTCGTGGGTGGTTAGTGGCTCGCCGACACTTGGCCCTCGTCCGAATACAACATTGACCACGCCAGCAGGGAAAACCGTGGCCATCAACGAGGCTAGCTTAAGCGCCGTCAGCGGTGTCTGTTCGGAAGGCTTGAGGACAACGGTATTGCCGGCAGCCAAGGCTGGGGCCAGTTTCCACGCGGCCATCATCAGTGGGTAGTTCCAGGGCGCAATCGAGGCGACGACACCCACTGGATCGCGACGGATCATAGAAGTATGACCAGACAAATACTCACCCGCCGCAGAGCCTTGTAGACACCGACTGGCGCCCGCGAAGAAGCGAAACACATCGGACACTCCAGGAAGCTCATCCCCCAAAGCAGCCGCGTAAGGTTTGCCACAATTATCGGATTCAAGCCGTGCTAATTCTTCAGCGTGGATGTCAATGATGTCAGCGAGTTTGAGGAGCAACAGCGAGCGATCCTTCGGGGTGACTTGGGACCAGCTCTCGAAGGCAGCATCGGCGGCTTGTACAGCGGAATCAACCTGCGCAGGGCTTGCCTCGGCAATTTCCACTAGGGTGGTACCGAGAGCTGGATTCATTACGGCGAAAAGCTCGCCTTCGCCTGCGACCAACTGACCGTTGATAAGCAATTTAGTTTGCATAGGAATCTCCATCGAATACTGGGGTTTGACACCTGGGTCCAAAATTTAGGCTTACCTGGCGCTACGCAACATCGCAAGGAATGGACAGTTCCGATCCGTGACTGGAAGGCGGCACTGATACGCTTAACGAACAGCTACAAGGGCAGTAGTAACCCCCGGTTTCACAAAAACCCTACATACTCTCGAACAAGGCCATATCAGGAATTAAGGCGACTTTTTCCTTAGATCTAATACCCATACTTGCTGTCCCAAGCAAAAGGAAATAGAGCAATGAATCGCCCCGACTTCTCACGCACTGCCCTCAAAATTGCTCATGAGGGCAGCGCGGTAGTTCGTTAGAACGACTTACTGACGCCTAATACTAACGTCGATGAACAGGTGTCGTTGAAGCCGGTGAAATTCGAGCACTCAGTATCGGAAAGATCGGTATCTACGTAAGCCAGAGACCAGTCCGCGCTCACAAAGTTTTTGCTTAGTTTGACTTCCCATTCGTTGTAGCTGTCCCTATCTCGGCCTTGGTTGTCGACAATCAAGGGATCCTTATAGTCGATCAGCCCATACCGCATATCCAAACCAATGTCCCCTGGTAAATTTGTCGTATATCCGACGAAGCTATACAAGTAACTTTGGTTACCCGCGACCTCGTTCGAGTAGTAGCCGCCCACATAGGCACCATGTACGGTCAACTTTGCGTAGGTTTCGCTCTGGTTGATATCAGCTTGTTTAGGGTATTCGTATTCATAATAGGTCAGATCAAGGCTTACGTCGTCAGTTGCCTGCCAGAAGTACCCGACGTAATAGTCGATTTCCTGGCGTGTCCTGCTGCCATAACCAAAGTCGACATTCGAGCTCCATATACCTGCATAAAGGCCACTCGAATGCACCAGAGTTGCTGACCCCTGGATGGCAGGGTCCCCCTGAGTCTGCGAAATGCCACGCGAGCGATAGTCGCTGTAAGCGCCAACATTCAAATCCAGACTCAAATCATCAGTAAGCGTGATGGCCTGACTGACACTCCATGGTGCCAATAAAAACGCCGCTACCCACAACTTTAAAGTACGGTTCATTCTAAGCTCCTTAATTGTATTTGTCGGCTTACGCTTGCGCGAAAAATCGCACCGGTCAATTGGGTATAATTATTGTTTATTACGATCCTGCCTGAGGCGTGCTGGGCACGGGAATGCCCAAATTCAGGAAGCCTCACGACTTTCAGAAAAATAAAACAGCTGAAGATATTCAAAAAGCGGCTCATGGACTTGAGCGATTCTATGGCTCCACAGTTATTGGCAGAACAGCCCTGATATTTCGCACACCATGAAGTAAGACGCCACCCTCATACTCTCCGCATAAACAAATGGAGACTCTACGACTGGCTGCGATTTCACCACCCTCAACCTTTTTTTAAGCCACTTCTGCCTTTTCTTCTGACTCGAGTTCGAGCGCTTTCGGGACGGCAAGCCAGTAGGCGAATGCCACACCGATCAGAGCGCCGACCAGTTTACCAAGCATTAGCGGTACGATGAGGGTTGGTTGGAAATTGGCGATATAAGCCAAAGAATCGCCGAACATCCAGGCACCACAAACTGAAAAGGCAATTGTCACGACCTTGTCCTTGGCCGGCATATTGGGAATCGCTCGGAACAGCACCAAAGGATTGGCAATTGTTCCGATGAACCCTCCTGCCCCCGCATCACTGAAATTCCACTTATTAGCCAACTTGCGAATCGGCCTCTCGCACAACTTCTGGATGCAATAGACCATCGGGAAGGCCCCAGAAAGCATCAGTGCGATATAACCACTAATCTCTAAAGCCCGAAACTGGTCCTGACTGTCCGCGATGATAGGATCGAATCCCCAGGCTCCGAACACCATGCTGAATGCACCGGTAAAGTACTCGATGATCGAGGCTGCCAAAATCATCTTGATCAGTACATCCATGATCTTGCCAAATATCATGAACCCCTTGACCATCGCCCCGGTATAAAACCTCAGTCCGATCGCGAGAAGCCCAATGAAAAGAACCAGCGGTATCATGTTCGCCAAGACCATGCCCGGTTCGAAATACAGGGCGTAGCTGGCCTCGGATGTCGTCGAGATATCAGGTCTAATATCAACTCCACTGAGATTGATGATCAGCAGAATCGCGAGCAGCGAAAAGGGTATCGACACGAAACCGGCCATCATGCCCAGCGCCAGATACTTGTGATCTCTCTTTGCCAGCAGGACCAACGCTACCGGGATGGTGAACACGATATGCGGTCCCAGCAAAAAACCGTTGAGCGACGACATGATCCAGGACTCTGGACTACTCGAGATCGCTTTGGCCAGCTGATATCCGCCCATGTCGACCGAAAGTACCGACGTTGCGCCCATGCTGGGATCAGCACCGATCATGCCAAATACAGGGCCAAGGACCTCGCTGACGAAAATCGATAGATACGGGACGGATGCCATGACAGCCGCAATCGGAATAAACAAATAGCCGATCGTGTGCAAGCCCGCCATGAATTCCGCACCGACGCCCTTTTCCTGATCCCGTATAGCTCCAATCGCGCCAACGGCGACGAAGAACATCAATACGTAGATCACGTAGTTACCAAGATCGTTCATAACCTATTTATCCTCTTCACACGTTTCGCGGCCAATCGCCAGTGGCATATCCCCGCTGATGGTAAGGACGAGCATCGTTGTGTCCACGAGATCCTTATATTTGCAGTTCAGCGAGATCATCCCGCAATCATATTCTCCGGGGTGACTGCTGAAGCCAAGATTTGAAGAGCTCATAGCACTTCTCCTATGATACAAACGACAGAGTGACGACCCAGAGAACAGCGCCAAGCGCGATCCAAACAATGGCCTCGACTACCATTGGTTTTGCGGGACTCCAGCAGTCGGAGCCGGTGTGATCCTCGCTCGAGAGCGCATCCAGCTGCCGTACCAGATTTTGTTCAAGCTCAAGCTTGTACTCATCATTCCTGAGCTCTCATCAACTTTTGTCTTGTTCATTTTTTCCTCTTTGGCATTTGGGACTGAAAGAACCTATCAACTCAAGTCAACGCCCAGATGGGTCTTTGGCAATCGACAGGTCTACTTTAAGAGCCCATGTTTCGGTCGACTATCGAACCTGCGAACAGTGTTTTTCGTATGAGTGCACACGCCCTTCCGCTCCGTGAAGCTTAAAGTGTCGAAGGGGCAGCAAATCACTGCTGCCCCTGGGTCCGGCCAATGTATATGCCGGTTCGCCGTCAGCTCTCCAGCCCTAAGTACGTGGTCGTGCGCGACGCTTTTGTCTCTAAATGAGAAGTCAATTACAGTCGCTAACCACGTCCAACGGCTCAGGATGCAGGAATCGTTTGAGCACGTTGCCGGTGAGTCGGGCGATATTGTTGTTGTAATGGTTGTGGGAAAGTGAGCCTGTGTAGGCAATCGATCCCACTGAGAACACGCCGCCCCCTCCTGGCAATGGACACAGAACAATGTCCGCGCGCACACGGGACTGCTCGGTCCCGCCAATGCCAGGAATTGATTCGTAGACGTCCTCGGCGGCGAGAAGGTAGGCATCCGACAATGGCCCGGAAGTCGCTAGGACAAGCGCACCCGGCGGGGATCCCAGCGACGGGTCGTACCGGTCAATCTCCGCGCCGGCGGCACCACCGCCCATGATTCCAAAGTCGCCAATGCGCTCGTCACTGCCAATCCCTTCAAACGCAAATGCGGCGAGTGGGTCGTAGCTGTCGGTGAGGCGTTCGTAATACGTGCAGCGGTCGAAACCTTGCGCGGCGAACCCCACGCCTAGCAGTCGCTGCGGTGCCTTACCCTTGTTGCGCCATAGACCGGCCATTTCACCGGAGGTCTGGTGGCGGCGATCGCCAAACGGCGACTCGTGGGGGCGTGTACCCGCATCTGACCTGCGCAACTCCATGACATGCCGCTCTTCCGGATCAAATGAAACGGTCGCGAAAAAACCGTTTCCGCCCAGGTACATCAAGCGTCCGCCGTTGCCGGTGAAAGCCTCGATCGCGTTGAGCTCGTTGCGTGTCACATATTCTGGATGACTGCCCGTGATTAGAACCTTGTAGTCCTTGAGCAGGTCGACGCCTTCGCGATCCAGGTCTTCATCCGTCAGCGCGTCGAATTCGCAGCCGATTGTGTCAAGCCAATGAACGATGCAGAGATCAGCAGGAAGCCCCCAAACGCCCTCTGCCTGGAACCAGGCGCGGTGTTTGGGGTTGAGCGTCAGGATGGGACGTCGAGTGCTGCCGAAGACAACGCCAGAGCCATCGTTATGGATTTCATAACAGGAGCGACCGAATTCAGGATGGTCCTGAAGCGTCAGATCTTGCCGATCAATGATCGGCGTCCGACTGACAATGATTTCCGCGCCATTGGCCTCAAACGCTATTCGGTCGTTGGCGTACGCCAGATATGTCGCTGTGGAGAAAAGCACCGCCACTTCGCGCTTCTGACCTCCTGGCCTGACGAAGAACGGGATGTATTGTTCAACGCCTGCGCCGCATAGCTTCGCGGCGTATACACCACTGGCGAGATCGTCCGGGACCTGGATCTTGAACGCCGTTGGCCACTGGGCGTCGGTGATGTCATCGTCGTGGAAATGGATCGCATCGAACTCGTCCGGTGCCAACCGGAAATCATCGCTCAACCCTTTGAAGCGATGGCCCGCCACGCCCCGTGTCGGCGTGTTGAAGCAGCGTCCATGCAAACCGTTTCCGGACACGTCTACAACTTCGCAGAGCAACAGGCCATCGTCACGAAGGCTCTTGCCAAAGTGCCAGGCGGCCAGCTCGGCAACAACAGCATCGCCGAGAGAGGGACGCAGAATGCGGACTCCACCGATTTTTCCGTTGTAGGCGGCATTCGCCAGCCATCGACCGTCTTGCTGACGGGCCAGCGCCCCGATCCTGAAGGGGGCCTGGCTTTCAGTCAGTTTCGCGCCGAACGGGACGGTACGTGATTCTGGGCGCAAGGCACTGGCGCTCGCTGAGAGACGGTTCATGATGTTGTCGATTGGTGTCTGCTCCAAGCAGACCGTCCCGGCATCCGATTTGACACTGACTATGACGCGATACCACTGGTGTGCAATGAGTGGCGTTGCCAATGAAACTTTCTTTGTCTCACCATCTGCCCCCCATATAAACGTTGGCCGCCCTTCCTCCAGCACAAGGGCGTAGCCAGAACAACTGGCCACGGACCAGTTCCCCAAAATGGCCTGTAGGCCCGAATCACTCTCAAATGAGTTCTGCGTTACGTGGTAGGCACCGAAGTTGCCCGAGCGCGTACCTTGCGGCAGTGTCGGATAGACATGGGCTTCAATGACCAAACCGTTAGGAGATCGCAGAAGTCCTTGCGTGTCGGTAACTTCAACATAAGAGCCCGGCTGGCACACGTGCTGGATACCCTCGTAGCTCCCTTCGAACGACGACTCAACAGGTGTCTCAAGGAAACCGGGGCCCGCCTCCCCCGTAAACCCGTGTCGAAGCTTCACAAGCGAGGCGTCATATCGCGCGACCCCTTCGCAACTTACCTTGAAAGAAAGACTTTCACCTGGCGACACAGAGAATCCGTCGCTATAGCCGAAAATTTGCTGACTGACCTGGTTCATTCTCATTTCATCCGTTATGCGACTGAGAATCCGTTTCGCGCGCCTCGGCAGCGAAAAGGGTTCGGCATCGAAGCGAAAAAACGTGACGCAATGCGTCGTCGTAAGTCAGGAAAACGCCTGGACTTCGAACGAAGTTGCCTGGCTCTCCAATCAAAATGTTCCCGACGCCCCATGGCCCGTCGATACCCAGCGAAATGACAATCGCCTTGCCGGCAATAGACGCACCGCCCAGCCCACGCACGACCCTTCGAGTCTTGTCATCGTGTGGCCCGAGCGGAGACCGTTCGTAGGCGCTGATCACGCCAGAGTCGCAGTCGCCACGCAGGCGCTCAAAAAATCGAGCCTGGAACACAGCGGCCAATTCAGCTTCGCGATCTGAGGAGGTACGCATGGTCATTCCCTCAGTGCGGTAGTTATTGATGTGTTCATACTTTTCTCTTGCTTGTCAGTGATTGCACAGATATCCAAATATGCGCCTGGCCGCGTTGCGGAGCGCTGGTCCGGAGGAGATACGCTGACCGCCCTGTACCAGTAGCGATATCGTCCGATGGACCGCACCCGCGATCTATCGCATGAGAGAACCAAGATTTTCGTCAGCGCGCACGGTGCGCAGAGTGGGTGCCCGAGTCTGGCCTTTGCTCGCAACCGGCTCACCTACAGAGCAACAGCTCACGGCATACCTCTGCTTCCGCACCATTGGTCTGCTATAACTGGACTTAGTCATCCACCGGTTATTATAGAAAACACGGGGCTTCCGACGGCTGACTAGGCTGACCTGGAAGTCATGGCATAGGGCTTGCTTGAGCTTCTAGGGCAGTGATTTTTTTAGGAGGGCGTGTGGATTCGTTACATTTGATAACCCGGTTCTCGACGGGCGAGATCCATCCACACAGACGCCTTGCTGCCTGGCAGGATTTCATGAGCGACGTTTACTACCCCATAGACGTGGCTGCCTCCAACCCGACATCGTTCTCCGGGCTCATTGAATCCACCCAGATCGGTACGGTCGGAATTACTCGCTTTGCTGCTGATGCGCAAAGAGCTGTACGCCGCAAAGTGCATATCGGACATGACGAAGCCGATTTTTTCGCATTGGTCATGCCGACAATGCAAACCGAGCGGTTTCTGCATCTAGGTCGACTCGGAGACGTTGCACCGGGTCAAGTCTCCATATTTAATTCAGCAGAAACCTATCAGCTGGATATTCCCGATGGCACGAGAAACATAACAGTCAAAATACCCGCAGACCAATTCAGGACAATGTGTCCGAAAATTGATGCAAGTTGTGGCCGCGTCGACGCCGCCAATTCGCGTTTCGTGCCGCTGCTGACGCAATTCGCGTTGCAAGCACTGGAAAATGCCTCCAGCCTTTCCCCTCAGCATGTTAAAAGCCTAGAGAGAGGATTACTCGAACTGGCTTTTTTGATGATGGATGTACCGGAGACCGATGCAGCGGGTGACTCACGTACCGTCATCGATCACTTCTTTCACCGTGTTATGGCGTGTATCGCGACAAACTTCCAAGACGCGGATCTTACTCCTGAGCGTGCGGCTCAAGTCCATCGAGTCTCTATCCGCTATATCCACAAGATTTTCCACGCACACGATACGACTTTCGGACGCGAACTTCGTCTCGCTCGTCTTAGACACGCTCAAAAGCTGCTCCGAGAAAATGCGGCGCACAACGGCCGGCAAATCACCATTGCTGAAGTTGCTTACAACTGCGGCTTTTCAAGTCAGGCGCTTTTTTCCGTCCGGTTTAAAGAAACTTTTGGCTACTCACCTCGAGACGAAAAAAGTCAATTGGTGAATTGAAGCGGGAGCGGATCAGGCGAAAGATTTACAGCACCAGGCAGGATGGTCGCGCTGATGTGTTCGATTACATCGAGATGTTCTACAACCCAAAACGCCGGCATGGTTTCAACAAGCAGCTGTCGCCGATAGAGTTCGAAAAGCGCTATTCCCAGAGCCTGGAGAGTGTCTAGAAAACCTGGGGCGATTCAGCCTGCTTGTTCAGCGCGTTGAGATCGTAATGCATGGTCGTCCTCCAGGGGCCTCGTAGTTGCGCAACACTAGCGGGCAGCTCTGTATGCTTGACAGGGCATTAGGGGACTACCGCCATGCATTTGCGGCCAGTTCGTATCTCGTCTTTGTTCCAGAAACTTGCGCTATGGACCTATCGATGGACACAAGCTTCCAGCACCCAGTTGCCATCAGTCAGGTGATGGTGAACTTCGCGGCGCGCTACGGCGTCGCTGCGCAAACCTGTCTGCTCGGTACTGGCATCAGCGAAGCGCAGTGCGGGACGCGGATGCCCTGGTTGCACCCGAGCAGGAAATGCGGCTGATTGAAAACCTGATGCTCGCCTTGCCAGACGTACCCGCACTGGGCTTCGAGCTTGGCCTGCGCTACAACGTGGCGACCTTCGGTATCTGGGGATTTGCCCTGCGCACCAGCCGCAATCTGCGTGAAGCTCTCCAGCGTGCGCTGCGCTATCTGCCGCTAAGCACGGCGTACTGCCGGTTAGCGATATTCTGCGATCAGCACGAATACGGCATTAGCGCCGACGCCTCCGCGATCCCTCATCATCTGCGGCAGTTCCTACTGGAACGCGATACGGCGACAGCCATCAATCTGTTCGACGAACTCGCGCTTTCGGGGCTGCGCGTGCTGCGGCTCGAATTCCAGGGCAAGCCGCCGGCGCACGCGGACCGGATCGAAGCACTCAGCGGCATCGCGCCTCATTATGGATGTTCGCGCAACGCCATCGTGCTGCGTCGACAGGACGCGGAGCTGTCTCTGCCGATGTACGACGTGCATCTGGTGCGGCTACTGGAAGAGCAGTGCCGCGCGCAACTAGAGAGACGACAGGTCGCCGGCATCACCGGCCAGGTCCGACAGCTTCTCCTGGGTTCGACGGGGCTGGTGCCCCCCTCGAGGATGTTGCAAGTCAGCTGGCAATGGCGCCGCGCAGCCTGCGTCGCAGACTGGCAGAGGAAGGCACCAGCTTCCGCAATCTCGTCGATGCGGAGCGTGGGCAACTCGCGAAACAACTGCTGGAAAATACGGAGATGAAGCTGGAAGAAATGGCGCTTCAGCTTGGCTACGCTGATGCCGCCAGTTTCACCCGTGCGTTCCGGCGCTGGTTCGGACAATCACCGAGCGAGTATCGCAAAGTCTCAAAACGGTGAATGTGATAACCCGCGGAGGGCGACATCCCACAGCGCCAGCGCTAATCCAGTCGGACAACTGCATCTCATGTATAGGCCTGGACAAACAGCTCCACCGCCGCGGCAATGCGCGACTCATCCGTAAGCGTGCTGGTACCGGGGTCCAGGTTGCCGACCGCGAGTAGCAGGAATTGGCCGGCGGCGCGCACCGGGTCGCTGCAGCGGGCAGATTGGCCGAGCGCTTTTTCCAGGTAGGCCTGATACGGGCGATAGCGTTGTCGCCAGCGCTTCTGTGGCACCCAGTTGGAGCGCAGCAGAATATTCGTGAGCGCAAGGAATGCCGGATGCATGCTTTGCTGCAGCAGCGCCTGGGCGACTGCTTCCAAACAGCTGCGCAACTCGCCATTCACCTCGCATGGCAGCGACGGCTCTGGCAACTCCTCCATCCAATACTCGATAACGGCCCGAAACAGCTGGGCCTTGTCGCCGAAATGCGCATAGAAGGTCGCCTTGGTCACACCGGCGGACTCTGCAATCACCTGCATATTGGCAAGGTCGTGGCCGAACGCCGCGAATACATCACTCGCCGCCCATAACATGTCCCTCTGCCGCTTGCCGCGGCGGGAGTCCTCCCGTAGTTGCAGACTATTCATGGCTGAGGCTGCCAACGGCGAAACAGCAGGCTGGCATTGACGCCGCCGAAACCGAAGCCGTTCGACAACGCGTACTGGATCGGCATTGGCCGCGCGCGCAGGCCAACCAGATCGAGGCCGTCGGCCGCCTCGTCAGGGTTGGTAAGGTTCAGCGTGGGCGGAACGATCTGATCGCGTAACGCCAGGAGGGTGAAGATGGCTTCGATCCCACCTGCGGCCCCCAGTAGATGGCCGGTGCTGGATTTGGTCGAGGTGATCGCCACGCCCGAACCAGTCCCGAAGACGGCGCGAATGGCGGCCAGCTCGCCGCGGTCGCCCACTGGCGTGGAGGTCGCATGGGCATTGATATGCTGCACCTCGCCCGCAGTCACACCGGCCTGGCGCAACGCCAGCTCCATGGCACGGCGCGCGCCGCTGCCATCCTCCGGGCCGGCAGTGAGGTGATAGGCATCGGCACTGGTGCCGTAACCGACCAGCTCCGCCAGTGGCTGAGCGCCGCGGGCCAACGCATGCTCCAGGGACTCGATCACCAACAGGCCGGCACCCTCGGCCATGACGAAACCATCACGGGCGCGGTCGAACGGGCGCGACGCTTGCTGGGGGTGGTCGTTGAAGCCTGTGGACAGCGCGCGCGCCGCGGCAAAGCTGCCGAGGGTGACGCGATGGATCGCCGCCTCGGTCCCGCCGCACACGGCAATATCCGCCTCGCCGCAGCGGATCAGCCGGGCCGCATCACCGATGGCTTGCGCGCCGGCCGCGCAGGCGGTCACCGGTGCGCCGAGCGGCCCCTTGAAGCCGTGCCGGATCGACACATGCCCGGCCGCCATATTGGCGAGAAACGAAGGCGCGGTGAATGGCGAGAGCCGACGCGGCCCACGTTCGTCCGTGGTGCGCACGGCCTCGGCGATGGCACCGAAGCCGCCGACGCCGGAAGCGATGATGGTCGCGGTGCGCTGCCGCTGCTGCTCGTCTGTAGGCTGCCAGGCCGCCTGCGCCAGGGCTTCCTGGGCGGCAGCGAGGGCAAACTCGATAAAGCGATCCATCTTCTTGCGTTCCTTGGCGGCGACGAATCGCCCCGGGTCATAACCCGCCTGCGGATCTTCCGCCACGCTGGGTACCCGCCCGCCTACAGCGCAGCCGGTGCCCTCGGCAAGCTCGGCAGGCAGCGCACGGATGCCGGACTGCCCCGCCAACAAACGCGACCAGACCGCCTCGGTGCCGCAGCCCAATGGCCCAACAACGCCGGTACCTGTCACTACGATCCGCATGGTGTTCTCTCTATTCGTCGCCATATCTCATTCCTAGGAAAATGCTTATGGGTTGGAATCCAAAGGGGGTTCAGCCAAGCCCGAAGGTTTTGCGCAAACTCGCATCGACGGGGCCAGCCGGCATAAAGCGGCGCAACTTGCTCAGCAATGACGCCTGGCCTGCGGGGGTGCGACGCATACTCCACTTGCCCAGCGCCGCATCGACAGTGGTGGTGGCCACGCTCGCGGGCTCAGGGGCGCTTTGGACACTGTTGACTACGGCGTTTGCTGAGAGACCGCGCTCGTGGTCATAGGCGGCGATGGTTGTACCTGCCTGAGGCGCATTGATGTCCAGGTTGGTCTTGGTAAAAGACGGTGCGACCAGGGTGACGCGGATGCCGAACTGGCGTACCTCGTGATCCAGGGTTTCAGACAACCCCTCCACGGCATGCTTGGAGGCCGAATAAAGCCCCATGTACGGCGCTGGAAGAAAGCCGAGCACCGAACTGACATTGACGATCCTTCCACTACGCTGCGCTCGCATATGCGGGAGTACCGCCTGGACCGTGCGCAGAATACTGAAGACATTGGTATCGAACAGCGTTACAGCCTCGATGGCCGCGGTTTCCTCCACTGCGCAGATCAGGGTCGTGCCTGCGTTATTGACGAGCACGTCGATGCGCTTGGCCTGGTCGATGACGGACTGGATGCCAAGGCGAACGGAGGCCTCCTCGCGAACATCCATCTCGATCAACTCGACACCGGCCAATGGGCTGGCTTTGGCAATGCTGCGTACACTGCCGAATACCCGGCAACCCCGTTTGGCAAATTGCTCCGCGGCGGCACGGCCGATGCCCGATGACACGCCGGTAACCAGGACAACTTTCGAATTCGACATAGCAGTTTCTCTCGATTTAGATGAAATAAATGCGCCAGGGTCAGCCCGCCGCGGGTGCCTGTTTATGCGGGCTGCGCCTCCAGGGAGCGGCTGCTGTCGGGTTTAATCCGGAACCAGATGGAGTACATGGCCGGCAGGAACACCAGGGTCAACACGGTTCCCGCCAGGGTGCCGCCGATCAGGGTGTAGGCGAGCGTTCCCCAGAACACCGAATGAGTCAGCGGGATAAAGGCCAGGATCGCCGCCAGTGCGGTGAGGATTACCGGTCGGGCGCGCTGCACGGTCGCCTCGACCACCGCGCGAAACGGCTCCAGCCCGGCCTGCTCGTTGTGATGGATCTGCCCGATCAGAATCAGCGTGTTGCGCATCAGGATGCCGGATAGCGCAATCAAGCCGACCAGCGCATTGATGCCGAATGGCTGCTGAAAAAGAATCAGCGTGGGCACTACACCGATCAGCCCCAGCGGACTGGTGAGAAAGACCATGACCATCGCCGAGATCGAGCGCACCTGCAGAATGAGGATGATCAGGGTGATTGCCAGCATGATCGGGAACAGCGGCAACATCGCCACCATCGCCTTGCCTGACTCCTCGATGGAGCCCGCCTGCTCGATGCGATAGCCACTCGGCAGTTTGTCCATGATCGGTTGCAGCTGCTGGGTGATGGCCGTCGATACGTCCGGCGGCTGCAGGCCTTCGGCGATGTCGCCGCGCACGGTGATGGTCGGCACGCGGTCGCGCCGGCGCATGATCGGCTCCTCCATGCGCACATCGATCTCGCCGACCTGCGACAGCGGGATGCGCTGGCCGTTGGCACCCGCCAGGGTGAAGTCCATGATCCTGGCCGGATCGAAGCGCGTGTCCCCGGCCGAACGGGCCATCACCTGCACCGTGCGAATGTCCTCACGCACGGCGGTGACGGGTACGCCGCTGAGCAGGAACTGCAGTTGCTGCGCCACAGCACTGGAGCTCAGCCCCACCGCTTGCAAGCGGTCCTGCTGCAGGGTGAAGTGCAGCGTTGGCGTGCGCGTGCCCCAGTCGGTGTTGACCGTGCGCATCATCGGGCTGGCATCTAAGACCAGCTGCACCTCGGCGGCAATTTCACGCAGCTTGTCCGGGTCCGGCCCTGCGACTCGGTAGGCAACCGGGAATGGCGAATAGGGGCCGAACACCAGCTGGGTAACACGCACGCGTGCTTCGGAGGCCAGGCCTTCGGCAATCGCCTGACGCAGCCGATGTTTCAACGCCTCGCGCTCGTCCTGGTTGTCGGTACGCACCACGATCTTGGCGAATGACGGATCAGGCAGTTCCGGCCCCATGGCCATATAGAAGCGTGGCGCGCCCTGGCCGACGTAAGCGGTGACGATCCGCGCCTCTTCCTGCTCGGCCAGCCAGGCTTCCACCTTGGCCGTGGCGGCGCTGGTTTGGGCGATAGAGGTGCCGTAGGGCATCTGCACCTCAACCAGTACTTCGGGGCGGTCGGAGATCGGAAAGAACTGCTTCTTGACCAAGCCCATGCCGAGTATGGCCACCACGAACAGACCCACCACCGTGCCGGCAACCAGCCACTTGTGGCCGATGACCCGCGCCAGCAACCGACGCAAACGGTTGTAGCGCGGCGTGTCGTAGAGGGCGTCGTGACCACCTTCGACCTTCTTGAAATCAGGCAGCAGCTTGACACCCAAGTAGGGCGTGAACACGACGGCGACCAGCCAGGAGGCGATCAAGGCAACGCCGACGATCCAGAACATATTGCTGGTGTATTCCCCCGCAGTGGAGCGGGCGAAACCATTGGGCATAAAGCCCACGGCCGTGACCAGGGTGCCCGACAACATCGGCGCGGCGGTGTGGCTCCAGGCATAGGCGGAGGCTTTGATGCGGCTGTAACCCTCCTCCATCTTCACCACCATCATTTCAATGGCGATGATGGCGTCGTCCACCAGCAAACCCAGGGCCAGAATCAGCGAACCCAGGGTGATGCGGTCGAAGTTCTTGCCGGTCGCGGCCATCACCACGAACACCATCGCCAGGGTCAGCGGCACGGCCGCTGCGACCACAATGCCCACGCGCCAGCCCATGCTGATAAAGCTCACCAGCATGACCACCAGCAGCGCGACGAAGAACTTGACCATAAACTCGTCAACCGACGAGGCGATATTGACGGCCTGATCGGTGACCTTGCTCAGGCTCATGCCCAGCGGCAGCTCGGCGTTGATCGCCGCCACCTCGCTGTCCAGCGCTTGGCCCAGGTCGAGGCCGTTCCAGCCATCGCGCATGATGATGCCCAGCAGCAGAGCAGGCTCGCCGCCGTTGCGGATCAGAAACGTCGCCGGGTCTTCATAGCCGCGCTTGACGGTGGCGATGTCCGACAGCTTCAGCGTGCGGCCCTGGGCCACAACCGGGGTGTCGCGGATTTTCTGCAATTCATCGAAGGCGCCGTCCAGGCGAATAAACACCTGCGGGCCTTGGGTTTCTACCGAGCCCGCCGGAGTCAGGACATTCTGCCCATTGAGCGCGGCGAACACTTCCTGCGGGCCGATGCCCAGCGTCGCCAGGCGTTCATGGGAGAGTTCGACAAAGATCCGCTCGGGCTGCTCGCCGACGATATTGACCCTCTTCACGCCCGGCACATGCAGCAGCCGCTGCCGTAGCCTCTCCGCGTCGCGCACCAGCAAACGCTGCGGCTCGCCCTTGGCCTTGAGCGCGAACAGGGCAAAGGTGACATCCGAATATTCGTCGTTGACCATCGGCCCGATCACGCCGGCCGGCAGCTCCTTCGCCTCGTCACTGACCTTCTTGCGCGCCTGATAGAACTGCTCCGGCACCTGCGCAGGCGGGGTGGTGTCGAGCAGGCTCAAGGTCGTGAAGGCCAGGCCGGGTCTGGTATAGGTTTCGCTGCGGTCGTACCAGCGCAGCTCCTGCAGACGCTTTTCGATCTTCTCGGCGACCTGGTCCTGCATTTCCTGCGCGGTAGCACCGGGCCAGACGGTGACGATGGTCATCACCTTGACAGTGAACGCGGGGTCTTCCGCCCGCCCCAACTTGAGGAACGCGATAACCCCGGCAAGCGAGATCAGGCAGACCAGGAACAGGGTGATGGAGCGTTCGCGTACGGCGAGCGCCGACAGGTTGAAACGGCCTTCGCTCATGGCCGGGCTCCCTCGACCACCGCGACTGCGGCTTCACCGGTCAGCCGCACCTGCTGGCCTTCGCGCAGCAGGTGCACGCCGAGCGCAACGATCCGCTCGCCTTGCGTGAACTGAGCGCTGATGCGTGCGTGTTCATCATCGAGGAGCTGAACCACCACCGGCTGCCAGTGAACCTGCGCCGGCTCGCCCTGGATAACCCACACGCCGGGGCCCTTGCCCGCGTCGTACAACGCGCCAATCGGCACCTGCAAGAGGCCCTGCGCGGAGGAGTGCCCGTTTGGGACATGCCCGTCGGGGACATGCCCGTCCGGGATCTGCAGGGTGACCGTGGTGCCCAAGGGCGCATTGGCCAACTCCCCTTCCAGCACATAGCGCGCCTCAAAGGTGCGGGTCTGGCTATCCGCGACATCCGAGAGCTGCCGTAGCTTGGCCGGGACGGTATCGGCTCCATTACCAAAGAGCGTGGCCTGCGCGGCGGAACCGACCGCCGGGCGCAGGGTTTCCGGCAACTGGATAAGCGCTTCACGGGGGCCGGCATGCGCCAAGCGCACCACGACTTGGCCGGCAGTGACGACCTGGCCGGGCTCGACCAGCGTGTCCATCACAATGCCATCGGCATCCGCCAGCAACTCGGCATAACGGGTCGCATTAAGGGCCACTTCCGCCTGGGCCTGGGCCGCACGGAGCTGGGCGCTGGCAGCATTCGCCGCCGCCTTGAACTGATCATAGGCCGACGCCGATATCGAGCCGGTTCCGCGTAGATCGCGGTAGCGGGCTTCATCATCGCCCGCTTGCTGCGCCCGCGCTCGCGCAGCGGCGACCGCTTCGCGCTGCGCATGGGCGGCAAGCTTCAGGTCGACGGGGTCGATACGCATCAGTGGCTGACCGCGCTTGACGGTCTGCCCCGTATCCACAAGCCGCTCCAGCACCTTGCCGGCGACGCGAAAGCCCAGGTCACTCTGCACGCGCGCCGCTACGGTGCCGCTGAAGGAACGTGATGCAGGGAGTGCGGCTTGCACGACAGCAGCCCGCACCAGCGGCGCTTCGGTACGTGGATCGGTTTGCGCTTTCTCGCCGCACGCGACCAGCGCAAACGGCAATACGCAGATAAGGGTAGGTAAAACGAAGCGGCGCCGGTGCATGAGAGTCCCATATGCGAAATGGTCGGGACTCACACTTTGATTCTAGTGACTAAATTAGTCAATAGTCACTATTACTATGGCGACAAACTGCGCAGTATCAGACTGGACAGCAGGAGCGGTGCCTCGTCGGTGTAATCGAGGCCGTGCTGCAAGAGCAGCGGGTTGAGGTAGGGGCGCATGACCAGATGGATCGCCATCACGGCTTCATCGAGGGGCGTCTTGCGTTCAAAGTCTCCGCTTTGCCGGCCTTGCTGCACGATATCCTGAAGCAGTTCCTGGATTCGCCCGTCATAGGCGCGCGCCGCCTGCCAGTTTTCGGTCG
Organism: Pseudomonas sp.; assembly: GCF_035512415.1. Taxonomy (GTDB): domain Bacteria; phylum Pseudomonadota; class Gammaproteobacteria; order Pseudomonadales; family Pseudomonadaceae; genus Aquipseudomonas. The sequence goes on along the minus strand of NZ_DATKDZ010000002.1, from coordinate 31,377 downwards.
CTGCCGAAGCGGCGATTTCGAAGAGCTTACGGTCCTGAAAGAACAGGCGCAGGCTCGACTCGACCAGCGCCTTGAACATCCGCCGCAGCTTCTCCGGTGGACGCTCGGCCTCATCGACGGCGGCCCTGACCTCGGTCTCGATCTGGCGCAGGCAATTGGCGCAGATCGCCTCGCCGATGGCCTGTTTGGACTCGAAGAACTTATAGATATAGGCCTTGGAAAAGCCGATGGCCTTGGCCAGATCGGAGACCGTGGTCTTTTCGTAGCCATAGCGGCTGAAGTGCTCGGTAGCCGCGGTCACGATCTGGTCGCGCACCTCATGATCCACCGGACCACGAGCTGTAACTTTGGGAGAGGGTGTCTTGTTCATGGGGCATAGCCTACAGAGCAGTCGGGATATGGACAACAAGTGACCGAAATGTATTATGGTCACTATCTGTTGAATTCCCACTCCGCCCAGGAAGAAAACGCCCATGCCATCCAAGCGCATCCTAGCCCTGCTTATCAGCGCCAGCCTCTCGGCAGGCTGCGCCGTCGGCCCCGACTACATTCGACCCGACACGCCCCTGCCGGAGCAATACCTGGGGCAAACGGCAGTCGAGCAACGGCATGCCGCTGCCAATGCAGACCTTATCGCCTGGTGGACAGGGTTCGACGACCCGCAATTGACTCGCTTCGTAACCCTGGCGCTGGAGCAGAACCTCGACCTGGCACAGGCGGCCGCCCGCGTCGCTCAGGCGCGTGCGGGACTGGGGGCGGCGAATGCCGCCTTGTTGCCCTCTGGCAACCTCAGCGGTCAAGCGGCCAGGGCCTACCAGTCGGTTGAAACGCCGCTGGGACAAGTGCTGAACTCGACAGCCGATTTCGACCGCTACGGCAACGCCTATGAAGCCAATCTTGGCGCGAGCTGGGAACTGGACCTGTTCGGAGGCCTGCGCCGGGGACGCGAAGCGGCGTTGGCCGAGTACCAGGCGACGGACGCAGGGGCGAGCGCAACACGATTGGCTGTGGCGGCGCAGACCGCAGACATTTACATCAGCATCCGCGGGCTGCAAGCCCGTCTCGACATTGCACACAAGCAGGTCCAGACCCAGCAAGAGCTACTGGCGAGGGTCAATCTTCTTTATAGCAAGGGGTTGGCTGCCGAACTCCAGGTTCATCAGGCTGAAGGGGCACTCGCCCAGGTTCAGGCATCCGTCCCCGTTCTCGATACGGCCCTGGCTGCGACCATGAACGCACTGGATGTGATGCTGGGCTCGCCGCCCGGCACGCATCGGACGGAACTGGCTGAGGCCACCGCCATACCGGCTGCGCCGCAGATTGCGGCCACGGGATCGCCGGGTGAGCTGCTCAGACGCCGCCCCGATTTGATTGCGGCCGAACGCCAACTGGCCGCTTCCAACGCACGCATCGGCGTCGCCATCGCCGAGTACTACCCCAAGCTCTCCCTGAGTGGACTGATTGGCAGCGCGACCTCGGTGTCCAGCGGCAACCTGTTCAGTAACGCAGCCAGCCAGGCCGCCGGCGTGCTGGGTCTGCGCTGGCGCCTGTTCGATTTCGCCCGCATCAACGCACAGATCGACCTGGCCAAGGGCCGGGAGGCCGAGATGCTAGCGAGCTATCGACTGGCCGTGCTGCGTGCCACCGAAGATGTGGAAAACGCCTTCTCGGCCCTGGTCAACCGCGAGCAGCAGGCGACGCTACTTGCCAGGGGCGTCGACTCGCTCGGCCAAGCACGTGACGCTTCGTTTATGGCCTATCAGAAAGGCGCTGTCAGCCTGATCGAAGTCTTGAATGCCGATGAAACCTTGCTGCGAGCCAGCGATACGCGCGCGCAGGCGCAGACGGAATCAGCCCGCGCAGCAGTCGCCGCCTTCAAGGCCCTCGGTGGCGGTTGGCAAGCCCCTGAGCCAGCACAGCAGGTGGTCAGAACTGCACAAATCTTCTAAACAGTGCTCGCCATAACGCACTACTCGGTTTGGGGAGTGCCCGGGTTTTGCGCTCGCCCCAGGCGCTCAAGCGCCTGAACCAGGTGCTGGCGTTCTTGCTGCTGATATCGGTTGGATGCCCGTGCTGGTCTAACGCGCTGGGAAAGCCTTTGGCACCCGCAGGCCGCGACTGGCGGACTCGGCCAGCGCGCACTGGGCCAGAGTATCGGAGCGACACACCACCACCTCACCGGTGCGGCCGCCTGCAAGAGTTGGCGCGGCAGCACCGCGCAGTCGGGAGATTTTCTGCCCATGCCATGCCCCTCGAAAGCCCCCGCACCTTAGCCAGCGTCTTCGCTTGGCACATACGAGATACGTTGTCATACAACTTTAGTCGACAGTGACAACCCTCAGGCTTACCGGGCAACCGTTCTTAGCCTAAAGAGAACGTTCCTAGCGCTTGCCAAACAGCTCTGTAGATGGCGTTATAGAGGCCTTACGCCAAAATAAAACCACACGACACTAGGGGTTTAGCGCCGGACAAATCCCGGCATCGAGCAGACGGATAGCCGGAACTGGCCCCTCTTGCGCGTTGACATCTGCCCACTGGCCTGATGATAATCGGCGCAAGTCATACGACAACAGATGACATACTCAATAACAACAAAGCAGAGCCCCGCCATGACCACAACAGCCAACGCCCCAGCTCCCTTCAATCGTCTGCTGCTCACCGGTGCCGCTGGCGGTCTGGGCAAGGTGCTGCGGGAAAGCCTGCGGCCTTACGCTACTATCCTGCGGGTCTCCGATATCGCCGAGATGGCTCCCGCCGCAGGCACCTATGAAGAAGTTCAGGTCTGCGACCTGGCCGACAAGGCCGCGGTGCACCAGCTGGTCGAGGGCGTAGACGCGATCCTGCACTTCGGCGGGGTGTCAGTCGAGCGCTCGTTCGAGGAAATTCTCGGGGCCAATATCTGCGGCGTGTTCCACATCTATGAGGCGGCGCGCCGGCATGGCGTCAAGCGGGTGATCTTCGCCAGCTCCAACCATGTCATCGGCTTCTACAAGCAGAACGAATTTATCGACGCCAACGCGCCGCGCCGGCCGGACAGCTACTACGGCCTGTCCAAGTCCTACGGCGAGGACATGGCCAGCTTCTACTTCGATCGCTACGGCATCGAGACGGTGAGCATCCGCATCGGCTCCTCCTTCCCCGAGCCGCACAACCGCCGAATGATGAGCACCTGGCTGAGCTACAGCGACCTGACTCAGCTGCTCGAACGCGCGCTGTACACCCCCAACGTCGGCCACACCGTGGTGTATGGCATGTCGGATAACCACAACGTCTGGTGGGACAACCACCTGGCCACGCACTTGGGCTACCAGCCCAAGGACAGCTCGGAGCAGTTCCGCAGCCAGATCGACGCCCAGCCCATGCCCGCCGCCGATGATCCGGCGATGGTCTACCAGGGCGGTGCCTTCGTTGCCGCCGGCCCATTCGGCGACGCCTGAAACGCCCCTGCGCTGCAGAACCACCACGGGAAACCAGCTGCCATGCAAGCCGAACTGATTGTCGACGCACGCAATGCCACCGGCGAAAGCCCGGTGTGGAGCACCGAGGAACAGGCCCTGTACTGGGTCGATATCCCGGCGGGCCAGCTGTACCGCTGGAGCCCCGCGGATAATCGCACCCAGCAATGGACGGCTTCGCAAATGCTCGCCTGTATTGCGCGCTGCCGTGACGGCGGCTGGATCGCGGGGATGCAGAGCGGCCTGTTTCACCTGCAGCCCGGCGCGGACGGCAGCCTGCACAGCCGCCCACTCAGCGCCGTGGCGCACGCCAGCCCGGCTATGCGTTTTAACGATGGCCGCTGCGACCGCCAGGGCCGCTTCTGGGTCGGCAGCATGTTGCTCGATATGAGCGCCGCCGCGCCGGTCGGTGCCATGTACCGCTACAACGGCGGGCAAAGCGAGCCGCTTGCCGCGCAAATCAGCGACCTTATTGTGCCCAACGGCCTGGCCTTCAGCCCGGACGGGCGGACGATGTACCTGTCCGACTCGCACCCGTCGGTGCAGGCCATCTGGGCCTTCGATTACGACATCGACAGCGGCACGCCGCATAACCGCCGGCTGTTCGTCGACATGCGCCAGCACCCCGGCCGCCCCGATGGCGCGGCGGTGGACAGCGAAGGCGGCTACTGGATCTGCGCCAACGATGCCGGGCTGATCCACCGTTTCAGCCCCGATGGCCGCCTGGATCGCTCCCTCGCCGTGCCAGTGAAGAAGCCAACCATGTGCGCCTTTGGCGGTCGCAACCTGGACACCCTGTTTGTCACCTCTATCCGCCCGGCCGGCGACCTCAGCGACCAGCCATTGGCCGGCGGTGTGTTCGCCCTGCAACCCGGTGCCAAGGGCCTGGAGGAAACCTGCTTCAACAACTGAGCGGTGACTCGCGATTGGTCGCGCGCTCGGTTTTCGCAACGCTGCACTCCCAACAACAACAAGACTGGAGCTTCACCATGACCTTCAAACGCAAGTTGCTTGTCGCCGCCCTGCCCTTTGCCTTCTGCCTGTCAGGCCTGGCGCAAGCCACCACCATGAAGATGGCCGAGATTCATCCGGCCGGTTACCCGACCGTTGTCGCCCAGGAAGCCATGGGCAAGAAGATCGAAGCGGCCACCAATGGTGAGCTGAGCTTCAAGATGTTCGCCGGCGGCGTGCTCGGCTCGGAAAAGGAAGTGGTCGAACAGGTGCAGATCGGTGCCGTGCAAATGACCCGCGTCAGCCTGGGTACCGTTGGCCCGGTGGTACCGGACGTCAACGTATTCAACATGCCATTTATCTTCCGCGACACGGCGCACATGCGCGCGATCATCGACGGTGAGATCGGCCAGGAAATCCTCGACAAGATCACCAACTCCGAATTCAACATGGTCGGCCTGGCGTGGATGGATGGCGGCACCCGCAACATCTACTCCAAGAAGCCGGTACGCAACCTTGAAGACCTCAAGGGCATGAAGATCCGCGTGATGGGCAACCCGCTGTTTATCGAAACCTTCAACGCCATGGGCGCTAATGGTGTGGCCATGGACACCGGCGAAATCTTCAGCGCCTTGCAGACCGGCGTTGTCGACGGTGCGGAAAACAATCCGCCGACCATGCTTGAGCACAACCACTACCGCACGGCCAAGTACTACAGCCTGACTGGCCACCTGATCCTGCCGGAGCCACTGGTGATGTCCAAGGCCAGCTGGAACAAGCTCACCCCAGAGCAGCAAGAGATCGTCAAGAAGTACGCCAAGGAAGCGCAGTTCGAAGAGCGCACGCTGTGGGATGAAAAGTCCGCCAGCAGCGAAGCCAAGCTCAAAGAAGCCGGCGTCGAATTTATCGAAGTCGACAAGAAGCCCTTCTTCGACGCCACCGCGCCGATTCGTGCGAAATACGGCGCGCCCTACGCTGACCTGATCAAGCGTATCGAAGCAGTCCAGTAACTCGCTATCTCTGAAGAACCCCGTGGTGGCGGCCTAGGCCGTCGCCACGCGCGTGGTGAAGTCTCATGAAAAACTTGCTGTTACGCATCAACGACGTGATTTACCAGGCCTGCATCTGGGTCGCAGGCACCGCCATCGTCGTGATGGCGCTGATCATTCCATGGGGCATTTTCGCCCGTTACGTCCTGGGCAGTGGTGCCGGCTGGCCGGAGCCCATTGCGATCATGCTGATGGTGCTGTTCACCTTTATCGGTGCCGCCGCCAGCTATAGGGCCGGTGCACACATGGCCGTGACCACCTTTACCGACCGCCTCTCACCCGCGTGGCAACCCAGCATCAACCTGCTGGTGCAGCTGCTGATGGCGGCCATCGCCCTGTTTATGACCATCTGGGGCATCAAGCTGTGCGCGGCCACCTGGAACCAGTTTATGAGTACGCTACCCACACTGCGCGTGGGCATCAGCTACTCCCCCATTCCGATTGGCGGTTTTATTACCCTGATCTTCGTTCTTGAACGGCTGTTCTTCGGCGACCAGAGCCACCGCCGCGTGGTCAACTTCGAGCTGCTTGAAGACAGCAAGGAGGCCTTGTAAATGGATGCGCTAATCCTGCTTGGCAGCTTTCTCGTACTGATTCTGCTGCGCGTACCCGTGGCCTACTCCCTGGGCATGTCGGCCTTACTCGGTGCCTGGTACATCGATATTCCGTTCCACGCGATCATGATTCAGATCAGCGGCGGCGTGAGCAAATTCTCCCTGTTGGCCATTCCGTTCTTCGTTCTCGCTGGCGCGATCATGGCCGAAGGCGGCATGTCGCGGCGTCTGGTGAACTTCGCCAACGTGCTGGTGGGATTCGTCCGCGGCGGTCTGTCGCTGGTCAACATTCTGGCCTCGACCTTCTTCGGCGCGATCTCCGGCTCATCCCTGGCAGACACCGCCTCGGTCGGCTCGGTGCTGATTCCGGAAATGGAAAAGAAGGGCTACCCGCGTGAATACTCCACCGCGGTCACCGTCAGCGGCTCGGTACAAGCGCTGCTAACCCCGCCCAGCCACAACTCGGTGCTGTACTCGCTGGCGGCCGGCGGCACGGTGTCGATTGCCTCGCTGTTTATCGCCGGCATCGGCCCAGGCCTGTTGCTCAGTGCGGTGATGATGGGCATGTGCTTGTACTTTGCGCGCAAACGCAATTACCCCAAGGGCGAGGTCATTCCGCTCAAGCAGGCGCTGAAAATCTGCGTGGATGCGTTGTGGGGCCTGTTCACCATGGTAATCATTCTGGGGGGCATTCTTTCCGGTATTTTTACCGCTACCGAGTCGGCTTCCATCGCCGTGGTCTGGGCATTCTTCGTGACCATGTTTATCTACCGCGACTACAAGTGGCATGAGCTGCCCAAGCTGCTGCACCGCACCGTGCGTACGCTGTCGATCGTGATGATCCTGATCGCCTTCGCCGCCAGCTTCGGCTACATCATGACCCTGATGCAGATTCCGTCGAAGATCACCGCGCTGTTTCTGACCCTGTCGGATAACCGCTACGTGATTCTGATGTGCATCAACTTTATGCTGCTGGTCCTGGGCACGCTGATGGACATGGCACCGCTGATCCTGATCCTTACGCCGATCCTGCTGCCGGTAGTGGTGGATATTGGTGTCGACCCGGTGCACTTCGGCATGATCATGCTGGTCAACCTGGGCATCGGCCTAATCACCCCGCCGGTGGGCGCAGTACTGTTTGTCGGCGCGGCCATCGGCAAGGTGACCATCGAGAACACCATCAAGGCGCTGCTGCCGTTCTATGCGGCGCTGTTTATGGTGCTGCTGGCGGTGACCTATATTCCGGCTATTTCGTTGTGGTTGCCGAGCGTAGTGCTGTAGAACCAGCTCACAATCTGCTGCGCGTCGGCCCTGCGGCGTTAAAAACAGGCTCGGAATGCTCATGTACAAAAGTACACTCCGCTTCCTCGCCTGTTTTTGCCTTGCAGGGCTCTAGCTCGCTAGATCGTGAACAGGTTCCAGGCTTATGAATGCGTCACGATCACCTGGAGCCGCCGATCTGGCGGCTCTTTGCTTTGTAAGGACATAACCTCCGCCATGCCAGCCGCCACACCCTTCCCCCGGCATATCGCCGCACTGATCCTGGCCACCCTGGCCTGCTCTTTCGCCGGCAACCATATTGCCGCGCGGATTGCCTTCGATCATGACACCGGCCTGCTGCTGGCGATGCTCTGTCGTTCTGGCGTGACCATGCTGGCGCTCGCCGCCCTAGTACTGTGGCGCGGCGAATCGCTGAAAATGCGCCGCCAGACCTGGGGCTGGCAACTGATGTTGGGCCTGTTGATCGCGGTGCAGAGTTTCTGCATCTACTCGGCGGTGGCGCGGATTCCGGTGGCATTGGCGTTGCTGGTGGTCAACCTCGCGCCCATTCTGCTGGCGCTGCTGACCTGGGCCCTGGGCGGGCCGCGGCCGACCCGCCGCGCGGCCTGGTTGATGGGGCTGATTCTGCTGGGGCTGGTGTTTGTGCTCGACCTGCCGCAGCAGCTGTCCGGCCCGGCCGAGATCGATCAACGCTGGATCGAAGGGGTGTTGTTCGGCCTGACCGGCGCGGCGGCGTTTGCCTGCGCGCTGTGGATCACCGAACACCGGCTTAGCGGCATGCCGGGCGCGGTGCGTAGCATGCTGACCATGCTGGTGGTGTTCGCCGCATCAGCCCTGGCCGGGGCCGGCGGCCTGCTGCCGGGCGGGATGGATCTGCCCAGCGCCACGGCCGGCTGGATCGCCCTAGGCTGCCTGGTGCTGCTGTATGGGGTGGCGTTTTCCGCGCTGTTTATCCTGGTCACCCGCCTGGATATCGCGCGCAATGCTCCGGTGATGAATATCGAGCCGGTGGCCGGCCTGCTGTTCGGCTGGCTGATTCTCGGGCAGTTGCTCAATGGCCTGCAGATTTTCGGCGGGGTGCTGGTGGTCAGCGGTATTGTGCTGCTGGCCTATAAGCGCCAGGCCTAGGGCCTGGCGGACTTAATCGCGATGGCCGCTAAAGCCCAGCAGGATGCCTTGAGCTATCAATCATCAACCGTGCAGGGCCTGCGCTTCCGCCGCTTCATGGGCCTGACGCAGGCGCTCGCGGCTGTTGGTCAGGTGCAGGCGCATGGCGGCGCGGGCCGCATCGGAATCCTGGCGGGCGATGGCCTCGAAGATCTGCTCGTGCTCGCGGCTCAGGCGCGCCATGTAATGCTCCTGGTCGTCCTGGGCAATGCGCGCCGAATTCAGGCGGGTGCGCGGAATGATGCTGGTGCCCAGGTGGCTCATGATGTCGGTGAAGTAGCGATTGCCGGTGGCCTCGGCGATCAGCAGGTGGAACTGGAAGTCCGACGCCACCGCATCGCCAGAGTGGGTGACGCTCTGGCTCAGGACGTCCAGGGCTTCACGCATGGCCGTCAGCTGCTCGGCGCTGCGTCGTTGCGCGGCCAGCCCCGCCGACTCGACCTCAAGGCTGATACGCAACTCGAGAATCGCCAGCACATCACGCAGGGTGACGATGGTCGCCGGGTCGATGCGAAAACCGCTGGGGCTCGGCGTGTCCAGCACGAAGGTGCCGATGCCGTGGCGGGTTTCCACCAGGCCAGCCGCCTGCAAGCGCGACAGCGCCTCACGCACCACGGTGCGACTAACGCCCTGCTCTTCCATGATCGCCGACTCGGTCGGCAACTTGTCACCGCGCTTGATCACACCGTCGCGAATCCGCTGGGACAGCTCGGTCACCAATTCCTGGGCCAGGCTGCGATGCTTTCTGCGCACGCGCGGTGGGCTGTTCTGAGTGTCCATGTCGGAGGTCTTTCTCGGCTGACGGCTAGGCTGCCATCATATCCCAGCAGTTGTACGATGACACCCCCGGTCACGCATCGGCCGTGTGCGGCAACGACAGCCCCCACTTTCAAGGCAAGAACCCGATGACAACGACACTTCTCAACCTCGATGACGGCATCACCCGCCTGAGCCTAGCCCCCGAACTGGGCGGCAGTATCGTCAACTGGTCGGTCGCAGCCACAGGCCAGGCGCTGCTGCGCCACAGCGATCAGCAGGCCCTCGACGCCGCCACGCCACGGCGGCTGGCCTGCTACCCGCTGGTGCCCTGGTCCAATCGCATCGCCGGCGGTGGCTTTGCCGGCCCCGATGGCTGGTTCGATCTGGCCGCCAACAGCCCCAGCGATCCCTTGCCGATCCATGGCAGCGCCTGGCAACAGCCCTGGCAGGTGAGCGCACAGAGCGCGACGGAAATCGTCCTGCAACTGGACAGCCAGCAGCCCTTTGCCTATCGCGCGGTACAGCGCTTTCGCCTGCACGACGGGCGGCTCGACATCGAGCTTCAGGTCACCCATCTGGACCAACGCGCCGCCTGGCATGGTCTCGGCTGGCACCCCTACTTTCCGCGCACCGCACACACCCGCCTGCGCGCACCTGCAGAACAATTCTGGCAGTGCGACCAGCGTCGTCTGTCCACAGCACTTGCGGCGCTGCCGGCCGGCTGGGGCTTCGCCGAGCCCCGGAAGCTGCCCGCCGAGCAGATCGACAACGCCTTTAGCGGCTGGAACGGTTACTGCGAAATCATCCAGGCCGATGCCGGCTACCGCCTGCAGTGCCGCAGTCAGGGAACCGATCACTTTATTCTCTACACCCCGACCGAGCAGGACTTCTTCTGCTTCGAGCCCGTCACGCACCCGGTCAATGCCCATCACCTGCCCGGCCAGCCAGGCCTGCGGCTATTGCGCCAGGGACAATCCAGCCAGCTGTCATTCAGTTTGCACTACCAGGTATTGGCAGCGCCCCGATAACAGCGCTAGTAATGTCGGGCAAAAACCTAACGAGGTTTCCAGTCTTATTACTGCAAGAAACTCTGCACGAACTTAGGGCAGCCAAGGAAACAAGCCGTGCTGATGCGCATAACGCTGTTCATAGTCGCGCGGCAATAACGCCCGCGACGTATTTACGGATGTAGTCAATCAGGTCTGTCGGGTTTTGAACTACCACTGCAGTATCGAAGTCCTACACATGGTGTAGAGCATTGCAGCTGGCGGAAGACGGCGAGGTCGACGGTATTTTCACCGCGCCCAACCGCGCCCAAAGGAACTGCGCGGTCGGCAGCTAGGCGTATACGGGCCGTCGGGCACCTCGCCCGTATTGAGCGGGGCCCCAAGTTAGGCGGGCTGGACATTTAATTCGGCTTCGCCATAATTACCCGGCTGATAAAAAGCCGCCTGTTCGAAGCGTCTGACACTTGCACCAAACAGTTGTTTTGCATGACCAACATATTTCCAACAGGCCTTGGTTTAACGCGTTGCAGCGCTAACCTATTACGCAACAGCCAACTGATTCACCGCATTGGACGATACCCCCGACGGGTTTATATCGTTACCAATAACCTTCAAACAACCATGGGTACACACGTGACGAAAGACGAACTGCGCGCCGAACTCGAGCGCCAGGCGCAGCGTTACAAGGACGTATACGGCGGGGAAGTTATTACCTACGCCGCTCAGCCGGACCCCGAGCGCAAGCCTTGGCGCAAGAAATCCAACCTGCTTGACCAGGCCTTCGAGAAAGAAATCGAGAAGATCGAGAAAGATCTGCAGGCCAAAAGCACCCAGGCCCCCGACTGAGCCCAGGCGACGCCTGCGACCCAGTCCCGGACTTAGCAGGCCGTTGAAAAATGTAGGCGAGGCCGCCGAGACAAGGCAAAAACAGGCGAAAAAGCGGAGTGTACGAGTAGTACATGAGCATTTTGAGACTGTTTTTAACGCCCCTCTTTTTTCAAGAAAAGGGGCAACGTAGGTAGCTTTTCAACGGCCTGTTAGCGCCCCTTGCCGCCAAGCAACGACCCCAGCAAGCCACGCACCAGCTGTCGACCGATCTGATTGGCGGCCTGGCGCATCGTCGATTTCAGCACCTGGCCAGCCAGGCCGCCGAGCAAGTCGCCCGCGGTGCTGCCGAGACCGGCGGTCTTGCCAGCAGCAGCCGGCTTGGTCTGCGCGGTCTTCTCCCGAGCGGCCTGTTCGGCGCGGGCGCTAAGCAGCTCGTAGGCGGATTCGCGGTCGATGGGTTTGTCGTAACGCCCGAGCAGCGGCGACTGGCGAATCAGCGCGACCCGCTCGCTCTCGCTGAGCGGGCCAATACGCGACTGCGGCGGAGCAATGGCCACCCGTTGGACCATGGCCGGTGTGCCCTTGTCTTCCAGCGTGCCAACCAGGGCCTCGCCGATACCCAGTTCAGTAAGGGTTGCCAACGTATCGATCGCGGGATTGGGGCGGAAACCCTCGGCTACCGCGCGTAGGGACTTCTGTTCCTTGGCGGTAAAGGCGCGCAGGCCGTGCTGGATGCGCAGGCCAAGCTGAGCCAGCACCTCATCGGGCAAGTCGCTAGGCGACTGAGTGACGAAATACACCCCGACACCTTTCGAACGGATCAGCCGCACCACCTGTTCCAGGCGTTCCTGCAGGGCTTTTGGGGTGTCGGCGAACAGCAGATGAGCCTCATCGAAGAACAGCGCCAGCACCGGTTTGTCGGCATCGCCGCGCTCGGGCAGCTGCTCGAACAGCTCGGCCAGCAGCCACAACAGGAAGGTTGCGTACACCTTGGGCGCTTCGTGTACCAGGCGGCTGGCATCAAGCAGATGAATCCGCCCGCGGCCGTCGCGATCCGGATGCAGGAGGTCTTCCAGCTGCAACGCAGGCTCGCCGAACAGGGCTTCGGCCCCCTGCTGCTCCAACCCGGCCAGCTTGCGCAGCAGGGCCTGGGAAGAGGTGGAGGTAAACAGCGCGCTGTCCTCGCCCAGTACCTCGGGGTGGCTTTTCAGGTGGGCCAGCAAGGCCTTGAGGTCTTTCAGGTCGAGCAGCAGCAAGCCTTCACGGTCGGCCACCTTGAACGCGGCATAGAGGGCCGCCTGCTGGCTGTCGGTCAGCTCCAGTAATGCGCCGATCAGCAGGGGGCCCATTTCGCTCAGGGTGGTGCGTAACGGATGGCCGCTCTGGCCGTGCACATCCCACAGGCTCAGCGGGTAGGCCGTCGGCTGATGCCCGAGCCAGGGCATGCTGGCTATCCGCTCGGCCACCTTGCCCTGGGGTGTACCGACGGCACCCAGGCCGCACAGATCGCCCTTCACATCCGCGGCAAATACTGCCACGCCGGCGTCGCTGAAACCCTCGATCAACCGTTGCAGGGTCACCGTCTTGCCCGTGCCGGTGGCACCGGCAATCAGGCCATGGCGATTGGCCAGGCGCAGCGACTGGCTGACCGGTTGCCCATCGACGCCCGCACCCAGCACAAACTGATTGTTCTCGGCCATATAATTGCCATCCTCTCGGTTAAAGCTTTACTGCTGTTATGCCGACACAGTTCTCAACGCCGCATCCTGGCGCAGCGACTGCCTTACATCAGCCAAAGACTGATGCCTGACCTCACCGGACGCAAGAAGCCATGACCAATAACCTGAAGTTCAGCCACAAAATTCTCCTCGCGGCCTCCCTGGTGGTGCTCTGCGCTTTTGCCCTGTTTACCCTCTACAACGACTACCTGCAACGCAATGCCATCCGCGCGAATCTGGAAAGCTACCTGAATGAAATGGGTAACGTCACCGCCGGGACCATCCAGAACTGGCTGTCGGGACGCATTCTGCTGGTTGAAAGTACCGCCCAGTCGATTTCCCGCGACGCCTCGACCGACAGCCTGGTCGGCCTGCTCGAACAGAAAGCCCTGACCTCGACTTTTGCCTTCACCTACCTGGGCAGTGCTGAGGGTGCCTTCACCATGCGCCCGGACGAGAAAATGCCGGAGGACTATGACCCCCGCGTGCGCCCCTGGTACAAGGACGCCATGGCCGCCGGCGGCACCACCCTGACCGAACCCTATGTGGATGCCGCCACCAGCGAGCTGATCATCACCATCGCCACGCCCGCCAAGGCCGCGGGCGTGGTCGGTGGCGATCTGAGCCTCAACACCCTGGTCCAGATCATCAACTCCCTGGACTTCAACGGCATCGGCTATGCCTTCCTGGTCAGCGCCGACGGCAAGGTCCTGGTGCACCCGGACAAGAGCCTGGTGATGAAGAACCTCAGCGAGATATTCCCGCAGAACACCCCGCGCATCGGCAGCGATTTCAGCGAAGCCCAGGACAACGGCGAAACCCGCATCCTCACCTTTGCCCCGGTCAAGGGTTTGCCTTCGGTCAACTGGTATGTCGGCCTGTCCATCGACAAGACCAAAGCCTATGCAATGCTCAGCGAGTTCCGCGCCTCGGCCCTGATCGCCACCCTGATTGCCGTGGTGCTGATCATCCTGCTGCTGAGCATGCTGATCCGGGTGCTGATGCAACCCTTGCTGGTCATGGGCAAGGCCATGGAAGACATCGCCCAGGGCGAGGGTGACCTGACCAAACGCCTGCATATTCAGTCCAATGACGAGTTCGGCCGCCTGGCCACTGCCTTCAACCGTTTCGTCGAACGTATCCACAGCTCGATCCGTGAAGTTTCCTCGGCCACCAGCCAGGTCAACGAAGTGGCCAAGCTTGTGGTGGGAGCCTCCAACTCCTCGATGATCAACTCCGATGAGCAGGCCAGCCGCACCAACAGCGTGGCCGCCGCCATCAATGAATTGGGTGCGGCCGCTCAGGAAATCGCTCGCAACGCTGCCGACGCTTCGACCCAGGCCTCGGATGCCCGCAACCTGGCCGAGGACGGCCGTCAGGTGGTGGAAAAAACCATCGTGGCGATGAATGAGCTGTCGGCCAAGATCAGCGCCTCCTGCAGCAATATCGAGACCCTGAACAGCAAGACGGTGAATATCGGGCAGATTCTCGAAGTGATCAAAAGCATCTCCCAACAGACCAACCTGCTCGCCCTTAACGCCGCCATCGAAGCCGCCCGCGCAGGCGAAGCCGGCCGCGGTTTTGCCGTGGTCGCCGACGAAGTGCGCAACCTGGCTCACCGCACCCAGGAATCGGCGCAGGAAATCGAGAAGATGATCGAGGAGCTGCAGGTCGGCTCCCGCGAGTCGGTCACCACCATGACCGAGAGCCAGCGTTACAGCGAGGAGAGCGTGGTGATCGCCAACCAGGCCGGCGAACGCCTGGGCAGCGTCACGGCGCGTATCGGCGAGATCGACGGCATGAACCAGTCGGTGGCCACCGCCACCGAAGAACAGACCTCTGTGATCGAATCACTCAACGTCGACATCACCGAAATCAATACCCTCAACCAGGAAGGCGTGGAAAACCTCAATGCCACCCTGCGCGCCTGCGGCGACCTCGAACAACAGGCCTCCAGACTCAAGCAGCTGGTCGACAGCTTCCGCATTTAACAGACCGCGCAATGCAAACGGGGCACTCAATGAGTGCCCCGTTTTTATTTCGGCTTATCGCTGTCGGCCTCCGCCTGTTTATCCCGTTCCAGCTGCCGCCACAACTCGGCGGCCTCGGCAAACTCGGTGCCATCCTCGGGGCTCAGGGCCTGGGGATCGTAACGCTGGGTACAGCCCTCGCCCACCACAGGCGGAGCCGTAGCGGTGGCTCGCGTCAGCGGATCATTCATCGCATCGCCCTCCGGCTCAGAGCCTGGCTGCACAGCTCAGACACCTCAGTTAACCAGCAAGCGCCCTTCATCGTGCTGGGCGAACTCCTTGACGGCGCGCAGCACATCGCTGCGGCTGACCTGGCCAACCAGACGGCCATCCTCGACCACCGGCAGACGCCGCCGGCGACCGCGCAGAAAACGCTCGGAAACTTCGATGATATCGGCCTCGGGCGAAATGATTTCCACCTCGGTGGTCATATAGGCACTGACATCGCCCCCCGCGGACTCGTAATAGGCCCCGGAAAGAATGCCGCGCAAACAGTCGCCCTCGGACAACAGGCCAACCAGATGCCCCTGCCCGTCAACCACCGGCGCGCCGGAGATGCGGTGATCCAGTAAACGGTTGATCGCCGTAAACAGGTTCATTTCAGGACGAAAGGTCACCAAATTGCGAGTCATGTAATCACGCACCTTGATTGACTTGAGCATCAGCAAACTCCTTTGTCATGCACTAAACCGATCCACGACCTACAACTCAGTCAAACACCACCGTCTTGTTATCGTGCACCAGTACTCTGTCTTCTAAGTGATAGCGTAAACCACGGGACAGCACCATCTTTTCCACATCCTTACCCAGGCGCACCATCTCTTCAATGCTGTCGCGGTGGCTGACCCGCACTACGTCCTGCTCGATGATCGGCCCGGCATCCAGCTCTTCGGTGACATAGTGCGAAGTGGCCCCGATCAGTTTGACCCCGCGCAGCGAGGCCTGGTGATAAGGCTTGGCCCCGACGAAGGACGGCAAGAAGCTGTGATGGATATTGATCACCCGCTGGGAAAACTCGGCGCACAGCTGCGCGGGCAGAATTTGCATATAACGGGCCAGGACGATCACGTCGGCCTGGTGCGCCTTGACCAGGCGCTCCACTTCATCGAAGGCCGCCTGCTTGTCCTGGGCATCGACCGGCACATGGAAGTAGGGAATGTTGTGCCACTCGACCATGCTGCGCAGATCGTCATGGTTGGAAATCACACAGGGGATTTCACAATCCAGCTCGTCGCTGTGCCAGCGGTGCAGTAAATCGGCCAGGCAATGAGACTCGCGGCTGGCCATCAGGACCACGCGCTTCTGCTGCGCCGAGTCGGTGACCCGCCACTCCATGGAAAACTCACGGCCAATAGGCGCAAAGGCTTGGCGAAAGCCGTCCAGATCAAAGGGCAGCGAGTCGGCGCGAATCTCGTGGCGCATAAAGAACCAGCCACTCTGATTATCCGAATGGTGACTGGCCTCGGTAATCCAACCGTTATAGGTGGCCAGAAAGTTACTGACCTTGGCCACGATACCGACCCGATCCGGGCAGGCGATGACCAGTCGAAAAGTGCGCATCTAACACTCCGCCGTTTGCATAAAGGCGGCCATTCTAGCCACAGCGCCAGAAAACTGCAGTACTCCTGCGCACTGCAGTACGATCGTTCCAGTCGGCCGCGACATTTATCTGCAGCGCCACTCTCGATTCACCTTGCACTATTTAAATGCGTCCCCATGGATAACCGCGAATATCCACAGGTGCGGCAGTCACGGACAACAGCAAGGGACTTATCGGCGGTCAATTAGGGTTAATTAAAAGGCCCTCCTCTAGAAAAATTCGACAAAGCGGTTTACTTGTGAAAAGTGCCTGACTATTATCAAGTCACTTAGTCACCACTTTTCGAATATTAAGGTAAGTCACATGTCGCTGATCAACGAATACCGCGCCACAGAAGAAGCCATCAAAGAACTGCAAGAACGCCTGAAAAACCTGTCGCAAGATGACAAGCTGAAAAAAGAACTCGAGTTCGAAGGCAAACTGCGCACCCTGATGGGCGAGTATCAGAAGTCCCTGCGTGACATCATTGCCATGCTCGACCCGGATGCCAAGAGCAGCAAGGCAACCCGCGCGGCCAAGCCTACAGGCACCAAGCGCGCGCGCAAGGTCAAGCAGTACAAGAACCCGAACAGCGGTGAAGTCATCGAAACCAAAGGCGGCAACCACAAGACTCTGAAAGAGTGGAAAGCCAAGTGGGGCGGCGACGTGGTAGAAGGCTGGGCAACCCTGCTGGACTAAGCAGCGGCCCAAGCAACAAATACCAATAAAAAACGCCAGCATTGCTGGCGTTTTTTATTGGTATGTAGCAATTACCTGTTGCATGGAGCGCTTAGGGAAAAGTGACACTACTTGCAGAGCCCGCAATGGGTAGGGTGCGCCCTACAAAGCTGGGCCCCTCCACACTTATGCGCCGACGCCTGAACACAACCCGATACCGAGGCCTGGCCCTTTTATTGGGTTGACCACAGCTAGTGACTATCGGCCTTTACCCGTCGCTCTGTCCGCAGCCCATTACAGGGCATAACGCTGCCGCAACTGTTCGGCATAGTTACGCCACTCGCTTAACACCGCCTGCTGTCCAGCCGGCACCCCGTCGAATATAGCGTCCAGGGCCTGGGTAAAATCCGCCAGGGTATTGGGCGCGCCATATTCCGCCTGGCTTAAACGCTGCCGACAGAATGTCTGCCACTGCTGCTGCTCGACCTCACTCAAACTCGCTGGAAAGTTGCGCGCCCGGTAGCGAAACAGCAACTCAGGCAAACGCCCATCGTCAAACGGCCAGGCCTGCTGACCGAGGCGCTGCGGGTCGGCCAGCCGCACCTGCTCACATAAACGCCGATCTCGATCGCCAATAAAGCCCTGGTACAACTGTTGCTCCGGGTCCGGGTTCGGCGCGAATTGTTCCTCGCCATACACCTGGGCTAGTTTGTCCTGCCACTGCGCCGCCTGCGTGCGCAATTGCTCGGCGCGGGCCTGATAGCCAGGCATATCCAATTGCAGGCGCTGAATATCGGCATCGCGCAATACCGATAAGGGGGCCAATACCGGACAGCGATTGATATGCAGCAACTTCAGCGGTACCGGCAGCTCGCCTTCGGCCAATTGCTCGCGGCGGGTATACAAGCGCTGCTGCAGAGTGGCCGCTGTTTCATTGAGCAGGGGCGAAATATCGGCATGCAGGTCGCACACGATCAGCGCATTGCGGTTGCGCGGGTGCCAGGCCAGGGGTAATACCAGGGCCAGATAATGCCGGGCACCGGCAAAGCGTCCGGAGACATGCACCAACGGCTGCAACAGGCGCACCTGATCGAGCACCCGCTGCTTGCTGCGCAACTGGTACAGATAGTCATACAGCCTGGGTTGCTTGCTACGCAGCAGACGGGCCAGAGCAATGGTCGCGCGCACATCGGACAGGGCGTCGTGGGCCTGGCCATGGGCAATGCCGTTGGCCGCGGTCAGACGCTCCAGCTTGAGCGTCACACGGCCATCCTCTTCGGGCCAGACAACCCCTTCGGGGCGCAGTGCATAGGCGCTGCGCACCAGGTCGATCAGATCCCAGCGGCTATTACCGCCTTGCCACTCGCGGGCATAGGGGTCGAAAAAGTTGCGATACAGGCTGTAGCGCGTCACCTCATCGTCGAAACGCAGGCTGTTGTAACCCACACCGCAGGTACTCGGCTGCGCCAGCTCGGCATGTATCCGGGTCATGAACTCGGCCTCACTCAAGCCCTGCTCGGCCAGCCGGCTCGGGGTGATGCCGGTGACCAGGCACGCCGCCGGATGGGGCAGGATGTCATCGCTGGGCTGACAATAGATATTCAGCGGCTCGCCGATTTCGTTGAGGTTTTCGTCGGTGCGAATCCCGGCCACCTGCAGCGGGCGGTCGCGACGCGGGTCGATGCCAGTGGTTTCGTAGTCGTACCAAAAAAGGCTGGAGCTCACGGTTTTGTCCTGAGTGGGAGGCACGGGCAGTCTAACAGGCCAAGCGCTTGTGGGCGGGCCAAGCCGCGGCTAGAGTAAGCCTCTGCACCCTCACTCTCGAACAAGGACGCCGCCATGAGTGATACCCCCGCCAGCAATCCCTACGCCGCCCCCATCAGTACCCTGCAAGAGCCATCGCGCGATCTGCGGGTGCCGAGCATCGAGGACGCCCTGAGCCGCGGCTACGACTTCAATATCGGCGAGCTGCTGAGCGAGGCCTGGCAGCGTACCAAGGGCAGCAAAGGCATCATCGTCGGCGGCTTTCTGGTGTTCTATGCGGTGATGATGGTCGTCTCCCTGGCCCTCGGCGGCGGCGTCGCCCTGCTCGGCCTGGCCAGCGACAACCCGGTGCTCGGTGCCGTGGTGGAAATCGTAATCGGCCTCTTCGCCTCGGCTCTGGCCTACCCCTTTATGGCCGGGATAGGCATGGTCGGCATCCGCCGTGCGGCCGATCAAAATGTCAGCTTCAACGAGATCTTCAGCCACTTCGGCCGCACCGTACCGATCCTGATTACCGCAATCGCCTGCCCTGTGCTGATCTACCTCGGCCTGATCCTGCTGATCATCCCCGGCATCTACCTGGCCATCGCCTATATGTTGGCGATTCCGCTGGTGGTCGAACGCGGGCTATCGCCCTGGCAGGCCATGGAGGCGTCGCGCAAGGCCGTCGGCCAGCGCTGGTTCAAGATCTTCGGCCTGTTTCTGCTGCTCGGCCTGATCGTTGTGATCAGCGCCATTCCCCTGGGGATCGGCATGGTCTGGAGTATGCCGCTGCTGATTATTGCCATCGGCATCCTCTACCGCACCATCTTCGGCGTGCTGCCTGCGCCACAATAAATCACTCTCGCACCGGGTCAGCTGACTGACCCGGTTGCTTCCCTGCCCGCTGCTGGCTAGCATCGGGCTTTCCTCGACGCAGTCTGCCGATGCCGCTCAGTTCAATCACCTATCCAGCGCCCGCCCAACGCCCACTGCTGGATACCCGCTATCAAGTGGAAACCCCGGAAGGCATCGACCTGATCCTGCGCCCAGCTGGCCTGGTACCGCGCGCACTGGCTTTCGCCATTGATCTGCTGATTCGCGGTGCGCTGCTGGGCGTGCTGTTTGCCGTGCTGGCCCTGCTTGGCCAGTTCGGCATGGGCCTGGGCACCATCCTGCTGTTTCTGGTGACCTGGTGGTACATGGTGCTGTTTGAAGTGCTCAACCAGGGCCGCTCACCGGGCAAACAACTGATGGGGCTGCGGGTGATCCATGATGATGGCACGCCCATCGGCTGGCCGGCATCCCTGACCCGCAACCTGCTGCGCTTCGTCGACATGCTGCCGTTTGCCTACACCCTGGGCATTCTCAGCTGCATCAATCATCCCGCCTTCAAGCGCCTGGGCGATATCGCCGCCGGCACCCTGGTGGTCTACCGCGACGCCCCTGCCGGTGCGCCCAAGCTGCCGGCGGCCGAGCCCCTGCGTGCCCCCTTCAGCATGGACCTGAGCGAACAACGCGCCCTACTCGGCTTCGCCGAACGCGCCGAAACCCTCTCCAGCGCGCGCCGCCTAGAACTTGCGGGGATACTGGCCGAACCTCTGCAGGTGCCGCCCGAACAGGCCGAGCAGCGGATCAATGGCATCGCCCGCGGCCTGCTGGGGCCGACATGAAACAGAGTCTTTTCGAAAGCCAGCAGCAGAGCGCCTGGCAGGCCTTCAGCGCGCAACTCGACGCGCTCGAACGCGGCAAGGCCGACAGCCAGCAGTGCCAAAGTTTCGCCGCCGACTACCGCCGCCTGTGCCAGCACCTGGCCCTGGCCCAGAGCCGCGGTTACAGCAGCCACCTGATCGAGCGCCTGCAGCAGCTGGCCATGCGTGGCCACCAGCAGTTCTATCGCCACCGCAGCCCGCTGGGTGGGCAATTGCTCGGCTTTATCCTGGCCGGTTTTCCGCGCCTGGTACGCGCCGAATGGCGTTTTGTGGTGGCCGCCAGCCTGCTGTTCTTCGGCAGCCTGCTGGGCATGGGCCTGCTGGTCTACCTGGTACCCGAGCTGGTCTACAGCCTGATCGGCACCGAGCAGGTGGCCGAGATGGAGCAGATGTACGACCCCGACGCCCGGCGTATCGGCCGCTTCGGCGAGCGCGACTCCGGCGACGACTGGATGATGTTCGGCTACTACATCATGAACAATATCGGCATCGCTTTTCAGACCTTTGCCAGCGGTCTGCTGCTGGGTTTGGGCAGCCTGTTCTTTCTGCTGTTCAACGGCCTGATGATTGGCGCGGTGGCCGGCCATCTGACGCAGATCGGCTACGGCGAAACCTTCTGGTCCTTCGTGATCGGCCATGGAGCCTTCGAACTCACCGCCATCGCCCTCGCCGGGGCCGCCGGCCTGAAGCTGGGCTGGGCGCTGCTGGTACCTGGCCGCCTGCCCCGCGGCGAGGCCCTGCGCCTGGCGGCCGGCCACAGCGTGCGGCTGATCGGCGGAGTGATCCTGTTTCTGCTGCTGGCCGCCTTTATCGAGGCCTACTGGTCGTCCATGAGCCTGGCCAGCCCAGTGATTAAATACTGGGTGGGAGCAGGCCTCTGGTTGCTGGTTCTGAGCTATCTGCTGCTGGCCGGCCGAGGTGTGCATGCGCCTGACTGATGCCAGCGTGGCCATTCGCCCGCGCAGCGCCTGGGAAGCCATGGACCTCGGTGTACTGCTGGCCAAGCAGCATGCCGGCCTGCTGATGGCCAGCTGGGCGCTGGTCACCTTGCCGATTTTCGCCCTGTTATGCGCGCTGCTGTGGCAGTACCCGAGCTGGGCGCTGCTGCTGTTCTGGTGGCTGAAACCGGCCTTTGAGCGGCTGCCGCTGTATATCCTCTCCCACGCCCTGTTCGGAGCCACTCCCAGCCTCAAGCAGGCGCTCCGGGCCCTGCCCGGGCTACTCAAGCCACAACTGCTGGCCAGCCTGACCTGGCGACGCCTGAGCCCGACGCGCAGCTTCGACCTGCCGGTGATGCAGCTCGAAGGCCTGGGCGGCAAGGAACGCAACCAGCGCCTGATCGTCCTCGGCCAACGCGACGCTGGCGGTGCCACGTGGCTGACCCTGGTCGGTATCCACCTGGAAATGGCCCTCTGGTTCGGCCTGATCGGCCTGTTCTATATGCTCCTGCCGGCACAGGTCGAACTCGACTGGAGCTGGCAAAGCCTGATTGATGCCGGCAGCGGCGACTGGCTCTGGCTGGAGCACCTGTCCAACCTGCTCTATGTGCTGATCCTGATTATCTGGGAGCCCATCTACGTCGCCTGCGGCTTCACCCTTTACCTGAACCGCCGCACCGCGCTGGAGGCCTGGGACATCGAACTGGTGTTCCGCCGCTTGCGCCAGCGCCTGACCGGTATCACCTCGGCCCTGCTGCTGGCTGCCGGCCTGTTGCTGCTGCAACTGCCCAACAGCGCCATGGCGGCCGCCAGCAGCTGCCCGCTGCCGGTTGAAGACCCCATGGGCCCGCAGGCACCGCGCCTGCTCAAGCAACCCCTGAACAGCCAGGCGGCGCAACAGAGCATCACCCAGCTGCTCGACCAGCCGCCCTTCGAACACCACGAAAGCGTGACCCGCTGGCGCTTTGGCGAAGCCGCCGAGGAGCCCGATGAAGCAGACGCCGAGGCCCTGCGCGAGTGGCTGGAAAGGTTCTTCAAACTTAGCGAAATGTGGAAAAGCGTCGAGGCCGTGGCGCTGTTCTTCGAAGTGCTGTTGTGGGCCGCCCTGTTCAGCCTGATCGCCTGGCTGCTGTGGCGTTATCGCGAATGGCTGCGCACCTTTGCCGGTCGCCTCAACCTGCCGCGCACTCACAAACCTGCGCCTCCCGAGCAGTTGTTCGGCCTGGAAGTAACACCACAGAGCCTGCCAGCGGATATTGCCGGCGAGGTTGAACGACTCTGGGACGAACAGCCGCGCGCCGCCTTGGGCCTGCTCTACCGCGCCCTGCTCAGCCGCATGCTGCATGAGCAGCGACTGCCGCTGAAAAGCTCGCACACCGAAGCTGAAGTGCTGCACCTGGTGCAGGGCCTTGAGCAAGCGCAGTTGAGCCGCTTCAGCCAGGCGCTGACCCAGCACTGGCAGAACCTCGCCTACGGCCATCGACTGCCCCCGGCGGCGCTCAAGCAGAGCCTGTGCAACGCCTGGCGCAAGCTGTTCGAACAAGGGGTGCAGGCATGACCCGGCGCACCCAGTTGCTGCTCGGCGTAGCCCTGCTGCTGGCCCTTGGCTGGCTCGGCAGCTACCTGCTGGGCCGCCTCGAACCCTACGAAGAAACCATCAGCCACGGCCCCGACCCCGAAGCCCAGGCCAACCCCTACCTGGCTGCCGAACACTTTTTGCGTCTACAGGGCCTGCAGGTGCAACGCGCCGATGGCCTGGAGGTATTGCACGACCTGCCGAGCGCCGGGCAGACCCTGCTGCTACTCGCCGATCGCAACCGCATGACGCCCAAGCAGGCCGAGCGCCTGCTGGCCTGGACGGCCAAGGGCGGGCATCTGCTGTTCGTCGCCGAGCGGTTGTGGGACGAAGAAGACGGCAAAAGCGGCGACCTGCTGCTCGACAGCCTGGGTATCCAGCAATACGAGAGCGAAGAACTCGACGAAGACGAGGCCGACACAGAGGCGGATGACGCCGAGCCTGTCGAACAAGCCCCAGCAGAGGCGGTCGAGCCGGCTGAACAAGCCAAAGACGACAATCCTTACCCGGAGCTGACTCAGCTCTATCTGGAAAACGAAGAGGCTCCGGCCTACTTCGGCTTCGACACCGACTTCCACCTCTACGATGCCGAGAACCGCGCCCATGCCTGGGCCAACAGCGATGCCGCCACCCACCTGCTGCAGCTCTACCACGGCGACGGCTTGGTCAGCGTGGTCAGCGACAGCTGGATCTGGCAGAACCGGGCGATCGGCGAATACGACAATGCCTGGCTGCTCTGGTATATGACCCAGGACAGCCAGGTAACCCTACTCTACCGCGCCGAACGCGACGACCTGTTCAGCCTGCTGCTGCGCCATTTCCCCCTGGCCCTGGCGGCCCTGGGGCTGCTTCTGGCCTTCGCCCTGTGGGGCCTGGGCATGCGCCAGGGGCCGCTGCAACAGCCAGCCAGCCGCAACCGTCGGCAACTGCAGGAACACCTGCGCGGCAGCGCTGATTTCCTCCTGCGCCACGGCGGCCAGCGTAGCCTGCTGCAAGGCTTGCAACAGGACATCCAGCGCCGTGCACGGCACCGTCATCCCGGCTTCGAACGCCTCGGCGTCGCCGAACAATGGCAGGCCCTCAGCCGTCTGAGCCGCCAGCCGTCCAGCTTTATCAGCCACGCCATGCGGCCGTTGCCCACGCAACGGCTGAGCGCCGCCGACTTCACCCGCCAGGTCGCCAACCTGCAAACCCTCAGGAATGCCCTATGACGAGCGAATACACACCCGAACAGCCGGCCAGCGAACTCGAACCCGCTGCCGTAGCCGCCGAGCCAGCCGCTCCTGAAGCAGCGGCCGTGCCCCCCGCCGCCGCCGCGCCGGCAGCTGCCGCGGCAAACCCGAACCTGCAGCGCCAGCGCGCCAGCCAGTTGGCGCAGGCGCTGCGTGGGGAGCTGCAAAAAGCCCTGATCGGCCAGACGGCGGTGATCGACGATGTGCTCAGCGCTCTGATCGCTGGCGGCCATGTGCTGATCGAAGGCGTGCCCGGTCTGGGTAAGACCCTGCTGGTACGCGCCCTGGCGCGCTGCTTCGGCGGCGAGTTTGCGCGCATCCAGTTCACCCCGGACCTGATGCCCAGCGATGTCACCGGCCACGCCGTGTACGACATGCAGAGCGAACAGTTCAAGCTGCGCAAGGGGCCGGTGTTCACCAACCTGCTGCTGGCCGACGAGATCAACCGGACCCCACCGCGGACGCAGGCCGCTCTGCTCGAGGCCATGGAGGAACGCCGCGTCACCGTTGAGGGGACGGCGCGGCAGCTCCCGACCCCGTTCATGGTGGTGGCCACCCAGAACCCGGTGGAGTATGAGGGCACCTACCCCCTGCCCGAGGCCCAGCTCGACCGGTTCCTGTTCAAGCTGGTCGTCGGCTACCCCTCACCGCAGGAGGAGCACATGGTCCTGACCCGTCACGACGGTGGCATGAACCCCCACGACCTGCCGGCCAGCGGGATCGGCCCGGTCGCCGGCGCCGCCGAGCTCGCGGCTGCGCGCGAGCATGTGGAGCAGCTGCGCACCGACCCTGCGGTCCTGGGCTACGTCGTCGACCTGGCGACCGCCAGCCGGCAGTCGCCGTCGCTGACGCTGGGCATCAGCCCGCGCGGTTCGACGATGCTGCTGAAGGCGGCCAAGGCCTGGGCGTGGCTGTCGGGCCGCGAGTACGTCACCCCAGACGACGTCAAGGCGATGGCCCTGCCGGCGCTGCGCCACCGCGTCCAGGTCCGCCCCGACGTGGAGCTTGAGGGCGGTGACGCCGACACCGTGCTGCAGGGCATCCTGGCGGCCGTCCCGGTGCCCCGCTGAGCGGCGCGTGCGCACCATCGTGACCCCGCCGCCTGCCCCCGCCACGGGCGTCACCGCCGAGCTGCCCGGTCGCGAGGTCCCGACGGTCCCGACCGGTCGCGCGTGGCCGGTCCCGACATGGCGTCTGGCTGCGGCGTTGATCCTGGTCGGCCTGGCGGTGCTGCCCTTCGCCACCGGCCATGAGGTGGCGTGGGTCATCGGCAACCTGGTGGTGCTGGGGGCGGCGGTGGCCGATGCGGTCCTGGCGCCCTCGCCGTCACAGGTCGGGGTGCGTCGCGACGTCGAGCCGGTCATGGTCATCGACAGCCCATCTGACCTGCGGTGGACGTTGGCCAACCCAGTTGGCCGGCGTCTGACCGTCGACCTGGCCGATGCCCTGCCGGGGTCCCTGCGCGTGGCCGACCGCCGCGCCCGGCTGCGGCTGCCGCCACGCGGCAGTCGCTTCGCGACGCGGACGATGACGCCGGCCCGCCGGGGCACCATCGAGCTGGGCGCCGTCACCCTGCGGGTGCACGGGCCGCTGGGGTTGATGATGCGACAGGCCGACTGCGACGTGACCAGCACCGTCCGGGTCCACCCGGCGTTCCCCAGCCGCCAGGTGGCAGAGCTTGCGCTGCACCAGGCTCAGCGGCAGGCCGAGGGGCTGCGCACGATCCGGCTGCGCGGGCAGGGCACCGACTTCGAGTCCCTGCGTGAGTACACCACCGACGATGAGAGCCGCCGGATCGACTGGGCAGCGACCGCCCGGGCCCTCAAGCCCATCGTGCGCACCTACCGCGCCGAGCGGAACCAGCAGATCCTGGTCCTGCTGGACCACGGCCGCACCATGGCCGGGCGGATGGGGCGGCTGCCGCTGGCTGACACCGACGAGGAACGGGCGAGCGTCGCCGCGCGGCTGGAGCACGCCATGGATGCGGTCATGGCCCTGACGCGGGTGGCCACGGGGATGGGGGACCGGGTCGGCCTGGTCGCCTTCAGCGACGAGGTGGGCATGACGGTTCCGCCGCGGACCGGTGGCGCCCAGATGACACGCATCGTGCAGGCGCTGGCCGATGTGGGAGTGGACCTCGTCGAGCCCGACTATCGCGCCGCGTTCGCCGAGACGCTCGTCCGCTATCGCCGGCGCGCGCTGGTCGTGGTCGTGACCGATCTGGCTGCGGCTCCGATCACCGAGTCGCTGGTCCCGGCCATCCCGCTGCTGGCGCGTCGCCACCTGCTGATGGTCGCCTCGCCCGCCGACCCGACGGTGCGCTCCTGGTCCACGCGGGCGCCGCGGGACGCGGCCGCGGCCTACCGCATGGCCTCGGCCCTAAAATCCGAGTCCGACCGCCGTCGCAGCGCTCGCCTGCTGGGCGGGGTTGGAGCACAGGTCATCGACGAGCCCCCCGACCGCCTGCCGCTGCGCCTCATCGATGCCTACCTGGACCTGAAGTCCGCCGGCCGCCTCTGAGCAGGCCGGAGCCGTAGGCAGTGGGCGGTCCCCTCGGTTGGGTGAGATTTCCTGCGCTGGTGCGGCGTATCTCACCCGGCTGGGCGGGGTTCGGCTGGGCGGTGGTCGGCTGGGCGCGGGCCGGACGGGACCGGGGCGCGGATCAGCCCACGGCGTCCCACAGCGGCCGGTCGGCCTGGCCCAACGTCCCCGTCAGTCCCTGGCCGGCGGCGGCCCGACCACGCATCCAGGCGTAGGTCAGGAAGGCGCCCTCGACCACCACGCCAACGCCGACCCGCACCCACGTCGGCAGGGGTGACCCCGTGATGAAGCCTTCGATGATCGCGGCGACGCCGAAGACGACGAGCAGCCCGATCACGACGGTGATCGCCCGGCTGGCCTGACGTCGCAGCGATTCGATGCGCGGCAGCTCGCCAGGGTCGATCCACGACCACCCCAGCGCCAACCCCATCCCGGCGGCGATGAAGACCGCCGTCAACTCGATCAGGCCATGGGGTGTGATGAACCCCCAGAAGACCTCGGCCACCCCCCGGGCATGGAACAATCCCCCCGCGAAGCCCACGTTGGCCGCGTTGATCAGCAGGACGTAGACGGTGGGCAACCCTGCCGCGATGCCGACGCTGAAGGCCAGGAACCCCACCTGGATGTTGTTCAGCCCGACCTCGGCGAAGAACTGCCCGGACGGGCGGTCGGAGTAGTACTCGACGAAGTCGCCTGCCACCAGGGCGTCCTGCACGTTCTGGGGGATCGCCGCATCCAGCGCCTGCGGCGAGGCAGCCACCCAGGCCCCGAGGCCGAACGCGACCCCGAGGAAGATCCCGGTGGCCACGGCGATGTGCCACCGCAGGTGCCACATCGCGCCCGGGAAGGTCTCGGTGAAGAAGCGCGCGACCGCTGCCAACGTCCGTGGGCGGCTGCCGTACAGCGTCGCCCCCGCCGTCGCGACCAGCTGTGACAGCCTGCCGGTCAGGTCGGGATCGGCGTAGGTCCGGCGGGCCATCGACAGGTGGGTCGAGCTGCGTTGGTAGTCGGCGACGAACGTCGCGATATCGTCTGCTGACAGCTCGGACGGGTTGCGGCTGGCCATCAGGCCAAGCCGATGCCAGGTCGGCTGGTGCAGCGCCACGAAGCGATCAAGGTTCACACCGACCACCGTAGGGGGAACGCCAGGCCCATGACCAGCACACAGGCTGAGGAGACCACCGGCCGCCGGTCCGCCCTGTACACCCCCGAGGCGGTGCAGGTCGACCTGCCGCTGGCCGACGTCGGCAGCCGGGCCCTGGCCATCCTGATCGACCTGTTCGTGATGTTCACCCTCCTCTACTTCGTCCTGCTGCTGGCCGTCGGCGCCCTGGGGGTGGCGTCCGCTGGCTTTGATGAAGGGCCGGGTTGGGTGGTGGTGGTCGTCATCCTCCTGCTGAACTTCCTGGTCCTGTGGGGCTACCCGACCGGCTGCGAGGCCACACTGAACGGACGGACCGCCGGCAAGGCCGCCCTGGGGCTGCGGGTGGTCACCACCGAGGGGGCACCGGTCCGCTTCCGCCATGCCGCGATCCGCGGGTTGTTCGCCTTCGTCGACTTCTACCTGTTCCTTGGCATCCCGGCGCTGGTCAGCGCTCTGCTGACCCGGCGCGGGCAGCGCCTGGGCGACCTGGCGGCGGGCACGGTGACGATCCGGGACCGTGCGACGGACTCGGCCGCGGACCAGGCCGTGTTCTGGCAGATCCCTGGCCCGCTGCAGGCCTACGCCTCAAGCCTTGACGTGCGCGGCCTGACCGCGGCCGACTACGCCGTGGTGCGGCGGTTCCTGCTGCGGTCTGGGTCCCTGCAGCCGCAGCATCGCGCGCGCATCGCGACCGAGCTGGCCAACGTGCTGGCCGACCGGATGCACCACCGCCCGCCGCCCGGCACCCACCCTGAGGCGCTGCTGCTGTGCACCGCCGCGTTGCTCCAGGGATCGGGCAACGCGGCCCCGGCCAGGGCATCGTGGGCCCCGCCGTCACATCCGCCGGCGCGCCCACCCCACCCGGTCCACCCGCCGGTGCCGCACGCCCCACCATCGCCGCACGGCCCCTTCGCCCCACCGACCTGAGCGCTCCATGGCCAGCCTGCGGAGGCGGTCCTCGCGTTGCCAGATCGACGTGATCGGGGAGGGCTGGTCAGGCAGCCGCGCCGTGCACAGCCGGGACCAGCGAATGGTGCCGGCAGGCCTGTTCGGCCCAGGTGAGCAGGTGGCCGGTCAGGATGGGATCCTCGCGTCGCCAGGCGCTGAGCAGGGTCGGACGCAACTGCGGCAGCGCGGCCAGCGCCGCAACCAGTGCCGCAGGATCAGTCGCCAGCCGACGCAGTGACGTCAGCCGCAGGACCCGACCGACTGCCCGGGTGACCGCTGGATCCCCCTGACGCAGGCCTGCCATCAGCGTCGGATCGTGGCCCATCAGCCGCTGGAAGGTGGTGGCGGTGGACAAGGTGTCGGGCAGTTGAGCGGCCATCGGGGGCTCCTCAGGTGGATGCCCTCATGATCGGCACGCCCCCCCTGCCAGTAGAGGTCATCTGCAAAGATGACCCATCCTCACTGGTCACCACGGGGCCGGTGGCGCCCGGATCCTGACCGGTCACGAACCCTCCGGGCAGGACCAGCGCCGTCGGCTGCTACGTCAGGTACTCCAGGATCGCTGCAGACAGCGCGTCGGGCTGCTCGAGCATCAGCCAGTGCGCCGCAGTTGCGATCACCCTGACTCGCGACACCGGTATCTGTGCGTGCAGCTCCTCGCTCATGGCGATCGGGGTCGACTGGTCGTGGTCGCCGACGACCAGCAGGGTCGGCTGGCCGATGTCCTCGCGGCTGATGCGCGGCATCTTGGCCAGGGCCCGGCAGGCCTTGGCGTAGCTGGTGGGGTCGTTTCGCAGGTACAGATCACGCAGCAGGCCGACCAGCTGGGGCAGCTTGGCCTGGGTGCGTGGGGCCAGCGCGCCGGGCAGCCAGCCGTCCACGACCGCGTCCATGCCGTCGGCCTCGACCAGGTCGGCGCGGTCCTCGTAGGCCTTCTTGGTCTCGGGCTCGAACCACGAGATGCCGCCGACGAGGACCAGCTGGTCGATCGCCTCAGGCTTGTCGAGGGCCGCCTGCTGGGCCACCAGGCTGCCCGAGGAGTGGCCGACCAGCGTCACCGGAGGGAGCTCGAGGGTGCTGATCAGCGCGTTGACGTCCTGTGCCCACTGCTGGATGGAGTACCCGCCCGAGCCGGCGTCGCTGCGGCCCGAGCCGCGCAGGTCCAGGGCGATCACATGGTGGTGGATGGCGAGGGTCTCGATGACGCCGTACCAGGTGTGCAAGCTGCCGCCCAGCCCGTGCACCAGGACGATCGGGGGCCCCTCGCCCTTGGAGACATAGTGGTGGCGGACGCCGTTGAGCTCGATGAACATCTGTTGGTTTCCTCGTAGGTCTGGAGCCCGTCTGCGGCCGCTCGGGCACACGTCGGGCGGGGCCAGCGGTCGCGGTCTGGTCATTTCGCCGCGGTGCCGGTGACGGGATGCGCAGGTGGGTACCGTGCGCGGCAGATGGCAAGAGTAGAGGAACGAGTCCACATCCACCGCCCGGTCGAACGGGTGTGGGACGTTTTGGTCGACTGGGAATCCCAGCCGGACTGGATGCACGACGCGAGGTCGGTGACCGTCACCAGCCCGCAACGGACCGGTGTCGGGGTCACCATCGACGTCCCCACCACCCTCGTCCTGGGCATCGTCGTGACCGACGAGATGGAGGTCACCGAGTGGGTCCAGGGGCGCAGGATCGCCGTTCGCCACACCGGGAGGGTCATCAGGGGGTCGGGGGCCTTCGAGCTGTCGCCCACCCGGCGGCCGAACGGTGCGCAGGGCACGATCGTCACGTGGTGGGAGGCCATCGACGTGCCGCTGGGCCGGATGGGTGACGCCATGGCGCGCTCCATCGCCGTGCCCGTTGTCGCGCGCCTCTTCCGCCGCAGCCTGCTGACCTTGAAGCGCGTCGCCGAGGAGCGCATCCCCCCGCGCCTTGAGGGCTGGTAGCAACGCCCGGTGCGGCCTACGCCTCCAGGCGCGGCGGCAGGCCGTAGTCGGCGAAGCGATCGGGGTACAGGAAGTTGTGGTGGCCGATGATGCGGCCGTCGGCCACCTCGATGACCTGGATGGCGAACGGCTCCCAGAGGCCCGGGCGGCTCGGCTTGTAGCTGCCGAAGCCGGCGGTTCCGTTGACGGTGATCGGCAGCAGCCGCCCACCGCGGCACCCGCCACCCTGGCCGAGGAACCAGGCGGCAAGGTCTGAGGGACCGCGCAGCCAGAGGTCCCACGGCGGCATCGACAGGACGACGTCGTCGCGCAGCAGCGTCACCAGCAGGTCGATGTCGTAGCGTTCGAAGGCGTCGACGTACCGGGCCAGCAGGTCGGCGTGGGCGGGCGTGTGGATCGGGTCCAGGCTGTGGGCCGGCATCCGGGCCATCCTCGCCCGGGCCCGCTGCAGCGCGCTGTTGACCGCCGCCACGCTGATCTGCAGCAGCTCGGCCGTCTCGACTGCCGACCACTTCAGCACCTCGCACAGGATCAGCACCGAGCGCTGCCGCGA
>NZ_DATKDZ010000001.1:0-1777 GCF_035512415.1 Pseudomonas sp. | reverse complement strand
AGGTAACGCAGGACCTGCAGCGGGCCGCCGAAGGCCTGCTTGGCGTACACCACCCAGTCTTGGCGGTGCAGCCGGCGCAACAATCGGCGAAACTGCTTCGGATCAGCCAGCGCGGCTGCCGGCCCGGCACAGCGCAGTTGGTGGCGTCGATAGAGCCGCTTCAAACCGGCGCAGAACTTGCCGCGAAACACCCGGCTGAGCACCTTGACCGGCAGGAAGAAAGGATACTTGGGGCGCACCCAGCGGCTGTGGTCTGGCGAAAGCCCGCCCATCGGGATGGCGCAGTGAAGGTGCGGGTGCAGCAGCAGGTTCTGCCCCCACGTATGCAGGACACTGGTGATGCCGATCTGAGCTCCCAGATGTCGGGGATCGGCCGCCACCTCGAGCAGGGTTTGTGCGCTGGCGGTGAACAACAGATCGTAGAACAGCCTTGGGTTGCCCATCGCCAGCACGTTGAGTTCGTGCGGGGTGGTGAAGACAACGTGGCAGTAGCGGGTGGCGAGAAGTTCTCGTTCCCGCGCCGTCAGCCAGCGTTCCCGCGCTTGTGCCTGGCACTTGGGACAGTGCCGGTTTCGGCAAGAGTTGTAGGAGATGGCCGCCTGGTATCCGCATCGCGGACAGGCATCCATGTGGCCGCCCAGCGCAACCGTGCGGCAGCGCTCGATGGCGCGGAAAGCCTTGAGCTGTTGAAAATCGACACTCTTCTCGTACCTGTCCAGGAAGCGGTTGCCTTGCGCGCGGAGGATGTCGGCCACCTCCACGGCGGGGCGGCTCATTTTTGTCGTGGCCGATGGTAGAACCGGTTGGTCTCCCCGATGCCGGAGACCGCTAAGTGTTCCAGTGGATTTACCGTGGTCTCCAGATGACGCCGGGACAAATGCAGGTAGATGCTGGTCGCCTCCAGGTCGGCGTGCCCGAGCAGAACCTGGATGGTGGGCAGGTCGGCGCCGTTCTCCAGCAGGTGAGTGGCGAAACTGTGCCGGAGCATATGGGGCGCAACGCGTTTCTTCAACCCTGCATGACGGGCGGCTTCGGCCACGGCATACCAGACAGCCTTGTCGGTGAGATGTTCGTGATCGCCGCGCTTGGCGATGCCGCGTGGAAACAGCCACGTCTTTGGCTTCTTCCAGCGCCAGTACTCGCGGAGTGTTTCGAGCAGCTTCGGGCACATCGGCACATCCCGATCCTTGCCGCCTTTGCCCTGGCGAATGGGAACGATTCTGCGCTCGCTATCGATATCCTGAACGCGCAGGCGGACCAGTTCACTGCGTCGAATCCCGGTGGAGTAGAGCAACATGAGGATCGCGCGGGCCTGCAGATTGCTGGCGGCGTCAATCAACCGTGCGACTTCCTCCGGACTCAACACACGCGGGACGCGGTGATGGGTGTACTTCGGGTAAGGGATGGAGTCCGGCGGGAACCGGCGCTTCAGGGTGCGAACGAAAAAGAACCGCAGAGCCGCAACCTGTGCCACAACGGTCCCTGGCTTCAGCTTCCGATCACGAAGCAGGTGGGCCTGATACTGGCGGATATGATCCAGACCGAGTTGATCTGGCGGCTTGCCGAAATGGCGGGCGAAGCGCTCGACGGCGCCGATGTAGCTGCGTGTAGTTGCCTTGGAGTAGTTACGACGCTGGAGTTCCTCCAGCATCCGTTTGCGTAGTTGGGTCACAGAGACCTCCTTTCCTGTGACCCAACACTACTTCATGTCTGTGGAGATTGCCGCGACCTTGCTCCATGCGCAGCGTCCGCCGCGCCAGCGGCTTCGTTCTAGTCG